>CAVOWZ010000006.1:0-328066 GCA_963700275.1 uncultured Bacteroidales bacterium | reverse complement strand
AGGAGGAGGCCGCCGAGGTGGCCCCGTTCCGCGTCACCGTCGCAGGTGGCGAGGCGTCCTGACTCCTGCGCGACGCGGTTCGCCGTCGCAACCCCGCCACCCGAGCGGATCGGCACGCCCTAATCCGCCTACCCGGCACCGTCCTGCCGCCCGCAGAGACCGGGCTTATCCCACCGGGATACAACAGGGGGCCCGACCACCCCCTGTTGGTATTGGGCTGGGATAACCACGCCCTGTCCCGAGTGCCACCGATCCGAGGCCGCGTCCCGCTCCACGGCCGGCAAGGAGGCGGGCGCCAGTGGAGCGCGGGACGAGGCTGCACGGGTGGCCTCGTCCCGCGTCGTCATCGAAGGCGTCGAGGCGTCCTTAATCCTCCCGGATCTCCCTCACGGATGCTTCCCCCACCATCGCGGTCATGGTTATCCGAGATACAACAGGGGGCCCGACCACCCCTTGTTGTATCTCGGTGGGACAAGTGCGCCCGCCAGCAGCCCGGTGTGCCAGCCGAAGGCGGCACGCGATCCCGAGCACGATCGGGCCATGGCACGCACGCAAGACCGAACTCCCACGGTCGCCCGGCCCAGGCCCCCGCCCGGCGAACCCGCCAGGTCCGCCAGCGCTCGGTCGCGGGCCGCTCGTGGGGGGCGTGGGCGTGGTTCCCCCGGGCAGCGAACAGTTCGCGGACGAAGGCGCGCGCAGCGGGCCTCGCGCGCCTCGCCCCGCGTGCGAAGGGTCATGAGCGCGAGGGCGAGGTCCGGGCGGCGAGCGTTCTGCGGCGGCCTGACCGTCGGGCGATGGGCACCCGCCACTCCCCGAGCGAGCCCTCGACGGCGCCCATGGAGAGCGGCAGGTCACGGTGCTGCGCCGCACTATCTAGGCTCGCGCACGAGCGGCTCGCTCGTGGCGACCAAGCCCTGCACTGCCAGCCTGTCGGGTGGCACGTTGCGCTCGACCATCGCGAGAAACGACGCCCACTCGGTCGGACCGCGCAGCGCGGGCAGGAACCACTAACGGACGGACATGTCGTCGTGCCAGCGGACACGACCCCGGGTGGGGTGCCGGTCGTCGATCAGCTCACCATGCAGGCCGGTATCGAATTCGAGTGCCCGTACGGCCGGAGCGTGGATCCTTCCCCCTGACCATTTTTCACGTGATCGATGCCCTTCAACGCCTTCAGGGTCCGGATGATCTCCATACCGAGGCTCCGTCCGGTCGGACTAGGCTGGCAGCCGCCCTTCACGGTGACCCTGGCGATCCCGTCGGCGCTGATCCGGAGGTCGGAGAACCGATTTGCGCCGGAACTGATGAACCGCAGCCCAGCAGCCTGTTCGGCCAACGTGGGCCCGGCGAACAGTCGATGGAGCGCGTTCCTCGCATCCGCGCGGAGCGAGCCTGTCGCCGGCACGACGCGCGCGACCGTGCTCCACTGGTCATGCATGCTGTCGAAGAAGGAGACGTCGACGCCCCGCTGGCGGTGGTCTGTCGCGATGTCGATCGCGAACCGGGTGGGGCTGGTGAGTGTCATCGTGCGCAGGACGGAAGTCCGCTCCATGAGGCCGATGCCGAATGAGAGATAGCCTTCCCAGTTCCCGATCTCCATGACCTCGACGATGCCGGGAAGGTCGTATGCCCGGTCGGTCGGGCCGTACGAGGAGTCACAGCATGAATTGTCCGTCATTCCCTGCGCCGGGCTGAACAGCACTCGGAGGAAGGCGTTGCCGGCGACCCAGGCCCGTCGGTCGGGGCCTGCGGAGTCGTACCACAGCTCGTCGCGCCAGCTCACGTCATGGGTCGTCGGGAGCGGTCCCTCGAACTGGAACACGATCCGGTCATAGCCCGGATGATGCGCGGCGCGGATCCCGACCAGGAGCCCGACGTCCCGGGCCGGCACACCCGCCGCGGGCCTCGACCAGCCATCTGCCGGCAGCCCTCCGGCCAGCACGAGGACGAACAGCAGCGCGACAAGGGCCGGGACACGGCGCATGAGCATCTCCTTTCGGTTCTTCATATGCGCCGATCCTCCATCGGACCAAGGGCCGCCCGGCCCCTTCTTGCGGCTCGAGGCGGCGCCAGATCACTTCACGAGGGTGCTGACGCGGGCGACGGTCGATCGCTTGTGAGACCAGCAGCGCGAGTCCGGATCGATAGGGGTGCTCGAGGGTCCTCGGCTCCTCCGCGAGACACCTCGGGCCGTGGAGCCGGTGGTAGTCGAGGTACGTGGCGTAGGCGATCACCGCAGCCTCCGCCATCGCCAGGTCCGCGAGGTGCTGGCGGTCGAGGACCTCGTCTTCGAGGATGGTGGAGGGCGGCTCCGGTGGCCGGTTGAGCGGCAAGGTCTCGGTCGATGGCGCCGAGCCTGCGAGCTTCGACGGACCGATCGCGAGATGGGGTCGCTGACCGGCTGACCGTCAGGCGCAGAAGTCCCGCGCGATTTCACCAGGGCCCGAGCGCACGCGATCGGTGCCGCTCACGCTCACCCACTCGTCGTCGGCGTGGGCGCCCGACCCGGCGGTCCCAGCAGCACGCTGGGGATGCCGGCGGCTGATGTGTAGGCCGAATCGGCCCAGAAGCTGAGGCCGGCCAGGTCGGGCGCCGCGCCGGTCGCGGGCGGTCGCGCCGCGGACGAGCGCGACGAACGGATGGTCCGCCCCGATCTCGAACGGGTCGCGGGCGAGGGTCACCCGCGCGGACGCCACGAGCGCGGGGTCCGCGGCACGGCAGGCGTCGAGGACCGCCTCGACCTCGGCGAGGACGCCCTCCGGCGTCTCGCCCGGCAGCGTGCGCCGCTCGACCGACAGGAGGCAACGATCGGGCAGGGTGGCCATCTCGCTGCCCCCCGCGATGAGCGAGGCGTGGAGCAGCGCCGCGCCGAGCAGGGGATGCGGCCGCCCTGCCAGGCGCTCGGTGTAGCGCTCCAGCGCGGTGATGACGGGGCCGGTCCGGAAGATGGCATCCACCCCGAGGTGCGGCCGCGACCCGGGGCGGCCTTCCCGCGCACCTCGACTCGATCCAGACGAACCCGCGGTGGCCGATCCCGACGGCCATCTCCGTGGGCTCCGTGATGACCGCCGCGTCCGCGCGCACGTGGCGGAGTACCTCCCCGATCCCGGTGCTGGCGGCCTCCTCGTCGGCGACCGCAACGAGGATGACCCGGCCGCGGCCGCCTGCCCGCACGGCCTCGCGGGTGGCCACGAGCGCAGCCGCGAGGCCGGCCTTCTGGTCGTACGCCCCGCGGCCGGTCAGCCGGTCGCCGTCGATGCGCGGCTCGAGCGGCGCGGGCATGGACCCGAGCCCGACGGTGTCGAGGTGTCCGTAGAGCATGAGGGTCGGCCCGCCGTCCGCTTCGGGGCCACCGTCGTCCGGCGCACTCTCCGCGACCAGGACGTTCGGCCGCCCGTCAGCGAAGGGATGACCCGGCTCGCCAGCCCGTTCTGGGCGGCCCAGCCCTGGACGAACCGGGCGATCTCGTGCTCGCCGGCGCCGCCCGGAACGAGGGTCGGGTTGACGGAGTCGATGGCGATGAGATGCCTGGCGAGATCGATGACGTCGTCGGTCCACATGGGATAAGCATGCCGGAGAGGGCGCGAGGATCCCAGCACCGCTGCGTGCTCGGACCGGCAGCGATGGGCAGCATGGAACTGCGTGGCCGCGAGCAGCCCGTACGAGGGAACCCCGATGGGCTACGTCAGGCCGCGAATCTCCTCGACGAGGGCCTGGAGGAGGGGATGAACCTGGCTCTGGGGCAGATCGACGCGATCGTCGCCGCCTATCCGGAGTCCTCAGCTCCCGCGTCGCACCCTGTCGCGACTCATCGGGATGCAGATCGTGGGGTCCGTGGTCGGATTGACCGGGCCGAGCGTGGTTCGTTCGACGAACGACCGGAACCGCGCCCGGACGCCCTCCGTGAGCCGTGGCGGCCGGTGGGTGCGAGCATCGACCCGGAGTCGATCGTGGCCATTGTGCGTCCTCGAGGTAAGGGGGTGATGCCATCACCTTGGACGCGCGGTCGTCGCTGTCCATCCGGCGGTTGCACTGAACGGGGGGGCCGATGGTCATGGGGATCGAACGCTCCTGATCGATCAGCCGAGCCTGGCCGCCGAATCCGGCTGCTCGGCCCTTGCGGGTCGTCAGGGCTTCGCGCATACGATGCACGGCCCCCTTCCGCACGTCGTGGCCATGACCGGGTCTTAAGGGGAGGGTGCGATGCTTGCTCAGCGGCTGCGGGTCGCGGGATCCGTACTCATCGTCACCGTCCTGGCCGTCACCGCCGTCCCCGCGGCTCGGTCAGCGCGGAGGATCCGCCCGAGTTCGTCACCGAGTTGGGCTCCGCGGGTCCGGGCCCGGGCAGTTCGCGTGCAACGATCCTGGATCCGTCCGATGGCGCTCTTCGGGTCCGAACCTACTGGTCGTTCGATGACCCCGGCCCCGAGCGATCAGAAGTTCTCCGCGCATCGGCCTGACTGGTGGCCTCATGCAGGCGGAGCTGTTCCCGTACGCGGCCGCGCCATCACAGTTCGCCACACGTCGTGACAGCGGCTCCGCCGGCGCGTACGTCGCGGACACCGGCAACCGACCAGAACCTCTTCAGGGGCAACTCCATCGACGGCAGTTGGGCGGGCATTCGGGGCGGATGAAGGCCCGTACGTGAGCCCGACGGGCCCTGCGACGTCGCCGCCCCGGACGGCAACGTCTACGTGGCCGACGAAGGAACAACCGATCCAGGTATTTCACGGCAGTGGGCACTTCCTTGGAAGTGGGGCATCGGCGGGGAGGGCAACGGTGCCTTCCAGGGTTCCCACCGGTATCGAGGTCGACGGGGCGGCAACGTCTACGTGGCCGACACGGGAACGAGCCGTATCCAGAAGTTTGGTTCGAGCGGGCAGTTCCTGGCCGCGTGGGGGTCTTCCGGTCAGGGGAGGGGCAGTTAACGGCCCGGTGGATATCACACCGATCCGGCTGGGAACCTCTATGTCGCCGACACCGGCCGACCGATGAAAAGTTCACCTGACGGGCGGCCGTTCCTCGTCGCATGGGGGACGCGAGGTTCCGCGGACCGAGTTCGTTCACGCGGGCGTGCTCGTGGACGGGTGACCTGAACGTCTATGCCCCGGGCGGTGAAACAACCGCGTGAACGAGTTCGGTCCAGTACCGCCCTCGACGAAGACCCCAGCGCCCACCCGACGCCGGCACCCACGCCGACCCCCACGGCCACCCCGGCCCCCACGGCGAGGCCGACCGCCGCGCCGACCCCACGGCCACCGCCGGCCGCCACGCCGCGCCCGACCCCCGCGCCGGTCACCCCAGCGCCGGTCACCCCCGCGCCGGTCACCCCCGCGCCGGTCACGCCCCGCGCCGACGCCAGCGCCGGCCACCCCCGCGCCGGTCACGCCCGCGCCGGTCACCCCGCCACCGCGCCGGCACGCCCGACGCCGGCGGCCGCCTGCACTGGCCGGACATCCCGATCGTCGACCCGCTCGACGGGAGCGCGGCAGCCGGCCCGGGCGGCAAGCGAGGCGCGGACGCCTACAAGTCGTCACGGGACGTGGCGTACGTCGAGCAGGACGGCCGGACCGTGGCGAGCCTGCCGAAGGACACGTCCTACATCTCGCTCGACCCGGAGCTGCTGAACAAGAAGCGGGGCACGTTCCTCGTCACCTACCGGCCTGCGCCAGGCCTCGTCGAGCTGTATGCGACCAAGCACAAGGGCTGGACCAAGTACCTGGATTACCAGCCGCCCCAGTACGGGTTCCTGTTCGACACCGTTGGTTGGACGGGTGCCCAGAAGGGCGCCTTCGAGCTGTCGTCGACCCCCCTCGCTTCATCCAGTTCACGGTCTGGGACGGCTCGACCTGGCACCCCGCGAGGTGGAACACGCCGGCGGACTTCGACTGGTCACCGGTCGATCACAGATCGGCGGCAGCTGGGGCCCGCAGGGGCTGGCGCTCATCGTCGACTGCAAGGTCCGAGCGGTCGCGCCCTACAAGGGCGGCATCGGCGCGATGCCGTGGTTCATCGGGCAGGCGCCGTGGGACTGGCCGTACGGCCCGCACTCGCTCGTCGGGACCTACCGTGACCTCCGGGTGTCGGGCGATCAGCCCGATATCGCCGGCAACCTCGCGCCGACCCCCGCTCCGGGTGGGACACGCCCGAGCCCGGCGCCACGGCCGAGCCCGGCGCCACGGCCGAGCCCGGCGCCACGGCCGAGCCCGGCACCACCGGTGGCGGCGCCACGCCCGAGCCCGGCGCCACGGCCGAGCCCGGCGCCACGGCCGAGCCCGGTGCCACGGCCGAGCCCGGCGCCACGGCCGAGCCCGGCGCCACGAGCCGGCAGCCCGAGCCCGGCGCCACGCCGAGCCCGGCGCCACGGCCGAGCCCGCACGGCGAGCGGCGCCACGGCCGAGCCCGGCGCCACGGCCGAGCCCGGCGCCACGGCCGAGCCCGGCGCCACGGCGAGCCCGGCGCCACGGCCGAGCCCGGCACACCAGGCGACGGCAGCGGCACGCCCGGCGACGGCAGCGGTACGCCCGGCGACGGCAGCGGCACGCCCGGCTCCGGCGGCACGCCCGGCGACGGCTCCGGCGGCACGCCCGGCGACGGCTCCGGCGGCACGCCCGGCGACGGCAGCGGCACGCCCGGGTCCGGCGGCACCCCCGGCGCCGGCGGCTCGACCGACCAGGCCGCGTTCGCCGACGACTGCATCGCGCGCGGCGGACGCTACTACCGTGATGCCGCCGGCTACGGCTGCGTGCTCGCCGACGGCAGCAGCACCGACTGCACCCTCGACGGCCTGTGCACCGACGGCACGTCGGCATGCAGGCCCGGTACCGCCGGCCTGCCGGTCGACGCCGTGCTGTTCGACACGAGCGACCGGGGTGCGCTGAAGAACAAGCCCAAGAACGTCCCGAAGTTCACCATCAAGGAGCCCCAGGTCGTCACGCTCGTCGAGACCTACCACCCGAACGACGGCAAGGGCGCCACCCCCGGCACCATCTCGCTGCTCGGTCAGGACGGGACGCTGTACGGGCCGTGGAAGGCGACCGGCCGGCCCGGCCGCCGACCTCGAGGACGCCTACTGGTTCGTCGAGCCGTGGCTGGAGCTGCCCGCCGGCACCTACACGGTGGTCGACTCGCAGCCCGGGACCTGGGCCCAGAGCACCTGGACCAAGGGCGTCGGCTACGTGACCGTCCGGGGCCACCCGGTGCCCTGACCCGCTGACCGGGCGGCGCCGGGCGACCCACGGTCCCGGCGCCGCCCGACCGCTCGTGGCTCCATGCGTTCGGTCCCGCAGTCCGACGGAGCGCAGAGTGGTCGTGGCGCGCAGTCCAGCTCCCCGTGTCCGCACGCGCACGGACCCGGGTCGACGGCGCGCCCGCGCCGAGCCAGGCAGCGTGAACCGGTCGCGGTCGCGTGCCGATCGGCGTGGTCGTCCGGCTACCATGCTCGCCGTGATCGCTTCCACCTCGACCCGCGCCCGGCCGGCGAGCGACCCGGGCCGCCCGCTCGCTGATGAGCATCGACGTGGCCACGACCGGGCGACCGCCTCTCATCGGACCGCCGCCATCGCCCGCGGCACGCGGTCGGGTCCTGCGATGACCATCCGGTCCACGTTGCGCAGCAGCCTCGGGCTGGCCCGTGACCGGCTGCGGCACGCGCCCCGGCACCTGGTCCTGAACCTGGTGCTCCAGGCGCTGGTCATCCTCGTCCTGGGACACCTCATCCCGGGCGTCCTCGTCGACGATCTCGCGACGGCGCTCCTCGCCGCCCTGGTCATCGCGCCTGCTCAACGCGTTCGTGCGGCCGGTGCTCATCGTGCTCACGCTGCCCCTCACCGTGGCCACGTTCGGCCTCATGTCGCTGCTCATCAACACGGCGATGGTGGTCATCGCGGCGCCGCTCATCCCGGGCATGGAGGTCGACGGGTTCCTGCCCGCGTTCGCGTTCGCCATCGTGCTGACCATCGCGACCACGGCGGTCAACGTGATCTTCGCGGTGGACGATGACGAGGGCTTCTACGCCGAGCTGGCGCGCCGCGTGGGGCGAACGGAGGCGCCGCCGATCGAGCCCGGGCAGGCTGGCCTGGTCATCATCCAGATCGACGGCCTTGCGGCCCCCATCCTGGCCAATGCGATCCGCGTGGGCCTGGTGCCCCGGGTGGGCAGCTGGGTGCGCTCGGGTGCCTACCACCTGGCCGAATGGGAGTGCCCGCCGTCCTCGCAGACCTCGGCCAGCCAGGCCGGCATCCTGCTCGGCGACAACGCCGGGCATCCCCGCGTTCCGGTGGTACGAGAAGGCGTCCGGACGCCTGCTGGTCTCCAACCGCCCGGCGGATGCCGCGGAGATCGAGCGCCGCCTGGGCGGACGGCGGAGGGCTTCTGGACGCCGGGCGGCAGCAGCGTCGGCAACCTGTTCTCCGGTGGCGCGGCGCGCAACGCGTTCGTGATGAGCCGCATGGGCGACTCCGCTGGGCGACCTGGACGTGGATGCGTTCTCGCTCTACTTCATCGACCCGGCCGCCTTCATCCGCACCGTCCTGCTCACGGTCGTCCGAGTTCGTGAAGGAGCTGATCGAGGCCCGCCGCCAGCGCAACCAGGACATCCAGCCGCGCGTCCATCGCGGCACCACCTTCGCGTTCCTGCGGGCCGTGACGAACGTCGTGCTGCGCGACCTGAACACGACGTTCGTCGTGCGCTCGATGGCGCTCGGCGTGCCCGGTCATCTACGTCGACTACGTGGACTACGACGAGATCGCCCACCATGCCGGGCCCGAGCGGCTGGAATCGCTGCGCGCCCTGACCGGCCTGGACCGCGTCATCGCGTCCCTGGAGCGCGCGTCGCAGGATGCGCCGCGGGACTACCGGTTCGTGCTCCTGTCCGATCACGGCCAGAGCCAGGGCGCCACGTTCCGTCAGCGCTACGGCCAGACCCTCGAAGCCCTCGTCCGCGACCTCATGGGCGGTGACCCCAGCACGGTGGCCGCGACGGGCCGCGGCGAGACGTTCGGGCCGGTCAACGCGCTGCTCACCGAGATCATCGGGCGGCCCGGGGTGACCGGCCGGGTCACCAGCCGGGCGCTCAAGGGCCAGACCGTCGATGGCGGGGTCGAGCTGGGCCGCGACCCGGTCGCCGCCGTCCCCGGGCACCGCGGGCGACCGCCCCGAGCTGGTGGTGTGCGCGAGCGGCAACCTTGCCCAGGTGTACTTCCCGCGTCGCAGCCCGGGCGCATGACCGCGGAGGCGATCGAAGGGCGGTACCCGGGGCTCCTGGCGGCGCTCGCCTCCCATCCCGGCATCGGCTGGGTGATGGTGCGGTCGGAAGCACGGCCCCAGCCTGGTCCTTGGATCACGCCGGCATCCGGTATCTCGATGACGACCGGGTCGCGGGCACCGACCCGCTCGCTGCCCTGGGCGATCGGGCAGGGGACCACCTGCGCCGCCTCGATGGCTTCGAGCAGGCGGGCGACCTGACCATCAACAGCGTCTATGACGTCGATCTCGACGAGGTCGCCGCCTTCGAGGAGCTCGTGGGCAGCCACGGCGGCATGGGTGGCCCGCAGAACCGGCCGTTCGTGCTGGCGCCGGCGGAGCTCCCGTTCGGGCCGGAGCCGCTCGTCGGGGCGCCGGCGGTGCACCGGCAGCTGCGCGCGTGGACGTCCGCGCTGGACATCCGGGCATCGGAGGCGTCGGCCGGGCCGGTCCGCCGCAGCGCTCCGCCGGCCCCGGGGCCTGCGGTCTCGTGGCGGCGTACCTGGCCCTGTCGGGCACGCTCCTGTCGTTGGTGGGCGCGCTCGTCCTGTGGGCCGGGGCGACCGCGAGCACCGACGTGCTGGCCGGCGAGCTGGAGGGCCAGGCAGGCTTGACCGGCGCGGTCTTCGTGGGCCTGGGGCTCGTGGCGCTGGTCACGGCATGGGGCATCTGGCGACGCCGGCGATGGGCATGGATGACCGCGCTCGCGTTCGATGCCGCTGTCCGTGCTCCAGGCGGTGGTCGCCCTGGCCAGCGGCGGCCTCGCGGGGCATCGTGGGCTACGGCGTCCTCGGCGCGATCGCCTCCGTGGCGATGTTCTTCTACCTCACCAGGCCGCACGTCGCGGCGGCGTTCGGAAGGGCCCCCGCTCGCCGGCGCTGACGCGGGCGCGTCACGCGGAGACGATCATCCCCGATCTGCTGCGCCGCGGCTCGGGCTGCATCCGTCGGAACCGCTACGCTCCGATCGTCGCCGAGCAGCGACCCGCACCGGGGTCCTGACCGACGGATGACATGCGGATCAGGGGGACGGTGATGGGCGATCGGTCGCCAGGCAGGAGCGCGCCTGAGGCGAACGCCGGCGAGTCCGGACGGGCAGGCCCCGAGCTCGCGATGTCCGTCCGCACGGGCGGGCATGCCGAGCTCGTCCCAGACTGGCTCGTCAACCTCGCAGAGCTCGGCTGGCGCGTCATCGCGGTCGCGGCGCTCGTCGTCATCCTGTGGCTCGTCGCGTCGGTCCTCTGGGTCGTGACCGCGTCGATCGCCGTCGCGATCGTGATCTCCGCCTGCTTCGCCCCGATGGTCCTCCGCCTTCGCGCCGGAGGGCGGTCCAGGACGGCCGCCGCCGGGATCGTGTGGCTCGTCGCGATCCTGGTCGGGGTCGTGGTCCTGCTGCTGCTTGCCCTTGCGTTCCTGCCGGCTGCGGTGGAGCTCTTCTCTCGGGTCGACGCGGGCCTGACGGCCCTGCAGGCGAAGCTTGCCGAGCTCCAGATCCCGCCGTTCGTCGGGACCCTCGTGCGGGATGCCATCAGCGCCGCGCGCACCATCACGGGCGACGAAGGCGGCGGGCTGGTCGCGTCAGCTGCGAGCCTGGTCACCGTGCTGATCCTGGCGACCTTCCTGGTGTTCTTCTTCCTGCGCGACGGGGACAAGGCGTGGGTCTGGATCTTCCAGACCGTGGGCGACCAGAAGCGCGAGCGGATCACGGCGGCCGGCGACGATGCCCTTGCCCGCGTGGGCGGCTACCTGCGCGGCACCACCGTGCTGTCCGGGCTCGTCGCCGTGACCGACCTCGTGTTCATGCTGATCCTGGGTGTGCCGCTGGCGGCGCCGCTCGCGGTGCTCGCGTTCCTGGCCGGGTTCATCCCCTACTTCGGCGGCATCGTCACCACGGCCATCATCCTGCTGGTCACCTGGGCGGCCCTGGGACCGACCGCGGTCGTGGTGCTGCTGGTGCTGATCGGCATCCGCAACCTGGTCCTGGGGTACGCGGTCCGGCCCGCGGTGTACGGGCGGACGGTGAAGCTGCACCCGGCGCTGGTCCTGATCGTGCTCCCGGCCGGATACGAGCTGGCCGGGATCCTCGGCCTGTTCGCGGCCGTGCCTGTCACGGCGGTCGTGCTCGCCGTCGCGGCGGCGAGCGTGGCCCTGGTGGACCCGGACCCGCACCCCCCGCTTCCCGGCCTCGTTCCTGCCTGGCTCGACCGGATCGCCCAGTGGAGCTGGCGGATCATCCTCGGGTGCGTCCTCATCGCGCTCGCGGCCGCCGCGTTCGTGACCTTCCCGCTCGTCCTGACTCCGCTCGTGCTGGCGGTGATCCTCGCCGCGACCCTGGAGCCCCTGGTCGGGTGGCTCATGGGGCGAGGGCGCTCGCGCGCCAGGGCCGCAGCGATCGCGGTCGGCGGCGGGTTCCTGGCCGTCACGGGCGTGCTGGTGCTGACCATGGTCTCGCTCGTCGACCAGGCCGGCACGCTCGCGGACGAGACGAACTCGGGCGCCAGCTCGGTCAGCGCAGCCCTGGGAGGGCTGCTGGGCCTGGGGACCGACGCCGTGGCCGGGGGAGCGCGTGCAGACGGTCCAGGCCATCGCCTCCGTGGCCGAGAACATCGCCACCGCCGGCGTCATCGTGCTCCTCAGCACCCTCTTCACGTTCTATCTCCTGAAGGACGGCGGGCGGCTCTGGGGCCGCCTCATCGCCCGAGTGCCACCGACCGCGGTCGCCGAGGTGAGCGCAGCCGGCTCCCGCGCAGCCGAGGTGCTCGGCGGGTACATGTTCGGGACCGCCGCGGTCTCGTTCGTCGGGGCGGCAAGCCAGTTCGTGATCATGGTGGTGCTCGGGCATCCCCCTTGCGCTGCCGGTCTTCGTGCTGTCGTTCTTGCTGTGCTTCATCCCGTACATCGGGGGGTTCATCTCGACCGGGATCGCGTTCCTGCTCACGGTCGCGTTCGGCTCTCCCGCCGACATCGCGATCATGGCCGTCTGGACGATCGCCTTCAACCTCGTGACCGGCAACATCGTCAGCCCGCTCGTGTACGGCCGGACCGTCCACCTCCATCCCGCCATCGTGCTGGTCGCGATCCCGGCCGGGTCCGCGGTCGCCGGCATGCTGGGCATGTTCCTCGTGGTCCCGGCGATCGGCGTCGTGGCTGCGACCTGGCGGACCGTCCTGGCGATCCTGGGCAACGACGAGATGCCGGCCGTCACGGACGCGGCGGTCGCGCCGGCGGACCGCCCCCCACTCCACCGGCCCCGCCTGGCGCCGCGCCGGCTCCCGTGGCCTGACCCGGAGACGACGGGCCAGGCTCCGCATCGCGACCGTCCCATCGGCCGGACGGCACGGCCCGGCGAGACCCGCCCCTCAGTGGCCTTCGCGATCGCCCTCTCCGACGAGCAGTGGGAGCTGGTGGCCGACCTGTTCGACCCACCGGGTCGACGTGGCGCGCCGGCCGCTCATCCCGCGCCGGGACATGGTCGACGCGATGCTGTTCATCTGCCGCACCGGCTGCCAGTGGCGCTACCTGCCCGAGCGCTACCCCACCTGGACCGCGGTCTGGGCGCAGTGGCGCCGCTGGCGGGCGAACGGGGTCTGGGAGCGCGCGATGATGCGCCTCGCCGCGGTCGTGCGGATGCTCCACGACCGGGAGCCCTTCCCGTCGATGGTCATGGTCGACGCCCAGACCGTGAAGGGCGCCCGCTACGGACCGACCTTCCACGAGGCGGGTGGTCCGGGTGGCCGGACGACGGGGCACCAAGCGCACCGATCCTCGTGGACATCCTGGGCCTGCCCGTGGCCGCCCGCGTCGACTCCGCCCGGCCGCACGATGTCCAGGCCGGCCGGGAGCTGCTGCGCGAGCGCATCGACACCCTGCCGCGCCTGCGGGCCATCGTGGGTGACCGGGCCTACCGGGGCCTCGCCGCGCTCGCCGAGCGCAAGCACATCGCGCTCGACATCAAGGCGCCGCCGCCGGGCGTCGACGCCTTCACGCCCATCTGGCCGCTGTACAAGGTGGAGCACACCATCGCCCAGCTGGGCCGCTGGCGGCGCCTGTCGCGCTGCTACGAGGGTTCCCCCGCGAGCGCCCGGGCCTGGCTCGAGGTCGCCTCGGTCGGCTACCTCGCCTGGCGCGCGGTCGTCTGAGGCCACGCCCTCAGACAGGCACGCCCTCGTCCCGTAGCAGCCGCCCCAGGAGCCGAGGCGGCTTGCCATATCGGGCCTGGTCGATCACGGAATGTCGGCATCAGCCGGACCTGCAGCTTGGTCTCATGGTGGAGTGCGATGTCCGCCAGCCGATGGTCCAGGAACGGGTTCCGGAACCGGTCGAGCGCGCTGTGCGCGAACGCCGCGCCGTCCTCGATGCGGTCTCCCAGCGCCGGCACGATCTCCTCGGTCAGCAGCTCCTGCAGCCACGCTGCGATGTCCGGGTCGGCCATCGCCTGGCGTACCAGCGAGATCCCCGTTCCCCGGCACCGGGCGACGAGGGCCGTGTGGGCACCGTTGAGGATCCGGATCTTGCGCAGCGCGAACGGCCCCACGTCCGCCGTCCGCCGGATGGCGGGATGGGCCACGAGCGGGGTGTCCGGCGGCACCTCCACGACCCACGAGGCGAAGGGCTCGGCAGCGACCGCCAGGAGATCGCCATGGGCTCCGGGCGAACCAGGGACCGGCGTGGTGACGATGCGGTCCACGAGGGTCACGCCCCAGGTCGTCATCTCCCGGATGCGCTCGATGACCCGGCGCTCGGTTCCCAGGCGCGCCGCCTGCTCGATGACGAGCTCCCGAAGGCGATCCCCGTTCCGCTCGACCAGCTCGCACGGCAGGATCACCAACCCCGGCAGGCCGGCGCGTGCACGGGCGATGAGCACCGCCAGCAGCTTCGCCGGGAACGACCCGGTGGCGGGGTCGTCGCCGCGGCCGTCGAGCGCATAGCCCGCCTCGGTGACATTGGAGATCACGGTCCGGAGGTGTGGCGAGAGCGCCGCCTGGAGGACCGGATCCCACTGCGCCCGCGCATCGATGGTGCGCTCGATGCTGGTCACGGTCACGCTCGTGTCGAACGTGACACCGGCCTCGACACCGCGGACCAGCAGCCGGTAGGCGCATCCCTGGGCTGCGAGGCGATCGGCCATCCCCGAGCCGGTCGACTCGACCGCGGTGATCGCTCGGATGCGTTGCCCTCCCGCCGACCGCTCGTTGGCCTCGTGGATGAAGGCATCAGCGAAGCCGCGCAGGAACCGACCGGTCCCGAACTGGAGGATCCTCCTCGGGCGATTCCCGCTCGGTGTCCATCGGTCCAGCGTACCCCGGCTCGGAGCCAGGGACGGAGCCTGGAGTGCACCGGTCCCGTCCGGCGGCCTGCGACCCCGCCGAACGGCGATGCTCCATTCGTACCGGTGTGGCCCGACCTCGCGGCCGGTTGACGGTGGGCCGCCGGCGCCCAAGACTGGACGACGTTCAGGGTGCGTGGTACGGGTGTCGATCGGGAGGTCGTGTGGTGTCAACGGGTCGGTCGGCGTTCGACGGGATGCGCTTGAGCAGGCGAGGTCGCGGCCTTCTGCGCGCGTCGGTGGCGGGGGTCGCCCTGGTGGGGTCGTGGCTGCGTGCTCGAGCCCGGCGCCCGACGCCCGAGCCCTACGGCATTCCCGAGCCCGCCACCCCCAGCCCGACGCCCAGCCCGAGCCCCAGCCCGAGCCCATCGCCCAGCCCGAGCCTCGCCAGCCCAGCCCGACCCCGTCCCAGCCCCAGCCCGAGCCGAGCCCCAGCCCGAGCCCGAGCCCCAGCCCGACGCCCAGCCCGAGCCCGAGCCCGACGCCCAGCCCGAGCCCGAGCCCGAGCCCCAGCCCAGCGCCCAGCCCATCCCCCAGCCCCAGCCCACCGCCCATCCCGACCCGATCCCGATCGCCTCGGGTCGTCGCAGGCCGGCACGCTCGCGGCGATGCGCGCGCCGCCTACCGCTTCGAGGCCGAGCCCGGCACCGTCGTGATCCTCGATGCCACCGGCGACTGCGTCGACGGCCTGCGCTGGCGGCTGCTGCGCCCGAACACCCTCACCCAGGCCCGGGTGCCGCCTCCTGCGAGGACCTGGGTCGCCAGGTGCTCGCCGATGCCGGCACCTGGACCGTGGAGGTCTACTCCGACAGCGGCGCCCCCGGCGCCTACGCGTTCACGGTCGTCCCGGTGTCGTTGCCCGCCGCGACCACGCTGACCCTGGGGGAGCCGGTCAACGGGACCATCAGCGGTGCCGGGGAATGGCATGACTACCGGATCGAGGCCGAGCCCGGCAGCGTCGTCATCCTCGATGCCACCGGCGACTGCGTCGACGGCCTGCGCTGGCGGCTGCTGCGCCCGAACACCCTCACCCAGGCGGGTGCCGCCTCCTGCGAGGACCTGGGTCGCCAGGTGCTCGCCGATGCCGGCACCTGGACCGTGGAGATCTTCTCCGACAGCGGGGCCCTCGGCGCCTACGCGTTCACGGTCGTCCCGGTGTCGTCGCCCGCCGCGACCACGCTGACCCTGGGGGAGCCGGTCAACGGGACCATCAGCGGCGTCGGGGAATGGCATGACTACCGGTTCGAGGCCGAGCCCGGCACCGTCGTGCATGCTCGATGCCACCGGCGACTGCGTCGACGGCCTGCGCTGGCGGCTGCTGCGCCCGAACACCCTCACCCAGGCCGGGTGCCGCCTCCTGCGAGGACCTGGGGCGCCAGGTGCTCGCCGATGCCGGCACCTGGACCGTGGAGGTCTACTCCGACAGCGGCGCGACCTCGGCGCCTACGCGTTCACGGTCGACCGCGGTGTCGTCGCCCGCCGCGACCACGCTGACCCTGGGGGAGCCGGTCAACGGGACCATCAGCCGGCGTCGGGGAATGGCATGACTACCGGTTCGAGGCCGAGCCCGGCACCGTCGTGCATCCTCGATGCCACCGGCGACTGCGTCGACGGCCTGCGCTGGCGGCTGCTGCGCCCGAACACCCTCACCCAGGCGGGTGCCGCCTCCTGCGAGGACCTGGGTCGCCAGGTGCTCGCCGATGCCGGCACCTGGACCGTGGAGATCTTCTCGGACAGCGGGGCCCTCGGCGCCTACGCGTTCACGGTCGTCCCGGTGTCGTCGCCCGCCGCGACCACGCTGACCCTGGGGGAGCCGGTCAACGGGACCATCAGCGGTGCCGGGGAATGGCATGACTACCGGATCGAGGCCGAGCCCGGCAGCGTCGTCATCCTCGATGCCACCGGCGACTGCGTCGACGGCCTGCGCTGGCGGCTGCTGCGCCCGAACACCCTCACCCAGGCGGGTGCCGCCTCCTGCGAGGACCTGGGTCGCCAGGTGCTCGCCGATGCCGGCACCTGGACCGTGGAGATCTTCTCCGACAGCGGGGCCCTCGGCGCCTACGCGTTCACGGTCGTCCCGGTGTCGTCGCCCGCC
Organism: uncultured Bacteroidales bacterium; assembly: GCA_963700275.1. Taxonomy (GTDB): domain Bacteria; phylum Bacteroidota; class Bacteroidia; order Bacteroidales; family VadinHA17; genus LD21. The sequence goes on along the minus strand of CAVOWZ010000006.1, from coordinate 311,402 downwards.
GCGACCACGCTGACCCTGGGGGAGCCGGTCAACGGGACCATCAGCGGTGCCGGGGAATGGCATGACTACCGGATCGAGGCCGAGCCCGGCAGCGTCGTCATGCTCGATGCCACCGGCGACTGCGTCGACGGCCTGCGCTGGCGGCTGCTGCGCCCGAACACCCTCACCCAGGCGGGTGCCGCCTCCTGCGAGGACCTGGGTCGCCAGGTGCTCGCCGATGCCGGCACCTGGACCGTGGAGATCTTCTCCGACAGCGGCGCCCTCGGCGCCTACGCGTTCACGGTGAGCGCGGCCCAGGACTGAAGGGCGGACCCGCGGGCGAGTCTCCTCCGCGACCGTTCGCCACCGATCCGCGCCGTGAGCGCATGCCCGCATCGGGCCTGCGCGTGCTGGCCGATCGGCACTTGTGCGAACCCGTGGCTCCCGTGGATGATCGCCAGACGAGGGGCGATCCTCTGGGCGACCCTGACCATCACCGTGCCACGCCCGGTCCGGCCGCGCGTCTATCCCGCAGGTCCTGCATCCTCGTCGGGCTCACGATGAGCGCGGTGGACCGCCCGCGGGATGGTCCTGCGGAGCAACGGACAACGCCCCCGGGTCCTTGGAGGTGCGCGATGCCCTGGTGTGAGCTGGACCGCAGGATCGCCGCCAGGATGCTGGCGGGCGTCACCCTGGTTTCCATGATGTGCCTGGCCGGGGCCGGCCCGATCGTCGCCGCGGAGGCGGTGCCGGGTCCGTCGCCCGCAGCCCCGGCGGCCTCGCCCATCCCGCCGGTCTCTGCCGCTCCGCTTCCGACGCCCGAGCTCCTGCCGGCCCTGTCCATGGGATCGCCGCGCGTGGGTCACAGCGCGACCCTGCTGGCCGACGGGTCGGTCCTGATCGCCGGAGGCTGTACCGATTCACCAGGCCCTGGCGAGCACCGAGCGCTATGACCCGGCGACGCGAACCTTCGTGGAGCTCTCGCCGCTCGGTGGGCCATCGAGCCATGCACACCGCCACCCGGCTCGAGGATGGCCGAGTGCTGCTCATCGGCGGCATCGACGCGCATGGGTTCCCCGCCACGGTGGAGGTCTACGACCGTCCACGGGCGCCTGGAGCGTGGGCGGGCGCCTGGCGATCCCACGGATGCTGCACACCACGACGCTCCTGCCGGACGGGACCCTCCTGGTCGCCGGTGGGATCGGTCGAGAGAACGTCATGGTCGCGTCCGCGGAGATCTTCGACCCGGCGACCGGTCAGGCCGTGACGGTCGGCCCGCTGTCGGTCCCTCGCGCCTACCACACCGCGACGCTCCTGCCGGACGGCCGCGTCCTGATCGCCGGTGGCGACACTGAGCCCATGTCCAACGTCCCGAGCCTCGGCAGCACCGAGCTGTACGACCCTGCGACGGGGCGGTTCACCCCGGGCGGCGACCTGGAGGTGCCGCGGAAGCTGCACACGGCTACCTCCCTGGCGGACGGGCAGGTCCTGTTCGTGGGCGGGATGCGGATGCTGGCCGATTCGGCAGGGGTCTCGGCCGGGATCAGGAAGATCGAGCGCTTCGACCCGGCGACCGGCACGTCCTCCCTGGTCGGTGAGCTGGAGCACGGGCGCGCCGGCCACACCGCGACACTCCTCACCGACGGCCGGATCCTGGTCGCAGGCGGCGAACCGACGGTGTCCACGGAGGTCGTCGACGGCATGACCGGCGACTCGGTGGCCGCCGGGCCGTCGAGCGTCGCTCGGTGGGGCCACCAGGCGACGCTGCTTGATGACGGGACCGTCCTGATCACCGGCGGCATGGTCGCGAGCGAGGGCCCGGCCATGGGTCGTGCGCTCGCCGGCGCCGAGCTGTTCGACCCGTCGGTCGGGCGGTTCGTGGCCTCGGGTCCCATCGCGCAGGAGCTGGCCTCCACACCCCCCGTCGTACCCACGCCGTCGCCCAGGACGCTCGGCAGGACCGTCCCCGGCGGGCGGGTCGAGCTGCCGGGGTCGGGGTTCGCATTCACCGTCCCCCGAGACTGGACCGTGGAGCTGGTCACGCCCGACCCCGCCCTGGAGGCCGCGCTGCCAGGCGCAGCCTGGGAGGCGCTGCGCGCCCGCGACCCCGGGCGTCGTCGGGCCTGCACGGTCTCCGTGGGCGTCGCACCGGAGGGCCTGTCGTTACAGGACCAGGGTGCGGGCATCGGGACGACGGGGGACGCGGAGCCATCCTGGTCGGACGGCCGGGACGTGCCCATGCTGCTCATCCCGGACCGGTCGCCCTGGTCGAATCGGACTCGGGCGAGCGTGCATCCACGATGACCTCGCACGAGCGGCTCGCCGCCAGCGACCCGCGCGTGGACATCGACGTCACCTACGCCATCGCGTGCGCCGCAGACGAGTCGGTCGACTTCGAGCAGATCATGGAGAGCTTCGAGCTGTTCCCGGCTGCGTAGCGGGCGACGCGGCCGCGCCCATCCCCGGCCGGCCGGCCGTCACTCGACCTTGCCGGTCACCGCGTGTCGAACGGAAGCCGCATCACCCGACCGTGCGACGAACGAGCCGGCACACCAGGTGCATATCCCCCACCATGGATGAGGAATCAACGCTGGCGGGGTAGCATCCTTGCCAAGGACGCCCACGGATCCGGCCGGAGGCGGTCGGCGCGGTCCGGGTCGCCCGGACGGGTCGAGAGCATCGAGGGAGTGACGAGATGAACGAGGATGGGCAGGAGCCCGTGGAGCCGCAGGCGCCCAATGAGAGCGCCGTGGCGATCGACGCCAAGCTGATCGAGCAAGCACAGAGCACCGGAGCTGCCTGGGCGCCCGCGGCCCCGTCCGGGGACGCTTGGACGGCGCGGCCGTGGGTCCACCCGTCCGCCCGGCTCGAGCAGGGCCGTCTCCAGCGCAAGCGCGTACCGCGCACCAGCCACGCCGCCTTCGAGCCCCGCGCGGGCCGTGACCCGATCGCGATCCTCGATGCCCAGGAGGCGGACCGCCTCCAGGACCTGGTCCCGCTCCGCCATGCGCGGATGGCGGAATCGCCCTTCGCGTACTACCGCGGCACCCCCGCCGTGATGGCGTTCGACCTCGCCACGACGCCCCGCACGGACATCATCGTGCAGGCCAGCGGTGACGCGCACCTGTCCAACTTCGGCCTGTTCGCCTCCCCTGAGCGGACGCTGATGTTCGACAGCAACGACTTCGACGAGACGCTGCCGGCGCCCTGGGAGTGGGATGTCAAGCGGCTCGCCGCGAGCATCGTCATCGCCGGACGTGCCAACGGCTTCACAGCGGCCCAGAACCGGACCGCCACGATGGCCACGGTGCGCTCCTATCGCGAGTGGATGGCCCGCTACGCCGCCATGCGCCTCATCGACGTGTGGTACTCGCACATCACCTCCGAGGACATCAAGGCGTCCGCGGAGCCGCTCCTTGCCAAGATGCGCGGCGGGGCGGCCGCGCGCGCCAAGATCGACGCGCTGTTCACCAAGGCGCGTGGACGCGACGCGCTCCGTGCCGCGGCGAGCCTGACGACCGTCGTGGACGGCCGCCGCATGATCATCGACCAGCCGCCCCTCATCCAGCACGTCGAGATCCCCGGCGGCGCCGACGCGATGCGCGAGGTCTTCGAGCAGTACCGCGCCACGATGGCCGAGAGCCGCCGCGAGTTCCTGGAGCGCTACCGCTTCGCGGACTTCGCGCTCAAGGTCGTGGGCGTCGGCAGCGTCGGCACGCGCTGCTTCGTGATGGTCCTGGAGGGTCGCGACCAGGACGACCCGCTCATCCTGCAGGCCAAGGAAGCCACCGCGTCGGTCCTGGAGGCGTACGCCGGTGCCAGCCGGGTATGCCAACCACGGCGAGCGCGTCGTGGTCGGCCAGCGGCTGATGCAGGCGACGCCGGACATCTTCCTGGGCTGGACGCGCGGACCCGGGGGCCGGGACTTCTACATGCGCCAGCTGTGGGACATGAAGGGCTCCGTCGAGACCAGCACGCTGCAGCCCGATGGGCCTCGGGTTCTATGGCGGCATCTGCGCCTGGGCGCTTGCCCGCGCACATGCCCGAAGCGGTGACTCGGTGGCGATCTCCGCCTACCTCGGCACCGACCGACACGTTCGACGGTGCGATCGCCGACTTCGCCGAAACGTACGCCGACGTGAACGAGGCGGACCACCGCATCTACGTGCAGGCCATCAAGGACGGTCGCATCTCGGTGCCGCCGGCCTGACCCCGCGTCGCTGGATCGCTGCCACGCCGGCCCGGTTCGCTCCGCAGTCGTTCCCGCACGGCCGGCCCGGTTCCGCGGCCGATCGCTGCCGCACCGTCGGCCCGGTTCGGCTCCGCAAGGTCGTTCCCGCGCAGCCGATCGCCGAGCCTGACGATCGGACCGCAGGACCGGGCGCCCTGGCCCTTCCGGGTCCGGGCCCCGGTTCGGCACGATCGGTGCCTATGAGGGTCGTCCCATCGGCTGGGCAGCCCTCTCGCATCACCGAGCGCGGAGGGAGCATGAACAGCCTCGAGCGGATCCGTGCCCATGTTGCGGGGGGAACGGTCGACCGGCTCCCGGTGCAGCCGCTGCTGATGCAGTACGCGGCCCGGTACGCCGGCATCGACTACAACGACTACGTGTGCGATGGCAGGCGGCTCGCTGAAGCCCAGCTGGAGCTTACCGAAGCCGTTGGCGTCGACTGCCTGATGACCTGCTCCGATCCGGCGCGCGAGCTGATCGACATCTGCGGGGATGAGAGCGTCTCCTGGCAACCCACGGGTCCGGCCATCGCGGAGGAGCGCGCGGCCCTGCGGGACCCCGCGAGGCTGGCCACGTTCCGGGTGCCCGACCCGACCGCCCCCGGGCAGGATGGTGGACCGGCTCGTCGCTATCGAGGCGATGCGTGCCGCGGGCGGTCCCGGCGTGTCCATCGTGGGCTGGGTGGAAGGTCCGCTGGCACTCGCCCAGGAGCTGCGCGGCATCAACGCGGTGATGATGGACGTGTACGACGAGCCGGGGTTCACCGACGACCTGCTCGACTTCACCTCTCGCGTGGGCCGCGCCTACTGGCCCGCCCAGGTGGAGGCCGGCGCGGACACCATCGGGATGAGCGATGCGGCCGCGAGCATGCTCAGCCCGGAACACTACGAACGCTACATCTTCCCGGCTCAGCTCCGGGTCGTCGAGGACATCCGGGCGCGTTCGCCCGGCACGATCATCCGGCTGCACATGTGCGGCCGGACCGATGACCTGCTGTCGGTGATGGCTCGACTGCCTGTCGACATCTGGGAGCTGGACTTCCCGGTGGACCTGGCCTTCGCTCGGTCGGTCCTGGGTCCCGACCGGATCATCCTTGGCAACGTCTCCACCGTCGGGGTGATGCTCAACGGTACGCCCGACGATGTGTATGCGGAGGCCGCCCGGTGCCACGCGACGAGCGGCCCGCGCCATGTCGTGGGCACGGGGTGCGAGGTCCCGCCGGAGACCCCCATCGAGAACCTGCGCGCGCTGGCTGCCTACGCCCACGAACATCGGCCCTGACCGTTCGGGCCACGCCGCGCCGGGTGGGGCTGCGCCGGGCCGTGACCGGTCGTCACGCCGTCGTCGGGTCGCAGCCAGCGGGCGAGCGCACCGCTGATCGCCTCCATCATTGATCTTGCCGGAGCGGAGACCTCAAGCGCTCGAACCCGGCGCGGACGTTGCGGCCATGGCCCTGCCTCGCCACAGTCCATCGCCGTCATCGATCACTCGCGCTCGGACAGGAGTACAAGCCGCTACCGACCCTCGGACGCCATCGATGGATCGAGGCCCTGTCGCCTCTCTTCCCATGGAGATAGCGATGGAGGCGATGAAGCGCGCCGAGCACCCGGCGGCCTCCGCCCGGAGGCGGGCCGCCGCCGCGCCTCGCCCGCCGCCCCGCCCCGCCCGCGGCCGTCCCCGCCCCGGCCCCCTCGCCCAGACCGGGAGGCGCCGCCTCGTGCTTTCGAAGCGGCCGCCGCCCGCCCCGCCCCGCCCGCCCCGGCCGCCGCCCGCCCCGGCCGCCGCCCGCCCCGGCCGCCGCCCGCCCCGCCCCGGCCGCCGCCCGGCCGTCCCGCCCCGCCCCGGCCGCCGCCCGCCCCGCCCCGGCCTCCCGGCCTCACTCTGGGAGGCGGCCATGGCCACGCTGACGGCCACCCGGATGGGATGACGCAGGTCGACTCCGGGTACGGAGCGTGGGCTCCGTAGGGGTTCCGGGGTCGCTACGGAGGACGCGGCGGGTGGTCGCGCGTAGGGTGGAGCCATCTTCGGACGCCGCGTTTGCGTCATCCCCGAATTCGAGGTTCCCGTGTTCCGGCTGCGGCTCGCATTCCTCCTGGCACTGGCAGTCTCCATCGTCGGGACGGCTCCCGTCGGCGCCTTCACGCCCACCCTTCAGACGGCAGCGATCGACGGCGGACGGATCGCGACGAGCGTGAACGGTGTCGCTGAGACGGGTGCCTGGCGGCTCGCGCTGGACATGCCCGGTGGCGCCGAGCGGCTGGTGCTCGTCGTGCGCCGGAACGACATGCGCGGAGAGGGGTTCGTGGCGGTCCAGCGTCTCAAGAGCGGCCGCTGGGCCACGATGGAGCGGTTCGGCCTGGATGGCGACACCCACCTGGTCCGGACGGTCTGCGCGCCCGCCATCCACGCGTGCCTGCTCGCCGGAACGGTCCAGCCGCCGCAGCCGAGCGCGCAGCGCCTGACGGCCGGGTTCCGGGTCCGCGGTCACGGGCACTGGACGCTGACCGGATCCGTGCGCCAATCACGCGAGGCGTTCGTCCTGGAGTCCTGGCTCGACGCGCCGCACGAGGATCTGCGGTTCTGAGGCGGCACCCCTGTATGGGCACCACCGCACCGGTGATGGCGGCGCAGATCGGTGACGGAGAGGTGCGCGCCGGGCCGTGTCCCATGCACGGTCCGCAATGAGCACACCAACGGCTTGACAGCTGGGCTATAGTTACTTCGTTCGTCGGTCGAAGTAACTAGGAGGCAGCGTGCGGGCCGGTCGCGAGAGCTGATCCGGGACCTGAACCGGGCGCTCGTGCTCAACCTGGTGCGCGAGCGCGACGCGATCTCCCGCGCGGAGATCGCCCGAGTCACCGGCCTGAGCCCCTCGACCGTCACCGCGATCACCTCGTCCCTGCTCGCCGACGGGCTGCTGGTGGAGGACGCCGCCACCGTGACACCGGCGCCGGGGAGCCCGGCCCTTGGCCGTCCCGCGACGTTGCTTCGCGTCGACCTGCGAGCGGGGTTCGTGGTCGGCATCAAGCTGGCTCCGGAGTCGCTGACCGCGACGGTCACCGACCTCGACGCGACGCCGCTGGCGATGGTCGACCCTGGCTCACGGCCCGTCCGCCGACCGTGAGCCGTCGCGGGCCTCTTCGCGGCGAGCCGTTCGAGCAGGTGCTGCGGACCGCGGGCGTGGCGGAGAGCTGGCTCGTTCTGGGATCGGCATCGGCGTGCCCGGGCATGGTGGACCTCGGCGACCGGGCGGGTCGTCCGCTCGCCGCTCCCGGAGTGGGTCGGGTCGGACCTGGTCGAGCTGCTGGAGGACCGCCTCGGCCTGCCCGTCCTCGTGGACAACGACGTCAACACGCTGACCATCGCCGAGCAGCTGTTCGGCGCGGGCCGGGGCCTCGACCACCTGCTCGTGGTCACGATCGGCCGGGGCATCGGCATGGGCGCGGTCGATCAACGGGGTCCGTGTGCGCGGGGCGCGCGCGGCGGCGCCGGCGAGATCGGCCATGTCGCGGCCGACCCAGACGGGCCCGCCTGCTGGTGCGGGCTGCGCGGCTGCCTGGAGGCGGTCGCGGCCGAGCCCGCTGTCGTCCGCGACGTCCTCGCGCGCGACCGGACGCTCTGGTCGCCCCGGAGAGTCGCGGCCCTCGCGCCGCACGACGGCGCGGTCGCGGCGTCCGTCGCGCCGCGGGCCGGCCGTCGGTCGCGCCATCGCGACCGTCGCGATCGGGTCCTCGACCCGCAGCGGGTCGTCGTCTCGGGCGAAGGGGTCCGGCTTGGACCGTCCACCTCGACGGGCTCCGCGACGGGTTCGGCGAACGTCAGCTCCACCGGGACCCGCTCGAGCTCGTCGTGGAGCCGTGGGGCGATGAGGCATGGGCGCGCGGCGCCGCGAGCCTCGTGCTCCGCGAGCTCTTCCATCCCGCCCACCTGCGCGACGAGCGGCGCCATCGGGCGCTCGCCCCGACCGGCGGGCGACCGAACCGCAGCCGGCCCGTGCGGGCCGAGGAGGAGGTCGATGATGAGATCCCATCTTCGACGGCGCGGCGGCCGTGGTGGCCGCTGCCCCTCGTGCTGTCGCTGGCATTCGCGGGCGGCGCGCCGCGCGTCGCCGAGGCCATGGCCCCCGACCCGTCCGTCACCGGCACGGTCATGTTCTGGAACGGCTACGGCGCGGACGGTGACGAGATCGACGATGTTCACCGACGACCGTCCTGCCATGTTCAAGGCGCTCGTACCCGAACGTCACCGTCGAGCACCAGGAGATCCCCTACGACGACCTGCGACAGAAGCTCGTGACGGGCATCGCCGGCGGCGTCCTGCCGGACGTCCTGCGCGCCGACATCATCTGGGTCCCGGAGTTCGCGGACCAGGGCGCCCTGCTCGCGCTCGACGAGGAGATGCCGGACTTCGAGGCCATCGCGTCGACGGTCTTCCCCGGGCCGCTCTCCACCAACAAGTGCAGCGACCACTACTACGGCCTGCCGCTCGACACCAACACGCGCGTCCTGTTCCTCAACAACGCGGTCATCGAGGCAGCCGGCATCACCGACCACGCCCACCACGATCGAGGAGTTCGAGGCGGCCATGGCACCATCCAGGAGAAGCTCGGCCCGGACGTCTACGGCTATGCCGAGGGCGGCACGGGCGGCTGGAACGTCCTGCCCTGGATCTGGAGCTTCGGCGGTGGCATCACCGACCCAGAGCTCGACCAAGGCGACCGGCGTCCTCAACGGGCCCGGGCACGGTGGCCGCGGTCACCAAGCTCAAGGAGTGGCTGGACAAGGGCTACCTCTCGCCCAGCATCCTCGGCGGCGGCACGGCCACCTCCGACCAGTTCGGCAACGGCCAGGCCGCCACGGTCCTCGAGGGCCCGTGGATGCCCGGCATCTTCGCGAACCAGTTCCCGGAGCTGCAGCTACGGCTACGCGCCGTCCCCGCAGGGCCGGGCGGCAGCCAGTCGGTCGTCGGCGGCGAGAACATCGTCGTCTTCAGCACACCGCAGGACAAGGACGCCGCGCTGGCGTTCACGCGGTTCATGCTCTCCGAGCCGGTCCAGCTGGCGATGGGCAAGGTCGGCCAGATGCCGGTCCTGGCCAGCCTGGCCGGCAACACCGAGCTGCCCGCGTACTACCCGACGTTCCAGGAGCAGCTCAAGACCGCCAACGCGCGGACCCCGGTGCCCGCCTGGCCAGCAAGATCGACGAGGCCATCAGCAACGCCGTGCTGAAGGCGCTTCGTGGCGACGCGACGGTCCAGGCCGCCCTCGACGAGGCCGCGCGACCGTCGACGGCCTGCTGGCCCAGTCGTAGCGATCCCGGCGCCGATGGGGATGAGCCGCCGCCGTGCCGTCGACCCGATCGCGGCGGCCATCCCCCGGCACGCTCGGCAGGACCGACGGCATCCTCGGCGATCGATGTCGCGGATGCGCCGGCTGCTGCCCGTCTACGGCCTCCTGCTGCCCGGGCTGGTCCTGTACGTCGCCTGGGCGGCCTAGCCGCTCGCCCACTCGTTCGTGATGAGCTTCACCGACTGGAGGCTGCGCGGGCGAGTCGACCTTCCTGGGCCTCGACAACTACACGCGGGCGCTCAGCGACCCCTTCTTCTGGAGGGCGCTCTGGACGACCGTCGGCTACACCGTGGTGACCGTCGCCGGGCAGCTCCTCCTGGGCCTGGGCGCGGCGCTCCTCCTGAACCAGCCCATCCGCGGGCGGTCGGTCCTCCGGCTGGTCTACTACCTGCCCGGTCATCACCAGCTGGGTCATCGTCTCGCTCGTCTTCGTCTGGCTCTACAACGGCCAGTCGGGCGTCCTCAACTGGCTGCTGCGCGACGTCCTCGGCGTCATCGACAAGAACGTCGCCTGGCTGGCGGAGCCGTCCACGGCGCTGTGGGCGATCGCCGTGCTGGGCATCTGGAAGGGCATCGGCTGGACCATGGTCGTCTTCCTCGCCGGGCTGCAGTCGGTGCCCGTCGGAGCTCCACGAGGCGGCCGCCATCGACGGCGCCGGCCCATGGGCGCGGTTCCGCAACGTGACGCTGCCGTTCCTGCGGCCGACCACGACGTTCCTGCTCATCGTGCTGACCATCGGCGGCTTCTCCGCGTTCATCAGCATCTTCGTCATGTCAGCTCCGCGGCGACCGGCATGATCGGCGGGCCGCTCAACAGCACGGACGTCGTCCTCACCTACACGTACAAGCAGGCGTTCGCGGAGATCGACCTGGGCTACGGCGCGGCGCTCTCGTTCCTGCTGGCGGCGGTCATCGGCGCTGTCAGCCTCGTCGAGCTGCGCTTCGCGCGACGGCAGGGGCTGTCATGAGCGCGGGGCCCGCGATGGCTGGCCGGCGGTCGCGTGCGCCTCCGTCGCGGGATCGCGCTCGCCGTGGCCGTCGGCCTTCGGCCTGGCGATGCTCGCGCCCTTCGCGCTCATGGTCACGACGGCGTTCAAGCCGCACGCCTACGTGCTGGAGATCCCGCCCCAGCTCATCCCCGATGCGCCCACCCTCGACAACTTCACGCGCGCCTGGTCGAGCGGCGACTTCGCGCGCTACTTCGCCAACAGCGTGTTCGTGGCTGTGCTGTCGACGGCCATCTCGGTGTCGCTCGCGGCGATGCTGGGCTTCGCCTTCGCGCGCTACGACTTCCCCGGGCGCCGGGTCTTCTTCGGCGCGCTGCTGTTCACGATGATGGTGCCGGGCATGGTCCTGCTCATCCCGCAGTTCGTGCTCGCGCGCAACCTGGGGCTGCTCAACAGCCTGTGGGGCCTCGTCGCCGTCTACTCGGTGATGAACCTGGGGCTCAACACGTTCCTGCTGCGCGGCTTCTTCGCGTCGATGCCGCAGGACCTCTTCGATGCGGCGTCGGTCGACGGCGCCGGTGTCTGGCGGTCGTTCCGCTCGGTCGCGCTGCCGCTCGCCCGACCGGGCCTGGCGACCGTCACGATCTTCAGCTTCCTGGCCGCCTGGGACGAGTTCACCTGGGCGATCACGACGCTGTCCGACCGGAGCTGTACACGCTGCCCATCGGCATCCGGCTGCTCCAGCGCTCGCAGGCGACGGAGTGGGGCCTCGTGTTCGCGGCCTCGCTCATCGCGCTGGCGCCGGTGCTGGTCATCTTCGTCGCGCTCCAGCGCCAGTTCGTGGCGGGCGCGTTCGTGGGCGCGACGAAGGGTAGTGAGCCGACTGGATGACCGCATGACGGCGCGATCGAACGGCGACGAGGGGGACGGGCCGAACGGCGCATCCGGTCCGAGCGCCACGCCTGGCTCCGCCCCGCAGCCTGGACATCATCCGCGCGGCGGCCAGGCCCCGACGGGGGCGACTCCTCGCCGGCCCGACCTTCAGCCAGTACGGCTTCGCCTGGCTCCGCGACGGGTCGTTCATGGCCGAGGCGCTCGACCTCGTCGGCGAGCTGGACATGGCGGCCCGCTTCCACGACTGGGTCGCCGCCGTCGTGCTCGCCGCAGCCGGTGGGGTCGAGCGCTCGATCGCCGACGGCGCGCGGCCGCATCCCGGACGTGCGGACTACCTGCACTGCCGCTACACCATCGACGGAACCCTATCGCATGCGTCACAGCATGTCGACCGGTCCGGGCGATCGGTACAGTTGGAGAGGATCGGGGAATGCGTCCATAGGTGCGTTTAACAAAACAGGCGTCTCGGCGCCGGAAATGCGCATCCTGGAAGTGAGTCCCAACTTTGTTCCAACCCAAGCCCCGATGACGTTGCGCTGGAAGTGCTCGAACACTTATGTCAATCTTTTCATAAGCCGTGAGAGCAATCAGCTTCAGCGTGCGTGGGTTCCCGTGCTCCACCTGCGCATCAGGAACATCAAGGGAGAAATCCAGATTCCAGCCAAAGTGCTGGAAATGCTGCCGCTGAAACGGTATCAGAGATTTCTCTTCACGCTGACTTCCGAAGCCCAGAGTATTGAAACCGTCCCGGGTTATGCCGACGCCGTTCTCCTTCATTCAGCCTCAATTCATAATATGCTACTGAATGTCGGACCTTAGAAAAAAGTTTAATGGGTGATCGAATTGTAAAATCACTACTGGTCATGCTCATCGGCAGTTCAATATTATCGGCACAGCATCTTTCGTCTGCCCGCGGTATCGGTCTGGCGGCCGCAACGGCAATGACGATCGATGTGAGCGCATTGGACTGGAATACGGCTGCCCTCGCCGACGTTCCGGATATGGAAATCGATCTTTCCAGCTTCATCGCCACCCGGAGCAATGGATTTTCACTGTTATCGCTCTCTGCGACAAAAAAAATTCACCGGGACCATACATTCGCGCTTGCTTATACTCCGGGTAAGGAGCTCTCTTTCGCCGTGCCTGCAACACTGACCATACTGGATTCAGCCGGCAACGAAGTTACGGCAAAATACGATCGAGAGATTTCCTACCGCCAGATATTCAGCGCAGGCTATGCTTTTCGTCCGATCCGTACTCTTTCCGTAGGAACGGCATTTCGCCTTTTCGACAGCGACATCACGGATATAAAATATTACATTGATTCCACAAACGCGATAGGTTCGCGCACGGAGGAAAACGGGGCGTCTGTATGGTCGGTGGATCTCGGTGCTTCGTACGCCATAAATAAGAATTGGAATGTGGGCGGAGTCGTGAAAAATCTAATCTATAGAAAAGTCGGTACCCTCCCCGCTGATCTGGATATTTTCAGGCTCCGCCTACAAAGAATCGCCCGGCTCGGCATCTCGCTGCGGGCAATAGATAATTTAACCGTCGGCCTCGAGGGTGATACGGAGAGCGACGTCAGAATCGGAGCTGAGTGGATGCCGGCCGAACATGTTTTTCTGAGAGGAGGCCTCTACTCCGACTTTTCCTCAACTGCGGGAATAGAAGCGGTGGCTCTGGGTAGCGGTGTGTCAGTCGACCGCTTTTCAGCCGACATCAGCTATCTCTGGTTTCCTTCAGACGATAACAGGGATGGATTAATCAATCTGTCCAGGTTCTCGGCGACCTCCTTCACGGATCTGGATTACACTCCATTCACATCGGACCGGTTTGTGGTTTCGGTGAAAGCTTTTGTCGGAGAAGAGAGAACCGCGCTCGCAGTGATCGAGCATGTCGGAATGATGAACGAAATCTATCCCGCATCGTCTAAATTATACGCATTTACACCTGTCGGCACCGCGCGCCGTGCCATGTCGCCCGCAGACGCGCCATTTCCGAGATGATCCGGTCGGCGTCTCCCATGAACGCCGGATGGTAGTTGACGTCAGCCCAGCCACGCGGGAAGAAGGAAGCGGATCCCACTTTCCTGCGTGGCCGCGAAAAACGCCGTCGTCGTTGCCCGGCTCCGTGGACGTATTGATGGTCAATCACCGCCGTCGTACTTGCCCCGGATGTTTTCCACAAGACCGAGCATAGCGGCGACGTGAGCATCTTCTTCGGTGAGCGCCTGGGCCACCGGCCAGATGGCGGCCTTGAGCCATTCGAGTAGCGGTTCGTCGTCGGCCAGGCCGCGGAAGAACGTCTGGAACAGATGGGTGTGGGCATTCACCATGCCGGGCATGACGGCCATGTGCGACGTGTCCAGCAGCAAAGCATCCGTGTGGCGCATCTCGACGGGCGGTTGGCCGGCTCCGAGCGCCCCGATCCGATCATCGACGACCAGCACGTAGCCGGAATCGTAGACGCTGCCCGTGTCATCGACCGTGACTACGGCGCCGTTCTCGATCAGAATGCTGCTCAAGCGGTGATCCTCCCAGATCGCGAAAAAACCAAGGAACAACAACTCCGACAAGTATACCGTGCTCTGCTTAGCGCCCATTCTACATCAGATGAGCGCAGACTGACAATCTATTGCCCTAAGAGCGTGTTTTGAAAGTAAAACTGATATGACGTTGCACACTTGACATTTTGATGGTTTTCGGTGTCTTGATCCGCATTAAGACGTGTCTCACTATCCCAACGGAGTAAAAACGCCTGCCCATGAACCGCCAAGCCTATGATACCGATCTCAGCGATATCAGCTGGGAACTTTTGGTCGCCCTTATCCCACCTGAGAAAGGGGGGGCCGGCATCGCAGCGTCGAGATGCGCGAGGCGCTGAAAAACGCTGATCTTCGACGTCTTGCGCAGTGGTTGTGCCTGGCGGCTGGTGCCGCATGACTTCCCGGCGTGGCAGACCGTCTATGGCGACTTCAGCCACTGGCGCAGGTGTGGCCTTTGGGAGCAATTGAACACCGCCCTGCGCGAGTGCCGTGCGTGAGCAGGAAGAACGCGCCGCTGCGCCTACAGCGGCGATCATGGATAGTCAGTCGGTCACGACGAGCGCCGTGGCCGGGCAACGCGGCGACCATGGCGCCAAGTTGGTGACCGGCCGCAAGCGGCACATCCTGGTGGATGTCTTGGGCCTGTTGCTCAAGGTCGTGGTGCACAACGGCCAATGTGCCGGGCAGCGCGAAGGGCGGCAAGCAGTTGCTCACCGCCGCCTTTGCGCAAGGGTTTGCCGAATTGGCCTTGATCTGGGCCGACGCGGGCTATAGCGGGCCCGCCTTCGCCGATCTGGGTGTCGGAGCACTGGTGGCTGGCTCGTCGAAGTCTATCAAGCGCAGCGATACTGCCACTGGCTTTGTGATCTTGCTCGCTGTGCCGCTGGGTGGTCGAACGCACCTTTGGCTGGTTGACCCGGTGTCGGCGCCTCAACAAGGACTACGAAGTGCTGTCCGCTGCGCAAACCAGCGAAGCCTGGATGATGCGGCCATGGTGCAGCTCATGCTCGGCCGACTCGCTCGTAATCCCGCCGTGTATCTGTGAAAGTGCAACAAAACTTCTAAAACACGCTCTTATGCCAGCCGTCCCACAAGCGCTTCGCCCCGCAATACCCGCATCAGGTTAGCGTAGTCATCAACGCGTCCATTGAGGTTGGCCTTTGCCGATGAGGCGCCGGCCGCCGTATGTGGAGTGAGGATCAGATTCGGCCTGCGGGTTGCGCGCCACCGGCAAGAGCGGGCTGTCCGGCGCGATCGGCTCGAAGGTGAAGGTGTCCACCGCTGCGCCGTACAGATGGCCGGACGCAACCGCCTCGGCAAGGCTGTGTAACTACACAATGCTTATCGAAACCGCTCTTAGTACCGGTTATATTACCGAAGCAGATGTGGATACCCTCAAAAAATGGAGGCTTGATCCGGAAAACTGGGGAATAAAATAAGTACCGCCAATGAGCCGCATAACCCGTTTTGACAGTCGCACCGCAAAGGTGAACTACTCTGCTGAGGTGGTATATAATTTTGCCACGGATCTGAGAAATTTCCGCCAGTTTGTTCCTGCTGATTCATTCAACGAGGTTGATTTTAAACAGGATTCCTGCAGCTTCCGGGCGAATACTCTCGGAACAGTAACTGTTCAGTTAAAGGAAAAGATAATGTTCAGTAAAATCGTTTTGTCGGGTAATGCACTGTTACAGAACGAATTTTTGATTATAATCTTCCTTCAGGAAACTCCTGATAAGCATTCTGAAATAAAATTATCATTCGAGGCAGAAATGAACCCCCTTCTTAAAATGGTTGCATCGGAACCAGTTAAACTATTTCTTGAATCACTTGTAAAGGAAATGGAGAAGTTTAACGGTTGGAAAGGGGCTGATGAATATAATCCACCTCTTTAAATGAGAATTCACTGACAGAAGTATCCTCCCTTTCAATTTTCAGGCTTCCGGTTTCCGAAATCCCTTTTATCTTTCCTTTAAAAACATTGCCTTCTGCCCTGTATGCATGCCACTCACCCGCCCGGTACAGCAATGAAACATACTCATCCCTTATCAGTCCCCTGTTGCCGTAAAGCAGTTGTTTATATCTGATATCAAGATAATTAAGGGCCTCTCTCAGGCATGTGCGGGTATCACTCTCCTTACCTGTTATCATTTTCAGGGAAACCGGATTCGGAATGTCGCGGCTGAATTTTTCCTGGTTAATATTTATGCCTATTCCTGCAATACAGTTTTCAATTGTTTCTCCCATGACAGAGTTCTCTATAAGCATCCCTGCAATTTTGTCATTCTTTACATAAATGTCATTTGGCCATTTAATTTTTACATCAGGCACCAGATTGTGGAGAAAATCATATATTCCGAGAGACATAGCCATTGAGATAAAGAACTGTTCATCAGGGCTTACAGATGAGGGATAAAGAATTATGCTGAACAGAAGGTTTTTCCCGTCTTCACTTTCCCATCTGTTACTCTGGTGGCCTTTCCCGGCAGTCTGAAAGTCAGTACAGATGACGGTACCTTCCTGTAATTCAGTAGATTTCAGGCATTGTGATGCACAAGTATTTGTGGATTCAAGTGATCTGTAAAACTGAATTCCTGATCCGATGATCATATTAATCACATTAACAGTGGTTTGACTGAAGAAGTGTATTCAACGCCCGGGTGGAGCAAAGTAAATGGCATTGTTCTTGTTAAATTGGACTTAAGTGACAAAAATACAGATAAAAGTTCGTACTTTTGCACCTTGATTTGTAACACATAGTTTTTGATGAAAAAAAGGTCCGACGGCGCCGAAGTTCTTTTGAATAGTATAGTAAAGGGAATCTTTGAAAAGAAGGGGAAGGATGTACTTAAGATTGATTTAAGGAAACTTGAAAACCCTGTCACTGATTATTTTATTATATGTCACGGATCTTCACCAACCCAGGTCGATGCCATCTGTGATTCAGTGGAAGATGTTGTGATGGAAGAGGCAGGTGAAAAACCGTTACATGTAGAGGGACTGGAAAATTGTTTCTGGGTACTTATTGATTTCGGGAATGTGGTTGTTCATATTTTCCTTGAGCAATACAGGAATTTTTACAGTCTTGAATCTCTCTGGGCAGATGCAAAAATTGAAATTCTGGAAGATAAGCTAAGCAAGTAATTTTTCTATGACACAAAATACTAACAAGCCTTCTCCTGAAAAAAAGGGAGATAAGAATGCCAAACCGAAATTCAACAGCAACTGGATTTTTGCGATCATAGCGCTCTCCTTCATTTTATTTGAGATTTTATTCAGCAGGAATGTCACTGAGAAAGCGACGACCAGCATGATAAAGGATATGATCACAAAGCGTGATATTGAAAAGATTGTTGTTGTTAACAAGGATCAGGCTGAGATTTATCTTACAAGTGATGCAGTAAGCTCGGGGAAGTATGAGAACCTTCCGAAACCGGGAGGAGGGATGGGGCTCCAGGTACCTAAACCTCACTATTCTTACAATATTGGTGATATAAGCAATTTTGAGCCTTTTATTCTCGAAACCCAGAAAAATGCCGGGTATAGTGACAGTGATCTTATCTATCCCGAATATATAACACGTAAGAACTATTTTGCCGATATCCTTGGCTGGCTTATTCTTCCTGTATTACTGATCGGGGTCTGGCTTTTTATGATGCGCAGGATGGCAGGAGGCGGTTCAGGTGGCGCAGGAGGCATATTCAGTGTCGGTAAATCGAGGGCTCAGATATTTGATAAGGATACCAACGTCAAAATTAATTTTAGCGATGTTGCCGGTCTTGAGGAAGCCAAGACCGAGATAATGGAGATAGTTGATTTTCTCAAGAATCCCAAGAAGTATACCCAGCTTGGAGGAAAGATCCCCAAGGGAGCTCTGCTTATAGGTCCTCCCGGAACAGGCAAAACCCTTCTGGCAAAAGCAGTGGCAGGTGAAGCCAACGTTCCTTTTTTCTCAATATCAGGATCAGATTTCGTTGAGATGTTTGTGGGAGTCGGCGCTTCGAGGGTAAGGGACCTGTTTAAGCAGGCTAAGGAGAAAGCTCCATGTATTGTATTTATTGATGAAATAGATGCAGTAGGCCGGGCAAGGGGAAGAAATGCAAATTTTGGATCAAATGATGAGCGTGAGAATACTCTTAATCAGCTTCTTACTGAGATGGACGGATTCGGGACGAATATGGGAGTCATCATACTTGCCGCTACGAACAGGGCCGACATTCTTGACAGGGCCTTGCTCCGTGCAGGCCGTTTCGACAGACAGATACATGTCGAACTTCCCGACCTGAACGAAAGGGAAGCCATCTTCAAGGTTCACCTCAGGCCGATAAAGCTTTCCAAAGATTTTAATGTTGCTTTTCTGGCAAAACAGACACCGGGATTTTCGGGGGCCGATATAGCAAATGTATGCAATGAAGCTGCACTTATTGCTGCCAGGAAAAACAAGACAGTTGTTGAAAAGCAGGATTTCCTTGATGCAATCGACAGAATTGTAGGCGGACTTGAAAGAAAGAACAAGATTATTTCCCTGACGGAGAAAAAAACAATAGCATACCATGAAGCCGGCCATGCTACTGTAAGCTGGCTTCTTGAGCACGCAAGCCCTCTTGTAAAGGTGACAATAATCCCTCGTGGACGGGCGCTGGGCGCTGCATGGTATCTGCCTGAAGAGAGACAAATAACAACACGCGAACAGCTCCTTGATGAAATGGCTTATGCACTGGGAGGAAGAGCCTCGGAAGAACTTGTTTTCGGAAAGATATCCACCGGTGCTCTCAGCGATCTCGAAAAGATCACAAAACAGGCTTATGCAATGGTCTCATTCTTCGGAATGAGCGAAAAGGTAGGGAATATAAGCTTTTATGACTCTTCCGGCCAGTCAGATTTCGGATTTACAAAACCCTACAGCGAAAAAACAGCCGAACTTATTGACCACGAGGTAAAAGAGATAATTGAGGAATCCTATAACAGGTCTAAAGATGTTCTCAGGGCAAACATGAAAGGACTGACAGAACTGGCTGAGCTGCTTCTTGAAAAAGAGGTGATCTTCGGTGAGGATCTTGAAAGGATCTTCGGAAAAAGAAAAGCTGACAAGCTTAAAGAAGAGCAGGAAGAGAAAGAACAGGAAAGAAACTGATAAAAATACGGACACTGTTGTTACGGGAGAAGAAAATAGCGGCACCGTAACTGATAATGATCAAACCGTAAAGGAGAATGATCCTGATATCAAGCGCCGATCCTGAGAAACCTGCTGAAGAATCCACTGAAGGTAAATAAACTATTTGCAGATTGAAAGAGATCTACAGACGGACCTTAACGGGAGCCTGGATAGTAATTTTCACTCTGGGAGGATTCTGGCTTCATCCTGTTACATTTTTCCTGACCGGCCTGTTCATTTTGTCAGGGGCACAATATGAATATTTCAGAATAATCAAAAATACAGGGATAAATGCACAGATGATCCCCGGCATGATAACCGGAATTGCAGCTTATATCCTGGCGACCCTTGTTGCATCAGGGTTGCTCGGTTTCAGGTTTTTGCTTCTTCTGATACCTTTTATTGCCATTATAATGATAATTGAGCTTTACCGCAGACAGGAAAAGCCGTTTGATTCTCTTGCTCATACAATGTTCAGCATAATTTACACCGCGCTTCCATTTTCACTATTCCCTTTTTCTGCTTTCGGAAGAGAAGGAATTAACTCAATAATTCCTTATGAAGGCAGTATTTTTTCACCGGGGATTGTTATCGGTTTCTTTCTCCTTCTTTGGGTAAATGACACAGGTGCATATATTACAGGAATTACCCTGGGAAAGCACAGGCTGATGGAGAGGATCTCACCTAAGAAATCGTGGGAGGGGTTTGCCGGAGGTATTATTTTTTCTGTTTTGTCTGCATTGTTATTATCAGGCCTGCTTGGTGTGCTTGATACCCGTGAATGGATTATTGTTGCACTGATAGTGGCAGTGAGCGGGACATTAGGGGATCTTATAGAATCGATGCTTAAAAGGAGCACAGGAATAAAAGATTCGGGTGCCATAATGCCAGGCCACGGAGGATTCATGGATCGTTTTGACAGCACTCTTCTGTCATTCCCGCTTGTATTTCTTTTTATTACGTTTTTTGGTTGATTGGTCTTACTTGGTTAGTTTTGTTTAATTTTTCCGGATATGAGTATTCACAGAGAAGGTTATAAAATTCTGATCTTCGGATTTATTCTGCTGATCCTGTTTAATGTGTTGTTATGGATATTTCTTCCTGGCAGTATGCTTATAAGATGGACAGCAGTTTTATTTTCTCTCATCATGTACACTTTTTTGCTGTTTTTTTTCCGGCTGCCAGTCAGACACCTTGACCCCGACCCTGGCCTGGTATATGCTCCGGCAGACGGGAAAGTAGTTGTTATTGAGGAGACTGAAGAAAAAGAATATTTCAATGATCTGAGGTTACAGGTTTCAATTTTCATGTCGCCGTTAAATATGCACAGTAACAGGTATCCTGTTTCCGGAAAGGTCAAATATGTAGAATACCACCCGGGGAATTATATGGTTGCCTGGCATCCCAAATCATCGGAACTGAATGAGAGGAGCACAATCGTTATTGAAACAGCCTCGGGGAAGGAGGTGCTAATCAGGCAGGTTGCAGGTGCTGTGGCCAGAAGGATAGTAACATACGCCAGGCTAAGCGATAATGTTAGGCAGGGCGATGAGTTGGGATTTATTAAATTCGGTTCCAGAGTGGATATTTTTCTGCCTTTGGGGACCGAAGTTGAGATTCCGGTACTGCAGCAGGTGAAAGCAAATAAAAGTATAATAGCAAGGATCTGAAAAGGATAAAGAAAAATGAGAATGAAAGACGACAGGATCATAAATATAACTGAAGATGTAAAATGGATTGGTATCCTTGATTTTGATATCAAAACTTTTGATATAGTTATGACCACTGAATCCGGAACTACTTATAATTCTTACTTTATCAACGGGAAGAAAAAAGCTCTCATTGAAGTAGCAAAGGAAAAGTTCAGTGATACATATTTTGAAAAACTGAAATCTCTTACCGATCCTGCTGAGATCAGCTATATTATACTCGATCATACCGAACCTGATCATTCCGGAAGCCTGAAGCTGTTGCTCGAAGCTGCACCGGAAGCGACGGTTGTGGGTAGCGGAAATGCAATAAAATATATTGAGGATATGCTCAATGTCCCCTTCAGGTCGATGGCCGTGAAAGACGGTGATACTCTCGATCTGGGAGGGAAAACTCTGCGGTTCATTGCAGCACCCAACCTTCATTGGCCGGATTCAATTTATACCTGGCTCGAAGAAGACAGGGTTCTCTTTACCTGCGATTCATTCGGCGCTCATTTTTGCACCAGGGAAATGACCGATGATCTCACTGATGATTATCTGAAAGCCTTCAAATATTATTTTAATGTCATTCTTAAACCCTACAGCAAGTTCCTTATAAAAGCAATTGAAAAGATCAAACCTCTGGATATAAGGTATATCTGTCCCGGACACGGCCCTGTTCTTGATAAGAACCGGGCAGAGATCGTTGGATTAACAGAGAAATATGCAAATGAATATCTCGGTAAGAATGCAGGTTTGTCAGGCAAAAACGTGCTTGTGGCTTATGTATCAGCCTATGGTTATACAGGAATGGCAGCCGAAGCAATCGCCTCAGGTATAAGAGAAACGGGAGAATTTACTGTTAAAGTTGTTGATATTGAACATATCGATCTAAATGAACTGGATGCTCTATTAACCGAATCAAGCGCTTTGCTGGTTGGTTCTCCTACAATCAACCAGAATACTCTGCTTCCTGTTTATAAATTGTTTGCACTGATAAATCCCATCCGCGACAGAGGAAAGCTTGCAGGAGCCTTTGGATCATACGGCTGGAGCGGAGAAGCGCCAGGAATTATCCTTGACGCATTTAAAAGTCTCAAGCTTAAAACATTTGAAGAAACGGGTTTATTTAAATTCAGGCCTTCCGGACAGAAAGAGGAGGAACTGATAACCTTTGGAAGAAGATTTGCACAAAAATTTGCGGAAGGTTGTAAATAAAAAGAAAGGGGCTGATATACAGCCCCTTTCTTCTCCATGCTTTTTGTTCAATCCCTGAATTACGAGATTTTTACCTGCCTTGTGATCTTGTTCTTTTCTTCTTCATTCTTGGGAAGTTCAACAATCAGAACACCGTCTTTGTAGTTGGCGCCGATCTTTTCAATGTTCACATTCTCGGGAACATAGAAACTCCTGCAGAATGAGGAATAACTGAATTCTTTTCTCTTGTAACCATCCTGGCTCTCTTCCGATTCATTTCCTGATTCATGAGAAATTGTAAGAACATCCTCATTTATATCAATCTTCAGATCTTTCTTCTCAATCCCCGGAACCGCAAGTTCAAGTGTAAAATTCTTTTCATTTTCCCTTATATTGACTGCGGGCATTGAACTGTTGCGACCTGTCATTACCGGAAAGAAATCATCATCAAAGAGATTTGACAGGAAAGGGCTGTAACTTCTTCTTGTAATCGTTGGTAACATAGCTTTGTCCTCCATTATTTTTAAGTTAAACATATTGTTAATTTTTACACTCACTGTAATTCAACTTCTGTTCCAAATCTGATAATCTGCCATTATGGCGGTAAAATTGTCATGTGCCGGACAATGTGGCAGTGGCATTCATGAAGTTCCTGACCATTGTAAATATGAAAATTTAAGTTAGGTTTGTGGAAGGATAACCTGATAAATGAAACCCGTTATAAGGAACATACTGATATTTTTTGCAGTTATATTGCTTTTGGCTGCTGCGTGGTTCTTCCGCAGCATTGTGGTGTATATTCTTGTTTCAGGTGTTCTTTCCATAATGGGTCGTCCGCTTGTCGATCTGTTCAGCAGGATAAGGATAGGGAAGTGGGTATTTCCCCGGACTGTCGGTGCACTTATCACGCTCACACTGATATGGGGAATGATAATTCTTTTCTTTCTGATATTCATACCTCTGATTACAAAGCAGATCAACTATATTTCCACTATCGATAGCGAAAAGATAGTTCAGCTTGTTCAGCGGCCTATCACTTTCATTGAGGATCTTATCAAATCGCTTAACAGGAATATAAGCGGGGATTTTTCAGTACAGGAATTCATTAATCAGAAGCTTGCAGATATTCTGGATATAGAGGAGGTGAAAGGATTTCTGGGATCACTTATTGGTATTCTTGGAAATATTGCAGTGGCTGTTTTTTCAATTTCATTTATTACATTTTTCTTTCTTAAGGATCAGCATCTTTTTTTTGAATCGATTCTTATGTGGGTTCCCGATATTTATACTGATGGATTTACCAGGGCATTATATTCGATAAAGAATTTACTGACACGCTATTTCATCGGGATACTTATTCAGTGTACCTGTGTAATGATACTCGTTGATATAGGAATGACAATTGCGGGTATTGATTTTCAGCAGGCTCTTGTGATGGGGCTTGTTATAGGGATATTGAATGTTATACCCTATATCGGCCCGTGGCTCGGTTTTTTCATTGCCCTGGTTATGGGCGTGGCATCACATGTTAACCAGGATTTCGCAACGGTTGTTGTTCCGCTTTTATATTACATGACTATTGTTGTAGGAATAACACAATTGATTGATAATGTTATATTTCAGCCTTTTATTTTCTCAAACAGCGTAAATGCTCATCCTCTTGAAATTTTTATTGTCGTCCTGGCTGCAGGCTTTGCCGCAGGAATACCGGGGATGATACTTGGCATTCCTGCATATACAGTCCTGCGGGTTTTTGCCCGGGAGTTCTTTTACAGCTTCAAACCTGTTCAGAAGATAACCTCGGGTCTGGAACCTGAAGATATTCCTGACGCAGTTAAAGGAAATAATGACGGGGAACTGATTGTTTATGAAAAGGAGAAGAGACCAATACTAAGAAGAAGAAAAGCCAGGAAAGGGTAATTAGCAAATACAGTTAAAATCTGCTTTATTTAATGTATAACCGGATAAAGACTGCCAAGGATACCGTAAGGAAGGTTTTCCTATTTTATTATGAGGGATTTTCAAACATGTCATCATGGGGAAAGAAAGTCTGGATCATTATTCTTATCAAGGTTTTTATTATTTTCGCTATACTGAAGCTTTTCTTTTTCCCTGATTTTCTTAAGAAGAATTTTGAAAACGAGAAACAAAGAAGCGAATATGTTCTTGATCAATTAACGCCATCAAATAACTCTTATGATTGAAAATGTTGATTTGTCACTTGTTGACTGGTCGCGGGCACAGTTTGCCCTGACTGCTATGTATCACTGGATCTTTGTTCCGCTTACTCTAGGCTTGTCCTTTATCATTGCCATAATGGAAACTGTTTATTTCAGGACCGGTAAGGAGGAGTGGAAGCGGATGACAAGGTTCTGGATGACACTTTTCGGGATAAATTTTGCCATTGGGATGGCAACCGGGATTATCCTGGAGTTTGAATTCGGCACCAACTGGTCGAATTATTCATGGTTTGTAGGAGATATTTTCGGGGCGCCTCTTGCAATAGAAGGTATCCTTGCATTTTTCCTTGAATCGACTTTTGTTGCCGTAATGTTTTTCGGATGGAATAAGGTAAGCAGGAAGTTTCACCTGGCTTCCACGTGGCTGGTTGCCATTGGCGCCAGTCTTTCTGCATTGTGGATCCTTGTTGCGAATGCCTGGATGCAGAATCCCGTTGGGATGACATTCAATCCCGAAACCGCCAGAAATGAGATGACCGATTTCTGGGCTGTTCTGTTTAATCCTGTAGCTATCGATACATTTTCCCATACTGTTACATCGGGATTTTTGCTTGCATCTGTATTTGTTCTTGGTGTCAGCGCCTGGTTCCTGCTGAAAAAGCGTGAGGAATGGCTTGCAAAGAAAAGTATTCTTGTCGCGGGAATTTTCGGACTTGCATCCTCACTGATAGTTGCATTTACAGGTGACAACTCCGCCCGGACAATTGCTGAGCATCAGCCGTTGAAATTTGCAGCCTTCGAAGCTCATTATAACGGAAAGAGCAATGCAGGCCTCGTTGCAGCAGGAATACTGAAAGACTCTGACCAGAAACTGGGTGAAAAAACAAAAAAAGATTTTATCCTGAAAATAGAAATTCCGGGCTTCCTTTCAATAATGACCGGCGGTAATAAAGATGCGTATGTCCCTGGTATCGAGGACCTGCTTTACGGCAATGCAGAAGAGACAAAAATCCTTTCTGTTGTTGAAAGAATGGAGAGAGGGAAATATGCCAGGGAAGTGCTTATGGACTATAAGAGAGCCAGAATGACAAATGATGAGGAACAGGGTAACATCATAAAGGCAATGTTCAATGATAAGGACTTCATCGATAATTATTTCAGGTATTTCGGGTATGGATTCCTGAATAAACCGGAAGATGCAATCCCGAATGTTTCTATAGCTTTCTATACCTTCCATCTGATGGTGATGCTGGGATTCTTCTTCATTCTTGTCTGCTCCCTTGCATTATTCTTCTCTTACAGGGGAATAATCACGAAACATAAATGGTTCCTTTGGATCCTGATTATTTCAGTACCCCTGGTTTATATTGCAAGCCAGTCGGGATGGGTACTGACTGAAATGGGACGTCAGCCCTGGATAATCCAGGATATGATGCCTGTTTCGGCTGCTGTATCACAAATAGGCGCCGGTTCTGTAATCACTACTTTCATCCTGTTTGCGGTACTTTTTACAGCACTTCTCTTTGCCGAAGTGTCTATAATGGCTAAACAGATCAAAACCGGACCAAAACATTAGGAGGAAAATAAAATGATAACACTTATTTCATATTCATTCCTGCAAAGCTACTGGTGGATAATCATATCTCTCCTGGGAGCGCTCCTTGTTTTCCTGATGTTCGTCCAGGGTGGCCAGTCGATGATCTTTTCACTTCCTGCCAACGAAAAACAGAAATCCATGATGGTGAATGCACTGGGAAGGAAATGGGAATTTACTTTCACAACCCTTGTCACTTTCGGAGGTGCATTTTTTGCATCATTCCCTCTCTTCTACGCGTCGAGCTTCGGAGGAGCTTACTGGGTGTGGATCGCAATACTATTCAGCTTCATCATTCAGGCAATTGCTTATGAGTACAGGTCAAAACCGGCAAATTTTCTGGGCCGGAAAACCTTCGATACCTTCCTTTTTATTAATGGGGCGCTCGGTCCGTTCCTGATAGGTGTTGCCGTTGCAACATTTTTTACCGGATCGCAGTTCAGCCTCAATTTTATGAACAATGTACAATGGGCTAACCACTGGCACGGTCTCGAAGCTCTCCTCGATGCGAGGAATGTTGCACTTGGACTTGTGGTCCTGTTCCTTGTAAAATGTAACGGATCAATGTTCATTATCAATTCAGTAAATGATGAAGATCTGATCAACAGATCGGTCAGGAAGCTGATTGTAAACGCGGTCGCATTCCTGGTCTTCTTCCTGTTTTTTGTTATTTCGCTTCTGCTCTCCAAGGGTTTTGCGGTTGATAATGTGACCGGCAATGTTGCAATGGAGAAATATAAATATCTTTTTAATCTGTTGCAGATGCCGGTGGTATTGATCCTCTTTCTTGCAGGTGTTGCAGGAGTACTTTATGGGCTGATAATTACGATTTTCAGGGGAAGCCGGAAAGGAATCTGGTTCAGCGGAGCCGGTACTGTTTTTACTGTCTTTTCCATGTTCCTGGTTGCAGGATTTAACGGAACTGCATTTTATCCGTCAACATACGACCTGAACAGTTCCCTTACGATCCGCAATGCCTCCTCCAGTCTCTTTACCCTGAAAACCATGATGTATGTTTCATTCATAATACCTTTTGTCATGTGGTATATATGGTATGCATGGAAGGCTATCAGCAGGAAGAAGATATCCGAGGAAGAACTTTCGGGAGAGGATCACGTTTATTAGGTGAAGGGCCTGAAAAGCAGCGATATAACCGATGCCAGTATATACAGCGGAATGATCAGCGGAGCCGCGCTTATTCCCAGGAAGATAAATGCCAGGCCGGCCATAAGTATCAGTAAATATCTGCCCTCATTACCTTTAAACTTCAGATGAGTTGTTTTCAGAGAAAGGAGGGGTATCCGGCTCACCATAAGAAGTGACAGGATCAAAGTTAATATTACAAGTGCAGCAGGGGATCCGGTAAGTGACCTGCTGATATCCGAATTACCGTAATATAATGCAAAGACAATCGAAATGACTGCGAGTGCGTTTGCGGGAGTGGGCAATCC
Organism: uncultured Bacteroidales bacterium; assembly: GCA_963700275.1. GTDB lineage: Bacteria > Bacteroidota > Bacteroidia > Bacteroidales > VadinHA17 > LD21. The sequence goes on along the minus strand of CAVOWZ010000006.1, from coordinate 284,188 downwards.
TTTAAACGACTTTGCCTGAGTTTCGTCAATATTGAAAATCGCAAGTCGTAATCCTGCACATACCGGCATAAGAGCGGTGGAGCATAATAAAAGGAATGAAGGTATTGAATCAGTATTGAGGGCAAATGGCTGAGGAAATTGTAGCGCTTCCGCCAGAAACCTGAATATAATTAATCCCGGGGCAACACCGAAACTTACCACATCTGCCAGAGAATCAAGCTCTTTTCCGATTACTGAATACGCCCTGAGCAGCCTTGCCGAGAAACCATCAAGGAAATCAAAGATCATTGCTGCAAGGATCAGCCAGGAAGCAGTAACAGGATCTCCGTTCATTATAAAAATAATTGAAACAAAGCCTGAAACCAGGTTAAGCGAGGTAATAAAGTTGGGAATATGCTTCATTTTGAGTTAGTGATATAGCGGAGAGGTTAAAATTAAGATAAATTTCAGTAATAAATTCAATTTGGTTAAATTTGGCTCCTCGGAGAAACACAGGATGGATGATTTTTTGAATATTAAAATTGCTGTTGACTTTGACGGAACGATTGTTGACCATGAATATCCGGCAATAGGCAAGGAGAAATTATTTGCCTTCAGGACATTGAAAGAGCTTGAGAAAAAGGGTGCCAGACTAATTCTCTGGACATTCCGGGCAGGGAAGGAGCTTGAGGAGGCCGTTGAATACTGCAGACAAAACGGCATCGAATTCTATGCTGTTAATAAGAATTATCCCGAGGAAGTTATGACTGAATCCCTGAGCCGGAAAATAGATGCTGATATCTATATTGATGACAGGAATCTCGGTGGCTTTCCCGGCTGGAGCGACGTATGGCAGATGCTTTTCCCTTACGATCTTCAAATGAAGGATGCTGAAAAAAGGATTGCTTCTGCAAGGAAAAATATTTTCAAACGTTTATTCACAAGGATATTTAGTCCGGATGAAGAATAATTCTATTAAATATGTGTCGCTGATATTCAGTGTATTACTTACTGTCTGGGCGCTCTCCTGCTCGGGAAGGCCGGGTAAAATAAAAGAAGAGTCAGGGGAAAAGATAACTGCCGGTAATGTAGAAGATGAGATCAGGCTGATAAGGATGAAAAGCCCTGAAGAGAATTCAACATTTAAATCAGGTGATCCGGTAAATGTTGTTCTTACCTCATCTGATCCTGGTCCGGAACCCGATTCTGTTCTCATATATTATGACGGTAAGGCTGTTGTGACTCTGAAAAAAGGTCCGTGGGAATATGCAATACCAGGTTCCTTTACATTAAACACCGGGAGGAAATCCCTAAAGGCTGTTGCATTTCGGGGAGGAAAAGTCCGGACTTCAGTTGCAAGATTCATGATCATCCTTTCAGACATTATACCCAAAAAGTACAATTACAAGGTTATCAACGAATATCCTCATGACAGGGCTGCATTTACCCAGGGACTTTTTTATGACAACGGTTTATTATATGAGGGTACGGGACAGGAAACCGGATCAACGCTCCGGGAAGTTGAACTGAAAACAGGCAAAGTCAATCGTCAGCTTAACCTCAGCGCTGAACTCTTTGGCGAAGGTATCACACTGTTTAGGGAGAAGATATACCAGGTAACCTGGCGGTCAAAAGTCGGGTTCGTTTATGAAAAGTCCACATTCAGCCTGATCAATAAGATATATTACCAGTCGGAAGGATGGGGGCTCACAACAATGAATGATCATATTGTTATGAGTGACGGTTCTAATGTTCTTTATATTATTGAACCGGAGATGTTTACTGTGGTATCAAGGCTCGAAGTCTTCAACAACGAAAAGATGGTCGATCAGCTTAACGAACTGGAGTATATTAATGGTGAAATCTGGGCTAATATCTGGAATGCCGATCTTATCGCCAGGATAGATCCTGCTTCGGGCAAGCTTCTGGGTTATGTCGATCTGAAAGGTATTCTGAAGGATCCTGATACAGATACAAGTATAAATGTATTGAACGGAATAGCCTTCGACAGTGAGGGCGGTAGAATATTTGTAACAGGAAAGAACTGGCCTAAGCTGTTTGAGATCAGGGTTATTGAATGATCTTTCTGCCGTAAACAATATTAATTCCTGAAGGTATTATACTGAATTCTGCCGGCGTATGTCCAAGTGATTCCCCGTCTGCTTCTATGAATATTAGCGATTCTGAAGTCACTTTAACGTTTTTACACCTGTAGCCATCTACCTTTGGATGGCTGAGTATCGTTCCGTCATAAAGTAATTTAAGGCTCCTGATAACTTCAAGCCTTCCCATTTCCCTGATTACAGTCACATCGAGGAGCCCGTCATCAGGCATGGCATCGGGAGTCTGTCTCATTCCGCCGCCGCAATATCTTCCGTTTCCTATATTTATTGAGAAGATAGGGGCACTGTTCCTTTTCCCGTCAATGAAAATTTCTGCATCTGTGATCTTATAGGACAAAAGGCTTGACACCAGGGTGTAAAAATAGAGAGCCTGATTGCTTTTCCCCTTATCTTTCTGCCTGTTTGTTTTTTTCACAACAAGCGCTTCAAATCCCATTCCCGCAATATTTAAAAAGTATCTTTTCTGCTGTTCGGATCCTGAATAATAGCTGATTATTCCGACATCGTGCAACATTGTCTTTCTTTCCTTTATAACCTTAACAGCTCCTTCATAAACCAGCGGAATACCGAACATCCGGCCCCAGTCGTTACCTGTTCCGACAGGTATCATTCCTATCGTAACCTGACCGGGCGAGACCTTATCCTGTGAAAAGATCCCGTTCACCACTTCATTAAGGGTACCATCGCCTCCCACCGATATTATCTGTCTGAATCCCTTCTCAATCGCGTCCCCTGTAAAGTCAATTGCCTGCCCTTTCCTTGTGGTGAATTTTGCCTGAACAGGGATTTCTTCTTTCCCGAAAAGACCTGAAATCCTTTCCCAGTCTTTCTTACCTTTGCCATTGCCGGCATTGGGATTGACAATTATAAACCAGTCTCTGTTGCCGGAATTTTCAGTCATGGATGTAAGGATTAAATAATAAGTACTTAAAGTGCCTAAAGTGCCTAAAGTGCCTAAAGTGCCTAAAGTGCCTAAAGTTATTGTTTTACTGTAAATATTGTATTATAAGACGGTCTTTTTACTTTTTGGACTTTATGAACTCTATGAACTCTATGGTCTTTATGGACTCTATGAACTTTATGAACTCTATGAACTTTATGAACTCTATGAACTTTATGAACTCTAGGCACTTTATGAACTTTAGGCACTTTATGAACTTTAGGCACTCCTCACCAAGTATCATAATTTCAATAATATATAATTTTTAATAAAATGATTTTTTGTTAATAAGATGTTGAAAACCGTGATTAAAATGTTTACAATTACATCTTTCAGTTTCCGTAACGGTGGTGCATTAAATAGTAAATTTGAAGCTCAAATCATAACTGTAAAATCATAAAGGAAACCAGATGGGAAGGATAATTGCGATAGCTAATCAGAAGGGTGGAGTAGGCAAGACAACAACAGCAATAAACCTGGCAGCGAGCCTTGCGGCACTTGAGAAAAAGATTTTGATAGTTGATGCTGATCCGCAGGCAAATGCGACTTCGGGTATTGGAATAGACACCCGGCAGATGAGGAGCACTATTTATGATTGTCTTATCGATAATAAAGAACCCGGTGATGCAATTCTTGGATGTGAGATTGAGAATCTCTCAATCATACCTTCAAATATTGATCTTGTGGGAGCCGAAATTGAAATGCTCGACAAACCGGAAAGGGAGAAGATACTGAAGAATGTGATAAGCAAAATTGAGAAGGACTTCGATTATATATTTATTGATTGTTCTCCCTCGCTTGGATTGCTTACTGTTAATGCACTTACTGCATCTCATTCGGTCATAATACCGGTTCAGTGTGAATACTTTGCCCTTGAGGGTCTTGGAAAGCTTCTCAATACGATAAAGATAATCCAGAATAACCTGAATACTACACTTGAGATCGAGGGATTTCTTTTAACAATGTATGATGCCAGGCTGAGGTTATCAAACCAGGTTGCCGATGAAGTGAACAAGCATTTTCAGCAGATGGTATTCAAAACTATAATCCAGCGGAATGTCAAGCTTTCCGAAGCGCCCAGTTTTGGTCAGCCTGCAATTCTCTATGATGCTGATTCCCGTGGAACAGTCAATTATCTTAACCTGGCCAAAGAGCTTCTTGAAAAGGCAGAGGCAAGATCTAAACAGGTTTGAAGAATTAATTACCCGATAAAGAATTGTTATGGCAAAAAAGAATGCATTGGGAAGAGGGCTGGGTGCTTTGATTGATGGAGTTGAAAAGGAAGTTCTGGAAAAGAAAGTTGAAGCTAACAGCGATATTCCGGTTGATCTGATAGATGGAAATCCTTATCAGCCAAGGAGCAGCTTTGATGAGCAGGCAATGGAAGAGCTTGCATCTTCTATTAAGAAAACTTGGTATCGTTCAGCCTCTCACAGTAAGGGAAACCGGTACCGGAAGGTACCAGCTGATCGCCGGGGAAAGACGCTTAAGGGCATCTAAACTGGCAGGACTGACGCATGTTCCCGCTTATATCAGGACAGCCGATGACCAGGCTATGCTTGAACTTGCACTTGTTGAGAATATCCAGCGTGAAGACCTGGATGCGGTTGAGGTTGCGATAAGTTTTCAGCGTCTTATCGAAGAATGCAAGCTTACCCAGGAGCAACTTAGCGAAAGGGTGGGGAAACAGAGATCTACAGTTGCAAATTACCTCAGGCTGCTTAAACTGCCGGCAGAGATTCAGCTCGGGATAAGGAATAAGCAGGTTACAATGGGACATGCAAAAACCCTTGTGAATGTTGAAGATCCTAAAAAACAGATCACTGTATATTATAATATTATCGACGGGGATTTATCGGTGCGTCAGACTGAAGAACTGGTAAGACATTTACAGACCGAAAAGACAAAGGATCCCGGAAAAACCAAAAGGAAACAGCAACTGAATCAGGATTTTGGCCAGCTCACCGATCATCTGAATAAGATATTTTCAGTAAATGTAAATTTCAGAATCAATGAACTGGGAAAAGGGAAAATTGTGATCCCTTTTGATAATACTGAAGAGATGGAACGCATTTTAGGCGTACTTGATCGCCTGAACACCTGAAAATATTATCTTTATTGCGCCGTTTTACTGGTACTTCCGGTTTTTCAGGTAATGAAGGCGCAAATATTATTACCCATATTAATCGTTTCCCTGCTGAGTTGTAACCTCCGGACCATCTCAGCACAGGATACAATTGCTGTTCCCGAAAAGGTCAAAAGGTTCCTTAAAGCCGAACCGATGAGAGCAACAATGCTGGCCGTGGCATTGCCCGGACTTGGCCAGATTTATAACAGGAAATTCTGGAAGGTACCTTTCGTTTATGCAGGTTTCGGGGGAGCCGTGTTTGCAATAACATATAATTCAACAAATTATAGTAAGTTCATGAAAGCTTACCAGGATTTCACCGACGATATTCCGCAGACGGATTCTTATATCGAGCTTATTAAAAATGCTGACCCGGCTACCTACGACCCTGTCCTTCATCCTGATACTTATGATCCTTCAGCAGCATCATGGTATTCTGAAAGAATGTTAAGACAGGTAGATTTATTTAAAAAATACCGCGATCTTTCGTATATTGCCTTCGCTGCATGGTACCTGCTTACGGTTCTCGATGCCAATGTGGACGCAAGCCTTTTTAATTATGATATCAGCAATAACCTCAATCTGCAGATTGAACCGGTTCAGGTGCCACAGGGAGGTTTTGCATCTTTGGGACTGAATGTCAGTTTGAAAGTATTTTTTTAACTAAATGATGGGACGATGAGGATAAGAGATTTTGCCGTAGTAATTTGCCTTTCACTGGCTGTAAATACTCAGGCTTCAGCTGTAAATGATACTATAATAATCAGATCGGATTCTACTACAGATAAGATCACTGCCGATCTCGACAGCCTGGTGAACAGCTGGTATGTGAAACTTGCTCTTACAAATAATCCGGGACTAATATCGGACGATACTACAGGAGTAATGTTTTCTGATTCCATTTATAAGGAGCGGCTTGGCAGGATTAATACAATCATCAAGCTTCCTTACGGGAGTATAATCAGAAATCATATTCACGTTTATACAGTCAGGAAGAGAGAGCTGTTCAGCGCAATCCTGGGCCTGAAAGATTATTATTTCCCGATGATCGAGGATATTTTCGATTCCTATGGAATACCTGCAGAACTTAAATATATGGCAGTTATCGAATCGGCTCTTAATCCGAATGCGGTATCCAGGGTAGGGGCAACCGGATTATGGCAGTTCATGTACAGCACCGGCCGCTCATACGGTCTTACAATAAATTCAGTTGTCGACGAGCGCAGGGATCCCGTAAAAGCAACACATGCTGCTGCAAAATATATGAAGGATCTGTATGGCATTTATAAAGACTGGATTCTTGTTATTGCAGCATATAACTGTGGTCCGGGGAATGTAAACAAAGCAATCAGGCGGTCGGGAAACAAAAGAGATTACTGGGAGATCTATTACAGGCTTCCCAGGGAAACAAGAGGATATATTCCCGGCTATGTTGCCGCCACTTATGCTGTAAACTATTATGATCTGCACAAAATAAGACCGCTTCCGCTGAATTTTCCTGTGGCAACCGATACAATCATGATAAACAAGGATATTCATCTTACACAGATATCGGAAGTAATGAAAATACCTGCAGGGGAACTCAGGGCTCTGAATCCTCAGTACCGGACAGGGCTCGTTCCGGGATCATCAAAACCTCAGGCTTTAACGCTTCCTGTCAGTCACCTGGGTGATTTTATAGATCTGAATGATACAATAAGAGGTTATAAGCCTGATGTATACCTGACAAATTCTATCAGACTTGTTGATCCTTCCAGATCCACATATGCACCGGCCGATGTAAAAGGAAGGACAAAGCTGATCTACAGGGTAAAGGAAGGAGATAATCTCGGATTCATTTCGGAATGGTACCGTGTCAGCCTCTCCGACCTCAGATACTGGAATAATATTTACCGTAATACAATAAGAATAGGTCAGAACCTTGCAATATATGTCGATCCTGCAAAAGCCGATTATTATTCGAAGGTCAATACAATGTCTTTTTCAGAAAAGCAGTCCATGATCGGAAAGACTGCAACGGCAAACGTACAGCCACTGGCAGCCCTTCTTCAAAATCAGTCGGAAGGGGAATATATAACACACACAGTAAGGTATGGGGATACTATCTGGGATATTGTTAAAATGTACGAAAGTGTTTCAATCAGTGATATACTCTCACTTAATGGTATTTCCGATCCGCAGAAGATACAGGTAGGCCAGAAGCTGAAGATAAAGAAAAAGAGCTGATTTTACACGTTTCCGCCGGAGACTGGTCTGGCGTATGCAAGAACATCTGCACCGCTTATTTCATCCCTGCAAAGTATTATCAGCCTTTCGAGAACATTTCTGAACTCCCTTATATTGCCTGTCCACTCGATTTTCTGCAGCTCTTTTATGGCATCTTTCCTGATAACCTTTTTGCTCATTCCGTACTCCTTGCAGATCAACGTATTAAAGTGATCAGCCAGAAGTGGTATATCTTCTTCACGTTCGTTAAGAGTCGGTACATGGATCAGAATTACGCTTAGCCGGTGATAAAGGTCCTCCCTGAAAGAATTGGTCTCAATCTCTTTCCTGATATTCTTATTTGTTGCAGTTACAACTCTTACATTGACCTGGATATCCTTGTCGGACCCCACCCTCGATATCCTGTTCTCCTGGAGGGCTCTCAGAACTTTTGCCTGGGCCGAAAGGCTCATATCGCCTATTTCATCCAGGAAGAGTGTCCCTCCGTTAGCCTGTTCAAACTTGCCTATTCTTTGTTTTATAGCGGAGGTGAATGATCCTTTTTCATGTCCGAATAATTCGCTTTCAATCAGTTCCGAAGGTATTGCAGCACAGTTTACCTCAACAAACGGACCTTTTGCCCTGTTGCTTTTCTCATGGATCTGATGAGCAACAAGTTCCTTTCCTGTTCCGTTTGCACCTGTAATAAGCACTCTGGCTTCGGTTGGAGCCACCCTGTCGATCATCTCCTTCACTTTTTGGATGGCTTCCGATTCACCCACTATCTCATACATCTTGCTTACCTTATTCTTAAGCACCTGGGTTTGTGTTATGAGTGTCGACTTGTCTGTTGCGTTCCTTATAGTGATAAGAAGCCTGTTCAGGTCAAGGGGTTTTTCAAGAAAGTCGTATGCACCTTTCTTTATTGCTTCAACTGCCGTATCAATATTTCCATGGCCCGAAATCATGATTACAGGAGTGACTGTTGAAATCTCCGTAATTTTCTGAAGCACCTCAATCCCGTCCATCTTCTGCATCTTTATATCACATAATACTATGTCATAATTATTTGCAGAGAACAATTCAATTCCTGACGGTCCGTCTTCGGCAAGATCGACCTCATGCTTCTCATACTCCAGGACATCCTTCAGGGTGTTCCGGATTGCTCTTTCATCGTCAATTACAAGTATTTTTGACATTTCGTTAGCCGCTATATCTCAACCATTTCCATAGCTCCTTCCAGGAGGTCTTCTTGCCGTACATAAGAATTCCTGTCCTGTAGACTTTTGCTGCCATCCATACGAATGCAATAAAGGTTATCACCATTAATACCATCGACAGGATGAGCTGCCATGCAGGAACACCAAAGGGGATTCTGGCCATCATTACAATCGGGGATGTCAGCGGTATGATAGAAAACCAGAAAGCTATTGAACTCTCGGGATTCTGCATTGTTCCCATTGCCACCAGAAGCGCCAGAATTATTGGTATTGTTACAGGCAGCATGAATTGCTGGGTCTCGGTCTCATTATCAACAGCCGATCCGATTGCCGCAAATATTGCCGCATACAGGAGATACCCTGTTATAAAGTAGAAGATGAATGACAGTATTATAAGAGGCCAGTTCTGGTTCATCGCATTGTCAAATATTTCAGCAAATTCCTCGATTTCAGATGATACTTCCTTAGTCTGGACTGCTGGCATTGCCGCCTGGTTGGCCGACATTACATCCTGGGTCACAGTTTGTGTGATCTCCGGAACCCCTGATTTTTTAAGAACGGTTCCTTTTACCACTGCAACTGCACCTATTGTCAGGAACACCCAGATGAGGAATTGCGTGAGCCCTACCAGGGCAATTCCGATTATCTTGCCCATCATAAGCTCTGAAGGTTTTACAGAGGATACTATTACTTCAACAACCCGGCTGGTCTTCTCTTCTATCACACCTCTCATTACCTGTGATCCGAAAATGAATACGAGCATATACATTAGGAATCCGCCGAGATAGGCAAGTGCCATTGAAATACCGGTACTGGTTTCTGTTGTTTTTCCGGCTTCATCCACAAGCTTGGTGGATACCGAAACATTCGTCCTGATCTGCGTTAGAATTGAATCGAGGTTTTGAATATTATATGTGAGAAGCTTTTGCCTTTCAATTTCTTTTTTCATCGAACCTGAAATATGCTCAAGGAGTCCTATGTCGGGCTGTTTTTTAGAGTACAGGATAGGATTGTTAAGCGCTTCGGGCGAGAGATAAAGAACCCCGAAATAACCTGCATCTTCAAATGTTGTGATCAGATCATTGACATTTGCACCGTCCATGTAGATAAATTTCTCATTCTTGGTGTCGGGGATGATATTTTTAAATATTGCGGTATTCTCTTCAACAATGGCTATTGTTTTATAGTCCTTGTCTCCCGAAATCATGAGCACCGGTACCATTATGAACATGGCAGCCATCAGCAGGGGTGCCAGGATGGTCATTATGATGAATGATTTCTTTCTGACCCTTGTAATGTATTCCCGTTTGATTATTATTGCAGTCTTGTTCATTGTTTTAAACTTTAGAGGTTAGATCATTTTCGGTATTACGGGATCCTACTATCCTTATAAATATTTCATTCATTGAAGGAAGAGATGGATTAAATGAAATAATTGTTCCTTTATCAATTACATTTCTCAGAATATCATTAGCTGATATGGCTCCCGGGGTTTTTAACCTGATTGTTGTTTTTCCATTTTCAAACTGACGGCTGAGGATTTTGAACTGCCCGTTCTCATCAACCCTGATATCCCCCCCGAAAACAAGGTCATATTCATTGGCGGCCCATTTGCTGCGGATCTCATTCACACCTCCCTCAAGGATCGTTTTTGCTTTATTGATGAGTGTAATATTATCACACAGTTCCTCGACCGACGACATATTATGGGTCGAAAAAATTATTGTCGCACCTCTTTCTCTCAGAAAAAGGATCTCATTCTTTATTGTATTGGCATTTACGGGATCAAATCCGGTAAAGGGCTCATCAAAAATGATAAGGCTTGGTTCATGAAGTACTGTGGTGATGAACTGAACCTTTTGCTGCATTCCTTTAGAAAGTTCTTCAACTTTTTTGCCCCACCAGTCGACAATATCAAGCTTTTTGAACCAGTATTTAAGTCTCCGCATTGCTTCGGTCTTTGAAAGACCCTTAAGCTGGGCAAAGTATAAAGCCTGTTCACCGACCTTCATCTTTTTGTAAAGGCCTCTTTCTTCAGGAAGATATCCGATCATTCTTACATCCCCGGGTGTAAGCTTTTTCCCGTTCAGGAATAATGAGCCTGAATCCGGACCGGTTATCTGGTTTATTATTCTCAGTAGTGTTGTTTTTCCGGCGCCGTTGGGACCGAGAAGCCCGTAGATGCACTTCGCGGGAACGGAAATGCTTACATTATCGAGTGCGGTAAGATTTCCAAACTGTTTAGAGATGTTGGTTGCTTCAAATAGTGGCATAGAGAATGTGTGTTATGAGTAAAAGAGCTGTAAATATAAAAAAAATCTCTGTGTAACTCTGTGTATTCTCTGTGTCACTCTGTATAAGTTCTTAATTTTTTATAATTACAGAGTCACGGAGCTGAAGAAATGAAGCTCTAATCGAAATACCCCTTCATTCTCTCGAAGAATCCCCTGTCATTTTTATCCGGATGCGGGGTAAATGATTCTGATTCTTTAAGTTTCTCTATGACTTTGGATTCTTCCCTGGTTATATTCTTTGGTATCCAGACGTTAACATTTACCAGCAGGTCGCCTCTTCCATAGCCATTGACTTCCGGGAGGCCCTTACCTCTCAGTCTGAGTATTCTGCCGGGCTGGGTGCCTGGTTCGATCTTTATTTTGACATTATTATCAACAGTGGGTATTTCCACATTTATCCCCAGGATTGCATCGGGCACACTGATGAAAAGGTTATAAATCAAATCATTGCCTTCTCTGATGAGCTCAGGATGCTCATCCTCCTCAATTACAACGAGAAGGTCTCCGTTGATGCCACCTCTCCGCGCTGCGTTTCCTTTTCCCGAAAGGGTCATCTGCATGCCTTTGGACACTCCGGCAGGGATATTGATTTTTATGACCTCTTCCTTCTGAACTATACCTTCGCCATAACATGAGGAGCATTTCCTGGTTATTGTTTTGCCATCACCTCCGCAGGCAGGACAGACCGAGGTAGTCTGCATTTGTCCGAGCATGGTGTTTGTGATCCTTGTTACATGTCCGGACCCGTGGCATGTCTGGCAGTTCGATAAGCTTCCTGAGTCTGCTGCACCTGTTCCCCCGCAGGTTGAACAGGCATCATATTTATTTACTTTAATTTTCTTTTCAGTGCCCGCGGAGATGTCGTTAAGATTCAGCTTGACCTTAACTCTGAGGTTGGTCCCTTTGTTTACCCTCCGGCTCTTTCGTCCTGATGAAAAACCGCCGAATCCTCCGAAAGCATCTCCGAAAATATCTCCAAATGAGGCAAAAATATCCTCCACAGTCATCCCGCTGCCTCCGAATCCGCCACTGTTTCCGCTCATCCCTGCATGTCCGAACCTGTCGTATCTGGATTTTTTCTCATCATTTGACAGAATTTCATAAGCTTCAGCTGCTTCCTTGAAGTTCTCTTCAGCTTTTTTGTCGCCCGGATTCTTATCGGGATGGTATTTTAAAGCCTTCTTCCTGTATGCTTTTTTTATTTCGTCTTTGGTGGCATTTTTCGACACACCCAACACCTCATAATAATCTCTTTTTTCCATCTCCTGACTTTTTACCTGCAACTACAGGCTTTTTCATAATGAGAATACACTTTTTCATTCCCCGACGACAACTTTTGAATGTCGGATAACCTTATCCTGAAGATAATATCCCTTTAGTACCACGTCCACAATTTTACCCTTCATATTCTCATCATCAACCTGAACTTTAGCTACGGCATCATGCAGGTCAAAATTAAATGCACAGTTTTGCGCTTCCACCTCAGTTACTCCGTTCTGTTTGAGAAAATCAACTAATTTAGTACTGATAAGCTCTATTCCGGACCTTACTGCAGCGCAATCTTTTGCATCTTCGCTATTCTTTAATGCTCTTTCAAAATCATCCATGAATGGAAGTATCTTCAGGAGGATATTTTCAGAGGCATATTTTGTAAGCTCCATTTTCTCCCTGAGGGTTCTTTTCCTGTAATTATCAAATTCCGCTGAAAGGCGGATATATTTATCCTGCATCTCTGCCAGTTTTTCTTGAAATGTATAATCGTCAGGACTTAATTTGTCAGTGCTCTCTGCCTCCTGTCCGGTTTGCCCTGCACTCTCTCCGCCTGGTTCATCTTCGGGTGAATCTGCATCACTTGGCAGATCAGCAGGGTCCCTTATTTCGCTATTATCTTTATTTTCAGGGGATTCGTTCTCCTGTCCTTCTTTAGATTCCTCCTTTGCAGAGCTTTTCTTCCTGAGCATCACTTATATTTTTCTGTTTTAAAACATGTTATAATCAAATATTCTGCCATGGGTAGGTAAGTTGACAAATTGGCAGGCAGGATGGTTCGAAGGGTTCGAGGGCACTTTTACCCTGAAAGAGTCAGGTGTGGCGTTGGCAGTTGCAACTTCTTGTGTAGCACCCCTGATTCTCACAGCCATTCAAAACTCTATTTTGAATCAAGAATTATTCTTTCAAAATCATGAATTGGTTTTAATGATATTTCTGTTCCTGTTTCACCATTGGCTGCATAGTCAAAGGGATTATCAAGGTCTTTTATTAAAAGAAACATGTATGATATTAAGAAAGTTATCAATAAAGTAAGAAAGAGTGAAGCGTAATATGGTTCAATGCTTATAATAAGAAGACCAAATACTGTCAGGAATCCCATTGCTTCAACAATTGCATATGCAGAACCAACAAACTCAGTATCTCTTATAGTATCGATTCTCATAATCATTCTGCGAATATTATTTTGCTCATTCTTCATTTTAATAATGTAATTCGCTTGTATTCCTTCTTTTTCCATTGCGATAAAATAATCATTCATTGAACTGAGTTTGTCCAAGAGAACTTTAATTTTCGCCCTTTTATAGAACCAATCCTTCAAAGAACTGATAAAACCCGTTTGAAATTCAATAAATTCGCTGGCAGTTACGGAGTCTTTCCCTTTGTGAATAGTCAAAGTATCATCATAAAGATTTCGTAATACTGCGGCAAGTTCGCTTGGTAACTTTTCGCTCTCCTTATAATCAGTAAGGACACCTGAGATTAAAAATCCAATAAGGAATATTGTGCCCGCTACTAAACTTGAAAACAGTGCATTTAACTCCATCACTTCAAAACCAAATTTATGTGTACCAAACTTTAAAGCGGTCACTAAAATAATTAATGGCAATATTTTTAATGCTATTGACCATTTTTTTACAATTCTTTTGATAGATTTCATATTTGAATTTATTATTCAGTAAAACGATTAATAATTGTTTCCGATTTCCATTGTTTAACCATCTTATTTTTAACGCCAAAATCTTCCAACCTTTAGGAAAATCTATGGATGTTAACCTTACTACCTGTAATCAAAGTTTTGCTACAATTACTACTATAATTAATTTTTTAATGACTGCAACAATAAGCAATACCTTTACTTTGGGATTGTTCTGACATCAGATAATGTTCCCTTGCTTATCTCCTTCCGATTGAAGGTGACTGCTATCCTGAGGTTCAGCATGAATATATATTTCACTTCTTGGGATTGCTCCACTTAAATCTTTCTCAATTCTATCGCATAATGTCATGCACATCTTTGAGATTTGAGTTTGGATTAAATGAATGTTAAATTTTATAAATGTATCCGCTCCTGCAGTTCTGATTTTTAAACTATGATATTTCTTTACTTCGGTGTATGTCTTCAATACTTTTTCAACTTTTTCAATTGTTTCCTTTGGTGCTTTATCGAGTAAAACCTCTATTGCCCTTTTTCCAAGTTTGTATGAAATAAACAATACGATTAAAGCAACGAATAAGGCAGCTACAGAATCGGCAAAGAATAGACCAAAATTCGCACATATAAGACCTAATAAAACAACAGCCGAACTCCAAATATCTGTCGAAAAATGTAATGCATCTGCTTCAAGTGCCTGACTGTTGTACTTCTTTGCAACTTTGGATAGTGCTTGTGAGCGTGTTATGTCAATTAAAATTGAACTAATTACAACTATATAACTCCAAACAGTTACTTCAATATGGGTTTTACCAGAAACAAGTCTTGCAACGGCTTCATATATAATCCATACGCATGTAATAACCAGTAAAATAGTCTCGATAAATGCAGAAAAATTCTCGATTTTACCATGTCCAAAATTATGTTCTTTATCTGCTGGTTTATCAGATATTCTAACTGAAAAGTACGTAATTACTGCTGCAACCAAATCGAGTCCTGAATGCAATGCTTCGGATAATATTCCCAAACTGCCTGTCAGAATACCAATGACTAATTTAAACCCGGTTAAAAATATTGCAGCAAATACTGAGATAAGTGCAACCCTTTTCTTCTCCTTTACCATTTTAGAAAAAGTTAACAGTTAGACCTTCACCTAAGAACTACAAAAGGATTAAGAGTTTTTTGGTGGTTGCCAGATTTCTGAATAAAAACGGCTTCTGAAATTTGGATTTGTAAATAAGAGAAAATCCTTTAAAATATCTGATTTGTATGATTTTGTTATCGACTCGATATACGGAATCTCTTCGAAATGGTTCGCATGAGAATGTTCAGAGTGTTTTGTAAAATCAGGACACTCACAATGCAGAATAATATTGTTATGTGAAATTAGATTATAGGAAACAAAATCAGTCATTAAAAGCATAAATATAACTGCTAATGCAGGGTAAATTATTGATTTTGTTATTTTGCCCATGTCTGCAAAGGTAGCATAATTTTAAAAATAGTTCATCGATTAACATACATCTGAGAAACTAAGAAAGGTAACATTATAGCACTCAAATCAAAGGTGATCGATTATTGATTTGGCACGTTAAAATATTTTGCTCATATGATACACGCTTGCGTTACATTAAGTAGCGGAAACGCCCTTAATACCTGCGCTTCGAGACGGGCCGATGGTCCGATGGTTCGCTGATAACCATCGATGCATCAAACGATAGAACGAACCAGCGATCGAAGAATCGAACAAACCAACAATCGAACAATCAAACGATCGAACAAACCAACGATCGAACGATCAAACGATCAAACAAACAAACTAACGAAAGGATTGAAATCAGTGCCGGTTATAGCTTTTCTTCTTGATGAATTGTTTGTTTTGCGGTCTGCCGTGAGGTCTGCCCTGCATAGGTTTTTTCTTTGGCTGAGGTAATAATTCTTTTACTTCAAGGATTCTGACCCCATCGGTCATTTTCAGACGGCCTCCTGACAGAAGCTTCATATCGCCGATAATAACCTCATCGGCAACCTGACTTCTGTTCCAGGTAACATACGACTTTTTCATCTGATTCACGATCAGAGTTGTAAGGTATTCCTTCTCATCCCCTTCTTCCATTTCCGATGCTGCATCAATCATCATCTCTATGATACGCCCATAATGAAGGAACCTTATATCTCCCTGTCTGTAAGGGATCTCATTTGGTTTTTCTTTAAACTTAGCGCTTTCGGGCATGGGGTAGGGGGAGTCAATATCAAGGTCAAAGCTTGCTATAAGGGCAAGGTGATCCCAGAGTTTGTGTTTGAAATCTCCCTCATCGCGCAGATGCGGATTGAGATTACCCATGATCTGGATTATGGTTTTGGCCGCACGGTTCCTTTCATTCCTGTCCTCTATTGTCTTTATGTGATCAACCATTTTCTGGACATTCCTGCCATATTCCGGTAATGCCATCCTTTTCCGCTGAGTATTATAATCGTATCCCATCACACTTAATATGTTTACTGCAAATCTAATAATTTAATGCGAATTAACCCCCTGTTTTTCTCCTAAACAGCCTGAAAGCCGGTTGTAATGCCCTATAATCCGAGGAACTGGATTGCAATGCCGGAAAGAAAGATTACAGCGCCTGCAATTACATTGCTGTATTTTTCAACAGGTTTGAGGTTGATCTTGCTGAATCCCAGTTTGAAAACAAGAACCACCGACATCATTGTTGCTATTGTGACTGCTGAAAACAGCAAGGAAACCAGTACGGCACCACCTATATTACTTTGTGCGGCAGGGTACATGAGTATCGGAATGAGCGGTTCGCACGGGCCAAAAATAAATATAAGGAAAAGTATCCATGGAGTCGTTTTTACCACATCCTTCTCATGCACATGCAGATGTTCCCTGTGGTGGTTGTGTTCGTGAGCATGTTTTTCTCCTCCGGGATGAAAATGAGCATGGCTGTGCTTTTTGTCCCTTATCAGGTTCCTGATGCTGATGATCATATATACAAGGCCGAAAGCAATAAAAAGCCATGCGGCAATATTACCGCGGAATGATTCTGTATCAACCAGTCTGTTCAGTGAGATCCCTACTGCGATCCCGACCAGACCAAGCACTACCGAGCTTAAAACATGACCCAGCCCGCAAATGAACGTAATAAACATTGTTTTCCTCAGAGTCCACTTTTTTGCCTCGCTCAACACTATGAACGGCAGATAATGATCAGGGCCAAGGATAGTATGAAAAAATGCTATCGAGATCGCTGTTACAGAAAGCAGTGTTATCGAATCATTCATATTATTCTTTTAAGTTGAAGTTTCCTCTCGTCTTCTGCAAATATCTATAAAAACATCAATTAATTACTATCCGGCAATTAATTATTAACATTTTTTAGCTTGCATAATTCATGTCCTTTGTGAATCCTTTGTGTTTTCCTGTGTGTGGATTCTTTTTAATTCCCGTCTTTAACGCCGGATATCATTTCGCGGAATCCTTCGTTTTGTTTGATGAGGAGTGATCTTGCGCTGATTATGTATTTCTTCATCCGCAAATAGTCATTCTGATCGGGAAAAAATTCCGGTTTATTCTCAAATTCAGCGCATGGCAGGATATAAAACCTCATTCTTCCGTTTTCAACCGGGGTATAGACCCAGGTCAGATAATAACCGGCATCCGAGATCACAACTGAACTGTCATTCTTTGTGAGTTCGATCTTTACCATGGAACCGCCGTCGGTCCTGGGTTTACGCTGGTTTGAAATGAAATTTCCCAGGGAGTATGCTATCGCTTTGTTTCTGAAGACCGGATTATCTTTTTGCCAGATCATTTTCTGAATGACATGGGGATGGGATCCAATAATAATATCAACACCTTTATAAAAGAAGTAATTAGCCAGTTGTATCTGATCTTCCGATGGAATAGTATCATATTCTGTTCCCCAGTGAAGTGCCAGAATAAGGACATCAGGATTTAATTCCCTGGCTTTCAGAATATCTGCGGTGATCCTTTCCTTTTCAAGGATATTTACGATTACCGGTTGAGGAACTGGTATGCCATTGGTCCCGTAAGTATAGTTAAGGAGTGCAACAGAAATCCCGTTCATGTTCACAATAAGAGGCTGAAGCGTGTCCCGCGATGTAAGGTTCCGGAATGTTCCCGTATTAGGTATACCTATACTGTCGAGCCTGTCGAGGGTGTTTAAAATGCCGGACTTTCCACGGTCGGCAGAATGGTTATTTGCCGTGAAAAGGCAGTCTATTCCTGCATCCGTACATGCTGCTGCAAGTGCTGCCGGAGAGCTGAACTGAGGATATCCCTTATATGGCGGACCGGCAAGGGTCACTTCCAGATTGGCTGCTGCGAAATCACTTGACCCGATCAGAGGTTTTACATACATAAACACCTCCCTGTAATCATAATCACCCGTGCCGGGAATCTCCGCAGCATTAATCTGTGAATCGTGGCCCATAATATCACCCATGAAAAGAAGTGATATCTTTTGTACGGAAGGTTCCGCTTCCTGACCTTTCAGGATAACAGATAAGCAGAGAAACAGGAAAAGGACCAGTGATCCCGGGGAAGTAATAATTCTGAGATCATGACTCATAAATACTGATATGAACGATTTTATATCTGACATTTCGGTCTCAAAGATAAATTATTTATAACTTTGATATCCTCTTTGCATTTTAATTACACTTAATTGCAGGGCGTTCATGAAAAAAAGTGAAATAAGTCCGGGAATAGAAAAGCTCTCTGTTGCAGGAGCACTTGCAACACTGGGAATAATTTTCGGTTCCCTTGGAACGAGCCCGCTCTATACAATAAAAGCCATCATAAATGGTACCCCGGGAAACCTGAACCAGTTACTGATATTTGGTGGATTATCCTGCATATTCTGGACTCTTACCCTCTCAGCAACTGTCAAGTATGTTCTTATCGCACTTAAGGCAGATAACAAGGGTGAAGGCGGGATATTTGCCCTCTTTTCCCTGATAAAGAGCAGGGGCTCCTGGGCAGCTCTGCTTACTATGATAGGCGGAGCGGCCTTTCTTGCTGACGGGATTATTACTCCTGCAATTACATTAACATCCTCAATTGAAGGTTTCAGGTTGTCCAACCCGGCTATACCCGTAATTCCGGTTGTGCTGCTGATAATCGCTTTGCTTTTCTTTGTCCAGCAGTTCGGTGCAAACATCATCGGCAAGACACTTGGCCCTGTGATGGCTTTATGGTTTGCTGTTCTGGCGGTATTGGGATTTATCCAGATAATACAATATCCGGATGTTTTAAAGGCACTGAACCCGGTTTTTGCCTATCGGTTTATAAATGAATATCCTGGAGGATTCATGCTTCTCGGAGCGGTTTTCCTGTGTATAACAGGTGCAGAGATGATCTATACCAGTCTTGGATCCAGCGGGATTAAAAATATAAGGATATCATGGCCCTTTGTTAAAACAGCTCTTATACTCAACTATTTCGGACAGGGTGCCTGGGTGATGATGAACATCCGTTCAGTAGAGGATGTGAATCCCTTTTTCGCAATAATGCCTTCATGGTTCCTTATACCGGGAATAATCATCTCAATTGCTGCATCAATTATTGCGAGCCAGTCAATAATAACCGGATCATTTAACATGTTTGGTGAAGCGGTCTCTCTTAATTTATGGCCGAAGATCAGGGTCCTTCATCCGACAACCGTAAGGGAAAATATCTATCTTCCTTTTGTTAACTGGTTCCTGTGGATAGCATGCAGCCTTACCGTGCTCTTATTTAAAGAATCTTCGGGAATGACTATGGCATACGGCCTTGCCATAAACTTAACGGAGCTTGTAACAACTTTGCTTCTTGCATATTATCTGCTGCAGAAAGGGCTGAATCACAGGCTTGTATTACTCCTTCTTATGGCATATCTTTTTATCGAGGGCAGCTTCCTTTTTGCCAATCTGTATAAATTCAGGTCAGGAGGCTGGTTCACACTTCTGATC
Organism: uncultured Bacteroidales bacterium; assembly: GCA_963700275.1. Classification (GTDB taxonomy): domain Bacteria; phylum Bacteroidota; class Bacteroidia; order Bacteroidales; family VadinHA17; genus LD21. The sequence goes on along the minus strand of CAVOWZ010000006.1, from coordinate 264,397 downwards.
ACCTCGGTTTTCTTCCTTGTAATGTTTGGCTGGTATTTCGGAAGGAAACTAAAAAACCGTTATATCACCTTTGCTGACCTCGATAAATACCTTGATCTGTTCAGGGACCTCAGTAAAGATGAGTCTGTACCATTGTTTGCAACAAACCTTGTTTATATAATCAGGGCAAACAGGGACGACCAGGTCGAGTCAAAAGTGATTTATTCAATCTTTCATAAACAGCCCAAACGTGCAAAGACTTACTGGTTCCTGCATGTCGACAGGGTTGATGAGCCCAACAGGTTTGATTACACTGTAAAACAGATTATTCCGGGGATCCTTATAAGGGTTGATTTCAGGATAGGTTTTAAAGTTGATCCGAAGGTTAATCTCTATTTCAGGGAAGTCCTTGAAGATATGGTGAAGGCGGGAGAGATAAGCCTCGATAGCAGCTATGATTCATTAAGAAAGCACGGCTTTCAGGGCGATTTCAAATTTATTCTTATTGACAGGATCATGCTTCGAGATGTCAAACTAACCAGCTCCGAAAATTTTATTCTCACACTGCATCTCATTGTAAGACAGATAGGACAACCTGACGAGAAAGCGCTTCATCTCGATGCGACCAGCACTATTGTCGAAGAGGTGCCGATAATAATTGATCAGCCGGTCAGCAAAAGGATACTGAGAATCTGAAAAACCAGCCTTTACCCTTTAGGGCATAGCCGTCAACCTAAGAAGTTTTGGTTATAAAAGTTTCCCCTCCTTTTTTTAAGGAGGGGTGGCCAGACCACAAAATCATCTAATGTGCAAAATTTAGATGTTCTGGCCGGGGTGGTTTATTTAATTCTGAGAAATAAGTTCACTTTTGTTAAGTCCTTTTTAACCACCCCGGCCGGGAAAGGACAATTGTAAAAATTTAAAAATCAGCAATCCCGGCCACCCCTCCTTTAAAAGGAGGGGAAACCTATTTGCCTATATTCCAGATAATTACAGTAGCTTTCGTTGTTATATTATTTCTTAGGTTGACGGCTATGCCCTTTAGGGATCAAGGGTGAAAACAGGACGGTTTTTCAAATCTGTCAAAGTAGAATTAATCACTGGTTTTTATTCCGGGATAAATTGTGTTATTTTGGGAAAATGTAATTACCAATATCATAATAACCAATAAGATTATTCCATGAAGAAATTATTATTCGCAGCGCTTGTCGTGTCAGTTTTTGCAGGGATGGCCCAATCGCAGGTTTCCGGCTGGCAGGTAGCAGGTAACAGGATCACAACTAAATGGTCAGCAGACGTAAATCCACTTAATCCTCTTCCCGAATATCCGCGCCCGCAAATGGTGCGAACCGACTGGAAGAACCTTAACGGATTGTGGGAATATGCAATTACAGCTTCCGGTATTGCAAAACCATCAGCCTTTGATGGAAAGATACTGGTACCATTTGCAATCGAATCGGCATTATCGGGAGTAGGTAAAAACGTGGGACCCGATAATACTTTATGGTACAGGACAAAGTTCACGATACCATCAAATTTCAGGAAAAAGAACATTTTACTGCATTTCGGCGCTGTTGACTGGAAATCTGAGATTTACGTGAATGGTACTCTTGCAGGTACTCACCAGGGGGGGTATGATCCTTTCACCTTCGACATCACAACCTTAGTAAAGGGCAGCGGCTCCCAGGTTCTTGAACTTAAAGTTACCGACCCGGTCGATAAAGGTGTTCAGCCAAGGGGGAAGCAGGTTATAAAACCCTCCGGAATATGGTATACTTCGGTTACGGGTATCTGGCAGACCGTATGGATTGAAGCCGTTCCCAAAACATACATCTCATCAACGAAGCAGGTGCCGGACATAGATAAAGGTATACTCAGTCTGGAAGTTTCTGTTCAGAATCCCCAGCCTGGCGATATGGTCAGTGTTTCAGCCTGGGACGGAGCGGCAATGGTTACCGAATCTGAGGTTGCTGCCGGGACAAAGATTGAGCTTCCGGTCAGGAACGCTAAGCTCTGGTCACCTGAAAATCCATTCTTGTATGATCTTAGAATCTCATTGAAGAGTAAGGGCAAGGTTACCGATGAGGTTAAGAGTTATTTTGCAATGAGGAAGATATCTATGAAACCTGATGCAAATGGTTTCCTCAGGATGATGCTCAACAACGAATTCGTTTTTCAATATGGTCCTCTTGACCAGGGATGGTGGCCTGACGGACTCTATACAGCACCGACCGATGAGGCTCTGCTGTTCGATATCGTCAAGACTAAAGAGATGGGATTCAATATGATACGCAAGCATGTCAAATCAGAACCGGCACGCTGGTACTATCATTGCGACAAAACAGGAATGCTGGTCTGGCAGGATATGCCAAGCGGTGATATGGGAGGAGGACAGTGGAACACCCGTCCGGGAATGGAAGGAGGATCGGATAAGACAAGGACACAGGAATCCGAAACGATCTACCGTACCGAATGGAATGCGATTATCGATTATCTTTTCAATTTCCCATGTATAGTTGTATGGGTTCCGTTTAACGAAGCCTGGGGTCAGTTCAAAACTGCTGAGATAACCACCTGGACAATGCAGAAAGATCCTTCAAGACTTGTAAATAGCGCCAGCGGCGGGAATTTCCATGAAATCAGGTCATATACTGGACCTGCATAATTATCCGGGACCGGTAATGGCAAAACCGGAGATATTCGGTACCAAACAGGCTATTGTGCTCGGAGAATTCGGCGGGCTGGGCCTTCCACTTGAAAGCCATACATGGCTCGATAAAAATAACTGGGGCTACAGAACCTTCCAGAATGCTGATACACTCTTCAAAACATATTCCGGTTACCTTGATCAGATAGTGCCATTCATCAAAAGAAGCCTTTCAGCTGCAATTTATACCCAGACCACTGATGTGGAAATTGAAACTAACGGGCTGATGACCTACGACAGGAAAGTAATAAAAGTACCGGAGCAGAAATTAAAGGCCGCTGCACAGATTATGTATGATGCGGCGAAAACCATCAAATTCAGATAAATATATTATTTACAATGAAGAAATCATTTCTGGCATTTATTTTACTGGCTGCTGGTATTCAAACCTTCGGTCAGTCGTCGGTGGCCCTGGTGGTAGACGCGGGCACTCCTCCAAAATCGATAGTAATGCTTTCGGTGAAGTAGGGTGCAGGGACGTATCAGATATTCTGAACATAATAGTATATTAAAATTATTTACAAAAATGAACCGGTTTTTGAAATACGTGTTTTTTCTGATATTATCATTTCCGGTAATCTTTTCTTTATCCGCACAGAAACCTGCTGAAATATCTGTTTTATTAAACAAATCTGTCGCTGTGGTACAGCCCACTATGTGGGGTGTCTTCTTTGAAGACATCAATTTTGCGGCTGACGGCGGAATTTATGCGGAACTTGTAAAGAACAGATCATTCGAGTTTACTTTACCTTTGATGGGATGGAGGCAGGTGAGTGATAACGGACGCGGAAGGCTCATACCTACTTTCTATTCCCCTGCAAATTCTGCTAATCCCCATTACGTGTCAGTAGTGGTCGATCCAGGAAAAGGAACATTCGTACTTATCAATGAAGGGTTCCGCGGAATGGGGATAAAACAGGATAATCAATATAACTTCTCGGTATTTGCAAAGATTTGTCCGGTTCCGGCCTTAAAATGAAGGTTGAACTGCTGAGTGCGGAAGGTGAGGTGGTCGGGGGAACCATGATAGAAGGTTTTTCGGGATCGTGGAACAAGTATCAGGCATCCTTTAAAGCCACCCGAACCGAAGCTAAAGCCACTCTGAGGCTGACCATTACCGGCAAGGGTACACTGGATATTGATATGGTTTCTCTTTTCCCCTCCGACACATGGAAAGGGAGGCCGGGCGGATTGAGAAAAGATATTGTTGAAATGATCGCTGATCTGAAACCTGGCTTTGTGAGGTTCCCGGGAGGATGTATTGTTGAAGGAAGAAATCTTGAAAACCGTTACCAGTGGAAGAATACTGTCGGTCCGGTTGAGGAGCGGACCATGATAATAAACCGCTGGAACATGGAGATGAGGAACAGCCAGGCTCCGGACTATTTTCAAAGCTTCGGACTGGGATTCTATGAATATTTCCTCTTATCGGAAGATCTGGGGGCAGAACCTCTTCCAATACTTAACTGCGGGATGTCGTGCCAGTTCAATGCCGCAGAGGTAGTCCCTCTCAATGAACTTGATCCTTATATTCAGGATGCGCTTGATTTGATTGAATTTGCAAACGGTTCAACAACAACTAAATGGGGAGGTCTGAGAGCTTCAATGGGACACCCCGAACCGTTTAACCTGAAGTATCTGGGAATTGGCAATGAGCAGTGGGAAGAACAATATATAGAGCGTTACAGGGAATTCGAAAAGGTTCTATGACAGGATGCATCCGGAGATAAAGATCGTTTCGGGTTCCGGACCCGCTGCATCTGGTGCATATTTCGATTATGCCTGGACTGAACTGAAAAAACTTAATCCGGCACTGATAGATGAACATTACTATATGCCTCCGGAATGGTTTCAGCGCAATGCTTCACGATATGATAATTATGACAGGAAGGGGATTAAAGTCTTTGCTGGTGAATATGCAGCGCACGGGAAGGATGGAGAAGCCCCGGAATCGAGGAACACATGGGTGAGTGCACTTTCGGAAGCTGCATTCATGACCGGGCTGGAGAGGAATGCTGAGGTTGTACATATGGCTTCCTATGCACCGTTACTTGCACATGTCGATGCATGGCAATGGCGCCCCGACCTTATCTGGTTTGATAATCTTCAGACTTTTGGAACACCGAACTATTATGTTCAGAAAATTTTCTCCACACACCGGGGAACACATGTCATTCCTGTACTGCAATCCGGAAAGCCTCTTTCCGGGCTCGACAGTCTTTTTGCGAGCGGAACCATTGATAGAAGACTTTGCCAAAGTATATATCAAGCTGATAAATACCTCTTCAACGGAAAACCGGTACAATTGACTACAGAAGGAGCTTCAGGACTGAAAACTGGCGAAATTTCAATACTCAGATCCGGAGGTTTATATGACTATAATTCCATTTTGAATCCGAAGCTTATATACCCTTCTTCAAAACCTGTAATCTCAACGGCCGGGAAGCTTAATTTACAGCTTGAACCACATTCGGCGAATGTTGTTATCCTTGGGTATAAGACGATTAAGTGACAGATAACGCAATTATTGTTATCTTTGTGCAGCTGAAAACCAGTATCGGATATGGAGATAATTCAGTCAGTGATTGACTGGTACATGGTCAATCTCAATTATTTTACTATAGGTTTACTGATGGCGATCGAGAGTTCTTTTATTCCTTTCCCGTCAGAAGTTGTGATCCCGTTTGCAGCATACAAGGCAGCACAGGGAGGTCTGAATGTATTCGGAGTAGTTATTGCCGGCACAATCGGGGCCATCATTGGAGCTCTTTTCAATTATTACCTCGCGTTATATCTTGGAAGGCCTCTGGTTCACCGGCTGGCAGATTCAAAAATCGGACGGATGCTGCTTTTATCAAAAGAAAAGGTTCAGCATGCTGAAGACTATTTTATTAAGACATGGTAATTCCTCAACTTTTATAGGACGGCTGGTACCGGCTGTACGCCAGCTCATTTCGATTCCTGCCGGACTTTCAAAGATGAATATCCGTAATTTTATTCTGTATACAACGGCCGGTGCCGGAATATGGAACATCATACTGGCAGTTATCGGATATTTCATCTATGACATCAGAGATAAAATATTCCCTTATATTGAGTATATTCTTTATTTCCTGGGAGCTGCATTTGTGGCCTATCTGGTATTCAAAGCCTTGAAAAACAGGAAGGCAAAAAATAACGAATCATTATAATTAATATCTACGTATTTTAAATATGTTTTATAACTATGTATTATAATACGTAGATACTGACATCATTGCTTTTTGAAGTCCACCCCTCACGGGGTGGATGCATTTATTCTGCCATATACCCGGGGTGATACCCGGGCCATTTCACAAATCCTATTTTTCCGATATACTGACTATCTGTACCGGTCCCAGCAGACCAGAGGGCAACAGCGGGGAATCGGCCTGGTAAAAAGGCTGTGTTGTATATGTATATTTCTTTGTGCTATCAGGCTGCTGATCCCCTATCAGCCTGTTGACCCACAAGATTGGTTACCTTTATTTCCAGTTTGTTTTCACCCGGATTGAGCACATCAGTTACATCCATCCTGAAAGGTCTTTTCCAGACTATCCCAAGATATTTTCCATTGAGGAGACCTCAGCCAGATTTCTTACTATTCCAAGGTCAAGACAGAGCTTCTTTCCGGTCTCAAACCAGGTTTCAGGAGCATTGATGGTTTTTGAATATGTTCCGGTCCCTGAAAAATATTTGACTCCCCGATCGGCATTTTCGCTCCACGAAGCAAGATTATCCATGGTTATCTTTGAAGGAGCGCCGCGATCGGGCTGGAAGCTGACATCCCATGTACCTGAAATTGTTTCAAGCTGAGTTTCGGATTTTTCAGGTAAAGTCAGAGAGGTTGACTGTTGTTGGCTTGCGGAATACAATAAACAATGCATCATTCGGATCGAGATGCAATGGCACTTTAGTGTCTGCCATTTTGCGATAATGTAAGAGGCAGGTTCTATCTTACCTGTTACCGGGTGCCATAATTCGGGATTTTTTCCTTCAACTCTGAAAGATAAAACCAGGTTTCTCGCCGCGGTTATTCCGGTTATTGATCCAGTAGATATCTGTCCTTCCCAGTTTCCGGTGGACAAACAGAAGTTTTGTATCTGATCCTGGTTTTGAGTATTCGAAATCAGGGGTTATCTGCAAAGTTGAGAGTACTTCGGCAACCGTTTTACCTGCATATATTTTACCTTTGCCGATAATGTTTTCACCATTTTCTGTTTTCCATAGTTGATTTACAATTGACTGGAATTCAGACTGATCGTCGCTTAGGCCCGGCGATCTGATCGGTTTTGGACCAACCACAATTGCTCCCTCCTCAACCAGGCTGCGGATTTTTCTGAGAACCGGCAATGGCATATACCGGCTGTTGTCGTCAAGGACCAGAATGGATAGCTCATTCCGGATGGAGCATATGATCCTGTTTTCTTTTACCGACAGAAGATTTACAAGTGCATCGGCATTTATGAAATCATAATTATAGCTGTCCGGAATATCCGGTAATTTATTTCCGAATAATGCCGTTATATTATTGTCTTCACCGTAGTAATAAACTACATCGGCAACGAATTGTCCCTGTTGCAGCATAAATGAACTGCGGGAAAGATAAGTGATCCATGGTTTTGCCTGTTCAGCCCAGGTTTCGTGCCTTGTAAACCATTGGCCGTAGGGGCCGAGTCCCAGTCCGGGTATTTTATCATTTACAGGCTGATGAACCGAAGTATGGATTACGAACCGGTTCACTCCCATTGCCAGTTCCATATCGGCAGTTGGTTTAAGTCGTTCCGGAGAAAAGGCCCAGGTATTACCCCTGGCAGTCATCGATTCGGCTGCAACAAATTCCTGTCCGTAAAGATGGGCAACTGAAGCTGATTCCCGTACATCGGCTCTGTATCTGATGGCAACATCCCCGTTCTCATCCTGGTCGCAGTTCCCGGCGTCCAGGTAGCGCTCATGGGAATATCTGCGGTGCGTTTAACCTCCATACCGTCGCCATAAATGCGCGTCCGCCCTCGTGTGATTCAGAATAACGGCCCATCCCGACGGTTGTGAAGAATTGTGGTAAGCTGGTCATAATGGTTTTCAGCCGTCAGATCTCCGATTGTTTTTCTGAAATCAAACAGGAATTTTTCGCTTGCCTCTGCACTTTCAACAATCTGCCCTGTGAGGACAGGCATCCAGGGCAGCATATCATATCCACGGTGCTTTTTGAACTCGACCATCATGCTGTCGGTCCAGTTCTGAACTCCGGCTTCCCAGCTGTCAATTATTATGTATTGCAATCCTCTTTTACCCATAAGACCTCCTGTTGCATCCTTGTACTGATCGAGATAATTTTCAAAATATGCTTTTACATGACCGGCATCAAGCTTATCTACCTCAAGTCCGGTTGCTTCAGGTGATGCAGGATGGTTCTGTCTGCCTGTCAGGGAATATCCGAACCTGATAATTTTCCATCGTCCGCCAGGAGGGGTCCATGTAAGTCTTGCCATCAGGTCCCATTTTTTCTGTCAGGTCAATCATATCCGATTTATTTACAGCATCTTCAGCACAGGCCGGGGGTTGCCAGTTCATATAATCCGAAGGCAGAAGTAAATCCTGCTTTATCCTCAGAACGGTTTACCCGTGCAACAGTATGAAGAATGATTTCCGGAATACGTATTCCTGGTGGCGGAGGGGGAGGCGGAGGGGGTGAACCGCTTGCCGGAGGAGGATTGAAATCCTGATCTGGGTGGAAGTTCGGGAGTCATGTAAGAGATCCTGAAAAACTTGGCTGTTACCGGAGGAAATGTATATGTACGCGGAATGTCTGCAGGTCCGGGTATCTCAAAAGCAGTGTTGAATTCTCTTCCGTCATCAGAAATCTCCAGCACTCTGCTTTTGCCGGGACCATAGTTTATACCCTGTTCACTGCTGACAAGTGTAAGGAATGAACTTTTATCGGGTTTGGGAAATTCAAACTGGATCCATGCTTTGTTTTTTGTCCTTGCAGCCGGCAATAAAGTATGATTTGTCAGATCTCCGTCTGTAAGTGCTGATAATGTCAGAATTTTCCTCCGCTTGAAGTTACCACGGGATTCAGTTCTGCCATGGATAAATCGTTGGAGGGCAACCTGTATGCAATTACCGCAATATCCTTATAATATTCAGGCAGAGGTTCCGGGATCCGGCTCTGGGCAGGAATATTCTGAAATACACCTGGTGTTGACGGTGGTTTTGGAAGTATCACCATTAAAGGATTTTCCTTCATCAATCCTTACTTCGCTCCAGACAAGTTTTTTCATAGCCTGGGCAGGGGTGACCCATGGTCCGCCGCTTTCGCTCCATCCGGGAGATCCGGCAATAGTCATTTCAAGACCCAAGGAGTCAGCCAGCATGGTAGTGAACAGGAAAGCATCTTTCCATTCAGGGGTCATATAAATAAGGCGTTTTTCAACAATTTGAGGTGTTGCCAGACTTGCATCAAAATTCTGGAAATCCGCCGATACCTGTACGGTTCATCCATTCAAGATCGGCTCTTATCCCTTCCTTTGTGATGTTACCGTTCATCCAGTGCCACCATACCCGGGGTTTTGCACTTTCGGGAGGATCCTTGAAGCCTTTTTCAAGATCTGTTACGGCTTCATTTAAATTCCCCGAGCAACTATAGAATATGATACTGCTGAAAGGAAGAAGATAAAATGCTTGTAGTTTTCATTAATTCTTTATTTAGTGTTTCAAAGTATATTTCTTTTTAAGTTTCAGGTTCCATGTACCAGGCTTTGCCAACCGAAGCTTCAGCTGGGCTGGTTTCAGGTTACAGATTCCAATAAACTAGAACCGGCACATTGAACCTGGAACCTGGAATTATTAACCAGTTTCCTTTCAGCTAAATCTCTGCAAATGCTACTATATAATTGTGTCCGTATTTCTTCGCACACTTCGGACAAGTAGTGTAATAGAAGTAATATTTTTTTGCCGTTTTATTTATTTGTTCCAGATACCCCTGGAATTCTTTCAGGTATTTTGGGACATGATTGAATGGTCCGTCAAAGACCTTACTGATAAAGGTTCCGGTTAAATTAACATTATGAGCGCCGGGAACCTCTTTCGTGACGCTCATGTAAAGCTCGCTTTTCCAAGGAGAAGGATCATAAGCAAGTAAAAGAAAATCTTTCATTTCCGGGGCCGATCCTGAATCTTGTGCCGAATTCCACATAGTGCCCAGTGTTCTTGCATATGTAAATGGCATGGGCATGTGGAAAAACTGCGGGATAGTCTTCATAATGAAGGGCTTATCAACCCATTCGTGGGTTTTATGGTCCCATGGTGCCGGGTCAAAGACCGGGCAGCATTCCTGATCGTGTGAATGGTCTGTCATAGTTTTGTTAATTAATTGTATTTTAGGTTATTCAACAATAACCGCATCATCGAATTTCCGGGAACGGTAATCGACTTTTGTATGGTGAATCCTGTGCATCCCCCTTCCGCCGAAGAAACCCCATCCTCCGCCACCTATAAGAAATCCCAGCGCATATAATCCGCCATTGTTGTTTTGTGCATACATCGTGATCTCCTTACTGAAAAGCATACCGATAAAATCAAAAGGAGCGATGAATCCGTGCCAGAGACCTCCGAAGAAGCCGTAAGTATGTCCCGTAAGGCACTGGTCAACCGGTTCATTCTGAGCGCATCCTGTGATCAGGATTAACAGTAGCGAAAATACAAAGCAAGAAAATGCTTTTTTGGAATAAAATTGATTTCATTATGAAATATTTAGATTATTGTGTATAAATCTTGTCAGAAAAGTGAAATATCCACAGGTTTGCCGGAGAATTTTCTTTCATGGTCGAGAAGCCATTGTTTCTTTGCTAATCCGCCACCGTAACCGACGAGATTTCCATCAGCGCCAATAACCCTGTGGCATGGAATGATTATTGCTATCCTGTTCGAACCATTTGCACTGCCTACTGCCCTGACAGCACCCGGTTTATTGATCGCTTCCGCCTGCTGATGATAAGATACTGTTTCTCCATATGGTATTTTGAGCAACTCACTCCATACGGCCTTCTGGAAATCCGTACCGGGTGTAAGAAGAGGAAGGTTAAAAGTTTTTCTTTTGCCTGCGAAATATTCCTTAAGCTGTTTTTTCAGATGCCTGAGATGTCTGCGGCGACCTTCCTTAATATCGGTACCCAGCAGTTCTTTCAGCTCCGTCAGTTCATCAGTCACAATTTTATCGTCTGAAAATTCCAGCAGACAGATTCCCTCTTCAGTTGCAGCGGCAATCATTTCACCAAGGGGAGTTGCTATTTTTGTTGTTTTGATCATGGAGGGTTATTAATGTGGTTTAAATTCTAATTCAACCTGGAGTTCAGGGTTTAGCAGTCTCGTCAGGCTACAGGTCTTTAACCTCAGGGCTCAGGACAGGGCTCAGTCTCCTTAACTTGTCAGGTCAAAACACTTGCAATTGATTCTCTCCCATCTCCCTCACTTCATCACTGCTTCTTCTCTGCCCTATCTCCTCACTCCTCATCTCCGCCTCCTTCTTCTCTTCCTCTGCGCCATCTCCCTCACTCCTCATCTCCCCCTCATTCTTCTCCTAATGTTGCGAATACCGTCCCGAAGTCGATTTGATGTACTTAATGTTCCGGAACCTGATAGCTGACCAGTCTTCATCAACAGATACCATCCTTATTCCGTGAAATCCCATATCATTCAGCGATTTCCATCCCCTGTCGCGTTCAAGGTCAGATGTCAATTTCCTGGAGCTCTTTTTCGGATAGCAGAACCATAACACTCCGTCAGCGGTAAGATTATGCAGGGCAGAAGGAGATATTTTTTCTACTTTTTTACACTCTTTACAAATATCATCATGAAATTATAAGGGCATCGCTGGTCTATTTCAGTGTCAATTATAACATCCTTAAGTTCATCTGAAATATTTTGCATAAATCCCTCTACGGCATTCAGTATTAATATTCTGTTATATCCTTTATAATTGAGTTTGCGTAGAAGTTCTTTCATTTCGGACATCATAATCAACAGCTAATTTAACAAAAAATTGAATTACAGAAAAAAGGTTTTATCTTTGACCTTTAAGAAATGGGGTGCCTTAATACTACGGGCTGAGATCATACCCTTATACCTGATCCGGATAATGCCGGCGGAGGGAAAGCAATTTAATCGTATGACAGTCTGAAAGTCTTAAATCCCCGGAGGTTTTTATTGTTTGGTGAATGTTGCATGATGCATGATGCAGGGTGCAAGGTGGTGACAAAGTTATGAGTTAATCCACCCTGCACCCTGCACCTGCATCCTGCAACATTAAAGTAATGAATTTATAATTGTCATGAATAAAAAGATCTTAATTCTGCTTTTATCGGGATTATTTTTATTGCCTGAATTATTGACCGGGCAGGATAATTCTTCTGTTATCCGGGGAATGGTTACTGATGAAACCAGTAATCCTCTTGCAGGAGCAGCAGTGAGTATTGAAAACACATTTCTTGGTACGCTTACCGACAGGGACGGTACTTATGATCTGTACAGGATTAAAGGATGGCTTATATAAGCTTCGGTTTTCATTTCTGGGTTATGAAACACAAATTATTGAGTTCAGGCTTTCAAAGTTGAAGCTGTTGTGAATGTAACCATGAAACAACAGCCATTCCTGGCGGGAGAAGTAATTGTTAATGCCACAAGAGCCGGCTCACGGGCGCCACTGGCTTATACATCTGTCGATAATGAATTACTCTCAAGTCGGAACAGCGGCCAGGATTTACCTTTTCTTCTGAGCCTTACTCCTTCTCTTGTCGAAACATCGGAATCGGGTAACGGAATTGGTTATACCAACCTGAGGATTAGAGGAACAGATGCAAACAGGATCAATGTGACCATGGATGGGATTCCTCTTGAATGACCCTGAATCCCAGCAGGTTTTCTGGGTCGATCTTCCCGATCTGGCATCTTCAGTTGATAATATCCAGATTCAGAGGGGGGCCGGAACATCATCAAACGGCGCCGGAGCCTTTGGGGCCACATTAAATATGCAGACTAAAAATCCGGGAAATGAGCCGTTTGCTCAGATAGCAACTTCTCTAGGCTCTTTCAACACATCCAGGAAAATGATCGCTGCAGGTACCGGATTACTGGCCGACAGGTTTGCTTTCCAGGTGAGGCTCTCGGATATGAAAAGCGACGGATATATCGACAGGACAGGATCAGATCATCAGTCGGCATTTATAAACGGGGCTTTCAGGACCGACCAGGTCATACCTGAAAGCAAATATTATTCCTGGGCGAGGAGCATACGGAAATCGGCTGGTGGGGTGTGCCCCGGGAAATACTTCCGGTGAACAGGAAATATAATCCGGCAGGGGAATATACCGATGAAAATGATATTGTCCGTTATTATGATAATGAGAGTGACAATTATAATCAGAATCATTATCAGCTGTTTTACGATCTAAAGTTCAGTAATTCCCTGAACCTGAGCACTGCTTTTCATTATACATCAGGGAAAGGCTATTATGAAGAATTCAAGGAAGACAGATCATCTCTCCGATTATGGTCTGCCTGATATAAATATAGGAGGACAGTGTTATTTCACGAAACCGACCTGGTGAGGCGGAAATGGATGAAAAACGATTTTTATGGTCTGGTTTATTCACTTAAGTATAAAAAGGAGAAACATTGAAACCACATTCGGAGGAGGTGCCAATTACTATTCGGGCGATCATTTCGGCAGGATAATATGGATGAAATATCCCGGGTGATACCGGAAAAGATCACCAGTGGTATCTTAATAATGGCACAAAAGGAGAAGTCAGCATTTTCGGGAAAGCCGATTATCTTGCTGACTGAAAGACTCTCATTTTTTGCCGATCTTCAGTACAGGTATATAAATTACAGAATGAAAGGAAATGATGATGATCTGAAGGATCTTGGCCAGAAGCATGATTACAGTTTCTTCAATCCGAAAGCCGGACTTGTTCTATCACAATCGATCCAGAATCAGGATGCATATGTGTCATTTTCTGTAGCAAACCGCGAGCCGTCAAGAGCCGATTTCAAGGAAGCCGCAGGTGATCCTGATGCCATTCCGAAACCTGAAACACTTTATGATACCGAAATGGGATACAAGCTCAGGGGAGAAAAATATTCTGCAGCAATTAATCTTTATGCCATGCTATACAATGATCAGCTTGTGCCGACCGGTGAACTCAGCAGTACGGGTTATTCCATTATGACAAATGTTGAAAAAAGCAGCCGGCTCGGTATTGAACTGACAGCCGGATTGAAACCTGCAAATTTCTTTAGCTGGGATTTCAATCTGACACTGAGCAGGAATAAAATTCCTGGATTTTGTCGAGTATTATATTGATTATAATACATCTGACTGGTCAGAGGAATACAGGAACAGAATCTCGGAACTGTTGATATAGCATATTCCCCTTCTGCAACAGGTACCAGTGACATTGCTTTCAGGATCCTGAAAAATACGGAACTGCATATTATAAGTAAATATGTAGGGCGGCAATATTTTGATAATACGATGAACAGCGAAAGGATGATCGATCCTTACTTTGTCAATAATATGAGGATAGATTTCAATCCGGCTATCCAGAGGATTAAAGATACCGGATTCCAGCTTTTGATATATAATATCTTTAACCGCAAATATGAAAGCAATGCTTATGGAGGCAACTGGTATGAGGACGGAATTGAAAAAACCTGGTCATACTATTTTCCGCAGGCAGGGATTAATTTTATATTCAGGGCAGTGTTGACATTTTAGCGGATTTATATATTTAGTGTCTGTCCATAAAGTAAAACGTTTGTAATTTAGTTTGAATATCGAACAAGGATTAACGATTTTTGATTTTAGAAGTAGAAAAAGAAATCAGTTAATTATGCCAAACTTCATAAATCGTTAATCGATGTTCCTTGTTCTTAAATCAAAAAAATGCCACTTTAAAGACAAGCACTTATAAATACCAAGTGCAAACTATATTGGTGTACAATTGTATTTTTAATGAGAGTAACAACAGATTGGATTTTAAATAATTACATTGAAATTTTCGGTGCTGTAACCGGAATCATCTATGTATTTCTCGAAATAAGACAGAACATCTGGCTTTGGCCCATCGGGATTGTTACATCTGCAGTTTATATTTATGTCTTCTTCACAGGGAAGCTTTATGCAGATATGGGTTTGCAGGGGTACTATTTGGCGATAAGTGTGGTCGGGTGGTACTGGTGGTTGAGAGGCTCAGGGCGCAGGTTGAGGAGCGAAGAGACGAAATCCCGCAAAGCGGGAGCACAGGGCTCAGGGCACGAGGGGAGAGACTAGAGAGGGACAGGGGGAGAGAGGTTCGGATCTTCAAAGGCTCCCTCCTCGGGGGGGCTGGGGGTGGGTGTTGAGACTAAGGGACTGAAACAAGAGACTAGGGACTTAAAGTATCGAGGCTTAATTTGAAAACAGCCATTATCCTTGCAATCGTTTTTACCGGATTATTTGCATTTATGTGGTTTATCCTTGACAGGTTCACCGATTCCCCGGTTCCTCATGTGGGACTCATTTATAACATCCCTTTCAATAGTCGCAACCTGGATGCTTGCAAGAAAGATCTATGAGCACTGGTTTCTATGGATTATTGTAAATACTGCAGCAGCTATATTATTCTTTACCAGAGGATTATATCCGACGGTGGTGCTATACTTTATTTACTTGTTGATGTCATTTGCAGGGCTGAAGGCATGGAAGGGCTCTATAGAACGGCGTCCGGTTCCAGATTAGTCTAAGTTTTCATCTATAGCAGGGTTTGTTGATCCGGGAAAAATGCCACAAAGGCACAAAGTCACTAAGGTTCACTAAGTCAATATATTATTTACTTAATTGCACAACACTATTTAAAAAAAATTAAATCTTTTTGTTCTCTTGCTAAAGTTTCTAAAATTTCAGGTCAATTATCATAGGAACATAATCAATTATTTGATAAATTTACTCCTCTGATCGCCATTTCATGCAACCGTAAAGGGCTGATGAGAATGGTTTAATTTCTTAAATTAATTTATAACCTGAAAACTATGAGAAACTTCAATCCATGGAGACAAAACAGGATTCTCATGTCATTTTTTCTGGTAATGATTTTTACTATTTCATTAGCCGGGAATTTGAGAGCTGAGGATCCCGAAAGAAGCGGAACTGCGTTCTCTGAAAACATGCAGGGAATTGCAGTGAGAGGTGTCGTAAAGGACGCCACGACCGGCGAGCCAATGGCCGGTGTTAACATTATTGTCAAAGGAACTACAATTGGCGCTATTACTGATTCCGAAGGAAGGTACTCATTCGCATCTGTCGACAGGAATGCAACCCTTAATTTCTCTTTCATCGGTTATGTGACACAGGAGCTTCCACTGAATGGAAGATCTGCGGTTGACGTAAGCCTGGAAAGCGAAGTACTCGGGCTTAACGAAGTAGTTGTAGTCGGGTACGGCTCTGCCGTGAAACGAAACGTGGCAAGTGCTACTGCTGCGCTTAAAAGTGATGAGATCGTAGGATTGTCTATTACCGACCCGCGGCAGGTACTCCAGGGTAAAATTGCAGGTGTGCAGGTCACAAATAACAGTGGTGATCCTGGTTCCGGAGCAAGAATCGTGATCAGGGGAATGGGATCATTTTCAAACACAGATCCTCTTTATGTTATCGACGGCATACAGGGAGGTGATATAAATTCGGTGGCGACTCAGGATATTGAAAGTATAACTATTCTTAAGGATGCTTCCACTACCGCAATTTATGGATCGGCTGCCGCCAATGGGGTTGTTCTGATCACAACAAAAAGCGGCAAACGGGGAGATCTTAAAATAGAATATGAAGGTTCTGCAGGCTTCGCCAATGTCGTTAAACGCCTCGATATGCTGAATGCTTCAGAATATGTTGATCTTGTTACGGATATTCAGCATTCGAACGCTCTTGAAATAACCGCCAAACTCGCTACACCCGATGTAAGGGTCGACCGTACCGACTGGCAGGATGTTACTTTCCAGAGGGGATTTGTAACTGATCATAATCTGAGGTTCAGCGGTGGTACCGAAAATGTTACATATGCTTTTTCGGCCGGCTATCAGAATCAGGAATCAACTGTTATTGACAGGACATTCCAGAGAATAACAATTGGAGCAAAAATGACAGAAAGCATTTTTAAGAAAAGAGTTAACCTGAATCAGAACCTCAGGGTTAAAAATGATATTAATAATGGTGTGCTGGCCAGCCTTAATGAGGCTTTGAGAATGGCTCCCTACCTGCCGATTTATGATCCGACCAACCTGGGCGGTTATGCCAGAATGGACAAGGTGACCGATCTCCAGGATGCCAATAATCCTTATAATACAATCGGGAATACGGATTATAATGACAGGGGACTTGGTATGGAACTTGATCTCTCAGCCGAAATACAGATATTAAACGGACTGACATTCAGATCGCAGGGAAGAGTGTCGGGAGGAAATTACCACAACATGACTTTTAACTATCCCTGCAACGGTGGTAACTTCAACAGGGCAACTTCAGATATCAGCGAATATTTCAATTTCAACTACGGATTCATAATTGAGAACTATTTTTCATATAACAGGATCATTGGCGACCATGCTGTAACAGCAACACTTGGAAATACTTACGACCCTGCCGGCATTTACAGGAGTATGTCGGTAAGCGGTTCCAATTATACAAGTGATGCCATCCAGAACCTTGCCCTTGCAAATTCGACATCGGTAACGGGATCATCCGTGAACAGCGGGAAATCAAGATTATCATACTTTGGCAGGATCGGTTACACATTCAGGGAAAAATATGTTCTGAATGCCAGCCTGAGAAGAGATGCCTCGAGTGTTTTTGGGATAAACAACCGCTGGGGTACATTCTACGGAATAGGGTTAGCCTGGACAGTATCGAAGGAGAACTTCATGAGTTCGATCCCTTCCATATCTAATCTCAGACTCAGAACCAGCTACGGTAAAACCGGGAATGATAATATTCCTGCTTTCCTCACATCATCAAATGTATGGAAAGGTACGGGTAACAATATCGTTTATTCTTTCGGCGATGATCTATCGTTTGCTACAGGCTCAATAGTTAACAGCATACCCAACCCCGATCTTAAATGGGAGGAAACAACTCAGTTTGACATTGGATTTGATCTGGGATTACTTAAAGACAGGGTCGGTTTTACCTTCGATTATTACAGCAGATCCAATAAAGACCTTCTGATTGAAACACAGCTCCCGCTTACAACAGGACTTGGAAATCCCGGATCGGTAGGAACTCAGTGGATCAACGCTGCAAGTATGGAAAACTCGGGATTTGAAGCTGCCTTTACATACAATAGTAATCCTGCCAGTGAATTCAGGTGGGATATTTCTCTTAATACTACTTTCAGTGTTAATGAGGTAACGGCATTAGGAACTATCGGAGACCTTCCGATCTCGAAGGGTGAGTTTATGACAGGAGTCGGAAATGCAACCCGCACTGATATCGGACAGCCTCTTGGTTCTTATTTTGGATATGTCTATGACCACGTGATTAAAGATCAGGCTGACCTGGATAAACTTAATTCCGCAGCAAGTTCCGCAACAGGAGGATCGGTAACAGAATATCAGACAAATGCCAAACCCGGCGACCGTGTATGGAAGGATACAGACGGGAACGGATACATAAATGCTGACGACCGTGCATATATTGGTAACCCTTCCCCGAAATGGCAGTATGGAGTGGTTTTCAACTCTTTCTATAAAAACTTTGATCTCCAGATTCTGATCCATGGCCTCGCAGGTGTTGATGCCGTTAACGGATCTCTTTACTGGTGGGAAGGGATGTCAAAACCATTCAATCAGACTGCTACAGTTCTGACTAGATGGCAAAATGCCGGTGATGTAACCGATATTCCAAGAGCCGGTCAAAATTCCGGAGCGAATCTGAATTTCTCTACCTGGTATGTAGAAAAAGGGGACTATCTGAGAGTTAAGAATATTGCAATTGGTTATAACCTGCCTCAGAATCTCTTTAATACTTTCCAGAAATTCAGGGTTTATTTATCAATCCAGAATGCACTGACATTTACACAATATTCGGGTTTTGATCCCGAAATATCTTCGACTTCACCGGGTGATAATAACAACTACATATTCCAGAGGGGTATTGACATGTACCAGAGACCCAACCCGAGAATTGTGAGACTTGGTGTTCAATTAACCTTCTAAAATGTAATAAGATGAAAAGGAAAATTATATATGTATTGATAGCTGTTTTACTGCTTAATGCATGCAGTGAAAGTATCCTGGATGTAAAGAATGAAAACAGTTATGACGGTAATTCCTTCTTTACAAATGCAATAACAGCAAAAGAAGCATCAACTGCAATGTATTCCCCACTGCTGTTCCAGGGAATGTTTGAAAGGGAATTTTATTTCATTTTCGACCTGCTGGGTTATGATGCATTCAAAAACTTCCCTCTCCAGGGATCATTGCTTGAGATCGCAGCATACACGCATAATCCGAATACAGGGGAAATGAATTACTTCTTTAATTCCTGTTATAAAATGATCTTCAGAACCAATTTTGTGATCGATATGTGTGGAAAATGGGAAACAACCACTGCCGGCGATGAAGCATTAAAAACCCGTATTGAAGGTGAGGCTAAGTTTCTCAAAGCCCTCGGATATTTCTGGCTGGTAAATTGTTTCGGTGATGTTCCGTTACGTAAAACTCTTGAAGATCATTATGTTCTTCAGATGGAAAGAACACCGAAAGCCGAGATATGGACAGACATTGAAACGAACCTCACTGATGCAATTACCAAATTACCGTTGGCACAGGATTACGCAGCATCCGATTACGGCAGAGCAACCAAAGGAGCAGCAGTGGCATTGCTTGGCAAGGCGTACCTGTATCAGAAAAAATACCCCCAGGCCATAACAGAATTTACCAAGCTGATGACTGCGCCTTATGATTATGCTCTTACAAATTCACTGGATGATATGTTCATTCACGACCTCAAGACGAAGGAAACTATCTTTGCAGTTATGCATGGCGAATGGCAGGGTTGGGGTGTCGGTAATGCTTATGGAATGTTCGGAGGGCAGGAATCATGGGGAAATAAAACGACCCATAATGGCCGGGCGATGGAGTATGGCTTTAATGACTGGTGGAACGTTCTTTTATCCCCGACACTTGTTGATGCCTTCACTTATAACAATGAGTCGGCTGTTCCATACATTGATCCCAGGGCTGCTCTTACATTCTATGACAATCTTGGAGGAACCAAGGGAGGAGATACCCTCTATTGTGAGGAATGCGCTGACGGGAAACTTTCTTATGTCAAGGCAGTAGGTAAAGCAGGTCCAATCTATTCGTGGCGTAAATATGAATTATATGAGTTAAGGAAAAACTATGGTCAGCCTGACAGTTATATAAACAGCCAGGTGATCCGTTATGCTGATGTACTCCTCATGCTTGCCGAATCATACATCGAAAATAATGAAGTTGCAAAAGCGCTCCCGCTTATCAACCTGGTTCGTAAACGTTCCGGAGCTTTTGAATATACCACTCTTGGACCACAGGCTGATGCAAGGGTTATTCTCAGGCGTGAAAGGAGAATCGAACTTGCCGGAGAACAGTCACGCTACTTCGATCTGGTCAGGTGGGGTATATTGGTTCAGACGGTTAATGCCGAGAAACAAATAGTTGAAAAAGCCCAGCCGGTAAAAGATTACCACATCCTGCTTCCGATCCCGCAATCGGAAAGAGATGCAAATCCTCTGCTCGATGCTCAGGTAAGTAATAACTGGAACTGAGAATAAAATGAACTGAAATGAAAAAGCCGTCTTTAGTGGACGGCTTTTTTCTTTATAGTATGCAATAAGTATCCGACTATAATTATCTGGTTTATAAGAAACTAAGTTTTCCCTCCTTAAAAAAAGGAGTGGAAACTTTTGTCCCCAAAACTCCTTAGGTTGACGGCTATGCCCTAATGGGACTGAAGTAGCTAATCGAACAGTTGTGTAAGGTTACAATTAAAATCTTAACTTTAATGCATCAGAAAATAAATGCTGAATAATAAGGTATGAAACCTGGCAGGAAATACTTTGGATTATTTCTTTTTTTGATTCTGATATTTGTGTCAGGTTGTGATGCAGATAAAGAGGAAGCGGTTATTAAAACCGGCCGGAAACCTGTTATCGATCCCGATTACTCAGATGTGACCATCCCTCCCAATATCGCCCCGATGAACTTTATTATTACGGAGGATGCCTCCTTTTTCGCGGTTACCGCCACATCATCTACCGGAAATATCCGGATAAATATTAAATCATCGGACGGGAAGATCTTATTTCCTGATAATAAATGGAAGAAATTATTGAATGATTCAAAGGGGAATAAAATCACTGTTCATGTTTATTCAGGAACAAAGGGAGAGGCTTCAATGTCGGAGTATGAACCTTTTTATTTTTATGTATCATCAGAACCAATAGATCCTTACCTGGCTTACAGACTTATTTACCCCGGTTACTACAACTGGTCCAGTATCAGGATCATGCAGAGGTCAATAGAAAGTTTCGAGCAGGATGCGGTAGTTGATAACCGGATTCTTGATATGAATTGCATTAATTGCCACTCTTTCAATCAGAATAATCCCGCAAAGTTCATGGTTCACATAAGAGGCTCACATGGCGGAACATATTTTACCGATAATGGCAGCATAACAAAGAGAGAACCAAAAATTGACGCGATGCCCGGCGGAGCTACTTACCCGGCATGGCATCCCGAAGGAAGGTTTGTGGCTTTTTCATCCAACCAGGTAAGGCAGGCTTTTTATGCAAAACCGGAAAAAACCATAGAGGTTTTTGACCTCGTCTCAACTATGACTGTTTACGATGTTGTAAATAATGAAGTTGTGCTTGCCAGAGAACGGGATACTGCCAGATATCTCCAGACATTCCCTTCATGGTCGCCTGATGGTAAATATCTCTATTACTGCCGGGCTTTGCAGGTAAATACCGGAAACACAATGACGCTGGATGATATAAGCAGGACAAGGTATGATATTGTCAGGGTATCGTTTGATCCTGAATCATTAATGTTCGGGAATACTGAAATGGTTTACAATGCATCCGTATCGGGGAAAAGCGCCTCTTTCCCAAGGATCTCGCCGGACGGCCGATATCTTGTTTTCACTCTTGCCGATTACGGGACATTCCCGATATGGCACCATGAGGCGGATCTCTGGTTGCTTGACCTTAAAACAGGAGAAAGCAAAAAAATGAACCTGAACAGCAGTGATAATGAGAGCTATCATACCTGGTCTTCGAACGGGAAGTGGCTGGTATTCAGTAGTAAAAGAACAGACAGGAGAAGTACACGACCTTTCTTTGCTTATTTTAATTCGTGGGACAGCACCGGGAAACCTTTTATACTGCCTCAGAAGGATCCGGCTCACTACTACACAATGATGGAATCATTCAATATCCCGGAGTTTGTAAGAGGGAAGATAATGCTTTCACCCCATGATTTTGCAGCAGTGGCAAATAATGAAACACTTAAAGCAAAACCGGGAAATCCTTTGGATTCATTGCATCTATGGGAAATGAAGCAGGTAAATGCACGGCGGAACCCGGGGGAGAAATCGATACATGAGTAAGTCGGAAGTTTTACCTTAACCACTAAGAGCACTAAGTACACAAGAAGGGACACAAAGGTCATTTTACAAAATCTTCAAAAGGATAGTTAATATCACTAAAAAGCGATTAATTAAACTTTGGAAAGCTGAAAATTACATAAATGTTGAGGAAATTGAATATAAGCGGGCAGAAAGAGGAATGGTTTATACTTGCTTTCTTTTGTCTTTTGTCTTTTATCTATTTTTTCTTTTTTGCCAGTCATATCCTGTTTTTCCAGGAACAGCAGTATCTGTTCGTATATACTTCCTCATATTTCAATGAATTTCTTGTAAAACCCGGGGGATTGCTGGATCTTTCCGGAAAATTCATAACACAGTTTTATTTCAGCAGACTGGCTGGAGTTCTCATTTTAGCTGTCACACTTACTCTTCCGGGATTCATTCTTTTACATGTAAACAGGAGGCTTACACCCGGCCAGGTATTTAGTTTTCCGCTGATGATAATTCCTTCCTGTCTCCTGCTGTTAATGCAAACGCACTATTATCACCTGATGCTCTATAATCTGGGATTTCTGCTGGTATTGATTTATTTTCTGCTTTTTGTCCTTTCAGAAAAGAGAGTGATGCGGATAATGTTAACGGCTCTTTTCCCGCTCTTCTTTTATTTTGTCGGAGCATATGCCTTGATATTTGCAGTAATGTTCATAATCTACAGCCTTTTATATATTAAAGGTCCTGAAAAGTATTATCTGCCACTCATATTAATACTTGAAGCGCTGGTTTCGGCATTTCTTTTCAACCAACTTCTATTGTTGCAGGGATATAAACAGCTTTTTCTCTTTCCACTGCCATTTATTAATGATCGGACACACAAGATACTTTTCCGGATTCTCACGATATTCATTATTCTTTATCCGGCAATCTGCATGCTTGCAAGTCGTCTTAAATCACTAAGGAGCAAGCTAAAGCTGGCCAGGTTAATTCCTTCTGCCATTGTTTTTACTGCAACCGTTATAATGCTGATCACAGGGTATAATTCCCAGAATGCAAGGGTGATAAACCTGGAAAAGCTTGTTTTCAATGAGGAATGGGATAAGGCCATCGGTTACCAGGAAAAGCATCCATCAAAGAATCTTATCGGGCAGTACTTTTACAATATTGGGCTTTCGGAGACTGATCAATTATGTGACAAATTATTTTCAGGACCTCAGGATTTCGGAACAGGATCGCTGATTCTGGAATGGAGCAGTGATTATCTGAACTGGGGATCATTTGCATTTTATACTACCGGACTGATTAATGAGGCACAACGCTGGGCTTATGAGGAGATGGTGGTCTATGGCAAGCGTCCGCAGAATATGAAAATGCTTGTAAAAACCAGTTTATTGACAGGCAATTACCGTCTGGTAGAAAAATATGCAGGAATTATGGCCCGTTCACTTTTCTACAGATCATGGGCAGAGAAATACCGGATGATGGCAGTGGATACATCTCTGATCAGACACGATCCTGAGTTGGGAAAGAAATTACGCATTTTACCAGGGGCTGATTTTTTCATTCATCTCGAATCTCCGGAGAATAACCTTCCCATGCTGGTTGATGAGAATCCCCGGAACAGGAGAGCTTTTGAATATATGATGTCGTGGCTTCTCCTGGGCAAGGAAGTAGAAATACTGGCTAATAACATAAGGTTGATGAAAAATATGGGATATACACGGATCCCTCGTAATATCGAGGAAGCAATAATGATCTATTATAATAGCAAAAAAGCATTACCTGATCTTGGCGGTCTTGAGATAAGTCCGGAGACCCGGTTAAGATTTGATCAGTATTTTACCACCTATGTCATTGCCCGCCAGGATCCGGCATCACTGGAGGAAACAATGCGGCTAAAA
Source organism: uncultured Bacteroidales bacterium (assembly GCA_963700275.1). GTDB lineage: Bacteria > Bacteroidota > Bacteroidia > Bacteroidales > VadinHA17 > LD21. The sequence goes on along the minus strand of CAVOWZ010000006.1, from coordinate 240,138 downwards.
TTTACCGATACATTCTGGTATTATTTTCATTTCAAATAAAACGGTACCGGACGCATGATTTTGCGCCCCCACGGGGTAAAAATTGTAGGGGCGCAAAAATTTTGCGCCCCTACGGTTAATCCCAAATTCGCGAAACCACCATATATGGCGGTTTATTCGAAATCAAAATCAATACGACGAATCCTGTGTGAGGATCCCTTTCTGAAGATCGATCTGGGTCTGCGGCAATGGCCAGTAATCATCCTGAGCAGCATTAAAGACTGCATCTTTCATGAATCCTCTGAAAGTGAGATCATGTGCAATATAGGCATTAAGAGTTGTTGCCAGTATGTCCCAACGGCGCAAGTCGAAGAAACGATGGTTCTGGCAGGCAAACTCAAGCCTGGTTTCTTCCTGGATAGCTTTTAATGCATTTTCCTTGTTGTCAAATGGATAGAGTCCCGGTCCGGGATAAGGTTCTATCTTATAATTGGCAGCCGGTTTTGTGTAGTCGACAACAGGATTGGAACCAAGATTTTTGGTGCTGGTACATAAACCCATTACAGGCGCACTGTTCTTGGCACGGTTGCGTATCATGTTAACATACGTTCTGGCAAGTTCCAGTTCATTATCCACAACGGCACATTCAGCTCTCCAGAGCAGGATGCTTGCATAACGGTAAGTCCGGTAGTTTTTACCATTATAAAAACCATTAGCATTCAGGTTGAGGCTCTGTTCATCCTTCCTGTGCATGAAAATTTTAGTCATGAACGGACCACCGTTGCCCTGGTCGCGGATCCAGTCATTTCCGGGGTGTATCCCCCATCCAAGGAAATCAACACCGCGTCGTGCGATGATAAAATCAACTCTCGGGTCCATGGAATGATCCGTAGGGGTAAAATCAACCCCGCTCCCGACTCCCATATCAGTGGCCAGATGGTCACGAAGGGAAGGATTAAGTTGTGGAAGGCCTTCAGCAGTTGTCTGGAATGCTTCGAAAAGATTCAGAGAAGGTGAATAAAATCCCCATCCACCACAGCTGGCCAAACCTTTCTGGTGAAAATTACAACCGGAACCGTTAACTGCAGAATGAGCAGTTGCGGTTGTGGAACATTGCAGTTCGAAAATTGACTCAGAGTTATTTTCATGAGTCATATCGAAGTTATGCATATAATCGGTTGCAAGACTGAATCCTCCAGTAGTAATGATATCATCAAGAAGTGTTTTGGCAGCCGGGTACTCTTTCTGGTATATGTGAGCCTGGGCTTTAACTGCTTCTGCAGCATATTTGTTTGCTCTGCCTTTTTCATTATTGTATTTTGTCACTGGCAGATTATCTATTGCAAACTGCAGGTCTGCTTCAATTCCATCCCACCCGGGATCTGTGTTTTTAACATCTTGTGGTAATACATCTCCAAGTTCTTCAGGTGTTTTAACATATGGGATCTTCTCAAAGATCTTGTTTGCCTGCATATGAAACCATGCTCTGAGGAATTTTAATTCTGCTTCAACCTCCTTTGCCCTGGTATCACTTAACTTTGAATTACCTTTTTGGGTTTCCCAGAGGAATGTGAGTGCTACATTGGCGCGTGCCACTCCATCATAACATGCATACCACCTGTCTTGCAGATAGGGATTGTTGGGCAGGGCTTCATACCTTTCAAGAAGGTTGAAATTACTCTGGTCGCCAACATCAGTACCTTTATATGCATCATCAGAGCATCCCCCGGAATATGTCCAGTCACTGGTCATAGCAGCTCCGAACATTGACTGGTTGGCATTCTGCATTCTCTCATAAACACCTATGACGAGAGATTCAACTCCTGCAGGGGATTGTATAACGGTTCCAGCTGCTACTCCCGGAGGCTCCTTGGTAAGAAATTCTTCACTGCATGAATATATTGCCAGCATGCCTCCCAGAAATATAGTGGCTGATAATAATTTTATTAGTCTTTTCATATCACTTTCATTTTTAATAATATACATCTTAGAGACCAAAAGAAATACCAAAGATGAACTGCTTTGAGGTAGGCCAGGCACCCTGGTCAACGCCCATATTAATATCGGCGCCGGAGAGTTCGGGATCCAGTCCTGAATATTTGGTAAGGGTGAACAGGTTCGAACCCTGGAAATAGAGTTGAAGGGTACTGAACCTGCTATTCAGAAGCTTGTTGAAATCATAACCGATCCTCAGAGTTTTCATCCGAAGGAATGAAGCATCTTCAAGGAATCCGGTTGATGGCTCCTGGTGAGGTGTGTCGTTGGCAATAGCAATTGGCATCGTGGCTTTGGAGTTATCGCCGTTAAGATAAGGGCTTCCCCATGATTCATAAAGCCTCCTGTGACTTCTTCCTCCTGAAAACTGCGTGTAATCGATATATCTGCTGACATAGTTCATCATATCGTTACCAATTGAGGAATAAAGTGTTGTCATAATACTAAGCCCCTTATAGCCAAGACTAAGACTCAAACCTGCCGTGAAATCAGGATGGGGTGATCCGATATATGTACGGTCATTGGCATCGACTTTGCCATCCGGTTCCCCTTCAGGACCGCTTATGTCTCTATAAATAAAATATCCGGCTTTGTTATTGATTCCTCCAAAGATCGGTGCATAAGCTGAAGCTTCCGTTTGAGATTGGAAAATTCCATCAACAATGTAACCGTAAAACTCCGGGAATGCTCTTCCTGTTGCGGTTCTTGTATATATCTTTTCCCGGAAAGAGCCTCCGTTGATGAAATCAGTTGCTACATCAGTAAGCTTTGTTAATTCATTCTTATAGTGAGAGAAGACCAGGTCGGCACTGTAAGTAAAGTCTCCGTTCAGTGCACTGTTTGAATAGCCAAGTTCAAAATCGAATCCTGTATTTTTCATCTCGGCAATATTGATTGACGGTCTTGTTGCCGTACCAAGTACATAGGGCAATTGTTTCTGATGAAGCATATCTCTTGTGTTACGTTGCCATACATCCAAAGTAAAAGTCAGGTTCTTGATCAGTGTTCCATCAATCCCGATGTTTGTGGTAGTGGTTGTCTCCCATTTTACTTCGGTGTTGCCAAATGTCGATTGTCTGAATCCCACATTGCTGAAGCTTCCATTTGAGCCATTCATTCCATAACTTGCATCACCTTCACTATACGCAAACTGGGTATAACTGTTATAATTACTTGACATGCGGTCGTTACCGACCACTCCATAACCGATGCGGAGTTTCAATTCATTGAGCCAGTCTGCAGTCGAAGCCATAAAATCTTCCTGCGAAATTCTCCATCCTACAGAGAAAGCAGGGAATACACCGTATTTTGTTGTTCCGAACCGGGATGAACCATCACGTCTTACGACAGCTTCAACCAGATATTTGTCGGCATAAGTGTAGTTGATACGTCCAAACAGTGAGAACAAACTGTATTCATTGTATGAATCTGAGTTTGAAAGACTCCGCAGACCAGTATTCAGTGAGAGATAGTTTACATCCAGAAAAGGGAACTCCGCTCTGCCACCGGCCATATACCAGTAATCGTTGTTATAGGCTTCAGATCCGGCAATGGCTTTAAAATTATGCTGGCCTAAGATCAGACCATAATCAATTGTATTGGTCCAGGTCCAGTTCAGTCCAAATCTGGCATTAATGTTGAATGATTCGTAAGTGCCTCTTTCAGCAGCGGCAACTTCAACATAATCAATATTTCTGTCACGGCGTCCGTATTGATTTATTCCGATCAGGCTTTTAACTGATAATCCCTTAAGGATATTTAATCTGACAAAGGTGTTTCCACTGACATTCATCTGCCGGTTATAATCGTATTGATTCTTGTCAAGAAGAAATACCGGGTTCTGGGCGTTACCCATACCAGACGGTCTGGAGCCTGCATATGTCGTTCCCGTGATATCAAATACCGGTATAATGGGTTGAAGCCTGTAGCACCAGGAAATCATCGAGGATTCTGAGTTGTCACCCTGGTGGCCATAGTCATCTGTATACTGAACACCTAAGTTTGCTCCAATATCGATCCATTTTGCAGGTGATGAATTAATGTTTGAACGGAAACTATACCTGTCATAACCTGTATATTTAAAGATTCCTTCTCACTTGTGTAGCCAAGCAGGAAAGGCATAGGTTGTATTTGCGAACCACCCGGCTACGTCAATTGTATACTCCTTGAAAGAAGCACTCCTTGTTGACTCTGTAAACCAGTCTGTTCCTTCCGGTTGGATCTTGTAATAAGATATGTATCATCACCATCCCTGTTTGAGATGAGATTGTCATACCTTGAAGGATCTGCTAAGAGGATCTCCTTCAGCTGCCTTGGTCGGAAAGAGATAATACGGAATAACAGGATTTGCACCATTGCCATACTGAGGATGGGTGAAGTTTTTAGGATCAGTCGGGACACCGATTGGCAAACCGAAGTTCTTTGCTTCCAGCCAGAGCATTTCACCATATTCTTTTGTATTCAGCATGTCGTAAAATTTCCCCGGATTGGTAACACCCTGTCTTACATTCACATTCATCGATATCTTCTGGTTTTTCCTGCCACCTTTGGTTGTTATAAGGATAACGCCAGTGGCAGCCCTTGCACCGTATATCGATTGTGCGGCTGCATCTTTGAGTATTGTTATATTCTCAACATCATTAGGTGAGAAGGACCCGCCAGGAACACCGTCAACCACATACAGAGGACTGGAATCGTTTATAGTTGTAATCACCACGGATTCGATTGTCGATCCTTCTCCGGGAGTATGCTGGTTTAGTATTGTGACTCCGGCAACTTTTCCCTGAAGACGGGTTATGGGGTTAACCGCTGCACTTTCTGCAAGGAGCAGCAGCATCAACTGTTGATACAGAACCTGTGAGGGATTTTCTTGCCTGTGTCGAATAACCGACAACGACAATCTCATCAAGAGCTGAAACGGCTTCAGCAAGAGTAATGTTAACGGCTGTCTGTGTGCCAACTGTCGCCTCCTGTGTAATATATCCGATAAATGAGAAGGTCAGGACTGAATTTGCACCGGCAACTGTTAATGCATAATTACCATTTGCATCCGAGATGGCACCATTTACTGTTCCTTTTTCAAGGATGTTCACGCCCGGCAAAGGATTCCCGTTATTATCGACGATCCTTCCGGTGATTCTCTTTTGCTGCAGATCACTGAATGATACATTCCCGTCATCCGGCGTTAGTGCCAGAGTGAAAGGCAGAAATGTAACAACCATGATCAGCAACGAAATAGTTCGCATGATTTTTTTTGTCATACTTCTGAGGTTAGTAAGTTTATAAAAAAAGAAAAATGTTGTTAATGTGTAACTTAAAAAGAATTTGAGGTTGGGAGTAATATACTCCCTGATAGAGAAAAGGTTAGGTTAAATTCTTTCATAGGCATCAGGTTAAGTTAGTAATTACGATCAGTTGTGAAATGTATGAAAAATTTCTGACTTAACAAATTTTAACAATCGGTTCCAGGTTCCAGCTAATTAACTTGGAACTTGAAACTTGGAACTTTGAACTTTGAACCTTTAATGATTATATCAGTATCTGTCTCGCATACTCGACACAGGTCTTTGTCTCTTTCACAGCATTGGACCATGGTTTAATATCGTATTCCAGTTCAATATCGCAATAAAGAGGCCATTTTTGCTTTTTGATGAGCAAAAGGATATCAGCGATCGGTACTTCACCCTGTCCCCATACCTGGTTCGTATTTGCCGGATCGGTCTTTGGACCGGTCTTGTCTTTCATGTGCACACTGAATAAACGGTCATGGTATTTTTCAATGATCGTATTCGGGTGAATGCCTGTTGATCCGAAGAAATGTCCTGCATCAAAGTTCATCTTTACTGCAGGTGAAACTGCCAGGAAAGGATCATAGCTGAAACCTTCTGTGGCAAACTGCATGTGGTTGTGAAAAACTGCATACATCCCGTATTTTTCGGCAAAGGGTGCCATTTTCTTTACAGCATCTTCACCGATCTCGTCGCATACACCTTTGGCTCCCATAGCTTTAGCAGCTTTGAATGCATAATCCAATTCCTCATCTGACCACCGGCCAGGGGAGAATTTTACAATATGAATTTTTATCCCTGCATTATCGAATAGTTTCTTTGCCTCTTCAACTTTCGACATCGGCAGTGAGACCCGCCATTGTTTCAGGTCCTGGTTGAATTTAGCGATGGCAGCTTCCTGTTCGGGAGTTCTCTGGGGACGCTGGCCCCCTCCCTGAGGTGCAGCACCGGGTGCTGGTGGTGTTCCGGGAGCGGGCGGTGTTCCGGCAGGTCGCTGACCCTGCGGCTGCTGACCCTGCCCCGGGGCCCCTGGTGTACCTGCAGGTTTCTGCCCTGCTGCCGGCGGGGTAAACATTCTTGCCATCGGATTTGCAGGAGCGCCAAGATAAGTTTCTAGGTCTCCGCTCATCAGTTCGATCGAACTTAATCCGGCCTGCTGGCAATATTTGATTATGTTTTCAATTCCGCCCGGCATGCTTCTCCAGCTGTATGTGATTGCCCCTATCTGTACTCCTCCGAAGTTTGAATCGGGTACGGGGGCTGATCCTGCCATAAAATTACCTTTCAGGGCAGAAGAAGGTACAATTGTAAATGCCGCAGCTGCAGCACTGTTTTCAATAAATTTACGTCTTGATAGTGTCATTTTTCTTATTTTTTTATGGTGTAAAAACTATTTTATAATGTCCAGCCCGGACGGTATTCGTAGTGGAACATACTATTGGCAGCAGGAAGATTTGTTATCTTCATGTTGGCTGCATCGTATTCAAGAGTTATATTATCTCTCTGATGTTTAACTGCAATATTTGTGAGCAGCATTATCTCGGTAAGTTTGGATGAGATTGAAAAATCGTTACAGGATTTTTTACCATTCTTTATTGCATCGATCCAGTCCTCGAATATATTACCTGTCCGGGGCATCCACGGATCCGGGCCTTTAAATGCAGGATCAGCAGGGATCAGTTCGGGCATTGCTCCATGACTGGCATGGGTTATAATACCTTTATCTCCGTAATATGTGGCATCTTTCATTGCACGTCCGGCTTCAAGTCCATCGGGCCGGGGAGGTCTTAATCCGCCGTCACACCAGGTCACTTTAACAGGTGGCATATACCCGCGGGCAGGAAATTCATAGGTTACAATTTCGCAAAGAGGCATATATTCATCATTATATGGTGCACTTGTTGCCTGGATCTTTGATGGCATTCCCAGGTTTAAAGCCCATATCGGGGCATCAAAAATATGAGCTCCCATATCACCCATTGCACCTGTTCCGTAATCCCATAATCCCCTCCAGTAAAAATGAACAGTGTCTGGATGATAAGGTTTCTGTGGAGCCGGTCCGAGCCAGATATCATAATTCAGGTTCTTAGGCGGAGTCAGTCCGGCAGGGCGTTTAAGATCACCCTGCGGCCAGAAGCCCAGAGGGCGGTTTGTAGAAAGCTGAACCTCCCTGACAAGCCCTATCACGCCAGACTGTATCCATTCCACCGTCCTGCGGGTTCCTTCGGTAGCATGTCCCTGGTTGCCCATCTGGGTCACCACGTTGGTCTCTTTTGCGATTTCGGCAAGTTTACGGCACTCCTGTATAGTTTTGGCCATAGGCTTTTCGATATAAACATGCTTACCGGCACGCATGAATGCAGCAGCTATCGGAGCATGGTTATGATCAGGAGTTCCTATTACGACAGCATCGATAGATTTTTCCTTTTCGAGCATTTCACGCCAGTCCTGATAAAATTTTGCCTTTGGATAGCCTTTTACAATATGCCCGGCATATTCGGTATCCACATCACAAAGTGCATAGATGTTAGCAAGCTTAATCACTTTTCCGCTGCCGGCAGCGCCCATCTGAACGGCTGCATTGGTATTAATGCCACCACCGGCGGGTGCATTGCCGCCCGGTCTCCCTCCGGGAGCACCCGGGGCTCCTCCACCGGCCGGAGCCTGTCCCCTCTGTTTCATCATTTCTGCCCTTCTGGCTTCAGCAGCAGCTATCTGCTCTTTAGTCATGGCCGTACCGTTTGAGTTACGCTGGGGCCTGACAATCGGTACATCCGGTGTACAGATCTGCTGGATGTCACCTCCCCCCTGGCTGCCGATACCGATACCGGCCACATTAATCAGATCGCTTGGAGGAATATAACCCTTACCGCCAAAAACATGGCGGGGGATAATAGTAAATGCAGCAGCTGCTGCAGTAGTTCCAAGGAAGTTTCGTCTTGATAGACTTTTCTTCCCCGGATTTCTTCTGTTAAAATCCGTTTTGTTCATACTGCGGGGAATTTGAATATTTTTATAATTCGTTCTGAAACACAGGTAATAGTTATATAAAATTAAAAAAAAAAAGAAAATCCAAATTTTTAGGCATAAATATCAATTCCCTAAAGGTTATATTTATTCATACTCATTATATTTATCATCAATTGAAGAAAATCATGCTGGAAATCTAAAACATGCGGACATTTGTTAAAACAGTAATATTAGCCGATGGCGCTTTTCCTGAACATGAAATTCCGCTTGGATATCTCAGGAACGCTGCAAGGATAATCTGCTGTGACGGCAGTGCGGATCATCTTGTTAAAGCCGGTTTTATTCCTTATGCAATAGTCGGCGACCTTGATTCCGTATCAAAAGGTGTATCGGATAAATACTCCGACAGGCTTTTCCGTGAAGATGACCAGGAGACCAATGACCTTACCAAGGCGGTAAAATGGTGTATCAGGAATAATTTTAAAGATCTTGTTATTCTGGGAGCAACCGGCAAGAGGGAAGATCACACGATTGGAAATATTTCACTTCTGGTCGAATATACCCGGGAGGCTGAAGTAATAATGGTCACTGATACAGGAGTTCTCCGGCCATTTCTGAAATCATGTGAGATCCTGTCCTTCAGGGGGCAGCAGATATCAATTTTCTCCATTAATCCGGAAACGGAAATAACATCCTCCGGGCTGAGATATCCTCTTGTAAAGCAAAAACTGAGTAACTGGTGGGAGGCTACACTGAATGAGGCAACAGGGAAGAGGATTGACCTGGAGTTTGAGGGAGGGGCATTGATTGTGTTTCTCCAGTTCGATCCTCTACTGCCTTTCATGGAATTACCGGACTGAAATAAATTCCCCGTATGGGATAGGAACCCCTAAGGATTAGGTCTGTTCCTTGAACGTTCGGCACGCTCCATTTCCCTTTTTTTCAGGAAAGCATCCAGGTCCTGCCTCGGCATGGGTAACTTTTGTTTTTCAAGCCATTCATTGAATGCTTTTTCAAATATATCGCGTTCTACAACAAAGGCTTCATTGACATATGGGAACCTGTTTGTCCGGATGCACTCGAAGCTGAATTCATCGCGTAATGTTATATACTCACTGTTTATCACGCAATCGTTAAGCAGATGTGGTGGAATTACAGCTATCCCGATTTTTTTTGCAAGTATTGCATCGCCCGGAAGTATTGTCACCCGGCCGATACGGATTGGTGCATTAACCCATGCTATCATCATTTGCTCAATGGCTGAAGGATCATATCCTCTGATCCATCCATTGAAAGTTTCTCCGATGGCTTCAAGTCCTTCATAATCTCTCAACGAGCCATTGTAAATGACTCCTCTCTTGCCTGACCTGGCAATCGCGTTGCCCAGGTTTGAGCCGATCAGAGTGCCCCCTTCCATTTTGCCATATGAATCAGCCACATAAATATCACCTTCCTGTAACTTGATTATAGGTGCATAGTTAGTCACCGGAACATGTGTTCCTTCAATTTTAGCCTGCGACTGAATATAATTGTTGAAATCGGGTCTCATCGGCATAAACTGTGCGGTAAGTGCACGTCCGGTCATTACCCTGTCGGGATGGATAATATGCCATCCGTTTTCATACAGGCTTGCAAAATTCTCGAAAACATTCCTGTACCCGTTTTGCCCGAGAAAAGACTGGATCTCTTCAAAAGCACAGTTCTTAAGTCTTTCAAGGAGTGCATCAGGGACCTTTGGCCGGCCATCGGGGTACCGTTCTCCTGTCCACTCGGGAGTTAATGCTTTTATCACCTCAGGCTGCCATACTACCTGCTGGGAAACTAATTTTGCTGTAATCAATAGAAAGAACAGCATGGGGAAAAATTTTCTTTTCATTTTTTATGAAATTAAAATTAGGTATTAATTCATTTTCACGGATTTTCTCCTCTTTCACGAGATTGATCAGCTGCACCCGGCTCTTTACGTTTGTTTTGATGTAAATACGGTGAGTATGATCTTTAACGGTCTGCAGGCTGATAAACAACTTTTCCGCTATTTCCTTATTACTTAGTCCGTTACATATTTCCCTGACAATATCGGATTCACGGGGTGAGACTTCATACTTCGTGCAGAAATCCTCAAATGACAGATTGCCGGGTGATTCTGAGGGAATGGCAGGGATCATAGTACAATAGCTCAGATACCCCGGAAGGAAGGTGTTGCCTGCAAAAAAGATAAAAATAAAAATCAGGGCAAGCCATGATTGGGTTGAGTACAATATAAGAGCAACACACTGAATTACTGTTATAACAGATATTATTGGAGCTATCAGCCTCCTGTCATGTTCATGAATGACTGCCCGCGACTTTCTTGATAAGTGAATAAGGTAAGAAGCCAGCAGAGCATAAGCCATGTTCATTGAAATGAAATAGTTCCTGATAAGGGTTGACGGTTCCGTTGTATTCTTCTTTGCAATATAATAACCCAGAATGATCAGGAATGCGAAATTCAATCCGAGGAAAACGGGAATGAACCAACCGCTTTTCTTCCTTCCCGAGATACCTGCTGTGAACTGGATCAGCATAAGCCATGCAAAAACCAGGAATGGTAATCCCATGAGCAATGCAATATTGGAAAAACGGGTAAATAACTCCGGGGAGATATACGGAGCAAGGAAGGCCTTTATCATAACCTGGCCCCAGATCCCGTAAAAGCCGAATGTATAAATGAAAACCTGGTAATAGAGAAGCGAGGCGAAGATTTCAGATCTGTAGTTATTCCTTAACCTTATAGCAAGTGCTATTCCGGCTGAAGCAAGCGCTATTGAAAAAATAAATACCAGGTAAAAAAGAATCATCAGCATAATAATATAAAGGTATAAAATTCAGATCAGATAGTGCAAATTTTAAATCCATTAACCGCAAAGTGCGCAAAGAAACTACGCAAAGTTCACAAAGGTATGCAATGCTTAATGTACTTGTCTTTGCGTTCTTTGCGCCATCTTTGCGTGCTTTGCGGTTAATATTTGAAAATAATAACCACTACTTAAGTATTGTCCCACTACTTAAGTAGGATTCTGAAAAATCACTACAATAGTATTAAGCCAGTAATAAAATTGGGGTTTACATTTGTCCCGTAAATCAAACAATATTAATTTAAAATGGAAACAATTAGAGAATACAAACTGATCCCGACATTCGGTGACAGTTATGGAACAGGATGGAAAGTGATGCTCGATAATTTTCTGAGGTTATTACTTGTCGTATTTGTTTTGGCAATACTTACCGGTCCGATGAAAGGCATTCAATGGAATCTCGATAAGCATGATTTCAGTAATTTTGCCCGGGATTGGGAGGGAAGCTGGGAACAGATCTTCGGACTGGCTTCAATAGGTGCATTTGCAGTATTTCTGGGTTTGCTGGCTCTGGCATACACATTTCTTGCCTTGCCCGTTGTGCGGTATGGCGCAAAAATGATCTTTGTGGAGTCTGTAAGGAAGGATAAAACCCGATTTTGAGTGGCTTATAAGAGGTTTCTGGACCAACTATCTCAATATAATCCTTGCCAACCTGCTGGTTTTTGCCCTGGTGGCGATCGGCTTCTTCGCCCTGATCGTTCCGGGAATAATAATAGCCTGTCGCCTGGCTTTTGTACCATATATAGTAATGGATAAAAAACTTGATCCCATTGAGTCGGTTGAACTGAGCTGGAAGCTTACAAGGGGTCATGGCTGGACGATTTTCCTTATGGGATTTGTATCGTTTTTCATTTATATTTTCGGATTGATGCTGATTCTTGTAGGGGTTCTTCCTGCTACAATGTGGGTGAAAAGCAGCTTCGCTTCATTGTATCAGTCGGTACTCAACGAAAAAGAAAAACCGGTGGCAGAAGTGCCGGTGGCTGCATAGGTTTAGTCGAAGTTGGCAGTTGGCAGCTGTCAGAAAAAAGTTGGAGTTGGCAAATGGCAGTTGGCAAGCTAATGAATTGCCAACTGCCAACTGCCCATTGCCAACTTTCTTATATAAGCCCCTTCTCCATCGCTATCTTTACAAGTGCTGCAGTGTTCTTTGCATCGAATTTTATAAGGAGGTTTTTCCTGTGGCTGTCAACGGTCGAAGTACTTATGAATAGTTTATCGGCGATCTCCTGGTTGGTGAATCCGTCTGAGATAAGCTTCAGTATTTCACATTCGCGGCGGGTGATCACAGGATCAACCTTTCCGCCGGAGGGACGGTTACTGATCAGCTCACTGACCCCTGTGCCGAAATATTTTTTTCCTTCTGTCAGTTCTTTTATACCCGTAATTATATCTTTTATATCTGATGTTTTAAGTACAAACCCGTCGACACCGGCCTGAATCGATTTTTCAACCACATGACGTTGTGCCATTGAGGTCACGGCAAGTATTTTTAATTCAGGGAACCTTGCTTTTGCAAGGGAGCAGAATTCAATTCCGGAAATGTCGGGAAGATTTATATCAAGCAGAACAAGATCAAAATGATTGCCATTGAGATATGCAAGCCCTTTTGATCCCGTTGATGCATGAATACAGACTACATTATCGAAAGATTCATTTACCAGACGGAACAGGCTGTCAGATACTATAGGATGATCCTCAACTATCAGAAACTTCCTGGAAGGCAGACTATCAGCTTTCATGATCAGGCAATTTGAATTTCAGCGCTTATTTCAGTTCCCTGTCCGGGTTTGCTCCAGACATCAAATGTACCGTTCATGGCTACAACCCGGTCCCTGATGTTCTCCAGCCCTTTTACCTTTCCTTTCATTGTCTTTCCCTGGAAGCCTCAAATCCTTTTCCGTTATCGGAAACCCTTGCAAATAATCTCTTTGGTTCAGAGATTACTTCAACATTTATTTTTGTAGCGCCGGCATGTTTCAGTGCATTGTTAACGAGTTCCTGGATTATCCTGTAAATTGTAAGTTCAAGCTCTTTGGTGAATCTGAATGTTTTCACCAAAGAATTGCAAACCTATTTCCGGAGGTCCGGCAGGAGCGACCTGGGTACAAAAATCCTCAACCGCGGTTTTAAGGCCATAGTGATTCAGCGTTTCGGGCATGAGATTATGTGCTATCCTCCGGAGCTCGGTTATCGAAGTATCGAGAAGTGATATTGCATGGTTGAATGCGCTTATATTCTCGTGTGTGATCACAGCATTTTCTTTCATAGCCGACAGATTGATTTTAATTCCTGATAACAAACCTCCAAGACCATTGTGCAGATCGCCAGCCAGCCTCGAACGTTCAGCTTCCTCACCTTCCATAACCGATCTGGCGGCAAGATAAAGACGCTCTTTTTCAAGTTCCCTGATTTTTTCTTCCCTGATCTGAATATTCTGATCAGAAATTATTTTATTCTTCTTGACAAGTCTGACTGAATATAATAATTGAAAATCCGAGAAGTGCACTTAATGCAATAAGTGAATAAATAAGACTGTTTTTCCTTTTTTTCTCTGCGGTGAGTCTCCTTATTTCCTGTTGCTTTATCTCACTCTGGTATTTGGTTTCAAGCTCAATGATCTGCTTCGATTTCTCAGCATTATAAACCGAATCGCGGATCGTCATGTATTTTATATAGGTGTTATAGGCATTTTTATAATCACCCATATCATAATAAGGCATCGCCAGAGCTTCATACAGGTATTGAATGCCACCGGTCAGATTGCCTTCGAGTGCAATTTTTTCAGATTCTTTAAATGACTCTATTGATTTTTTATAATCTTTTGCCCGGTACCAGGTTTTTCCTAAGGTATAAAGTGTACCTGCAATACCTTCAGGATCATTTATTTTCCTGTAATAATCAAGAGCTTTCCGTACATAGGGCAGGGCCTTCTCAGTTTTTTTCATCTTGTTATAAACTGCGGCAATATTCTGGTTCGCATTGGCTATTCCTGATTCATCATTGATTGCTGAATACAGGTTGATCGATTTTTCATAATAGCCGATTGCCGTCTCAAAGTCAGAAAGCTTCTCTTCTTCGGTCCTTTTTTCGCAGAACTCCCTTGAACTGTGAAGCGAGCCCAGATGATTCATAACTTTTGCAATACCGGAGGTATCGTTATGTGCCTGATAAACATCAAGCGCTTTAAGATGATAATCAAGGGATTTATCAAAGACCTCCATGTAATAATAAACTATGCCAAGCTTATCATTAAGATCTGCTATTCTAAGATCATCCTTTCTTCTTTCCTCAATCCTTATACTTTTCAGATAGCACGACATTGCTTCCTGGTATATTTCGCGGCTCATATAATAATCCCCGAGATCCTGAACTATAAGCGAAATCAGTTTCAGCGATTTTACCCGCAGTGCAATATCAAAAGCCTTCAGAATGTATGAACGAGAAGAATCGGAATTGATCCTTTCCTGCCGCGAAGCTTCCGACAGGTAATTCATTAGCTTGATCGAATCAGCAGCAGGGATTGTCAAACCGGTATTCCTTATTGTAATTTCGTCATTAAGGATGATATCTATATCTTTCAACAGGATGTTCAAATCCTGTGCTGATGATTTAATGGTCAGGATCAGGCAGCATATATATAATAAGTAATATCGTATATTGTTGAAGATTTGCCGCATCGTAAAAAATATTACACAAACCTAACCAATATCACTGTAATCTCAATCCCCTTTTTAAGGGATATTTGGCAGAATTCAAAGTTTGGAGTTTGGAGTTTGGAGTTTGGAGTTTGGGGTTCCAGGTTCTAGGTTCAAAGGTCCAAATTAAATAACCTGGAACCTGAAACCAGGAACCTTAAACTGACAGTGAAGGCCGTCAAATTTTTGACTAATATGTACTGGTATTTTATAAATGATAGTATAATATCATTTTCAATCAGATAATTTTAAGAAATTGAAAATCCCCTTTTTAGGGGATGACCGGAAATATCGCTGTATGTAGATTTACTTAATCAAAATAATTTTCAATGTGCTAAACCAAAATAATGAAGAATATGTTTAAAACAACCAAAATTTTAATTGTGGTGCTTTTATTAAGCTTCACAATAAATGCTGAAGGTCAGATTAAGGTCGATCTTAAGAAAAAGTTAGAGAATGCAGTTAACCGGAGGGCAAATCAGAAAACCGATCAGGCAATTGACAAGGGACTTGACGCAGTTGAAAATGCCGTAAAGGAAGATCTGAAGAAAGATGCAGAAAAGTCTACCGAAAATCAGGGGAATCAGGAGGGACAGGCTACGGGTAAAGGTGATCAGAGCTCCGGGGACAAATCTTCCGGTCAGCAGCAGACTGCTCTTGAATCCTATTCAAAATATGATTTCACCCCAGGTGAAAAGGTGATCTTCTATGAGGATTTCAGCCAGGATGCAGTGGGCGACTTCCCGGCATTGTGGAACACCAACGGTTCGGCTGAAGTTGTAACTACCAACCTCTACCCGGGTAACTGGATGAAGTATGTGATGGACGAGTGTGTCTGGACTGACGCTCTGCTCAAATTGCCGGATAATTATACTATTGAGTTCGATGTAATTCCTATCGGAGGTCTTGAAGGACCAGGAATGTCGGGTTGGTATATGAGACTGATGCAGGCAAAGAATCCTAAAGCATGGGATGGCGGCTCGGCACCGGGGCAGGGAGGATTTTGGTTTCGGGTTGAATATTTCGGCAGGCCGGGTTACGGGACATGGCTTTACGGGACAGAATGTGAGCAATTAAAATTAAGTGGCTATGTTGAGGGTGAACAGAATAAAGAAAAGATGAACCAGAAATACCATATTGCTATCTGGGTTCAGAAATCAAGAGTCCGACTGTATCAGGATCAGAACAAGATTGTTGATCTTCCTAAAGCATTTCCCGCAGGTTGTGTTAAACCTGACAGACTAAGGTTCGAATACGGTGCTGCAATGATCAGTAACGTGCGCATTGCTGTAGGTGCCCCTGACATGCGCAATAAACTCATGACAGAAGGGAAGCTTGTGACATACGGGATTTATTTCGATGTAAATAAGGATGTGGTAAAACCGGAGTCCTACGGAACACTTAAGGAAATTGCCACAATTCTTAATGAGGTGCCCGATGTGAAGGTCAAGATATTAGGCCACACCGATGCCGACGGCGCCGATGCAGCCAATCTCGATCTTTCAAAGCGCCGTGCTGCTTCAGTTAAAAATGAACTGGTAAAATCCTTCGGAGTTAAAGGCGATCGCCTCGAAACAGACGGTTTGGGCGAAACCCAGCCGGTTGCGCCGAATGATACTCCGGCCAACAAAGCCCTTAACCGCAGAGTCGAATTTATTAAAATGTAAGATATGCAAAAGCTATTATTCATTTCAATATGTATCTGCTTTACCGCAGTTGCCTCAGCCCAGTTTGTAACTGAAGGTTACCTCAAAAGAGCTCCTGCTTTACCCAAAGATTCCTGTAATATTACTAAAGCAAATGCTGATATTTTTATTGGCCAGGTAGATATTCTCCGTGAGGAGGTCAAAAATGCAATAGGGCAGATGAACCGGGGTTCAAGACAGTCCGCAAAGGTGAATGAGGCCGCTGCAAAGCAACAGGCTGCACAACAGATGGCGCAGTTTGGAATGTCACAGGAGGATATGGCCAAAATGAAAAGCGGAAAGATGACCGCTGAAGAAAAAAAGGCTCTGGCAAATAAAATGATGATGCAGCAGACAAATATCTCAGTGGATGAGATGAAGGCAACGAAAGGGATGACAGATGAAGGGAAAAAAGCATATTCCGAAGCTCTGACAACAGAAATGATGGCTTCAGGGCAGGCAGGACAGATTAAATCTTCCGCCCGGGAAATACTCCGGCCCTGGCTTCCCTGGTACAGGAACAACAACAAATAATGGGAAATCTTTCATCACGGGACCAGAAGTTTACCATCCTGTATTCTTCATTGGAAAACAATGCAGAAGGTCAGCAAATGCTTAAACGGATTGCGAACTGGAAAAGTAAATGGGGTTCAATGGTAGGAGTTGATGCAGGACAGGGGAAACAAATGGATTCACTCCAGGTGCTGATCAAAAAAGAGGAGATTAAATATTGTGATAAATTTTCTCCGCTCTATCGCGCTGCACTTCGTACTCATCTTTCGGTAATTAAATCATCTTTGCCCGACTATCGCCGGCTGGCTGAGATAACAGGCCAGATAGCAGAGTTGCAGGCAGGTATTCCGGCAGCGGCCGGTGGAAATGATATAACAGGGATGAACGCACTTATAGATTATCTGTCCAAACTGAATAATGCGTATAAATACAAATTATCATATCCCGAGGAATAATTCATAATTCTTTTGAAGGCTGGTTACAGATTGTAAAGACACCGGAATAATATGAAACAGGCACTGACGGTTATACTTATTTTTCTGTATGTGCTGGCAGGTGCCCAGACTACGCAAACACCGGAGCAGATAAGGCAGCAGATGGCAAAGATCAGGCAGACGACAGACTGGAATGATCCGGATGCTGCAAAAAAAGCCAATGAGGAAATCAGGAAGCTGGCAGGCCAGCTCAGCGGAGGTAAAACAATAACATTACCCGGGTCCGGCCAGCAGCAAACGGCCGGCAGTAAGCCGGCTTCTGCAGGGATCAAACCGGAAGCCCTAACAACAGAAAATATTCTGGCAATTGCAGACAGGTTCTATAACAGGTCGTACAGAGAACTTGATGCTGTGACTAAAAGCAAGTTTAATTCAGATCTCAAAGCAGCGGGCGATGCTGATTTCAGTCTGGCGGCCGTCAGGAATCTGGCCGGTAACGGTGGCGTTCATCTGACTTTCGGTACCGACCATCATATTGCCTGTGTTTATATAGCGGCAGCAGTAAAAGCATTTCCGACAGACACCCTTAGTGTCAACAATTTCGGTGCATACCTGCGGAATATCGACTCAACTGCCATATCAATACCGATATTACTCTATGCAAATAAACTTTTCTCTCAGAGCCCGTTAATACTTACCCAGTTAGGCAACAGTTATTTTGAACTTAATGATTTTGTCAAAGCCGAATCTTACTATAAACAGGCATTAAAAATTAATCCTGATTTCGGCCAGGCTCATTCTTCGCTCTGTGATCTTTACATAAAACAGAACCGGATGAAGGAAGCCCTTCTCGAGCTGTTTGCTGGTGTAAAAGGTATGGGGTTTTCATATAATCAGGCGACTAATAATTTCTCACAGTTGAAGGCGCAGGCAGATAATTCGCCTGACAATACGACTGACAAGGAGAAATTCTGGGATGAAACAAGAAACCAGATGAGTCCGCCTGATCCCCTTGCATCACTGGTGCCAGAAGTCGACCGCTTAAAAATGCCGGGATTCAGTACTTGTTCCTTTATTGCTGACTGGATGGAAGGGGGAGGATATGCGACCGCCGTTCAGTCTATCAAAGCTTCCATGGACAGTTGAAGCAATTTAATAATGAGTTCAACAAGGTACAGTTCGCTAAGCCAAATATTGGGCCCAATGCAGTTTTAAGGGATTATCCGAATGAAAGATTTGCTCTTGATTGTATAATCGAATATTTCTTCAGGGAATCCAAAGATGAGTCGGATGATTTTCAAGGGTGGAGTTGAGGAAATCATAGAAGAATTAAAAGCGGATATGGACGTCTATTTTGAGAACTCTGAAAGGATTCAGAAGCAATTTGAGCATGTGTAAAAAGCTGCGGGACAGATAATTATTGTATAGAGGAATGCAAACGGGTATACTGCACAAGTGAATGCCCTGCAGCAAATATTTTTAACAAAAAACTTCAGGGTCACTATAAGATTACTTAGGTCTTTTTAAAGATACCCGGGAAAACCAGAAGAAGATATCTTGAAGATCTATATGAATTTACGGGTCAGTGGTTTTCAAAAATTGAAAGTTCCTACTGGAGCAGGATATATGCTTACGAAATTCAAAGAGTCGCACTCACGATCATAGGTAATGCATTTATGGCCTACCAGCAACCCTTTCCATCTCCCGTTCATAATATTTGCGGAACAGACTGTTCGGTATATGCCAATCCTTATCCGCTGCCTCCCGAAAAAGTTGAGAAGAAAGAACCAAAACCCGTTCCATGCCCTGATATTGTTAAGGGAAAAATCGGTTTTGGAGCCTGTGATCTGAGCCTTGATTGTGAAAGTATTGAATTCGGTTGTGCATTCGGTGTTGCCGCCTCAGTGAAGAGAAACTTTGTTAAAAAAACAACAGCCGGTTTTCTTGGAGTTGGAATCAAAGGTAGCGGCGGTTTCATTAGTGCCGGAGCCACTGCCGGTTATCAGGTGACTGTAACTGATAATAATGAAATTGAGAGCTTCGAGGCAAAATCCAGCGTATCTGTTTCACTTGGATCTGGTGTTACCAGGCTTGGAGCAAGTTATTCAGGAACCTATTCCGTCATGACCGGCCTTAAAGAAAATGTTAGTTTTAGTGCCGGGGGTAAGGCTAAATAGGGAAATGCACACGGATTTATACTTTTTTCATAATCTTCATTAAATGAAAAAGTCTACGGTTCTTTTTGCTTTGCTGACGTTGAGCCTTACTGCTTTCGCCCAGGATTCGGGATTATGGCTGCTTACAGCCAAAATTTCTGAAAGCCATACCATGCAACAGAGATACGCTTATTAGTTTTATGGCCGGAAATAAAAAATGGGATAAAGAAAAACATGTCACAGTGAGAACTATGTCGAGTGGCGAAATTACGGCTGTCATCGAAAATCAGGCTGAAGACCTGGCCAGGGATTTCGCATTCGATTCAGACTCCGGCGAACCAATAAACATTACTGTTTCAGGGACAGGGATCACACTCCGAATCTTCAAAATTACCTGGAAACCATTGATGGCACAATGATAAATGCAGGTCACAGCGCGACATTAATGTTTCAGGGTCTGCTTTGCCCGGAGCCGGCTATTCAGTTCTATTACTCCCATGATTTTAAAATGCCTATGGCATCGGCATCACAATCAACGGTGTGGGGTCAGATAAAGGACGAATGTTTTACGACGAATGGAAAGATTATGGGGGTGATATTGATCACTACAATATTTCATGTTCAGCCGGATGCGATCGCATCCTCCGACAAGAATTGTAATATTACTAAAACAGCCTACGGGTTATCAGGCAACCTGGAAAATCAGTGAAAGCAAGCAAAGACATACCGTTGACGGCACTGAATTTATCACCACCGAAAGTACCCTGAGTCTGACAATAACACCATACAAGGAACCTGACAAGCCTGAAGTAAATCTCTATGGCTGTTCTGAACTCGGCATGGAAGAACAAGGCGAAGTTATGGCATCAGGGAAGCCTGAAGGCGGAAAGTACCGGTTCTGGGTGGAACCCGGCAATCTGCTCACAGTTGAGTCCGACGGTGAATCGTCAGCCATCATAAAAGGCTCAACACCCGGGAAAGGCACACTGTATGTCGAATACACCACTCCTGAAGGAAAACAAATACAGCTTCACAACCCGCTTCCTGTGTTAAAATCGAAAATTACAATGGCGGGCAGGCAATCCCGCAGATTGCACTTTTCGATGTTGACGGAGAGAAACTTCCTGGTGTACTTAAAATCCCGGTTTCAGCCCAACCTTCAAATATAGAAGAACTGGTCGATTTCGTACCCTGCTGATAAATCCGTTCTGTCGGCCGTTGGACTGCCGGGAGCAGTCGAATTAACAGGCTCAAATGCAGGAAAAACCACCCTTAAGGCAACCACAAACTGTGGCCATGATACAGGTCCGACTGTTGAAGTGGAGGTTGTCAACTGCTCTGATGAAACAAAGGCCAAACTGGCTGAGGAGATGAGGATTGCGAAGGAAGCCCAGCAGCAGGCATACAAAGAGATCGCAAACATACTCGGCTCTGAGAAATTTGCAAAAGCAGCCGACCGGATTGCTAGAATCCACAGGTAATCTTGCAATCAAGATGGGTGGAGCAATTATCGGATCACTCAGCGGAGGAAAAGTAGATGCCGGAGTCAAAACGGCAGCAAAAATTTATGGCGTCGGTTCCAACCTCTCGACTTTGTCAACGGCCTTGCGGCAGGGGAAAACATGGCAACGGCAAGCAATATGGCACAAATGATTGTCGAGCTTGGAGGAACGGATAACCAGCAGGCTGTGGCAAGTGCAATAGAAACAATTCAGGCAGCCTACGAGTTTGGAGAAGATCTTGGTTCACTGATCTCAACCGACAGGCAACTCAAGGAAGCCGTAAAATGGGCAGAACACTGGAATAAGTATATTGAAGATGTGGTTCGCCGCCAGAGGATATGCCGTGACAGTGATGAGGAACCAGAGGGAACGGAACAACCCCCAAAGGAACCAAAGGCAAAGGAACAACCGCCAAAAGACCCGGTCCCTCCAAAAACTGACCCGGAGAAACCAACCCCTGAGCCAGATAAGCCAAAACCCAAAACAGAAGAACCACCGGTAGATGATCCGACAGGTGATGATCCGACAGGTGATGATCCGGGCGATACTGAGACCCCGCCAGTCCCTCCTAAAGGTGAACCAAAGACGATAGGCCTTCCTTTTGCGCCTTCTGAAGATTGCGGCTGCAAGAGTTCCAAAGACCTCACCGGTAACGAGTCGGGCCTTGCGGCATTAGAATCCGGATTGACGAACCTGGGAAAGTGCGTCGAAGATTTCAGCACCGGACCTCTTACTGATTATGTAAATACCCTCAAAGGCTGGAAAGAAGTTTCATCAACCCTGGACAATGCCATAAAGGCAGGCCCTGAAGAACTGAAGAAAGTCGCCGGTGAAGCTGCTCCCCGGATCAAATTGCTTTTAGGGGACACGAAATCTTTCGATGAGGCTGGCAGAGTATTCTACGAAAACTTCAAATCGTGTCCGGAATCCACGTCGTCAGGTGTAGTACTTATGAAATCAGCCTTTAATGTCACAGTTGATTCGATAACAACAAAGTATTGACCTGGACATGCATTTTGAAAAGTCTTTGCCCGAACATATTTTGAATCCAAAATGAAAAAACAATTACCTGTAAGCCTGACAATTGCGGCTCTTCTAATGATACTGCTACCTCTGCATGCACAAATAGATCATTATCTCCCTGACAAAGCCGGAGAATGGAAACCCGAAAACAGATTTGGCAATGATAACTGCATAGCCCTGTCTGAGAAGGCAGCCTATCTGGCAAACATGATATCAGTTGCCGGGTGGATACACCGTAATAATGAAGTTGTGGCTAAACCTGTTGGCTTTGATGCAAAAGTCGTCTTCATCCAGCCATGCAACCACGTTGTAAACAACTCTGCATACAGAGGCTATGGCTATCAGGGCGAATTCTACATTCATTTTCAGCACTTTTTCATCAATATCAATACCGGAAAAGAAGATGTCTGGGAAAATTATTGTCCGAACATTGGTATAGGTATTAATAATCCTGTAAGAGATATAAGTAATCAATATGATGAAACAGGATTTCAAACGGGAGATCCGCCGCAGTTTAAACAACCCCTTGAAGGAGCGCTTGAAAATCTTAAACAGTATTACAATGTTTCACCCGTTGAAAAAGAAGTTACGCCGGGAGTAAGAATTTACACCAATGGTCAAATTCTGGTTTTTAATCCCGACCGGCCTGAATACTGGATCACGGTGACTGTAAAGGAAGTGATGGAAGCGAAACTGGCTTACTATAAAGTGAAAAAGGAAATAGATGAGATCAACAACAGTAAGGCTCTTCAGGAATGGGCAAAACTTGGTTTTGTGCCTGAAAACAGTATCAGGGTTTCAGCTTATGAAATGATCAAAAAAGAATATGACAGTTTTACACCTGAAGAGCTGAACAGCCATGCTTATTACCACGGTGGTGATGAAAGCATTTCAGGCATCAGTGCCAGGGAAGAAGGATGGCCGGTGATGAGATTCAACCCAGAATGCTGGGACCGTACTCTTCCTCCGTCTGCCGTGCAATTCGTTTCAATAGCATATAAACCAAGATCAAAGTATGAACTCGATGATTTCTATAAAAGCAACAATGATGCTTATGATTATGTGGGATTGTTTGTCAATGCCATGCCGGTTGAAAAAATGGGAGAACTGATAAAAAAGCCATGACCGTCACCATTGATTCGATAACTACTAAATATTAAATTCTCTTAAAAATGAGAACAAATACCATTGTATCCCTGGCATTGCTTGCCGGACTTTCACTCAGCCTGAATTCGCAGGAACTTCCTCTGCTTACTGATAAACAGGGTACTTTCCAGATCCTGAGCCGTACTGATTATGTTGGTTATGATTGCGGATACACAAAAGCAGAAGTAACAGCTAACCTGCAGAGAATAACCGACCTGGTAACGTTGTCAGGCAAAATCCTGTCCTCACGGACCTTAAAGGTTTCGACGGCAGGGCAAGAATATATAATATCAACTGCAAGTATGTCCAGCGGGTACGGCATACCTTCACGGATTAGTTTTGAATTTGCTTCATGGTACAGGTTAAAGGACGGTACTCCTGCAAGGGGATCTGATTGAACCTCCTGAATGGTCTCTTTATATAAATCAGGCTATACCCGGCTGGGGGGCATCGTACGGCCATGATGCTAAACACGGTTATTTCACGGCACCATTAAGGAAAAAGACTGTGGAGCCCGGAATTGATGTTTACGACGGTGAGTGGTTCGTTATTTATGACCCGTCAAGACCCCCCTACTGGATCCCTGTCACAGTCAATGAAGCATTCGCAGCCGTAAGAGAAAACATGAATAACGGGAAAAGGACCAGGTCGCTGCCAGTTATTTAAAGGAGTATATTGAAAAAGAGTATGCAGAAATACCTGAATCGGATCGTGACAAGCCTGCATATTTCGGCGGAGGAATTTCCAGGATAACTTCAAGCCATGGTTACGGAGGCCAGGACAGTTTATTCCCGTATATAGTAAAAGTTAATCCCGAATACTGGAACAGGAAACTGTCAAGATCAGCGATCCAGTTAATTAATTTCAATTCTGTGCAGAATAAGGATTATCTGAGGAAAATAAAGGAAGAATACCTTGCAGAAAAACAGCACCAGCTATAATGTGAAGAGGTTTGAGGAGACATTTGATATAGATGATATCCGTAATCTCGTTCCTCTGATCGGAAAATGATCAGGAATCCCGGAGTCTTCTCCTGTATCATTTATTATTCGGTAAGACTCATAAATGATTTAATGTTTTATTTCGTAATTTTATTGTCTAAACATAAAACCATCGAAAAATGAAAACCAGGATTTTGTTCTTCATGCTGGCTTTTGCCTTCGTACTACCTGTTACATCGGACGGTCAGGTGGGAAATATCCTCAAGAACAGGATAAACAAAGCCATAAATAAAAAGGTCGACGAAAAAATTGACACTGCAGTCAATAAAAAAATAGAGGAAACTCAACAGAATCAGGGTGATCAGCAGACCGGAACTGAACCTGAAGGCAGACCGGGGAGGATTGGCGCTGGAATCCTGGGTGGCAAAACCGATATCAAACATAATGATGTATATGATTTTACCGGAAGGATTTATATGCAGATGGAAACTTATGATAAAAATGACGTGGTAAAGTCAGATTATTTTACCTATTTCAATGAAAATACATTAAATGCCTGTATTGAGATTACTATTTCTGATCCTGAGAAGGGTGGAGGTCCCGTACCGACCCAGTTTCTTTTTGACAACGATAACAGATGTTTTATGATGCTGATGCAGGGACCGGATTCGAAAACAGGCATAATATCCTCAATACCAGATGATTCGACTCTTACGGCACAAGCGGGAGCTCGAAATGTTAAAGAAGTGAACAATGCAACTATTACTAAAACAGGCAATACCCGGATGATTGCTGGATACAGATGTGACGAGTACAAGATAGTTGATCCTGATGTTGAAGGCTATTCAAATGTATGGATGACAAAGGATGTTAAGATTAAAGCTGATAAAAAGAACTGGGGAAAATCAGGAATGCCGACTTATTATGATTATCCGGGATTTGAAGATGCAATGATGCTTGCAATGGAGTCATATGATAAAAATAACAAGCCGGAAATGAAAATGGAGACCAAAGAAATAAATGATAACTTCAATTATTCGGTATCCACAGCAGGATATATGTTAATCAAAATGAATTTCGGCCAGGCAGGTGCAAAAAGGAAAAAATGAGGGAAGGTCAAATCTTCCTCAATTTCGCGAACCTCAACAGCAGTTTCTTTTTTCCACCGTTTTCGAAATCCACTGTAGCAGTGTTGTTAGGAGCCTCTCCTTCGATCGAGCTGATAACGCCCTGACCGAATCTTTCATGTATCACCGTATCGCCTTCAGCATAGTCAGACAGATCTGAAACAGAGGATCCGCCGGCTGATGGTACCGGTGGTCCGTCCTGAATCCTGAGTTTCCTTAGCCGGGGCGGTGGAGCAAAAGGCACTGCCTCTTCCCTTACACGGAAGGGTTTCTCGGTATCACCGGGCCTGGTCCGGAAAGGTTTTCCTCCTGTCTGGGGATAATACAGATAATTCTTATCAACCTCACGCAGGAACCTGCTTGGATTGCTCCTTTCAAGATTTCCCCATTTATACCTGTTCAGGGCATAACTGAAGACAGCCTGCGTTTTTGCTCTTGTCAGCGCTACATAGAACAGCCTTCTTTCCTCCTCAAGCTCTTTGGTACTACCCGTCGACATCGGGGACGGAAACAGAGTGTCTTCCATCCCGACTATATATACATATTTAAACTCCAGTCCCTTTGCAGAATGCATTGTCATCAGGGTTACCTTGTCGCGATCTTCATCCTTCTCATTATCCTGATCTGTGAGCAAAGCCACATTGGCAAGATATGCTTCAAGTGTAGCAGGTTCTCCATTGGTCTCTGCCGCCTCGGTAAATGCCTTTATTGCATTCAGGAGCTCTTCCATGTTCTCATAGCGGCTGATCTCTTCAGGAAGCTTTCCGTCACGGAGTTCCTTCATTATGCCCGACCCGAAAGCTATCTCCCTGGCTTTTGTATAAGCATCAGTCTTTTCTTTTTCTGTGGAAATGGTGTTAATCAGATCAGCATAGGACGACAGTTTTTTTATAGTTCCTCCATTGAAATGGCCAGGATACTTTTCAGCTTCAATTACAATATCCCATGCAGGAGCATTGTTTTCAGAAGCCAGATCCAGTATCTTTTGTACTGTCGTGTCTCCGATGCCTCTTTTGGGATAGTTTATTGATCTTTTAAATGCCTCTTCATCACCGGGATTTATCACCATCCTGAAATAAGCAAGGATGTCCTTGATCTCCTTTCGCTCGTAAAACGAAAGTCCTCCGTAGATCTTGTAAGGTATATTCTTTCTCCTGAGAGTCTCTTCAAATATGCGGCTCTGCGCATTCGTCCTGTACAAAATTGCAAAATCCTGCCAGTTCAGCTGGTTGCTGAGTCTCCTGTCAAATATATCTGACGAAATATTGAATCCTTCTTCCATGTCGGTCATCGCCTGCATGACCATTATCTTTTCACCGGATTCATTTTTTGAGAATACGGTTTTCTGTATCTGACCCTCGTTGTTTGCGATAATACCGTTGGCAGCATTGACAATGGTCTGGGTTGACCGGTAATTCTGCTCCAGCTTGTAAAGGTGGTATTCCGGATAATCATTTCTGAATTCCAGGATATTCTCGATCCTTGCTCCCCTGAAAGAATAAATGCTCTGGGCATCATCGCCAACCACACAAATATTCCGGTGAGAGGCGGCAAGTTTTTTGACGATGAGGTATTGTGAATAGTTCGTATCCTGGTATTCATCAACTAAAATATACCTGAACCTCTCCTGGTATTGTGAAAGCACATCGGGGAAATCCCTGAAAAGAATATTTGTATTAAGCAGAAGGTCGTCAAAATCCATCGCATTCGCCCTGAAACAATGTGTTGTATAGATTTTATAAATTTCGGCCATCAGGGGCATCCTGCAGGTTTTGTCATATTCCTGCGTTATATTGTCGGCTGCATACATTCCCGATGTGATAAGGTTATTTTTTGCCGCAGATATTCTTGATGCTATCGCTCCAGGCTTATAAACATTATCATCGAGGTTGAGTTCTTTTATTATTGTGCGTATGAGGCTCTTTGAATCGGATGAATCGTATATCGTAAAATTCGGCTTATAGCCCAGCCTGTCGCCCTCCATTCTCAGGATCTTTGCGAAGATCGAATGAAATGTGCCCATCCACAGGAACCTGGCAATTTCAGGACCGGCAATACCGGCTATCCTCGCCTTCATCTCACCTGCGGCTTTATTTGTAAAGGTGAGGGCAAGAATTTTCCCGGCCCTGACACCCTGATGAAGAAGATAAGCAATACGGTAAGTAAGAACCCGTGTTTTCCCGGAACCTGCTCCGGCAATTACAAGAGAGGGGCCTTCAGTATTTATAACTGCCTGATGCTGAGCTTCGTTGAGTTCGTTAAGAAAGTTGCTTGTCATTATAATTGGGGGTTAACAGTCTCCCGGGCGGGGCAAATTTAATGAAATCATTTCTGGCAAACGCGGGATATCAAATAATACCGTGGATATTTTTCAACAACGACGACCTTAATCTTGTGTCCAATTTGGGTTTAATTCGTTTAATTGCAACGTAGCAGACGCCCAATTTGGGCGTCTGTACATTATTTATTATAATTGCATTGATTTATACGAACAAGGTCAATACATCCGTTTAATTAAAAATTTAATTCTGCCTGTGCGTTCCTGGATTGCGATAATTATTTTTTTGATACCGTATTGTCTGTCTGCCCAGTTGACTGCTCCGGGAGCAACTTCATCCAGGTTTTCTTCCTATCCGTCTGCTCCATCAGTTAAGGATCCTTTCTTTATTTACTGCAACGAATCAGGAACTCAGAAGGGAACTCTAAATGCAACCAGTCCGCGGGGGAACGCTCCGTTTAATTTCTCCTGGTACAGGTGGAACACCACAACAAAGAGCTTCAGCATTCCGGTGAAAACCGAAACCGGTGTTACAAACTCATCGGTTTCCAACCTTGATGCAGGAGGATACAGGGTAATTGTATCAGGAGGCTTTGATACAGTAATGACAGCCTGGCTCGGTTTTGATAAGGCGCCTGTTGCTGAAGCAAAGCTGAGAAACCCGATGAAACACTGTAATTATGTTGCACTTGACGGGACAGCTTCTGCAACGGTGGCATCTTTTCCATACTACGATACAGGAAATGGAAATCAGCTTGGCCTGAAAAATGAACTGACTTTTCTCTGGTCATCACAGCCGGAATCATCAATTCCGCTTGCAGGGTTGGAAATGGACCCTATAACGTTTAATCCGCCACTTGTTGATGTTATCTATAACTTTGAAGTAAATACCCTCGGATGCAGCAATTTTGATACTATTGATTATAAATCCATACATATCAATGCCGATTTTACGGTTGATCCCATGGAGGGTGAAGCTCCTCTCGAAATTACAATTACTGATAATTCGACCAGGGGGTATATTTATGAATGGGATTTCGGCGATGATTCTGTATCAAACCTCAAAGATCCATTGCCTCATAAATATTATAAGCCGGGGGAATATACAATATTGCTTACCATCGAAAGTGAACTTCACTGCATCGATTCTCTCCGTTCGGCAAAAATAAAAGTGGAACCATCAGCCCTTGCTATTCCGAATGTTTTCACTCCGGATGGCGACGGGTATAATGACCGGTTTATGGTAGAATCAAAATCACTCCGATATTTAAGTATGGAGGTTTTCAGCCGGTCGGGCCTGAAAGTGTATGGCTTCTCCGGTGAAGATGAAAGGCTGAAGGAGTGGACCGGCTGGGATGGAAATATTAATAATTCCTCAATAAAGGCTGCCCCGGGAGTATACTTCTATATTATCCGGGCTTTCGGCTGGGACGATATAAGATACGACAGTAAGGAGTACCGCGGGGTGGTGTATTTATATCGTTAAAGGCACAACGGCGCAACGGCTCAGAGGCGCAACGGCACAAGGGTGCAATGCACAACGGCATGGAGGGAATGGGCTAGCCATCAACCAAAGGAGTTCGGGTTCAAAACTTTCCCACTCCTTTTTTTAAGGAGAGGTTGCCAGACCATAAAATCATCATTATGTGCAATTTAAAATATATGGTCATTGGCCGGGGTGGTTGGGAATAAATGGTTATTAATTACTTTTATTCTCATGGAGGGGTGGCCAAACAAACACCTTTTAACCGAAAAAGTCTTAAACCATCTGGCAGAATAATTGTCTTATTCGAGAAATTAGTCAACTTCTGCGGATTCTGTTTTTAACCACCCCGGCCGGGAAATAGAATTGTAACCATTTCAGAATAAGCAATCCCGGCCACCCCTCCTTTAAAAGGAGGGGAAACTTACTTGCGCCGTAACGCCCTAATAACAAACGCCTTAACGCCGTAACTCCTTAACGCCGTAACCCCGTAACCCTAACCCCGTAACGCCGTAACTCCATTCACCGGTAAATAACCGCCATTCACAGATTTTTCTGAAAATTCCCGTATGAAAACTTTGTAAACTAAAAAAGTTTTCACATTTTTGCCGCGTTTTTCAAATCTGATATGGATTACAGGCAAAGAATAACTGAGGAAGCTGCAAACATGTTCCGGACATACGGGATCAGAGCCGTAACAATGGACATGCTCGCTAATCAGCTGGGGATATCAAAAAGAACCATTTATGAGATCTTCCGCGATAAGGATGAGCTTCTCAGGGGGGTCCTGAAATTTATGGCTGAGAAGCAGCAGGAACTTGTACAGAAAGTCTTTGGTAAATCAGAGAATGTTATAGAAGCTATTTTCACCCTGCTGGATCTTATGAGCGCCCATTTCAGAAAAATGAGCCCGGCCTTCAAGCTGGATATGGAAAAATACCATAATGATATCCTTGCCGCACTGAGGGAAAATGACCAGATGCCATATTACATCGATAATGCAGAAATGCTCAAAAGAGGAATAAAAGAAGGCATTTTTCGCGATGATATTGATATTGAAGTGACGAATAATTGCATATATGAAGTAATGAAGATGTCGGTTGACAACGATAAGATAGGTAAGGTAGCCTGGAGAAGGAAGTTCTGATAAGAGATTTTTATCTGAATTATCTGAGGGGATATCCAACTGCGAAGGGTCTTGGTTTAATTGACTTCTATGATAAAAACCAGAAAATAAAAAATCACACGGATTTTATAAAGGAAAAACTGATTTGAAATGAAAAGGATTTTAATTACGGCAGTTACACTTTCATTATTATTGCCGGCACAGATTGGTGCCCAGGGAAATGCAGGTGAGCTGAAGCTTTCAGTAAAGGAAGCTCAGGAATACGCGTTGATGAATAACAGGGTTGTACTTGCTGCCAGATCAGACGTACAGGCTGCAAAGGCGGCGTTGTGGGAAACCATATCTGCTGCTCTTCCGCAGGTTAATGCAA
The DNA here is from genome assembly GCA_963700275.1 of uncultured Bacteroidales bacterium. Lineage (GTDB taxonomy): Bacteria > Bacteroidota > Bacteroidia > Bacteroidales > VadinHA17 > LD21. Next base: position 209,528 of record CAVOWZ010000006.1, on the reverse strand, counting down.
GTGGTTCATTAATGGATAACCTTAAGCTGATGACAACACTCTTCCCGGTGATTTCTTCGGGAAACCCGGAGAAAAAGATTCCTGTGACATTTGGCTCCCAGTTCAATTCAAGCGGATCAATAGAAGCAAGCCTGCTGCTTTTCAATGCTCCGTTGTATATAGGGATTGAAACAACGAAACTTGCACAGAAATTAAGTGAAGAGAGTCTTACAAGATCAGAACTCGAAACAAAGGAGTCAGTGGCCTCAGCATATTTTCTGATCCTTGTCTCCGAAAAGTCACTCGAATTGCTCAATGGCAATATTGCAAATCTCAATGAAACACTTAAATCGACAAGGGCAATGTTTCCGGTTGGTATGGCGGAAGCAACCGATGTCGACCAGATGGTTTCGAATGTAACAATGGTTGAGAACAACCGGAGCTCCCTTGAGCGCACAATTGAACTGAATTATAATATTCTCCGGTTTCAGCTCGGTGTTCCACTGTAACAACTGTTATCACACTTACCGAAACACTTGAAAGTCTTACCGGTCAGATAAATGTGGAGGCATTGTTATCTCAGGAATTTGACCATACCCGTAATGTTGATTACAAGCTTGTGGAAGGACAGGAAATGATCTCTTCACTTGCCCTGAGGTCACAGAAAGCATCAGTTCTTCCGACCCTGGCAGGATTCTATACTTATGGCACGAACGGGATGGGAGATAAATTATCCGAGCTGAGATGGTTCCCCAATTCTGTTGTGGGCATGCAGTTGTCGGTTCCGATATTTTCAAGCGGACAGAGATATGCTCAGATAAAGAAAGCTCAGATAAATCTTGATAAAGCAAAGACTACGCGGGAAATGGTAACCGAACAGCTTCTTATCCAGGAAAAGCAGCTCAGGTACAATCTTGTAAATGCCAATCTGCAGTATCAGAGCCAGCTTCAGAATATTGATGTTTCAGAAAGGGTTTATAAAAGTGTTGAGAACAAATTACAGACAGGGAATTGCATCGAGCCTTGATCTCACCCAGGCAAACAGCCAGTATCTTGCAGGCAGAAAACAACTATGTTTCAGCCCTTCTGAACCTGCTCCAGACAAAGGTCGCTCTGGACAAACTCTTAAATAACTTATAATAAAATCCGGAAAATTTTAATACCAAATAAAATGAAGTCCACAAAAGTAATATCGGTTATAATGATAAGCGGCCTGATACTTTCGGCCTGTTCATCAAAGAAAGCAAATGATGCAGCAACTGCAGCCGCGGGAGCGGCAGGCACTGAAAAAGCTGCAGTTCCCGTGAAGGTAGTTACCCTTGAAAAGACTAGGATCGCAAGGACAATAGATTATACAGCCACAGTTCTGCCTTTTGAAGAAGTTAATATGGCTCCTTCAACTCCCGGAAGGATTGAAAGGATATATGTTGAAACCGGAGACAGGGTTACAAAAGGACAGGAACTTTTCCTTATGGACCGTACCCAGCTTTATCAGCAGAAAGTACAGCTTGCAAGTGTCAGCAAGGATCTTTCAAGGCTCGATACCCTTCTCAGGATGGGAAGCGTTACTCAGCAACAATACGATCAGATGAAAACACAATATGATGTCTCAAAACAAATGTGGATTTCATGGAACAGAATACCCTTCTCAGGGCGCCATTCACAGGGATTGTCACGGGAAAATACTTTGAGGATGGTGAGATGTATTCAGGACACTCCACAACACAGTCGGGAAGATCTGCAATTGTCACAGTTATGCAGGTTAATCCGCTTAAAGTGAATGTGGCAATCTCTGAACAGTATTATCCTCTGATAAAGAACGGGATGAAAGCTCATTGTTACTGCTGATGTATATCAGAATGAGATATTTACAGGAAAGGTTTTCAGGAAAGCCCCGACAGTAAATTCTGTCACAAGATCATTCATCGCCGAATTAGAACTTCCAAACAGGAATGAAATGCTTAAACCGGGAATGTTTGTAAGGGTTTCAATGGATCTGGGCGAGGTTGAGACTTTTGTTGTCCCGGCTGCCACTGTTCTGCTCCAGGAAGGAACAAATATAAGGTATGTTTATGTTGATGATCAGGGTGTTGCAAAACGTGTTGAAGTCACAATCGGCAAGAGATTTGATGATCAGCTTGAGATAATTTCGGATAATCTCAGGGAAAGAGAAAAGCTTGTCACTGAAGGACAGGCACGGCTTTTAACCGGGGATAAAATTCAAATAGTTAAATAGGTTTTATTTTTTTCAATTATAATAAAATGAGTATATACAGCTCTTCCGTAAAACGGCCTGTAACAACTATCCTGATATTTGTAGCGCTCATGGTTATAGGGTTTTATTCTCTTACCAGGCTACCGGTGGATCTTTATCCCGAAATTGAACTCCCGTTTGTTACGGTTCTGACAACTTACCCGGGGGCAAGTGCATCGGATATTGAAAGTAATGTTACGCGTCCTCTTGAGGATGCGCTGAATTCAGTGAGTAACCTTAAGGAACTTACTTCAACATCGAGTGACGGATTATCGGTCATATTCCTGAATTTCGAGTACGGATCAAATCTCGATGAAGCCATGAATGATATCCGCAGTAACCTGAATTTTGCGTCAAGGCTGCTGCCTGACGGATCAGAAGATCCTACAATCATCAAGTTCAATTCGAGCATGATGCCAATAATCTTTTATGCCATAACTGCAAATGAAAGCTATACAGGTCTTGAAAAGATACTTGATGAAAAAATCGTTAATCCGCTCAACAGGATTGAGGGCGTAGGAAATGTGGCTCTTACCGGGGTTCCCGGCAGAAAGATATATGTGGATATTGATCCCAGGAAAATGGAAGCATATAATCTTACAATCGAACAGATTGGCGGTATTCTCAGGGCAGAAAATATGAATATGCCTGCCGGTTATCTGGAAATGGGACAGACAGATTATCCTTTGAGGATCCAGGGGGAGTTTCCTGAAAGTGATGTCCTGAAGAACATGGTTGTAAGTAATTTTAATGGTAATACAGTCTATCTCAGAGATATAGCTGAAGTCCGTGATACTGATCAGGGAATCGAAGCTTGATACAAAGATCAATGGCGCCAGGGGAATGGGGCTGTTTGTTCAGAAACAGTCGGGCGGTAATACTGTTAAGGTTACCCGCGAAATTGAAAATACACTTGCAAGCTCTTGTGAAAGATCTTCCTCCGGATGTAAAGATTGAACAGCTCTTCTCAAGCGCTTCCTTTATTAAGGATTCTATTAATAATCTGACTGAAACGCTTTTGTATGCAGCAATATTTGTTATCCTCGTTGTACTATTCTTTCTTGGGAGATGGCGGGCAACCTTTATTATAATACTTACAATCCCTGTCTCACTTATTGTCGCTTTTATATATCTCTTTATTTCAGATGCATCGATTAATATTATCTCTCTTGTCTCACTGTCCATTGCAATCGGTATGGTGGTCGATGATGCAATAGTTGTGCTTGAAAATATCACAAAACATATCGAAAGAGGAAGCCGGCCCAGGGAAGCTGCCATTTATGCAACCAACGAAGTATGGCTGGCTGTTATAGTCACCACTCTCACTGTTGTGGCTGTTTTCTTCCCTCTGACATTTGTTGAAGGCCTTACAGGAGTTCTTTTCAAACAGCTTGGATTAAGTGTTACTGTAACAATCATTACTTCAACAGTTGCAGCACTAACACTTACCCCGCCCTGAGTGCACAATTGTTGAAATTCAAACCAATCAGGAAAAATGCTCCTTTCTTTACATATGACGGAAGTATCAGAATAGGGACTTGATAAATTCGACATGTTCTATGAAAATACACTCAGCTGGGCTCTTCATCATAAAACGTTTGTATCAATTCTTTGCAATCGTTGTCTTTGTAGTTTCAATGGCACTTTTTACCCTGATTGATACTGAATTCTTTCCTCAGGCTGATGAATCGGCAATATATGCAAATATTGAACTTCAGACAGGGACGAGGGTGGAGAACACGATACGAATAGCAGATGTGCTCGACAGTCTGATCAATGCAAAATACCCTGAAGTTGATATCATTTCAACATCAACAGGATATGATGACCAGGGAGGATGGGCTTCAATGTTCAGTGCCGGGGGATCACATACAATTGATTACACTTATAGCCTTGTCCCGATTGAGGAGCGAACCAGAAGTGTGTGGGATATAGCTGAAGAAATGAGAGCTGATTTTGCAAGTTTTCCTGAAATAGTGGACTATCAGGTTACTACCAATCAAAATATGGGTTCTTTCGGAGGGAACACTGTGGATGTTGAAGTTTATGGATATGATATCACAGCTTCAAATGTTGTTGCCAGTGAGCTGGCTGAAAAAATTAAAAAAATACCAGGAACAAAAGATGTAGTAATAAGCCGCGACAAATCAAAACCTGAACTTCAGATTGTTTTTGATCAGGAAAAAATGAGTGCAAACGGCCTTAATACTTCCCTTGCGGCCGCTGCTGTAAGAAACAGGGTTGACGGGCTCATAGCCACTCAGTTAAGGCAGTCGGGTGATGAATATGATGTAATAGTGCGATTTAAAGAAAGTTCAATGAGTACACTTACTGATATCGAAAATATAGCAATTTCCAATAGCCAGGGCCAGATGATAAGGCTCGGTGAAATAGCCCGGATACAGGAATAGCTGGGCCCCTCCAAGCATTGAACGTAAACGAAAGGAAAGGATTGTAAGAGTTTCATTTACTCCTTTTAAAAGATCTTTGACGGATATACAGAAAGATGTGCAGAAAGCAATTGACGAAACACCAAAACCAGCCGGGATTATGGTTCAGATCTCCGGGGCAATCGAGGACCAGATGGAAGCATTTATGGATCTTGCCCTTCTGATAGTTGTGAGCCTTATACTTGTGTACCTTGTTATGGCATCCCAGTTTGAGTCATTGAAGATGCCTTTCATAATCATGTTCTCCATACCGTTTGCATTTTCAGGTGTCGCAATAGCCCTGTTTTTCACCAAAACTACACTTAGCGTCATATCCGGAATAGGCGCGGTATTACTAATCGGAATTGTTGTAAAGAATGCCATAGTACTTGTTGACTTTATTAACCTGATGCGCGAAAGAGGTAATGAATTATATAAGGCAATATTAATATCAGGAAGATCGCGTCTAAGACCTGTTCTTATGACTTCCGCTCACTACAATACTTGCCATGGTGCCCTTGTCAATAAGTACAGGTTCAGGATCAGAACTCTGGAGACCAATGGGAATTGCTGTTATCGGAGGTCTGGTCTTCTCCACTGTCGTTACTCTGGTACTTGTTCCTGTGGTTTATGCAATTTTTGCAAAACATGGTGAGAGAAATAAAACCGTTGCAGTCTATTCAGAATTTGATTTTATTAATGGTAATGGCAACAATAATGATTAATACCGTAAAGATGAAAGCAATAATGATAATATATAACCAGGCACATACCGAAAAGGTTGAATATCTGCTTGACAAGCTTGGAATAAACGGATACACCCTGTGGGAAAATGTTCAGGGGAGGGGTACAAATACAGGTGTACCCCATCTGGGAACACATGCCTGGCCGGAAATTAATAAAAGCCTCCTGACAATTGTTGATGATGATAAAGTTGATAGTGTTCTGAATAATGTTAAAAGGATTGATGCTGTTAATGAGGAAGTGGGGATAAGGGCATTTGTATGGGATATTCTGAAGACAGTTTAAACAGAATTTTTTGATAATAAAACGGGCTGGCAGAAATTGTCAGCCCGTTTTTTTTTAACAAATTTTGAGAAAAACTAATTCAAATGGGAAAAAACTTGTATATTTCCCGACAAACCTTCACCTAAATTCCAGATTTGCCTATGAAACAAAACTATCAGACTATAACCAACAATTAATTTATTTCCATTTATTTACAAGACTGACCTAAGTTTTTAACAGATTGATGAATCTGTTATCTGATCATATTATTTACTAAATTATTAATTATGAATGTCATAAAAAAGTTCCGGCAAACACCCTTTAAAGGAGTTTGCAAACTAAAAGAAATGAACATTATGTACCTGGCTTTTATTATCATGATGCTCATAAACCTGAATTTCTTCGGAAATAATATTTATGCTGCCGGTTTACAGCAGATCCAGGTTGCAGGGACAATCGTCGATGAAGGCGGTTTACCACTGCCCGGAGTTAATATTGTTGTGAAAGGAACAACCATTGGAGTTACTACCGACATAAACGGCAAATTCACTTTGACCGTACCGGACCGTAATGGCACACTGGTTGCATCCTTTATCGGATATATCACACAGGAGATTCCAATTACAGGACGGAGTGTGATTGATATATCGCTTGTATCCGATGCGCTCTCTCTCGAAGAAGTGGTGGTAGTAGGTTACGGCACCCAGAAAAAGGTGAATGTGATAGGTTCCGTGACCACGATCTCGACTTCCGAGATCACCTCTTCACCGACCAACACAGTATCACAGTCTCTTGGAGGCCGTATGCCCGGGCTGGTTGTACAACAGACATCAGGTGAACCGGGGCGTGATGATGCCGACCTGCTTATCAGGGGACAGAATACCCTTGGAAACAACTCTGTTCTTGTTGTTGTCGACGGAATTCCCGAGCGCGACATGAACTCGATCGAACCCGGAGATATTGAGAGCCTTACCGTACTGAAAGATGCATCGGCAGGGATTTATGGATCAAGGGCTGCAAACGGGGTTATACTTATCACCACAAAGAGAGGTTCGGAAGGTGCAGCACGGTTTGAATATGATTTCTATCAGGGCTTTGAAAAACCCACCGTTCTGCCAAAGATGACTGACGCTGCAACTTATGCACAGATGATAAATGAGGTGAAGGCTTACAGAAACGAGGCTCCTACCTATTCAGAGGATGATCTGGCAAGATATAGATCAGGCGAATATCCCTGGACACATCCAAACTCCGACTGGTTCAAGGAAACTTTCAAAGCATGGACAAATTCAGGGCACCATACATTCAGAGTTACCGGTGGTTCCAAAACTTTCAGATATTTTGCTTCTTTTGGAACCCAATCCAGTAGCGGAACATATAAGAGAAGCGCCACTGCCTATGACAGGTACAACTTCAAAACCAACCTCGATGCCCAGATTAACCAGAATATCTCAGTCAACTTTGATATTAATGCATCCGAGGAAGATATGACATTTCCAACAAGGAGTACAGGTGATATTTTCAACGGTTTGATCAGAAATTTCCCGAATTCTCCTGCTCTATGGCCTAACGGACTATACGGTCCGGATATTGAATACGGAGATCAGCCGCTGGCGATATCCTCCTTTGACGGAGGATTCGATGATGACAAAACCTACCGTATTAATCCCATGCTGACAGCCACAATTAAAATCCCGTGGGTGAAGGGGCTTGTCCTTTCGGGCAACTATGCATATGATATGTATTTCAGGGTCAGGAAGTTTTTTGAAAAACCTATAACATTGTACTTTTTCGATAAGTCCGGTTATCTTGCAGCCGGTAACACAGGGAAAGAAGACGGATCTGCCTTCCTTACCGGGATACCAAGGGCAAGATTTGCCGAGCCAAGGCTGACAGACTACTACACTGATTCTAAAAGGATTACAAATAGTGCAAAACTAAGCTATGAAAGATCTTTCGGAGTCCATAATGTAAGCGGTTTTATTGCTGTTGAAAGTACTGATTACCTGACCAAAGGGATACAGGGATACCGCAGGTATTTTATTTCCGACCAGCTGCCATATCTGAATGCAGGCGGAACGAATGAAATGAATAATGCTTCATCGGTAGGTATTGATGCAAGGCTCAACTATTTCGGAAGGGCCACATACAATTATGCTGAGAAGTACCTTTTTGAATTCACATTAAGACGTGACGGATCCCTGAGGTTCTCAGAAAATGCAGGCCGGTGGGGTACTTTCCCAAGCGTTCTTGTCGGATGGCGGGTATCAAGTGAAGATTTCTGGAAAAACAATATCGCCTTCATGAATTATTTAAAGTTGAAAGCTTCCTGGGGTCAGATGGGTAATGATGCAGTGAATGCATTCCAGTATCTTACACTTTACGGATTTAATACAGGTTTTATAGCCGGCTCATCCAAGAAATATTCTTCCGGACTGGCTCAGTCAAGTGTGCCTAACCCGAATATCACCTGGGAGGTTGCAAATATTTTCAACGCAGGATTTGAGTCACAATTGTTTTCAGGAAGGGTAAGATGGGATGTGGATGCATTCTACCAGAGACGTACGAATATACTCTGGAAAAGAGATGCTTCTGTCCCGGACTTCACAGGAATTACCCTGCCGGATGAGAACTTCGGTATTGTTGACAGCAGAGGAATTGAAACAACCCTTGGATTTAACGGTGAAGCAGGTGATTTCAGTTACACCGTAAACGGCAACTTTGCATTTGCAAGGAACAAAATAGTCGAATATGACGAACCGGCAAGAACAGTTGACTGGCAGATATTTACAGGTCATCCAATCGGTGCAATACTTCAGTATAATGCTATAGGAATATTTGACGATGCAGATGATATGCCCGGTTACCCTCGTGTATCTGATACTTATGCAGCCCGTTCGGGTGGTGGTGGCGGAATAATAATCGAAGATTATAATAAAGATACTAAAATAAATGCCGATGACAGGATAATTTATGATTTTTCCACGGTTCCCGAGATTACTTATGGTATGACAATAGGCCTGAACTGGAAGAACTTTTCTCTGACCACCCTCTTCCAGGGTGTCGGAAATACCTGGTACAGGGCTGATTTCCCGATAATGGGAACCTGGGGTAATTACTGGCAGTATTATGCTGATGACAGATGGACCCCCGAAAACAAAACAGCATCAAAACCAAGGGCGTTTGAAAGGGTTGAGGATTTCTGGAGGGAATCTTATCTTACGGACTTCGATTACTATAACCATGCATTCATACGTTGGAAAAATTTGGAGGTTGGATATAACCTTCCTCAGGAATTAATTCAGAAGATCAGGCTGAAGAATCTCAGGATCTATTTATCAGGTCAGAATCTGGCTTTGCTCTATAATGCCTTTGCCTACAAACACGACCCGGAAGTATCCAATGTTGCAAGCTATCCGCTCCATAAGGTTTATGCTGTTGGTGTAAAAGTTGCATTCTGATGTTAACCTTTAAAATGAAATATTATGAAAAAGTTAATAAAAATTTTACTGTCACTGATACTGGCGCTTTTACTTCCGGCATGCGAAGATGCACTTCTTAATAAAACACCACTTGATTCATATTCCGATGCAACATTATGGTCCGATCCTGCACTTGCAAGCGCCTATCTGAATTATGTTTATTATGGTCTGAACCAGCCTTTCCAGGGTGTGATGCTGGGTTCGGCATGCGATGAGATGCCGGTAGGAAGAGGCAGCAGCTCTCAGGCTTATAACCTGGGAACTATATCTGCCGATGTCGGGACAAACATCTTCTCATGGCTGAACTGGAATACGGATAACTGGAGGAATGTCCAGAGGATCAATCTATTCCTTGATAATATCGACGGTATAAAAGATAAATACCCGGCTTCGGGGCAGGCAGCCGTTAAGGCAAAGACAGATGTACTGAAAGGTGAAGCTCTGTTTCTGAGGGCATTCATATACCATAATTTCTGCCGGTTTTACGGCGGAGTTCCGATAATGAAAACTGCCAATAAACTGGATGATGATTTTGCGGGTCTTGAAAGAGCAACATTCGAAGAAACTGTAAATTTCATCGCCAAAGACTGTGATGATGCAGCAACTTTACTCCCTTTAAAGGCCGATCAGGAGATGGGAAGACCCACGAAGGAGGCAGCATTGACCCTGAAATCACGAATCCTTCTTTTTGCAGCCAGCGACCTTACTGCTGACGGTACTGCAGCAAATGAACTCGTTGGTTATAAAAGCGGAACAAACAGGGTCACTCTCTGGACAAATGCAAAGAATGCCGCAAAAGCCGTTATGGATCTTGGAACGGCAAAGCTGGCCGATTTCGGGGCTCCCGACCTGGCAGCTGTTGCAAAGAATTATTATGAACTGTTCAGATCCTATACACTTGCAAATGATGAAATTATCTGGGGAAAAATGTATATCCTCGATCTTGGACGGACACACAGAATAAACCAGACGAACGGACCAAACGGAGTAAATAACTTTGGAAGGAATGGCCCTCTGCAGCAGTTTATAGATGATTATGAAATGAGTGACGGATCAAAGTTCTTCGATCATTTCGAAATAGATGCGAACAAATTGTATAAGAACAAATCCGCAAAATTCAAACATGAGAGTCCTTATTATGACCGTGACCCGAGGTTTTATGCCACTGTATTGTATGATAGTGCTGTCTGGCAAATCCGTCCTGTAAATCTTCAGCCCCAGGATCCTCTTGGGATCTACGAAAGACGCACTCACAGAACCATGAAATCTGACGGAACTTATACGGATCAGTTTGGTCTTGATACCCGGAAAGGACCCCTTTCCCCCGGAAACGGTTGCTATGGAGGTTATCTGACTAAAAAATTCATGGATCAGTCAAGCAACGGTGATGTCCAGAATAACCAGAATGTCTGGATCTATATGAGGTATGCAGAAGTCCTGTTCAACTATGCAGAAGCATGTCTTGAACTCGGAGAGACAGTCGAAGCCACGAATTACATAAATTTGATCCGCAACAGGGCAGGCCTTCCGGATTTTACGGGTGATATCAAAGAAGCTTTACGTCACGAAAGGAGGATTGAACTTTATGGTGAGGAAAGCAGGTTCTACGATGTCAGAAGATGGAAGATAATGATCCAGGTGATGACTCCGCCTCTCGGAGGGATTGATATCCTTGAGGTTAAGAATACGAATGGATCTATTGTTACAACCTGGAAATGGATAAAAGCACATACCGACAATGTGATGACTGCAAAACAATACTGGTGGCCGATACCGAGGAATGAAATAAAGAAAGCCCCTCAGCTGTTACAGAATCCCTTGTATGACTAACAGGTTAATCCTGTCTAAAAAAAGAGGCTGCCCGGAAAGGCAGCTTCTTTTTTTAAACTTCTGATTACTGTTGGCTGAATCCAACCATAATCAGATATTTATTTTAAGCTGGAAAGATTGAAAAGTCAAAATAAGCTTTAAGGTAATGAATAATTACATAATTTTATAAAGCTAAGTTGAAAAACGAAACGAAAAACTGACGCAGGCTTTTTCAGATTCTTTAATACAGATTAAAACAATTAATATGACAAAACGAAGGGAATTTATTAAGAAAGGCGTAATGGGGACTGCCGGAGTTACTATTGGCACCATGGGATTTAGTTCAAAATCGTATAATTCGATCATCGGAGCAAATGAACAGATCAGACTTGCAGTTATCGGTTGTGGAGGCCGTGGCGGTGGCCATGTCAGAAGTCTGTCCGGTTTGACAAAAGATAAAAACATCAGGTTGAAAACCTTATGTGATGTCGACGAATTAAGGATGGCTGAAAAAGCAAAGATCGTCGAAGAATTAACAGGGAATAAACCGATTACAGAGTGGGATATGCGTCGTATTTTTGATGACAGGGAAACTGACGGAGTGACTTTTGCCACACCGAACCACTGGCATGCACTTGGAACCATCTGGGCCTGCCAGGCCGGAAAACATGTTTATGTTGAAAAGCCGGCCTGTCATAATGTTTCCGAAGGAATGAAAATGATCGAAGCATCCCGTAAATATAATGTCCGGGTTCAGGTTGGATCCCAGAACCGCTCTATCATCAATATAATGGAGGCTATTAAATTCCTGCATGATGGGGGTATAGGAGAGGTATTTATGGCCCGGGGACTTTGTTATAAACCGCGTGATTCATTTGGGATTGCTCCAGACAGTGAACCACCTGCAACATTACACTACGATATGTGGCTGGGACCTGCTCCCTGGAGGCCTTATAATGAAAAAAAAGGTCATTACAACTGGCACTGGTTCTGGGATACAGGAAATGGAGACACCGGTAACCAGGGTGTTAACGAAATGGAAATACTGCGATGGGGACTGAATAAAAATGAGCTTCCTGTTTTAATCTTTTCAAGCGGAGGTATCTATGGAATTGACCCGAAAGGATGCGCACAGGAAACACCGAACACACATATCTGCACATTCAAATACAGCGATGGCAAAATCCTTGAATTTGAAACCCGGGGCAGGTATACACATGGTGAATCAAGCCTTGACATTAAAATCGGCCATATTTTTTACGGAACTGAAGGCTATATGGAACTTGCAGCCGGATCAGGATTATGGAAAGCTTTCAGGCAACGTGAAACAAAACCATTTGCAGGATCGGATGACGATAAGAGCAAACAAAGCGGATCAGGAGAAACAGGTCATTATGTTAACTTTATAGATGCTATCAGGTCGGGGAAAAATGAGACATTACACTGTGACATAAATGACGGATTTTACTCATCAGCTCTGCCGGCAATGGCAAATATCTCCTATCGTCTGGGCCGAAGTCTGAAATACAGTAATGAAACTAAAAGGTTCGTGAATGATCCGGAAGCGGATAATATGTTAACCAGGGTATACCGTAAACCCTATGTGGTTCCTGAGATAGTGTAAATAACCTGGTTTATCCGCGACTATGGACATTTCTCGCCGATAAGTTTTTCATTTTCAGCGAATCCAATTTAGATCTATTACAACAGATAGATTTTAAATCAGATTTTTGAATTTTTTTCTATATTCGGATGGAGATATTCCGGTGATACTCCTGAATTGTTTATTAAAATGACTTATGTTATTGAACCCGCTATTATAGCCTACTTCCATAATACTTAAATCAGGATCCATTAATAATTTGCAGGCAAAATCTACTTTTATTTGATTCAGATATTCAAACAGAGTAAGCCCCATATGCATTTTAAAGAAATGGCATATTGAGCCTTTTGCCATGTTGACCAATTCTGCAAGCTCACTAAGGTTGACATTATTACGGTAATTGTTCATTAGAAATTCATGAATCATTGATATCCTTTTGCTATTTGTATTTAGACGTTTTCTGAGATATTCTGCACTTGCAAGATTAACATTTATTTCACTTTCCCCGATAATATTCATCAGTCTGAGAAAATTAAGCATCCGTTCAAAGCTTTTCATGTATGGAAGCTGAAGCATTATCTCACTCACTAAGTTTAAAGTTTGTCCTATAACCTGGATACCTCTTTCTGAATATTTGAGTGCAGTCGCAATATTTTTAAATTCCGGAAAAGCTAATAAATGCGGACACAGGATATCAGAATTAAACTGAAGAAAAACCATCGCCAGGAAACGGTTGGAAGGATTCCATGAATCTTTGTCAGCAACCCATAGATGAGGAAGAGTAGGTCCGATAAAAACAAGGTCTCCGGGTTGAAAATCAACTATGGAATCACCAACAATCCTTTTTCCGGTTCCTTCCATTATAAAACTTAATTCGTAATTATTGTGATAATGCCATGTACTCTTTTCAAGGTTGTCCTGGAAAATACCTATCGAAAACGATTCGTCTTCTTTTACAAATATTCTCTCAAGTTGGGCATTCATTCCGTGATATTTTAATCTTTTTAATATTAAATATGAATATTGCATCAATATTAGTGAAAATTGGAGTAGATTTTTGAGTAATACTTGCTTAAATTTAACCAGCCATCTGAATTTATACTTCAGGCGATGCAGATATGGAAGATTTATTAGATAAGCTTCTTCAGACTGTCGAGATGGGTAAAGTATCCGGCAAATCATCATACCCCGTTCATCTGAAAGGACAGGATGGTGCATTTGAACTGACCAAAAAAGCTCTTGATAACGGTTGGAGCCCGAGGCAGATAATCGATAAGTCTTTGATCCCTGCCATGGAAAGAGTTGGGAGGAAATTTTCGGAAAAACAGATATTTGTTCCACAGATGTTGATGTCTGCTAAAGCAATGGGGGCAGCGATGGTCCAGTTAAAACCTTTTTTTAAGTCAGGAGCTGTCAGTACCAAAGGGACTTTTATTATTGGAACCGTAAGAGGCGATCTGCATGATATTGGTAAAAACCTTGTTTCGATGATAGTTGAAGGAGGTGGCTGGTCTATTATAGATTTGGGAGTTGATGTCCGACCAGTAAGCTTTATAGAAATTCTTGAAAAATATCCGGGTGCAGTTATCGGACTTTCAGCCCTATTAACTACAACTTTAGAAAATATGGCAAATACAGTCTCACAAATAAAAGAAAGAGATGGTAAAAGAATAATACTGGTTGGAGGCGCACCAGTGACACAAGATTTCTGCAATAACATCGGAGCTGACTTTTATTCTCCGGATCCCCAGGGTGCATTAAATTATTTGAATCAGATGACAACTCGTCAGATCAGTTCCGATATATTGAATATTTAAACTAATTAAAATATTACTAACCCGAAACCAAAGTGCCTATGAAAAAATTCAGTTTCTTTTGATTGAACTTCAGCCGGGAAAAATCCGGTTCCTCTTTTTCAAAAAATTCCTATTCTACTTAACAATTTCATTATTACGAGTTTTATTTATTTGAAAACTTAAACTATGAGAAAATTTTATCATTTTGATCGAAAATTTCCATTGGATTTATATCCGCGGAGAAATCCAGACATTCTAAAACTGCTCATGTTTCTGCTAATAACCATAATGAGCAGTAACTTAATGTTAATAGATGTATATGGTAATAGTACAGTTTTGATTACTAATGACCAACAACAGATCAGGATCAGCGGTACTATTGTTGATGAAAGCGGAAATCCCTTGCCGGGGGTTAACGTAATTATCAGGGGAACCACTGTTGGTGCAATAACGGATGTTGAAGGAAAATACTCTTTAGCAGTGCCTGACCGTAATGCTGTTCTGGTTGCTTCATTTATTGGCTATGTTTCAACAGAGGTTCCGGTTGGGAACAGAAATCAGGTTGATATTACTCTTGCATCTGAGGCATTATCCCTTGAAGAAGTGGTGGTTGTGGGTTATGGTACGCAAAAAAAGGTCAACGTTATTGGTTCTGTTACTACGATAGACTCAAAAAATATAACTGCTGCTCCAGTTAACAATGTTTCAAATGCTTTGGCAGGGAGGCTCCCGGGGGTAATTATAAAACAGGCATCAGGGTTGCCCGGGGCTGATGAAGCTACAATAAGGATCAGGGGATTAAACAGTCTTGGTGATAACAGTGCCCTGGTGGTTGTTGACGGAATTGCAGGTCGTGATCTGAATTCAATAGCTCCGGGAGACATCGAGAGTCTTACAGTTCTGAAAGATGCATCTGCAGGCATTTATGGATCAAGAGCTGCAAACGGTGTTATTCTTGTGACTACCAAGAGAGGAGTGGAAAGTGCACCATTATTTGAATATAGCTTTTATCATGGATGGGAAACTCCAACATTATTACCAGAAATGACTGATGCACCCACCTATGCTCAACTTATACGAGAAGTCGAAGGTTATCGCGGTGTGGCTGAAGCAAATATGATGTTCTCTCTGGAGGATATCGAAAAGTATAAATCAGGTGAATATCCCTGGACGCATCCGAACTCCGACTGGTTTGACGCCGCAATGAACAAGTTTTCAAATCTGGGACAACATAGTTTCAGAGTTACCGGAGGATCACGGAATATAAAGTATTTCACCTCTTTCAGTAAACAGACTGACAATGGAATATACAGTGCAAATGCTACAACATTTGACAGGTTTAATGTAAAAGCCAACCTGGATATTACCTTAAATAAATATCTTATGGTCAACCTGGATATTAACGGTTCAGAGGAAGACAGAATGTATCCTACGAAAAGCTCTTCATCGATTTTTGGTGCAATGATGAGAAATAAACCTACACAACCGGCATTCTGGCCTAACGGATTACCCGGCCCGGATATTGAATACGGTGACCAGCCAGTTGTCTCATCATCCTTCGAAACAGGTTTTGACGATGATAAAAGGTTCCGGAGTCAGAATATGCTAACGGTAACTTTTAAAGTACCCAGGATAGAAGGGCTGACTCTGACCGGGTATTATGCCTACGACATCTTTTTCAGAAAAAGAAAACTCTTTGCCAAACCTGTTACTTTGTACTCGCTCGACCGGAATAGCTACTTTGCCGCAGGAAATACCGGGAAAGAAGACGGCTCAGCCTTTCTTGTAGGAGCTCTCAGAGGAACGATTGCCGAACCAAGGTTAACAGACTACTATTACGATACAAGAACATCAACCGCTAACCTGAAACTGAGCTATGAAAGAACTTTCAATCAGGTTCACAATATTAGTATGTTCATTGCTGCTGAAAGTATGGATTATCAGAATAATGGAATAAGTGCATTCAGAAGATATTACATGTCTGATGCTTTACCTTACCTGTTTGCAGGCGGTAATGCCGAAAAAGATAATGGTTCTGAAGTAGCTATCGACGCAAGAATGAATTATTTCGGAAGGCTTACCTATAATTATTCGGAAAAATATCTTTTTGAATTTACTTTACGCAGGGATGGTTCATTGAGATTTTCCCAGGAGAGTGGTCGCTGGGGCACTTTCCCCAGTGTATTGTTAGGTTGGAGAGTATCCAACGAGGATTTCTGGAAAAATAATCTCAGCTTCATAGATTATTTCAAACTTAAGGCATCCTGGGGTCAGATGGGGAATGATGCTGTAGCCGCTTTCCAGTACCTGACAAGTTATGGCTTCAACACAGGTATGGTATTGGACGGGGGTAAAACTTATGAATCAGGTCTTTTACAGAGCGGCGCACCTAATCCAAATATAACCTGGGAGGTGGCAAATGTGCTTAATGTCGGATTTGAATCATATTTCTTCAATAGTAAACTCCAGCTCGACTTTGACTATTTTTATCAAAGACGAAACAACATCCTGGTTAAAAGAAATGCTTCTGTTCCGACTTTCTCAGGAATAAGTCTTCCTGATGAGAACTTCGGGATTGTTGATAACAGAGGTTTTGAAACACAGCTGGGATACAGTGATAGATATGCAAGCGGCTTCAACTTTTCTGTTTCGGGGAATCTTGCATTTGCCCGAAATAAAATAGTTGAGTATGACGAACCGGCAAGGAATGTGCCATGGCAGGTCAGAACAGGCCACCCGATTGGGGCAACACTTATGTATAAGTTTATTGGAGTGTTCGACGACGCTGAAGATGTTGCATCTTACCCACATGTTACAGGTGCAAGAGGAGGCGATATCATTATTGAGGATTATGATAAAGATGAAAAAATAACATCTGACGACCAGATACTGTTTGATAAAACTGGTGATCCTGAACTGACATATGGTTTAAATTTCTCCTTAGGCTATAAAAATCTGCAATTGCAGGGACTAATTCAGGGCGTGGGAGCGACTTACCGGAATATCACCTTCCCAATTATGGGCATGGACGGGAATTATATCACATATTATGCAGATGGAAGATGGACAGAGGATAATAAAACAGCAGCCAAACCAAGGATCTTCATGAGGACTGAAGAATACTGGAGATCAAACTACATTACGGACTATGATTATTGTAATCTTGCATTTGCCCGATTGAAAAACCTCGAGCTTTCTTATACAATTCCTGCAAACATAACAAAATCTGTCTGGTTGAAGAATGCGCAGGTGTACATCAGCGGACAAAATTTATTCCTGCTTTATAATGCATTCAAAATGAACCAGGACCCTGAACTTTCATCAACCAGCAACTATCCACTGATGAAAGTTTATGCTGTGGGGGCAAGAGTTGCATTTTAATTAATATTAAATAGAAATATTATGAAGAAATATATTGACCTTAAAATCTTATCAGTCTTATTGCTTCTTATACCGGCCTGCAACCAGGATCTTCTGGATAAGAATCCCCTGGATAAATACTCTGATGCCACAGTCTGGACTGATCCCAATCTTGCTGCCTCATACCTGAATTATTGTTACGATAATGTCGGGTATGGAATCCGTGGTGAGATGTTAACTTCAATTGCTGACGAAAGCTTTGTTTCCAGAGGCAGCAGTTCCCAGCCTTACAATCTGGGGACGCTTAATGCTGACAGGATAAGTGGCACTTACAGTAACGTATCATGGGCAAATTTCGCTAATATCCAGAGAATAAATTTATTCCTTGATAACATAGACAATATTGCTGAAAATTTTTCTGAACCAAAAAAATCTGAGGTAAAAGCAAAAACTGATTTGCTTAAAGGAGAAGCATTGTTCCTCAGAGCGTATATTTATACCAACATGTGCCGGACTTTTGGTGGTGTCCCTTTAATGAATAAAGCAAATAAACTGGGGGATGATCTTTCTACAATTAAAAGGTCGACTTTTAAGGAAACAGTGGATTTTATAATTAAAGATTGTGATGATGCAATCCAGTTGCTTAAATTAAAGAGTGGAATGAGGATGGGGAAGGCCACAAAAGAGGCCGCAATGGCTCTTAAGTCAAGGATTTTATTATTTGCTGCCAGTGATCTTACTTCAGACGGTACAGCTGAGAATGAACTTGTAGGCTATACGGGTCCTAACCGAATTGCTCTGTGGACTTCAGCCAGAGATGCTGCAAAGGCTGTTATAGATCTTGGCACTTGTAAATTAGCTGATTGGGGAGCCCCGGATCAGGCGGCAGTGGCTAAGAACCGTTTCGATTTTTTTAGAGCATATACCCTTGCAAATGATGAAGTCATCTGGGGAAAGATGTTTGTTGCAGATCTTGGAAGCAGACATCGCAATAATCAACAGAATGGTCCAAATGGAATAAATAATTTCGGGAGAAACGGACCTTTGCAAAGCATGGTTGATTCTTATGAAATGAGTGATGGTTCTCAATTCTCCGGTCATTTTACAGTTAATGCATCGAACCAATATAAAAACGTCTCAACAAAATTTAAGCATGAGAATCCATATTATAATCGTGAGCCCCGATTTTATGCGGACGTTCTTTATGACAGTGCAGTCTGGCAACCACGATTCGCGAATTCTGCTTCAAGGGACCCTCTTGGGATTTATGAAAGACGTACACACCGAACAATGACAGGACCGACAACTTATACTGATGTCTTTGGTCTTGATACAAGGAAGGATCCTTATTTCCCGGCAGGAGGTTGTTATGGAGGATATCTTATGAAGAAATTCATGGACAATACAGTTGTTGGTGATGTTCAGTATAATCAGAACATTTGGATTTACATCCGATATGCCGAGGTATTATTAGATTATGCAGAAGCGTGTTTAATGCTGGGCGATATTCCGACTGCAACTACTTATATAAATATGATAAGAAACAGGGCTGGCCTTCCGGATTTTACAGGTGATATTACACAGGCTTTACGCCAGGAGAGAAAAATTGAGCTTTTTGGTGAGGAAAACAGATGGTTTGATATAAGGAGATGGAAGATCCTTGAAGCCACATTATCTCCACCTCTTCACGGGATTGATATACTCGAGATTAAAAATCTGGATGGAACTTACACCACTACCTGGACCCGGCTTGTTAGTCAGCAGGCTAATGTCCCTAATAAAAGAATGTATTGGATTCCAATCTCTACCGATGAAATGAAAAAGGCACCTCAACTGGTTCAAAATCCAGGGTATTAATTAGAATAAATTACGGGTCATCAATAATATACTGCCCTTGCGGCAGTATATTATTGATAAATTAAATATTTTACATAAATTATTAATTATGAAGAAAATTAGAATCGTTATTATCCATTTATTAGGTTGTTTCCTTATCATACAACCTATTCTGGCAGAGAAACTCACTGCAGTGAAGGTTGGCTCAAAAATCAATATATCTATTGATGGCAAGTTTTTTACAAGCTATGTCTTTTCAGCCGATGAAAAATATCCCTTCTTCTTCCCTGTAAACGGTCCTCTTTCAGGAGGAACAGTTACTTCAATACGTAATGATCCATATCCGCATCACTCCTCTCTTTATTTCGCATGCGATGCAGTAAATGGTGGTAATTACTGGCAGGAAGGATTAGAGCGAGGTCGTATCATTTCAGTGAATGCAGAGATTGTTAAAGAAGGTGGAGATTCGGTTATAATTACCGATGAGTGTATTTGGAGCCGGCCGGGAGCATTATCCCCGATCAAGGATACCAGAAAAATAATCATTACGGCACCTTCAGCTACAATACGTCAGATAGATTTCGAGATTACCATGGATGCTCTTATTGATGTCACCTTCCGTAAAACCGGTCATTCCCTTTTTACTGCCAGAATGGCAACAGATCTGATTGTCCAAAACGGAGGTACTATTGTCAATGCTGAGGGATTGAAAAATGAGAAAGAAACTATGGGGAAAAAATCGGCATGGATGGATTATTATGGGAAACGTGGTAATGTCGTTGAAGGATTAGCTATTCTTCAACATCCGTCAAATCCCTGGTATCCGGCAACCTGGTTTACACGCGATTATGGACATATCTCACCGGCTGTGATGAACTGGCCTGAAAACGGGAAAGAAATTTTCCTGAAAAAGGGAGGTAAACTGCCATTTCGATACCGTGTGATCATTCATGGCGGCGATTCTGGTGAAGCTAAAATTGCTGAAATATTTGCAAAATATAGAAATGAATAACAGAAGTCATTTAATTTCTATTTATGTTAATATTTTGATTTCCTGAAAAATTAAATCTGATAAAAACAGAAAATTCGGATATTGATTTGATTACAAATTTTTCACGATGAGTAAATTTTTAAGGAACCCATTATTAAGAGAGGCTCTCTTACCCGTAGAAATTGTTTTTCATCCGTTGTGGTGGTTCAAACACACAGGAATCACATTTGATGAGGACTTTTTCTATAATCCTTTAAAACGGGTTGAATCTGAAAGAAAGATGGAAATTGAGCTCTATAACAGATTCGGAGTTTACGGAGTTGGGAAGGACAGGAATAAAGATTTGCCGGTAATTGGTGCAGTTCATAATGCAGCAGGATATTTAATTTCCGAATTACTGGGATGCAAAATAAATTATTTTGAAGATTCAGCCCCCCAGGTTTATCCTGCTAACCATGAGGTGTTAAAAATTTATACTAAAGACATCTTCAGGACGCCTGCCTTTAAAAAACTGGAACATTTATTAGATAAATTAAAGGAGAAATATGGGTACCTGTATGGTGATATAAACTGGGGAGGCATCCTTAATAGCGCACTCGATTTGCAAACAGAAAAGATTTTTACAGACTTCTTTGAAAAGCCTGATAGAAACCAGGTGATTACCTTAAGAACATTTCACAGGTTATAGAAAAATTCACAGCTTTTATTCAGCATGAAACCGGGACAACATCTGTTTCAGTAAACCGTCTGGTTTACCACTTTGATAAACCTGTTTTTCTGCATTCCGAGTGTTCTCATACGATGATCTCAGTCGAAGATTACGAAAACTTTCTGCTGCCGTTCGACATAGACTGGAGCAAGAAGTTTCGCCCATTCGGAGTTCATTATTGCGGAGTTGATCCGCACCGTATGGCTGAAAGTTTTGCAAAGATCCCTCATCTTGATTTCCTTGATGTCGGATGGGGAGGTGATCTGAAAATCCTCAGGAAGCATCTTCCAGGCACTTTCCTCAATATCCGGTTAAGCCCTGTCGAAATCATAAATCAAACTAATGATGAAATAAGGGAAACAATTACCAGACTGGTTAACGAATCGGGAAATCCTTACCTGACTGGGGTTTGCTGTATAAATATGGACGATAAGGTCGGGGATGAAAAAGTGATGGAGATTTTCAAAACAGTTACAGAATTAAGGAAAAAATACAATTCAGAATGAAGTTATTCCTGTCCTTACTTCTTTTCAAAAAGGTTTGGCGTGTTTAAAGAGTTATTATTTTAAGAACTAATTTAAAGGTTATGCTTTATTAATACACGTTTTATTTTATTAAATTAGAGAAAAATCATGAATCAAAAATCGTTTAAACTGATCTTGTTATTATCCACATTATTAATCTCTTGTGGTTCAGGATCCGATAAGCAAGGTAAAAAAGATAAGGATAAAGTGAAAATAGAATTTGTCAGAAACGATTCTGAAAAGAAGATTGATGTTATGGCAGATGGCAAATTATTCACTTCCTACCGCTGGCACGATCCGGTAGTGCTTGATATTAAGAAACCATTACTTTATCCGATCATAGCATCATCCGGGACTGAAGTTACACGTGGCTATCCATTGAATCCAAGGCCGGGAGAGCGTGTTGATCATCCCCACCAGATTGGATTGTGTTTTAACTATGGTAGTGTTAACGGGTATGATTTCTGGAACAACTCAACAGCAATTCCGGAAGACAGAAGAGAAAGGTACGGAACGATCAACCATGTGAGTATCGATAAATTAAAAGGTGGGTCCTCAGGAGAGGGACTACTGGTATCAAGCGAAAGCTGGATAGATCCTTCCGGGAAAGAACTTTTAGCTGAAAAGTCTGAATATTATTTTATGATAAAAGGTCAGACACGGATAATCGACCGGATAATAACTTTAACGGCTACAGGTACAGATGTTGCAATGAAAGATACAAAGGAAGGGGGCTTTGGAATTCGAGTTGCCCGGCAGTTGGAAATGCCCTCACAGGAGGAGCTTATACTTACTGATATCCAGGGCAATCCGACTACTGTAAAAGCTATGTCAAACGAAGGGATAACTGGTAATTACAGGAGTAGTGAAGGAATAACCGGGGAGGCAGTATACGGTACACGTGGTAAATGGGTTGACCTTTATGGAACTATTGGAGATGAAGTAATCTCAGTGGTGATGGTTGATCATCCTAAGAATCCTGGTTATCCGACTTATTGGCATGCAAGAGGATACGGATTGCTATTAGCCAATCCGCTTGGTGCAGGTGCCTATACCAATGGTCAGAATGTTATGAACTTCAGCATACCTGCCGGAAAATCTGCAACTTTCAGATTCAGGTTAATAGTTAATTCAGGGGCTGATTTGACTGATGCTGAAATTAATACTTATGCAGAGGATTTTGCAGGAAAATATTAATACCGTTCTTTCAACAAGTAATAAATTTAAAAATTAAAATAAACCTTGAAAAAATGAAAACCAAACGCAGAGATTTTTTAAAAGTAACCGGTGCTGCCGGACTTGGAATAGCTGGAGGTGGTCTCCTTAAAAGTTGCGCACTCAGGGCAGAGTTCCGAAAAGGAACCGGACCTTAAGGTGAAGTTCAGGGAAATGGAAGAGTCGCATGTACAGCGATTTAATATGTCTGGTTTTGCTGCCCCCAAAATAGAGGTCGTAGGTGTTGGAATAATCGGATTAGGTAACAGAGGACCAGGTCATTTGAATAATTTAAGCCGGATTGAAGGGGTTGAGATAAGAGCATTATGTGATATACGTCCTGAAAAAGCAGAAGCTGCAAAAAAGAGACTTGAAGGTACTTCCCATAATCCAACAATCTACACTGGTGGCGAAGAAGAATGGAAAAAGCTATGCGAACAGAAAGATATAGATCTGGTTATAGTAACTACTCCCTGGTATATGCATGCAAAAATGGCAGTGTATGCCATGGAACAAGGGAAACATGTGGCTTCTGAAGTTGCAATTGCAGCAACGATCGAAGAATGCTGGCAACTTGTAGAAACAGCTGAACGAACCCGCAAACACTGCATGATGATGGCAAATTATGCATATAATGGATTTCAGATGCGAACACTGAATATGGCCAGACAGGGATTTTTTGGCGATATCATCCATGGTGAAGGAGGCTATATAGCCAATAAGCTCAAAAATAACTTTTCGAAAGATATGTATTGGGATATGTGGTGGTTAAAACAGTATGCTAACAGGAAAGGGAATATTTATCCGATACATGGATTTGAGTGGATATGCCTTATGATGAATATTAACAGGGGAGACAAATTTGATTTCCTGGTATCCGTTGAATGCGGGGATTTCAAAATGGGAGAGATAGCCAAAGATTTAGCATCCAGGGATGATTTCTTTAAACCATTTGCTAATAAGGATTTCAGAGGCAATATTAATAACTCCATAATCAAAACATCTCATGGACGCACTATCATAGCACAGCATGATGCAACAACAGTTCGCCCATCTACACTTAAAGAGGAGATATGCGGAACTTTAAGATCTGCCCTTGAATATCCCAGGCCGGCAAGAATTTCGGATGAGGAAGGGCGGTGGGTTTCTCCTGAGGAATATAAATCACTTGAAGAGAAATTTACACCGAATCTTCTTAGAAAGTTGGGAGATCTGGGAAAAGAGAGCGGTTCTGAATTTGGTACCGATTTGTTGATGTCATGGCGTTTGATAGATTGTCTTCATAATGGATTGCCACTTGATATGGATGTTTATGATGGAGTATCCTGGAGCTCTGTCCTTCCATTGAGTGAATGGTCTGTAAATAACAAATCTTATCCGATTGAAGTACCTGATTTTACAAAGGGTGCCTGGAAAACGAATAAACAAAATATGGATATTACTCTTGCTGAAGGAGGAAATACAAAATTGGTAAAGAAAGTATAATCAGGTTATTTCAATGTAGCTTTCCTTTCAAAAATCTCCTCATATGTTTCTGGCCTGCGGTTCCTGAAACGATCATCATTATTTCCTGGTGAAGTACTTACATCAAAGTATACAATTTCACCTGCATTGCCGATAGCCTTAATACTGCCTCCTTGATCTATCAACAAACTTTGAAAGGGATTGCAGAAAATGACCGGAAATCTGTTCTCATAAGCTCTTGTCCTCATAAGTGCTGTATTCCATCCATCATCATCAGTATAGCTTCCATAGGCAGGCACAAAAAGGATTTGTGCTCCTTTTAAAGCCATAATTCTTGCTGGCTCAGGCGACTGGCGATCATAACAAATAATAATTCCAATTTTTCCAAAAGGAGTATTAAATACCGGATACTCATTTCCGGGTGTATATGCTTCAGGTTTTATAGTATAACCTTCAGCAAAATGTGTTTTTGTATATCTGCCTATAATATCACCTTCCGGATCAATTAAAATCGCTGTATTGCAAAGTTTTGAACCCAGGGATTCAAGAAATCCAAAAATGAAAAAGATATTTAGTTCATCAGCCAGATCACATGCTTTCTGAACATAGTGGCCATTCAGCGGCTCTGCAACAGTTTTAATTTTTTCTATTACTCTGTTTTTTTCAGTTTTATCTTTAATATTATTTGACAGTTCAATCACATAACCATCAAGAATACATTCTGGAGTAATAACTACTTGTGCGCCACCTTCACTTGCTGCTTTCCTCACCATTACTTCTGTCCGGGTCCAGTTAATCTCTTTTTCCCATTTATCAGGTATAATTGCAGCACTTGCGATTCTCACAGAAGTAACCGTCTGTTGCTTACCTTCATATTTGTCCGGAAAATAGTTCTGGGCAATAATTGTGTTTTGTTTCATTACAAATATGAAAAGCATCAAAATGAAAATTATTGTTTTAGATCTATTCATAAGAATAACTTTCTTAGATTTAATTTGTGAGCATGAAATCAAGTACTAATGCTAATTAAGTTACAATAACTTCACTTTAGAATATTTATTCCCGGATTAAATTATTCTATTCCTCTTCGTCCTCCTCGGTATAAGCTTTGATTACAGCTTCCTGGACATCTCCGGGAACCTGTGAATATTCCGAGAATTTCATTGTATACATAGCACGTCCGCCGGTTACTGAGCTGAGCGCTGTGGAATATTTATTCATTTCGGCCAGCGGCACTCTTGCCTTTATAACTTCAAACCTCTTTTCGCTGCTCATTCCGAGAACCATTCCGCGCCGTCCCTGAAGGTCGCTGATTACATCGCCCATACGGTCGGCTGGAACCATTATCTCAACCTCATAGATCGGCTCAAGGATCTTCGGGTTTGCATTTTTAAATGCCTGGCTGAATGCGTTACGCCCGGCAAGCCTGAAAGAGATTTCATTGGAATCGACCGGGTGCATCTTGCCATCATAAACATATACTCTGATATCGCGTGCATATGATCCTGTGAGGGGACCAATCTCCATCTTTTCCATTAAGCCTTTTAATATGGCCGGCATAAAGCGTGCATCAATGGAACCACCAACAATACAGTTACAATAAACAAGTTTTCCTCCCCAGTCGAGCTCAATCTCGTCCTTGCTCCTTACAGAAAGCTTTATTTCCTTACTGCCGAATTTCTGCATCGTTAGTTCGGGAGAACCTTCCACATAAGGTTCTATTATAAGATGAACCTCGCCAAACTGACCGGCTCCTCCGGATTGCTTCCTATGGCGGTAATCAGCCTGTGCTGCCTTCGTAATTGTTTCACGGTAAGGTATTTTGGGAGCACTATAATTAGTAGGTATCTTATAAATGTTATCAAGATGCCATTTCATTATATTAAGATGGTATTCACCCTGGCCATGAACAAGAATCTGTTTCAATTCCTTGGAATACTCAATTATTATTGTCGGATCTTCGAGGTGGATCTTATTAAGAGCTTCACCCAGCTTTTCATCGTCACTCTCGCTCTGTGCCTTGATGGCTGTCCTGTATTTCGGTTCGGGGAATTTCACACCCTCATACTTCCAGTCATTACCCGGGGCGTTCAGGGTATGGTCCATCTTTGTGTTCTTCAGCTTGACTAAGGCGCCGATATCTCCTGTATGAAGTTCGGGAACCCTTGTCCTGTTCTTACCGGCACATACATAAAGCTGGGACAGCCTCTCTTTTGTACCGTTATTGCTGTTGATCACATCGAGGTTTTCGGTTATTTTACCCGAGTAAACCCTGAAATAATTTATTTCCCCGATATGCTCTTCAATGGAAGATTTGAAAACATACAACGATGCAGGTCCGGACGGGTCAGCTTTAACCACCTGGCCCTTACTGTTTTTCTGGGCCGGCATATCCTTAATTGAAGGCGCTTCATTGACGATGAATTCCATCAGGGAGTCGACTGCAATATTATTTTTTGCCGAAATACAGAAGACAGGGTACATTCCGCCGGCAACAATACCTTTTGAAATACCTTTTCTGATCTCCTGCTCGGAGAGTGTATCGTTCGAAAAGAAAAGTTCCATTAGCGATTCATCGCTTTCAGCAGCTTTTTCCACAAGTGCATCATGCAGTCCGGCAGCTTTTTCAGCCTGGTCGGCAGGAATATCAAGTATTTCTGCTTTGCCCCCGTCCTTGCCATAACGAAGCATCTTCATCTTCAGAACATCAATCACGGAATTGAATCCGGCATCCCTCATTGCACGGGATACTGAATAATTATTATATTATTGCTCAGTCTTTCCTTCATCATTTCAACCGACTTGTCAAAATTTGCCTTTTCATGGTCAAGGCCATTAATGACAATTATCATCGGTTTATGCACATTCTCTGCATGCCTGAAGTGGATCTCAGTACCAACTTCAACGCCGTTCTGAACATTAATAAGCAGTAACAGCCATGTCGGAAGCATAAAGTGAGGAAATTACTCCGCCGCTGAAATCATCCAGACCGGGTGTGTCGAGAATATTAATTTTCTTATTGAGAATTTCGGTATAAAGTACTGTCGAGAATATAGAGTTTCCGTTTTCCTGTTCTATCGGACGATAATCGGAAACAGTACTTCTTCCCTTCAATAGTGCCTCTTCTTTCTATGACGCCGCCGTTAAAAAGCATCGCTTCTCCCAGAATAGTTTTACCTGATCCTGAATTGCCCAGGAGCACGATGTTTTTTATCTGGTCAGTCTGGTATGTCTTCATAAGTTGTTATATAATTTATAATATATTTCTACCGAACAAATCCCTTATGCTTTATACCCCCATCCCACCTTCCCCCAAGGTGGAAGGAGGTTTCCCAACTTCCTGCCTAAGGCGAGACGGGAAAGGAGGTCTGCAATTTAAATAATTCCTACCCGGTTTGGAGCGGTCAAAATTAATAATTTTTTAAAAACTCTTTAATAAAGAATATAGAATTACAATTTTTTTATTTCCTTTGCACCAGTTTTTTGAAATGCAGGAGTACCGGTTTTTCTTTCAAAGGTAAGTTTACAAAAGCGGTTTTCTTCGGGAAAGATCGGGAAGTTACCTGTTAATAACTTACATTAAGTTAGTACAGATAGTCTCAGGAAGTGGTTTTAGTGACCTTGATGAGGCCAGTTAACAGGTGTTATTGTCATGAATTGTTATCTGGTTTGAAAAAAATACTGAAAGTCTGCTTATTGATTAATAAATAAATTAAATACCTTTGCGAACCGATTTTTTAAGTAAAATTTAATAGTAAAATAACTGGAAATATGCCGACAATTCAGCAGTTAGTAAGAAAAGGCAGGAAGAGACTGGTAGATAAAAGTAAAGCTCCTGCCCTGGATTCATGTCCTCAGAGAAGAGGTGTCTGTGTACGTGTTTACACAACAACTCCCAAGAAACCAAATTCAGCAATGAGGAAGGTGGCCAGGGTCCGGCTTACAAACCAGAAAGAGGTAAACGCATACATTCCGGGTGAAGGTCATAACCTCCAGGAGCACTCAATAGTCCTTATCAGAGGCGGCAGGGTAAAGGATCTTCCCGGTGTCAGGTATCACCTTATCCGTGGTGCACTTGACACTTCAGGTGTCGATGGCCGTACTCAGAGAAGATCAAAATATGGAGCCAAAAGGCCAAAGAAGTAACATAAAAGGAATAAGATTATGAGAAAAGTTAAACCAAAGAAGAGGATTCTGTTACCGGATCCCAAATTTAACGATCCTTATGTAACAAGGTTTGTAAACAATCTTATGTTTAGTGGCAAGAAAAACCTGGCTTATAAGATTTTCTACGACTCACTCGAAATCGTTGGTGACAAATTCAAGGACGAAGGGAAAACTCCTCTTGAGATCTTTAAGCAGGCTCTTGAGAATGTTACACCCCAGGTTGAAGTCAAGGCACGTCGTGTTGGTGGCGCTACATTTCAGGTTCCCATGGAAATCCGTGCTGACCGCAAAGTAAGCATCAGCATGAAAAATATGATCTCATTTGCACGTAAAAGAACAGGCCATTCAATGGCAGAGCGCCTTGCAGCAGAACTTATGGCAGCATACAAGCTTGAAGGCGGCGCCTATAAGAAGAAAGAAGATACTCACAGGATGGCTGAAGCCAACAAGGCTTTCGCTCATTTCAGATTTTAACAGTATAACAGGGCGGACAGATTAATGGATAAGGATCTTAAATATACCAGGAACATCGGAATCATGGCCCACATCGATGCCGGTAAGACCACTACTACAGAACGTATTCTGTACTATACAGGTCGTACCCACAGGCTTGGTGAGGTTCATGACGGTAATGCCCAGATGGACTGGATGATCCAGGAACAGGAGAGAGGGATAACAATTACTTCTGCCGCCACAACAACATACTGGAAATATAATAATCAGAACTATAAGATCAACATTATTGATACTCCGGGCCATGTTGATTTTACAGTTGAGGTTGAAAGGTCTCTGAGGGTACTTGACGGCGCTGTGGCAGTTTTCTGTGCCGTGGGCGGTGTTGAGCCCCAGTCAGAAACAGTCTGGCGCCAGGCAGATAAATATGGTGTCCCCAGGCTGGCATTTATCAATAAAATGGACCGCGCCGGTGCCGATTTTTTCAGTGTCGTCCACCAGATAAAAGGAAAGCTCGATGCTCATCCGGTACCCGTTCAGATTCCAATGGGTGCAGAGGAGAACTTCATTGGCATTATTGACCTGGTAAATATGAAGGCCAGGATTTATAACGACGATGAATCGCTGGGTACATTATATGATATTGAGGATATACCGGAAGAGTTCATTGAAGAGGCTGAGGAGTGGAGAGGAAAGCTTGTTGAAGCTCTTGCAGAAGTTGATGATACCCTTCTTGAAAGATATGTTGAGGATCACGAATCAATCACTCCGGAAGAGATTCTGACAGCCCTGAGAAAATCGACTGTTTCAGGAAGCGCTGTTCCTGTATTATGCGGAGCATCATTTAAAAATAAAGGTATACAGAGTCTACTTGATGCAATTACCGCCTTCCTTCCCTCCCCGGTTGATATCGGTTCTGTAACGGGTGTCGATCCCAGGGATAACAGCGAAATAAAGCGTGCACCTGATGACGATGAACCTTTTTCAGCTCTTGCATTTAAAATTGCCACCGATCCTTACGTCGGCCGCCTTGCATTCCTCAGGATTTATTCCGGAGTACTGAAGGCCGGAGATACAATATTAAATGTACGTACAGGAAAAAGGGAAAGAATAAACAGGCTTTTCAGGATGCATGCCAACAAGCAGAATTCCGTAGAAAGCGTATCCGGCCGGTGATATATGTGCCGGAGTAGGTTTCAAGGACCTGAAGACCGGCGATACAATTTGTGCAATACACAAACCGATACTTCTCGAATCGATGGATTTCCCTGAACCGGTAATAGGGATAGCCGTTGAGCCAAAAACCCAGGCAGATGTTGACAAATTGTCAATGGCCCTTGCAAAACTGGCTGAAGAAGATCCGACCTTCCAGGTAAGGATAGATCCCGACAGCGGACAGACCATTATTAATGGTATGGGTGAACTGCATCTCGAGATCCTTATCGACAGGCTCAGGAGGGAATTTAATGTTGAATGTAATCAGGGACCACCACAGGTGGCATATAAGGAGGCCATTACCACTTCAGCCGAATTCCGTGAAGTTTTCAAAAAGCAGACCGGAGGCAGAGGCAAATTTGCAGACATTACTATTGAACTTTCGCCTGCAGATGAAGGGATAAGAGGCCTTCAGTTTTTCAATGAGATACGGGGAGGAAATGTACCGAAAGAGTATATTCCGTCGGTGGAGAAAGGTTTCCGTGAAGCAATGTCGAACGGACCTATTGCCGGTTTCCCCCTGGATAGTCTAAAAGTAATACTTAAGGACGGTTCATTCCATCCGGTTGACTCCGATGCTCTGTCATTTGAGATCGCTGCAAAACAGGCATTCAGAAGGTTTGCAGGAAAATGCAATCCGGTTATTCTGGAACCGATAATGTCGACGGAAGTGGTTACTCCCGAAGAATATGTCGGTGATGTTATAAGTGATTTTAACAGACGAAGGGGCAGGGTGGAAGGAATGGAATCGAAAGCAGGTTCAAGGGTGGTCAGGGCTAAAGTACCTCTGGCAGAAAAGTTCGGCTATGTTACAGTACTCCGGACCATTACCTCGGGAAGAGCAACTTCAACAATGGAATTTTCACATTATGAGGAGGTGCCTGCAGAAATAGCTAACAGAATTGTCGAAATTACAAAAGGAAAAATTCTTTAAAGATGAGTCAGAAAATTCGTATCAAACTGAAATCTTACGATCATAATCTGGTCGATAAATCAGCCGAGAAGATCGTAAAAACAGTAAAATCCACAGGCGCTGTGGTAAGTGGTCCAATACCGCTTCCCACCCACAAAAAGATCTATACGGTTCTGCGGTCACCGTTTGTCAACAAAAAGGCCAGAGAGCAGTTCCAGCTTTCTTCATATAAAAGATTGCTTGATATTTACAGCTCTACGCCAAAAACAATCGATGCTCTTATGAAACTTGAGCTCCCGAGCGGTGTTGAAGTGGAAATTAAAGTGTGAAATTAGTAAAGATTAAAAGAGATGCAGGGATTAATTGGAAAAAAAATAGGAATGACTTCCCTCTTTGACGGAGAAGGGAAGAATGTCCCGTGTACTGTACTGCAAGCCGGCCCTTGTGTTGTTACACAGGTAAAGACACTTGAAAGGGATGGCTATTCTGCCGTACAGCTCGGATTTGAGGATAAGAAGGAAAAACACTCGACTAAAGCTGAAATAGGGCACTTCAAAAAAGTAAATACAGCCCCAAAAATAAAAGTGGTGGAGTTTACCGGTTACAGGGAGGGACAGGTTAAAGAAGGTGAAGTCCTTACTGCAGAGGTATTCAAATCCGATAACTGGGTTGATATTCAGGGCTGGTCGAAAGGCAAAGGATTTCAGGGTGTTGTAAAACGTCATGGTTTCAGTGGTGTCGGAGGGACTACGCACGGCCAGCATAACAGGGGCAGGGCTCCGGGTTCTCTTGGCGCTTCTTCTTTCCCCTCAAGAGTATTGCCGGGGATGAGAATGGCCGGACATACAGGCAACAGGAAAACCATGTCGATCAGTATGCGCATTATGAAGCTTATGCCCGAAGATAATATATTGATAGTTAAAGGGGCTGTTCCCGGTCCTAAAGGTGGTTACGTAATAATATTAAAATAATGGAAATAGCTGTTCTTAATATTCAGGGTAAGGAAACAGGAAGGAAAGTTACACTTGACGATTCTGTTTTCGGCATCGAGCCAAATGACCATGCTATTTATCTGGATACAAAACAATTCCTGGCAAATCAGCGTCAGGGAACTCATAAAGCCAAAGAGCGTGGTGAGATCGCAGGCAGCACCAGAAAGATAAAAAGGCAGAAAGGTACAGGTACCGCCCGTGCAGGCAGCATAAAGAACCCTCTGTTCAGGGGCGGCGGACGTGTTTTCGGCCCGAAACCAAGATATTACGGTTTTAAACTTAATAAAAAGGTTAAGGAACTTGCAAGAAAATCAGCCCTCTCATATAAGGCTTCATCAAATAATATTATTGTCCTGGAAGATTTCTCATTTGAGGCTCCGAAAACAAAGGAATTCATCAAAATGGGAGATAACCTGAATATCAGTAATAAAAAATCACTGATAGTTTTACCGGAACAAAATAAAAATATATATTTGTCATCCCGAAATGTACAAGGGGTTGAAGTTGTAATAGCCGGAGAATTAAATACTTATGGAATAATGAAGGCTTCAACTCTGGTGCTTGTGGAAAGTGCAGTTGACGTTTTGCAGGCAACATTTTAAACCAGTAAACTTTGAGTGATGAATATTCTACTAAAACCGATAGTAACGGAAAAGATGACAAGCCAGGGCGATAAATTCAACCGCTATGGTTTTATTGTTGCAAAGAATGCCAACAAGTTACAGATAAAAAAAGCCGTTGAGGAGCTGTACGGTGTTACAGTTTCGGATGTTAACACAATGAGGTATGGCGGTAAGATAAAATCGAGGAATACAAAATCCGGCCTTCTTATCGGCAAGACAGCTGCAACTAAAAAAGCAGTTATTACCCTTGCTGAAGGCAGCAAAATAGATTTCTACAGCAATATTTAAAAAGTATCATGGCAGTCAGAAAGTTGAAACCTGTAACACCAGGTCAGAGAAACAAGATCATAAGTGCTTTTGACACCATCACAAGCACCACGCCGGAGAAATCGCTCCTCCAGCCTTTGAGAAAATCGGGAGGCAGGAATGTTACCGGCAAAAGGACAATGAGATACATCGGCGGAGGTCATAAAAGGATGTACAGGGTTATCGATTTCCTCCGGGATAAGGATGGCATGAATGCCACAGTTAAGTCAATCGAGTACGATCCTAACAGATCTGCCAGGATTGCACTTGTTGTGTATGATGACGGGGAAAAGAAATATATAGTTGCTCCTTCGGGACTTCAGGTTGGTCATAAGGTCGTTTCGGGAAAGGAAGCAACACCTGAAGTTGGGAATACAATGTTTCTGAGTGATATACCTCTTGGTACAATTGTTCATAACATTGAGCTCAAACCCGGAAAAGGTGGCGCTCTGGCAAGAAGTGCAGGGACATATGCCCAGGTTTCGGCCCGTGAGGGAAAATATGCAATCATTAAGCTTCCTTCAGGTGAGACAAGGATGGTTCTTACAGGATGTCGTGCTACGATAGGTACTGTTTCGAATCCCGATCATAATCTTGAGAAATCCGGTAAGGCAGGCCGTTCACGCTGGCAGGGAAGACGCCCAAGGGTAAGAGGTGTTGTGATGAATCCTGTTGATCACCCGATGGGTGGTGGTGAAGGAAGAGCATCCGGTGGTCATCCGAGATCCAGAAAAGGACTTCCTGCAAAAGGTTATAAAACCAGGGACAGGAAAAAGTACTCAACGAAACATATTTTGGAAAGAAGGAAAAAATAACTGATATACTATGAGCAGATCGATTAAAAAAGGCCCTTTCATTGATTTTAAACTTGAAAAAAGAATTCTTGAAATGAACGAGGGCGGAAAGAAATCAGTGATCAAGACCTGGTCAAGAAGATCGGTCATATCACCTGACTTTGTCGGACATACTATAGCAGTTCATAACGGGAACAAATTTATCCCTGTATACATTACTGAGAACATGGTAGGTCATAAGCTGGGCGAATTTGCTCCCACACGTACCTTCAGGGGTCACTCGGGGAATAAATAATCTGTTATTGTAAACGAAGAAAAATTTTTAACATGGGTGCAAGAAAAAGAAATTCGGCTGAGAAGAGGAAAGAGGAAGCCAGGGTGGTATACCAGGCTGTCCTGAAGAATTGTCCGACCTCTCCCACGGAAGATGAGGCTGGTAACCGGTCTGATCAGCGGCAAGGAAGTGAATAAAGCACTTGATATACTTAAATACAGTTCACAGGAGGCATCGCGCAGACTGGAGAAACTTCTTCTCAGCGCAATAGCGAACTGGCAGTCAAAAAATGAAGGCGTAAGGGTCGAAGAAAGCAACCTGTATATCAAAACTGTTTATGTCGACGGTGGCCGTACCATGAAAAGATTACAGACGGCACCTCAGGGCAGGGCTCACAGGATAAGAAAAAGATCGAATCATGTAACGCTGTTCTTGACAGTATGAATAAGGAAATTGAAAATACAGCAGAATAAAATATGGGACAAAAAGTAAATCCGATTGGTAACAGATTAGGTATAATCAAGGGTTGGGATTCCAACTGGTACGGCGGAAAAGATTTTTCCGGCAAACTGGTGGAAGACACAAAGATCAGGGAATACCTCAATGCCAGGCTTGCCAAAGCAAGTATCTCAAAGATAATTATTGAAAGAACACTGAAACTTATCACTGTAACTGTCAATACCGCCCGTCCGGGTATAATTATAGGAAAAGGCGGCCAGGAGGTTGATAAACTGAAGGAGGAGCTTAAGAAGATTACCAAGAAGGAGGTTCAGATCAATATTTTTGAGGTCAAACGTCCCGAACTTGATGCAAATATTGTGGGTAACAATGTTGCCCGGCAGGTTGAAGGTAAGATATCCTACAGGCGTGCAATAAAGATGGCTATTGCTTCCACGATACGAATGGGAGCCGAAGGGATCAAAGTTGTTATCTCCGGTCGTCTTGGTGGCGCTGAAATGGCAAGGACCGAGACATATAAAGAGGGGCGTATCCCGCTTCATACCTTCCGGGCAGATATTGATTATGCACTGGCTGAAGCACATACGAAAGTCGGCCTTATCGGTATTAAGGTATGGATCTGTAATGGCGAGGTTTATGGCAAAAGGGATCTTAGTCCGAATATCGCGGCAAGGAATGCCAAAAGGCAAGAACCTCAAGAGAAAGGTGAAAGAAATAGTTGATTTACAGTTGAATAATTTTTAAGAATATTATCCATGTTACAACCAAAAAGGGCAAAATTCAGGAGAGCACAGAAGGGGAGGATGAAGGGGAATGCACAAAGAGGCAATCAGCTTGCATTTGGTT
Source organism: uncultured Bacteroidales bacterium (assembly GCA_963700275.1). Lineage (GTDB taxonomy): Bacteria > Bacteroidota > Bacteroidia > Bacteroidales > VadinHA17 > LD21. The sequence continues at coordinate 174,027 of CAVOWZ010000006.1, read as the reverse complement.
CATTCGGCATCAAAGCTCTGGAGCAGGCCTGGATAACAGGACGACAGCTGGAAGCAGCCCGCCAGGCAGTTACCCGACACATGAAACGTGAAGGACAGCTTTGGATCAGGGTTTTCCCCGATAAGCCTATAACCAAGAAACCGGCAGAGGTCAGGATGGGTAAAGGAAAAGGAGCACCGGAAGGTTATGTTGTTCCGGTAACACCCGGAAGAATACTTATTGAAGCTGAAGGTGTCTCTTTCGAGGTAGCCAGAGAAGCTCTCCGTCTGGGAGCTCAAAAGCTTCCTATTCCGACCAAATTCATTGTCAGACGTGATTATACAGAGTAAAAAAAAGTAAAGAAGATGAAAACATCGGAAATAAGGGAACTGAGCACTCCGGATCTTATTGAGCGTATAGATACGGAAAAAACAATGCTTGTCCGAATGAGGCTTAACCATGCCATCACGCCGCTCGATAATCCTCAGAAGATAAAGCAGACCAAGCTTACAATAGCCCGTCTGATGACCGAACTTCATTTAAGGGAATTTAAAGAGAAAACAAAATAGCCGTATAACAGCAATGGAAAGAAATCTTAGAAAAGAACGAATCGGGATTGTTGTAAGCAATAAAATGGAAAAATCCATTGTCGTTGCTATCAAAAGAAAGGTAAAACACCCGATCTATGGGAAGTTTATCAACAGAACAACAAAGCTGATGGCGCATGATGAAGAGAATTCATGCAAGATAGGTGATACGGTACGCATTTCGGAGACCAGGCCTCTGAGTAAAAATAAGACCTGGAGATTAGTAGAAATTATTGAAAGAGCAAAATAATCATGATACAGCAGGAATCCAGACTGACAGTAGCCGATAATTCGGGAGCCAAGGAAGTATTATGCATAAAGGTGCTGGGCGGCAGCAAAAAGAGATATGCAACTGTTGGCGATAAGATAGTCGTTAGTGTTAAGTCCGCACTTCCTTCAGGTGAAGCAAAAAAAGGAACCGTAAGCCGGGCTGTTGTTGTAAGAACAAAGAAAGAGATCCGCCGCCGGATGGTTCGTATATAAGATTTGACGATAACGCGGTAGTGCTTCTTACAAATCTTGACGAGGTAAGAGGAACACGTATTTTCGGCCCGGTTGCCAGGGAACTGCGCGAAAAATTCATGAAAATTGTTTCACTTGCACCTGAAGTGTTGTAATACCTGTAAATAAACAGCAATGCAAAAAAAATTACATATAAAAAAGGGTGATTCGGTTATGGTGGTAACCGGCGAATCAAAAGGTCAGAAAGGCCGTGTCCTTGAGGTTGACAGAGATAAAGAACAGAGCTATTATCGAAGGTTTGAATCTGATATCAAAACATACCAAACCTAATGCAAAAGCTCCTCAGGGAGGGATAGTTAAAAAGGAAGCTCCGATACATATTTCAAACCTGATGCTTATTGACCCTGCTTCAGGAAAACCCACACGTATCGGAAGAAGACTGAATCAAAAAAATAAATTAGTTCGTTATTCAAAAAAATCAGGAGAGGAGATCAAGTAATGTACGAGCCTTCATTAAAAAAGAAATATAACGACGAAATCATCCCTGCACTGGTCAAGGGAATTCGGCTATAAAACAGTAATGCAGGTACCCAAACTGCAGAAGATTGTTATTAATCAGGGTGTCGGACAGGCTATTGCTGACAAGAAACTTCTTGAATCGGGAGTAAAGGAATTATCCGATATAGCAGGCCAGAAGGCAGTTCTGACATATTCTTCAAAGGATATCTCGAATTTCAAGCTAAGAAAAAATATGCCAATCGGTATCATGGTCACCCTGAGGAAGGAGAGAATGTATGAATTTCTCGAAAGGCTTATTTCTGTTGCCCTTCCCCGTATACGTGACTTTAAAGGTATAAATGCCAAACTTGACGGAAGGGGAAATTACACGCTGGGAATAACCGAGCAGATCATCTTTCCCGAGATCGACCTCGACAAGGTAAGCAAGATCATGGGTCTTCAGATTACATTCGTTACCTCGGCAGGAAGTGATGAGGAAGCGTTTGCACTACTGAAGAATTTTGGATTACCGTTTAAAACTTCTAAAAACTGATTATATGGCTAAGGAATCAATGATTGCCCGTGAAGTAAAGCGTGCAAGGCTGGCTCAGAAATACGCAGAAAAAAGAAAAAAACTCAAAGCAGAGGGTGATTATGTAGGATTAAGCCGTCTTCCCGAGAAATTCCAATCCGAACCGACAGCATAACCGCTGCAAACTTACCGGCAGAACACGCGGATATATGAGACAGTTTGGAATCAGCAGGATCACTTTCAGGGAAATGGCATCAAGCGGTCTGATCCCCGGTGTGAGAAAAGCAAGCTGGTAATTGATTAATTGAATTATAACTATACAAAATAATATAAGATGACTGATCCGATTGCAGATTTACTGACCAGAATTAGGAACGCCATTCAGGCTGGTCACAAGGTTGTTGAGGCACCGGCATCCAATCTGAAGAAAGAGATTGCCAGGATACTTTTTGAAAAAGGATATATTCTGAGCTATAAGGTTGTGGAAGGTGAACAGGCACAGGGTACTCTGAAAATTGCGCTTAAATATAATTCCAAAAGCAAGAAACCTGCCATCAGGGAATTACAGCGCATAAGTCGTCCCGGATTGACGGCATTATGCCGGAGCTGAAGAACTTCCACGTGTCCTGAACGGACTTGGAATTGCAATTATTTCAACCTCAAGAGGGCTTATGACCGATAAGGAGGCAAAAAAAGAGAAAATTAGGTGGTGAGGTTTTATGTTATGTTTATTAATCAGGAGGAAAACTTATGTCAAGGATAGGGAAATTACCTGTAAGCCTGCCAAAAGGAGTCACTGTAAGTATAAGCGATGATAATGTGATCATGTAAAAGGACCTCTCGGGGAACTCAGGCAGAATATCGATAAGGAGATGAAGGTTGAAGTTGAGGATAACCAGATATTATTAAAAGACCTTCGGAATCGAAAAATCATAAATCGCTCCATGGTCTTTACCGGGCGCTGATTTCAAATATGGTAACCGGAGTATCGCAGGGATTCAAAAAAGAGCTTGAGCTTGTTGGTGTAGGTTATCGTGCTGAAGCAAAAGGACAAAACCTTGAAATGAGTCTTGGCTATTCACATGATATCGTATTCCAGATCCCCGGTGAGGTGAAAGTAGAGACCAAGACTGAGAGAAGGAGCAATCCGGTAATAACTCTTACATGCATCGATAAACAGCTTATCGGACATGTTGCTGCAAAGATAAGATCGCTTCGTCCGCCGGAACCTTATAAGGGAAAAGGCATCAAGTTCGTGGGTGAACAGCTGAGAAGAAAAGCCGGTAAATCTGCAAGTGTTTAGGATTTGTATTAATCAGGAAAAAGTTTAGAAAGATGGCTTTAAGTAAGTTGGAAAGAAGATCAAGGATCAGGATGAGGATCCGGAAGAAAATAAGTGGTACCGCTGAGATGCCAAGAATAGCAATATATCGCAGCAACAAACAGATATATGTTCAGGTTGTTGACGATCATAGCCGGGCAACCATTCTGTCTGCGTCATCCAGGGAAAAAGAAGTTTCAACAGTTACAGGCATTAAAAAGACTGAACAGGCCAGGCTTGTTGGAAAGCTTCTGGCCACAAAGTGTAAAGACAAAGGCATTGAAAAAGTAGTATTCGACAGAAGCGGGTATAAATATCATGGCAGGGTCAAATCGCTTGCAGATGCAGCCCGGGAAGGCGGATTAAAATTCTAATTAATTATGGCAGACAATATAAGAAAAGTAAAGACCAGCGACCTTGAACTGAAGGACAGGCTGGTAAGTATCCAGAGGGTTACTAAAGTAACAAAGGGCGGTCGTACATTCAGCTTTTCAGCAATTGTGGTCGTTGGAAATGAAGCCGGCATTGTGGGACATGGTCTTGGTAAAGCCAGTGAAGTGACAACGGCAATTGCAAAAGGTATTGAGGATGCAAAGAAAAACCTTATTAAAGTGCCTGTGATCAATGGTACGATACCTCATGAACAGATTGCCAAGTTCGGAGGCGCCAGGGTTTTCATCAAACCGGCATCGGAAGGTACCGGCATCAAGGCAGGAGGTGCAATGCGTGCAGTTCTCGAAAGTGTAGGTGTGAAAAACGTGCTCGCCAAATCTAAGGGCTCGTCCAATCCTCATAATCTTGTGAAAGCAACATTTGCTGCCCTCCTGGAAATTCGCGACGCATTCTCTATTGCCGAACACAGAGGCGTATCGATGGAGAAAGTTTTTAACGGCTGATTTAAATCATATTATAATGTCAAAAATCCGTATTACCCAGATTAAAAGCAAGAACGGCAAGCCCGAAAGACAAAAAAGAACACTCGAAGCACTCGGGATCCGTAAGCTGAACCATAGTGTCGAACATGAGGCAACTCCTCAGATACTTGGCATGGTAGATAAAATAAACCACCTTGTTAAGGTGGAAAAAATTTAAAGTTCAATATTTAAGATATAAAGTGATGGATTTGAGTAGTTTAAAACCAGCTAAGGGATCGATTAGAAATGGCAGGCGTCGTGGCCGCGGACAGGGTTCAGGAAGAGGCGGAACATCCACAAGAGGGCACAAAGGAGCCAAATCGAGATCCGGATATGCAAAAAAGATAGGTTTCGAAGGCGGGCAAATGCCTATTCAGAGACGCGTTCCGAAATTTGGTTTCACAAATATTAACCGGAAGGAATATAAGGGGATCAATATAAGTGTTCTTCAGAGCCTTGCTGAAAAGAGAAATGTAGAGAAGATCGACAGGGATGTCCTGATTTCAGCCGGTCTGATTTCAAAAAATGATCTGGTTAAAATTCTCGGTAAAGGGAGCCTTGAAAGGAAACTTGAAGTTCATGCCCATGCATTCAGTAAATCAGCTGTAAAAGCAATTGAAGCCAATAACGGAACCGCTGTAAAAATGTAATTTCATGAGACTGTTTCAGACCATAAAGAACATATTCAAGATTGAAGATCTAAGAGCAAGACTTGTTTATACCTTCCTTATTATTCTTTTATACAGGTTCGGAAAATATGTTACCCTTCCCGGAATTGATCCTTCCCAGCTTGAAGGGCTCAGGAATCAGACATCATCTGGTATAATGGGGCTTCTTGATATGTTCTCGGGAGGAGCATTTTCACAGGCCTCTGTTTTTGCTTTGGGGATAATGCCCTATATATCAGCCTCTATCGTTGTTCAGCTACTTGGTATTGTATTTCCTTATTTCCAGAAACTACAGAAGGAGGGAGAAAGCGGAAGACGCAAAATGAATCAGTACACCAGGATCCTGACAGTTTTCATTCTTATCCTTCAGGCGCCTACTTATCTGGTCAACCTACATGCCCAGCTACCCGCGTCAGCATTTATAATGACAGGAATATTCTTTCAGATTTCATCGGTTATAATTCTTACAGCAGGCACCATGTTTGTTATGTGGCTTGGAGAAAGGATCACCGACAAGGGAATCGGTAACGGGATATCCCTTATTATCATGATCGGTATCATTGCCCGTCTGCCTGCAAGCTTCATTTTTGAGTCAGGCGCCAGAATGAACGGTGCCGGAGGCGCAGTCGCCCTCATAGTGGAAGTGGTACTGCTGTTTGTTGTCATACTTGCAACCATTCTTCTGGTACAGGGCACCAGGCGTGTCCCTGTTCAGTATGCAAGGCGGATAGTAGGAAACAAACAATATGGCGGAGTGCGCCAGTATATACCTCTTAAGGTAAACGCCGCAGGAGTTATGCCGATAATATTTGCTCAGGCAATAATGATGCTGCCTATAATCATTGCAGGTTATTCTTCAAATCCCACCTCAGGATTTGTGGTGGCATTCTCAAATATGTATGGTTTCTGGTATAATTTTGTAACTGCGATCCTTATTATAGCGTTCACGTATTTCTATACAGCTATTACCATTAATCCGGTACAGATGGCTGAAGATATGAAAAAGAACGGAGGCTTTATTCCTGGTATTAAGCCCGGAAGGAAAACCGTTGAGTTCTTTGATATGATTATGTCGAGGATCACCCTGCCGGGTTCCATTTTCCTGGCAATAATCGCTGTTCTGCCTTCCATTGCTGTAAAGGCCGGAGTTACTCCCCAGTTCGCGCAGTTTTATGGTGGAACATCGCTTCTTATCCTTGTCGGAGTAGTGCTTGATACTCTCCAGCAAATTGAGAGTCATTTACTTATGCGACATTATGACGGACTGATGAAGTCAGGCCGGGTTAAAGGCCGTTCAGGCGCCGTTACATCAATATAATTTGTTTTACGTTCTTTGATGTTGTATTATAAGACTGATGAAGAGGTTGGGTTGTTGAGAGAGAGCAATTTCCTTGTGTCAAAGACACTGGCAGAAGTTGCCGGTCATATACAACCCGGAGTTACCACCCTTTATCTTGACAAAATTGCCGAAACATTTATCCGCGATCATCATGCGGTTCCGGCGTTCAAAGGATATGGAGGCTTTCCCAATTGCCTCTGCACATCAGTCAATGAAGCGGTGGTTCATGGGATACCGTCAGATTATGTCCTTCAGGAAGGCGATATCATCTCGATCGATTGCGGCGTAATACTGGGTGGCTGGTATGGTGACAGTGCATATACATTTCCGGTCGGAAAGATAAGCGATGAGGTAAAAAGGCTGCTCGATTACACCAGAGCATCTCTCGAGGAAGGAGTAAAGGCAGCGGTTGCCGGTAACCGTGTGGGAGACATTTCATCAGCAGTGCAGACTATTGCTGAGGGAGGTGGCTACACAGTTGTAAGAGAACTGGTTGGACATGGTTTGGGAAAGAAGTTACATGAAGCACCCGAAGTTCCAAATTATGGACGCAAAGGAACAGGTCCGAAGATGGGCAAAGGTTTGGTCATCTGTATTGAGCCGATGATAAATATGGGCAGAAAAGAAACTGTTCAGATGAAAGATGGCTGGACAATAAAGACTGCAGACGGCAAACCTTCAGCACATTTTGAATATGCTGTTGCAGTCGACAAAGGGAAGCCTGATGTATTGACAACATTCGAACTTATTGAAGAAGTTTTAAATAAATTGTGATAATATGGCTAAACAACCATCTATTGAACAGGACGGTACGATCATTGAAGCCTTATCAAATGCAATGTTCAGGGTAGAGCTGGAAAACGGGCATGTTATTACCGCTCACATTTCCGGCAAAATGAGAATGCATTATATCAAGATCCTGCCAGGCGATAAGGTGAAGGTTGAAATGTCGCCATACGATCTTACAAAAGGAAGAATTACATTCAGATATAAATAAGAAACATTACTATAATGAAAGTCAGAACATCAATCAGGAAACGCAGCGCTACCTGCAAGATAGTCAGAAGAAAAGGGCGCATTTATGTTATAAACAAGAAAAATCCCAAGTTTAAGCAGAGACAGGGATAATTTGATTAATTTTGCAAACTATTTAAGAAAATTATATGGCACGTATTGTCGGAGTAGATTTACCAAGAAACAAAAGGGGCGAAGATAGGGCTTACTTACATTTACGGAGTTGGCCGGAGTATTGCCCGGAAGGTGCTTGATGAAGCAGGAGTTGACAGGGATGTAAAAGTTGAGGAATGGTCCGATGACCAGGTTAATACTATTCGCCGGATCCTTAATGAAAATTACAAGCTCGAAGGTGAGTTGCGTTCCGAGACACAGTTGAATATTAAGCGTCTCATGGATATAGGTTGTTACCGTGGTGTCCGGCACAGGATTGGACTTCCTGTCAGGGGACAAAGTACAAAGAACAATGCCAGAACACGTAAAGGCAGAAAAAAAACTGTTGCGAACAAGAAAAAAGCTACTAAATAAAATATAATATGGCAAAGAAGACAGGAGTATTAAAGAAGAGAATCGTTAAAGTTGAGCCATCAGGTCAGGCACATGTTCATTCTTCATTCAATAATATTATTGTAACGCTGACAAATAATTCAGGTCAGGTTATCTCATGGGCTTCAGCAGGCAAGATGGGTTTCAAGGGTTCGAAGAAAAACACTCCTTATGCAGCGCAGATGGCATCGGAAGAATGCGGCAAAGTGGCTTATGATCTCGGTCTCAGAAAAGTAAAAGTATATGTCAAAGGTCCGGGTTCAGGCCGTGAATCAGCCATAAGAGCAATATCAAATGCCGGTATTGAAGTTACCGAAATTGTTGATGTTACCCCTATGCCTCACAATGGCTGCCGGGCTCCCGGAAGAAGAAGAGTTTAATATTATAATTTGTAACTTATCTGAAAAATATATAATTAACAATGGCAAGATATACAGGCCCAAGATCAAGGATAGCAAGAAAATTCGGGGAGCCCATTTTCGGTCCCGATAAACACCTCGAAAGGAAGAATTTTCCTCCTGGTCAGCATGGCATGAACAAAAAGAGAAAGAAAACCTCGGAATATGGAATCCAGCTGAGGGAGAAGCAAAAAGTAAAATATACCTATGGTGTGCTGGAACGTCAGTTCAGGAATACTTTTGAAAAGGCCTCAAGAGCAAGGGTGTTACGGGAGAAGTTCTGCTTCAGTTCCTTGAAGCACGTCTGGATAACGTTGTTTACCGTCTGGGTATTGCTCCTTCAAGAGCCGGAGCACGCCAGCTGGTATCACACCGCCATATAACAGTAAACGGGGAGGTAACTAATATACCATCTTTTCAACTTAAGCCCGGTGATATAATCGGTGTTCGTGAGAAATCAAAATCCCTCGAGTCGATAGCTGATGCACTTACCTCCAGGAAAGGCTCAAAGCTTCCATGGCTTGAATGGGACGAAACACAAATGGCCGGAAAGTTCATGAGTTTACCTCAACGTTCCGATATCCCTGAAGATATTAAGGAACAACTGATAGTGGAATTGTACTCTAAGTAATTAAATAAGATAAATTATATGGCCATATTATCATTCCAGAAGCCCGATAAAGTTTTAATGCTGGAATCGGATGACAAGCTCGGCAAATTCGAGTTCCGTCCTCTTGAGCCTGGCTATGGCATCACTGTAGGCAATGCACTTAGAAGAATACTTCTTTCTTCTCTCGAAGGCTATGCCATTACAACCGTTAAGATCGAAGGTATCGATCATGAATTCTCCACCATAACTGGCGTAATGGAGGACGTGACTGAAATCATTCTGAATCTCAAACAGGTCAGATTTAAACGTACAGTGGAAGATGCAGATCATGAAAAGGTCACGGTAAAGATCCATAACAAAGAGGTTTTTAAAGCAGCTGATCTGAATAACTCCCTCAGCAATTTTATTGTACTGAATCCCGACCTGGTAATCTTCCGAATGGAACCTGATGTCAAGATTCAGATTGAACTGAATATCAATAAAGGCAGAGGATATGTTCCGGCTGAAGAAAACGAACCGGACGACAGTGAGTTCGGGCTGATAGCCATTGATTCGATTTTTACTCCGATACGGAATGTAAAATATACAGTTGAAAATTACCGTGTTGAACAGAAAACAGACTATGAGAAGCTTCTTATCGAGATCGAAACAGATGGTTCGATACTTCCAAAAGATGCTCTCAAGGAAGCAGCTAAAATATTGATCTATCATTTTATGCTGTTCTCCGATGAAAAGATTACCCTTGATTCTGAAGATAAACTGGCCAATGAGGAATTTGATGAGGAGATCCTGCATATGAGACAGCTTCTCAAGACCAAACTTATCGATCTCGATCTTTCGGTAAGAGCTCTGAACTGTCTCAAGGCGGCAGAAGTTGAGACACTCGGCGATCTTGTCAAATTCAATAAAAATGATCTTCTGAAATTCAGGAATTTTGGAAAGAAATCGCTTACCGAGCTCGATGAGCTTCTGGAATCGATGAGTCTTTCATTCGGAATGGATGTGACAAAATACAGACTGGAAAGAGATTAAATTGAAAATTTTGAGGAGAAATCATGCGACATTCGAGAAGTATAAATCATTTAGGAAGAACGAGTTCACACAGGAAGGCCATGCTTTCGAACATGGCTACCTCATTGATCCTTCATAAGAGGATTACAACAACTACAGCCAAGGCGAAAGCTCTCAGGACATATGTTGAACCGCTCATAACCAAAGCAAAAGAAGACTCAACACACTCAAGGAGAGTGGCGTTCAGTTACCTCAAGGATAAAACGGCAGTGGCTGAATTATTCCGCGATGTATCACCAAAAATCGGCGAGAGACCGGGAGGGTACACCCGGATTTTAAAGACCGGCAACAGGATAGGCGACAACGCGGAAATGTGTATTCTGGAACTCGTCGATTTTAACGAAGCCATGCTTGGGCCATGCTGAAAGCGCTAAAACCAGGTCAACAAGGAGAAGGAGACCGTCAAAGAAAAAGGAGGAAGAGGTTACCGCGAAAGAAGCAGAAGTAAAAGCAGAAAAAACGCCAAAAGCAGTCAAGGGTGAAATTGAAGAAAAAGCTGAAGTACCGGATAAAAGCATAGACAAGGTCCCTGCTGAAGGTGAAACAGAAGAAGGAAAATAATCAGAATAAATAATACATATTAAAAGGGATAAGCACTTATCCCTTTTTTGTATATTGAATCATTGTTTAATATTTAAAAAATCAATTATGAGTCAGATAGCTAATGTGCATGCGCGGGAAATTCTGGATTCACGCGGTAATCCGACTATTGAAGTCGAAGTAACGACTGTAAGCGGTTATTTTGGCCGTGCAGCTGTCCCGTCAGGCGCTTCAACAGGTGAGAATGAAGCGCTTGAACTTCGCGATGGAGACAAGGGCCGTTACCTTGGGAAAGGTGTGCTGAAAGCAGTTCATAATGTAAATAATGTCATTGCAGAAGAGCTCAATGGAATGGAGGTAACCGAACAGGCTGCCATCGATAAGAAGATGATAGATCTTGACGGAACAAAGACAAAAAGCAATCTGGGGGCAAATGCAATACTGGGAGTTTCACTTGCAGTTGCCAGAGCAGCTGCCCAGTTACACGGACTACCTCTGTTTCGTTATATCGGTGGTACCAACTCTGTTGTCTTACCTGTGCCGATGATGAATATAATTAATGGCGGATCCCATTCCGATGCTCCGATAGCATTCCAGGAATTCATGATCAGACCTGTAGGCGCTCCATCATTCAGGGAAGGTTTGCGTATGGGAGCAGAAGTTTTTCATTCACTGAAAAAAGTGCTCAAGGCACGCGGATTAAGTACCGCTGTTGGTGATGAAGGTGGTTTTGCACCAAACCTTGAAGGTACCGAAGATGCTTTGGATACAATAATAAAAGCTATTTCTGCCGCAGGATATAAACCTGGCATTGATGTAACAATAGCTCTCGATCCTGCCGCTTCTGAGTTTTATGCTGACGGAATATATGATTATACAAAATTTGAAGGTCCGAAAGGCGCCAAAAGAACATCTAAGGAGCAGGTTGATTATTTTGAAAAGCTGATAAACAAGTACCCGATCGATTCAATTGAGGATGGGATGGCTGAAAGTGACTGGGACGGATGGAAGCTTCTGACCGACAGGATAGGTAAAAAATGCCAGGTTGTGGGAGATGATGTATTTGTAACAAATATTGAATATCTTAAGAAAGGCATTCAAATGGGTTGTGCAAACTCAATTCTAATAAAACTGAACCAGATTGGAACATTGACCGAAACTCTTATGGCAATTGAAATGGCTCACAGGGCTGGGTATACAACGGTCACATCCCACCGTTCAGGTGAAACAGAGGATTCGACAATTGCTGATGTTGCTGTTGCTACAAATTCGGGACAGATCAAAACAGGTTCCTGCAGCCGTACCGACAGGATGGCAAAATACAACCAGTTGCTGAGAATCGAGGAGATGCTCGGTGATCTGGCAGTATACGGTTATAAGAAGATAGTAAAAATATAAGCAGGGATACTCACTTTTATCCCTTCTTTTAAAATATCTACTTAAGTCCACTCCGAAAAGTAAGTTTTGCCACGTCTTTGTGTTTTAGTGGCATAAACAATTTTTCGATTTTTCGGGTGTGGACTCATGATAATATACTCTGTGGTCTTTATGATACCTTCGTGTTCTTTGTGGTTAAGTGGATTGATTACCAAATTAAAGTTATTAACAATTGTTGATATCCATTGTTAATATCGGGTTAACAACAACGATTCTCTTTAATTTGGTTTTTTAAGATATCTGAACTATATTTGGTATATCGGATGAGCGATAAAAGGCTGCTCAAAAGATATGGAAGCCGGAAAAGGTTACTTAAATGAAACACAATCCGGTTCGGTCGGACCTTCGGGTCCGCATATCAGGAGAGCCGGGGTCTGAGCGAAAGGACCAAAAGTCCCGGGTGTCTCAGCAGGTCGCGGAAAGCCGGAAACGTTCTTTCAACGACCGGGTCACAGGGCTTCAGTGTAACAAATGGCTTCGGCCTACAGTCAACTGAAACCGGCGAGGTTCTTTCGGGAACTGACTCCGGAGCCTGAATGACGCACCGTCCCGGAAAGTCCTGCCGAAAGACAGGAACAAAAGGACAGCCGGACGGTTCTGCCATAAAAATCAAAACCGGAAAGCCATGGGTTGCAAAATCAGATCGTAAGACCTGTTATGCAACCGGTCAGAATAACAGTAATCCGACGCCGCTTAGCGGCTTAGGTCGCAAACGGCGAATGGGAACTATCCACGTGATTAGTTCCCATTATTGTTTTATATGGGTGCCAATCCAGGACAGATTGCTTCGTCGCTTCGCTCGCATGCTCGCGAGAGATCGCTTCGTCGCTTCGCTCTGCTGCTCGCGACAGATTGCTTCGTCGCTTCGCTCCTCTCAATGACAGTAGTTCTCCCGTAACATCGTGGTACCGTGATTGCGAGGAACCGTTTTGCCGGCAAACGGGCGACGAAGCAATCTGTTCCGATTATTCCTAATCTCTCGTATCTTTACCACCTAATACATTGAAAATGCCATACTCAGGACTATCCGCATTTATTGCCTGTCCTCGAATAATGAGAACGAACTCCTCAGAATAAAAACATTTGCAGATCCAGTACTTGAAATTACCGATATAACCGACCGGATTACCAAAATCCAATGGGAAAGCACTCCTGTTTGAAAATACAGGAACCGATTTCCCGTTACTTATCAACGCTTTTGGATCCGATAAAAGGATGGCCATGGCTATCGGAAGAAAAGACCTTGATGAGGCAGCAGATGAAATTGCAGGACTGTTTAATATACTTACCGTCCGAAAAGGAAGCCTCTTCGAAAAGATAAAGTCATTACCTGAATTATTAAAAGTTTCGGGTTATCTGCCAAAGCTGAAAAGAGGCAGGGGGAAATGCCAGCAGGTGGTCCACAGGAACCCCGATCTTGAATATTTTCCCGGTATTAAAATGCTGGCCCCATGACGGGGGACGGTTCATAACCCTTCCGGTGGTACATACAATACACCCTTTAACACGGAGAACAAATGCAGGCATGTACAGGATGCAGATCCTTGATAAGAACAAGAACCGGAATGCACTGGCAGAGGCATAAAACAGGTGCAAATCATTTTGAGGAATGGAAGAAAACAGGAAAACGATGCCCGTAACTGTTACCCTGGGCGGTGATCCTGTCTGTACTTATGCAGCAACTGCCCCGTTGCCCGAGAACATTGATGAATACATCCTGGCTGGTTTCCTCAGGAAGAAAAGAATCAGAGCTTGTAAAATGTATTACAAATGAATTCATGGTGCCATCCGATGCTGACATAGTGATTGAAGGCTATGTCGATCCTTCTGAGGATCCGGTAATTGAAGGCCCTTTCGGAGATCATACCGGTTTTTATTCCCTGGCTGACCTGTTTCCCGTATTTCATGTAACATGCATAACCCACAGGGAAAATGCGGTATACCCTGCAACTATTGTGGGTGTCCCTCCCCAGGAAGATGCCTGGCTGGCAAAAGCAACGGAAAAAATATTTCTTGCCCCTTTCAGGCTTGCCCTTCAACCCGAAATAACCGATTTCCATATGCCTGATGCAGGTGTTGCTCATAATCTGGTTGTTGTAAAGATCAATAAAGCTTACCCCGGTCAGGGTAAAAAAGTCATTAGCTCCCTGCTTGGCGCAGGACAGATGATGTTCACCAAATATCTTGTTGTTGTGAGCGGTGATGTGGATATAAGAAATTACAACGGTTTGCTCCGGCAAATAACTCGGCAATACAGATCCTGCAAAGGATCTTTTATTTGCCTCCGGTCCGCTGGATGTGCTCGACCATGCATCCGATATAGGTGCACTTGGAGGCAAGCTGGGACTTGATGCCACTGTCAAGCTGAAGGAAGAGAAATCTGTGAGCCTGTTGCCTCCTGAACAGTTTGACGAAAACAAAGTATTAAGCAATCTGAATAATTTAAAGAAACGATCATTTCTGCAAATCTGTTTTCCGGATTCCCGGTGGCGGTTGTTGGAATAAATCCGTCAGATGATCCTCAGGCTTTTGAAAAAACAAAGGAGTTACTTTCCGGTCCGTCACTGAGGAATGTTCTCAGACTGGTTCTGGCTGTTGATAGTACTGTGGATATAAATGACTGGTTTACAGTTGCATGGCAGGTTCTCGGGAACACTGATCCCGTTCGGGATACTATATTTTATCAGAAAACACCATTCTTATTGATGGGACCATAAAGCCTTCAGCAGGAAGGGATTTCGCAAGGAAATGGCCGGATGTTGTCTGTTCCGGTGAGGACACGATTAAAGTTGTTGATCTGAAATGGGAGTCTCTCGGATATTGGTCCCTTTATTCCTTCACCTTCACTGAAAATCTTAAAGCTTATCCGCGGAGGAGGGGCAGAGGTAAATGTTTCTGAAGGTTAGCTAAATATATTTTCTGATCTTCTCGATGAGTACTGATGGCTGGAAAGGTTTGCTGATATAGTCATCAATACCCGCGGAAATACATTTCTCCTTATCGCCGAGCATTGCATTTGCAGTTATGGCAATTATGGGGATATGTGAATCGGTATTTGCTTCAATGGCCCTTATTTTCTCTGCGGCAATAAGCCCGCTCATTACCGGCATCTGGATATCCATAAGGATAATATCATAATTGAATGTCACTCACTTTGTCAAGGGCTTCCATGCCGTTTGATGCTGTATCTATGCTGTTTACCAGAGGTTTAAGTGTAAGGAGAGTGATCTTCTGGTTTATAAGGTTATCTTCAACAAGCAGGATATTGATATCTTTGAGTTCCCTGTATACTTTTTCTTTGCTGTCCGTCTTCGGCTATCTCCTTCGGAACTATCTTAAGCCTTTGCTCCGTTACTGCCATTGTAAAGGGAATGACTTATATTGAGGATTGAATAATCTGTTCCAAGCTCCTGGCTGAAAAGACCTCTCCTGTTTGTAATCAGCCTGGCAGCAAGACTATGATGCAATTCTCTTTCATTGATCAGCGCAATGTTGTTATTGGTCCTGATCCTTAATCCGGCAAACACTTCGCTGCCTGACTCCCTGACTTTCTTGACATCTATTGTGACATTTACGGGTTTACCGGAATCCTGATTCTCGATATTATTAAAAATATCCAGAAGTATTTGTTTAAGGATAATGGGGTCTCCCGAGCATTCAATGTCGAAATATTCTTTTTTATTCAGGGTGAAATCAATGCTCGCCTTATCCTTCAGGTTATAGAGTTCAATTGTATTCTGGATGGTCGACATCAGATTGAATCTTATATGCTTTCTTGATTCAAAGCTGATGCTCCGGGCAGACTGCATTGTAAGTTCATTTACCGAAGTGACCATGTTTTTTGTTGAGGCTATAAAAGTTTCAACAAGATCTCTTTCCTTGTGTCCGAGATCCGATCCCATCAGCATATCGGTTATGATGACCAGGTTATTCAGCGGTTCACGGATTTTATGGCTGAAGTCGGTTATCACGTTATCTTTTCTTGTATTGGCTGTTGATACCTCTTCCAGAAGGTTCTTTACAGAGTTCAGCAATGAAGTAACCTGTTTTACAAGGTACAATCCTGTGATGGCTGTGGTGATTATCAGAATTCCCGCAGGGAGTCTCAGATTTAACAGAAGAAAGATGATTGCCAGTATCAGCATTGATATGGCAGCATAATATAATGTTTCTATTCTTTTTCTGTTTTTCTCAAATGTTTCCCTTGGCGGATGATCGGAATCCGTATTATAGGGTATCCCTGTTTCCTTTGGCATGGTTACTGAAGATTGACAAGACGCAAAATCCTTTTATCGACATCATTGCAAAATTAATTAAAATATATGATAAATATACATTTGAAGAATTTACAGCTCTTTCGCGTAAATCGTTAAATTTGCAAATACGGTACGATATTTGAACAAAAACAGATTAATGATTATTGTGATGGAGAAATTATTCAGAAAAATTGCTTGTATCAGCATTTTATCTTTCTGTGTTCTCGTTCGTTCCGTTAACCGGGCAGGAACGGGAAGGAATGGTCAGATACACTCCTGATTTCAGGTTTAGGGATGGTATTTATCTTAATTTTGACCAGGTGAAAGCGAACAGTCCGATCCCAAAGGCAAAAATCCTTACTTCGGCCGACTATAATGACAAGGAGTTCTTCAGGGATCTCCTTGAATCGAAGAAGATCTATTTCTATGATAACATGGGGATAAGGCAGGAAGTGGATAAAAGCAATATATGGGGATATGCCCGTAACGGGGTCTTGTATATCCAGGTTCAGGATAATTTCAACAGGATCACTTTTGTGGGAAATATCAGCCATTTTGTGGCTGATGTAATGACTTATGATCCAAGGTATTCCAATTCTCCTTACGGTTACGGCTATTACGATCCTTATTATTCATATTACTCACCCTACAGTTATTACGGTAATTATTATTCTCCCTATGGCTCATATTATTCTCCATATTCGAGGAATATGTCAAGAAGTGAGATCAAGCAGTTCATTGTCGATTTTGAATCGGGGAAAGTACTTGACTTTGATCTTGAAAATACTGAACTTCTTCTGATGAAAGATGCACAGTTATATGAGGAATTTGTTCAGCTGCCAAGGAAGAAAAAGAAAGAGCTTATGTTTGTTTATATCCGTAAGTTCAACGAAAAGAATCCTCTGTATTTGCCTGTTAATGAATAAATAAATATGAAGAAAGCGATTGCTTTGCTGCCTTTGGCACTGATTTCTGTTTTGCTGGCAGCCCAGCCCCCTTTTCCCTCGAAAAATGAAATAAGCCAATTCTCATCCTCCACAACCTGTGTTGTTCTTGAGGATGATCCATTTTCTCCCTTCAATGTATTATTAAAAAAGCCATGAAGGAATTCTGGACTATCACTCCTTTTGAGGTCATTGAACAGGATGAATTTGAAATACGGATGAAAAAACCTGATTATTCATTTATCATGCTTACGGAAACCACTTTTGATAAGGATAAATCGGGTTCGGCGTTCAATTTCATAAATCTTGTTCAGGGGAAATATGTTAACGGGATTTCAGCATTGCCGGAGATATGTGCCATTCCGCTTTCATCATGCCGGCGAAGATGATCTTGATTACGGATATAAGCTTGGTGCAATCCTTTGTTTATGCAGAAGCATGCCAGATCTGATCATGGAAGATCCCTCAAAAACCGGGAGGACGATACCTGAAATTTTATAATGAAAATATCCCTGATGTCCTGTCCAGGAGAATTCTGGTCAAACAGGAAGATCTGTCGCCTGCCATTGATGATATTGATAAGATTAAGGCCATTTATTCACGGGTAAGATTGAAATTGTAACGGAAGAGGAAATTGTGAAGGCGATCCAGGAGAGATCCCCTGCCACGGTGATCCTGCATAAAGTCGGGCCTTCAGGTGAAGCTGCCGGAGGGATACTGTTTCAAAATGCTGATCGGGACGGATGATGCCAATATGTATTATTATAATTCACACACGATAGATAAGTCTAACCCTGACGGATTGCTCCCTGCAGATCTTAAACGCCTTGCCAGGTTTGACTGATGCATCAAAGGATAAAAACCGCCGTCTTTTACAATAAACAATAACAGACATGGAAGAGGTTAAAATACTACCGGAATCTGAAAGGAACTGGGCCATGCTTTGTCATTTGTCAGCCTTTGCAGGTTATTTCTTCCCGTTCGGAGGGATAATCGGACCATTAATTTGCTGGTTATCAAAGAGAGATGAATCATCGTGGGTGAATATTAACGGTAAGGCATCACTGAATTTCCAGCTCTCAATACTTCTTTACATTATCCTTGCAGCACCTCTTTGTATTATAATCATAGGGATACCCATTATAATGTTCCTGGGAGTCCTCGAAATAGTGTGTATTGTCATCGCAAGTGTAAAGGCATCAAAAGGAGAAACATACAGATATCCTATAACCATTCCGTTCATTCAGTAAATAAAGATAAACTTCACATTATAGTATTTACCTGGATTATTTATTTAAAAGATAAAAGACAAAAGTAAAAAGATAAAAGTCAGGCAATTGTATCACCACATACAATAATAAATATTTTTCCTGTGAAGTTATTTTTTTTATAATGTTTTGAACCTTTTGTCTTTAAACTTTTATCTTTTGTCTTTTCCTATATTTCTTATTTTCCTGAATTTTAAGTTATCTTTCAGTATCATTTTATTCTGTCTGTTATGGGATCGGATGGCAA
The DNA here is from genome assembly GCA_963700275.1 of uncultured Bacteroidales bacterium. Classification (GTDB taxonomy): domain Bacteria; phylum Bacteroidota; class Bacteroidia; order Bacteroidales; family VadinHA17; genus LD21. The sequence goes on along the minus strand of CAVOWZ010000006.1, from coordinate 155,396 downwards.
GAAGAAAAAGATCAGGGTGGAAGAAATTTGAAAAGGAAAATCTTTATCACGATTATACCCCCGAAAAGAAAGGAAAAGCTCGGATTGAAAGAATTTGAGGAGATCCTTCGTGAAAAAGAGATCGAGCTTGTAAAGCTTCAGGAGTGGGTAAAGGCAAAAAAGCTTAAGGTAGTTGTGATTTTTGAAGGGACGGGATGCTGCCGGGAAAGGCGGCGCGATAAAAACAATTGCCGGTTGTCTTAATCCCCGTATTTGCAGGATTGTTGCACTGGGTGTCCCCACTGAACAAGAAAAATCGCAATGGTATTTCCAGAGGTATGTCACCGAATTGCCTGCCGGTGGCGAGATAGTGCTGTTTGACAGAAGCTGGTATAACAGGGCAGGGGTTGAAAAGGTCATGGGTTATTGCACCGATGAGGAATATGAGGAATTCCTCAGGTCCTGTCCCGAATTCGAAAAAATGCTTATCAGGGCAGGGATAATTCTTATAAAATACTGGTTTTCTGTAAGTGACCGGGAGCAGGAAAAAAGGTTCCAGGAAAGGATCAAGGATCCGACAAAACGCTGGAAAATAAGCCAGATGGATATTGAATCGAGAGAAAAATGGGTTGAATATTCGATGGCCAAGGATAAAATGTTCTCCTATACCGATACAAAGCAATCGCCATGGTATGTCGTACGTGCCGATGATAAAAGAAGAGCAAGGCTGAATACAGTTGATCATCTTCTGTCACATATTCCTTATGAGGATCTGACATTGAAATCCATTAAACTTCCGCCGCTGAAGCACGATGTTGCGTACGTCAGGCCTCCTGTAACGGATCAGACTTTCATACCCGAAAAGTATTGAGATTTTCTTACTTTTGTCTTTTATCTTTTATCCTATATTTTCCATGTTGAAACCTTCCATTCCCAAAGGAACCCGCGATTTTACGACCGGTGAGATGCTTAAGCGTGAGTTCATTTTTGATACGATAAAATCGGTATTCAGATTATATGGTTATCAGCCGATTGAGACTCCGGCAATGGAAAACCTTTCCACGCTCCTTGGGAAATACGGGGATGAGGGTGACAGACTCTTATTCCGGATTCTGAATTCCGGGGATTTTCTTTCAGGTACAACAGACGACGATCTTCTGAAGCGTGACTCCGGGAAAGTGTCATCACAGATTTGTGAAAAGGGTTTAAGATATGACCTTACGGTTCCGTTTGCCAGGTTTGTTGTGCAGCACAGGGATGAGATCGTATTTCCGTTCAAAAGATACCAGGTTCAGCCGGTCTGGAGGGCTGACAGGCCACAGAAAGGAAGATACCGCGAATTTTTTCAATGCGATGTGGATGTCATTGGCAGTGATTCACTGCTGAATGAATATGAGCTTATAAGGATCATCGACGATATTTTTTCCAGGCTGAAGATCAATATAGTAATTAAGGTCAATAACAGAAAAATCCTTTCAGGGATTGCTGAATATATTGGTGAAGGAGGGAAAATGACAGATATTACGGTTGCGATCGATAAGCTTGATAAAATCGGAATCGACGGAGTAAATTCGGAGCTGAGTGAAAAAGGGATATTTCCAGGAAGCAATTGCTAAGCTTAAACCTGTTATTGGGCTGAAAGGAACTGCAGGAGAAGAAGCTCGGTGTTCTTGAAACGCTTTTCGCCGGTTCGGAAGCAGGGAACCTCAGGTATTTCCGAATTAAGAACACTCTTTTCATATATCAACAGTAACAAATTAACCGGGGAGACTGAGTTTGATATCACTCTGGCGCGCGGACTGAATTATTATACAGGTGCGATCATTGAAGTGAAATCGGCCGATGTTCCCATTGGGAGTATTTGCGGCGGAGGCCGTTATGATAATCTTACCGGTGTTTTTGGTATGGAAGGAGTATCAGGGGTCGGTGTATCATTCGGAGCCGACAGGATATATGATGTTATGACACAGCTGGGACTGTTTCAACAGACAGACAGCTCATCCACAGAAGTTCTTGTCGTGAACTTCGGTGGAAGGAACTGAATTACTCCATCAGAATAGTAAATAATCTGAGAAATCCCGGTATAAAATCAGAGTTATATCCCGATCCTGTAAAACTTAAAAAACAGATGTCGTATGCCGGGTTAAAAAATATTCCTTTTATAATTATTGCAGGGGAGGATGAGATAAGGAGCAATGAAATCACCCTGAAAACAATGGCAACGGGAGAACAGAAAAGAATATCTCAGAATGATCTTGACTCACTTATAATATCGGAACTTTCCGCCAGGTAACCCTCATTCGTTAACATTTAAAATCATTAGTGTCCGACTAGATTTGTTGAGAGGGAGTTAAATTATTGATATTAATTGTATTAAATACAGGCCGCCCCTATCGATGGGCTTACTTTTTTGTGTATAAATATTTTCTACAAACAGGCCGTCCCTAACGGGACTTTATAAAGATAAACTCCGTAGAGCCTGCCCCGCCAAAGCGCATAGCCGTCAACTGAAGGAATATTTTAATAACGAAAAATACTGTAATTGCCTGGTATATAGACAAATAAGTTTCCCCTCCTTTTAAAGGAGGGGTGGCCGGGATTGCTGATTTTGAAATGTTTACAATTCTGCTTTCCCGGCCGGGGTGGTTAAAGTGTGCCTTGAATGAGACCGAGAAAGATCGGGATCAATGCTGTAATTATGATGGGGAAGGTCCCCCGCTGGTATCGTACAGGCGAGACTAGCAAACCGCCCTACGGTGCTACCCGGGTGACCGGGCGGTATTGAACGGAATAGGGAAAAAGTCCTGTTGGAAGGATTAGGTAAGAATAGAAAAGATGAACGAAAGTGAACCTTCGATGAGGTGTCGTGAAACCGTACTTTCAGTCAAAACTACCAGTTCTTTAACGCTGGAGGAAGAGTGTGGCGGTTACCTGTTTACTGGCTACATGGCTGACGGCATAAAGGAGGCATGAGTTCTATTCAGGCATAGTTATGGAACAAGGGAAGTCATACAAAGATGCAAAAGGAAAGGCACAAGCAGGGCAAACACCTGTGAGGCTGAATACCGATGATTTGTATGGAACCGGACTCAGTCATAGTAGTGAAGAAGCTCCTGTAATGGGAGTGGAGCGAAGGACTGGGGTTACACAGTTGAGGTTACCGCTAACAACCCCACAAAGGGGGAGGGATAGTGGAGCTGAGACGAAAAGTATACCAATTACCAAGAGGATGATTTGGGAATCCTACAAGAAAGTGAGGAAGAACAAAGGGGCCGCAGGGATAGATGAAGAGACCATAGACATGTATGAGCAGCGTCTTGAAGACAACCTCTACATGCTGTGGAATCGGATGAGTTCCGGAAGTTACTTTCCACCCCCTGTACTTGAAGTGGAGATACCCAAAGATGATGGAAGGAAACGGAAATTAGGCATTCCTACAGTTAATGACAGGGTAGCACAACAAGTACTCAAGAACTACCTTGAACAGAGATTTGAAGCGGAGTTCTCACCGCAATCTTACGGGTATCGTCCATTAAAGAGTGCCCATCAGGCAGTAGAACAGGTTCGTAAGAATGTGCGACGCTACCATTGGGTCATCGACATGGATATATCCGGTTTCTTTGACAACATGTCGCATGAGTTATTACAAAAAGCAATAGAGCGACACGTTGAAGAAAAATGGGCAAAGATGTACATCACAAGATGGCTTCAGGCACCCATAGAAGACAGGAAAGGGAACAAACGCAACAGAGATGGAAAAGGTACGCCACAGGGAGGGGTAATAAGTCCCCTGCTTGCTAATCTGTTTCTCCACTATGCTTTTGACAAGTGGCTTGGGATAACTTATCCAAACTTGTGCTTTGTACGTTATGCAGATGACATCATTGTTCATTGCAATAGTCAGGCAGAAGCAGAGGAAGTATTGATTGCCATAAAGCTGAGGCTGGGGGAGTGCAAATTAGAATTAAATGAAAAGAAAACCAGTATTGTTTACTGTAAGAAAGATCACCGAAAGGATAAGTTCAAGACAGTACAGTTTGATTTTCTCGGATTTAGTTTCCAACCAAGGTCTGCAGCTAATCATGGCAAAGAGCTGTTTTTAAGTTATGATTGTGCGATTAGCCGAAAGAGTGAAAATAAGATAGTGGAGGTCTTTAGAAAATTAAAGTTCCATCGATGGACTTCTTTTGATCTATCCCGAATTGCGCAGGTATTAAATCCTAAAATTCGAGGGTGGATTAATTACTATGGGAAGTTTAAGATGCAGAAATTATCGAGAATCTTCATGATCTTAAATGAACGGTTAGTCAGGTGGGCGGTAAATAAGTACAGGCGTTTTGGGAATAGTTTTGCTAAAGCTGGCAGGTGGCTCAGGAATCTTGCTGTTTGCTATCCTGGTCTATTTGTCCATTGGCATTATGGTTTTCAATTCACCTGATCTTTTGTGTAACAAGAGCCGTATGATGCGAGAGTATCACGTACGGTTCTGTGAGAGGTTCGGGGTGAAACTCCCCTTACCTACTCGACACGGAGTTCAGCAGAAGTGGACTTATTTCTACAGAATTAAATCAACCACCCCGGCCAGACCATTTATATTTCTGCACGTAAGATGATTTCGTTGTCTGGCCACCCCTCCTTGAAAAGGAGGGGAAACTTTTGACCCCAAAACTCCTGCTAATGACAACATTTTGTAAATTACACACTATTTGATACTTGCAATGTTGTCATAACGCTTGGTGTGCAAAATTTTTTGAATAGAAACTTAGGTTGACGGCTATGCGCCAAAGCGGGGAGCGACCTGTATTTAATCGAATAACGTGATTTAAAATATTAGTTCCTTCCCGGTGGTAAATTACCTCTCTGGGGATTTCGTTCCTGCAGTTGCTTCAGGAGTTGGATCCTGTACTGGTTTTCTGACTGATAGAGTTTTATGACCTTTTGGGGAGGGAGGACCGCTTTGATCTGCTTATGGAAAGTGAGCTGTATTTTTCCACAATCCGGCTGAATCCCTTTTTTGACATCATTCTTTAAGCAGCCCGATCAGATCATCGTCAGAATTAAAATTGCTCAAACGGGTTCCTGTTTTATTCTTTGATGAAAGTAAGCTTAAAAGGTTTAAAGTTAATTATAACTTTGCACCCATATAAAACTCGATTAAAACTAATGGCACTTCATTGCGGAATAATTGGGATTGCCGGGTGTCGGCAAAACAACCATTTTCAATTGTATTTCTGATACAAAGGTAGAAACGGGTGCGTTTGGCTCAGGTCCTTCCGAAAGCCAACCTGGGAGTTGTAAAGGTACCCGACCAGAGACTTTATGAGCTCGAAAAACACCAGCCGACTAATAAAATAGTTCATACCACTGTTGAAATTGTGGATATTCCCGGGCTGGCGAAAGGTTCAACAAAAGGAGAAGGGGCCGGAGGCAAATTCCTTGGGGAAATCAGGAATACCGATGCCCTCATTCATGTTATCAGATGTTTTGACAGTGATTTACTTCCGCATATTGAGGGATCTGTCAACCCTGTGAGGGATATTGAAACAGTAAACCTTGAGTTGCAGGTAAAAGATCATGAGTCGGTAGAAAAAAAGATAGAGCGTCTTAAAAGGGCCGCCAGATCAGGCGATAAGGAGGCAATTAGGGGAATGGAAGTCCTTGAGCGTTACAGGATTCATCTCGAAGGTTTCAATGTGGCAAGAACCCTTGCTGTCAGGGAAGATGAGAAAAAATATATAGATGATCTCTTCCTTCTTACAATGAAACCGGTCATGTATGTTTGTAATGTTGACGAAACATCCGCCGTAACCGGGAATCAAATATGTCGAAAGGGTGAAAGAATTCCTTTCAGGGCAAAATGCCGAAATCCTGGTAATTGCAGGAGAAATTGAAGCTGAGATTGCCGAGCTGGATAATAGTGATGACCGGAAGGCATTCTTAAAGATTTCGGGCTTGAAGAACCTGGGGTTGATAAACTTGTAAGGGCTGCCTATAAAATGCTGGACCTTCAGACATTTTTTACAGTAGGGCCCAAAGAGATCAGGGCATGGACAATCAAAAAGGGCATGACTGCCCCACAGGCTGCCGGAGTGATTCACAGCGACCTTGAAAGAGGATTCATCAGGGCCGAGGTTATGAAATATCATGATTTTATTACACTGGGTTCAGAACATGCGTGCAGGGATTCCGGGAAATTATATATAGAGGGTAAGAATTATATTGTTGCAGATGGCGATATTCTGAATATCAGATTCAATGTCTGATATTGGTTATGATAAAAAGGTTGAAGATTATATTATTTCTTTTATCATTATTTACACTGGAGTGCCTGTCTCAGAAACGCTGACACGGATGATCTCCTGAGAGATGTTGTCAGGCAATACGGGCAGGCGAGGATCACTATCCCTTTTACGGATAGTGAACATGTTAAGGGATCTTTCACTTAACTCTCTCAGTCAGCTCCGTAAAAAATAAAAAGGTTGAAATTGTCCTGTCGCCTCTGACTGTTGAATGGTTTATCTCGCAGAAATTTAATTATGAACTTGCTGAGCTTCCTGTAGCGAAGTCCGTTAAGACGTCTTCAAATATCGGGTCAGGCTATGGAGTGGGAGAGTTATCCGTCATATACCCAGTATGATTCGATAATGCAAAACTTCCCGACCCTGTATCCGTCCCTGTGCGATATCGATACAATAGGAAGAAGTATTAACGGAAAGCTGATCCTGGTTCTGAAAATTTCAGATAATGTGTCCGCTGATGAGGATGAGCCTGAGACTTTTTATACTTCATCAATCCATGGCGATGAAACAGCCGGTTTTATTCTGATGCTTCGCCTTGCTGATTACCTTCTGAAGAATTATAACAGCAGCAGCAGGATCAGGAACCTGGTCGACAATCTCGAAATATGGATCAATCCGCTTGCCAACCCTGATGGTACCTACAGAACAGGGAATACAATTACCTCGCCTGTAAGATTTAATGCCACGGGGTATGATCTGAACCGTAATTTTCCCGATCCGGAAACACCGAATACCCTTAAGCAGAAAGAAACCCTGAGCATGGTGGAATTTCTCCGTGAACGCAGGTTCACCCTGTCGGCAAATTTCCATTCAGGTGCCGAAGTTGTTAATTACCCCTGGGACAGCCGGTGGTGGTTGCATGCCGATGATGAATGGTTTTATGATATCAGCAGAAAATATGCTGATACTGTTCATCTTTATTCCCCGGCAGGTTACATGAACTTTATGGATAATGGTGTGACAAACGGTTTTGACTGGTATTCAATTTTCGGCGGAAGACAGGACTTTGTGACCTGGGAGCTGCAGGGCCGGGAAGTGACTATTGAACTGCATGATGAATATGTCACACCGGAAACACAACTTAATTCAATCTGGCAGTATAACTACAGATCTTTGCTCGGTTACCTTGAAAATGCATTATACGGAATTCAACGGATATATAAGGGACAAGGAGTCAGGAAACCCGGTACCCGCAAGAATATTTATCACCGGACATGATAAGGACAGTTCTCATATCTATTCGGATACAATGACCGGCAGGTTTTTCAGAATGCTGGCTCCCGGAACCTGGGATCTGGATATTACAGCTGAAGGGCTATATCGGTAAACAGATTGATAATGTAATTGTAACTGAAGGACAGGCAATTACTCTCGATGTGGAAATGGTGCCATTTGTTAATCCTGTTGATACAACTGATACTCCCGGATTGATTATTTATCCTGATCCGGCAGAGAACAACTTCACCCTGGTACTCCCGGCACGCCAGTTCGGTAAGGTCAATATAATGATATTCAATATGATGGGGATAAAGATGGCAGAATTTACAGAAGATGCTGTTGAGGATAACCCGCTTAATATAGATGTATCGGGACTGGAAGGAGGGATTTATGTCCTCCAGGTCAGGAACAGATCTTCAAAAGCGACCGACAGGGCCCTGTTTGTGGTAGTCCGCAGATAAAAGAGTAAATATCCCGGCTTTCTTACTATTGCTTCTCTGGTTAAAAAAATTACTTTTGTGCAGAACTTTTACTAACCGGGATTTTAAAATTTCATTTGTTTTTATGACAGGTAATTGGATACTGAAGGCGATTTTAATTCTATATCTGGGTTTAATCATCGTGTTAAAGACCTCGGGTCAGGCTGCATATCTTCCTCCCGACAGGCCGAAGCTTGTTGTTGGGATAATTGTTGAGCAGCTGAGATACGACCAGCTGGAAAAATTCAGGAACAGACTGAGGGAGAACGGGATCAGGAGGCTTCTGAATGAAGGTACTTATTTTCAGAATGCTTCATACGAATATTTGCTGACCCAGTCGGGACCGGCACATGCCACGATAGCTACGGGTGCAGAACCTTCGCAGCACGGGATTGTATCTGACAGCTGGTATCTTCCTTTAAGGGATGAGCTTATTTACTGTACAAAAGATGTTTCAGTCGATCCCGTGGGAGGGAGCTATGAATCAGGGCTTCATTCCCCGGCCAACCTTCAGGCTTCAACTTTTACAGATGAGCTCAAGCTTGCCACAAACAGGAAGGCAAAGGTCTATTCTGTGGGATTGAAGGAGAGCCCGGTAATATTTTCCGCAGGTCATTCCGCTGACGGCGCTTTCTGGTATGATAAAAACACGGGTACCTGGATGTCAAGCACTTACTATACAAAACATGCTTCCCCCCTGGGTAAACGATTTCAATGCAGCCAGGCATTCCGATGGGTTTCTTAATAATCCCTGGACTTTATCACGGCCGGCTTCAGATTATGCAGATTGTGTTCCCGATTCAAATGTTTATGAATCAGGTTTTAATGGCATAAATTATTTCCCCTACGATCTGAAAAAGATCAGTACGAGAGGGAAGAGCGGTTCGGACCGTGATATGTCGGTATTGCGTGAAACACCTTTCGGCAATACGCTGACGACTGATTTTGCCATTAAACTTATTAGATAAGGAAGGACTGGGAACAGATGATGTAACCGACTTCCTTGCAGTATGCTATGCTTCAACTGATTATATCGGACGCCGTTTTGGACCGTCCTCCTTTGAAATGGCAGATGCAATCCTCCGGCTTGACAGGGATATAGAAAATCTTCTGAAGTACCTGAATGATAACCTCGGCAAGAAAAATATACTTGTTTATTTTACTTCGGCTCACGGTATTGCCGAGATCCCTGCAATACTTGAAAACAGCCGGATACCGGCAGGGTATTTCAGGCAGAACCAGGCTTTGCAGCTTCTCAGAAGTTACCTCAATGCAGTTTATGGAGAGGGCGACTGGGTGAGGGGATATGTGGAGAAACAGATTTTTCTTAACCGTACCCTTATCGAAGATGCAAAGATTCCGATTGAAGAAGTGCAGAAAAAAGTTGCGAGATTCCTTGTACAATTCACCGGAGTATCATCAGCCTATCCCTATTCCGCTTTTGAATCCAATGATTTTGGTAACGGTAACCTAAGAAAGATCATAAATAATTATAGTCCTCAGCGATCGGGTGATGTCATTATTACTCTCAGTCCGGGATGGGTTGAAAAGCATGATGAATATGTTACGGACCATTCATCTCCTTATGAGTATGATGCACATGTTCCGCTTGTGTGGTATGGATGGGCGATAAACAGGCTTACAGTTTCAAGAAAGGTCAATATGGCCGACATTGCCGTCACACTGTCGTCGCTCTGTAAAGTGCCATATCCCAATGCCAGTACAGGAGAGCCTATGTTTGAGCTATACCGATAAGCGCATCTATCTCTTACCTCGCAGGCTTCGGCAAGCAAACCCGGATTTTTTTCACAGCCATTTCCCAGAACGATCAGGTCGGCTCCGGCCTTATAGATCTCAATTATTTCAGATTTGCTGCGTATTCCTCCGCCTACTGCGAGGGGGAACTGAAATATTTTCCCTTACTGCAGTGATCACCTTCACAGGCACTGAACCTGATGCCCCGCTGCCTGCTTCAAGATAAATCATACTGAGGCCAAGCATCTCCCCGGCCATGGCTGTTGCAGCTGCAATGTCAGGCTTATCACAGGGTATAGCTTCTGTCTGACTTATATATTCAACGGAAGTCTTTGAACCGCATCCGATTAGAATATACCCTACAGAGATCAGTTTTTCCCTTATATCCCTGAGATGCGGAGCGGCTATTACATGATTGCCAATGAGCAATTCAGGATTTCTTCCTGAGATTAGTGAAAGGAGCATTACTGTATCAGCTTCACGGCTCAACTGAAGCAGATTACCCGGGAAGAGAACCACCGGTATCCGGCAATATTCCTTTACAGAACGGATCAGATCGTCAATACTTCGGAAAGTCAGGCTGCCTCCCGTCATAATGTAGTCAACTCCCGATCGGACCGCCACATCGAGGATCTCATGAAGTTCCTCATCCTGTATCTTATCGGGGTCGAGGAGCAAGTGAGATGCTGACCTTCCCCGGGAATCTTATTGTCACCATAATTCTTTTTTGTCCACACGATTGCGTAATTGTCGTACCTGGAATAATAGAAATCAAAGGATTCATTTATTTTCCTTGTACTGACCTCTCCCTTTATCTCTCCCGATTCCTTCACTTCAAACGGATAATTCTTATATTATTCCTGAAACTTATGCCTTCCTTATCGCAGATCTTATAAAGTGACTCTTTTGCACACCAGTGAATATAAAGATGGTATTTGCGATTTTCAGGGTTCTTTGTCACCTTCTCCTTTCTGTTCAGGAATTTAAATGCAATGGCACCAATATTTGAGCTCATGTATTCAAGATCTATCCCTACCCTTTCATTCCCGCTGCACAAAATTGCTGTCAGTTTATGGGAATGGGAGATGCTTATAAACCTTGATCCGTCCTTTAAAAATGGTTTATTGTTTTTGTTGTAAACTATCCTGGCATCTTTCCCAGTAATTCGGCAAGCAAAGCTCTTACACTGAGGAATTCCAGCTTCCTGGAGTGTACTTTTGAATACCCTGTATTTCTTTCTGTCATCTTCATCAAGTTCCACCATTCCCATGAGGGTTTTGATATCCTCCTCTATCTTCCATACTCCAAGTATGGCCGATTCATTGAGATAGTGTTTTGTAATACAACCCATCAGTAAACTTCCTGTTATTTGTCATTCCATTTCAGGGTTTCAATAAGATGTATTATATCTTCCCTGAAAAATCCTATTACCGGTGCAAGTGAATCTGAATTAGGTTCAGATGCGAAATAAAGTGATCCCCTCAGATAGTGTTTTATACTATCGGTCACGAAAAACTGAACTGCAGTTGCAGTATTTCCTTTCAGATCATAAAAGATACCATAAATATTCTTTTGCGGATTGTTTATTATCTGTTCATCGATTGCATCGGCTTTGATGATATGATTTTTGACATTTATCTTATATGTCTGTTCCATCAATTGTTCGAGATCATTATTGATGTTTATATATGTCAGATATATTTTTGCCTTATAGGGAGGGAAGCTTATATTGAACCATCCGGGTTCCGGAATAGCTGTCCTGTTCAAATGATAATTTTCCGTAATCGGGATATTCGAAAGAAAGCGGAAGTTTATTTGCCTTTGCTATACTGTCGTTCATAACGTGTAGCGGTGATCAGGCAGGTCGATCCTGAACTAGCCTTTTGGCTTTGGAACAGCGATATCCCTGCATCCGCCGGTAATAATAATAAATGCAACTGTGAATATCGGAAGATTATGCTTCCTCAGGTTTATCATTATCATTATTAATTTCGACACGTACTTCTTTGATTCTTCGTTCTGTCGGCTGATTCAATTGTGAATGTAAAGTTTCTGTATCTGATAGTCTGTTCCTGTTCCGGTATCTCTCCGGTAATCTCAAGGATCAGTCCTGCCAGTGTTTCCGATTCTCCCCTTGCTTCCTCAAAGGTATCGGAGCTCAGGTTCAGTATTTTTATAATGTCATTCAGCAATATCCTGCCTTCAAAGACGAACTTGTCTTCATCTATTTTCCGGTAAGGTACTTTTTCATCATCGCTTTCGTCGGTGATTTCCCCAACGATCTCTTCCAGGATATCTTCAAGAGTAACTATTCCGGCGATTCCCCCGTATTCGTCGATCACAACAGCCATGTGGATCTTTTTTATCTGGAACTCTTTCAGCAGGTCGCTTATCTTCTTTGTTTCCGGAACAAAATATGGTTCTCTCAGCAGTGACTGCCATTTGAAATTATCCGGATTGCTCATAAACGGCAGAATATCCTTGGCATATAAGTATACCTTTCACATTGTCGAATGTTTCGGAATAAGCTGGGATCCTCGAAAATCCTGAACTGATTATCAGCTTGTATCACCTGGTTTAACCCTGAACGTATGTCAATTGCCGTTACGTCGATCCTCGGGCACATAATTGTGCTGACATCGGTATTGCCGAAGTTTACTATTCCTTCAAGATATCTTCTCATCCTCGTCAGATCATCACTGGTCTGTTCAAGATCTTCTGACAGTTCGTCACGGTCATGCCCTGGCGTGAATGTACCTGAACGTTTCTTCTTATCGGGACTGACTGACAATTTTAGGAATGATGCAAGCGGGCCCAATTACTTATTTCCAGGACTGACAACAGGAGTTGCCATAAATAAGTGCCAGGGATAAATTACGGTTTTGTGTAGAATAGATCCGGGCAATATTTGCTGAAGAACAGGATCAGGAACAATATTATTAATGCCTCTATAAGGAAACATCCAAAGCCGCAAGCTGCCGGATAATGATCATGGAGCTCAAGGAAAGCTGCCATCAATATGATAATGTAATATTGATAATGAGATTGATAACATAAAGCTCTCCGGAAGTCTTCCAGTACCGGAAAAAAGCCGGAGGAGAGTCTTTGCATTTCTTTTTCCCCGGCTTTAGTTTGTCAATATCATCCTGGTTTAGCAGATGAATATGCCGATTCAAATGAAGATAACAGAGTGGATAACCAGCAGCAGCATGATCAGTACCACAATGGAACTGTAATCATTCTGCCATCGGGGAAATATGCAGAAGTTACCGTCCGGAGAAAAGAATATGATAATGCATATCCTGGTGTCAACTGGATCATGTTTAAAAATACAATCTAAAATGGCAGATCATCCTCATTCTGTCCTGTTCCCTGATCACTGAACGGAGCTCCTCCCGGTCCGGATTCATTGATGTCATTATTTACCCTGTTTTCCGGATATTTTTCACTGTGACTCTCCTGCTGAGGGTAAGGTACGCCCGGTTCACTGAATTCGGATGCGGCAGGCTGTTTATCAGATATGCCATTCTTTGTTTCCTGTCTGTCCCTGCCAGGTTCCCTGCGGTGGCTTTTCTTCTCAAGGACAAGCAAAGTATCTGCAAGTATTTCGGTAATATACTTGTTATTACCGTCTTTATCGACATAGGAACGTGTTTTAATCTTTCCAACGATATAAAGCTGAGTACCTTTTTTAACTGTTTTTTCGACAACTTCTGCCAGTGCACGCCATAAAACAATGTTATGCCATTCGGTTGTTGTTATGGTCTCTCCCTGCTGGTTGGTGTATGTCTCACTTGTTGCAAGAGGAAAGGTGGCTTTTGCCACACCTTTGTCGAAATATCTTACAACCGGGTCTTTGCCGACATACCCCACTAATATTACTTTATTGATTGACATGTAGTTATGAAGTTAATAGTATAACAGGTCACAAGTATGTAAAGTTAAGAAAAAAACCGCTTAATTCAACCGGCCGGCTATTAATTGGAAATATTCCACACTATCAGCATTTTATATCCGTTATTATTAGTAACTTTGCACTGCCATGATTTTTATTGATAATGCCGGTAAACCCTTTTAAAGTGATTTTCTATTTCATTGGAATTAAGGCACTAATAAAAAATCTAAGTAAAAAATTATTATTTAACTCTTTGGCTTTAAATAAATAATATTTTTATATTTGCAGAGTTGAAAAAATCGAATACTCAAAATAATTTGTTGAATTTAAACATCTATTAAAATGACTAAAGCAGACATTGTTAATGAAATTGCCAAGAACACTGGTATTGAAAAGGTAACTGTACAGAAAACTGTAGAAGCCTTAATGGAAACTGTAAAGCACTCGATGGTAACTGGAAATAATGTATATCTGAGAGGTTTCGGAAGCTTCATTGTTAAGAAAAGAGCAAAGAAAACAGCCAGGAATATTTCAAAGAATACAACCATAATTATCCCGGCACATAATATCCCGGCATTTAAACCTGCCAAATCATTTATCACCAAGGTAAAATCACACGTTAAGAAATAATCTTTGTATGCCAAGCGGAAAAAAGAGAAAGAGACATAAGATGGCTACTCACAAACGTAAAAAACGTTTGAGAAAGAACAGACATAAGAAGAAATAGCATAGTGCTGAGTGGTCTTTACATGATATAATAAACCTAAAGGTCTGACGATCTTTAGGTTTGTTGTATATGGAAGTGGGTATGGGAGGTGTTGATATTTTAGTTCTTATTTTTAAGTGGTAAACAAGGATCTGATCATCGATGTAAGTGATTCCGAGGTCTCGATTGCATTACTGGAAGACAAGCAACTTACTGAACTAGATAAGGAGAAACGGACTGTCCGTTTTTCAGTTGGAGACATATACCTGGGCAAGGTCAAAAAGATCATGCCCGGGCTTAATGCTGCTTTTATTAATGTCGGGTATGAGCGTGATGCCTTCCTGCATTATCTTGATCTCGGCGCCCAGTTCAGGACTCAGCATAAATATTATATTTCGGCCTTGCAAAAGCAGGGCAAGCCGGGTCCTCTTCATAAATTCAAATCAGAGCCCGATATTGATAAAGACGGAAAAATAACGGATGTTCTCACTGCAGGTCAGACCGTTATTGTTCAGATCACCAAGGAGCCCATCTCTACCAAAGGCCCCAGGCTCTCTTCGGAGATTTCCCTGGCTGGAAGAAACCTGGTCCTTATACCATTCTCGGATAAGGTTTCAATCTCATCCAAGCTGGAAAATCAGGAAGAGAAGAACAGGCTGAAAACACTTCTTCAGAGTATCAGGCCAAAAAACTACGGGATTATTGTAAGAACTGCAGCCGAAGGAAAAAAGGTTGCAGTTCTTGATGCAGAACTAAGGGAACTGGTGCGAAAATGGGAAGCTGCTTTCAGCACTCTGAAAAAAGAGACAAAGACTCCGAAGCTCTTTATCGGAGAGATGAACAGGACCACCACCATCCTGAGGGATATTCTCAATGTGACCTTCACCAATATACATGTAAACGATTCCATTATTGCCGATGAGATCCGACAGTATATAAAAGAGATTGCCCCCGAGAAGGTTAAAATTGTTAAACTATACCAGGGAAGTGTTCCAATTTTTGACCATTTCGGAGTTAATAAACAGATAAAGGCACTCTTCGGTAAAACGATCTCATTCAAACACGGAGCCTACCTTATTATTGAACATACCGAAGCCCTTCATGTAATTGATGTCAACAGCGGGAACAGATCGCGGACAGGGAACGACCAGGAATCAAATGCCCTCGAGGTTAACCTGGAGGCAGCCACAGAGATCGCCCGTCAGCTGAGGCTGAGAGATATGGGCGGCATAATTGTTATCGATTTCATCGATATGCAATCTTCGGAGAATAAGCAGGTACTTTTTGATAAGGTGAAGGAGGTAATGGCCACTGACAGGACAAAGCATAACATTCTCCCTCTTACCAGGTTCGGTCTTATGCAGATAACAAGGCAGAGAGTGAGACCCGAAATGCATATTGTAACAAATGAAAAATGTCCTTCGTGCAGGGGAACGGGTGAGATCAAACCTACAATACTTTTCACCGACGAACTCGAAAAAACCCTTGCATTTATTGTCGGAAAAATAAAAACAAGAATAATTTACCTGAACGTCCATCCGTTCGTTGCATCCTACCTCACAAAGGGGCTCTTCCCTGTCTGCCTCAGATGGGATATCAAATACAGAATACTTATCAGGGTACAGGCAGTTGTCTCATTACAATTCCTTGAATACCAGTTCCTCGACAGGGATAATAATGAAATTGACCTCGACTGAAACATTTCCTTCAGAAAAAAGGTATCTTCAACATTTTCACAGGTATTTTGTTTATCGTTTACTCAATTTATGAACTATATTTAATCCATCATGAATAAATATAAACATATAGTATTGTTGTTCAGCTTTATAGCTGTTTCCGCACAGGCTCAGATATTTGATCCGGCTACATGGAGCTTCGGGTATGAAAAGAAAGGAAATAATACTTATGAAATTATCCTTACAGCAACAATTGAGGAAGGATCACATATCTATTCAATGGACATTCCGGAAGGAGGACCTATACCGACCACCTTCCGTTTCGATACTCTGCCTTCCTATATCATTGACGGAAGTACCTTTGAGGTAACAACCCCGGAGGAGATACTTGATGAGGCATTTAAAATGAAAATCAAGTCCTTCAGTGATAAAGCAGAATTCCGTCAGAAGATTACGGGGAAAGAATCTTCCTTTACGGTTACCGGCCTGGTCAATTATATGGCATGTAATAATGTCACATGTTCCCCGCCCACAGATGTGGAATTTGAGATTAAGATTGGGGAAACAGCTCCTGAAAAGGGTGTCGCGGGAACCGGATCTGAAGGTTCCAAACCATCGGGGCGTGGTCTCCTCGGGTTCTTCCTGATCTCTGTACTGGCCGGTTTTGCCGGGATCCTTACTCCATGCGTCTTCCCGATGATCCCGATGACAGTTGCATTTTTTTCAAGGGATTCGGAAAATAAAGGCAGAACCACACTTAATGCAATTATTTTCGGGATTTCAATAATATTTATTTATACGGCACTTGGGCTGATTGTATCTCTTACAAGCGCAGGTGCGGGATTCGCCAATGCGCTGAGCACTCATTGGATACCGAATGTACTGTTCTTTGCTCTGTTTCTTGTATTTGCAATATCCTTCCTCGGAGCATTCGAAATTATTCTTCCAAATAAGCTCGTCTCGGGCGCTGATGCCAGAGTTGACAAAGGAGGGGTACTTGCTGCCTTCTTTATGGGGCTTACAACAGTTATAGTATCATTCTCCTGTACAGGTCCGATTGTGGGGGCTCTTCTCGTCGAAGCTGCTACCGGAGATGTGATGAGACCGGCGATCGGCATGTTTGGCTTCGGAGTTGCATTTGCTCTCCCTTTCACCCTTTTTGCCCTCTTCCCCTCCATTCTTAACAAATTGCCAAAATCAGGCGGATGGCTAAATTCAGTAAAGGTTGTTCTTGGATTTATTATGCTGGCCTTCAGTCTAAAATTTCTCTCGACAGTGGATAGTGTCTATTCACTCGGACTGATATCCAGGGATCTCTTCCTGACAATCTGGATAGTTCTTTTTTCATTGCTGGGATTTTACCTTCTGGGGAAGATCAGATTCGTTCACGACAGCGAACTTACACATATCGGAATATTCAGGTTTTTCCTGGGTATAGCAGTTTTTACTTTTGTTGTCTACCTGATCCCTGGTCTTTTCGGAGCTCCTCTCAAAGGAGTAACAGCTCTTCTCCCTGCCCAGGAAACCTCCTGGTATAGCAGGACGGTAACCACCACCACTTCGGGTGCAGTGCAAAGTCCGGGATTTCCGTCCTTCAATCCGCTTACTTCAAGCCAGCTTTGCTCAGAGCCAAAATATGGTGACAAATTAAGAATGCCTCTTGGTCTGACTGGCTATTATGATTACAAGCAGGGCCTTGAATGTGCAAGGGAACAGGGAAAGCCGGCACTGCTCGACTTCAAGGGACATGCATGTGCGAACTGCAAGCTGATGGAGGCAAGAGTGTGGTCCGATCCTGAAGTTCTTAAGCGTCTGAAAGAAAATTTTGTGATAATAGCACTTTATCTTGATGACAGAACACAGCTTCCGGAAAATGAGTGGGTCATCTCGGAAACAGACGGGAAGACCAAAAAGACGATCGGGAAGATCAATGAGGATCTTGAAATTTCAAAGTTCAGGACCAATGCCATGCCACTTTATGTAATCACTGATCACGAAGGTAACCCTCTGAATGAACCGATGCCGACAAATCTTAATGTCGAAGAATACAAAAAATGGCTCGATGAGGGAGTGAGTCTGTTTAACGCCCGAAAGTAATTATCTACGTATTAAAAAACGTATTATAATACATATTATAAGACGTATTTTATTTCTTTTTTCCGTTGCCGGTCCTTTGCCCGGCTGATGCAGTAAAAAGAGAATAAATCAGAATCAATACGCTGAGGACAGAAGCTGCAATTGAAATGTAATCTCCGTAACGGACATAAAACGTTTCGCCTTTTCCAGATCTTATGGTCCCTTTCAGGAGATCTCCGGTCAGCCATTCAGTTTCAATTGTCCTTTTTCCCCTTATATCGATGAGGCAGGAAATCCCTGTATTCGCACATCTTGCTACCGGCCTTCTGGTTTCAATCGCCCTGAGTGATGCATAAGACAAATGATGCAGGTACCCATTTGTATTTTTCCACCAGCCATCATTTGTAATGATGAACAGGGCTTCAGCTCCGTTTCTTACATACCCTGCAACAAAATTACCGAATACCGATTCATAACAAATAACCGGGGCAATAACCTGTCCGGTTACCGAATGCGTAAAACAGTCTCTGTTCTCCTGTATCCCGTAGCCCCATATTGTTCCGCCCATATCGGGGAGAATTTTTTCGGCAAGCTTCCGGATACCGGCAGAGAACTGCATTTCGATACCCGGTACGAGCTTTGATTTATGATAAATATCCGGGATTATATACCTGTATCAATTCTGAATGCCGAATTGAAGTGATCATAGTAAATTCCCGAATCATCAATTATTCTCGCGGATTTTGTCGGGGGCTCATCTGACATGAGGATAAGCACGGAAGCTGACCAGTCCGGAAACGATATTCAGACCGGGATAATTTCCGGCAAACTCCCTGAGTATTGTCAGGTACTCGTTGGTGCCGGGGTTATCTTCATCAACAGGATCATCGACCATTGTTTCAGGTAACAGCAGCCAGCCGGTTTTTTCCGTAACAGATTTACCGGCCATTTCAAGAGCCTGTATTTAGCTGCTTCTTAAAAGGTATTGTATATTTTTCTGTGAAGGGATCAATATTGGGTTGAACTATCACAACTTCAGCCTGACTGGGATTCCGGCTGATCAATTGTGTAAAATCTTAATACCGATAGTGCAGGAGGTATTGTAATGATTGCCAGCCAGATAATCAGGTAAATTCTTTTTTCTGCTTTTTTTCTGAAAGTGATATCAGGAAAAGTGTAAGGAACATGTTTGATATAGAGTATCCAGAGTGTTCCTCCGGCCACACCTGTTACTTCATACCATTGGATAAAGAGGATATCTTTCGAAAGTCCGTTACCAAGGTTTACCCAGGGCGATAAATATACCGAATGATGTGACAGGTATTCAAATGCAAGCCAGAAAGATAATAATGCGGTTATTCCGGCAATATTACCTGCCTTTACCCTTACAATATGGGCCAGCCATAAGATAAATGACATCAGGAATGACATCTCCATGATTACTGCAATGGCGGCCGGATGTTGGCTGCTCTTACCCATGCAAGTGAAATTATGCAGAATATAACAAATCCGGGAAGGATGCAAGTAAAGTACGCGGTGATACTGTATTTCCGTTGATTGAGGTACAGGTGGTGTCCGATGAGGAAGTAAGGAACAAAAGCAAATAAGTAAAATGAACCCCGGGCACCAGCTGGTCCAGGCCAGGGCTGACAGGATCCCTCCGGTAAAAGAGAGTGCAGTCAATGTATATTTATTGTTTCTGAATTTCATTGATTGTAAGAAAAACGCCTTAAGATAGTTGTTTATATCCTCAATTGATATATTTTTACATTTTGAAAACTAAAGCTTTTTACTGTCCAAAAAGCAATTTTTCATTCTTTTCATGGCTGCCCCTGGCTTTATAACCAGGGGCTTTTTTATCCTGTGGAAGGCCAGATTGTTGCGAATGTTAATTAGTGTTAATTAACTTTTTTTATAAATTCACGGTAATTGATTTTATTATCTTGCATTTAATATAACCGCGGTATTTATGAGGAAATTAACGGTCGTTCTGGTTGTACTGTTAATAGTATCAGCCTGCAGCAGCACTGAAGAAAAACTTGCACGCAAGGCAGACAAAATCCATGAAGATTTTCTGACTGTCGATACTCACTGTGACACTCCGATGAGTCTTGTCAGTAACGGATTCGATCTTGGTGTCAGACACGAAGAGGGATGCGTCGATTTCCCAAGAATGGTTGAAGGCGGGCTCGATGCAGAATTTTTTGCAGTTTTCATTGGTCAGGGCCCCAGAAATGATACGGCATACAACAATGTTCACCGGCAGGCGCTTGAAATATTCGATGCGATCCATAAAAATGTCAGCAGCAATTCCACGATGTGCGGAACTGGCGGTATCACCGGACGATGCATACAGGTTAAAGAAAAACAGGAAAATAGCTGCATTTATCGGACTTGAGAATGGATATCCCATAGGAAGGGATATTACCAGGGTCAAAGAGTATTATGATCTGGGAGCAAGATATATAACACTTTGTCATTCAAGTAATAATGATATATGCGACTCTTCAACTGATCCAAATGGGGTCGAGCATGGAGGACTCTCCGATTTTGGAGAAGAAGTACTAAAGGAAATGAACCGTATCGGGATGATGGTAGATGTATCACATATTTCTGATAAGGCATTCTATGATGTAATCAAACTATCCAAAGCTCCGGTAATTGCTTCTCACTCCTCTTCGAGGGCATTATGTTCAAGCCCGCGTAACCTTACTGATGATATGCTTCATGCCCTCAAAACAAATGGCGGAGTCATACAGATCTGCATTCTGAGCAGCTATATAAAACACCCGAACCTAATCCGGAACTGGATGCAAAGCTTGAAGAGCTGAAAACAAAGTATGATGGTTTGACTGATTTAACAGATGACCAGAAAAAATTATACCGGGAGGAACGCAGGGCAATCAATAACAAGTACAGAAAACTGGCAACGGTTGCTGATGTGGTTGACCATATTGACCATGTTGTTCAGGTAATAGGAGTGGATCATGTGGGTATCGGTACCGATTTCGACGGAGGAGGAGGTGTTGACGGATGCAGATCTGTAGCAGAGATGAAGAATATAACATTCGAATTGTTGCGTCGCGGTTATTCAAAGGAAGATATCGGAAAGATATGGGGAGGTAATATTATGCGGGTCTTCAGGAATGTTCAGGAAATTGCGGGAATATAGGCTCAGAGCCTTTTTTACCCACCCCTAGCCCCATAGCAGTCAACCTAACGAAGTTTTGTGGACAAAAGTTTCACCCTCCTTTTTTAGGAGGGGTGGCCGGGATTACTAATTTTGATATGTTTACAATTGTCCTTTCCCGGCCGGGGTGGTTAAAACGGACTTAGCAAAATGAACTTATTCCTCAGAATTAAATAAACCACCCCGGCCAGAGCATTTATATTTCTGCACATTAGCTGATTTGGTGGTCTGGCCACCCCTCCTTAAAAAAAGGAGGGGAAACTTATTTGGTAATAAACCAGATAATTACAGTAGTTTTCATTATTAAAATATTTCTTAAGTTGACGGCTATGCTCTTCACCCCCCCCTCACCTCATCTCCCCCTATCCTTTTCTCCCCCTCAACTCTTCCCCCTCATTTCCCTCTCACCTCATCTCACTCCTCACTTCTTCCCCCTTACCCTCGAGAACCTGAGCATCTTTAGTATCCAGTCGGGGAGAGGTTCCGGTTTACGTTTCCTGAGATCCATATACCAGCCGAATTTTTTCAGTACCGGCATCTTGTGAGTTTCAACAAATTCAACGAGGGTGCCATCCGGATCTTCGATGTATGAGAAATGTCCGGCTGCCTCACCCATATCAAAACTGTTCCCCTGGTGACTTGCTTTGCTGTCGACTGTAAACGGGAATCCTTTTTCAGCACATCTTTTTTTCAGGTCGTCCATCCCGATAATATCGAAGCAAAGATGAATAAATCCCGGATCACCCCATAGGCGGCCTTCATATGTTTTACTGCCGGGATTATCCGGGGTTGCTTATCAGTTCCATCATGCTCTGGCCGAACATCCTGCTGAAAGGACCGGAGAAAGGTTTTGACTTTTAAGAAGTATTCGTCCTGATCCTGTCATTTCCTCCCGGTAAGCCTGCAAGATCAGGGAAATATACCTGTAACGTCATAAACAACTTCGTTATAACCAAGGATATCTGAATAGAGAGTTCTGGCTTTCTCAATGTCTGTAACACCGATGATGGCTCCGGACGGACCTCCGGTGATCTTTCCTTCATTCATGAACCAGTCCTCTCCTTCTGTCAGCTGGAACAGATTTCCGAAAGGATCCTTCATAAAAAATGTCTTATTACCCGCAGGATCATCTGAAGGTTCATTAAGGAGCAACGATCCTTTTCCTTTAAGAAAGGAGTAAGCAGCGCCGATATTCTTCGCTTTCATCTTACAAACAAGAATTCCGGTATCCCCCAGTATATTTCCTCTTTTTTCATCAGGGGCTCACGTCCTTTGTACTGCCAGATCTCAAATCCGCTGCCGCCCTGAAGGTTTACAGCGAGTACGGCATGCCTTTTCCTCGGCTGGTTTCCTGTATAGGGCAACATCAGTTTGGCTTCAGCTTCCTCTTCAAAGATCCTGCAATCCATTCCGAACCTGTCGATATACCAGTTCCAGGCTTCTTCAAGGTTTACTACTCCAATACCTATCTGCTGGATACCAATTATTTTATATCCATTCATATTATTTGGTATTATTTATGTCGATTTGATCCTATCCCCGATCCTGAAAAAGAGCCATGGCCATAACCTTCTTATATACAGCATTGTAAGTTCGCTTCCTCCAACAAGGATCTCTCTTTTATTTCTTTCTTATCCCTCTGATTATAATTGTATCTGCGGCTTTTGCGGGAGTTATGCCTTTTGACCTGCCCTTCATCCATTTTCCCGTGCTCTTTTCCCTCGCGGTCAAGGGCATGGAATGAGATGTCTGTCCTCACCCTTCCCGGGATTATTACCGAAGTTCTGATATTATTATGTCTTGTTCTCAAGATACAGAGTTTCAAAAAAACCATGCAAGGCCTGTTTGGAAGCTGAATATGCAGAACGCAATGGAAATCCGAATCGTCCTGATATGCTGCTTGTTGCGAAAATGTGCCCTGATTTCTGACGGATCATGTAAGGCAGAATGGCTTTTGTAAGTCGCAATTGTTCCGAAATAGTTGATCTCAAATATTTTCCTGTCGAGCCACAGCGGAGTATCTTCAACTGAAGCTCTCTGGCTTATCCCTCCGATATTTAAAAGATAGTCTATCCTGCCTGTTTTACCGATGTGATGTGTCAACAAGCATATCTGATGTCTGATGTATCTGCAAGATCGAAAGGCGCCAGTATTATTTCGGAGGATCTTTCCCTGCAGGCAGATTTTACTCTTTCAAGTCCGGCATATATCATTTGATGATATGATAAGGCTGGCTCCCCTTCTTATAAATGCATAAACAAGGGCTTCGCCTATTCCTGATGAAGCACCGGTTATCCATGCAGTTTTACCTGAGAAGATCTGGTTATTTCCCATCATTTTAATTTACTGACAAGGTTTATTAATTCATCATGATTTGCCTTAAGATCATGGTAATCATAATTCTTATTCTTCAGGTATTTCCTTATTCTGAATCCTCCGATAATGCGTTTCAGGTACAAACCGTAATTTACAGCAAAGAGGCCCGAAAGGGGCAATGCAAGGAAAATAGTGATTGCAAGCCACCAGGGTTTAAAGATAAACAGGCAGGTTGCCAGTAATACCGGAGTGAAAACAAGGGCAAGTACAAGCGAAATGCCGTACCTGATTGATGAATGGAATTGCAGATCGCGGATTTTTGGGATCTGTGTGTTTGGAATTCCCAGGAATGTAAGGGTGAAAATATTTCCATACATAAAGAGAGGGAATGTGATTAATAATCCCAATACCCCCAGGACAAGTAATCCGGCAGGATGTTTTTTCTTATTGAGAAGAAGGTAATCGGTTTTTAATTCTCTGGCTTTCTGTTCTACTTTCAGGGTAAGTGAGCATATTTTCTTATGGAGTTCTGAGTTAACACCTTTAAGGCGGTTGAGCTTATCAATCAATATCCTGTCCCGGAATAGTTTCGGGAATTTCACATCGTCGCTGTACTGGCCGTTCACCAGGCTCCTGAGCTCATCTATTGCCTCATAGTCATCTTCTGATTCTATATGGACCATAAGCATTTTTATTTCACGGGCGAGCCTGTTTCTGAGTTCATTAAGGGCTATTTCCGGTGATTTCCTGTAGAGCTCATGATAATCAGCCATTTCAACGGGCTTTCCATAAACTACGGTAAGTACCTGTCTGTATCTCTGGTAGTTGGTAAATTCCAGACCCACAGGGATAATTTTAATTTTCATTTCGAACCCGGAAGCTTCATCGGCATGAAAGGCAACCCTGCAGATTCCTTTCTTTAGTTGCCTGAGTCTCCTGTAAGCCTGCATGATCACCTTCGGGAAGTATTACCAGACCCTTTTTGTTGCGGAGCACATCGACTGTTTTATCAAAAATTTCATCGTTACCCTTGAGGGTACTGAATCCGTCCCTTATCCTGTAAACCGGCAAAATCTTCAGAAAATAGAGGATCGAAGCGATAGCTTTCCTTTTGAAGATATCGGCTCTTGCCAGAAATACCGGCTGGCCTTTATGTGTGAACAGGACTGCAAGTGCATCCATCAGTGCATTCTGATGGTTAGGGGCAAAAATAAGGTGGTCATCCGGGTTGATATTTTCACGACCGAAAACTATCACCCTTCTGTAAAAGAAGTTATTATGCCAGAATCCTGCAAAAGCCTTCAGTAATGCATACCCTCTGGAATATTGCTCTATATTTTCCCTTCCCATCCCTGATGTAAAAGATATGTCACCTGCTTATTAAATTCAAAAAGAAAACGGATAATGAATAAGTGCAAGTTAAAAAAAAAGACATCTTTCCATCCGTCAATTATCCTTCTCTCCTTTTTGGTAGGACGGCCGGTTCCTTTTTTCCTGTGACCGACGGGAGCTGACTGACTTAAATCGAGCTTGAGTTTTTCTTCTTCAGGAGTGATATCTTCGAGGAAATTACAGACGAGTTTTGCACCCGACACGATTATCGGTAAGACTCTTTAATTTTGTAATGTATATGTTACCGGAGGTTTGCGGACAGTAAGTATTTCTTCGCCATCCAGGTTTTGCGGATGGTTTGATATTGTTGCCGTTTATGAGGATCCGTCCCATTTTGCAGGCGCTGGCAGCAAGGGTTCTTGTCCTGAATAATCTTACTGCCCACAGGAACTTATCTATTCTGACGGGCTTGTTTTCTGTCATGAATGTGATATTTTTACTCAGGGCAGCTTGTCTCCCTTGTTATTTTCCTTTTTATCCTTTTCGGCTGGTGATCTTTCCTGCTTTATTGAAAGGTGGTCATTGTGAGTTCGGTACCGACTGTTCCGAATGATCTTATCATTTCGATCACCAGTTCTATCCTTTCTTCGAGGAACTTCTTTTCTTCAGGGCTCCAGTGCCGAGGACAAATTTCACCTGGGAGCCTCTGTGGAAGCCATTTCCGATACCCATCCTGATCCTGGTATACTGATCTGTTCCAAGTACCGAGCTGATATGTGCCAGTCCGTTATGTCCGCCATCACTTCCTTTTGGTCTCATTCTTATGCTTCCCAGAGGAAGGGCAATGTCATCAACAATAACAAGCAGCTTATCTGGTTTCTATCTTTTCCTTATTCAGCCAGTATCTTACTGCATTTCCGCTGAGATTCATGTAAGTTGAAGGTTTGAGCAGGATGAATTCCCTTCCTTTGAATTTCACGGAGCATATATGACCGTAACGTTTATCGGTAAAAGAAGAATTGGATGCCATTGCCATAGCATCCAATACCATGAAACCGATGTTATGCCGTGTGCCGGCATATTCATCACCTATGTTTCCCAGGCCAGCTATCAGATATTTCAAGATGCCTGTTTATTGATAAAGTGAATTAAGCTTTTTTCTCTTTCTCCTTGCCCTTCTCTTTGTCTTTACCTTTCTCGTCAGCAGGCGTTGCTGCAGCAGCTTCAGCGCCTTCTACGGCAGTGGCTGCTGCAGCTTCAGCAGCCAGTTCTTCATCTGTCTTCACGGCAACACTTGAGGTGGAGACTGTTACGATTGTGGCAATCTTCGGATCAAGCAGTTCTATTTTATCGAAAGCAAGGTCTCCTACCTTAACAGAATGATGTATCTTCAGTTCAGTCACATCGACTTCCAGATGATCAGGGAGATTATCTGCCAGTCCTTTTATTTTGAGAGTTCTTTTTTTACGCTAAGTTTTCCTCCTGCCTTTACTCCGGCTGATCACCTGTTATTACAACAGGAACATCCATTGTTATAGGCTTGTTATCGAATATCTGGACAAAGTCGGCATGTAATATCTTATCCGTAACAGGGTGAAATTGCATATCGTGCAAGACGGCTTTATAAACCTTTCCTTCAATATCAAGATTTACCAGATGAGCTTCATGTGTATAAACAAGATTTCTGAAGCTGTTTTCCTGGGTAATGAAATTGATGTTATTTTCTTTTCCGTAAATAATGCAGGGTACATTACCGGTTTTCTGATCTCTCTGGTGGATTTCTTTCCAACCTCATTCCTGAAAGATCCTTTAATCTCTATAGTCTTCATTTGTTCTTTTGTTATTGTGCTACTCAAAGTTACATTCATTGCAACTTCCCATTACACGTTTGACACTTTTAAAAATCGGAGTGCAAATATATGACAAAGTAATCAGAATACAAAATGATTGCTTATAGACTGATTTGTATTTACGGCACGGATTGTATTGGCGAATATTCCGGCTATTGAAAGCACTTTTATCTTTTCGGAATTGGCATTGTTACAGGCACTGAATCGGTAACGACAAGTTCTTCGATTGCCGAATTATTTATTCTTTCCACCGCATTTCCTGAAAGTATCGGGTGGGTGCAGAAAGCTCTGATGCTTTTTGCACCTCTGTCCTTCATCATATTTGCTGCCAGGACTATTGTACCGGCAGTATCCACGAGATCGTCGATTATCACAATATTTCTTCCTTCCACTTCGCCGATTACCGACATTTCCTCGATTATATTCGGTTTTTTCCGGAGTTTATAGCAGAGTACCATTTCCGATTGCAGATGGCGGGAGTAAGCATTTGCCCTTTTGGAGCCTCCCATATCGGGAGCTGAAACCGCAAGGTTGTCGAGCTTAAGATTCTGAATGTATGGAGCGAATATTGCCGAACCGAACAGGTGGTCGACGGGGACATTGAAAAATCCCTGTATCTGGTCGGCATGCAGATCCATAGTTATCACCCTGTCTACTCCGGCAGCGCTAAGAAGATCGGCAGAAAGCTTCGATCCTATTGATACTCTGGACGGTCCTTCCTGTCCTGACGGGCAAATCCATAGTATGGAATCACCGCAATTACTTTGTACGCCGATGCTCTTTTGGCTGCATCGATCATCAGCAGAAGTTCAAAGAGGTTATCGGCAGGAGGATTTGTGGACTGAACAATAAAAACCATATCGCCCCTTACTGACTCATCAAAACATGGCTGGAATTCCCCGTCACTGAAATCTGTTACTGAACTTTTTCCAAGCTCAACTCCGAGTTCCCCGGCTATCTTTTCTGCAAGATGACGTGATGACCTGCAGGAAAATAGTTTCATCGGCGCATAACCGTACATTTCTGTTGTGTTGATTATTTATTAGGATAATTGCATGCAAAATTAATTATTCCTGATAAAATCATTCCTGTTTTGAAAAATTGTTCATAGATTCTTCAATGAAGTCCAGAATGTCCATTCTGCCTGCCTTTGTTACAGTTGAAGTAATGAAAGTCACCGGAAGTGTTTCCCAGTTCATCAAGCATTATAGCATTATATTCCCGGACTGATCTGGCAAGACTGTCACGGCTCATCTTATCGCTTTTTGTAAATACCCTGGCGAACGGGATCTGGCTCATTCCGAGGAACTCCATGAACTCTATATCAGATTTCTGGGGTTTATGCCGCGGATCTACAAGAACAAAGAGGCAGAGAAGGTTCTCTCTCTTCATTATATATTCTCCTCGAAGCTTTTGTCCATTGTTCTCTCTGCTTTATCGCTACCTTTGCATAGCCATAACCTGGAAGATCAACCAGATACCAGTTATCGTTGATGAGAAAATGATTTATTGTCCTGGTTTTTCCCGGATTCGCCTGATGTTTTTGCAAGTTTCCGGAATCCCGTCAGCATATTGATAAGAGATGATTTGCCAACATTCGATCGTCCTATGAATGCTAATTCAGGCAGATTGGCCGTCGGGGCACTGGCTTAAATTTGTGCTGCTTTTTATATATTGGGCTGTATCGGATTATCATATCCGTCAGTTATTTGAGATCATTATACGGGCAGATCAATCCTTTTATATGCCAGGTGCCTGTTGCCGAAAGGAGTAAGTATAACGCTCCGATAACACCAACATAGTTTTTCACGGGTGTTCCAGTTTTCCTGAGGTCGATCCGCGCTATTCCATCAACTGTATTAAGCTGCTTTTACAGAAGCGGTGTCGAAACGGTTATCTGTAAATTCCCCCTGGAAAAATTTTACCTTCGTGCTCTTATCCGATAATCCAAGTGAGATCCTGTATCTTCCTTTTGATTTGTATTCGTCATTTATGTGACTTCGTTATTTCAGGGTATCCCTTTACCAGTTTGCCGTCGGAGGTAAATTCTTCAAGGTAAGGAGTGCGTAATCCTTTGCTATATCCAATCTTAGCCTTTACCTTACCGGATCTGTAATACTGTTTCTGGATTCCATCGATTGTATCATGCTTATAGGGAGTAGTTCTGAAAAGCTGTCCCTCCGTATAATAATACCTTCCCGAATCCTCCCTCATTCCGTTCTCATACCAGAAAGTCTGGTAAACCTGTCCTCCGGCATAGAAAGACTTCATTAACCCTTCCCTTACCCCGTTTTTGAATGTTATCTCTTTAATTATCAGATTTCCGCTCATATATTGTTTAATACCAGTATATCCGGTATCAGGGACAGTAATAGTATCATTCCCGGTTGTTTTATTGCCGGAGCCTCTCCCGGTACATGCTGCAATTATCAGGATCATTATTACAGTAACAGACAAATTTGAAAATACTTTCATTGTCATGGATTAATTTATTTTGTATGAATCAGATTCTTCTGAAATGAATATCTCAAGTAAAGTGGCCCTTGGGGATGGCTCCAGAACAACTTCCTTTATCATCGCAGGGAGCAATACAGTCTCACCCCTTATCACAGGTTCCGAATTGCCGTCCCAGCGGATCAGGAATTCACCTTCTGTGCAGATATATATCACAAATGAATCAATCAGGTTGTAATCTTTACTTATCACGCTCGTTGAAATTAATAATATTGGTTATGAAGAATTCGCATTTCACAAGGTTCTCGGTTTTATTCAGAGCAGGTATCTTTGTGATCTTATTGCTGCCTGCTGCATTATAATCGATTGCGTCGACAGCAAGATCTGTATGCAAGTTCCCGTGGTTTACCATCGGGCCCGTTTCTGTTCCAGTCAAATATCCTGTATGTTATATCAGAAGTCTGCTGGATTTCAACAAGTAAATTGCCTGCACCTATAGCATGGATCCTTCCTGATGGGGTGAAGAATACATCACCCGGTGCAGCATTATCGGCATTCAGCAGCCTGGCAAGCTCTCCGCTTTCAACCGATTTGAGATAAATCTCCTTTGTGACAGGCTCCCTGAAACCGGAATATATTTTTGCATCCTTGTCGCTCTCAAGTATGTACCACATCTCGGTCTTGCCATAAGCATTATGCCTCTTTTTTGCCAGTTCATTTCCCGGATGGACCTGTATTGAAAGGTCTGTTTTTGCTTCAATTAGTCTTTATGAGAAGCGGGAATTCATTTCCATATTTGTCATATACCGCATCACCTGTAATATCCCCCATATAAACCTCTATCATTCTTCAATATTGTTCCCTGCAAGAAAACCATTGCTGACAACTGAAAGATTTCCCGAAACAGCAGATAATTCCCAGCTTTCGCCATACTTCAGGTCAGGATTGGCATTTTTGTTATAACGGTTTACCAGTGAGGTCCCTCCCCAGATTGTCTCTTTTAATATAGGTTCAAATTTAAGAGGATAGAGTTCCGACATTATGTTTTGAGTTTAATAGTGTCGAAAGTTCATAAAGTGCCTAAAGTGAACTAAAGTGCCTAAAGTTAAAAGTGTTCCGGAACCATGGACTATAACTTTATGAACTTTATGAACTTTATGAAGCTTTAGGCACTTTAGGCACTTTTTTTTACTTTTGTCTTGTTTTTGCGTCACAAATTTACGAATAAATGCTTATTGTTGGAATAGCAGGAGGTACCGGTTCAGGAAAAACGACCGTTGTCAATAAATTAATTAAGGAATTCCCAAACGGAGAGGTTATCGTGATACCCGCAGGATGCCTATTATAAGGATAACAGGCATATTCCCCGCTGAAGAGAGGCAAAAGATCAATTTCGACCATCCCGATTCCCTGGAATTCACTCTTCTGGTCACACATCTTAATGAGCTCAGACAAGGCCATAATATTGAGATGCCGGTTTATTCCTATCTGACATGCCTTAGATCGGAAGAAACAATTACCGTGAAACCTGCAAAGGTTATCCTGGTTGAGGGTATTCTGATACTCACTGATCCCGATCTTCGTAATATGCTGGATATCAAGGTTTATGTGGATGCAGACGCCGATGACAGGCTGGGCAGGGTTATCCAGCGGGATATTGTCGAACGCGGCAGGTCGGTACAGATGGTACTGCAGAGGTATCACGACACAGTAAAACCATCCCATCTTCAGTTTATTGAGCCCTCAAAACGATATGCTGATATCATTATCCCCGGAGGAGGTGAGAATGAAGTTGGTATCGGAGTGATAATTTCCCTTCTCGAAAAGCATCTGAATAAACCCTGATCCATGCACCCTATAAACGTCAACTTAATGAGTATTATAATAGCGAAAATTACTGTAATTATCTGGTATATAACTGAATAAGTTTCCCCTCCTTTTAAAGGAGGGGTGGCCGGGATTTGTGATTTTGAAATGATTACTTTTCTGCTTTCCCGGCCGGGGTGGTTGATTTATTTATTCGAACTTAATCATTTTCGAAAAACCTTCCTTATCTCATCAAGAACAATATCAGGTTCCTGAAACACAAACCTGTTCTCAAACCTGAGCACAGTGAATCCCAAGGCTTCAAGATATTTGTCCCTGGCCATATCTTTCTGAATCTGTATTGAATCGCCATGAGGATCTCCATCAAGCTCAATTATCAGCTTTTCTGACGGACAATAGAAATCAACGATATAATTACCGATACTTTGCTGTCTTCTGAATTTTCTTCCTTCAAGATTCTTTGACTTTAATTGATTCCATAAAACAGATTCAGCAGAAGTGGACTTATTTCTCAGATATGATCTGAGAGGTTTGAGACTTTTTCGGTTGTAGAGGTGATTTTTATCCATTAAAATAAAAGTAATAAATAAAATGATCAAACCACCCCGGCCAGACCATTTATATTTCTGCACGTTAGATGATTTTGTGGTCTGGCCACCCCTCCTTAAAAAAAGGAGGGGAAACTTTTATACGCAAAATTCCTCAGGGTGGCCGCTATGCTCTGCACCCTACACCCCGCCCCCCGCACTCTACACCCTGCACCCTGTACAATCCTCAGTGATCCCCAAAGTCAATGAGTGCTTTTATCACGGCTTCAGGATTATCCGAATGGATCCAGTGTCCGGCATTCCTGATTATCTGAATCTCCGCTGCCGGAAAAATCTTTAAGGATATCGCCCCGGTCGCTGTCGGGTAAATACCCTGAGTTTTCACCTTTCAGGAATAATACCGGGAACCCGGTGACCACAGTATAATTTACCGCTGGTCTTGGTAATCCGCTCATTATTTTGTCAAGGTTCTTTAACAGGGCAGGGGCATTGATCTTCCAGGCGAATTTATTATCCGGCATCCGCTGAAGATTTTTCATTATCATCCCCCTGGTTCTTGCGGAAGTGATCTTTTCCCTCAGGAGTATTTCAACCTCACTCCGGGATGCGGCTGCTGAGATATCAGTATCGATGATTGTTTTAAGAATTGAAATGATGCTGATAATATTCCGGAGTTCTTATTTCAGCGGCGGCAAAAGGAGATATATCGGCTATTACAAGGCCCTGGGTTTTCCCGGGCCATCTGACAGCAAAGAATGCAGCAGCCTTGCCGCCCATACTGTGACCTGCCAGAAAGAATTTCTCCAGTCCAAGCTCCCCGGCAAGTTCATAGATATCGGTACTGAGAGCGTCATAATCATGCATATCGCTGTGGGGTGACAGTCCGTGGTTCCTCAGATCCGGAAGGTATACCGTAAATTTCCTGCTGACAGCTTTGGCAATTGTTACCCAGTTATCCGATGATCCGTAAAGACCATGAAGGATCATAAGGGGCGGGCCTTCACCGTATTTCCTGTAAAACAATTTCATCCGGTCTTTCAGTCTGCCAGTTGCCTTTTGTACATCTGGATAGTATTCTCAAGGCCAAGATAGAGAGCATCGGAAATGAGAGCATGGCCTATTGAAACCTCCTGGATCCATGGGATGTTCTTATGAAGGTAATTCAGGTTATCAAGATTCAGGTCATGCCCGGCATTGACGCCAAGTCCGGCCTCTCTTGCAAGCTCTGCTGCCAGAACGAAAGGTCGTGACTGCCTCAGCTGCATTTTCTGCAAATCCGGAGGCATAAGGTTCGGTATAGAGCTCTATCCTGTCGGTTCCTGTAACGACAGCATTTTCTATATTAACGGGATTGGTATCGATAAACAATGATGTTCTTATCCCTTCTCTTCTGAATGCACTTACAACATCGGTCAGGAATCCCCTGTTTCTCAGGGTATCCCAGCCGGCATTTGAGGTTATGGCATCGTGCCTGTCGGGAACAAGGGTTACCTGGTCGGGTTTAACGGAGAGAACAAGGTTAATAAAGCTGTCTGTAGGATTTCCTTCGATATTGAATTCGGTTTTTATTATCGGCCTTATTTCAATCACATCCCTGTATCTGATATGCCTTTCATCGGGCCGGGGATGCACAGTTATTCCATCGGCGCCATAAAGCTGGCAGTTGATGGCTGCGTTTACAACATTCGGGATATTTCCTCCTCTTGCATTCCGTATGGTAGCAATCTTATTTATATTCACACTCAGCTTTGTCATAAAATAAATTTGTGGCTTGTTACGTATATGATATTGCGCATGTCAAAAGTAATACAACTGGCTTTTTTTTCATTACTTTACACAAAAATTAACCGATCATGGTCGCTCTTGATCTGATATCTGATATCATTCCGTCGCTTAAAACGTCTGATACCGGGCAGACAGCTTTAAACTGGATGGAGATATTCAGGATATCCCATCTGCCGATCGTAAATAACCTGGATTTTCTGGGACTTATCTCCGACACTGATATTTATGACATGAACCAGCCAGAGGAGCCAATTGGTAATCATGAACTTACGTTATTAAAGCCTTATGCCAGGGATGATCAGCACCTGTTTGAAGTGATTGGACTTGCTGCAAGGCTGAAGCTTACAGTTGTTCCGGTGCTGGATGACAGCAACCACTATATGGGAGTGATCACCACAAGTGATCTGATCAGGCATATAGCGGGAATTTCCTCAATGGATCAGCCCGGAGGGATCATTGTTCTGGAAATGATTGAAAGGGACTATTCGCTTTCCCAGATTGCCCAGATCATCGAAAGCAATAATATAAAGGTATTAAGCATGTATATTACCTCACCTGCCGATTCCACCAGGCTGGAGGTCACCCTGAAAGTCAATGCAACTGATCTGCTTGTCGGTTATCCGGACATTCGAAAGATATAATTATGATGTCAAGACCTGGATTACCACGAACGATTCTCTTGACCGCTTTTATTCGGAGCGGTTTGACCTTCTGATGAAATATCTGAATATGTAAGAATCATGCTGAAAAGGATTGCTATATACAGTAAGGACAATAATACCAGGACAAGGGATGGGGTTCAGAAGCTTGTGAGTGAATTTTGCAGGCGCGGGATTGAAATAAGCATTTACCAGAATCCCGGAGATATAAGGGTTAACTCCGGTGAAGATATCATTAAACCCTTTACCGATCTTGAGTCGAGGCCCGGTCTTCCCGATATGATAATGAGTGTGGGCGGGGATGGTACATTTCTTGAAACTGCTCTTAAAGTGAAGGATTTCGGGATCCCTGTGGCAGGGGTTAACACAGGCAGGATGGGATTCCTGGCCAATATTCCCGGTGATGAGATAGGGATTTCGGTTGACCAGCTTTGTAATGATGAATATGAGATTGTTGAAAGGACAATGCTTGAAGTATCGAAGCCGGCCGGATTATTCGGGGAGGAGGCTGCAACTGCTCTTAATGAGATTACAATTCAGAAATCATTGCTGAGTATGGTAATAATTCATGTTTATGTGAACGGAGTGTTCCTTAACACCTATTGGGCTGACGGGCTGATCGTTTCAACGGCAACAGGCTCCACAGCATACAATCTTAGTGCCGGGGGGCCGATTTTATCGCCATCAGATGAAAGCATAATTATTTCACCGATCTCACCGCATAATCTGACAATAAGGCCGATAGTTCTTTCGGGGAAAAGTGAATTGAGGATGGTAATGGAAGGCAGGACGGAGGAGTGCCTGGCCACATGTGATTTCAGGTTCCGGAAAATCCCGATCAGTGAGGAGATAAATATAATCCAGTGCAAGCCAAAGCTTAAGACAGTTATGCTGAAAGGAAGGGATTTCTACAGTACACTGAGGAACAGGCTTATGTGGGGTGCAGATAAACGGAACTGAAATAAGTAACAGATGAGATATTTCTGTTTTTTCAACACTATCCGGTTAATAATATTCAGACCTATAGTTAATTTCATATCTTAAATTTACATTCTCTATAATTTAGTCTGTTTAATTCCTATATTAAAGTTAGATTACTATATTTGTATCTGCAACAAAAAGCTGTCGTCATGAAAAGGTCCATTTTGATTTTATTGATCTTTTGTTTTGCAATCCCGTTTTCGAGCGCCCAGTTGTGGAAAATGAGAAGATGGGAACTTACTGCCGGAGCAGGACCATCCTTTTTCTTCGGCGATATCGGAGGTTATTCCCGGACAAAAAATTTTCTGGGATTCAGGGACATGAGTTACCTGCAGACGAGATATGACATCAATGCAAACGTTAAGTACAGGCTTGGCAGGAAATTTAACGTGAGGGGCAGCCTGACTTACGGACTTTTCCATGCAACCGACGAAAGAGGATCAAATGAAAGCAGGCCTTTTGAAGCTTCCACTACTATTTTTGAACCGGCTTTGATTGGCGAATACTATTTTATCAAGAACAGGGCTGAAAGCAGTTATTTATTTGTAAAACGCAGGGAGCCGGTTTATTTGGACAGTCTTAAAATCTCTCGATTTCTATGGTTTTGCGGGTATCGGAGGAATATCCTATAATGTAAAGGGAAATGATGCACTGGTTGCCAAACAGGCTCTGGAAGGTTATCCCGACAGCGGTTTCGACCTGGTCATACCGGGAGGAGTGGGAGCTAACCCTGGTGTATTCACCCAATTTTAATTTTGGACTCGAGCTTGGGGGCAGATATGCATTTACTGATTATCTTGACGGTTATACTTCACAATTTTCCAAGGCAAATGACGTTTATTATTTTTTGAACTTTACAATTACTTATAAGCTGAAGACAGGGCCCCACGGATTGCCCTCATTCAGATAATAATAAGCGGGATCATTTTTAATGAAACGAATACCTTGGATCTTCTTGTTTTATCAGTTTATTTATTTCAGCTGAAGGACAGCGCAATTCCGATTATGGAATATTCGGCGGTGTCTCCTCCTACCTTGGGCGATATTAATCCGGAAAGGATTATGTATTCACCGCTCCCGGCGGCGGGGATCCTTTACAGGTATAATCTCCACCCGCGTCAGGCAATCAGGGGAAATATCTTCTTATGGCGGACTGAGAGCTAATGATCTTGACTTTAATAATGTTTACCAGACTACCAGGAATCAGTTCATTTACGGGAACGGTCGGAGAACTTAGCTGCACAGTTTGAATTTAATTTCCTTCCGTATACCACACAGGGAAAACTGTGGGATTTTTCACCTTATATTGCTGCCGGAGCCGGTGTGGTTTTCATTAATACCGTGACAACTTCCATTGAACCGGTTATTCCATTTTCCTTCGGGTTTCAAGGTCAATATTTATAAAAATATGGGTCTGGAAGCCGAATATGGCTTTCGTAAAACTTTTTATGATAACTTTGACGGCTTAAATGATATGGTAGCCCGGGAAGATCATGGACTGATCCATAATAATGACTGGTATTCATTTGCCGGAATTGTACTTACCTGGAAATTATATAATAAACTGGCAGGATGTCCGGCATATACTGATGTGGATCGGAAAAGCAAACGTTAGATAATGTCGCTGAGAGGATAAGATCAATATAGAATAAACTGCCCGTCCATATTGCCATCATTATGGATGGCAACGGAAGATGGGCTGCATCAGCACGGGCATGAAAGGATTTTCGGGCACCAGAGGGGAGTGGAGCCTGTGAGGAATGTTGTTGAGGCTGCAGCGGAGCTCGGCATAGGATATCTTACTCTTTATGCATTCTCGACGGAAAACTGGGGCAGGCCCGACGAAGAGGTGTCAGCTCTTATGGAGCTAATGGTGCAATCACTTAATAATGAGAAAGATAATCTTATTAAAGAACAATATCAGGCTGACTGCAATTGGTGATTTTGATAGACTTTCCGACAGTGTCAGATCAAAGCTGTTTGATACGATCAATCTGACTTCAGGCTCAACTGGTCTGACCCTTATTCTGGCACTGAGTTACAGTTCGAGATGGGAAATCACGGAAGCAGCAAAGAAACTGGCAGAAGATGTAAAGGCAGGACTGCTTGAAACCGAAGCAATAAGTGAGGATGAGCTTGGAAAAAGACTTACAACTTAGGTATTCCCGATCCTGATCTGATGATAAGGACAAGCGGGGAATTAAGGATAAGTAATTTCCTTCTATGGCAACTGGCTTATACTGAATTTTATTTCACGGATAAACTTTGGCCTGATTTTGGTAAGGAAGATCTTTATAATGCAATAGTTGACTTCCAGAACAGAGAAAGACGATTTGGAAAAACGAGTGAACAGATTTTGGAAAAATAACAAAAGGATGAAATTCAGGGAACTTAACTGGATTTTTATGGTACTGGTTCTGGCAGTGTTAACATGTCAATTAATGCCCAGGAGAAACAGGAGATCTTTGATTATACAGAATGAGACGATTTTGTAATTGGTGGTGTATCTGTATCCGGGGTAAGATACCTTGATATTAATGCAATTGTCGGGCTCTCGGGGCTGAGAGTGGGGCAGAAAATCACAATTCCGGGAGAGGCCGATCAAGAATGCAGTTCAGAAATTATGGTCACAGGGATTGTTTTCGGATGTAAGGGTAGCTATCGCAGTCGATGAAATCAGATACCAGTATTCCTTGATATCCTTCTGCAGGAACGCCCCCGGATTTCATCAATAAAATTCTACGGGATAAGACAATCTGAAAGTCAGGATATTACCGAAAAAATCAATCTGCCTGTCGGATCACAGATAACTTCATATATCCTTGAAAATACCAGGAAAATAATAAGGGACCATTATATTGAAAAGGGATTTTTCAATACATCAGTCGATTTTGTCCAGAAGGATGATCCCGATCAGCCCAATAATATTATCCTGAGTATCAATATTGATAAAAAAGAGAGGGTAAAAATCGGTGATATGACTTTCATCGGGAATGAAAGTTTTGAAGATAAGAAGCTTCGCCGGCAGATGAAAGGGACCAAGCAGAAGAACATTAATTTCTTCAAACCGTCAAAATACATTGGTGAGAAGTACGAAGAAGATAAGGAAAAACTCATTACCTTTTATAATGATAACGGATTTAAGGATTTCACTATACTTTCCGATTCGTTGTATGACATATCTGAAGACCGTGTGGGGCTTGTGATAAGGATTGATGAGGGTAATCAGTATTTTCTCAGGAATGTCGACTGGGTAGGGAACAGTGTTTACAGGAAAGAGGATCTGGACAAGGTTTTTAATGTTGAGAAGGGTTCGGTGTATAACCAGTCACTTATTCTCGACAGGCTTAAAGGCCTCAGCGGCGCTGAAGATGCTGTAAGCAACCTTTACCTCGATTACGGGTACCTGTTCTCACAGCTCACACCTGTCGAATCAAAGGTTGAAGGTGATTCAGTTGACCTGGAAGTAAGGATATATGAGGGTGATCAGGCTTATGTAAATAACGTTATCATAGCGGGTAATACCAGAACCAATGAGCATGTGGCACGTCGGGAGCTTTATACCCTTCCCGGAGATCTCTTCAGCAAGGATTAGATTCTCAGGTCAATACGTCAGCTTGGTGTTCTTGGCCATTTTGATCCTGAAAAGATTAATCCCACACCTATGCCCGATCCGATCAACGGAACGGTTGACCTTTATATAAGCTTGAAGAAAAGGCCAACGATCAGTTTGAGATATCCGGCGGCTGGGGTGCAGGGATGCTGGTAGGGACAATAGGAGTAAGGTTCAATAATTTTGCGATGCGGAATTTCTTCAACCTGAAAGACTGGAGGCCCTATCCCTCAGGTGACGGTCAATCGCTCAGCATAAGGGCACAATCAAACGGAAGAATTTACCAGTCATATACAATATCATTTATGGAACCATGGCTGGGTGGCAAACGGGCTAATTCATTCTCAGTTTCCCTCTACAGGTCGCTTGATGACAAACGGAAAGAAGAAAGGAGAAGACGGCCGGCAGTCGATGCTAATTGATGGTGCATCCATCGGACTTGGCAGAAGACTTGAATGGCCGGATGACTTTTTCTCACTGTACGGAGAATTAAGCTATCAGAAATATAATCTTAACAATTACAGCTATTATCAGTTCCTCTTCGAGAATGGTGAGTCGACGCTTATAAGTCTGATGGCCAAGCTGCAGAGGTTTTCTGTAGGTCCGAACATTATATACCCGAGGAAGGGTTCCTCTTATACCCTGTCGCTACAGGCAACCCCTCCTTATACTTATATTAGCGGAAAGGATATGTCGGATGCTGCCGGACGAAGAGAAATACAAATGGATCGAATTCCATAAATGGATATTCAAATCGGAAAACTATTTTCCCCTCACAAAGAATGACAAACTTATCCTCAGTGCACGCTTTGCATTCGGTTATCTTGGTCATTATAACAAGGATATCGGGCCTTCACCATTTGAAAACTTCTATGTCGGAGGCGATGGTATGACAGGTTACAGTTTTTACGGACGTGAGATAATCGCACTCAGGGGTTATACCAACGGATCACTGACTCCCACTGCACGCAACGGCGCGCCGTCAGGGAACGTCTATTCAAAAATAACTTTTGAAGTACGCTACCCGATATCCCTTAACCAGCAGGCAACAATTTATGGTCTTGCATTTCTTGAATCAGGGAAGAGCATGGAATAAGCTTAAGGAATATAATCCTTTCCGGATGAACAGATCCGCAGGTATAGGTCTCAGGGCAAATCTTCCGATGTTCGGATTGCTTGGAATAGACTGGGGCTATGGTTTTGATGATGTGCCGGATCCTGCAAGGTATAATAACGCAAATAAATCACAATTTCATTTTGTAATAGGTCAGCAGTTTTAACAGGTTTAAAAAATAAAGTCATGAAAAAAATTGGTTTTATAATAGGGTTACTGGTTCTGTCTTCAGCCATGGCTGTTGCACAGAAATACGCTTTTGTCGATACTGAGTATATCAGGAAGAATATTCCTGCATTTACAACGGCACAGGAGCAGCTCGATAATCTCTCAAAACAATGGGAAAAAGAGGTTGCCGATGGGTATGCCGTGGTTGAGCAAATGTATAAATCATATCAGAATGAGGCACCGCTTCTTTCACAGGACATGAAAGTAAAGAGAGAAGAAGCTATTATCACCAAGGAGAAGGAGATGAAAGACCTTCAGAATAAGTATTTCGGGATGGAAGGCGAACTTTTCAAGAAAAGGGAAGAACTGGTTAAACCTATTCAGGATGAGATACTTAAGGCTATCAAGGATATTGCTGTTGAAGGGAGCTATGCAGTGATTTTCGACTCAGCTTCAGGTGGCAATATTCTCTTTGCAAATCCGAAATTCGATATCAGTGATCAAGTCCTGGAAAAATTAGGTTTTAAGAATTAAATAACTACTTTTGCATAATTTAAAATTAATAAACAAGTTTATAATGAAAAGATTAATTGGAATAGCAGCTCTTGTTCTCTTTATGGTATCTGCAGGGCAGGCCCAGAATCTGAAGTTCGGTCATGTCAACAGCGATGAACTGATCAGGGCTTTGCCTGAATTTGATACTGCAAATGCCAACCTCGAAAAATTCCGCCAGGAACTGGTTAATAACCTTGAGATATGTCGGTTGAACTCAATAATAAAAGCGATGCATTTAATAAGGAAAGCAAGAACTACATGATATTGTAAAGCAGACCAAGGAGCAGGAACTTGTTGATCTGAACAGAAGAATTCAGGAGTTTCAGGTCAATGCACAGGAGCAGCTGCAGAACAAACAGGTTGAATTATTTCAGCCTATTTATAATAAGGTTGACAAAGCCATTAAGGATGTCGGTAAGGAAAACGGTTTTCTGTATGTCTTTGATATCGCAAAAGGGTCCCTTCTTTACTTCGATGAAACAAAGAGCACCAATATACTGGCTCTTGCCAAATCGAAGCTGGGGCTTAAATAAAGCATAAAGCAAAATCGATGACCATCCGCCGTTTGCCGGATGGTCATTTTTTTAATATAATGTATTGTGAAAAAGCAGCCAATTGGTCTTTTTGATTCAGGAGTCGGAGGTCTGACAGTAGCACAGGCCATAAAACAGGTTCTGCCGGGGGAGAGCCTTATTTATTTTGGCGATACGGCGCATCTTCCTTATGGTGATAAATCTGCTGAATCAATTAAAAACTATTCCCGTAAGATCACGGAGTTCCTGCTTGACCAGGGTGCAAAAGTGGTTCTGGTGGCTTGTAATACAGCATCAGCATCAGCCTATGATACT
Source organism: uncultured Bacteroidales bacterium (assembly GCA_963700275.1). Taxonomy (GTDB): domain Bacteria; phylum Bacteroidota; class Bacteroidia; order Bacteroidales; family VadinHA17; genus LD21. The sequence continues at coordinate 114,073 of CAVOWZ010000006.1, read as the reverse complement.
CTTAAAGGAAGAGTACGGCGCCAGGACAATACTCATGGATGTTATTGATCCTGTGGTTGATTATCTGTGTACCAGGAATTATTCAAAGGTCGGTGTTATCGGGACCAAGAGAACCATCAGTTCAGGAACATACGAAAATAAGATAAGGATAAAATCACCGGGGACAAGAGTGGTTTCACTTGCTACCCCGCTTCTGGTTCCGATGATCGAAGAGGGATTTATCTTTGATGATATAAGCAATGCAATCATACGTGCATATCTTTCGGATGCCTCCCTTGAAGAGATCCAGGCATTGATACTGGGATGTACACACTATCCGATAATCAGGAACCAGATAAGCAAGATATTTAACTTCAATATTGAAGTGATCGACTCAGGAAAGTCTGTTTCTGTTCTTCTGAGAGATCTGCTTGATAAGAATAATCTTCTGAACGATTCTGGAAAAGTTAAGGACCAGTTTTATATTTCCGATTATACTACCTATTTTGAAAAAATTGCCAGAATGTTCTTCGAGGGAGATATCAACCTGAAAAAGGCAGATATCTGGCAATAATATCGCATAAAATCACCCCCTTTCTGTTTATGATTTCTATTTATGACCAAAATCATACACAATTCCCTTATAATATAGTTCCTTCGAATTTTTATGGCTAATTTTGTATAAATTAAGCATTTATTTCCTTTTAACCTGAGATTAAAGCAAAACTAGGTTGTCATGGCTAAGAATACAAGAGTTGTTTCAAAAGAAGAAGTGGTTATCCGTTTTTCGGGTGATTCCGGTGACGGGATGCAGCTTACAGGAACACTGTTTTCCGATACTGCAGCACTCTATGGCAATGATCTGACAACCTTTCCCGATTATCCTGCCGAGATCAGGGCTCCTCAGGGCACTGTCGGAGGTGTTTCAGGATTCCAGGTTCATCTCGGACATTCGGCAATCGAGACTCCCGGGGATTATGCCGATGTACTGTAGCCATGAATCCTGCTGCCATCAAAGCAAATGCCGGATTGGTAAAACAGGGGGGAACTATTATTTATGACAAGGACAATTTCACCGAAAAAAATATTGAAAAGGCCGGTTATATAAGTGATCCGATACCGAAGAGAAGCTTGAAACTTATAATATAATTGCAGCCCCGATCAGTTCAATGGTAAAAGAGGCGCTGAAAACTTACGGGCTCGATCCAAAATCTGTCCTGAGAACAAAGAACATGTTCGCACTGGGAATGGTTTACTGGCTTTTTGACAGGAAATTAAAATACACCGAACAGTTTTTCGAGAAGAAATTTGCCCAGAAACCGGAAATTGCCGAAGCAAATAAAGTAGCATTACGGGCTGGTTATTACTATGCCGAAACTATTGAAGCCCTTAATCCGGTTATACAGATTCGAGCCTGCCCAGATAGCTCCCGGAACTTACAGGAATATCAACGGGAATACTGCAACTGCCTGGGGTTTTCTGGCAGCAGCAGAAAAAGCAGGACTGAATGTTTTTATCGGATCATACCCGATAACACCTGCAACAGGTATTCTTGAAGAGTTGCCGCTGCACAAAGATCTGGGCGTAAAAAGCTTCCAGGCCGAGGATGAGATTGCCGGCATCTGTGCTGCCCTTGGAGCAAGCTTTGCAGGTAACCTTGCAATTACATCCACATCCGGCCCGGGACTTGCCCTTAAATCAGAAGCCATTGGTCTGGCTGTTATGGCAGAGCTTCCCTATAGTTATTGTTAATGTTCAGCGGGGAGGTCCTTCTACCGGATTACCGACAAAAACCGAACAGGCTGACCTGTTACAGGCTCTTTACGGCAGTAACGGAGAGAGCCCGGTTGTTGTCCTGGCAGCAAGCGCTCCTTCCGATTGCTTTAAATATGCTTATGAAGCAGCAAGAATAGCTATTGAACATATGACTCCTGTTATCCTTCTTACCGACGGATACCTGGCAAATGGATCGGAACCATGGAGAATACCTGATATGAAGGATCTTCCGGAAATTACTCCTCCGTTTGCCGGTAAAAATGAGATCCCGTTTCATCCTTATAAACGGAATTGCGATACTCTTGCACGTTACTGGGCAATACCGGGTACAGCGGGACTTGAGCACAGGATAGGAGGACTGGAAAAAACAGCAAAGGGAACAGTTTCCTATCTCCCTGAAAATCATGAACAAATGGTGAATTTCAGGGCAGGGAAAGTGGCCAGGGTTGCTGAGAAAATCCCCGATCTCAGGGTTATTGGGGGAAGATTCCGGGGATCTTCTTCTGATAGGCTGGGGAGGATCACGCGGTTACCTCATAACTGCCGTAAAGGAATTACAGGCTGAAGGTTATAATGTAAGCTTTGCTAATTTCAATTATATCAATCCTTTGCCAAAGAATGTCAGATGTTTTCAGCAGGTTCAGAAATATTGCCGTGGCAGAATTAAACCTCGGCCAGTTTGCTTCGTATCTCCGTTCCAGACACCCGGAGTTCAGGTATGAGCAGATAAACAAGGTTACAGGGTATGCCTTTCACAACAAATGAAATAAGGGATAAATGCATTAAAATACTGGAGGGTAATTAATATGACAGAACTGCAGACATATCAATATACACCCAAGGATTTTAAAAGTGATCAGGAAGTAAGATGGTGCCCCGGATGTGGCGATCATGCGGTACTGAATGCTGTTCAGAAAGCTCTTTCCGAACTTGGGATTCCAAAGAGAAATATTGCTTTCATTTCGGGAATCGGATGCTCCTCGAGATTTCCCGTATTATATGGATACATACGGGTTCCATGGTATCCATGGCCGGGCATCTGCAATAGCATCAGGAGTTAAAATAGCCAATCCGGAATTATCCGTATGGCAGATAACCGGTGATGGCGATGCCCTGGCAATTGGAGGAAATCATTTCATTCATGCTGTCCGCCGGAATATTGATTTGAATATCATACTATTTAACAATGAGATATATGGTCTTACAAAAGGGCAATATTCACCTACATCCGAAAAAGGACTGGTTACGAAAACATCACCTTTCGGAACCATTGAAGAGCCTTTTTCCGTGGGAGAACTTGTTATAGGGGCAAAGGGCAGATTTTTTGCCAGAACGGTTGATGCCAACGTAACCCTGTCAACACAGATATATATTGAGGCGGCAAAACATAAAGGCGCTTCGGTGATTGAGGTGCTTCAGAACTGTGTCATTTTCAATGACGGGATACATGACAAGGTGACCAACAGAGATTTCAGGGACGAAAGGACTATAACCCTTAAACACGGTGAGCCGATGATCTTCGGGAAGGATAATGATAAAGGATTGATTCTTGAAGGTTTAAAGCTTAAGGTGGTGACAATTGGCGGGAATGGCATTACTCAAAAGGATCTGCTTGTTCACGATGCAAAAGAACCTAATCCCGGCATCCATTATATGCTTGCCAACATGAGATATCCTCAGTATCCGGTTGCCCTGGGCGTAATAAGATCAGTAGAAGGAAATACCTATGAAAATGACATGGCACAGCAGATAAAAGCATCCGGAAAGATTCAAAAATAAAATCCGTCGACGATCTGATGCACAGCGGATCAACCTGGAAAGTTAAATAACTGACGGTAGAATACCGTTATCTATGCGGTTATTGGGAATTTTAGTAATTTTAAAGCCAGATTAACCATAATACCGCTATATGGAAGATAAAAATCAAATAAGCCCCGAATACCACCGGTTGCTCCACGAACAGCATGAAAGGCTTAAGGAGCTTGGCTGTATTAACCAGACCACTTATATTCTGAAGGAAAGCAAACCTGTCGAAGAGACCCTTCAGCAGATTGTCCTGCTTCTTCCGGCAGCCTGGCAATATCCGAAATATACCGAAGCAAGGATAATCTACCAGCGATAAACAGTTCGAAACACCCGGATTCCGGGAGACTCAATGGAAGATGGAACAGGAATTCAACACCATTGATGATGAAAAAGGGATTGTCCAGGTATACTATACACAGGAGTTCAGGACTGAATATGAAGGTCCTTTTTTAAAAGAAGAAAGGGATCTGATCCTTAATATTGCCAATCTCATAACCGGTTATATCAACAGTTCCAAGGCACGGGATATCATTCTCGGCCGTCAGGTCCCCGGTGAGGATATCGAGGATGTTAAGGATTTATCTTCCAGACAATTACTGCAGAAATTCCTGGAGCGCCACAATGCGGAACGCGATGTTTTTCACGACCTTCAGCCTTTTAAGGTGAAAGAGATACTTCTTGTGGCAAATCTGTATGATGCTTATTCAATCGAAGGAGAAGGCCGGTTTGCTGATCATATGCTTGGAGAGTACCATCAGATGAGCCTTACCAGCCTGCCAAGGTTAACGGGGTTTCGGGAGAGGAAGAGGCTTTCAACCGGCTCAGGGCACGGCATTATGATATGGTCATCATAATGGTCGGGCTTGATAAGGAGATGCCGGTAAAGATGTGCAGGAATATAAAATACAAATACCCGTATATGCCTGTTTACCTTCTTCTTAATTATCCTGAGGATGTGGCATATATAAGAAAACAGAAATCAATCGGTGTCCCTATAGATAACTATTTCGTATGGACAGGAGAATCAAAAGTATTCTTCGCGATGGTCAATCTGCTCGAAGACAGGGTGAATGTTGATAATGACACGAAGAAAGGACTTACAGGGGTGATCCTCCTTGTGGAAGATTCAGCAGAATACTACTCCAGCTATCTGCCCATGCTTTATACCTCGTAATGGACCAGACAAGGAACCTTATCGAGGATGTTTCAACTGATGAATTGTATAAAGTATTAAAGCTTAAAACAAGGCCAAAAATACTCCTTGCTCTTAATTGGGAGGACGCTATAACGATCTTTAATAAATATGAGAATAATCTGCTGTGTGTAATTTCAGATATACGGTTCCCGAAAAACGGGAAATATCATGATACGGCAGGATATGAGCTCATTCAGTATATCAAAGCCAGATTGCCGAAAATTCCGACAGTGATCCAGTCATCCGATCCTGAAAATGCAAGGTATGCTTTTTCGCTTGAAATCGAATTTCATAAACAAGAATTCGGAAGGGCTGATGCAGGATCTTAAATCCTTTATTAATTATTACCTGGGATTCGGACATTTTGTTTACAGGGACGACAAAGGCCGACAGATTGCTGTGGCAAAGTCGATGAAGGAATTTGAAGCCTATCTCGAGACGATTCCGGAAGATTCACTTGAATATCATGCCATGGGGAACCATTTTTCCCAGTGGCTTATGGCCCGCGGTGAGGTAAAAATTGCCTGGCAGATCAATCCTATTAAGGTTTCTGATTTTAACAGTATAAAGGAACTCAGGGAGTACCTGCTCGATCTGATAAGGAAGACGGAGGCGTGAGCAAAACAAGGGCAGGGTCGTTAATTTCGAGGAATCCGCACTGGCTGATGAAGCCAATGTAGTGAGCCTGTCAAGCGGATCGCTCGGAGGAAAGGGCAGGGGACTGGCATTTATTAATACACTGATCTACAGTTTTGAGCTTGGCAGACTGCTGCCGGGGATAAACATAAAAACACCGGTGACTGCGATCATCGGGACTGATGAATTTGATATGTTCATGGAGCGTAATCATTTCTGGGACAAGATCAAAGGAGATAAAAGATTATCCTATTCTGCAGAAGCTTTTTATTGAAGGCAGCCTCAGCTATACTCTTGAAAAGGAACTGAGGATATTCCTTAAGCACATCGTTAAACCTCTTGCCGTCAGATCCTCAAGTCTTTTCGAAGATTCCCTGAGCCAGCCTTTTTCAGGAATTTTCGATACATATATTCTGCCTAATAATCATCCTGACTTTGAAGTAAGGCTGAAACAGCTCTCAGGCGCCATTAAACTGGTTTTTTCATCAATATATTCAAAAAGTGCCAGGACTTATTTCGATGCGATAAACTATAAGATTGAGCTGGAGAAGATGGCTGTGGTAATTCAGGAAGTGGCAGGTAACCGATACGGAGATGCATATTATCCTCATATTAGCGGAGCTGCACAATCATACAATTTTTATCCTGTTTCACATATGAAGCCGGATGACGGAGTAGCTGTTGTGGCTGTCGGAATGGGACATTATGTGGCAGAGGGAGAAAGAGCTTTCAGGTTCTCTCCCGTTTATCCCAATATGGATATTATTTCGCACCACGATCTTTACAAGAACTCACAGGTCAGCTTTTATGCCGTCGATATGAAAAAGAAAGAGATCAATCTCCTGGATGGCGAAAAAGCAGGACTGATAAGCCTCGATATAAGCGAGGCTGAAAATCATGGCACACTGAATCATATTGCTTCCGTACTGAATATTGATAATGATACAATTGTTCCAGGGCTTGATGCCAGGGGTCCCAGAGTGATCAATTTCGCCGATATCCTTAAATTCAATTATATCCCTCTTGCATCTACACTGAAAACTATACTGGAAGTGGTAGAAGAAGCTATTGGAAATCCATCGGAGATTGAGTTTGCAGTCGACCTTACCAGGGATAATGACGGAAATGCAACATTTTATCTTTTGCAGATAAAACCGCTTACAGGGAGTACTGCCAGTTATGATATTGACCTGGATAGTATTAACAAAGTGATCTGCTTCTGAGGGCAGAAAAAAGCATGGGCAATGGTGTTTTGAACAACATCACGGACATCCTTATGTTGAACCTGAAAAGTTCGACAATCTGAGGACAATTGAAATGGCAGAGGAGATCGAAAGGATAAATGATGAGATGGTAAAGGAAAACCGGAATTATATCCTTATAGGTCCTGGACGGTGGGGTACAAGGGACAGGTTCCTGGGAATACCGGTTGTCTGGCCTCAGATCTCAAATGCCAAGGTAATAGTTGAGATCGGTCTTCGCGACTATTATCTTGACGCGTCACTCGGGTCTCATTTCTTCCATAACGTAACAGCCATGAATGTCGGATATTTTTCTGTTAATGAAGGGCTTGATGAAGGTAAGATGGAGTGGGAGAAGCTTAAAGAACAGAAAATAATCACTCAGGGTGAATTCTTCAGGCTTATAAGATTCGAAAAGCCACTACTGGTACGTATGGATGGGAAAAAAGGAATAGCAGTTATCACAATAAACAGGTAATTACAGCAGGATTATGACAATCGACGAAGGAGTACTGGATCTCCAGAAATATGACTTCACCGATACATCTTTTGATCTGCTTATGCAGAAAAGGATACACAGGGTTTTAGTAATTTGCAGTAATTATGATAATTACATGCTGGAAGAGGATGGAAGGATTGATGAGCAGATCTTTAATGAATATGTTTCCCTGAACCTGAGGTATCCGCCTGTTTTCGTTCAGACAGATAATGCAGAGGATGCATTCAGGATTCTGAAGGATGGGAATATCGACCTTATTATTTCGATGGTAAGTGTTAAAGGAACCGATGTATTTGCCTTGGCCAAGAAGATCAAGAATGAATACGAGACCATTCCGATAGTCGTGCTTACTTATTTCTCAAGAGAGGTTTCGCTAAGGCTTGAAGGTGAGGATCTGAGTGCAATAGATTATGTTTTCTGCTGGCTGGGTGATGCATCACTCATCCTTGCTATCATCAAACTTATTGAGGATAAGATGAATGCCGAACATGATATAGAGAGTATCGGGGTGCAGTCTATAATCCTTGTCGAGAACTCAATAAGATATATTTCTTCCTACCTCCCTAATATTTACCGGATAGTCCTTCTGCAATCCCTCGATTTTCAGAGGGAAGCTCTGAATGAGCATCAGCGTATGCTTAAAATGAGAGGCCGACCAAAAATACTGCTTGCGAATAATTTCAATGATGCACTGAGCCTTTACAGGAAATATAAATATAATGTTCTTGGGAGTCATTTCTGATATAAGCTATAAAAGGGATAATGTTCAGGACGAAAATGCAGGTATTGAATTCTGCAATGTTGTGATGGCCGATGATGATAAAGTGCCGTTCCTGCTTCAGTCTTCGAATCTTGATCATAAAAAGAAAGCTGAGGAGATGGGAGCAGGCTTCATCTATAAATATTCCAAAACCCTTTCCCTTGAACTGAGGAACTTCATTATTCAGAATCTTGCATTCGGGCCATTTGTTTTCAGAAATCCTGTTACTCTCGAACCGATAGCAATTGCCACAGATCTTCAGAGCCTTCAGCAGAAGCTGCTTACTATCCCAGATAATGTTCTTGAGTATCATGCAACCAGGAATCATTTCTCCAAATGGCTGAATGCAAGGGCGCTTTTCCCGGTTGCCCAGATGTTTAAATACATCAGCAAGGAAGACTTTCCATCGAGTTGATGAGATGAGGAGATTCCTTTATGTGGCAATATCGAGCTTCCGTCTGGGAAAGGGTAGAGGAGTTATAGCAAAATTCGATAAATCGAGTTTTGATGAATACCAGATATTTTCACGCATCGGAGAAGGATCGATCGGCGGTAAGGCAAGAGGTCTTGCATTCATTAACAGGATTATAAAGAATAATAAGCTTTATAACAAATTCCCTGATGTTCTTATAACAATACCGCGTACGGTTGTTTTAAGCACCGACATCTTTGATGAATTCATGGACCATAACAACCTGTATTCGGTTGCTCTTTCCGATCTTTCCGATAATGAAATACTTGAGAAATTCCTGAATGCCGAGCTGCCGGGTCATGTTTATCAGGATTTCTATGCTTATCTGGCAGTATCACGTAATCACCCGATAGCTGTCAGATCATCAAGTAAGCTTGAAGATTCGCATTATCAGCCATTTGCCGGAGTATATTCGACATACATGATTCCCAAGGCTCGCTGATAACAAACTGATGGTTAAGGCTTTAGCTGATGCAATTAAAGAGGTCTATGCTTCAGTCTTTTACAAGGCAAGCAAAGCCTATATGACTGCAACAAGCAATGTGATTGACGAAGAAAAAATGGGTATTGTACTCCAGGAAGTATGCGGTAACAGACATGGAGATATTTTTTACCCGACATTTTCCGGTGTTGCCAGGTCGATAAATTATTACCCGATTGGCTCAGAAAAAGCGGAAGACGGGATAGCAAATGTTGCTTTCGGGCTCGGAAAGCTTATTAGTGGAAGGAGGATTATCTTTACGCTTCTGTCCGAAAATTCCGAAGAAAATACTTCAGCTCTCTTCACCCGAAGCTGCTCTCCGCGACACTCAGAAAGATGTTCCGGGCACTTGACATGAATATAAACAGCTTCATCCCTTCAACAGATGACGGCATCAACATACCCAGGATTGATATCAAGGATGCAAACAACGACACATGCAATGAAATATATTGCCTCGACATATGATCATACAAACAATATACTGAGGGATGGTATAATGGGGCAGGGTAAGCGGGTTATTACATTTGCCGGCATTTTACAGCACAATCTCTTCCCTCTTGCCGAAATTCTTACAACACTTCTTGACCTTGGCCAGAGAGAGATGAATAATCCGATAGAGATAGAGTTTGCATGTAATCTGGAAACTCCGGCCAGGAACACCCAAAGTCTTTAATTTTCTTCAGCTACGGCCGATCGTACATTCTGATGATACATTTAATATAAATCTCGAAAATGCAAATCCCGAGGAGACAATTCTCTTATCCGAATCAGCTCTCGGGCATGGGATTTTCAAAGGAATATGTGACCTGGTATATGTAAAGCCCGAGTCCTTCAATGCATCGCAGAACCAAAAGCTTGCCCTTACAATCGATAATATTAATTCCTCTTTTGTAATGGAGGGGAAAGGATATGTTTTGATAGGTCCGGGCCGGTGGGGTTCCACTGATCCGTGGCTGGGCATCCCGGTAAAATGGGCTCAGATCTCTGCCGCAAGACTGATAGTTGAGTCGGGATTGAAAAACTACCGGATCGATCCAAGTCAGGGTACCCATTTTTTCCAGAATCTCACCTCATTTGGTGTAGGCTATTTCACTATCAATCCTTTTATAAATGAAGGTTTTTATGATGTTGATTACCTGAATAGGATGGCTGCTGTTTATGAAGACAGTTTTGTCAGGCATGTACGGTTTGAGAAGCCCCTGGATATTAGGATTGACGGGAGGAGGCATAAGGGGGTGATCATGAGGCCGGTATAAAGGTATAATAAGTTTCCCCTCCTTAAAAAAGGAGGGGAAACTTTGTATCCCCAAAACTCCTTAATTGAAGGCTATGGGGCTAGGGGTGATGTAAAATATGCCAAAGTCTTTTTCAGAAAGCCGCACTCTCTGTTATTACGTCTTTGTTGATCTTTTTTATCAGTCCCTGCAGAACGCATCCCGGGCCGACCTCGGTAAAATGGTTAGCTCCGTCAGAAATCATATTGATCACACTCTGGGTCCATCTCACGGGTGATGTCAGCTGTGCCACCAGACTGGCTTTGATTTTTTCCGGATCAACAGATGGAGAGGCATCTACATTCTGGTAGACCGGGCAGACCGGAACGTTAAATTTTGTACCTGTGATGGCCTCTTCCAGCTCTGTTCTCGCGGGTTCCATCAGCGGAGAATGAAAGGCGCCTCCTACCTGAAGCTTAATTGCTCTTTTTGCACCCTTTGATTTCAGGACTTCAATAGCCATATCGATACCTTCATTTGATCCTGAAATGACTATCTGTCCCGGACTGTTATAGTTGGCCGGAACAACTGTTTCGTTGATCTCTTTGCAGGTTTCTTCAACAATTCTGTCATCCATTCCGATCACAGCTGCCATTGTTGAAGGATTCATTTCACAGGCTTTCTGCATGGCCAGAGCCCTTTTGGATACCAAAACAAGTCCGTCTTCAAACGAAAGTGCTTTACCTGCAACAAGGGCTGAGAATTCTCCAAGTGAATGGCCTGCTACCATATCTGGTCTGAAATCATTGCCCAGGACAGAAGCAAGGATGACTGAATGCAGGAATATGGCCGGTTGTGTTACCCTGGTCTGCCTCAGGTCCTCATCGGATCCGTTGAACATCAGGTCGGTAATCCTGAATCCCAGAATACAATTCGCGGATTCAAATAATTCTTTCGCCAGGGCGGATCTTTCATAAAGGTCCCTGCCCATGCCGGGGAACTGAGCTCCCTGCCCCGGAAATACATATGCTCTCATGCTATTTTCAGTGTAGTCTGGAACCTATAAGATGAATAAATTCTTCGCGTGTGTTCAGATTCGAAAGGAAAATACCTGTAAAGGCTGATGTTGTTGTTACCGAGTTCTGTTTCTGAACACCCCTTATCTGCATGCACATGTGCTGTGCTTCGATGACCACAGCGACTCCAAGCGGATTGAGGCACTCCTGTATTGTATTCCGGATCTGTACAGTCAGTCGTTCCTGAACCTGGAGCCTCCTGCTGAATGCTTCAACCACCCGTGCAATCTTACTTAATCCTGTTATATGACCATCAGGGATATATGCAATATGAGCTTTGCCGAAAAAGGGAAGCATGTGATGTTCACACATTGAATACATATCGATGTCCTTTACAAGTACCATCTGCTTATAATCTTCTTTGAACTTTGCAGAGTTGATTATCTGACAGGGATCCATCGAATAGCCCATAGTAAGGAAATGCATAGCTTTTGCAACTCTTTCCGGGGTCTTTATCAATCCCTCACGTTCAGGATCCTCTCCAAGAAGTTTCAGCACCCTGTAATAAATCCCCGAAAGTTCTTTGATGTTCTCTTCATCCCACGATTCTGTCTTATTATACCCATTTCGAACAGTTTCACCTTCCTTGTTTGCACTTACGGTTTTATTCGCCATAATATTCAATTGAATTATTTTCTGTTTCACTTATTCTGACACAATGAAGCTTATGCTCCCTCTTTTTCAACATAAGGTTTAAGCTCTGCCCAGATTGCAATCGCCAGATTTTCTGTGGTGGCAATCTTCCCTTCCATAAAATCGACCTCGAGATTGATATTTTTATGATCGAGCTTTTGTATCACCCTGTCAAGGATGATCTGCTTAAGTGTATTTAAATTCATTACAAAACCATTGCTATCCGACAGTTCACCTTTAACTGTAACAAAAAGCTCATAATTATGTCCGTGCCATTTCGGATTCGAGCATTTACCAAAAACCTCCATGTTCTTCTCATCTGTCCAGTCCTGCCTGAACATCCTGTGCGCAGCACTGAATCTTTCGCGCCGGGTAAGGTATATCATTTAGCAGTGCAATTAAGATGCAATTATAACCAATAAAGTTGATCTTTTTAAATATATTTAGACACTTAATAAAGTGATAATAATAATGCCTGCAAGAGTCCTTATTGTTGCCGCCACAAAAGCTGAAGCAGATGCCGCAGACCGTATTTCCGTTCCGGACAATACCTCAAAAAGTATTCTTATAACAGGAGTTGGTACCGTGGCAACAACCTGGGCTATGGCGCGATGGATCTCATCAAACCCCCGGCCTGATCTTGCCATAAATATCGGTTTGGCAGGCAGTTACAAAAAAAGCATAAACCCTGGAGATGTTGTGATGCCTGTTACGGATTGCTTTGCAGATGCCGGAATAGAGACCGGTGAAGGCTTCATTACCCTTGCTGAGGCCGGGCTTGAAGATCCTGACATGTTTCCCTTCAGTAAAGGCATGATTGTTGCCGGAAGCAGGTTTGTGAGGAAAGACTGCCGGGATCGTTAATCCTGTTAATGCAATAACAGTTAATACGGCATCAGGTTCTGAAGTCAACTATTGAAAGGCTCAGAACAAAATATGATCCGGATATCGAGACTATGGAAGGGGCTGCATTTTTCTATGTTTGCAGCATGGCAGATATGCCGTTTATTGCCCTGAGAGCCGTTTCAAACATTGTGGAGCCGCGTAACAGGGAAAAATGGGAATATCCGGCTTGCTCTTGATAATCTGGCCCTGAAACTTAAAGAAATTCTTGTAAAACCTGACTGATAATATGAAGCTGACACTTGGATTTTCACCCTGCCCGAATGATACATTCATTTTTGAGGCTATGGTTCATGGAAGGATTGATACGGAGGGTTTACAGTTTGATTATTTTCTTGCCGATATTGAAGATCTTAATAAGAGGGCATTTGAAGGGAGCACTGATATAACAAAAATCAGTTCCTATGCATTTGCATATTTAGCAAAGGATTACCTTATTCTTGATTCAGGAAGCGCCATCGGGTTCGGGAACGGGCCGCTGCTGATAAGCAAAAAGAATACTGGATCCCCATCGGAATTATTGCTGCACGGATCGCAATCCCGGGAAAATATACAACTGCCAATCTTCTTTTCAGCCTTGCCTTGCCGGATGCAGTAAATAAAACCGAATACCTGTTTTCCGATATTGTCGATATACTTCTTAAGGATGAAGCAGATGCGGGTTTAATAATTCATGAAACACGGTTTACATACCGGAAGAAAGGATTAATAATGGTGGCTGATATGGGAAAGTACTGGGAGGAGCAGACCGGACTTCCGGTTCCTCTCGGACTCATTGCAATAAACAGAAAAGTTCCCACTCGATATAGCTCTTAAAGTTAACCGGATAATTAAGCGCAGCCTTGAATATGCTTACAGGGATCCTGTTATGTCTCTGATTTCATAAAATCGAATGCCAGGGAGATGAAAAAATCAGTAATGGAAGACCATATTAAGATGTATGTAAATAATTTCTCGCTCGATCTGGGATCAGAAGGGAAGAATGCAATTAACCGAACTGTTCAGGATAGGAAGGGAAAAAGGTATTGTGCCTGAAATGCCGGAGCAGATATTTCTGACTTCCTGAAAAAGCCGGGAAATTATTATTTTATTAAATTTGTTAGCTGACTGCTGACCGCAAATCAGGTCAGACAGTATAAGTATTATTATCTGAAATCTTCTGATCATGGCACTCAAAGATCTGATAAGTAAAACCCGCTCTTACAGGCGATTCGATGAGTCGTTCGTCGATAGATTATAAAACACTGGAGGGCCTCGTCGGCCTTGCAAGGTTATCGGCCTCCGGAGCTAACAGACAGCCACTGAAATACATGATCTTCAATACTCCCGCGGAGTGTGCAAGGATTTTTCCTTCGGTTGCTCTGGGCCGCCTACCTTAAAGACTGGGATGGCCCCGAACCGGGAGAAAGGCCTTCGGGGTATATTGTCATACTGGGTGACAAATCCATCTCGGAGGTGTTTGGAGTCGACCATGGGATAGCTGCACAGAGCATGATGCTGGGAGCTGCTGAAGCCGGGCTTGGAGGGTGTATGATTGCCTCCATAAAAAAGGAACAGCTCCGCAATGAGCTGAACATCCCGGAACAATTTGAAATTCTGCTGATTCTGGCTCTTGGCAAACCTGTAGAAAATGTAATTATTGATGAGATTAAGGATGGTGATGTGAAATACTGGAGAGATGAAGGGAATAATCATCATGTACCTAAACGGCCGCTTGACGAATTGATAATTAAATTGTAATATTTCTTCTGCTATGAAGAACTTTGTTTTTCCGTGTTCTGTTTTTCCTGTTCATCATAAAATTGTCTTACCGGCCAGGAGGCACTGAATGCCGGAAATGCAATACTTTTTCATGGCATCGTTATGGACGCTGACACCCGGAAGCCTCTTGCAGGATCACAGATTATTATAAACAGATCCTTTAATCGGTAAGTGATCATGAAGGCAAATTTGCATTTTATGTTAACCGGCTTGATACGGTTAAATTCAGCATGCTTGGTTATAAACCCGCTATCTTTTTTATAAGTGATACTTTAAGAGGAATGAATTTATAGCCGGTGTATATATGCATACTGATACTTGGCGATTGGAGAGATAGTTATTGTCCCGAGGTTCAGGAACCTGAAATCAGATCTGCTGAATCCAGGATTAAACCGGATCCTCAATTGGAAAATGCCAAATATAACCTTGAATTCTCTGCTTACCAGGGGAAGATAACCCAGGGTAAGCTGGGTGATCCTGCATCGAACTATGAATTTCTAAGGCAGAAGCAGAGTGTCAGAAGCCTATTCAAAAGGGACAGATCCCTTCTGACCGGATACTGGGATTAAGTCCGTTTATGATCATTCCTGCTGTTTATCTCCTGATGAACGGATTCCCCGATAAGCCACCGGCTCTTAAGCCAAGCCTCAGTGACCAGGAATGAGAATGATCTGGATAGAAATATTTGGAAACATACGGCAAAGAATAAGTTGGATTCAGACTTTAAATCAACCACCCCGGCCAGAACATTTTTATTTCTGCAAATTAGTTGATTTTGTGGTCTGGCCACCCCTCCTTAAAAAAAGGAGGGGAAACTTTTGTCATCCAAAACTCTCACTGCACCACCCTCACGCTCGGACCGCTCTTCGCTATCAGCCCTTTATAAACAATGCCCTGATGATATGCCCGGCGATTTTGGGATTCTCTTTCAGGCGGCGGGTTGAGTATCCGAACCATTTTTCTCCGAATGGAACATATACTCTCATTGTATGCCCGTTGTTAACAATGCTCTGCCTCAGGTTTGGTGTAACTCCGTAAAGCATCTGAAATTCATAAAGATGTTTCGGCACATTGTATTGCGAAATGAGTTTGTAAGCGCCGTCGATAAGTTTTTTATCGTGAGTGGCTATACCAACATGGATCCTGTTTTTGAAAATGAATTCGAGATCTTCGAGGAAATGCTGATTGATCTCATCGTATTTCTTGTAGGAAATAGCTTCCGGTTCAATATAGATTCCTTTGCATAACCTGATGCTCAGCGGGGTTGCTTCTGAATTCAGATCAGCAAGTCCTCTCAGGTCATCAAGTGTTCTCTTCAGGTAAGCCTGCAGAACAAGCCCCACGTTTGCCGGAAACTCTGTTTTCAGTCTGCGGAAAAGCTCTATTTCAAGCAGTTGTACATGGCGAATCCTCCATGTCGATCCTTATAAATCCGTTATATGATGCTGCTTTGGCAACTATCTCTCTCATGTGGCTGTAACATGCCTCCTTATCGATAAGCAATCCGAAGCTTGTAGGTTTGGCGGAGAAATTACCCTTTATACCATTTTTATATGTAATATCAATGAGTTCGAGATATTCCTGTTTATTTGTTTCGGCTTCACCCGAGGTCTTTTATGAATTCACCAAGAACATCCAGTGTAACCAGGATATTTTCGCTGTTAAACTCTTTTGAAACCCTCATTGCATCTTCAACGGATTTTCCGGAAATGTACGACCGGGAAAATATCCAGATAAGATTTTTCGGGAAGATAAGGTAATATTGAAGCGATGAATTTATTAAACATGGCAGATAAATTGTTGAAAATTGTTCATTTTTACTGCGAATTAAGCTTGTATCAAATTAATTTTTGATGACCTTTGTCATTGAAAACTGTCACAAAGGAAAGTCAAATTTTTTTATTAGTAAATAATTATTCCGGCAATGCAACCATTTATCTTCCGCGGATGTCTTAAATTTGTCCTCAGCTTATGATGAGCGACCATCAGATAATCAAAGGTTGTGCAAGGCACGACCGT
This sequence comes from uncultured Bacteroidales bacterium, assembly GCA_963700275.1. Lineage (GTDB taxonomy): Bacteria > Bacteroidota > Bacteroidia > Bacteroidales > VadinHA17 > LD21. Next base: position 97,619 of record CAVOWZ010000006.1, on the reverse strand, counting down.
AAGGCGCAAAAGCTACTTTATGACAAGATACTCAGGATTCCTTCTGGGTATCTGTATGAGGTATGCTTCTGACAGAGCTGAGGCAGAGGATATTCTTCAGGACAGCTTTTTGAAGATATTCTTCAATATTGATGATTTTTCAGGAACAGGTTCTTTTACAGGCTGGCTCAGAAAAGTCGCGGTTAATACGGCAATAACTCACTATCATAAAAATCAGGAATTCAGGTATAATGTAGATATTGAGGAGTTTACATCGTTTCGAGACAGGTGTTTCGAGCTTTGAGGAGGATTATTTTACTTCTGATGAGCTATTTAATGTCATGAATGAACTCTCTGCCGGTTACAGGATGGTATTTAACCTTTATGCTATTGAGGGTTATAAGCATAAGGAGATTGCAAAGATGCTGGAAATTGATACAAATACATCGAAATCGCAGTACAGCAGGGCAAAAGCGGTAATAAGAGACAGGCTTGAAAAATTAAGAACAATTAAAGTTTAATTATCCGGCTGACAACCGGTAGATATGTAAGGATGCTATAAAGTGAAGGGTAAGAAGGAAAATAAAATGCTGAGGGAGCTTTTCAGGGACAAGCTTGAAAATGCTGAGGTTATTCCTTCTCCGGAAATCTGGAGATGAGCTTTTCCGGAGGCTGGGGAGGAAAGAATTCCTTCGTTTCAATATCATCACGCTTTAACATCTGGTATGCCGGCGCCATCGCTGCTGCAGGAGCTGCTGCCGTGATAATTTATCTGGCGGGCGGCAATAAAGATAATACTGAACCTCCGGCTTCTCCGGTTCTCGGACATTGCGGTTGCATGATGATCCCGTTCAGGCTGCCGTGACAAGTGGGAGACATTAACCAGAACTTAAACTATCCTGATGCACATCCGGGAAAATGGCGCTGTTGAAGACGAACAGGGAAAGCAGCATTACCCTGATACAACTAATGTTGAGGTTGTAAAATCGAACACCGAAGTGAATTCAATATCCGGGATTAAGGGAACCAATCTCTGGAAAAGTATAATTCCCGGCCCGGCGCCAACAGCGGAAAACTCATAAATTTAAAGAAAAGACCTGTTACTTGATCAAAGCATCAGTCACACGTGGGTTGTTGTCCGCTGAAAGTGGAATTCCAGGTCGGAAGACGTTTCCTCAGGACGTTACAGTTGGTCTTTTGGTGATGGGGGTTATTCAGATGAAGAAAATCCTGAATGGATTTTTGATATTGCAGGTGAATATAAAGTAACGCTGAGGACATTTAATTCTGAAGGATCAGAATCTGTTGCGTCATGTATAATTATCCGTTTTTCCGAAGCCTGTGGCCCGGTTTGAAATAATTGAGGGAAATAACGTCATGCCGGATAACAAGATCAGCTTTACCAATTATTCGATGGTGCGAGTGAAGTTCATCTGGGATTTCGGGGATGGTAACTGTTCCAGTCTTTTTGAACCGGTTCATATTTACCGGGAAGCAGGCAATTATAATATAAGGCTTGTTGTGACATCTGAGGAAGGCTGCTCAGATACACTTATTGTTTCGAACTCTTTTACCGGAATCATGGTAATTATATTGATTTCCCGAATGCATTCCTTCCGAATCTTAACGGCCCCATAGGCGGCTATTATTCACCGTCAAGTGATGATGCAGCCAGTGTTTTTCATCCTGTTTCTTCAGGAGTGTCGGAATACCAGCTTAGAATTTTCAGTAAAATGGGAGCGCTGATCTTTGAAAGTAATGATATTAATATAGGGTGGGATGGTTATTTTAAAGGTCAGTTATGCCAGTCGGGAGTCTATATATGGAAGGTCGGGGTAATTATATAAACGGAGAACCATTTACAAAAATGGGAGATCTCACTCTGCTTAAGTACTGAGTTCCATTCCTGATCCTGTCAGTTAAATGTTTGGGGCATAAACATTTGATTGAAGCTTCCATTTTCAGGAGCAAAATATATTGTTAATAACTTTAACTTTTGGTGAAAAAATCCGTACAACGGGAAAATTAATGCTTATTTGATTTAGGTATTTTCGCAATTAGAAAGTTAATTTAGCAATTTGCATAAAAGGATCTGTTATATTGTTCTGCTGTCATTTGTCCTTTTTGTAGATAGCCAGTGTCAGGATCCAACATTTTCGCAGTTTTACGCGAATCCTCTTTATCTTGCTCCTTCATTTGCCGGGGCAACTGAGGAATACCGGCTGGGGATGAACTACAGAAACCAATGGCCTGCTGTTCCGGGGGTTTTCCACACCTACAGCATTTCATTTGATAAAGCCCTCCCTAATTTTAATTCCGGTATAGGGGTTCTTGCAACATACGATGTGGCAGGTTCCGGGGAACTGAGCACCACTAATATCGGTTTGTTATACTCCTACGACTTCAATATTAACAAGGACTGGCATATCAGGCCCGGTGTGATGTTCAAATTCTATTACCTGGGACTGGATATTTACAAACTTATCTTTAACAGCCAGCTTACAGGAAGCGGTACCACCCCTTCGGTATATCCTCCTCCTTTTGATAATGTTGCTGATGTAGATTTTACGACTTCAGCTATGGTATATAACGACAGGATATGGGCGGGCTTTACCCTTGACCATCTTCTTGCTCCAAAAACTTCTTTCTATGGCGATGAAGCTAATGTCCCGGTAAAATTCAATCTCTATGGAGGCACCCAGATTATGAGAAAAACCAGGCTAAGGGTAAAGCTTCAGGAGGTGCTTTCAGTTGCCGTGAATTTCCAGAAACAGGCAAAATTTTACCAGACCGATATTGGGTTGTATTACTACAGGGATCCGCTGATTTTCGGACTCTGGTACCGGGGAATACCATTCGTTACATCTCAGGCCGGTGATGCACTTATTGGCCTTGTGGGTATCAAGACAAGCCAGGTACACTTCGGATACAGTTATGATTTTACCGTCTCAAACCTTATAAGCTCGACTGCCGGAGCTCACGAACTTTCGGTAATTTATGAATTTACTTCATTCTCACTCAATTCGAATAAAAGAAGGATCAGAGCTATCCCATGCCCTGAATTTTAGATCATCATAATTTACTTCTTTTAATTGGTCCCGTTTATTTAATTGTTTTTATATTTGCGGACTAATGTTTAACCAATATTAAATCTGTGATGAAGAAACTTTCCATAGCTCTTTTTGCCGTATTATTTCTTGCACTGGCTGTTCTTTATATCCTTCACTTTACCGGGAACAGGAAACCTGTAACAGGTGAGAAGGATATCCTTCCTTCTGCTATCTCATCAGAGGGAATAGCTTTTGTGAACATCGATTCGGTCATCATGCATTTCGATATGTTTTTTGACAGGAGGGAAGAATTAATGGCCAAGCAGAAAAAAGCTGAATCTGAACTTAACTCAAAAGGTACCAGGTATGAAAAAGATGCAAAGGACTTTCAGGAAAAAGTCACGAAAGGTCTGGTTACAAGAGCTACGGCAGCAGAGATGGAACAGGGACTTATCCAGCAGCAACAGGCCCTGGTGACATTAAGGGATAATCTTCAGTCCAACCTTATTGAGGAAGAGCAGGTAATGAACAGGCAGATAATTGATTATATTACTACCTTTCTTGAGGAAAACAAATCGGATTTCAATTATCAGTATATCCTTGGCAAATCATTCGGCAGTGTGGTACTCTATGGTGATTCCGCGCTGGATATAACCAAAAGGGTCACCGAAGCCATCAATCTGAAATACAAGGCAGAGAAGGCGAAAAAATAAGAACCATGGGTTTTGCCACAAAGTGGCTGGCAGAAAAGGCTCTTTTCCCTCAGTTATTCGAAGAGACTCCTGATAATCATACAGGCATAATTGCAGTAATACCTGCTTATAATGAGCCGGGTATTACACACCCTTCTTGATTCACTTGCAGATTGCAATGAACCTTACTGCAAGGTTGAGATTATTATCGTTGTCAATCTGAAACAGGATGCCGGAAAGGAAGCATTAGTGAATAACAGGAAATGCATCGAAAAGATTGATGCCTGGAAGGCAGCTAATCGTGATTGCTTCTTCAGGGTTTTTGTTTTTGATACAGGTAAACCAACAATCCCGGGATGGGGTGTGGGACTTGCCCGTAAAACCGGGATGGATGAGGCTGTAAGGGATTTGATATCATAAACAGGCCCGATGGCGCTATTGTATGTCTGGATGCCGATTGTACAGTTGAAAAGAATTATTTTGAAGCAATTGAAGAAGACTTTCTTGTTATAAATGACGAAAAGGCCTGTTCCATCTACTTCGAACATCCGCCTGGTAAATAATTGTCAGAACGATGATCTGACTAAATATATAATTCTTTATGAATTGCACCTCCGTTATTATTTATAGCTCTCTGAAATACACCGGATTCCCCTATGCTTCCATACGTCGGTTCTGCATTAGCTGTTAAGGCATTACAGTATGTCAAGGCCGGAGGAATGAACCGGAAGCAGGCAGGCGAAGACTTTTATTTTGTACAGAAACTTGTGCCGCCGGTGGATATTTCGCTCTGAATTCCACTACCGTATACCCTTCACCCAGGAATCATTAAGAGTCCCGTTTGGAACAGGAGCTGCAATGTGAAAGCTGATGAAAAAACAAATTGATCAGTTCTACATATAGTTTTGATGCATTCAGGGAACTTAAATCATTATTCAATTCAGCCGGTGATCTATATAATGTAGATTGTCAGGCTGCAGCTGATTATTACATTAGACTTCCTGCCGGACTTAAAGCTTTTATAGTGAGGAAGAATGGATGTTGAAAATGGAAGAAATAAATTCCAATACTTCCGGTAACAAATCATTTATTAAGAGATTTTTCGGATGGTTCAATATGTTCAGGATCGTCAAATACCTGAATTATGTTCATAACGGGCTTTCGAAAAACAGCCTGTTCCTGGCTGCCAGCAGATTATTAAAGCTTCCGGCCACCATGTAACCTTATCATCACCGGAAGATATTCTAAGCTGTTTCCGGGTTTTGGAAAGGAGGTCTTAGTTGATTCTTCTTGAGATTTTCCGGTCTTCGCTGGGAGTCATTATAATATAAAGGTCTTCATCTGGTTTCTTCATCCGGTATTGTTCCCTGGCAAACTTTTCGAGATTATCGTTATCGGTCTTCAGTTCCCGGAGTTTCCGGCTCTCTTCCTCAATTTTATTCAGATAATACTCACGGTCGGACTTCAGCCTGCTCAACTCCCTCATATCTCTAAACCGTGAGATTAGATTATTTGAATCAAGGAGAATGATCCATATAAGAAAAAAAAGGATGGTCAGGACATATTTATTCCTGAAAGAAGCCGGTATCCTGTCAATGAATTTAAACCTTAACATTATTGTACAAATCTAAAACTTTTTTCTCATCCTCCGCTCATAAGATATATCACCTGCACTTTGTCGCCGTCGTTTATTGTGGTGGAATCATACTTCTCCCGGGGTATCAGATAGCCGTTGATCTTAATGATTCTCATTCTGAAGGATAGTTTCCGTAATTCCAGAAGCTGGCTTACACTCAATGAATCCACGTTGAATTCTTCTTCCCTGTTGTTAAGTATTATCCTCATTTCTTCCTTATTTCAGGGCTCTTATTCATCAGGATTTCTATCACTTTATCAGCCTGCATGTTTGCCACGATACTCACCCTTGGGGCCAGAGCCGGATTATCCGGAGTTGTTTCTGTTGTTTCATCACCGCAGACAAAAAGTGTATCATCAATTTTCCTGCACTTTAAGGATTCATTGTTCCCCCATCCAGCAAGACCGGAACCGATAATAACCGGAATTTCCGGCATTTTTATCTGAATGGTCTCTGCCAGCATCTCCTTCATTTCATCCGAATCAAAGGCTTCAACAATTGCATCGCAGCCGGCAAAGATCTCGGGAATATTTTCCCTGTGGAGCCTCAAGGTGTGTGCAATCACTATCGTATCGGGGTTTATTCGTGCAATTGTTTCCTTCAGGGCAGTGGTTTTGAACATCCCCAGCTGGTTAATGAAGAAATACTGGCGGTTCAGGTTTCCCGGTTCAACAACATCGAAATCGGAAATTACAAGTGTTCCGATACCGCTCCTTGCGAGGGAAACGGCACAGTTTGAACCCAGACCACCTGCTCCGGCGATCCCGACTCTGAAACGTGAAAGATGATCCCTGATTTTGAATATCTTCATTTAAAGACAGTTCTCGAATATTATGATATTATTTTCCCGGGCCAGCTTTAACACTGTCAATATCAATAAGCCATAGCAACGGGGTATATCCGGGAATGTATTGCCATATACCTTCATGTCCGTATGCCAGTGCTGACGGGGTAAGCAGCTTGGCTTTCCCTCCGTCCTTCATATACCTGAGTCCTTCATCAACACCAATTATTACCGGCCCGTTGTTGGTGCCCATAACATGTTTGTACGGGATAGAAACGGGATCATTTGTATCCCATGTCACGTGGTCAAGGAATTTGGATTCATATTTAAAGTAAACGGTATCCAGATCTTCAGGAGACCGGCCTGTACCGTTAATAAGGTTTATATAATACAGACCGCTCGGGTAGAGCACATAGGTTGTATCACCAAGCGATTTTATATAATCATCTATCTGCTTCTGTTCATGTTTTTCCCATGTCCCTGTTTTACTGCAGCCTGAAGCACAGATCATCAGAAGCAGGAATAGTATTACAGGTAATGTTTTATGATTCATCAGCTCAGTTTAAACATTCAAAGATAAAGAGGTTTTGTACCATTTCCAATATGGCTGTTGTAACAAACTGATTAATATCATGGTAAAAACTGCCGGAATAGTTTAATTTTGATTTCTGAAAGGTCAGTGATAAAAGATGGTCAGGTATGGAAAAAGATAATATAAAATATAAGCTTCTCGCAAAACAGGAGTACAACTGGACACCCCTGAACCGGGGTTACACCGATAAGATACTATATATAAATGTAGGAGATGGAGTTGTAAGGGAAAAGGATGTTCCACCTGAGATGAAGGAGAAGTTTATCGGGGGAAAAGGTTACGGACTAAGGTTGCTATGGGATGCAACAAAGCCTGACACTAAGTGGGATGATCCTGAAAATGAGATCATTATTTCCTCAGGACCAATTGGTGGGATCACCCAGTATTCGGGAACGGGAAAATCACTGGTTGTGAGCATTTCACCCCAGACAAACTCAGTTATTGACAGTAATGTCGGTGGTTTTTTTGGTCCTTTCCTTAAGTTCTCGGGGTTTGATGCCCTTGAGCTTCAGGGAAAAGCAGATAGCGACATTATTGTATTCATTGACGGGATCAATCACCACGTGTCGCTGTACGAAGCAGGCGGTGAGACTGCATACAGTCACTGTCTTGCAGAAAAGCTAACGGATTTCTTTGCTGAAAACGATAGTGATAAGAAAAATATCGGTATTGTTTCAACCGGTGTTGCTGCAGAGCATTCTATTATAGGTATGCTGAATTTCAGCTTTTATGATCCAAAGAGGAAGAAAGTCAGGCAGAAACAGGCAGGAAGGGGAGGCATAGGTACTGTTTTCAGAAATAAAAGAATTAAAGCCCTTGTTTGCAAGATCCCGGGGTAAAAGGTAATCTGAATAATGTGGCCGACATGGAGCCCATTATGGAAAGAGGCAGGCGAATCAACAGGGAGATACGCGAATTCGACGATAAGCAGTGCCAGATGAAACAGGTGGGTACAGCGCATCTGATGGAGATTATGAATGATCATGATCTTCTTCCTGTGATGAATTATAAATATGGGAGTCATCCTGATGCATACAAGATTGACTCATCCGTATGGAAAAGAAATTTTACACAGAATATACCTGATGGCTGCTGGATAGGCTGTAACATGGCGTGCAGCAAGGCAGTGGATGATTTTGAGATCAAAACCGGACCATGCAAAGGACAGAAAGTGATAGTGGATGGTCCTGAGTATGAGAATGCTGCAGGCCTGGGATCCAACTGTGGAATATTTGATCCGGAATATATTATTGAAACGAATTTTTATTGTGATACATACGGGATCTGCACCATAGCATGGAGTTCGATCACGGCCTTTATCATGGAGTGTTTTGAAAATGGCATTCTGAATAAGGAAAGGACCGGGGGACTTGACCTGCGGTTCGGGAACTCAAAGGATGCACTTGAAATGCTGCATCAGCTTGCCAGGGGAGAAGGATTCGGACTCACAGCCGGGCAAGGAGTAAGAAAGATGAAGGAGCTTTTCATTGCAAGAGGCTGGGGCGATGCTTCATTTCTGAACGATATTGCAATGGAAAACAAAGGCCTTGGAGTATTCTCAGTATATGTCGAAGGAATCGCTTGCCCAGCAGGGCGGATATGCCATGACAAACAAAGGTCCCCAGCACGATGAAGCATGGCTGATATTCATGGATATGGTCAATAATCAGTTACCAACCTTTGAGAAAAAAGCAGATGCCCTGCACTATTTCCCGATGTTCAGGACCTGGTTCGGACTCGTGGGATTATGTAAACTTCCATGGAATGATGTTGAACCCGAAAGCAATGCTCATTCTGATGAACCGGAAAAAGTGCCTGAGCATGTCGATAATTATGTTACAATCTACAAAGCAGTTACAGGCAGGGAATTCGATAAACACAGGCTTGTTGAGGATTCGGAAAGAGTGTACAATTTTCAGAGGGTCTTCAATATAAGGAGAGGTTATGGTAAACGTATCCACGACAAACAGCCTTTCAGGGCAGCAGGTCCTGTGACTAAAGAAGAGTATGAATCCCGGGCAGAGAGATATGATAAGCAGCTGAAAGAGAACCTGGGAACCGATACTGAAAAACTGACGGTTGAGGAAAAGATGAAAATAATCCGTAAATACCGGGAAGATCAATATGAAAAGCTGTCTGGATGCCGTTTATAAAAGGAGAGGATGGAACAGTAACGGTGTTCCAAAAATTGAATTCCTGAAGAAAATAGGTATGGATCTTCCGGAAGTGATTGATGTAGTTAAGGATTACCAGTAAGTAAGCAGGTCACGAAGACCGAAGTCGGAAGTCGATTATTGCCAACTGCCTACTGCCAACTGCCAACTTCAGCTTTCGACTTCAGACCTATACCGACTTGACTTTGCATCGTAGCCACAACTAAACTAATGTAGCAAATGATACCGTTCGAAAAGGCATATGAAATAGTAATGGGATCGGTTGTCAGGACAGGAACAGAAAGAATTCCTTTTACTGATTCACCTGGCAGGATCCTTGCTGAGGAGTGTAACAAGTGATATTGATATGCCTCCGTTCGACAAAGCTTCAATGGATGGTTTTGCCTGCCGCAGGCTCGAAATTCATAACGAACTTGAAATAATTGAGACAATTCCTGCAGGGAAAAAACCCGAAAAAGAAGCTCGGCAGTAACCAGTGTGCAAGGATAATGACAGGTGCTGCCATTCCCAAAGGTGCAGATTGTGTGATAATTGTCGAGGAGACCGAAATCCTGCCTTCAGGAAAGCTCAGGTTCACTGGAACTTACAGTAAGTATAATATAGCTTATGAAGGCGAAGACGTCAGAAAGGGCGACCTGCTGCTTGGAGCATGGAGACAGATAAAGCCGCAGGATATTGCAATTATGGCATCTGCAGGCAAAACAACCGTTTCAGTGAGCAGGATGCCGGCAGTTGCGGTGATAAGCTCCGGAGATGAAATTGTGGAACCTCAGTATGTGCCGGCCGAATCACAGATACGGAATTCAAATTCCTGGCAGCTGCTGGCCCAGATCGCCAGAGCAGGAGCCAAAGGAAGGTACTACGGTATAGCCCGGGATGATGAAGATGCAACCTTCCGGCTCGTCAGCAGGGCAATTGAGGAAAATGACCTTGTAATCATCACAGGCGGTGTGTCGATGGGAGATTTCGATTTTGTTCCCGCGGTCCTTGAAAAGGCAGGAGTAAAACTGCTCTTTACAAGAGTGGCTGTCCAGCCGGGAAAGCCGACAACTTTCGGAATTCATGAGAATGCAGCTGTTTTCGGACTTCCAGGGAACCCCGTATCTTCATTCATAATGTTCGAAGTGTTTGTAAGACCTTTCATCCAGGCAATGATGAATTACAACTGGCATCCTTTCTGTTCGGAATATCCCCTGAAAGATGATTTTTCAAGGAAATATACTGAAAGAATGGCATTAATACCGGTCAGGATAACCGAGGACAGATTTGTACAACCTGTTAAATACAATGGTTCTGCGCACATAACAGCTTTGTCCGGAGCAGATGGAATAATTACAGTACCCGTTGGTGTTGATAATCTGGTAAAAGGTACCTTATTGACTTTCAGGCCAATTTAAAACAGTTATAAACAGTCAAATGGATCTCCCTGAAAAATATGAGGTTCTTATAATTACCCTGAGCGACAGGGCAAGCAGGGGTGAATATGAGGATCAGAGCGGACCTGAAGTACAGGAGAGGTTGTCAGATTTTTTCACAACACACACCTGGAACTTCAATATTGAAAGGGCGCTTATCCCGGATGATCCTTCGGTGCTTGGCAGGCTGCTCGAAGAGGCAAAAGATAAATATAACATTATTATTACTACAGGAGGTACTGGGATTGGCCCCAGGGACATTACCGTGGATACCGTTAAGAAATATCTGGAAAAAGAAATTCCCGGTATAATGGAGTTCATAAGAGTAAGATATGGTGCAACACATCCTTCAGCTCTTCTGAGCAGGGGAGTGGCAGGCATCGCCGGAAAATCACTTGTTTATACCCTGCCCGGTTCCGTGAGAGCAGTTAATGAATATCTTGATGAGATCTTCAGAACACTTGAACATACTGTTTTGATGCAGTACGGTATCGATACTCACGGGAATATCAGTAAATAATCCGGTTAAGGGTATTGGAACTTCCTGTGGCAATCAACCTGTCGTACCGTTCGTGTGGATTCCTGTAATAAACAAGGACATGATAATCATTTTCAGTCTCATAATGGCTGCCTTCATATTTTGATGCTTCCCCCTTCTGATCTTCCTTTGTAATATTCACAAATTCATAGTTATACCAGCCCTGCTTTAACAGCATTGTACATTCATACCAACCCTGGGAAGGATTAAATATCATAAGGTTATCTTCACCAAACGACCAGTCGGCCAGAGCTCCCGAGACATACATCTTACCCCCCGCAACATTATTCTGAGCCGGAAGAGTGAAATAAACATAAACATAATCGGCATCGGTATCAGGATCACGCCCTTCTTCAACAGCTATATAGTATTTTCCGTTGAAATCCTGCCAGTAAAAATATTGTTTGAATTCCCGGTCAGTGGAAGGTGTAAGTAATACATGATAATTAGGTGCACGATAATCAATACTCTTCATAAACTCCCTGGAATGTTTTATACTCTTGATATCGAAATACCTGAATTCATTGCCTCCTTTAAAGATATTCTTGTCCGACAATGCATTATATTTTAATTCATTGTTACCGTAAACATCCGGTTTAAGGTTCTTTTTTGCATTATTCCACCTGCCGTTCTGAAGGATAAAAGAGTAAATATTCCTGAAAGGATCGGTCAGGTCAAGTCCCGGAAATTTAACTGTAAAATCAACCTGCTGGTTCTCATCACTATCCGTACCCATCTGTGGCCTGTGGACTGAAATTTCAACCTTCGCTGCATCTTCGGTTATGATGAAACGCCGTGTGAGAACAGGTTTATCGGGATTATCATAAGGATAAACATAAATAATATAATTCCCCGACAGAAGAGGTTTGACCCTGTCGTTGGGGAAAATCAGTTTGTAATGAAAATAGCTGACGGTTGTGTTGAACGACGCTTTGTAGTCAGTGATCTCATCAAATGTGAATCCATCGATATAGTCGTTTGTGAAAATATCCGATTTCTCCCAGTCTTTGTTACAGTGAATAAATGTATAACTATAACTTTCTGGATGATCGTCAACAAGATCAAAGTGCAATGCCAGCTTGTCGTTACTATTCAGCTTGATAAGGGGATATGAAAGATTCCATTCTTCCCTGAACAGCTGAACTGTTTTTATCCTTTTATCAAAAATGTGATTTGTATACTGAAGGGGGTCATCAACTGATCCTGCCAGAAAGGTGGCACAGGAAATAAAAAATACGATAATTGTCAAATTTTTCTTCATATTAACGGCTTACAGGGATAGTAATAACAAAAATAGTGCAAAAAAATTATAATCATATTTAGCATTTTTGAAGAATTGTGAAGAGCTATTTATACATTTGCAGACTGTGTTATATAATTAACAGAAGCCGGTTTCTGTGAAATTTTTTTAATGGTTATCTAACAAAATGTCCAAAACTATAAGGTTGAAACAGGGATTTGATATCCCTCTGGCAGGAAAAGCTGAAAAGAAACTATCCGGAGCGGCTGATCCGCTTTTATACGGTGTAAAGCCGGTTGATTTTCCGGGGCTTATTCCCAAGCTGAATGTCAGGCCGGGCGACAGTGTAAAGGCAGGTTCTCCGCTTTTTCATGATAAGCTGAGGCCGGAAATCCTGTTCACTTCTCCGGTCAGCGGAACTGTAATGTCGGTAGAAAGGGGAGATCGCCGGAAAATGCTTGAAGTGATTGTCGGGAAAAGCGGTAATGATTTCATCGATTTCGGAAAGGCTGATCCTGAATCTCTTACAGCCGACAGGATAAGGGAACTATTGCTTAATTCAGGCCTCTGGCCGGCAATACGGCAGAGACCTTATCATGTTATTGCCTCACCGGCAGATAAACCCAAAGCAATTTTTATTTCAGGATTCGATACTGCACCTCTGGCCCCTGACTATAATTTTATAATTGATAATACCCCTCCGGGATTATTCAGGGCAGGGATTACAGCTGTCTCAAAGCTGACAGACGGGAAAGTACACCTGGTACTGAACGGGAAAGAAAATCCTTCGGAAATACTGACCGGTTGTCCAGGTGTGGAAATATCATATTTCTCCGGACCACATCCTGCCGGCAATACCGGGGTACATATTCATCATCTCGACCCGGTTAACAAGGGAGAGATAGTCTGGTTCATTAACCTTCAGGATATTGTGGCTATAGGAAGACTCTTTATTGATGGTAAATATAATCCCGAAAGGATAGTGGCGCTTGTCGGATCAGAAGTTACCATGCCTCAGTATTACAAAATGATCCCGGGAAGTGCGATCACCAATATTGTTAAGGATAATGTAAAACAGGGTCATCTGAGGTATATAAGCGGAAATGTATTGACCGGAACCGCGATATCTCAGGATGGTTTTCTCGGGTATTATGACTCCCAGGTTACTGTTATCCCCGAGGGGGATTATTTCGAATTCTTCGGCTGGGCTGCTCCCGGAGCAAAGAAATTCAGCTTTTACCGTACCTTCCTTTCAAGCCTTCTTCCGTCAAAATCTTACAACCTGGATACAAACCTGCATGGAGGCGAAAGAGCTTTTGTACTGACAGGTCAATACGAAAAAGTGGTGCCGATGGATATCTATCCCATGCAGCTTTTTAAAGCCATTCTGGCCGGGGATATAGATCTTATGGAAAATCTCGGGATTTATGAAATTGCTGAGGAAGATGTCGCTCTTTGCGAATTTATATGTCCCTCCAAGATCGAAATACAGTCTATTGTAAGAAATGGACTGAATCTGATGAAAAAAGAAATGAGTTAATATTTTGAGAATTTTATATAAATGAATTCCCTTAGAAAAAAAATAGACAAGCTTAAGCCTCACTTCTCGGAAGGTGGGCAAGTATCACAAGCTTCGCTCGGTATTTGAAGGATTTGAGTCCTTCCTGTTTGTGTCGGACAAGGTTACTTTCAAGGGTACGCATGTCCGCGACAGCATTGATCTGAAAAGGACAATGACAGTAGTAATTATTGCCTTGATTCCTGCACTGCTTTTCGGCTGTTATAATACCGGACTTCAGCATTTCAGATCTGTGGGAGAAAGTACTTCTTTACTGCACATGTTCTGGTATGGCTTTCTCAGAATACTTCCCCTGATAATTGTCAGCTATGTCGTGGGACTTGGAATTGAGTTTATTGCTGCCCAGATACGGGGACATGAGATCAATGAAGGTTTTCTTGTCACAGGTCTGCTTATTCCTTTAATCATGCCGATAGATGTTCCTCTGTGGATGCTTGCTCTTGCAACGGCTTTTGCTGTGATCCTTGGCAAGGAGGTTTTCGGAGGTACGGGGATGAATGTTTTTAATCCGGCGCTGCTGGCCAGGGCTTTCATCTTCTTCAGCTATCCCGGATGGATGACCGGTGATAAAGTATGGACCGATGGGCTGACTGCAGGGAAAAGTGTGATTGACGGCTTTTCAGGCGCCACACCCCTGGCATTATGTGCACAGGGAGAGATTGACAACCTTCCGTCTTTCATGGAAATGTTCATTGGAACAATTCCGGGTTCAGTGGGAGAGACCTCCACACTAGCAATTCTTATCGGGGCTCTTATACTTATCGCCACAGGTATCGGAAGCTGGAAAATAATCACCGGTGTTTTTGCCGGTGGACTGCTTATGGGCTTGCTCCTCAATGCATTCTCAGCTAATTCATATATGGAGCTTCCGTTTTATTATCACTTTGTTATGGGAGGATTTGCTTTCGGGGCTGTCTTTATGGCAACTGATCCGGTTTCGGGATCCCAGACAGAAACAGGGTAAATGGATATACGGTTTCCTGATCGGTGTTCTTTCAATACTTTTCAGGGTACTTAATCCGGCATATCCCGAAGGTGTGATGCTTGCAATACTCCTGATGAACCTCTTCGCTCCGCTGATCGACTATTATGTTGTCCAGGCTAATATTAAAAGAAGGATTAAACGTGCTAAAGTTGCAACAAATATCTGATTACAATGAAAAACTTCAGTAACCGATATATCTTTATTTTCTCGACAATTATGGTAGTGATTGTGGCAGCGCTGCTTTCCCTTGCAGCAACCCTTCTGCAACCTGCCCAGGAAAGGAACCTGGAGATCGAGAAAAAGAAAAGCATGCTTGAATCGATCCGCATTCCGGCAACACGTGAAAATACTGTCGAATTATATTCAAGGTATATAAAAGAGAGCTTTATTCTCAATTCAAAAGGTGAAGTAGTTGAGGGAACTGATCCTTTCACCGTTGTTCTGAGGACTGAACAGAAAAAATCACCTGAACAGCAGGCATTGCCAGTTTTCAGAGCTGTTACCGATGAAGGAGAACCACTGATCATCCTTCCTGTTGAAGGAAAAGGATTATGGGGCCCTATAAACGGATATGTTTCACTCAGGAAGGATATGAACACAATATATGGTGTGACCTTCGATCATAAGGGTGAAACACCCGGGCTCGGAGCAGAAATAAATACCACTCCGTTTGAAAGCATGTTTCGTGATAAGAAATTATATGATAATCAGACATTTGTGTCAATAAAGGTACTGAAAGGCGGAGCAGATCCGGGCGATATTCACGGTGTTGATGCAATCTCAGGCGGTACAATTACAAGCAAGGGGCTCGAAAAGATGCTTTTCGACGGCATAAGCAAATATGATGATTACCTTCTAAAAAACAGGAATTAATATATGAGTGACCAGGAAAAAGAACCGTTATTCTCGGCAAAGAATATTAAACTGCTTACCGGACCACTGGATAAGAATAATCCAATAACAATTCAGGTTCTTGGAATATGTTCAGCTCTGGCGGTTACGGTAAAGCTTAAACCCGCACTGGTAATGGCATTATCCGTGACAATCGTGGTTGCGGTCTC
This sequence comes from uncultured Bacteroidales bacterium, assembly GCA_963700275.1. Taxonomy (GTDB): domain Bacteria; phylum Bacteroidota; class Bacteroidia; order Bacteroidales; family VadinHA17; genus LD21. The sequence goes on along the minus strand of CAVOWZ010000006.1, from coordinate 81,894 downwards.
AAATGTGGTAATTGCAGCACTACGGAACTATATCCCCGACAGGATAAGGATCATTGTTCAATTGGTTGTGATAGCAACCCTGGTGATACTTGTTGACCAGATCCTTAAAGCATATGCCTTCGATGTTAGTAAACAGTTGTCCGTCTTTGTCGGGCTGATAATTACAAACTGTATCCTGATGGGACGTCTTGAGGCATTCGCAATGGCCAATAAGCCATGGCCTTCATTTCTCGACGGACTGGGGAACGGAGCCGGCTATGGACTGATCCTTGTAATTGTGGCTTTTTTCAGGGAATTGCTGGGATCCGGAACACTAATGGGATACCCGGTGATGGAGAAAATCGGCATTTACTCAACAGGCTACGAAAATAACGGGATGATGATCCTTCCCCCTATGGCCCTGATTGTTGTAGGACTTATAATATGGTTTCAGAGAAGCAGGGATAAAAGCCTGATTGAAAATAAATAAAAGTACATTCCATGGAACACTATCTTAATATATTCATCAAATCGATCTTTATCGATAACATGATCTTTGCCTTTTTCCTGGGCATGTGTTCATATCTAGCAGTTTCAAAGACAGTCAAAACTTCCCTCGGACTGGGTATTGCTGTCATTTTTGTACTTCTCATAACAGTACCGGTAAATTTCCTTATCGAGAAATATATTTTAAAGAAGGGTGCACTTATCTGGTTGGGTGAGGGATTTGCCGATGTCGACCTGAGCTTCCTGACTTTCATGGTTTTCATAGCCCTGATAGCTGCAATGACACAGCTTGTTGAAATGGTAGTGGAAAAGTTCAGTCCGGCCCTATATAATTCACTCGGGATCTTCCTCCCTCTTATTGCTGTCAACTGTGCAATACTTGGCGCATCACTCTTTATGCAGGAAAGGGAATATGAAAACATTCTGGAAGCGACGGTATTCGGTGCCGGATCGGGTGTGGGATGGCTTCTGGCGATCGTCGGAATTGCCGCAATAAGGGAAAAGCTCCGGTACAGTAATGTCCCTGACCCGCTTAAGGGTCTGGGAATCACTTTTATCCTTACCGGTCTGATGGCAATTGCATTCATGGGATTTATGGGAATCACGTTATAATTGAAATTAACATATTATGGTTTTAGCTGTTTCAACCGCGCTTACACTTCTTTATAGTATAATTGTTTTCCTTATAGTTATTCTGCTCCTGGTGGTGATGCTCCTTTTTGCAAGGGATAAGCTCATTCCAAAGGGTGATGTGAAGCTTTTAATAAATGACAGGGAAATTGTTGTTTCTCCCGGATCAACTATTCTTTCGACATTATCGTCCAATGGTGTGTTTCTGCCTTCTGCCTGCGGAGGCGGCGGAACCTGCGGATTGTGCAAAGTCCAGGTGCTCGAGGGAGGAGGATCAATACTTCCAACCGAAACGGGCTTCTTTACAAGGAAAGAACAGCAGAATAACTGGAGACTCGGATGCCAGGTCAAGATCAGAGAACCACTTAAGGTGAAAGTCCCGGAGGCCGTGCTCGGAATAAAGAAATGGCAGTGTGAAGTAGTATCAAACAGAAATGTAGCCACATTTATAAAAGAATTTGTGGTGAGACTGCCCGATGGTGAAGAAATGAATTTTGAACCGGGAGGATATGTCCAGATCGACGTACCCAAATATTCCGCATCATTCAGGGATTTTATTATCGAAGAACAGTTCATATGCGACTGGGACAAGTTTAAAGTGTGGGATTTCAGCATAAGAAATACCGAGGAAACATTCAGGGCTTATTCAATGGCAAATTATCCTGCAGAGAAAAACCTTATCAAGCTGAATATCAGGATAGCAACCCCTCCTTGGGATAATGGGAAGAAACAATATCTGAATGTCCCGCCGGGAATCTGCTCTACATATATCTTTTCCCTTAAACCCGGAGACAAAGTCTCTGTTTCAGGTCCGTACGGAGAGTTTCATATCAAGAACACAAACAGTGAAATGATATATATCGGAGGTGGTGCAGGTATGGCGCCTCTCAGATCACATATTTTCCATCTGTTCCATACGCTTAAGACAAACAGGAAAGTTTCTTACTGGTATGGCGCAAGATCGCTCAGAGAGGTCTTTTATGAGGATGAATTCCGTGCCATAGAAAAAAACTTCCCGAATTTCACTTTCAACCTGGCACTGTCTGCTCCGTTGCCGGAAGACAAATGGACCGGACTGACAGGGAATATACACCAGGTACTTCTTGATAATTATCTCAGCAAACATGATGAGCCTGAGGATATTGAATATTATTTCTGCGGACCACCGGTAATGAACGAAGCAGTGGTGAAAATGCTCGATAATCTCGGAGTGCCTGCGGAAAATATTTCGTTTGACGACTTCGGTATCTGAAAACCCTCTGTGTCCCTCTGTGTCCTCCTCTGTGGACCTCTCCCGATAAATTCGGGATCAAGTTGTGTAAAATTATTAACTCTTTTTTAAGAACTTACACAGAGTTACACAGAGGATTTCACGGAGTATCCACACAGATCTTAATTGGAAAATATGATATTTGAAATTTATAAGTTTAGGTCTTTGTATCCTTTTTGCTGCAACTTCATGTAAAGACAAACCTGTATACTCGAATTTCAACGGATTTGCACAGGGTACCACCTACAGCATGATTTTCGAGAATCCCGGGAAATTCAATGTTACTGATGTTCAGAATGAAGTTGAGAAGATCCTTCAGGATTTCAATATGTCACTCTCCCTTTATGAGGATTCTTCGGTGCTTTGCAGGATAAACCGCAATGAGACCGATGTTCCCGATAAGCTATTTACTGAAGTATTTAACATATCAAGGGAAATACATGAGCTTTCAGGCGGGGCTTTCGATGTTACTGTTGGACCTCTAGTAAAAGCATGGGGCTTCGGACCGGATGCACACAGGAATTTCACTGAAGAAGGCCGCGACAGCCTGATGCAGCTTGTTGGTATGAATAAGGTGGAAATCAGGAACAACAAGATTGTTAAGACCGTTCCGGGAATAAGTCTCGATTTCAATGCTATCGCACAGGGGTATTCGGTTGACGTTATATGCCGCTATTTTGATGAAAAGGGTATAAAGGGTTATCTGGTTGAAATTGGCGGCGAAGTAAGGGTCAGAGGTGATAAGGGAGGTGCAATGTGGAAGATCGGCATCGACAGGCCGGAAGATAATAACGTAATTCCCGGCAGTGAGCTTCAGGCAGTGATTAAACTGAAAGACCGTTCGCTGGCTACATCGGGAAATTACAGGAAATTCTTTGTGGAGAACGGGATAAAATATTCACATACTATCGATCCCAGAACAGGTTATCCGGCAAAAAATCAACTGTTAAGCGCGACAATCCTTGCCTCCGACTGTGCTACAGCCGACGGTATTGCCACTGCATGCATGGTAATGGGGAAAGATAAGACAATTGAATTCCTTGGACTTCATCCCGAATTTGAAGCCTTCCTTGTTTATTCTGATGATACCGGCGAATTCAAAACCTGGACATCTGAAAAACTTAAGAGTTATATCGAGGAATCATCAGAATAACTCCAAACTCCAAACTCCAAACTCCAAACTCCAAACTCTTATACCCCCTTACAATCAACACACCGCTGAGGGTCAACTGCCGTGCAACCGATATCCGTTTTCTGAGCGCAGCTGATACCAAGCTTTCGCATTTCCTTGTTTTTACCGATATGGGTTTCGGGGAATCTGCCGCCTGACTTTAAAAGGATCCTTATCGCCAGTCCGGAAAATGCAATACCAAGGAACAATATACTTATTATTAAAAGTTTTATAAACATGCTCCAAATATAATCATCATTTCTTATCTGTTAATTAAACAACAATCCCTTATATTTGTTTAATGTCTGAATTCCGGGATTAATTTAAATAATTGCATAATGAATCAGGACAATACATTGACATCGATTGGCATAAAGCGTGAAGAGGTTCTGGCGGATTTCCGCCTCGCTCATCTTAGCCGCAATCTCAGCATCATCGGCCGCCGTGAAGTCTTGTCGGGAAAAGCGAAATTCGGGATCTTCGGCGACGGGAAAGAAATAATTCAGATAGCCCTGGCCAAACAGTTCAGGGACGGAGACTGGCGGTCGGGATATTACAGGGATCAGACCTGGATGATGGCAATGAACCTTTATGATTCACTCCAGTTTTTTCATCAGCTTTACGGTAATACCGACAGGGATATCAATCCGGGAAGCGGAGGGAGGGTTTTCAACAATCATTTTTCGGTACCTAATATTAATCCCGACGGATCATGGAGAGACCTTACCCGGCAGAAAAATACATCTTCTGATATATCACCCACAGCAGGTCAGATGCCACGATTACTCGGACTGGCATATGCTTCAAAGCTTTTCAGGCAGAATACTGAACTTCACGGTTATAATACCCTTTCAGATAAAGGTAATGAGGTCGCATTCGGCTCAATAGGTGATGCGAGCACCTCCGAAGGCCACTTCTGGGAAACAATAAATGCATCCGGTGTTTTACAGGTGCCAATGGCTCTCTCGATCTATGATGACGGATACGGGATTTCAGTGCCGAAAAAATACCAGACAACAAAAGGAAATATTTCAGATATCCTGAAAGGTTTTGAACAGGAGCAGGACCGGCCGGGTCTTAAAATTTATAAAGCCAAGGGCTGGGATTACCCGGGTCTGATTCAGTTATATAAAGAGGTAATTGAGATCTGCAGGCGGGATCATGTTCCTGTAATAATTCATTTAGAAGAAGTTACACAGCCGCTTGGCCATTCAACATCAGGATCCCATGAACGGTACAAAAGTCCCGAAAGACTTAAATGGGAGGAGGAATTTGATCCTATAAAGAAAATGAGGGAATGGATCATTGAGCAGCAGATCGCAACTGACGAAGAGCTCGATAAAATCGCTTCTGATGCCGAAACGGAAGCTAAGGAATCGCGGAAGAAGGCCTGGGATATGTTCCAGAATCCAATAAAAATAGAAAGAGATGCCCTTGTAAAGATAATCAATGACAGGTCCTGCCGGTGTCATGAAGAAGCCAAAGAAGCTTCGGTTGAAAATATTACCGAGGATCTGACTAAAGTTCTGCATCCTATCCGCAAAGATAATTTCATGGCTGCAAGGAAGATACTCAGGAACGTTTGTGAAACATGTAACAAAGCCGACAATCTCAGGGAGGAACTTCACGGATGGCTGAAAAGAAATTATGAAGATGCGTCATTCAGCTATAACAAATTCCTGTATAACGAAACTCCTACATCGGTCCTTAATGTGGAACCTGTTGCACCGGTCTATTCGGAAAATTCCCCGGAAGTGCCTGGCAGACAGATACTGCGGGATAATTATGATAAGCTTTTTACAAAGTATCCTTTGCTCGTGACTTTCGGAGAGGATACCGGTTACATTGGAGGAGTAAATCAGTCACTTGAAGGATTACAGAAGAAATTCGGGGAGCTGAGGATAACCGATACGGGTATCAGGGAAGCCACGATACTTGGGCAGGGCATTGGTCTGGCCCTCAGAGGAATGAGACCTATTGCCGAAATACAGTATCTCGATTACCTGATGTATGCCCTTCAGATCCTCAGCGACGATCTGGCCACAACTCATTACCGTACTGCAGGCAGGATGATCGCGCCTTTGATCATATCGACAAGGGGACACAGGCTTGAGGGTATCTGGCACTCGGGATCACCTATGAGCATGCTTATAAATTCCGTTAGAGGTGTTTATGTATGTTCTCCGCGGGATATGACCAGGGCAGCAGGATTTTACAATACTCTTCTTGCCGGAAATGATCCGGCAATAGTAATTGAACCGCTTAACGGCTACCGGCTTAAGGAAAAAATGCCCGATAATATCGGAGAATTTCGCCTTCCTCTCGGAATCCCGGAAGTCCTAAACAGGGGCACAGACCTTACCCTGGTTACTTACGGATCGACTGTAAAGGTTGCCGCTGAAGCAGTCAGACAACTTGCCCTGCACGATATATCGGTTGAGCTTATTGATGCCCAGACTCTTGTTCCTTTTGATATAAATAGTGTTATCGTTGAATCATTGAGAAAAACAAACAGACTGATGCTTCTGGATGAGGATGTGCCGGGCGGAACAACAGCTTATATGATGCAGGAGATACTCGAAAAACAGGGAGGATGGAACTTCCTTGATTCGGCGCCGAAGACACTGACCGGCAAGGAACACCGTCCGGCGTATACAACCGACGGCGACTATTTCTCCAAACCGAGTGCCGAGGATGTTTTTGATGCTGTCTACGCGATGATGAAAGAAGCAGCCCCTGCAAAATATTAAACATCAAAAAATTTTGTAAATTGCCATGTCATTTTAAGCGAAATGGACGAGGAACTGGACCTGTTTACAATACTGCCTGAAGACAAGATACCGGGGAAGGGTAAGATACTGATATCCGAGCCTTTTCTTCCCGATACTTTCTTTAACCGTACCATTGTATATCTGGCCGATCACAATGAGGAAGGATCTGTCGGCTTTATACTGAATAAGAAGCTCGAAATAAAGGTTTGTGATGCAATATCTGGTTTCGAAGGATGGCAGGAATACCTGAGCATGGGAGGCCCGGTTGCTCCCGATACACTTCATTATCTCCACCGTATGGGTGACATGATCCCAAAAAGCGTATGGGTCGATGATAATATCTTCTGGGGAGGGGATATTGATTATATAAGAGAAATGATAAGGAACGGCGAACTGAATACCTCCCAGATAAGATTCTTCCTCGGATATTCAGGGTGGTCGGCAGGCCAGCTGGAACGTGAGCTTAAAGAAAACTCATGGGTCATTGCCAGAGTTGAATCTGATATTGTTCTGAACGATAAGATCAATAACTCCTGGAAGAAAGTCCTCCGCAGCCTGAATAGTAAATACCGTATGTGGGCTGATTTTCCCGAATCACCGGATATGAATTAAAAGACCTACGTATTTTAAAACGTATTTTAATACATATTTATAATACTATTATAATACGTAGATTTCATAAATGCAGGATCTTATAGACAAGTTCCTTCAGCAGGTCTCCCGGTTCACTTCCCATATCACCAAACCCCTTTGATTTCATGTCAAAGATTCTCAGGAGGCTGATAGCCTGAAGAGTTTTTGAGACATTATATTTTAATGCAGCTGTTTCATAGTCCTTTACAAAGAAAGGATTTACCTTCAGTGCAGCAGCTGCATTGTTTTTCGATTTATCAGTAAGGTAATGGAATGTAAGCAGCTTGCTGAAATAACTGAACAATGATGCTATAGTCAGAGTTAAGGGATTGTCTTTCGGATTTGCCGCGAAATATTGCACTATCATATTGGCTTTCAGAATATTTCTTTCGCCCAGTGCCTTCTGTAATTCAAAGTTGTTGTAATCTTTGCTTATCCCGATATTTTTCTCAATAAGCCCGGTTGTAATTACCTGCTTACCCTTTGGAAGTGTGATTATGAGTTTATTAAGCTCATTGGCAATTTTATGCAGATCGTTGCCAAGGTATTCGGTAAGCATGGCGCTAACGCTGGGATCGCTTTTGATTCCCTGTGTCATCAGATACCTGTCTATCCAGCCGGGGACCTGATAATCCCTTAACCTGTTTGATTCAAAATAAACTCCCTGATTATCGAGGAGCTTAACCAGCTTTGTCCTTTTATCAAGGACTTTGTATTTGTAATTGATCACAAGGATGGTTGAAAGGAGGGGCTTTTCGACATAAATTATAAGATCCTCAATTTTCTTTACCATCTGCGCCTCTTTCACTATAATAACCTGATGGGTGGCCATCATGGGGTACTTCCGGGAGATCTCGATAATATTGCTGACGGTTGTGTCCTCGCCGTAAACAACCATCTGGTTGAATGATCTCTCCGATTCTGGCAGGATATTCTGTTCAATGTAATCAGTGATGAGGTCAATATAATAGGGTTCTTCACCGGCCAGGAAATAGACCGGTTTAAAGATCCTTTTCTTTATATCGGAAATTATTTCTTCGTATGTGATCTCCATTTCAGAACCTGAGGTGTTTTACCGAAATAGCGTTAGCTTTTATTTCACGCAAAGCATCCATCCCTATCTGCAGATGTGTTTCAACAAATTTGTTCGTTACCTTTTTGTCGCTGGCCGCGGTTTTTATACCGGCTGATATCATAGGCTGATCAGAGACAAGGAGCAAGGCGCCCGTGGGGATCTCATTTGCAAATCCCACGGTAAATATAGTTGCTGTTTCCATGTCGATAGCCATAGCTCTTGTTTTTACAAGGTATTTCCTGAACCTGTCATCATATTCCCATACCCTCCTGTTTGTCGTATAAACGGTGCCTGTCCAGTACTCTTTTTTAAAACGGATTATTGATGCTGAAATAGCGATCTGAAGCTTGAAAGCCGGTAATGCAGGGACTTCAACAGGAAGGTAATCATTTGATGTACCGTCGCTCCTGATTGCCGCAATCGGGAGTATAAGATCGCCCAACTTGTTTTTCTTTTTGAGGCCTCCGCATTTGCCGAGAAAGAGAACTGCGTTCGGCGACACGGCGCTGAGAAGATCCATTGCAGTGGCTGCATTAGGGCTCCCCATACCGAAGTTGATTATAGTGATTCCGTCTGCCGATGTGGCACTGGGCATATTCTTGTCTTTCCCCTCAATCTCAACATTATTCAGCTTTGCAAACAGTTCAACATAATGAATGAAGTTTGTGAGTATAAAGTACTTTCCGAATTCTTCAATCGGTTTACCGGTATATCTTGGAAGCCAGTTATTAACAATCTCGTCTTTGGTCTTCATAAACACAAAACAGAATTAATTATCTCAATATATTTGTGTCCAAATGTACTAAACAAAGTTGAAAGAGCTAAATCTGCCTGAATATTCCTTCCGGATCGTCGAACATGAAGGTACCACGATGATCCTTGATACCCAGAGAAGGAAATTTGTAAAACTCACACCCGAGGAATGGGTCAGACAGAATTTTGTTCAGTACCTTATAAGGGAAGGGAGTTATCCGCCGGGACTTATCGGGATCGAAATCCCTTTATTATATAACAAGATGAAAAAGAGGGTGGATATTCTGGTTCACAACCGCAATGGGCAGCCGGTAATGATAGTTGAATGCAAATCTTATGATGTACCGCTCGATGAACCGGTGTTTGAACAGATTGCGGTTTATAACATGAAATTTAATGTGCCCTGTCTGGTGGTTACCAACGGAATACGTCATTATGCATGTAAAATGAAAGGTGATGGCGAAAAACCGGAATACCTGCTGTCAATACCCATCTATGAAGAACTTCTGAATATGGTACAATGATAGATGTAACCTGTGCAATAATAAGAAATGAGGAGAATGAACTGCTGATTGTCCGGAAGGGCGAGCAGACCGATCATCCATTCAAATGGGAATTCCCGGGCGGGAAGGTGAATAAGGGTGAATCGGATGAAGAGTGTATTATCAGGGAAATAAAGGAAGAGCTGTTCATGGATATAGTCATCTGCGGACGGTTACATCCTGTAAACCACGACTATGGTCACAAAAAGATCCGGCTCATTCCCTTTATCTGCGATACCCTTGATGAGTTACCGGTACTGGCGGAACATATTGATTTCAGGTGGTGCGCTGCTGAAGAGCTTAAATCGGTTGACTTCTCAGAAGCAGATATCATGGTGGCAGACCGGTATGTTGAAAGCATTGTTGGATCGCCTGCCAGGCCGAAGGCTAAATATGAAAATGTTATTGAACCTGAAACTGATAAAGAGCTTCAGAAAATGATCCAGAGCATGATGAGCGCTCAGGAAGCCGAGTGGATTGCCTCATCAGCCATGGATAACCCGGTCTTCGTCACGAAACTTCTAGCGTATTCTTACAGTGATGACAGGAAACTGTCGTTCCGTGCTTCCTGGACACTCTCCAGGGTGTTTGATAAAAACCCGGAAATGATACAACCTTACCTGGAGGATATTGTTGAAAAGCTCAATTCGCTGGATAATGAAAGCACGCAGCGCTCATTTCTCAGGATCATTTCGCTTGCCGATTACTCCCGTTTAAGCCTGAAGCACCATGGAATACTTGCCGACCATTGCTTCAAAGCATTGAATTCCGGCTTTTCGGCTATTGCAATCAAAGCATATTCGATGGAGATCATATACCGTCTTGCATTGATTTATCCCGAACTCGCAAATGAACTGTCAGCTTCAATAGCCATGGTTCAGGGTGAAGGATCTGCAGGTGTTAAAGCAAGGGGAAATATTATACTTGGAAAACTTGCAGAAATCACTTCAGACAGGAAAACCGGCAGAAAATGAAAATATAATCCTGTGTCCGGCTAATCAAAAACAGTTTCGAACAGGTTCTGCTTTCCGGCTTCAAAGCACATTTCTATCTGCTTTGCGGAAGTCCGTTCAACAGAAAGCTCGGGCAGTTCAGATATCTTAAAGAACCGCGAATCGAGTGTCTCGGTGTTTTTGGCAAATGTAATATCAACCAGTTCACAGTCCACGATGACCTTATATATCGTAAAAGGATAGGGGTGGACGTTATGCCTGTTTGCATGCTGAAGGGCAACTATCCTCCTGGGGATGACCGTTGCACCTGCTTCTTCGAGACATTCCCTCACAGCCGATTCCCTGACTGATGAGTTGACATCCGCCCAGCCTCCCGGCATCGACCATCTCCCATCCACCTTCTCCTTAACAAGAAGGATACTGTCATCCCTGATCACTGCTGCCCTCACATCAACCTTAGGGGTCTGATATCCTGTTTCACTTGCAAACAGATCCCTTATCTTTTCGTGACTGACTTCAGTATACTCATGAAGTATTTCAACAGTGAGATCCCTCAGCTGCTGATACCTGTCGATGTCATATTGATTCTCCCCGAAGGTTAATCCGGCCTGGGCTATGGACTGTAACTGAGTTACCCATTGAAGCCATTTATTTTTCATTAATATTAGAATTATCTGATAATAAAGATAAGGATAATGTTGTAAATTTGAGTAAGAAATGGCGCAGAGGCACAGGGGCGCAGAGGCACAGGGGCGCAGAGACGCAACGGGAAAATGGTGCAAAGCTATGACGGTGCAAAGGTATGACGGGGCAAGGGTACGACGGTACGACGGGGAAGCGGCATTAAGGTTTTGAAGGGACAAAGTCACAATTATTGTGTGGCTTCAGCAGTGTCCACATAAATCTTTTTTGGCTTACAGAATCATCGGGGAATGTATATCCGATAAATATTCATCCAAAAAAACCATATAAACAATTAAAATGAAAACACTAAAAATCTTAACGGTTCTTGTTGTTTTTTTTGCTGTCAGATTTCACATTGCCGGTCAGAATTATAGTTATCTGAATGATCAGCAAGGACTTAAAGAGATTACAGCAGCGACCGGATTTGATAAACCGGTTACAATAAAAGTCGTTTATGATAATTTTGTCAAAGACGAACGGTTTCAGGCAGACTGGGGTTATTGCATCTATATTGAAGGATTGGATAAGGAAATTCTTTTTGATACCGGAACAAAACCCCAGATATTTGAATCTAATTTCAAAAAAACAGGGATTGATGCAGGTAAGATTGATTTTCTTGTCATTTCTCACGAGCATGGTGATCACACCGGCGGGATACCTGTATTTGTAACAATGAGAAAAGATATCCCTGTCCTCATCCCGGAATCATTCTCTGAATCTTTCAAAAAGAAGATGACCGGTCTTGAACTGGATCCTTTGCTTGTAAGTGATCCTGCAAGGATTTGTGAACATTTATATACTTCAGGGGAATTTGAATATCAGATACCCGAACAGGCCCTGGTACTTGATACCAGAAAAGGGTTGGTGGTAATGACAGGATGTTCCCATCCCGGGATCGTCAGAATGCTGGAGGAAATAAAATCCACCTTTAAAAAAGATATTTATATGGTATTTGGCGGATTTCATCTTATGGATAAATCTGAATCAGAGATGACTGAGATCATTGCAGGCATAAAAGCGCTTGGGGTTGTCAAATGCGGAGCCACACATTGTACCGGTGAAAAGCAGATCAGGATGTTCAGGGATTCATTCGGGGGTGATTATATTGAACTGGGGGCAGGTAATACTATTATACTTAATTAATTTAAAATAAGCTATTTAGTTAGTAGTAATGATAGTTTATATCTAAAGTTGAGTTTTATCCGGGAAAAATTTGGAATTAATTAGTAAAATTGTAACCTAAAATTTTGTGTTAAATAATTCACAGGTGGATGACATTTTTATATGTTATAATCGGACTTGTTCTGATTTTTGATTTCATAAACGGCTTTCACGATTCAGCCAATTCGATCGCGACAATAGTCTCAACAAAAGTCCTCTCGCCGTTCAATGCTGTTCTTCTGGCAGCGGTTTTCAACTTCATTGCTTTTATGGTCTTTCCTCTCAAAGTTGCCACCACAATGGGAAAGGGTGTTATTGATCCTGAAGGGATAACTCTTACAGTTATCGCTGCAGCGCTTATAGCTGCGATCACATGGAATCTCCTGACATGGTGGTGGGGATTGCCTTCCAGTTCGTCACATACGCTTGTCGGGGGACTTGTTGGTGCGGCCATTGTAAGCTCCGGACCCGGTTCGGTCATTACCGGAGGCGTTCTGAAGATCGCGGCATTTATTGTTATTGCCCCTTTGCTTGGAATGGTTATGTCATATATTATTTCAATAATAGTGATCAACATTGTTAAAAATCATTCTCCTTCGGGTGTCGATAAGCATTTCAGAAGGCTTCAGCTTGTATCGGCTGCCGCATTCAGCCTGGGACATGGAGGGAATGACGCCCAGAAATCAATGGGGATCATCTGGATTGCCCTGATAACTATGGGAGTGGCATCGGTTGATGATAAGCGGCCCGAGCTCTGGGTTGTTTTATCATGCCAGGCGGCAATAGCCCTGGGTACGCTTTTCGGAGGCTGGAGAATAGTAAAGACAATGGGCCAGAGGATAACCAAGCTCAGGCCTTTCGAAGGATTCTGTGCTGAGACCGCGGGCGCTCTGACCCTCTTTGGCGCAACTCATTTCGGGATACCTGTCAGTACAACACATACAATCACAGGTGCAATTATGGGTGTGGGCGCGGTGAAAGGCCTTTCGGCAGTTAAGTGGGGCGTAACGACAAAAATATTCTGGGCCTGGCTCCTTACAATACCTGTATCGGCAGTGATAGGAGCTGTGGTATTCTGGCTGTTTAATGCAATATTCTGATCAGATGATTATTATATCCGCATCAGATCTGATTTCATCATTCAATAAACCGGAAGGGAAAAAAGGAATTCTGTACCGCCACCTGATCTGTTCCTGACAAGGATATCTCCTTTATGTAGCAGTATGGCATTCTTCACTATAGCCAGTCCAAGCCCTGTCCCCCCGCTTTTCCTTGAACGCCCTGAATCGATCCGGTAAAAACGTTCAAACACCCTGCCCAGGTGTTCTTTTGGTATCCCCACACCATTGTCGGAAAAGGAAAAATGATAGAATCTCTTGTCTTTATTATAAACAATTATATTGATAGTGGTATTATCTCCGGCATAGTTAACAGCATTCTCCAGCAGGTTTTGAAAAACCGATAATATCAGGGATTTATTTCCCTTTACAGCGACATCATCTTCAACATCGATTTCAACCTTAATTCCGCGTGAATCGATTGCAGACATGAAATTATCGCGGACCTCCTTTATGGTCTTTTTTATTTTAACTTTCTCGGGCGGGAAGAAATCGCCTGCTTCCTCTATTTTATTCAAAACAGATATGTCGTTGATGAGTCCGGTAAGCCTGTCAGTCTGTGCAAGAGCCTTATCAAGGAAGTATTTCCTTTTCTTTGAGTCGGGCTCCGGATCGCTTATCAGGGTTTCAATGTAGCCTCTCACTGAAGCAACAGGCGTCTTAAGTTCATGAGCAATGTTAGAGGTCATCTGCTGCTTAATAAGCTTGTTCTTGCCAGTTTTAGTAACATCACTGATAATGACTTCGAAACTTTTATCGGTAAAAATAACACTCTGGATACGGAAAAACCTTCCGTCTTTAATGACCTGATACTCCATTTTTGGAAGATCAGCCGGATTAATATCAGAAACGGAATGCTTATCAATAAAATCGGAAACCGAAGAGAATTCATGTATTGCGAAAAATTCGGATGAAAATATCTTAAGATCTCCCGAGACCATGTTCATGAAATGTATGAAATGGTCATTGCTGAAAATTATATTTTTGTCGGGAGAGAAAAAGGCCACACCTTCATTCAGTGCATTGAGATGGCTGAATAGTTTTTCCTTTTCATTGGCAAGGTCGTTTTTTGCAGCAAGCAGATTATTATATATATCAAGGATCTCTGACCCGATAATTCCAAGTTCGTTTTTAGGAAATTCCGAATTGAACGGCCTGTCATTCTTAAGGCTTACGGTAAAGTCCTTTAAACGGGTAACTGATTCCCCGAATTTGTTTGTTACAATCAGAAGGATAATACCGATAATGACAAAGCACAGGAGAAAGATCAGCATGAACCGCAGGTTAGCTTTCATGAAATTAGCCAGGTTAATATCATAAACAAGCGCCGATCTGATAAAATAGTCTGAATAGTATTGTGAATAATAGTAATATTCCCGGCCGGTTGTTTCCGATTTTCTGATCGCGGTTCCGAAATCCTTATTTCCTGACTCAATTATTTCAGGCCTCGATCTGTGGTTCCCGATAATACCATAATCTTTTATGAAATTATCATAAAGAACTGTCCCGGATGTATCGATTATTGAGACCCTAAGGTTGGGTTGCGGGAGGAGCCTTACCAGCGAATCTATTGGTTCATAATCACCTTCAGCAAGTATACTATTGAATCTGATGAAGTTGTCAACTATTTTGGTAACATTATATAATTCATCATTCAGGAATGAGATACGGTATTCCTTTTCCCTGGTATACTGGTAAGCGATGACAAGAATTGTAATAGCGAGAAAAACCGCTGAATAAAAAAACAGCAGGCTGTTGCGGAATTTTTTATTCGAGGGGATAAGTGTCATTTTTTCATCAGAATTCAAAAAAATAGCCATATCCGGTCTTGTTCTTCAAACACTGGCTGTAAAGTCCCAGCTTATTTCTTAACCGCGTAATATTGACATCAACAGTACGTTCAGAAACAATTACATCATCACCCCAAATTATTGACAGAAGGTCGCTTCTTGAAAAAACTTTTCCCTGGTTCTCAAGAAGAAGTTTCAGTATCTCATATTCTTTTCTGGTCAGTTCAATTTTTTCATCACCGGAAATAAATCTTTTCCTGGCTGTATCCAGTTCTATATCACCGAACCTGATTACCGGCTGGACCTTGAGTTTTTCGGAACGGGAACGTTTAAGAACAGCTTTTACCCTTGCCAGTAATTCATTTATTGAAAATGGTTTGGGGATATAATCATCGGCTCCAAGACTGAATCCTGTAAGTACATCATTCTCTGTGTCTTTCGCTGTGAGAAAAATAATGGGGATATTTATCTTCAATTCATTTCTCAGCTTATCCGCCATTTTAAATCCCGACATCGGACCCATCATAACATCAAGAAGAATAAGATCAAAACCGGGCAGCTCTCTTTTCATTGCCTCCTCGGCAGAATGAGCAACTTCAGTAAAATAGCCGGCATTACCCAGATTATACTGAAGGATCTCACACAGATCCTCTTCGTCATCAACAATCAGTATCCGTTTATTTTTCAGATCCATAATGAAGAATTATTTCAAGGTTACTGCCACAGAAATATCTCCTGTAAAGGTAAAGGCATTTTCAGAAAGAAGCTGCTACAAAAATGTTACAAAATAAGAAATGCCCGAAAACCTGATTGTGCGGTCTGCGGGCATTTCAGTCAACTATGCAAAAAATACCAGCTTAAAACAAGGCATAGCTTAATTTCAAGTGGTATGTGGTCCCCGGTTCCAGCTTTGTAAAGAACTGATCCGTAGGGTTAAACGATTTGAAAACCGACTCTTTCCTGTCGTTTAATATATTATCAACTTTAAAACCTATCTGCAGTCTTTTTTCTTTCCCGAAATTTTTACTGGCAGTGAAATTCAGACTGTGAAACGGAAGGGTATAGATATCAGGACGGTCGGCAATTCCCACATACTGAAGTGTAGTGCCCTGGACATTATAGTATAGCCCTGCCTCAAAACCTGACAGGAATCCTTTCCCGGCGCCCAGGTATGTAATGCTGCTGTTTATTATCCATGGCGCCTGTCCTGCCATTTCACGCTCTTTACCTATTTCTTCCCCGGTCCTGGCATTTTCTATCCTCGAATAATATTCTGTCAGACTTAATTCTATCCATGATCTTGTAAATGATATATTGGAAGATATGCTGAGTGTCTTAAGTTTTTCAGATATGCTTCCAAGATTCTGTCTGAACTCAATTTCTGAACCAAGGACCTTTCCATTTCCCACATTTCTCGGTTGAAAGCACCCTGTCTGTGATGCATACTGAACAACTTCTATCGGATTTAAAAAATACTTATAAAATCCGCTCAGAGATATCATCTGCCCGTCTTTCATGAATATTTCCCAGCGGAGGTCGGCATTGTGAATATCGGAACTTACGAGGTTACCGTTCCAGTATTCCTTATCTGCAACATCATCTGCATCGCGGAACATACCGCCGACAAATGTCCGGCCACTGACCGGATCGGCGATTTCGGCATATGAAAGCTCCTTGAATGAGGGTCGTGCAATTGTTTTTGCGTATGAAACCCGGATATTCTGGTTTTTAGTTAAATTGTAGATAATATTGACAGAAGGAAATATTCCAATATCGTCCAGTACTTTATCATTGTCAAGAATGATTGTTCCCTGCTGATTCCGTCCTGTATAACGCTGAGTGTATTTTTCGGCACGTACACCTGCAATCAATCTCAGATGTTTTAAAGGAGAGATCTCAGTTGAAACATATCCTGCTGCATTATTTGAACTGGCATTGAACTGGTTCGGATTTGACGGCAGGAAACCGGCTTCATATGTTGTTCCGCTTAAATAATTATTGCCGTTGAGGGGCCAGAGGTTATCCGTCCTGAACAATTCATCAGGATCACCGGTAAGCGTAACATTCCTGATATTGAGCATAAATTTGCGGATCATAAAATCACGTTCCTTGTAACCCTAGGAACCGCCGAAATTTAACCTTGCTTTTTCTCCACTGAATTTGAATTCCTTTGAAAGATGAACAACCCCTATGAGGTTGATTTCCGACAGTTCACGCCAGATTCTTTCAGGAAATCCGGACTCGGTGTTAATTCTCATTTCCGAATTATCTGTAACATATCTGACAAAACGTGCATCAGGATCATTAATGATTGATATAGTCGGAGAAAGTTTCCATGTTATATCCCATTTTGACCCATTCAATGAATGCTTCCCATCGATAAGCAGGTTTGTAAGTGATCGCTGACTGTATTCAAGGTTGTGCTGGTATCCCGAAAAGACACTTCCCTGGTCGGACCCTTCATAATCGAAAATACCCGCCTTTGATTCCCCGTTTTGTAAATGAATAATGTTCAAACGGTACTTTGAATGCAGGGTTTTAACAGCAAAGCCTGCGAGTCCGCTTAAAAGAACACTGTTCACCCCGAAATTGCCAAACTGAAATTCCCTGACTTCAAGGTCAGTCACATCCGGATCACTTGACAGGCCGTAACGACCATATTCAGCGTTTTTATAAAATTCAGTATTTCTTTTATAGGAAAATCCAAGATTGTAACCGAGGGTAACCTTTTTAACTGGTATCTGGTTGCCGAAAGATGCTCCGAAGCTGTAATCCATGAAACTCATTTGTTCCATGGCAGCCATAGCAGGATTGAAGCTTTCAAGGACTTCCCGGTAACGCAATCCCTGTTCCCCTGTGGGATCACCAAGAACAGTAGTAAAAAAAGGCAGGTTCGTTGTGGCAGGAATGGATCTGGTACCATCATCAAATCCCAGGAAATCAGTACTCCCTCCTTTATAGGTGAGGTAATCACTTTTAAAATGGAAGTCGGGATTATAGCTTGAACTGAAAGAGATGTTGCCTTTTTTCTGATCAGGAAAGTCCTTGATCGCTATATCAATCACTCCACCGGTAAAATCAGCGGGTAATTCTGCGCTGAAAGTTTTATGGACAATTATGTTGTCAATGATATTTGTCGGGAAGATATCCATCTGCATTGTATTCCGGTCAGGATCAAGACCGGGTATATCGACTCCGTTGAGTATCGTCTTTGTGTACCTGTCGCCCAGACCCCTTACATAAACATATTTTCCCCCTTCGACAGAAACACCAGGGACACGTTTCATTGAGGAAGCTGCATCGGAATCTCCCATCCGCCTGAAGTTAACGGCTGAAATGCCATCCACAAGGCTGGGTGAATTCATCCTGATAGACATGATCGCACCCTCAGTGCTGCGGTTAACATTTCCTGTCACAGTGACTTCAGACAATCCAATTGCTGAGGATTTGAGGACGATATTATCTATAAGGGTAACATCTCCCGGATTCACTTTAACACCGGTAATAACTTCTGATTCATATGATATATATGAGAATTTCAGGTTATATGTACCCGGATTTAATGAAAGGTTAAATTTCCCGTCAAGATCAGTTAATGTTCCCCTGGTTGTGCCTTCAGCAACCACCGTCACACTTATCAGAGGTTCGCCGCTGGATTCATCAAAAACCGAACCTCTTATAATACCATTCTGAGCCTGTAATACAAGGGTAGAAAAAAGAAACAGGATCATCGGAAAAAATTTCAATTTGCGCATAGTTGACATGACTTATCAGAATCCTGTTAAAGAACCTGCAACGGAAGCCCATGACCATCCCTGCAAACCTGTTATATCTGCTCCGACACTCCTTGCTCCTGCCGCAACAGCTGTTGTGAACAGGTCACTGCCTTTTTTAAAGAAGTCGGTGATCAGAGTGTTTGCGGGAAGTGTTGCCTGGAAATTGGTGAAGCTGCAGGTATATTGTGTAGGCAGTTCATCAAAATCCTGGCCGCTCTTAAGGCTGAAGAAGTAAATTTTATCCATATCAACATTTGAGTTTGGATCAAGATCAACCAGCCCCTGGGCATTATCTGCTTTGGCTGAACCATTCTTTATAATATGTTTTGCCACCATTGTACCTTCGGGGCCGTCAAGCTCAAAGCATTCGTCTCCCGGATTGATCACGACAAAGTTATCAAGAGTGCCTGCCCAGGACTGGTCTGTATCTATTGCATCATCACCTGCATTCCATACGATCGCATTTTTAACGTTTACAGTTCCTCCGAACCATTCAATTCCGTCATCCTGGTTTGCTATAATTTCAACATTTTCTATAATAGTCCCTGAACCAACACCTCCGAGTGTCAGACCGTTTATTTCATTTCCTTCACCGATATTTGCACCACCATGACGGATTGAGACATATTTAATGACACCGGAATTATCTGTTGCTTCACTGCCTCCATACAACCCGTTCAGGTCTGAAGCGGGTATTCCTTCAATTTGCATTGCTTCGGCTTCTGCCGAGATTGGAGCTTTTCCAAGTATAATCAGGCCACCCCATAAGCCGTTAATTGTCGGATCCAGGTTTGGGCTGCTTATTTGCCCGGGAATTATCTTATCAACTACCGAGGTAAAAATGATGGGAGATGCTGAAGTCCCCTCAGCAAAAAGCTTTCCGCCACGTGCAATTATCAGCGCAGTTGCATTTGCTTCAGAACCTTCACGTCCTTTTATTATTACACCAGGCTGAATTGTAAGAGAGACTCCTGACAGGACGGATATCCTTCCTTCAAGAATATATATTTTACCTGTTTCCCAGGTTGTGTTTGATGCTATATTCCCGGTTACAGAAATAGTCGGAACTCCAATAATATTAAGTACGGCAGTTGTATTTCCTGTTTTTTCATACTTATCTGATATGGTTAATAATACAGAACCGGCTCCGGTTTCTGTCCCTGCTGTGAACTCAACATCAATTTTACCTGATGCAGATCCTGCATTTGCATCTGTCCTGATAACTGCTGTACCTTCGGTAGCAAAAAGGGTAGATGACTTATAACCACCCTCTGACGTAAAATTGAATGTGAGATCAACACTCTTCGATATCTCAACATTAGTACTGCCTGGGGCCGTAATAACCGGCATCTCATACTCCTTCTGGCATCCCGAAAGAATAACTGCTGATAATGCCAGCACATAAAATAAAACTTGTTTCATACGTATAATTTTGTTTATTAATTTGATGGCCAAGTTAGACATATTTTCAATATTGTTTAGTTTGAAACATGGTTTCATGATAATTACTAATTAATGACTTTTCTAACTGGGTCAAAGTTAGACACAGTTTAAGCTATTACCGGTTAAGGGAACATTAAGCTTTGGTTACAAATAGATTACGGGAATTAATGAAATGTTACAATTATTTATTGAGAGCTCCTGAAAGAAAAATTATCTTAAATTGGACTTAAAAAACTATGGATCCCAGGCTTAAACTACTTATTGTTCCTGCAACTGCATTAGCATTTACGAATTGCCAGAAAAGTCAGTCTCCGAATGTGCTTCTGATAATCACCGACGATCAGGGGTATGGCGATCTTAGTTTTACCGGGAATCCGCATCTCGGTACACCCAATATCGACAGACTGGCGGATGAAAGCATCCGATTCAACAATTTTTATGTTTGTCCCGTTTCGGCACCTACCCGCTCATCGTTAATGACCGGACGTTATAGCCTGCGCACGGGAGTTCATGATACTTATAACGGCGGTGCGGTCATGGCGGCAAATGAGGTCACTATAGCTGAGATCCTTAAAGAAAAGGGATACAGAACAGGTATATTCGGAAAATGGCATTTGGGTGACAGTTATCCCTGCCGTCCCATTGACCAGGGCTTCGATGAATCAATTGTGCACCTGGGCGGAGGTATGGGACAACCGGGGGATTTTACGACATTCGTTAAAGGCGACAGCAGCTATTTCAATCCGGTCTTATGGCATAATGGGAACCAAGAATCTTATAAAGGCTATTGCTCTGACATCTTTGCCGGAGAAGCAATTGACTTCATAAGTGAAAGCAGTGATCAGCCATTCTTCTGCTACCTTGCATTCAATGCACCGCATACACCCCTGCAGGTACCAGGGGAATACTATTCATTGTTCAGGGATATAGATCCTTCATCAGGCTTTGAGAACGACAGCAGACCATTCAATCCGATGAATGAAAACAATAAGGAGGATGCCAGGAGGGTGTATGCAATGGTGAAGAACATTGATGATAACACAGGGAAGATCCTTCAAAAGCTTGAGGAATTGAATCTTTATGAAAACACGATAGTGATCTTCATGACAGACAATGGCCCCCAGCAGATGCGCTATAATGCCGGGATGAGAGGACTGAAAAGCTCAGTTTACAGGGGAGGAGTGAGGGTTCCGTTTTTCATGAGGTATCCCCGGCTTGGTAAATCCCCTACAGATATTAATACAACCGCAGCAAATATCGATATTCTTCCTACACTGGCAGAATTGTGCGGTGCCAGGGTTCCTTCAGACAGGAAAATTGATGGAAAAAGCCTCGTTCCGCTTTTAAAAGGAAATAATGCCGGCTGGGAAGAAAGGCCACTATTCTTTTACTGGACAAGAGCATTTCCCGAGTTATATAACAATGTGGCACTTCAGAAGGGAAAATACAAACTTGCCGGTCATACTGATTATGATTCAGAGATTACGGGATTTGAATTATATGATATTGAAAATGATCCATATGAACAGAACAATATTATCCGCGACAATATTTCACTTGCTGAATCATTAAAGGAGGAATTTGACACATATTATAAAGAACTGGTCAATTCACCCAATCTCACTGATCCCCAGAGGATAATCATAGGAAATGCAAAGGAAAACCCGGTCTTCCTTAACAGGAACGATGCCGGGGGCGACAGAGGTATCTGGACCCAGGAGGATATTTTTGGTAAATGGAGAGTTGAAATTGAGGAAGGGACATATAATATAAGGTGTCATTTTCCTGATACTCTGCAGAGGGGAGGGCAGATGGTAATCGAAACCGGTACAGTTATTAATCAGAAAAGAAATCCTCAGGAAGGATTGATTGTCCTCGAAATGAATAATATTACATATCCCGCGATGGATTGCGATTTCATACCTTTTTACCAGTCAGGGGCGAAAAGGATACTTCCCTTATGGATTGAGGTGGAAAGGATCAAATAACACCTTTATTAATTATGGCAAATACCTATACTCAATTGTACATTCATTACATTTTTGCGGTTCAGGACCGTCTCTGCCTGATCCAGGAAAGATGGAAAAACGATCTTTATAAGTATATGAATGGTATTATCAGTCAGCAGGATCATAAACCATTTGCGATTAACGGGATATCTGACCATGTTCATGTACTTGTGAGTATGAGTCCGAAGCAATCACCCTCGGACCTGATGTATCAGGTTAAGCGCAGCTCTTCAAAATGGGTTAATGAGAACCGGTTTGTGGTGGGTAAATTTTCGTGGCAGGAGGGTTTTGGGGCTTTCTCATATGGAAAATCCCAGATACCGGATATTGTGCATTATATTGAAACCCAGGAACAGCATCATTCTAAAAAGTCGTTTATTGAAGAATATTCAGGATTCCTGAAGGTTTATGAAGTAGATTATGATGAGAGATATATTTTTAAGCCTATATAAAAATATGCACCAGATATTTTTTTTTAGCTACAGGCGATTTTTTCAATATATGTTAATTCCCTACGGGAAAATGGGATCATCTATGGTCAATGTTTCTATTGTCATTGATTCCCTACGGGAAAGGGATCATTAATTGCCACTGATTCTATTGTCATGGATTCCCTAGGGAAATTGAGATTTTAATGCCACATTTGCCCGTAGGCCCTATGTTTGCATAAAAAAAAGTTCCAGGAAGTTATTTATTTTTGGATTTGACAGTCTAAACAAATAAAAACCTGAAACTTATGGAAACACAAAGTAACAAAATTGATTTCAGCAATCAAAACATTTATGTGGGTTTTGATGTGCATAAAAGAAGCTGGAAAGTAACGATTCTGACAGAAAAAGTAGCAGTGAAGACATTTTCGCAGGACCCAAAACCTGAGATCCTGTATCAGTATTTGAAATGGAACTTTCCCGGAGGCATTTATCATTCCGCCTATGAAGCGGGGTTTTGTGGATATTGGATACATAATAAACTGTTATCACTTGGGATAAAATCCATTGTTGTAAATCCTGCTGATATACCAACAACAAATAAGGAAAGAGTGCAAAAAGAAGATAAAAGAGATAGCAGAAAAATTGCAAGATCATTGCGCAACGGCGATCTTAAAGCCATTTATGTTCCAGGTTTAAAAACACTCGAAGATCGAAGTCTTTTAAGAGCACGCGCTACAATGGTAAGAGATCTGACCAGGTTTAAGAACCGAATTAAATCATTCTTATATTTTCATGGCATTGACTTTCCTGAGTCATTTAGCAATCCTAAAAGTCATTGGTCCAAAAGGTTTATTTCCTGGCTTGAATCCATTGAATTAAAAGAAGACAGCGCTAAAATATCCCTCAATTCCTTTATACATCAGAGTAAGAATTTAAGAGCAACCATTTTGGATTTGACAAAACAAGTTCAAAGGTTAAGTCAGACTGAATCCTATCAAAATGATATTAAATTATTAAGAAGTATTCCGGGTATAGGAGTATTAACAGCCATGATAATACTGACTGAGCTGGAGACTATAATGAGATTTAGCAATATCGATAAATTGTGTTCTTATATTGGACTGGTTCCATCTACGAGCAGTTCTGGAGAAGAAGAAAAAACAGGTGATATTACCCCAAGGGGCCATAGCGTTTTACGCACTGCAATCATTGAAGCTTCATGGACTGCGATACGCCATGATCCTGTATTATTAAAGTGCCATCTTGATTATTGCAAACGAATGGAAGCAAATAAATCCATAGTAAGAATAGCAAAGAAACTACTCAGCAGAATAAAATTTGTATTGAAAAACAAACAGCCATATGCATTTTCAAGGATTTAATAATTTAATATCTACAAAAACAATTTTGTGAGCCTGTTAAATGCCCTTGCAGTTCTTTAAGAATCTGCTACCCGTAGGCTACAGCTCACATTCTATAAAAATTAAAACGAGGCAATGCAGCCCGTGTTCATTCATAAAGGGTCTGTTGATAGAAGGTTATTTTTGTAGATTAATTTTATTGTGTTTACTTTTTAAGGTTAGGTTTTCTTAGCCATACAGGATACCTGCATTTATAAAAAAAGGGAAGGATAAAACCTTCCCAAAATGCAGTGCATCCATGAAGCTTATTGCTGACAGGTTGCTCCTCAGCAGAGCCTGTTTCCTCTTGGGCTTCACGATTGTAAAATTAAAAAATAAAAATAAAATGAAAAAAGTTCATCTGAAATTTGGTTTGCAACATAGAAGGGCATTAATAACCAAAGCCGTGTCCTAAAAAAAAAGACCGATCCAACCGGATCAGTCTTTATAAATTGTATTGTTGTTATTTTTTATTTTTTCCCGAAATAGACATCGAGTCCCACACCTATAAGCATATTGCTTTTGTTGTAGGTTTCCTTGACCGGTATTCCTGTTGTTCCCAGCATATGTGTGAAGCTTTTATCTCCTTCTTTATAAGTGGCAATTAAGGCGCCGATATTCAGATCTATCATTGGTGTGAATCTCAGACCTATACCTCCTCCGAAAGTACTGGTATTAAGACTGTACCTCTGGTCATTCTGGTATTCTGAATTAACTCCGGTCGCTGTTCCGCTGTATCCTGCGCTGAGCCTGAACCAGTCAGTTAAGCCAAGTTCAAATCCAAGGGCATACTCCATGAAATTCTTGTCAATCATAGATATATTTTCCGTAGCACTTCCGTCATAATCGTTATTCTTATCGAAAAAATAATTAAGGCTGCCTGTAACCATGAATTTATCAATAGGTCTGTATTCCACTCCTGCAGCAAGCATTGCAGGCATGTCGGCAATAGTTTCTTCACCGTCGGTGAAAACACCTCCGCCCTTTCCGTCGAATACGGTGGTATTCAGGTTTAGCTTCGTCTTGAATTCATATTTCAAACCGATGTTGAGATTCTCAACAGGTGAGATATTCATACTAAGGATCGGGGAATAACCCATACCTGATTGTTCGGCATCGACATAACGGTCTGCGGTGCTTGCAGCATATCCTGTCATTGCAGCAGATTTTGCCAGGTAAACCGGTCCTGCCGTATTGAGTTGAGCTTGTGCAGATTCAATATTTATTGCCCCTATTTGTGCAGTTGTCAAACCTTTGGCTGCAAGTAGCGCCTGTATTCCCTGTATGGCCTGCTGCCGACATACCGACCGAGGTACCGTTTGCCAGGAGTGTAGATCCTAATCCGGCAGTTATAATAGGTTGTATTTGAGTGGCAGCGCCTGTTGCCTGTGCAGGAAGAGTGTTAAAAAATGCCGCTCCTGCATTGAAAAAAGTATTGGCTTTTACCATTGTCCCGGTAAACTGGGCTCCGAATGTGGGGAAATTAGGATTTACACTGATATTAAGCAGGCTTCCGTTATAGGTGTTTTTTGCTGTAACAAGTCTGACTCCGGCTCCTACAGAGATCATGTCATTCAGCTTATATGCAAGGTTAACCTGGTAGCCCATATAGACCGATGTTCCTTCAAAAAATATATCAGCAGCATACTGGGTGGTGGGAATACCCTGGCTGATAAGAGAAGGAACCAGATCGGAGATTGGCATTTCAAATGATGGTAAGCCGGTTTCATATTCTGCACCGCCTCCTCCCCCGATCGGATTGAAGCCAGCAGATACTGACAGCTTGCCGAAGTTTGCAGCAGCATATATTGCCGGGAAAAACATAGCGCTCACATTGCCTTCATATTCTTTAGGGGTTCCGGCAAGATAAGTATAGTTGTTAATTACGCTCCTGTTCTGCCAGATCGACTGATTGTTCAGGGAAAAATATACTCCGTTGCCAAGTTTTGTTAAACCGGCCGGATTGTAGAAGACGGCGTCAATAAGCGTTGAGGCATTACGGCTCATCATTCGGGTATAAAGGCCGCTATGGTTGGTATTTGTAACCAGTCCGCCTGCATAAATTGAACCTGCGATCAGAATAGCCGCAATCAAGGTCAGTAGTTTTTTCATAAAAAAGAGTTTAAGTTAAATTTTTGGTTTTTTCCAGGAAAAATTCTCCTTTTCCATAATGCTGAAATGAGGGTTTAAGGTCATTTCAGTCAATATCGTGCCAAATGTAGAAAATTATTTGGTTTATGCAAATAATTCCAAAATATCAGTTTGATATATAATTATTTGTACCTGCTTACAAGTTCAATTCGAAAATTTTCGGTTAAAGGTTCAGCTACACTTGCAATAAAAGATATTATAACACGTAATTATTTTCATGAATATTTGCCCTTTAGCACAGGAAAAAGATATGGGATTCTCTGTTGACTGGAGGAACCAAGATTTCTGGGAATAGTACCCAGGTAGGTTATGAAAATTCTCCATTAAACCGCGTTACATCACAAACCGGACCGGGAATAGCCTGGAAGATTAAACCTGTAACTATTAATTACCTTTCAAATATAGGTGATACTGAACCAGGATGGAATGTAACCGGCGACTATACTTACAGTTCTTTCAGTTATTCAGCTAACATGCTTTACGTTACCGAGACCATCGATGAAGAGGGCGATACAACCCGTGAATACAAGGATAAGCTCGGCCAGGTTGTGTTGAAAAAGTCGAAACTTGGTTCTGGATGGTTACGTACAGCATATATTTATGATGATATAGGGCTTCTGCGGTGTGTAGTACCTCCTGAGGCTAACGGTCCATCTGATACCCATTTATGTTATTACTATTTATACGACAATCGCAAACGTATGATTGAGAAAAAAATCCCGGGTGGCGGAACAGTAAAAATGGTTTATGACAAACGGGACCGGCTACGTTTTTCCCGGAATAGTGAACAATCTGCAGCCCCTGAATGGTCTTTTATTAAGTATGACGCTTTGAACAGGCCGGTAATGACCGGAATCTTCACCAGCTCATCTGACGCTGCATCCCTTGAGTCAGCCACAAATGCTGACACACTGAACGAAACCCGGACAAATAACAAAAGTACCGGATATGACAATTCTTCATATCCCCCATCAAATACTGATATCCATACTATTACTTATTATGATGATTACAGTTTTTTAGATATCGCCGATATTGATCCAAATGATAGCCTGCAATCGGTAACTTATGATAAAGGCGCATACATCATTCAAAGTAAAAGAGCTGCTTCGACCAAAGGATGGATAACAGGTACTATGACGAAGGTACTTTCTGATGTTGCCGATGCTTCATTTGTTAAAAAGAAAATTTTATACTCTGTGACTTTTTATGACAAGTTTGGCAACGTTTTGCGCACGATTTCTGAAAACCATCTGAAAGGTAAAGATATTATAAGTAACATTTATGAAGATATAACTTATCAGCTGATCCAAACCAAACAGGAACACTATAAAGGCACTGAGCAGGTGAT
The DNA here is from genome assembly GCA_963700275.1 of uncultured Bacteroidales bacterium. Taxonomy (GTDB): domain Bacteria; phylum Bacteroidota; class Bacteroidia; order Bacteroidales; family VadinHA17; genus LD21. The sequence continues at coordinate 54,296 of CAVOWZ010000006.1, read as the reverse complement.
AATCGAAAAGTGGTTCGAGTACGACCATACCGGCAGGTTACTGGCAACGAGGGAAAAAATTAACGGGCAGCCGGAGATTACCCTTATTGCAATGAAATACAATGAAGTGGGTGAAATGATCAAAAAATATATGCATTCTAACCAGACTTCCAATGAGAGGAGCTTTATACAAAAATCAGATTACACCTATAATATTCACGGGTGGCTGACTAAGATAAATGATCCTGCCCTCAGTGGTGATAATGATATGTTTGGAATGCAGCTGTTTTACAATTCCACAACAGGAATGGGCAGCCTGGCTCCCACCCAGGGTCTGTTTAACCGCAATATTGTTGGAATGAAATGGTACATTAAAAATGATGTGGCTCGAGGTTACAAGTTCAGCTATGACAGTCTCAACCGCCTTAGCCAAGCAGACTATGCCGATGGTTCTTCGCTGGGGAACAATGCGGGATATTTCTCCGAAATAGTTACTGCTTACGATAAAAACGGTAATATCCAGGGATTGCAGCGTAAATACAACAATATACTTGTAGATAATCTCGATTATGATTATTACAACTCCGACAAGTCAAACCAGCTGTTAAAGATCAATGATACCGGAACAGCAAGCAGTCTAGTTGATGACTACCCTGCAACAAGTCAGAATTATGCATACGATGCCAATGGCAACATGACATTTGATGGTGCAAAAAATATTACAATTAAATACTTCAGGACACTTAACCTGCCTCAAATGCTTGATTTTGGAAGTAACAACCGTATTTTTTACCACTATACCGCTAACGGGAGAAAGCTGGTAAAACATACTGTTCAAGCGTCTGGGACAGGTACGTTGTCACATTATATTGGTAATATAGTCTATGACGGTGGAACCCTGAGTTATATCCTGACCGAAGATGGGCGACTTGTATCATTTGGAACCGGCGCTGATCGTAAATTTATTTATGAATACAATCTAAGGGATCATCTTGGCAATAACCGTATTACTTTTATGGGCACCAATCTGGGAGGTGCTGTTGATATTGTCCAAACCACAAATTATTACCCGTTTGGTCTGGTTATGAACCAGACCAATGGCAACACATCACCTACCTACCAGAAAAATAAGTACCTTTATAATAGCAAAGAGCTACAGTACGACAAAATGATAAGCGAAGCTTTGAACTGGTATGATTACGGCGCTAGGTTTAGATCCAAATTGGGGGCATGTGATTGATCCGTTGGCTGAGAAATATAACTCTCTATCACCTTATACTTACGGTGCAAATAATCCAATTAGGTTTATTGATATTTATGGTGAAAGGCCTGAAGATATTGTAAATAAGGCATTAAGCTACTTGGCTACTGCATATCAATATGGGGGAAAGAATCCTCATGGTGTTTTTATAGGTATTTACCAAGGGAATTCTCCTATATATGGGGGTAATTTTTATAACCCATATTATAAGAGCAATCAATTGCCAGCTGATTGGCATGATAAAATTCTTAGCGTAACAGAGCCTCTTTGCTAATAATCCTGCTGGTAAGAATGATGCTTATCGTAATAACAACCTAGACTTTCTCATAAATTCTAATACGGATTTTGGAATAGACTGCTCGGGTTTGGCAGCAATATCGTTTAATTCAGATCCGGATAAACTTATGGGGAATCTGCCTTCAGGTAGAGCTGATGATCAAATGCAAATGTTTTCAAATGCAGAAGCAGAAGAAACGGGAAAGTTACATCAAAACTTCAGTGAACTGGGGATGGGAGATTTAGTTTTTGCTGCTGATAAAAAAGGCAAAGCTTTTCATGTGATGGTAGCAACAGGCGAGGTACGCAAAGATAAGGAAGGAAATGTGACTCAGTTTCAGATGATTCATGCTCCCAAAACTGGTGGGCAAGTTGAAGTAAGTTGGCGTAAAGTTAATTCAAATCTTCATATAGGTCAGACAAAAAGAAAAGAGGATGAAGAAAAATAAATCTAATAAAAATCTTTACCAGCTATTCAGCTTAGTTTTAGTATGTATCTGCGCATTGAGTTTATGTATGTGTTCCAATGGTGGTTCAAAATCGAAAAGCTTAAAAGCAGAACAAAGTACTGATAGTACAGTTTATTTATTTTTGACTTATTTTACAAGTAGCGGTTCTCTCATAGACTCCGAGTATATTGAGTTCGATTTGAAAAAACATCCTCAAATTCCACTGAATTTCTTGTTACGAGTTACAGAGCTTGATTACGATACTGTATCTAATGTAAAGGAGGCGTACACATTAAGGAACCTTAGTTATAGCAGAGACTACCATACCTTATTTTATGGATTATCATGCCAAGCTGGAGGTAATTGTGAGATGTTCTATATCTCAAATTTTTCATTGAATGGTAAGGTAATAATAAATAAAGAAACTACTCTAGTCAGAGCAGATATGGAAAATGTTCAGGATAATTATTTTAAGTTAGTTAACGATTCAGTCATGAAAATCAAAACAATTGTCAGTTTTTATAATGACAATTTTAATTATCGTGGGTGATTCAATAGGATTATCTCAAATAGAAATACATAAAAGCAGATTAACCCAAAGACAGATTGAATAGTACAGTTAGTTTTAAGTTGTCACTGGCTGAATATCATAAACCATTGTTATTGAGTAATTCTGAGGATTACCTAAGTTCACATTACTGACAACTGTGTTGTTCTTCTCTTCCGCCTGAAATACTTCATTAACTTCAGCTACTTGAGCGTTCTTCTGTGATCGAGAAATATAACTTACAAACATCTTATTGAGATAAGTAACGTTACCCATCTGAACTTGAAACCCAAAGGAATCGTTTAACAAAAAGTCCATATCTTCTGAAGTCATGACAAACTTTTTAATAGTCAGCTTCATCCCTGTTTTAAAGCTTATTGCCAGTTCAGGCTCCTCAGGAGTAAATGTATGGTCAGAGTAATCCATTAACATACGAGATTTTTGTTATAGTATTTTTTACTATACAAACCTGTGCTACAGATCGCTCTTCAGGAGGAATGCTTCGAGAAGTTCTTTTACAACTGCTTTCCTGTCGTTCGACAGCGAGAGACCTTCTGAAACTGCGAAAGCAGCTCCTTATTGGAAATAGAACTCTGAGCTTTATCGTCCATGGATCCGTCCATCAGGAAGTCAGCAGCTTACTGGAACATTGGCCGCACCATTGTTGAAGAAGAGCAAAAAGGCGATAACCGAGCAGAATATGGTACTTACCTGGTAAAAAATATATCAGTCTCATTGGCCAAAGAATATGGAAAGGACTTTGATAAGACCAATTTATGGAACATGATCCGGTTCTATCGTTCGTTCCCGATTCTCGACGCACTGCGTCAAGAATTATCCTGGACACATTACAGGATACTGATGCGAGTAGAAGAAGACCCAGCAAGGGAGTTTTACCTGCAAGAATGTGTGGAAGGTAATTGGAGCACACGCCAGTTGGAGAGGCAGATTAATAGTCTTTATTTTGAGCGCATACTGATGAGTAGCAAGAAAGGTCGGCTACTTGTAAAAAGGAGGCTGACGGCAAAAAAGAAGTTATGCAACCCGAGCATATTATAAAGGATCCTTATGTTCTCGAGTTCCAAACTGAACCCCAACATGAGTTTTTATGAAAGGGAAATAGAACAAGCCCTTATCGATAAGCTGCAGGCGTTCCTGCTGGAACTTAGCAAGGTTTTTCTTTTGTAAAAATAAATCTGCAGAAAAAGCATTTTTATGTAGACCTGGTAATACAATTATATCCAAATGTTTATTTATTGATCTGAAAACCGGAGAGCTACCATCAGGATATCGGGCAGATGGATTTTTATGTCAGGTACTTGAGGACAAGTAGACAGGAATCTGATAATCCCATAGGACTGATACTCTGTACAAAAAAGAGTAAAACAATAGTCAAATACAGTCTTTAAGTGAAGCAAACAATCTTTGCTTCAAAATACAAGCTTTACATGCCAAGCGTTAAGAGCTGCGAGAATCGAAACGGCAAAAGCAGGAAAAAAAAAAAACTACTCCCCGGCCGTGCCCTTCTGTATTTTTTGTCATGCTTTTTGCTCGCACTTCAGCACATTTTTTGATCTTTTATTGATTTAAGGTAAAAGCCAAAACAAAGAGCTGCGCCCCCTCAGGAAAAAGCATGCCAAAAAATACCCCAAGCTATATTAACATAATGCGGCATTATAGGCGCTGGAAGATGGTACTGCCACGAAAAAACTTTGTGGCCAGGCCTATAATGTGACATTATATCAAACAGCCGTGCGGCCCGCCCGCCTACCTGAAAGAGAACTCCCGGACAATAGGGAAATCCTCGGTAGTTCATTTAAACTCGCACTACCGGTGCGAGAAATTACTTAAACTTTGGCTTAGTCAAGGTAGCTTCCGCCCCCTACGCAGTCAAGGTCGGAGCCCTTCGGGTTCCGGGCAAAAACTTTTTTATTTTACTTGAGATCTTCAGCGGTAAAAAACTTTTTGCCGGAAACCTTGACACTTCCCCTCCCGCTCGCTGGGTCTGTATCTAAGCCAAAGTTAAGCCATAGTGTAAAGTTTTATTGTAGCCATTACCCAAAAGAAAAAACCAGAAAAAAAGAAAGCTCTCCCCACATGCAAGCGAGGAAAAAAAGCAAGGGCAGCCGGTACCACTTAAAATAAAACAAATATTACCGGCTGTTTATATACCCTTGCTTTTTTACAGCGGGTCGGCCAGTGCGGAGCTTGCATACCTTTGCTTTGCCTTTTTGCGGTTTTGGTTCCCGGGTCCGGCGCACAGGGAGTGCGGCTATTTGGCGAAGCCCGAAGTGCATAATGCCAGTTATAGGCAGCCGAAACACACACATCACAGAACCACTGAGAAATAGGCTGCGTATAACTTGCATTATGTAAATATAGCTTTGGGCATTTATTTTTGGCGTGTGTTTTTGTCTCCAAAAACGGCGGCGCAGCTCTTGCCGGTTTTGTTTTTACCGCTAAAAATCAACCAACACAAAAACAAAAGCCGGCATGTGCTGCAAGTGCATCAGCCACAAAAACCATGACAAAAATAAATGCAGAGAAGGGACGGCGCGCGGAGAGAGCAAAAGGAGAACGTTGCAGGGACGGTGAAATTTTACGAATGAGGATCCATTTTTCTTTTTAACTGAAAACATCTTTCAAATGTCTCAATTAAAAGAAAAAAGGTATCTTTAAATAATAGATCGTTCTTTGAATAACACCTGTTTTTGGAGTTCCTGCAGCTTTTTGGAGTGTTGTTTTATATGAGTAGATCAACAGGATTACGGCGCAAGGATGTACGACCCGCAGATCGGAAGATGGACTACAATAGACCCATTAGCAGATCAATTTTCTTCCTGGACCCCATACAACTTTGTTTTCGGAAATCCTATCAGGTTAGTTGATCCTGATGGTAGAGCTCCTGATGATCATTATATTAAAGATGATGGTTCAATCCAATCTGTGAAAACTGATGATTCGTTTGATAGATTCTTTGTTCAAGACAAGATGAGTGAGACAGGCTATACACAAGTAGCACAGCTTGAGAAAAATGAAGCTGGACTAGTTGATTTCCCTGGAACTGGTACAGGTTTTGCTAGGTATGGAGATATTGATGATGGAGGAAAATCAATCAATCCTAAAGAGACTGTAGGTAAGGGTGATCATTATTTAAAGCCTGAAGCTGCAGCTGCCCTATTTGGGATGACAAATAGCCTAAATAAAACAAACGGATTTACTGTAAGTTTTGGAGATATGTCATCAGCCAATGGATCTGATCCTTGGGAACCCGGATACGATCATCACGGAGGACATGGACACCTTGGTAATCGTAGTGGAATAGATGTTGATTTCCAATATTTGAATACAGCTGGGAACAGTTTTAAAAGTGCCAATGCTTTTACTAATAGTCAATATAGTTCTGAAAATAACCAGCGTGTTTTTGATGTTGCTAAAACATTTGGATTTACCAATAATTTTCAAGGACAAAGTGGAAGCCTTAAAAATGTTACAAATTATGACGATCATAACAATCATGGCCATTTAGGATTAAACTATAGTAAATTAAACTGGACATACGTTAAGAATGCACCAACTAGGTAGACTAAAATAGTCGTTAGTCTTTCAACTTTATTAATTATCGATAATTATGAAATATTGGCTATTTATATTACTAAATGTATGTTTGGGATTTAGCTGCAAAGGAACAGTTACATCTGATCATTCAATAAAATATCAAGATGGACCCTTGAATTTAGAGCAAGGATTACGGACTCTGAACCAAGGGGACATCAGAAATATCATTGGAATAGTTGTCGTAAATGATAAATACACTGAAAAAGATACTATAAAACTATATAATGATAAAGGTTCTTTATGGTATAAGTTCACATTTTATTACGATGATAGTGATGGAGAATTTGATTATCCAAACAAAGAGTTTATTCCCCAAGCATTTAATCCAGACTACTTTCTTTTAGCACTGGCTGTGGTTGAAAAGGATGCGACCGGATACAAGGTGATAGTAAATAAAGTAACTGGTTTAGAGAAACGAATAAAAAAAGAATCTTTTTTACAATATCTGACTTTTGATCAGTACATTCTTAGTGCATTTTCTGTAAGCTTCCAATATCAACAAAATTTAATTCACAAAGAACCTATTGAAGGGAGTGAAATAGTTCCATTCATTCAAGAAATCCATTATCATCCTGTTAAGATACAGGGAGAATGGTTGCAAATAAAATGGGGTATAGAAACTGATTGGCATTATGGATGGATAAAATGGAAGGATAAAAATAGGCTTTTAGTAGAGATCCATCATTATGCATAGAACAGTAAAGCCCCTATTTTGGGGCTTTATATTTTATACAGTATATGTCTGTCTTGCTTTGCTGTCCCGGATATAGGTATCAATAAGATCCAGTAGCGTTTTTTTCTTATCTTCCTCGAGCAGTTAATACCCTTCACCAACCAGTAAATCAAGAGAAATAAAGGTAAAAACCCATCTTTTTAGCTTATTTAATTGACAGATAGAGTGGGTTTCACTACATTTAATAAGAGAAAGTTCTTTGAAAACATTCCTTTTAAAGTGTTAAGCAACTGTAAATAAGGTCTTAGAAAGCGATCGGTATGATTACGGCGCCCGGTTCTACGATCCGCAGATTGGGAGGTGGCATGTAATAGACCCACTGGCTGAAAACGCCTATGACTGGAGCCCGTATCGATATGGATTTGATAATCCATTAAGATTTATTGACGTTTATGGGATGTGGGAGGGCGATCCAGTAAAAGATCCCCAAATTAGAGATAACCGGGCAAGTAATTTAATGGGCACGGTTAGGACTCCACAAGGTAGTACTACAATGTGTTCAGGAATACATCAAGGGTTTGATTATAAGGCACCTATTGGAACACCAGTGCTTGCTGTACGGCAAGGCATTGTTATGGGAGTGCAACCTAAAGATATTGGCGAACATGGTAAATACATTGATCTTGGTGTTAATGATGATGATGTTATGAAGAAGCGGTTGACCAGATAAGAGCTATGAAAAATGCTTATGGGAACAGTGAATTATTCGGGAGGGAGAAAGATAAATCATTCAGAAGCTCAATCGCCGCTATTTATCAAACTTTTGATGGAAAGGACCTTTATCCAAGCGTTGAGGAGAAAGCAGCAAATTTGCTTTACTTCGTCACGAAAAATCATTCCTTTACAGATGGCAACAAACGTATTGCTGCTTTTTTATTCCTTTATTTCATGGACAGAAATGGCATCTTATATGGTGACTCAGTAAGAAAGAGGATAGCTGATAATGCATAGGTGGCTTTAACTCTAATGATTGCTGTTAGTAAACCGGAGGAAAAAGATACCATGATAAGTGTAATTGTCAACCTTATTAATAAAAATAATTAGCTCTTTAAAAGTTAAATTCTGTATGATTACGGGGCAAGAATGTATGACCCACAGATCGGGAGGTGGCATTCCCCAGCCATGATGGCCGACTTAGCATATTTTTGGACACCTTATAGGTATGCTTTTAATAATCCATTAAGGTTTGTTGACCCTAATGGAATGACTGAAGAAGAAAGAACGCCTTAGAAGTAGCACGTTCATTATTGGGGACTAAATATGCTTCTATATTACCACAAAATGATAGGGTAACAGAAGGTCAATTAGATTGTTCTGGACTGGTTCGATACGCAATTATGCGTAATGAGTCGAATAATTTTTATTATAATCACGGATTATCACTGATAGTTCAAGAAAGGTTGGTTTAAACAATGTAAGAGAGGGGGATCTCGTTGTTATTAAATCAGGAGAAAATGAAAATGGGCATGTTGGTTTTATAACAAATATTGTTAGAGATAAAGATGGCAATGTTATAAGATATACTTTGCTTCATTCTGAAGCCGCGTGGACAAATACAACCTTGGGAATTAGTGGTGGCGGCAATATAAACGAAGATGTTATTGATGTTGGCACAGAAAAAGGTTATGCTAAATCAAAATATAACCATAGATATTATCAGTGGGATAATCCTGAAACTGAAAATAAGCCTTTTGATTTAAATAGCTATAAGAGTGAACAAACAACAGCTGTAGCGGATAATACTAGGGTTGATTATAGCGCTTTCATTCGACAGATTCAAAATTTGCCACAGGGTAAATATAAAGTTGTCAATGGGCAAATTGTGCCTGAATAAATTACATCTGGAGTTTACTGGTACAATTATGCTTTAATAATCTTCTAATCAATACTGATCCTAGTGGAGAAAGCTTTTTAGCAGCATTATTGCTAAGAGCATTCTATATTACAGTTGGCCAATATGTAATAATACTTTTATATTCACCCTTTAGCGACTTTATAGGAAAAGAGAAATATCCGATTTTTGAGAAAGAAATAAATTATCTTTACCAAACAGAACTGAAATATTATAAAAACAACAGACATGAACTAGTAATGTGGCAGCTTTTATATTCTTATCATAAAAAGGACTATAAGATAATTACGGATTAAAATCGAATAGTGAATACTATGGAAATCGCAATTCCGGTTAGTATTATAGTTGATATTCAATGGCCTGCAGATTAGTAGATCTTCTAAATGATACCTCTTTTATAAGCTAATTTGACCCGTAATATGAATAATTTCAAATTACAGTGGTATGAGAAAACTTATCACTTTTACAGAGTTATTATTTTTAATATTAATTTCCTGTACCAAACAATCCGATAAAACCGACGGGAGGTTCCTTCTTGCAGGAATCAAAGGCTCCAAAGGTTCTGAGATTGTTTGCATCAATGTTGATTCGGGTGTGGTAGTAAATACCACACCCATAGACTGTTATGTATTTGGCTCAACGGTTTATGATCCCAGCAGCTGGGGTTACGGATACGTAAATTGTGATTCTGTATTCGTGTTGGTAAATCCCGAAACGGGTAAGCTGATAAAATCTGTAAAGCTGCCAGGATTTGTTTCCCAGTCTGTCATCGACATAAAAGATAATATGTTGATTGGTATGTACACTGTAATCACTTATGGTGAACCACCTGACTCAACAGGCTCCAAATCTGTAAGTGATGGTCCTCCGATCTACACCAGCTACGTCATCAAAATCGACCTGGCAAAGGGAACAATAGTATCCGAAAAGGAAATCGATATTGGCGAAGGTGTATATATGTGCACCAGTTATTTTAATCAGGCAGATAAAGGCTATGTTATGCTGCGCGCCGATAAAACCCTGATTACAATAAATCCGTCAACAGGAGCCGTTGTAAAAGAGGTGTATGTGGGGAAAGTACTTACTAATCCTGTTTATTATTCTGTCAATAACACTATTATCGGTATGCTTTATTCCGACGCGAACGAAAGGAATTACCTTGAGGTAATTAATGCGGAAACAGGATCAGTGATCAGCAGCATTATGGTAGATCAGGAGAAGGGATATATTGGCTGCCTTTCCGGTTATGACCCTGAATCAAATTGTTATATCACAGTTAATTCTGATTACAAAGTACTTTTCTACGACATCACCAGCGGTGAGATCAATAAAACATATATGCTTGATAATCCGATGAATGATATCAAGTTCTGGAGGAAACTATAAAACAGATTGACAATCATAATTTTCCGTTCACATGACCCGGATGAAGTGATCATGAGCAAGTGCCCTGAGCCCTGAGCTCTGATCTATTCACTTCTGCCACATGTTCCCTTAAGGTTCTTTCTTCCGAGACAATGCCTTAAGGAGTTATTTATCTGCCCTGTAATAATTCAAAATCCTCCATTAAGCCATAATCCAGCAGCTGGTAATCTTTTCCCGCAGGATAGCTTTTTACATTCCTCCAGTGACCCGGACCAACCATTCCCGGGGCAGGATTATTAAAATGCGGACCCATGAGATTTTTGAGACTGCCGATAACCCTGACATCGATCCTGTTTGTTCCCGATGAAATGAACTCTGTAACATCCAGATCATATGGCGGAAATGCAATTACCCCTGCCCACTTGCCGTTAACAGAGACTTCAGCTATTGTACCGTTCCATTTATTGAGTTTTACCTTATACGGGGTGCCGGTTTTCAGGGCGGTAAATTCTTTGCTGTATGTAACTCCCCATGAATAGAACGGTAACCCCTGATCTTTCCAGCTACCGGCAGTTAATGTTTTACCAGGCGCTTCAATGGTCCAACCTTTTTCCGCCGAACTGACCGAGAACTCGCCGGTGATATATACAGGCTCAATCTCGGCGTGTATCTTCATCGGTGATACTTTCAGGGTTATCGTGTTATTCCCTGCTTTAACCAGGTCCCCGATTTTAAATACGGCAAACTCCCTGTCGAGCCACCACTGTCCCTCTTCAGGTCTGATTACGGTTCCGTTAACGCTTACCGTCCAAAGATCAGGCCTCTCCACAACTGTCTTAAGTGTGGAGTAATCGAATTTTTGTTTTATTGTGAAATGGTATTCCGCAGTGAACCCGGTATTCGGATCAAAATTATCGCGATCCGTAATGTTCGTTTTAAATTGTACCGCATGATTCCAGGGATTTCCGTCTTTAAAGCCATAATGTTTAAAAACCATGTCTGCAGCAGTATAATTATGAAGATCGAGGGTGAGTTCACCTCCCAGCAGCAGATCACAGAATTCGATTGCAATAGCATTCTCATTATCTTTTTTTATTTCCATTCCGGGTCTTCCGGCAACAGGAATAAATTCTGACGGCAGACTCGGCAGTATCATAAGTTCCCTGTTTCACTTTCGGGAAATAAAATAACATGCTTCCCGCAGGGGGAAGCTCAAATGAAAGATTTATTGTTTTATCTGTTTGATTATGAGGATATCCATTAGTCAAACCTGTAAATGTATTAAGAACGATCGCGTCAGCTCCGTTTATATTAAGTGAACCTGAGAGTTCGTCTGTCAGGCTTGAGTTGGTTATAAACAGGACCTGTCCGTCGGCCAGTACCCTGCGATTATGATAAAGATCTTTTCCCGTAACCCCTGAAAAGCTTATATCCGGATTGCTGAAGTGTTTTGAGATCACATCGGCGGTCAGACTTTCCACTTTCTGTATTTTCCCGGAGAATTTTTTAAAATAGTCAGACATACTCTCATTTTCCGATCCGTCACATAATGCCGGTATGGAAAAGGCAACCAGTTTTCCACCCCCGGCAATGAATTTCCGGATCAGTTTGAAGGTAGCCAGATCAATGTTTTCCATTAGAGGTGGAAATACAACTGTTGAATAACTGCACTGGCCAATGATCAGTTTGCCTCCTTTTACCGATCCCATATCTTTTATCATATTCTCTGATCCGAGATCATATTCGACCTGACTCTTTTCGAGTCCGGTTACGAAGTTCTGGAAAGTCTGACCGATGTTCCCGCTCTGAGGATTCCTCTTTGCGTAGGAATCATAGAGCCATGCTGAAGTGGTGGGTTCAAGGACAAGAATATCATTTACCTGTCTGCCTGCCGAGAGCGCCATTGAAAGCCTCGCATAGTGGTCGTTTATGTATTTATAATTATTCCACCATGGTTCGTGGTATGTGAAAGTGGGAGGATAGTCATATTTTCTTGCACCTGCAAGTGTGAAGTGCGAGAGGTGCTGGTTCATTAAATTTACTCCAAGGGCATATTCCCAGTCCCCGAGCCGTTTCATATCGGTAAAGGTAAGTTCCCAGGCGCCGCCTCCGTAAGTTTCACTCATTTTTCTCTGTCGGCCTGTTTGATTTGCAGCACTGGCAAGTTCTTTTATTGCCCTGATATTCCCGAACTGAGCCCTAACCGAAGAGTCGTCATACTGGTTGAAAAGCATGTCCACCCCCGGCACCTGGAACCATGCATACATTGACATATTATCTCCTCCCTGCTGCATGCCCGGCCACGAATGCTCCCAGTAATGCCCCGTGAATTTAAGTCCTTTTGCTTCACAATAATTATAGTAAGGTTTTGCCCATCTGTCTATGAACAACTGCAGGAGGGTCTGGGTATAATTATGTCTTACCTTCTTCCAGTCGCCAACCTCCTGGAAAAGAGAAGGAAGATTTGTTTTGAGATCATATCCCCATTTTTCCAGGAAAACATCAAACAGGTCAGGTGTCCATCTTATACCACCGGGAGAACCTATTTCAGGTTCATCGGTAAAAACCCCCGGAATTGTTTTTCCGAATTCAGATCCTATATGTTTTTCATAACTATCCATGGTGATTTCGAGAAACTTTTCAGTTACACCAGGGTAAAGAAGGTCGACATAAGTGAATCCCCCGTACCAGCCGCCTTTCCTGAAATATGTACGGGAGAAAAGTAAGTATTTACCTGTTTTGCCCTTTTCCCCTGCAACTGATGTTGTAATATCTGTGAAGGCCCCGTTCTCTTCTTTGAGGCAGAGAAAATATTTTTCTGCAGTATCGGGTAAGGTCTGAAATTCCTTCATCACCAGTCCCTGTCCCTGGTTGTATGATTCCGGCATCTGGTCGGGAACATGTCCTCCTGCAAAACCGCTGGGATAGGAATTTTCGTCATAGATCCAGACAAGCATGCCCAGTTCCTTACCCTTGTCAATTGTATATTTGTAAAGATCGAACCATTCATCCGACAGATATTCGGTAATCAGTCCCGGACGAGGATGTACAAAAACCTGACTGCTGCCTGAGTTTTTAAAATCGGTCAGATATTTATCTATCTCTTCTTTTGTTATTTTGTAATTCCATACGAAAAAGGGAGCGGTAGTGTACTCTGGTGAAGGAGATTTAAATTCTGCTGTAAATGAATTTAAATCGTTGATTTTTACTTCATTAATAGCCTCTTTCTTACATGAAGCGATCCCGGATGCAATAGTAAGGAACAGGATTGATGATTTCAGGATTGTCAGTTTCATATTGAAAATTTTACTATTTGTGAAATTAATATTTTTTCGTTTTGTTGAAGATCATGCAGAAATCCTGATTAAATAATGTCCTGGTGATAGAATCCATACTCATAAGCCGCTTCATACATGGCAATAATATTCTCAGCAGGTACTCCTGACTGGATATTATGAACATTGTTAAACACATAGCCACCACCTGGTTTGAAGACTTCAAGAGATTTCTGTACTTCCTTCTTTACAAGATCAGGAGTTGCAAAAGGAAGTACATGCTGGGCATCGATACCACCGCCCCAGAAGACAATACGATCGCCAAATTGTTTTTTCAATTTAGCAGGATCCATGTCAAAGGCGCTGATTTGAACAGGGTTTATTATATCTACGCCGATATCAATCAGATCGGGAATATATTCAATACATGAACCGCAGGTGTGATACCAAATCTTTGCTTTGGTTAATGAATGGATATGTTGAATCAGCTTCTTCTGACGGGGTTTGACTACAGAGCGATAAAAGGCGGGAGAAAAGAGCGGCCCTTCCTGCCCTGCAATATCATCACCAATCATTACAATATCAACAATGTCCCCAACGGCCTCCATAAAACCAGAATAATAATTGTACCAGAATTTATAAATCTGCTCAATCAATACTTCACAAAACTCAGGATTTGCCAGCATATCATAATACCATTGTTCCAGTCCTCTTAAATACCAGCAGGATTCATAAATCACACCTCCAATACCTGTGGAAATAGCGTAATCTGTTTCATTATGGAGTTTTATGGCTGCTTCACGGACACCGGTAAATCTGGATTTGTCTGAACCATCCGGAAATGGATAATCAGCAATATCTTCAATTTGGGCATGTGCAAGGGGGTGATGAGAAATATCCATATAGAGCATCTGATCATCGGGCATGGACCAAACCACACCGAATTCATCTTTCAGATCATGCCAGATTCTGCCGTTTCTTTCATTCTTTTCAATTCCTCCCCTGAAGCTGTCAGGTCCATGGGCGGTTATGTACCTGATATCGACATGAAATTTTTGAAGTATGGTTTCACTTGGTTTTACAATTTGCTGAACAGGATCAAGCATTTCAATTTCTTCTTTAATCCCCAGATAATTAATTAATTCTTTATAAGCATTCTTATGAATACCTGTCTGAAAACCACCTAAATCGATCGGTACCCTGTCAGGTTCCTGATGGTTTAATGCTATTTTTACCCGTTCACGTGAGGTCAGTGATTCTTTTGTCATAATGGAAATCTTTTATAATGAATACAAATGGGCATAAAGACAAAAAAACAAAATTTCTTTTATACATTTACTATTCTCATTATTGCTAAAACAGAGAGGGTGGGGGTGTTATTTTAATCATTTACAGCCTCTTGAGAAATAATCTGTAATTAATAGCAATGTTTACAAGGTACAAATTATTCGTTCCATTTTTTCATTTTAGTTTTGAGCCTGGCCGGATTTAACCATTTTTTCTGATGCCACATTAATAAGATTATCAACGGTTTTTCTGTCAGCCCTGAAAATCGTCCCGTGTTTATGTCCCTCCGGAAGTGAAATTTCATTTGTTATATCGGTAAATGATCTGAAATCAGTGGTTTTGACTGCTCCAAAAACTCTCTCGCGGTACGCTTCATAATAGATCAGCCAATCATTACCCTGTCTGATTATGGTCGGACCTTCGGTAAACTGCCTTGTAAAAGTATCGGAGACATCTTTAAACGGACCAAGAGGTGAATCAGAAAAAGCCACCCTGAGATTACGGTTTGGCCTGGTGTTGTCTTTCAGGACAAGCACATAATCTTTCACATCCCGTTTTAAAATAACAGCATCTATCACACTGAATCCGGGATCAAGAAATAATGCTGCGGGTCTGAAGGTTATAAAATCTCTTGTTGTTGTATAATACATCCGGTGATTACTGAATTCTTCCTCTTCTCCCTTTTCGAAGCGGTAAGGGATTGTTGAAGCCCAGATTATTATAAAGCGGTCCTCTTCATCATCATAGAACAATTCGGGAGCCCATACATTGGCTGCAGTGGGTTCGGACTGCATCACGGGGATCCATTTTTGTTCTGACCAGTTTATCAGGTCCTTTGAAGAAGCATAGCCGAATCCCTTGTCATCTTTCCACGATGATGTCCATACCATGTGGTATGTGCCGTCGGATGCCCTGATGGCTGACGGGTCACGCATTACAGGTGTTGTACCAACCTCAGGTTTAAGATATGGTCCGCCAAGATCATTCCATTGGTAACCATCTTCCGACCAGGCAAGATAAAGGCCGTCGGTGGCCGGCTCCCTGAAGGTGCTGAAAAGGTAAACATCAGCTTCCCTTTTGCATGAAAACGATATGATTAAGGTGATCATTATCAGATAAAACTTATTTAACATTATAGTAGTTTTTATAATATTAATCTTAGTGAGATACTAAGGCACGAAGTTACACAAAGTGGTCATTATTAACCAGCTGATCATGTAATCAATTGAAACCTTTTTTTAATTAAAATTTACCTGATAGCCGCAGACTTATATTCCTGTGGGGTTGAATATCTCCCGGGCGTCCCATATATTCGGCATTGGTTAAATTCTTCACAGCAAATGACAACGTCAGGCTTCTGCTTATTCTGTATCCCACGATAGCGTCAGTTGTTACAAATCCTTTGTTCCCTTTCTGCCAGTAATCTGCAAAACCGGGTAAAAACTGCTCACTTGTTGCCGGATTGACGAAAACGTCATCAATATTCAGGATTTTGGATCTGGCATTGATGTTAAAACCCAGATCAAATCTCTTCAGGTTTGAATTAATATATAATTTGCCAGAGTGTTTTCTACGGTATTTGAGATAAACAACGGGATCTGAATAGTTATTACTTCTGTCAAGAGGATAAATGTAAGAATAGCCTCCGGTAGCTGAAATGTTCATTTCATTGATCCGGGTTTCAAGCACAAATTCGAATTCGGTACCGTAAATTCTGGCTTCCTCCAGGTTATCAGCCCTGAAGCCGAATCCTGATACCGGATATGAAGCAAAAAGAAATTCAATAAGGTTCGAATTTTGCATAAGAAAGATTGAAAGATCGGCTTGTCCGGTAATATTACCCATTAAAAATCCTTGTTTTACACCTATTTCTGCATTCCAGCCTTCTTCGGGAAGGATATCCGGGTTGGGAATTATTTTTACGGAGCCAAGTGTTGTTGATGCGATACTTTTCGGCAATTGACGGGAAGCGGTATCCCTGGCCGAAAGATGTTCTGATGTAAGTATAGTCTGCCGCCTTCCAGTTAAGGCCTGCTCTTATTATCGGTACAATTTTGTCGCTGATGCCATCAAGAGCGTAGTGCTCAAGCCGGATACCTGCAACCGCTTTCAGCCTGCTCAGAGGTCTGATCTCAAGTTGTGCAAACCCTGCAAGATTCAGTGCGTAGTGATCTCCAAAAAACTCCGATCTGACCTTGCTGTAATTTTCCGCAAAACCTGAAGTTATATCAAGGAAATCAAATAATCTGTACCACAGCTGATATTCAGAATAAAAGTTGATTGCATCACTATTGTTCTTCTCGTTATCGGGGAGCCTGTTCCTGTCGGAACGGAATCTTGCCTTAAGATCATGCCTGTATCTGTCGTTTTTTCTCAAAGAGATAAATGGGTCAATAGTAATGTGATCGCCACGGAATTCGGATGCCGTGGTCTCAGATTGTTTAAGTGCACCTGTCTCAGCATTTTCCCACAGTACAAAATCTGTCTTATGGGTAGTCCCTGAACTTATATTCAGACCATAGTTTAAACCTTCGACCCTGTTGCTGAAATGTTTGAGCTTGAGTGACATTCTTGCCATGTTCTCCCCGTTCAGCCTGCGGTATCCCTCATCCGTCATCAGGTAGGCACTGAGTCCTATATCCGTTTTACCGACTTTCTGAAGGTGTGAAAATGAAGTATTTGTGAAGATCCGCGGAGTATCCCACCACTTCCAGTCATGGTTCCGTGGACTACCGAATATCCCGATCTCTGTGAAAAACTTTGTAACGGGGGTGTTAGTTGCATCTGCAGTCCTGAAATTAATGATCCCGTTCAGGGCAGAAGATCCATAGAGTACAGAAGAGGCTCCCTTGATGATTTCAATCTGGGCGATGTTTTCAAGCGGAAGGAACTGCCATTTTATATTTCCGGCATCGGCGGAATTGAACGGAAGACCGTCAATCAGTGCAAGGACCCGGCTTCCCGCACCATAGCTGAACCCGCTTCCTCCCCGGACTGATGCCTGTCCATCCATGACATCAATGCCGGGATTTTTATTTATCAGCTCCTGTGCATCAGTAATATGATTACCTTCAAGGAAAGCAGTTTTTATAATATCCATTGAGACACTCAGTTCGGCAACCTTCTGTTCAATCCTGTTTGCGCTGACAACTACCTGGTCTATTTCGCTGACCTTCAACTCAAGACTGATATCCAGTTCGGCAGTTTCATCTTCTTTTATTGTAATCTCTTTTGCGACAGGGGCATATCCTATGAACTGATAAGTGATTTTAATTTTGCCGGAAACATCAGTGATGAGATATTTGCCTTCCTGATCAGTAGTTGTTCCAAGGTTTTTGCCATAGATGACATATACTCCGGGAAGCGGAGCTCCCGAATCTCTGTCAGTAACCTTTCCTTTTACAATTCCATCCGTTTCTGAGGCTATCAGGCAGCAGCTTAACAACAGCAGGATGGCAGTCAGGCAGCAACGCATCACTTGGCTTTGAAGGTCATACGAATATCAGCTGATTCAGAGGGATTAAGAGGATTTGTAACAGAGGTGGCTATCTTCAGATCGCGGGATGTAAGTAAAATGATATCAGTTATTATCGGAAGGGGTAATGAGTCAGTGATAATTGTAATCTCTGTTTCATCCTGGTTCATTCTCCATTTGCCTTTGAATTTTCCGAAATAACCTGTACCGTCTTCATTGAATTTTGCTTCCCCTGAAAATCTCTTAAGAAATACCCATGTTCCGGCAGGCTCTGCCCCGTCAGCAAGGATTGAATCGCTTGCCCATAACGGAGTTGTAAGAAGCCTTAAGCGTTCCGATTTTGGCTCCTTACTGCATGCAATAATCAGCAGGATGGTTGTGATGCAAAACAAAATAGCCTGTTTTTTCATAATGATCACAATTAATGTAAATCTTATCCACAAAGTTACGAAAACTATTTTATCTAAACCTTAACCTCAACCTCTGATTTACCCACCCCCCGCCCCTCCCAGGAGGGGAGCCTCTGTTCGCAACTCAGCCTCAACCTCAACCCCAAAACCCTAACGCCATAACACCCTAACGCCCTAACGCCTTCTTGCCCCTGCGCCCCTGCGCCGCTACTTAATCACCCTTATCTTAATGTTCTTGAACGAAACCATATCCCCGTGGTCCTGCAGAAGGATCCTTCCTTCCTCAACCTCAGCGAATCCCTGAATATCTTTGAATTTGCTTTTTGCTACAAGTTCCTTCCATGCGGCATTTCCCCTTTCATATTCAACAGTAAGCTGACCGTTGAGCCAATGCTGGACTTTGTTTCCATTAACAACTATTTTTGCATTGTTCCATACCTCTTCCCCGTTGTCTTTCTTTTCCCGGGGAGCTATCAGGTCGTAAAGTCCTGCCAGGGTACGATTCCCGCCCACTCCGGCTTTTGCATCTGGATGTATCCTGTCGTCGAGTACCTGGTATTCACATCCTATTGACGCCCGTTTGCCGTTATCAGACTCAGTGTCAATGAAATACTTAATGCCGCTGTTGGCTCCCTTTTCATATCGGAAATCAACTGACAATTCAAAATTTCTGAACTTGTCAGCAGTCACAATGTCACCGCCACCGCCCTGGATTTTGGTAGCAGGATTTATTGTGAGCATCCCGTCCTTTATCTCCCAGCCGCTTGCCGGGAAACTCTTTGTCCGGGCATTCATCCAACCTTCTGATGTTTTACCATCAAACAATAGCATCCATCCTTTTTTGATTTCTTTTTTTGAAAGAACATTATCGGGAGCGCTTTTCTGTGCATTCCCTGAAATGACTGTTGCCAGTAAAATAGTATGGCTATAACAAAATTCAGTTTCTTCATAAATATTTGATTTAAAATTGTTTTATATCCCACGACTGGCGCCATTTTATAACAGGAGTATCGCCTTCCCATTCAACCGGCAGCCAGATATGACGACTGTCGGCAAGATTTTCCGGAATCCATCTGTCGCCCATGTAAATGAATTTATTTTTTTTCGGCTTCAGTGGTAAAACGAATGTGCTCTGGGACCGGAAGGTTGTGGTATTTTCTTCCACTGTACCCCTGCAGGGATTGCCGAGTGATTTCCATTCGCCGGTTATTTTATCTGCTGAAGCGAGTCTCCCGGGATTAGGTTTCCATCCCGTTGTCCCGGATGTGAACATATAATATTTTTTATTTGCATAGAAGATTGCAGGAGCTTCATTTGACTCACCGGGAAGTACCCGGAAATATTTTCCTGTAAAGTCGAGGTAATCATCCGTGAGTTCTGAAAAATGAAGTGTCATGTTTTCCTCCGATGAGTGAATATGATAAGCTTTCCCATCCCTGTCGACATACAGGGTCATATCGCGGGCCATCTGTCCGCCTGTAAAGTCCCTCCGGAGATAGAGACCTTCTTTAACTGCTTTGAACATGCCGGCTGGATCGCTTTTGAAATCAGCCTCATTTACTGTAAGGGTTTTAAATTCATCAGGAAAATTTACCGGCCATATTCCTGAATTCGGCCTCAGACTTCTTAAATATTCATACGGACCGCTGACATTATCACTTACGGCAACTCCTGTCAGTGCAGCCCTGTATCCCTGGCCTCTCAGTTCGTGATGGAACCACATCACGAATTTCCCTGTCTTTTTGTTGTAGATCACCTTTAGGACGTTCTATTACGCATCCGGGACGGAACAGACTGGAAGTATCATCTATAACCTGAAGGGCAAGGCCCTCATTATCCCATTCCACCAGATCTTTTGATGAATAACATCCGACCCCGTAGTTTGTCCTGTCTCTCTCTCCTTTTGGAAGACGCGATTCACCAAACCAGTACCATGTCCCCTTATGCTTCAGGATAGCACCTCCGTGAGCATTGATATGATAACCTTCCGTATCAGGCCATAATTCTCCCGGTGTAATTTTCAGCCCGGATTGTGATTCAAGGCTCATGAACGGGATACAGTATATTATCGCTGTAACTATGATAATATGCTTATTCATAAATAATCTGAATAATGATTACTACTAATTTTCTATTCGGAAAGATAGTATTTTAAACTTTTGTCTTTAAACTTTTATCTTTTATCTTTAAAAAATGAAAACACAAGGAAATAAAATACTGTTGGCTTTACTTCTGGTGGCCGGTTTAAATTTTTCGAATCTGTCAGCACAGCCTGCGGTGGGGCTTGACAACTGGTTCAACAGGGAGACAAATGCAAAGACCGGCAATCCTTTTCATTATCTGTGGTCGGATAAGGAGTTCAGCGGGTATTCGCAGTGGGGTGAAATCTTCAAAAGCCGGGGTGCCGTTTTAACAACCCTTGAAAAACCGACTAAGGAAGCACTGAATAAAATAAATGTTTACATAATTACGGATCCAGATACCACAACTGAATCCAAATCACCTAATTACATACTTCCAGAAGATATAAAAGCAATAAAAAAATGGGTGAAGAAAGGAGGTGTACTGGCCATACTTGCCAATGATGCCCCCAACTGTGAATTCACTCATCTCAATCAGCTTGTTTCAAAATTCGGGATGAGATTCAATCATGTGAGCCTGCATCCGGTTATCGCCAGGGACTGGGAGATGGGGGCCAGTAAAGACCTTCCGGATCATCCTTTATTTAAAGGTGTTTCAAAGATCTATCTCAAAGAGGTATCGGATATTAGTTTAAGCGGAAATGCAACGGCCATCCTACGCGAGAACGGAAAAGTGCTGATCGCCGAAAATCACTACGGGAAGGGCTACGTTTTTGCCATAGGGGATCCGTGGATATACAATGAATATATTGATCATGCTCTCCTTCCGGAAAGCTTTGAGAACCTGAAAGCTGCGAAGAACCTGACAGATATACTGCTGGGAAAAGCTAAAAAGTAACCTGAACTAAATATTTGGTATGAATAATTCTGTAAAATATTTTGTCAGTCTGGGCTTCATATTACTATTTTCCTTCAATATTCAGGGTCAGCCGGTTTCCAAAGAAAAAACAATGGCTGCCATGGTAATCGCCAATAAATATTTCATGGAAAAATGGCCTGATGTGGGCAAAACGATAATTACCGAGCGGGAACGACCCAGCAATATCTGGAACAGGGAAGGAACCGAAGGACAGCCAGCCGGTGGGATATGAAACAATGCCGAATTTCGAGGATTTCGTACTGGGTTGCTTCCTCCTGGCCGGTTCAGAAGTGTATAAATTGAAATATCTGTCACCTTAGGAATTATCTTTATTAGCAAATATATTTTTACCTAAAACAAGATCTTATGAAACAAGTTATTTATTCACTGATTTTCCTGGCTGTTCTTTCGGTTTATTCCTGTTCTGAATCAGACGTCTTGCAGGAAGCCTCTCCTGAATCGGTAAAAGTCTCTTCTGATCGCCTTTTGCGGATTGATAAAATGATTCAGCAATCGGTTGACAGCGGATGGACTGCCGGGGCGGTCGGATTTATATCACGGGATGGTAAAATCGTCTATAACAAAGCTTTTGGAGTGAGCGATATCGAAAAGAAAACTCCGATGAGACCCGATGATATTTTCAGGATCTGCTCCCAGACGAAAGCAATTGTCAGCATTGGCCTGATGATGCTGTATGAGGAAGGGAAATTCCTTCTTAACGACCCGGTATCGGAATATATCCCGGAATTTGCCGATCCAAAGGTGATTGATAAGTATAATGAAAAGGATACGACATATACCACAATTCCCGCGAGACGGGAAATTACAATAAGGGACCTGCTTACACATACCTCAGGTATCGGATATGCCGGAATCGGATCGCAAATGATGAACGCTGTATATGCAAAGGGTGGAATTATGGGAGGATTTGGCAATGATAAGATCAGGATAGGTGATGACATAAAACTTCTCGGCAGGATGCCGCTTGTTCATCATCCCGGAGAGAACTGGACCTATGGATTAAATGTGGATGTGATAGGATATCTTATTGAAGTACTGTCAGGAGAACCTCTTGATAAGTTCCTTGGGAGAAGGGTCCTCGAACCTTTGGAGATGAATGATACATGGTTCTATCTCCCGTCTGAAAAACATAGCAGACTGGTTAAAGTAAATACTGAAGACAGCAGCCATCACGTTATTTCGATTCCGCAGGATATGTATATGATTAACTACCCTTTGCTTAATGGTACCTATTTCGCCGGTGGTGCCGGACTGAGCTCAACCACGCAGAATTATGCCACATTCCTGCAGATGCTTCTGAATAATGGAGTGTATAATGGAAAGAGACTTCTTTCAAGGAGGACAGTGGAGCTTATTACATCAAATCAGATAGGGGAACTAAACCTTGGAAAGAACAAATTCGGACTGGGGTTTGAGATCACTACTGAGGAAGGCCAGGCTGAAATCGGTATTTCGGAAGGAAGTTTTTCCTGGGGTGGATATTACAGCACAACCTATTGGGCTGATCCAAAAGAACGGATTGTCGGTCTGATATTTATGCAACAGGATCCGTTGAGTCACGGTGAGATCCAGGAAAAATTCAAGGCAATGGTGTATCAGGCACTGGATGATTAAACAGTCAGGATTCTTTTTCTGATAAATCTACATCTTATAATACGTCTTATAATACGTTTTTTAATGGCTATGTTATGAATTATGCAATATTGCTCATATATATTAACCTCATACATAGCTTATTGGACAGAGGGTTAATATCCCTATCCCAGACCTCGCCCCAGTGGAAGGAGCGCAAAGCCTCCCGCTTAAGGCGGGACGGGAAAGGGGGTTTAAGCAGAATAGTTGCGTTACAAATCATTACATAGCCTTTTTAATACCTTGATTCAGTCAAATCATATTAATAGTGATTCATATGCTTACACCGTCTGAAATGAAAGACCGGACCCTCAGATCACATTTCCTCTTGCCCGCAAATTCAAAAGGCCGGGATTTGACGGATGATTCATTGATCCCCTGACGGGGAATTACGTAAGGCACCATTAATACGTTCTATTGTCATTGATCCCCTGACGGGGATTAATGTTGCGTATACATTACCTGTCAGGTCGATATTGTCAACATGATAATGTCATTGCGGATATCTTTTGCCCTTTAGGGCATTAATATCAATAGAAACATGATCTTCAATGTGGTTTTAATTGTCCGTAGGACATTAATCGGGAGAGAAACAATCTACAATCGGTGTATTTATTTTGATTATTATCCGACAAAATCATGTAACTTGCTTTAGCATTTGGATTCCGGATAAGAAAAAACATCAGAAATCATGAAAAATCAAACCAGTTCAGTTGAGATAATGCATCATCTCAGGAATTCTGTATTGGGTTCCTGCTTTGCCGGACTGATAATTATTACAGTTTCCTGCACACGAATACCTGTGCCATATTCCATTCTGGAACTTGCAGGAGAAGTTGATCTCTTCAGTAATTATTCCAAGTCATTCCTGCTGACTGCCTACCAACCCGATAGTATAAATCCTGCAGCAATTCCCGGAAGCACCGGGGACCTCTTTATTGCTGACGATTATGCCTTTATTATTGATAAAAACTCCTCAACAAAATATTCTGTCAAAAAACTTAAAGAGGGACTCTATATAAACGATAAGCTGGTATTCCTTGCCATACCGGATAACAATGATCTTATTCCATGGTTCGAGACCCTGAATGATAAGGATTTATCTGCACTTCAATTCATAGGAACAGGTTCGGAATTGCCGGAAAGTTATCTTCCTTATCTTTCCCGGCTGGCTGAAATAAAATCCGATATCGGACTGCTGGTTGAAGGCAGTCTTACAGACATTAAAGGACTTCTGGGAATTTTCAAACCCCCATATATCGTGGGCGTAGATTTGCAGCTGAATGATTTTAACCTTCTTTCCGGAATGAAAAACCTTAGGTTGCTGGCAGGATCCTTTACCTATCCTATACTGACACAACCTTTGCCAGAACTTCCGGAGCTTAAACAACTTGTCCTGACAGACCTGGACAAGAATCCGGCATTGTCTGTTAACTTCCTGGTTAAAAACAAACAGCTGGAAAGAGTTATCTTGCAGAAACCGGTGCAGTTCGATATGTCCCTGCTGGATCCTCTCAAAAATCTTAAAGAACTTGTTATCAGAGAATCAGGCAAGATATTGAATATCAGTCTGATTAACGGACATAAGAAGCTTGAAGTCCTTGTAATTGGTGATGAAAATGCTGATTATGATCTGAATATGATTGAATTGCCCAATTTGAGGTGGATGACTTTTTTTAATAATACGACTCAGGATGAATTTAATTCTTTCATTAATACTCATCCTGCTCTCGAGGTAATTGAACTGGTAAAATATGATACTATCCGCAGCCTTCAGGCATTATCCGGACTCACTAAATTATCAGGTCTTACGATTACTGATACTATAACTGATATTGGATCGGTGGGGAACCTGACTAACCTTAAATATCTTTCACTTCCTTCCGGGTTTGTTTCTGATTCAGAAAATTTAGCCAGTATTAAAAGATCGCTTCCCGATACCCGGATTGTTGCAAACGAGGGCTTTTGCCTCGGATCGGGATGGCTTCTGCTGATAATACCACTCGTGTTGATACTAAGATTCTTCTGCAGAAATGTCAGGCAGGAAGATCAGGGTAAAATAACTGCCTGAACCGATTCTATGACTCATAAGACGAAGCCTGTTATCCTTTCCGAAGCAATTATCTGCAGTATCGGATTTATTGTCTTTGCGTATTTTATTCATTATAAATTCCCTGCCAGGCTGATATCTTTCGGGGCACTTTTGCTTTCAGGAATTATTATTGCCGGGAATTTAAAGTCGGTTTCTGACTTACGAAAAATCATCGGCGAAATTGGCTGTACGCGCGAACTCGTGCTTCTTACTTCCCTGGGAGTTGTCCTCGGGATCATTCTGTCGGTCTTGTACAGGAGGCATCTCGGTATTGAGCTAATCCCACGATCAGTTTATATCTTTGCATTTATTGCTGCTTTGATAGGTTCCACTGAAGAACTGGTATTCAGGGGATTCCTTCAGGAGCATATCAGGAATATAAATGGACCATTGTCTGTTCTGTTTGGCACCTTATCTCATACAGGATATAAATGCTTCCTTTTTCTTTCCCCTGCAGTCGCTTCAAATGTTGATACAGGTTTTCTGGCGCTCTTTACATTCATAACCGGAATGGTTTTCGGGACTATAAAATATTTATCCGGAAGCCTAATTCCGGCCATTACCGCCCATGCTATTTTCGATATCCTGGTTTATGCGGAATTTGTGCATGCCCCCTGGTGGGTGTGGTGAATTCTGAAAATTCTTCAATGAATTAGCATTAACCCTATCCGGGATATCAGAACTTTATTAATTTTGGCACCGGTAAATAAAATCAATCATTCACTGCATATTTAATTTAAAATGTCGGCCGTATGCAGTTTTTAATTAAGTATTTTGCTGATGAGAAAATATTCGCTTGATAAAAGTAAGATTAAGGTTCTGTTGCTTGAAGGTATCCATGAGAATGCCAGGCAATATTTCATCGAAAACGGTTATACAGATACCGAATGTTTTAAGGAAGCCTTATCGCCCGAGGAGCTTGAAAAAAAGCTTGAACATACTCATATAATAGGTATCAGGAGCCGTAGCGAGCTAAGGAAGGATCTTCTTATTAAAACCCCTAAGCTCTTTGCAATAGGATGTTTCAGCATAGGGACTAACCAGGTTGATCTGCAGGATGCCAAGATGTCCGGAATACCCGTCTTTAATGCTCCGTTCTCAAATACCAGGTCGGTTGCCGAGTTGGTCATAGCAGAATGTATCATGCTGATGCGCGATATTCCTGAAAAGAGCACTCTTGCGCACAACCACATATGGATGAAGTCTGTAAAGCATTCTGTTGAGGTCAGAGGTAAGATACTGGGAATAATCGGTTACGGGCACATTGGCTCACAGGTTTCAATTCTTGCGGAAGCTTTCGGAATGGAGGTATGCTATTACGATATTGAAAAGAAACTCAGCCTTGGCAATGCCAAACCTGTATCTGGTCTGAAGGACCTGCTCAGAATTGCCGATACTGTCACGATCCACGTTCCTTCAACAGACCTCACGAGGAATATGATCTCAAAGGCTGAGGTTAAATTTATGAAGAAGGGAGCCTGTCTGATAAATGCATCGAGGGGAGATGTAGTTGATTATTCAGCTGTTGCTGACGGATTGAAATCTAATCATCTCTCTGGTGTGGCAGCGGATGTTTTCCCCATGGAGCCTGCTTCGAATGATGAACCGTTTTTAAATGAATTACAGGGATTGCCCAATGTGATACTTACACCTCATATAGGGGGAAGTACTCTTGAGGCACAGGCCAATATCGGACTGGAAGTATCTGAAAAGCTTGTAAAATACAGCGATACAGGATCTACAATCGGAGCCGTAAATTTTCCCGAAATCTCATTGCAGTCGCATAAAACAAAGCAGCGTTTTCTCCATATACACAGAAATGTACCAGGGGTGCTGCGTGAAGTGAATAATCAGTTCAGCTTAAGAGAGATAAATATTTCTGCCGAGTATCTTCAGACGGATGCGGATATCGGATATGTGATCATTGAAACCGACAGTGAGCTCAATGGAACGATCCTTAGTGATCTTAGAAACATCCCTCACACAATACGGACACGGATATTGTACTGATCGCCGCGCCATGCATGGCGAGGTTACCGTTTTTGTATCAGTGCCAGTAGTTTGCTGTCGAGTTTATGTCCGTACCAGTCGGTATATTCAATGTCAGTCCTGCCCGAATCAAGAATGCCGAAACTGCCTCTGAAATTCCAGAGTGCAAATCCGATCCCCGCGCTGGTCAGTATGTCTGTCACATCACCAAACCATGCAAGAAATACATTATGAGGTGTTTTGCTGTAACAGCCGCATTCACCGCAATGGACACCAATCCCCTGATCCTTAAGTGCGATCCATGGTTTATAATATTCCTCAAGCTGTTCCCTTCCGTAATATTTCCCGTCAATAGTTCCCGGCCATACTGGTGTCGGTGCCTGTGAAGGATCTTTCCATACCCATGAAGCCTGGTAGTGGGAAATCAATCCCGGCCAGTAACCACGGCAGCTCTGGGCAATATTCAGATCAGTTATCTCAGGTGTGGGATCATTACCCACATTGTTGCCGTCAGCTATAATCAGGTGTTCGGGATTAGCTGAACGGATTGCCTCCGATGCTCCAAGGACCACTTTTCTGTAAGTATCACCCGGTACTGAAACCTTTTGTGCAAACTGATCATTCATATCCTCAATATAGGCAGGTTCATTGAGAAGATCGAAACTGATCTTATCAGATGAAATCCCTTTATAGCGTTCGGCCCACATTCGCCAGTGAGCATAAAATGCATCCTGGGCTTCCTTATCTTTCCACAGGTTATATGGTTCATGAAATCCTGCATTGATGCAATATCCCGGAGCCCTGTGCAGGTTAAGGCTGACATGCAGGTTATGCTTATTGGCCATGGTGACCAGATTATCGATCTGCTCCAGTATTGCAGGATCGTAATTGTAAACCTCATCTTTTGTAATATCCCTTGTCCTGTCGAAGGAAAGATATCTCGGGTATGCCATCGGGATCCTTACAAAATCGAATCCCCAGTCGGACATCCATTTAAGATCATCTTCAGTGGTCTGGTTTCCTCCGCCGGAATTTTGCGGAGGTACGGGAGAAAACAAATCGAGAAGGTTGAATCCCTTCCAGCGTGGAAGCTTGTTTTTCATTTCAGGCTTTACCCGGGAACATGCATAAGATCCGGTAAGAGCTAAACCTGCGGCAGCGATTGTGCTGTTCCTAAGGAATAAGCGACGGTTAATGTTGTTTGTCATGGGAAATTGGGTTTAATAATTATCGAATAAAATATTTTTAACCACGGAGTATTCACTGCTCTCAGTCTCTTCGTCCCTCCGTCTCTCTGTCCCCTCATCTCCCCCTCCCTCATCTCCCCCTCACCTCATCTCCCCCTCACTCTCATCTCCCCTCCCCTCATCTCCCCCTCTAACTGCTTACCTGACCTTCTTAACCGCCGTTATCGTCACCGGCCCTATTAATCCCGATTCCATCGGAGGCCACGTCGAAGCATCAAATATACCATTCTTCGTATTCTGTCGCAGCCTTGCAGCCATATTAATATTGTAGAATTTCTTCCATTCAATATTATTACGGTCCATATATGCAATACGGTTTGCCATAAGGTTAGATACCCTGATATCCAGCATGTTATTCTTTTTTATCATTTTCTTTGGGATTATCACCTGGAAATCGGGTCCGATAAGAGATGCTATCTCTTTCCCATTCAGAATGACCGTTGCACTTTCCGCCACTTTCCCCAGGTTGAGCTGCCATGCATCTGCCTTCCCTGATGGTCTGGTAAAGCTTATCTTATAACTTGCCGTACCTGAGAAATTTTTAACATCATCTCCTCCGGATTCTGTCCATGATACAAGCTTGCTTATTTGTTTTGAAGCAGGAATGACGGGTCCACCCGAGATAAATGCCATATCCCATGTGCCTGTTATCTCTTTCGGGGTCGAAAGAGGGTCATAATATGTATAATGCTTCCCTGTTACCGGATCCTTATATGCAGATGCGATCAATGATTCACCCGGGTAAAGTCTGGCATAAATTTCTGTTGTTCCATCAGCTTTTATTCTGGATTCTGCAATTCCGCACTGATCGGTAGCCGGATTAAAAATTGCCACCGACTGACTGCTTTTCCGAAGAGGAAGCCATCCGTCGAAAGCTTTTTCTCCTTTATTCAGAATAAAATAATTGAAAGCTGTTTCTGTCTCGCGTCTTGTGAACATGACACTGTTATCCGTCATGGATTCGCGGGGGACAGATATAAATTCAAGAAGCTTACCCAGATCATTTCCGATTATTACACTTCCTTTTCCCAGTTCAGCCCTTCTGATATCTTTGGTAGCTGTTTCCCTGAAGTCAAGCTTTTCTTTCAGTTGTACGAAGGCATAATTTTTTTCCTCCAGATCTGCCCATCCGGAAATATTTTCAGGGATATTCCCGTAAAATATAACAGAAGCGCCATCATTTGCCAGCTTCAGTATCCTGCCGAAAGTCTCCAGGGGAATGTATTTACATCCGGGTAATACCAGGGTCTTATATATATTTCCTTCAGTCTGCAACAAACCTTCATTTACTTCTGTATTTTTTATCTGGAGGTCGGAAATATAATCCCAGGCAAAACCCCGGTCAATCATCAGATCGGCTGCGGTCTTAAAGGGTGTATCTCTGAATGCAGGACTGATTGCATCGAAATGTTCAAGCATTCCCCTTCCGTAATCGGCATAAGGGTCGAAGATGGGAAAATAAAGGAGGATATCATTATCTGACCTTCCCTGCTTGCATGAATGACTGAACCCTGGATACATATTTATTAAGTGCTTTGAAATCGTTCCAGAGCGGATTTGCCGGGGTAAGCTCAACAGCGGCATAAAAAAGGAAGCCCGGCCATGGTTCATCGGGAGGAGAGTAGCAGGTTCCATGATAAAACAGATGATTTATACCTCCCAGGAAGAAGATATCAGCAGCTTTCTTAATGTCGGAGAGAGTCGAGATGAAATGTTCATTAAGCCATGTCGCAGCCTCGCACGATATTAACTCTTTCCCGGTTACATTTGCCGCGGATGAGGCAAATTTCAGTTTTGTTAACTCACTGCCTTCGGTCTCGGGGATATCGCTTGCAGCATACAGATCAAGGATGTTTCCGGGAGAGCCGTGCGACTGGTTTCGGGTTCTTTTGGCCTGCTTATTTGCCCAGTGTGTCCAGTGGTTTGTGAACTTATCGAGGATAAGGTCGGAAATAGTCTCGCGATAATCAGAAAGGATTCTTGCATTTTTTTCGGGGTCATCCTTCCGGAACAGAGCCGGGAGATGTTCACCCAGATTGTAACCTCTCCTGAGATAAAACTCATTGAAAAGGTCGGTTGTCCAGTCGGCCTGACCCGAAGCATCGTCAACCTCGTATGAGTCGTTGAAATATCCGCGGAGCGATCTTAGATCATAGTCTTTGAAAATTGTATCGAAATGTTTGAGGAAATTATCAATTGCCCGGCCTGAGAAATGGTCGATCACATCACCCTCACCTCCCGGGCCTGCACGTTCGGCCAGTTTGCCATGCCATCCCTGGAACAGCGCATATATTGTCCAGTTTCCCGGAGGAGCTGTCCATTCCAGGTCTCTTTCGCTGTTTACCCTTCCCGTCAGATTAATGATCTTACCTGAATCTGAATAAGCCACAACTGAATACAAGGGGAGAGGCTTGTCAAATTTTATCTGGTCGATTGCATACAGCTGGAGGTTCCTGTTTTTACTGATCGGATAATTAAGTGAAGAAATATCAGGTTTCTGCCCTACAGGCCTGACGATGGGCATTTGCCGGAATTCGATCTTCTCAGCCAGCTTTTGTCCGCCGCTGACAGTGTATGTTTTATAATTAATATTTCTGCAGGCATCATCAGATTTGACCCAGGGACCTCCGAACGGCCAGCCTGAAGCATTGGCAAGGTCAATTCCCATATCAAGCCGTTCAGCTTCTTTCAGCACATGTGTGAACATCTCCATCCATTTGGGAGACAGATAATCTATGAACTTGTCCTCCTGACCTTTCACGCCATATATACAGGTAACCTCCATTCCACCAAGCCCGGCGGCCTTGTATGTCTCAAGGTTTGTGGTGATGTCGGCCGGATTCACAATGCTGCCTGGCCACCACCAGCGTGACCAGGGTTTGTTCTCACGGGTTATCTCCGGCCAGGATAATTGGATTTTCTGAGGTAGTACTACAAAACATTGCAGGATTAACAAACAGGTAATGAGAATTTTCTTTATCATATTTATTATTTTTCTGTTTTTTCTCCCAACCCAGCTTTGCCTCATTTTACCCCCCCCCACAGCCCAGCTTTACCTCATTTTACCACCCAACCCCCCTGAACGGGGGGCTTAAATCAATTATATTTACGGTACCTCGCTAATCAAGCCGGATTTCAACCCCCCTTCAGGGGGGAAGGGGGGTGGCAGTTTATCCCGGGGGTAACACTATTACCGGTGAATGCGGGCTCAATGGCAGGCTGAATTCCTCAAACGGATCGGGTTTAGCCGGATTGAATGAGGGTATGTCTTTCGTCAGGAAGTTCTTCAATTCCAGCTTATTTTCTTTTATACCTTCTATTATACATTTTGCCAGCTGGTAAGCGCCATAAGAATTAAAGTGTGTATTGTCATTAAGGGCTTCTTTCTGACCCGGGAATGTGTTTGCCGGGTAAATCACAAACAATTTCTTTGAATTCTCCGGTCCCATTGCCTCATATAATGTTTTTGTCATAGCATTAAGATCAATGAAGGGAACATCGAGTTCCTCTGCAACTTTTTTTGCTGCTTCCGGGTAGTCGTCAAGTGAGTTCGTTATCTTACCGTCTTCTCCGAATGATCTCCTGTTGGCAGGTGAAACGATGACCGGAATGCCGCCTTTCTGCCTGAATTCATTTACAAAAAGTCTCAGCCTTTCAGAATATGATTTGAAAGCACCGTCTTCCGGGCCCTTTTCTTTCTGATCGTTGTGCCCGAATTCAATGAAAAGAAAGTCTCCGGGTTTCATTGTGTTCATTACCTGTTTCAGTCGGTTGGATGAAAGGAAACTTCCAAGTGACAGGCCCGATTCGGCATGGTTTGATACTGCTGCACCCTGAGTCAGGAACCGCGGGAACATTTGTCCCCATGATGCCCATGGCTCATCATCCTGGTCGACAACAGTTGAATTACCTGCAAGAAACACCGTAACAGCATCGATTGTCCTTGTAATTTCCAGTGCACAAATGCATGGCCGTTTTCCGGTAAATTCGAAAGTCAGCTTTTCGTCCCAGTTCAGCTTATTCATTTCCCGGGGTTTCCGGATGACCTCTTCCCCCGTATCGCCGATCTTTGGTGTGCGGATATTTATTGTAGCGGTCATCGTCTCAGACTTTCCCGGTTCAGTAATTATCTTTTCAAATATCAGCCTTCTTGATTCTGCTTTTACGGTTGTAGAAGAAGATTCTTTCAGATCGCCTGTGATGATTTTTATGTTATAATTACCTGCCGGGAGGCTTACCGAGAAATAGAACGGCTTATCGCCTGTACAGAATCCGCTTGTAAGAGGTTTTCTGCCACCCCTGTCAATTGCAAAGGGGATTGTCCCGAAATCAAATCCATATCCCGTCCTGGAAGAATATTTGTCATAAGCATTTACTTTGATGTAACCCGGAACCTCATTTGCAGGCCCGAAGGAGAATTTGAAACTGGATATCTCCTGGCTGAAAAGGTCAGCCTGGAGAAACAGGATTGCTGATAAAATTAAAATTACTCTGATTTGGGCCATAAGTTTATAATTGCTAAATAAATAAGCTAATGATGTATTTTTTTGATACTCAATATTAAGAAAAATTAACAAAAAAATTCAAAAAATGATCTGCATTGATAAATGTTTCGTAATTTCGACATGTGATTGCGACTATGTAAAAATCGTATTTCTTCTTGTAAGTTGTTTTGGCAAGCTACGAACATTATTATAATAGCCTTAACCTAAGTCTAATTTAAAAATTATGTGCCTATGAGACAAACCACATTAAGTGACAAATCAAAAGCTGAATTGTTACCAGCATGATTTTAAGTTACGTAATTTTAAGTCTGTTGAATTCATAACAGGCTGAATTTTAAAAGCTAACATTAACCAATTATTAATTAAATTATGAAAGAAAAATTAGTTTTATTTCTTCCATATGGAAGAGATGCAAAACTTTTTTGTGCCTGAATTTAACAATGATTCTGGTACTATCACTTTACTCTGGATCTTACAGCTTCTGCACAGCAGGTTACTGTTAAGAGGAACTGTTACAGATGGTACTTCAGGTGATCCGATGCCCGGCGTCAACATTGTGGTTTCCGGTACGACTACCGGGACCATGACCGATGCCGCAGGCAGTTTCACGCTTGATGTACCCAATGCAAACGCCACGCTTCAATTCTCATTTATCGGCTATGTCACTCAGAGTGTTCCACTGGGTGGCCGGACAACACTGGCAATTTCATTAACTTCTGACGTTGCCCAACTAAGGGAAGTAGTGGTAGTCGGTTATGGCACCCAGTTAGAAAAGAGATTTGACGGGTTCAGTAACCCGGGTTGACTGCAGAAAGACTTCTGGATAAACCCGCTTTCAACGTTGCCCAGGCAATAGGAGGCAAGATTGCCGGTGTTAAAATTATTGAAGCCAACGGTGCTCCCGGTGGGAATCCATTTATCCGCGTACGTGGTACAAACTCAATCAGCAGCAATAACGTTCCTCTCTTTGTTGTTGACGGTATAGTTGGTGTTGCAAATGCACTGACCATATTGAACCCGAACGAAATTCAGTCAATTGACGTTTTGAAAGATGCATCGGCAACTGCCATTTATGGTGCCCGCGGAGCAAACGGTGTTATTATCATCACAACAAAACGCGGATTTGCAGGTAAAACACAGGTGGAATATAACGGCTATGTATCAAGAGGTGTAAGACAAAGAGATTTTGTTTATAATAATACTGAACAATTCCTGTATGTTACACAGCAGGCATGGATGAATGTTAAAAAGTATGCCACAATACCAGCGGATAACGCCCTGAATCCTTTTCCCGATTTATGGCCGGCAGGTTTTAATGGAACCTACTTTCTCAGATTTGCCATGGCTTTTCGAACAGACTACGGCAGGTGGTTATTCAGTACCTCTGCTGGGAGAGGATGGCAATCTATATAAACCAAGGTTCGATACAGAACTATGAATCATTATTTTCGTTCCCTCCACTTCAACTAACCATCAGATAAGCATCCGGGGCGGTAATGACAATGCAAAATTTGGTACTTTCTTTAACTATGCTCTTGAAGACGGTTTGCTGTTAAATTCATCCTATCAACCGTTTTTCAGGGAAGTTGAACGGCGATTTTAAAGTAACTAAATGGTTAACTGTAAGCACACAGATTGCATGTAAACAAAAATAAGCAACAGACTAATGACGTTTCTTATTTCAGTGGTGGTATATCGCGTGCTGTCAGTGAAACATTTCCGCTTATTCCGCCTCAGTATCCGAATGATCCGACAATTTATAAACAGTATGCCGGCGTATATGGTCAGAGCATTGACTTCCCTGTTGGAGAAGCTGATTGCCAGAATGCATGGCAGATCAGTAAAACTGTTGAAACATTTACAAACCGTTCCCAGTTCACAGGTGATATTACATTGAATTTCCAGATTACACCTGACCTGACCTTTAAGTCAAACTTTGCTGTTGACGACAACTCTTACAAATATAATAACTATGGAGGCAGGGTAGTTTCCCGTGCATCATTTGGTACAGCCAACATCAATACTCAAAATAATTTCTACTGGCAGAACGAAAACTACTTTAATTATAACAAGATATTCGGAGACCATTCATTTACAGCTCTGTTAGGTTTGTCATGGTCAAGGTACAGATGGGAAAATCTGAATGCATCCAATAATAACTACTTTGACGATTTCTACAAATGGCATAACCTGTCAGTTGGTACTGCTACCAGGCCTAATCCTACAAGCAGTGATGGTCAGAACTCACTTAACTCTTATTTTGCCCGTGTCAATTATAGTTACAAAGGCAAATATCTGGCAACAGTTACCGGTCGTATTGACGGTTCATCGAAATTCGGTACAAACTCAAAATACGGTTTCTTCCCGTCAGGTTCTGTAGCATGGAGAATATCGGAAGAAGAATTCATGAAGAATACCAATGCAGTATCCAACCTTAAGCTTCGTTTCAGCATTGGTCAGACTGGTAACCAGGAGATTGGTAGTTATGTTACTCAGACATTCCTAAGTACAACAAATGTCGTTTTAAATGGTGCTGCTTACACCGGCTTTATATGCAAGTTCAGTCGGTAATCCTGATCTGAGGTGGGAAAAAACAACTCAGTGGGATGGCGGCGTTGATGTTGGTTTATTCAAGGATCGTGTTTCAGTTGCTCTTGATTACTATAATAAGTTGACTAAAGACATGCTTCTTGATGTACCATTGCCACAATCTACAACAACCGGAAGTGTCAGAAAGAATTTTGGCAGCGTTGAGAACAAAGGATTTGAATTACAAATTTCCACTCATAATGTAAAAGGTACAAATTTCAACTGGTTCACAGATTTATCCTGGAGTCAAACAAGAACACAATCATTCAGCTTGGTCCGACCGGGGCAGATATTCTTCGTAACGGCTGGGTTGGTGGAGCAAACACCATCTTAAGGGAAGGTGAATCGATTGCTACATTCTTTGGTCTTACACGTCTTGGAACATACAGCACCGAGGAAGCTTCCCTGGCTGCACGCTATGGATTTGTACCCGGCGATGTTAAGTATTTTGATAAAAACGGTGACGGTCTGATCAGTTATGTTGCTGATGGTGATATTCTTGGAAGTGCATTTCCTGTTTGGGATGCAAATATCGTCAACACCATAGAATATAAGTGGTTTGATTTAAGTCTGGATTTAAGGTTTTCATATGGCGCCAAGAAGGAGAACAGGACAAACCACTCCGGAGAAGACAGACAGGTTATGGATAACAGTAAGAACAGGGTTCTGGATGCATGGACACCTGATCACCAGAATACTATGATCGGTGAGGTTCGCCCCGGAATGGGCGGAGCATATTACCAGACATATCCTGATACATGGTGGATTGAAGATTGTTCATTCATAAGAGGTGAAGGCGCAACTGTTGGCTATACTCTTCCTGAAGTCAAAGGGATCAGCAGAATGAGAGTATATTTTACTGCAAAGAACTTCTTTGTGCTTACAAAATATTCCGGGTATGATCCTGAAGGTAGTGACAATGACAATATGACTGACGCTTTAACTCCGGGTATGGACTTCTACATGTATCCCCGTCCTTCAACCTATACATTTGGAGTTAATATTGCTTTCTAAATCTTAAAATATTAAAGAAATGAAAAATATATTATTATTAATACTCGGACTTGGTCTTACTCTTGCTTCGTGCGACAAATTTCTGGAGGAAGTTCCCACAGGAACCCTTACCGATAAGGCTCAGATTACAAGTAATCCGGGTGGTTTTGCCCTTGCCACGGGTGCATACAGAGCATTGTCAACATTTACTGCCGGTGCAGTGCAGTGGGGAGGTAACATTATGAATTCGCTGGAATATGCCACAGGTAAAGCTTATTCCCAATATCAGGGATCTGAGCTTTATAAATTTGAAACAAATGTGGAAAGCGGCGACAGTGAGTACTTCATTCTTCCATGGAACTATATGTATCGTGGTGTAAGGGATTGCAACCTGGCAATAAAAATGATACCCGGTGTAACTGGCTTGTCAGAAACCGAAAAATCGAGATTACTTGGGGAAGTTCGAACCCTTCGTGCATTTTACTACTTCGTCCTGACCCGTAAATTCGGAGATGTTGTTTATAACACATCGGTTCTTACAGATATTGAACAGGCTTCACAGCCACGTAGTTCGCTGAAGACGATCTATGACAAAATTATTGTCCCGGATCTTGAATTTGCTGTTAACCAAAGTGCCCTTGTTGATGAAAGATCTACCGGACGGATCACAAAACATGTTGCAAGAATGATCATGGCCGATGTTTATCTTACTATGGCAGGTTATCCCTACCAGGAGGTAACAGATACTACCAAAGCCTATTGTGTGGATGGTTTGTGGACAGTGACTACTTATCCGGTCAATACTCCAGGCGCTATATGCATTCCTGCAGAAAGCCAAAACCCAGCTTGATATTCTTATATGGAGCAACGACATATCAGACCTGGAATTACAGCGACCTTCGCATGCCTGAAATGAATAACAAAAATGGCGCGATATTCTCGATTCAGTACCTTGCAGGCACGAGTAACAATGGGATGGTCTTTAATACAATTCCACTGTCGTCACATACTACTGTCTATACCACAGAGACAGGAACAAAATCCCCTCCCTGGCATATACAAATTCATTTAATCCCATTGATCTTCGGCTTGTGGATAAACAAGGTTATTTCTATTACAGTGATAACCTTGCAGCAAAATATGACCCCAATGAAGGGCCTGCTCCCAAATTCCCCTTGCCGTTCCTTTACAAATTTTATGATTACAATGCGGCCAAGGTTCGCGGAGAATCGGGTTTGAATTTTCCTGTGTACAGGTATGCCGATGTATGCCTGATGCTGACCGAAGTGAACTGGACCCTGGATCAGTTGGGACAGGCAATTCCGGATGCTGATATAGTCAAGGGTATCAATGACATAAGGACCAAGGCCGGATTATCGACTTATATGGCGGCTGACGTCACACTTAAGGAAATAATGGCTGAACGTGCTTACGAACTGATATTTGAGAACAAAATGCTTTATGATATGAGGCGTACACGCAAAGCACTTGTTGATGGCGCAGGGCAATTTACAGCTCTTCAGAATCTGGTAGGTCATCAGCCGACTTCATTTAATTTCCAGTTCAGTGCAAAACATCTGTTAGATCCGGTATCAGCAACTGAGATTGACAACAACAAGCTGTGTTTGCAAAATTTTGGCTGGATGCCTAAACAGAAAGGCCAGAACTAATGATTTATTCAATTAATCTGAAAAAATTACGAAAATGAAAAAAATCATATCATTATTATTATTGCTGGTCTTGATCGTTAGTTGCAAAGATGAGTTATTTGATGTTCCGAGAGATGAAAATGGGGATGTCATTTTTACAACTATTTCAAGTACCACTACATTAGGTGTCAGTACGCTTGATGCTCAATTTACAGTAACCGCTACTTTGCCCAATTCAAAATCCGGCGATGTGATGAATGTAGAGTGTCTGCAACTTCAGGTTCCAACCGGTACAGCAAGCTCTACAAAACAGCTTTTACCTCTGGCAGGAACCCAGAAGACAGCAACTGTAGGAGCTGATCTGAAAGCTAGTATTACTTATACCAGGACCGAGGCAAAACTTGCCATACCAGGGGATTATGTTACTGTAGTTTTTAATGGAGTAACAGATTATGCAAAGCAGAGAGTTGACCTTGTTCCGGCTACAGTAACTACTAAACCGAAAGTTGGTGCAAAAGAGGTTGATGTTGCCCGTACAGCAGAAACAGCTTATTTCAATGTAACTGTTAAACCGAAATCAGCTGCTTATACCGGCACACTTGTTGTAACAAGGAAGAACGGTAAAAAAGACACTCCGGTGACTGTTACCAGGATCTCCTTTTGCCACTGCAGATCCTTTCCTTGTTCCTATTTCAGGTACCGATTTTGCTGCCGGTAAGGATACCATGATCTATTCTTTCAAAGCTACATCAGGAAGCTTATACAGATGATATTACCTATACAGTAATCGTCCGTGATCCTTATTTCTACCTGAAGAAAACTGGTGTTACAATGTCTCTTGGCGGGAGCAGTGCAGGAAGAAATATCCTGACAAATAAAGCTGTCGCTGCAACTGATGCGACTGCAATACTTGCGGTCGATGGAGGATCTCTCATTATCCATGGTGGTTCAGCCTGGGCAGTAAGTGGAAAACAGATCTCTTTTGTTCCGGCAACACTTGCATTGTATGATAAGAATAACACGAATGAAGCAATTGCTGCTTTTGAAGCTGGCACACCAGACATCGACAGCTGATCCGATCAACGGAGCAGGCATTTTTATTTTTAAAGTCGTTAATGGGCCTAATCCTACGGACGTTTATTATGGCATGGTCAAAGTAACAACTGTCATTCCTGGTGTCTCAATCACTATTGAGTACAGGATCGGCAACCTTTATGCTCACCTTGCCGTGATTTCGTAAGAATTCTTATTTAAAGAGGGTGTCTCTGACGGGACACCTTCTTTTTTTAACCTTTCCCCTTGGCCTTAAGGGGAAAGCCTGTCCCGCGACAGCGGGAGGCCGGGGATAGGGTTTGTTATTAAAATTTCAGTATCTTTCTGACATTCGAAAATCATTACATAAAACCATTAACCTTAAATACCATGGGAAAAATCCGTCTGCCATTAATTCTGATAGCACTGACCATTTGTGTATCTGCCATCCAGATCTACGGTCAGAATGCATCACCATCAAAAGTTGATTTTAAGAATGCCCCTGTCCTTTTCAAAGAAGGAGGTAAATCCTTTCAACAGGTTGTAGCAAGCTACAGGTCCCAATCCCCTGGTAAGATAAGCTTTACCTATGGCGGCAAAGAAATCCTGAAAGCCGACCTGATAAGAGGAAACAACAGATTCCTTCTGACCTTTCCGGCAGTAAACAATCCCAGGAAAATTACTGTTTCCGCAAAGGTCGATGACAAAGCTGCGGAGAAATATTCCGTAACTCTGGTTCCTCCAAAAAAATGGCAGATCTACTTTGTACAGCACTCCCATACCGACATAGGTTATACACGGCCTCAATCTGAAATACTTGCAGAACATATGCGGTATATCGATTATGCCCTCGATTATTGCGATCAGACCGATAATCTTCCGGATGATGCAAAATTCCGCTGGACATGCGAATCGGCATGGGTAACAAGGGAATATCTGCGTTCAAGACCATCATCCCAGATAAAAAGGCTGCAAAAGAGAATTGAAGAAGGACGTATTGAAGTTACAGGCATGTATTCCAATATGGCAGAAATATCGGATGAGAACCTTATGTACGATTTTCTTCAGCCTCTTAAAGAATTCAGCAAGCTCAATATACCGGTAAAAACCGCCATGCAGAACGATGTGAACGGTATCGCGTGGTGTATGCCGGATTATTTTAAAAATACAGGTGTCAGATACCTGATTATGGGTATCAATATGACAAGATCCATTCTTCCCTTTGACAAACCCACGGCATTCTGGTGGGAGGCCCCTTCAGGATCAAGATTACTGGCATTTCGTGCCGATCACTATATGACAGGTAATAATTTCGGGATTGAGAGTAAGGCCATCAGGCCCGAAAATATGCTCTGGCACCTTGCTGATCTTGATGACAGAGGATATCCGTTCGACAGAATTGGTATTCAATATTCAGGGTACAGAACCGATAATGCACCTCCGTCAACTGCTGCATGTGAGCTTGTTAAGCAATGGAACGAAAAGTATGAATATCCAAAGCTAAGACTGGCAACCGCCGGAGAATTTATGGAATATGTGGAGAAGAATTATGCTGATAAGCTACCTGTTCACCGCAATGCGTGGCTCGACTGGTGGTCGGATGGCTATGGATCCACATCGCGCGAAACAGCCGAAGTGCGAAAGACACAGAATCTGAAACAGGTGGATGAGGGACTTTTTACAATGGTATCGATGATGGGAGGAGAGCTAAGTGAATCACTCGAAGCAAATATGGATCATATAAGTGAAAATGCGATCTTCTTTGATGAGCATACCTGTGGTGCAGATGAGAGTATAAGCCATCCTTATTCTGAGAATTCAACCAGGCAGTGGCTTCAGAAGGGAGCCTATGCATGGGAGGCACTTAAAAAAGTGACATTGCTTAATGAGGAGGCTCTTGCCAGATTTCAGCCATTCCTGAAAAAAGCTGCTTTCCCGGTCATTTATGTTATTAATTCCATGGGATGGACGCGTTCGGGAGATATCGAGATATTCATTGACAATGAAGTGATACCTGTTGAAAATAAGGTTAAGATCATCGACATTTCCTCAGGGAAAGAAGTCTCAGCACAGATTCTGACAAAACGCAGCGAAGGCGCCTGGTGGGTAATTGAAGTAAGCGACATACCTGCAATGGGATATAAAGCTCTTAAGATCGAAGTGACCGGAGAGCCAACCACTTCTGTAAAATCCACGAATACCAGTGTACTCGAAAACAGATTTTACAAACTGGTCATTGATAAAACAACAGGAGCAGTCAGCAGCCTTTTTGACAAAGAACTAAACCGGGAACTTATCGACCGGGAAAATCAATATCAGATCGGCCAGCCTGTCCGGGAGACATCTGCGAAAAGAGATGTAGCACCCTTTAACCGTACAACACCTGTGAATGTAAAAATGGAACAGGGAGAAAACGGCAGTGTATGGGAAAGTGTTAAGATTACTTCTGACCTCGATGGTTTTGAAAAAGGTACTGAAGGATCTCCGAAAGGTATTATTTCAGAGATCAGGCTCTATAAGAATGTTAAAAAGATAGAGTTCAAATATATGGCAAACAAGCTTATACTTACTGATCCCGAAGCACTTTATGTAGCCTTTCCGTTCTCATTGCCCGGTTCCCGGATCGTTTTTGAAACGATTGGGGGAACACTAACCCAGGGACAGCAACTGCCAGGCTCCTCATCCGACTGGAACGTAGCACAGAACTTCGTCTCAGTGCGCGGTAAGGACGGACAGATAGTTGTTGTGAGCGACGAAATACCATTATGGCATTTCAGTGATTTCAATATGGGAAAATTTGAACGCAATCCCGTAAAAGGGAAGCCATGGCTCTATTCATGGGTTATGAATAATTACTGGTTTACCAATTTCCGGGCTTATCAGGAAGGGGCATTCAGCTGGAGCTACCAGATCACATCAGCATCCGACACCACAAATGCATTTGCAACAAAATATGCATGGGGAGAAAGGAATCCCTTCCCTACAAGAACATTCCCTGCAGGTGCGGATGAGTTAAAAACACCATCTCTGGAAACTCTGAAGATCTCCGGTTCGGCAAATGCATTGCTAATTAACAGCCGTCCGGCTTTTAAAGGCAAAGGAACTGTTCTTTTGCACTTCCGCGAACTGGAAGGGCTGCCGGCTGAAGTAAAGCTCTCATCGGCAGTTCCCGGTCAGACAATCAGGAGAATGACTGAGGTAAATACAACCGGTAAACAGATCGGACAGCCTCTATCATCGATTCAACTGAAACCATACGAGGTCAGGTTCATCGAAGTGGAGTTCTGATAATTTGGATTTTAATTCCAGATTTCAATTGAAAGCAGGGTCGGTTTCTTTTTAATACTCTGATGTATATCAAAAATAAAGAAGTAAAATTTATGGGAAAAAGCTTAATTAAAGGGATACTATCGACTTTAATTGTGTTGGTCAGCACTTTAAATGTTAACAGTCAAACCAGGCCAGACGCTAAGGTTGAGTTCTTAAATGCTCCTGTTCTTTTCAAAGAGAATGGGAAATCTCTTCAGCAGGTAATAGCAAGCTACAGAGCTGAAGCTCCCGGGAAAATCACCTTTAACTATGGTGGCAGGGAAATCCTGAAAGCCGATCTGGTAAAAGGAAATAACAGGTACCTGCTGACCTTTCCGGCAGTAAGCAAATCCAAAAAAATTACTGTTTCTGCAAAGATCGATGACAAAGCAGCTGAGAAATACCCTGTCACACTTGTCCCGCCAAAGAAATGGGTGATCGATTTTGTTCAGCACTCTCATACAGACATAGGTTACACCCGCCCTCAGTCGGAAATACTTGCCGAACACCTGCGATATATTGACTACGCACTGGATTATTGTGATCAGACAGACGGAATGCCCGATGATGCTAAATTCCGCTGGACATGCGAGGTAGCATGGGTAGCAAGAGAATATTTGCGGACAAGACCGGCATCACAGATTGAAAGGTTTAAAAAGAGGATAGCTGAAGGACGTATTGAAGTGACAGGTATGTATGTGAACATGGCTGAAATAGCGGATGAAAATACTATGTATGATTTTCTTCAACCGATGAAAGAATTTGACAAGCATGGCATTCCTGTCAAAACCATAATGCAAAATGATGTAAATGGCATTGCATGGTGCCTGCCTGATTATTTCAGGAATACTGGTGTGAAATATCTTATTTTGGGAATTAATGAAACCAGATCGATAAGACCATTTGACAAACCGACTGCTTTCTGGTGGGAAGCACCATCGGGTGAAAGACTTCTGGCTTTTCGTGCAGATATACAAATGACCGGGAATAATTTCGGCCTTGTAACTACATTAGCGCCTCAGAATATGTTATGGCACCTTGCTGATCTCGATAGCAGAGGCTATCCGCTCGACCGGATAATCATTCTCTTCTCGGGCTACTATACCGATAATGCACCACCGTCAACGGCAGCTTGTGAACAGGTCAAAGAATGGAACGAGAAATATGAATATCCAAAACTCCGGCTTGCTTTAGCCAGTGAGTTTCCGGAATATGTCGAAAAGAACTATGCTGATAAGCTCCCGGTCCATCGGAATGCATGGCTCGACTGGTGGTCCGATGGTTTTGGCTCAACATCCCGCGAAACTGCTGAGATAAGGAAAACGCAGAATTTGAAACAAGTAGATGATGGCCTGTTTGCTATGGTTTCCATGATGGGAGGTGAACTTGATCCTGCTCTTGAAAGCAAGATGGAGCATATCAGTGACAACGCCATCTTTTTTGATGAGCATACCGTCGGAGCAGCTGAAAGTATCAGCCATCCTTATTCTGAAAATACAACAAAACAATGGCTGATGAAAGGAGCCTATGCATGGGAAGCTCTTAAGAAAGTAACACTGCTGAATGAGGAAGCGCTGGCGCGGTTTCAGCCATTCCTGAAGAAAGCTGCCTTCCCGGTCATTTATGTGATTAATTCCATGGGATGGTCAAGATCCGGGAATATTGAGATCTTTATCGACAATGAGATAATACCTGTTGAAAATAAGTTCAGGATCACAGATATTGCATCAGGCAAAGAGGTTCCAGCACAGGTGCTTAACAGACGCCGCGAAGGAGCCTGGTGGGTACTTGAAGTAAGCGATATACCTGCAATGGGCTATAAAGCGCTGAAAGTGGAGGTCTCAACAGAACCTGCAACCGGGGAGGTAGCTTCCGGTACAGAGGTTCTTGAAAACAGGTTTTATAAGCTGGTGATAAACAAGACAACAGGATCAATAAGCAGCCTGTTCGACAAGGAACTGAACCAGGA
The DNA here is from genome assembly GCA_963700275.1 of uncultured Bacteroidales bacterium. Lineage (GTDB taxonomy): Bacteria > Bacteroidota > Bacteroidia > Bacteroidales > VadinHA17 > LD21. The sequence continues at coordinate 9,742 of CAVOWZ010000006.1, read as the reverse complement.
ATTGGTCGATTCACAGAATCCATATAATATTGGTCAGCCCGTAAGGGAGACATCTGCAAAAAGAGATGTATCTCCGTTTATACGGACAACAGCATTTAATGTAAAAGTAGATAAGGGAATCAATGGCAATGTCTGGGAAAGTGTAAAGATATCGGCTGATATGGAAGGTTTTGAGAAAGGTACTGAAGGATCACCGAAGGGAATAGAAACAGAGATCAGACTCTATAAGAATGTTAAGAAGATAGAGTTAAAGTATATGGCTCATAAGCTTATTATTACTGATCCGGAAGCTCTTTATGTCGCATTTCCGTTCTCATTACCCGGATCCAGGATAGTATTTGAGACCATAGGTGGTACTTTAACCCAGGGACAGCAGCTTCCGGGCTCATCATCCGACTGGAATGTGGCACAGAACTTTGTCTCGGTACGGGGGAAAAAGGGACAGATAGTTGTTGTGAGTAATGAGATTCCTTTATGGCATTTCAGCGATTTCAACATGAATAAATATGAACGCTATCCGAAACAGGGAAAGACATGGCTCTATTCATGGGTGATGAACAACTACTGGTTCACAAATTTCAGGGCATACCAGGAGGGCGGATTCAGCTGGAGTTATCAGATGACATCATCAGCCGATACTACCAACATATTTGCAACAAAATATGCATGGGGTGTCAGAAATCCGTTCCCGACCAGGACTTTCCCTGCAGGTGCCGACGAGTTGAAATCACCATCATTGGAGACACTTAAAATCTCCGGTCCCGCAAATGCAATGCTTATAAACAGCCGGCCTGCATTCAAGGGCAAAGGAACGATTCTGCTTCATTTCCGCGAAATTGAAGGATTGCCTGCTGAGGTGAAACTGTCATCGGCAGTACCTGGTCAGACTTTAAAACAAATGAGAGAGGTAAATACAACAGGCAAGAAGATTGGTCAGCCTCTTTCATCGATCCAACTGAAGCCATACGAGGTCAGGTTCATCGAAGTGGAATTCTGAGCGGATGTACACGCCCCTAAATCCCTGAAGAATGAACAGAAAATCAGTTTACAGGAATATATTGCTGCCATTAATTACTGTCTGTTGCTTTTCCGTTGTAGCAACAGCTCAAAGTGCTGTTAGAAATAGAGAGTATAATTTATCCTCTCTTGAATGGAAACTCTGGGGTTATCGCCCCGAAAGCTGGAAGCTGGATTTCAACTTTACCGAACTGAACGGTTCAAAAGCTGAATACATAAATATTCCGGCTAATGTCCCCGGTTCAGTGCAAAAATCATTATTAGATGCAGGCCTGATACCTGACTGGAATACCGGAAATAACTATGTTCAGATAGAATGGATTGAAAACCGGCACTGGATATTTACAACCAGAATACCTGATGAATGGATAACTAAAGGGAAACTGTCAATCCTTCATTGCATGGGTCTTGATGATAACGGTGTGATCATGATTAATGGCAGGGAGGCAGGGAAATTCAATAATACATTCATTCCTTACAGTTACGATATAACTCCTTTCCTGAAGGAGAAAAACAATACTCTGGCGATAATCTTTGAATGTCCCCCATCATACCTTGGACAGATAGGTTATACCTCAAAGATAAAGGACTGGAAACCAAGATTTTATTATGGATGGGACTGGGTTCCCAGGTTAGTTCAGATCGGTATATGGGATAACATTTTTCTTGAGATCAGGGACAATGATCATTATGCAATTGATAACCTTAAAGTGCTGACAAATGCAGACAAGGTAAAAGATCTCGGACATCTGGAAATTTCAGCCGAAATAACACCAAAAGCTTTTTATGGGAAAGTACGGATCCATCTGCTGAAAGAGGGTGGTGAGAAAATATTAGATGAAACAGTGGCTGCGGGAGATCTTCGAAAAGGGAAAACATGGGATAATCTGAAAATTCGAAGATGGTGGCCAAACGGCTCGGGAGATCAGCCATTATACAAGCTGGTATGCACTTTAATTGATGCGGATGGAAATATCTGCCAGACGATTGAGAGGAGACTTGGTTTTAAAAATGCAGAATGGTTGCCCTGTAAAGATGCACTACCGGAAGCTGATCCATGGATTTGCAGTATCAATGGCACTCCGGTTTTTCTTCAGGGCGTGAACTGGACTCCCATACGTCCCGGTTTTGCTGATCTGAAGGAGGTAGATTACAGAAAGCTGATCAATACATATAAGGATCTGGGAGCAAATATTTTCCGGGTGTGGGGAGGCGGTTTTCCCGAAAAGGAATGGTTTTATGAGATCTGTGATGAAATGGGGTTAATGCTCTGGCAGGAGTTCCCTTTATCTTCTTCAGGACTCGATAATTATCCTCCGGATACACCTGCTGAAATAACCGTAATGTCAAAGATTTCAGAAAGATATGTTACCAGATTACGGCACCATGTCTCTGTACTGCTCTGGTGTGGTGGCAACGAACTGTATGAATATGGCGATGTTGCACCTGTAAATGACAAGCATCCGATGATCCGATGCATGAAGGAGATTGTCAGGGCAGAAGATCCGGACAGGAGATTTGTTCCGGGTTCTCCTTCAGGACCAACTATTTATGGCGGATTGGATAAATTCGGAAAAAAGATCAGCTGGGACGTACATGGACCATGGACCCTTCCTTTTTCAGGATCCGACAAAACCATGAAAGCAGTTAGTGAATTCTGGAGCCTGGATGATGCACTGATGCATTCGGAAGTCGGAGTGGCAGGTGCAATGTCAGCGGAAATGATCAATAAATACCGTGGCGGTTTCTCAGTTCTACCTGCAAATATGACCAATCCTTTGTGGCGCACTGTAAGCTGGTGGATCGAATGGGATGATTTTATCCGGGATAATAGTGGAAGGGAGCCTCAGACTATCGGGGAATACGTTAATTGGAGCCAGAATCGTCAGACAGAAGGTTTGTCAATAGCTTTGAAAGCAAACAAATCCCGTTTTCCGGAATGCGGAGGATTCATAATCTGGATGGGACATGATTGTTATCCATGCCCGGTCAATACATCAATAATAGATTTTGAAGGGAATCCCAAACCTGCAGCCTATGAGGTAAGTAAGATATGGAAATCTGGCAGATAAAGATCAGATATCAGCAATTTCCTGTTATCACATATAATACAATTTACATCAAAGACCATGAATTACCTGAGAGTCCTGTTATTATTACTGCTTCTGGCCGGATGTTCCACTGGACAAACAGTTGATAAAGGGAAGAAATCTCCTGCAGACCTGGTGAATCCTCTGATTGATTCGCATAAATCGCGTTTTGATTATTTTATTTCCGCAGCAGTCCCCTATGGAATGGTTTGCTTATCGCCTGACACACGACATGGCGATCTCTGGAATTCAGGGTACATGTATAATGAAGAGTATATCCTGAATTTTTCGCATATCCATAATGCCCAGACAGCAGGAATTCCAGTAATGCCTGTTACGGGTCCATGCAGAGGGAACATGGGATTTGAAGCAAATAAGTCGCGATTCAGCCATGAAAAAGAAGTTGTAAAACCGGGATATCATAAAGTGTACCTTGAAGACTTCGGGATAACTGCAGAGCTTACTGCTACCTGCAGGGTTGGAATGCACCGGTACTCTTTCCCTGATACAGACGAGGCAAATATCCTGTTCGACCTGGGTGCTCACCTTGGACCTACAGATATGTCATACTCATTTGCCCGGCAAACAGGGATTAACGAAATTGAAGGGTATTCGATAATGGCTCCGACTTTCAGAAGGAAAAAGCCATTTATTGTTCATTTTGTGGCTCAGTTCAGTAAGCCGTTTAATGATTTTGCAGGGTGGAAGATACAGGGCATTGAAAAGACTTCTGCCATAATCAGACCCGAAAATGGTATTGTCCGCGGAGAGGGCAGCGGAGTTAATGTGTCATATAAAAAATTAAAAGAAGGTGAACAAATCCTCGTTAAAGTAGCCTTGTCTCATGTGAGTGCACAGAATGCACGTCTGAATCTTGAAACTGAACTTCCTCACTGGGACTTCGACAAAGTTGTTGGAGACGCAACAGATTTATGGAATGAATACCTGGGGAGAATAGAAGTGGAAGGCGGAACAAAAGAACAGCAAGTAAAATTATATACCGACCTGATGCATACAGCCTCTAAAAGGATATGCAGTGATGTGGATGGATCTTATGCTGACTGGACGGGTCCGGAACCGGTGATACGACAGGTAACCTTAGACAAATCAGGGAAACCGGTAAGACCTTTTCTGGATGGAGATGGACTCTGGGGTTCCCAGTGGAACCTTAATATTATATGGTCGCTGCTTTATCCGGAGTACGGTAACTGGATGGCAGAGACTTTCCTTGATTATTACCGGAATGCAGGAACTGTTTCGAGATGTTCATGGGGAGGGAATTATTCATATGTGATGGTTGGTGATCATACAGTTCCTCTTCTTGCAGCACTCATTTCAACAGGCAGGGCAGATTTTGATCCCCGGCTTGCATACGATGGAGCAAGGAAAAATGCCTTTCCCGGAGGGATACGCGACCGTGCAGGATATGAAGCTTCAACAAATCCATCGGGTGGCGGAATAGACTGGTATGTCAGTCTGGGTTACGTGCCTGTTGAAATCGCCGGAAGGGGAGATGGTTTTCACCGCGGAGGAACCTCAATGACCCTTGAATATTCCTACCAGGACTGGTGTATTTCTGCCATGGCTGAATTATTGGGTAAAGATGAGGATGCGACACTCTTCCTGAAGCGGTCTGAAAACTGGAGAAATGTTTTTGATCCGGTTGCAGGATGGGCACGTCCGCGTCATGAATCGGGAGAGTGGATGGAACCATTCTCTCCGATCTCTATCGAGGGCAAATTTAATTCCCAGGGTTTTATTGAAGGGAACTCGGCCACATATTCCTTTTACGTTCCTCAGAATGTTACGGGATTGATAACTGAAATGGGTGGCAATGAATTATTTATCAACAAGCTGGATTCAAATTTTATTAAAGCGGCACCTTACAGGTTCATAACACCTCATGGGGAACATGGGACCGGATGGGTTGACTATGAAAACCAGCCATCGTGCGAAATGGCACACCTCTTCAGCTATGCAGGAGCGCCCTGGCTGACACAGTACTGGGTGCATCAGGTAAAAGAGAAATCATTTGGAGGGACAGATCCTTTGAGCGGCTACAATGGTGACGAGGATCAGGGCCAGCTTGGGGCTCTGGGGGTGCTGATGGCTATCGGCCTGTTTGATGTTCAGGGATGTGTTGGTGCGGATCCTGATCTCGAAATTACCAGTCCGTTATTTGATAAAACTGTCCTGAGATTTCCTTCACTGGATAATAAGGCAGCGACCACAACATTTGTAATAACAGCACAAAGGAAAAATACTGATGATATCTATATTCAGAATGTCAGGTTAAATGGTAAACTATGGGATCGTTTTACCTTTCCCGTTTCTGAATTTTTTAAAGGAGGGAAGCTTGAAATTGAATTGGGACCCGATCCAAACAAAAATTGGGGCATTAATTAATAATTTATCTGACCTGGCTATTTTGTTTAACTAAAATATAATTCTACTCTAAATGAACAAACTGAACCTTTTCTTTCTGCTTTTAATAACTGTCATTTTAACATCATGCAATGATTCCGATATCACCCGTTATGTAGATCCTAATATCGGCGGAGTAGCGCCGCTGCTTACAACCAAGAATCCAACCGTTCACCGGCCTCACAGTATGGTAAGGGTCTTTCCTGTTACAAAGCCCGGGCTGGGAGACAGGTATCTGTCGGATAAGATCTACGGCTTTGCCCTGAATATGCCGGCATACAGGAACGGACATGTCACTGAGCTGATGCCAACAGCAGGGCCAGTATCTCCCGATCGTGAAAAAAATGCATCAGTCTATGATCATGATATGGAGGAAGTTCATCCGTGGCAGCATACCGTCCTGCTTGAAGATCCCGGAATAGTTGCGGAATGGACAACTACCGAAAGGGCAGTTGTATACCGTTTTATATTTCAGAAAGATAAGCCTGCCAATATAGTCTTCAGGTCAAATAGCCAGGCTTCATTTAAGATAACCGGTGATAATTCATTACAGGGTTGGGAAGATTCAAAGGATACCCGGCAGTATTTCCATGCCGAATTTTCAGCACCATTTGATTCTAAAGGAACATTCGGCAGTATGGAAATGTCTGGCGGAAACAGTGAGGTAAGCGGACAGAAATCAGGTGTCTATGTTTCTTTTGCAGGACCGGGAAAGCCTGTGGAGGTAAGGATAGGGATATCATACATCGATGAGGCTCAGGCAAAGGATAACCTGACCCGCGAAATGAGCGGAAAATCTTTTGAGACGATAAGCGCGGAAAGCTACAGAATATGGAAAGACATGCTGGGAAGGATTTATGCCGAAGGCGGCACTGAGAGGCAACTGAGGATATTTTATTCTTCATTCTACAGGGGACTGGAACGCATGGTTAACATTTCGGAATACGGCCGGTACTTCAGCGGTTATGATAAACAGGTTCACAACGATAACGGAAGACCCTTCTATGTTGATGACTGGTTATGGGACACTTTCAGGAGCCATCATCCCATGCTTTATCTTATTGAACCAGAAAGGCAGGTTGATATGGTGCAATCTTATGTAAATATGTATGAGCAAAGCGGTTGGATGCCGACATTCCCACAGTTTTACGGCGATTTTCCTGCAATGATCGGATTCCATTCGGCAGCATTAATATGGGATACTTACCAGAAAGGAGGTACAGGGTTCGATGTTGAAAAAGCCTATGAAGGGCTGAAGAAGAATGCCATGAGCGGAACAATGCTGCCCTGGAGAGCCGGACCGATGTGCGCATTGGACAGCTTCTATATTCAGAATGGCTGGTATCCCGCTCTTCCTGAAGGAGCTGAAGAGACTGAACCCATGGTTCACGGCTTTGAAAAACGACAGGCTGTTGCTGTGACACTAGAGCACAGTTATAATGACTGGTGCCTGGCACAACTGGCGAAAGCGCTCGGCAAGAACGAAGATTATGAATATTTCAGCAAAAGAGCTCAGAACTATCGCAATGTATATAATCCTGCAACCGGGTTTATGTCACCCAAAATGGCTGATGGCAACTGGGTTGAACCTTTTGATCCGAAGTTATCGGGAGGCATTGGATGCAGAATGTATTACGCCGAGAATAATTCCTATATCTGGAATTTCAGTGTGATGCATGATATCCCTTCACTGATTGAAATGATGGGAGGGAACGAATCCTTTATTGACAGGCTTGATAACCTTTTCAATGAACCGACACGGATAGCAAAGTGGCAGTTCATGGGGCAGTTTCCCGATGCATCAGGACTTAACGGAATGTTTCCGGCAGGGAATGAACCCTCATTCCATGTTCCTTACCTTTACAACTATGCAGGAGAGCCATGGAAAACCCAGCGAAGGATAAGGGAAGTGATGGAAATGTGGTTTGACGACGATCCGCTGGGCCTGTCGGGTGATGAGGATGGCGGGGCATTATGTTCATGGTATGTCTTTTCGGCAATGGGTTTTTACCCCGTTACTCCTGGAAACGGATTATATGCCATTGGAAGCCCTTTCTTTAAAAAGGTTCAGATCAAGCTTGCTGACGGGAAAACCTTTACTGTAAGAGCCAATAAAGTATCAAAACGGAATAAGTATATACAATCGGCAAAACTTAATGGCAAGCCTTTTGACAGGGCCTGGATAAAACATTCTGAAATTGTAAAGGGAGGCAAGCTTGAGTTCACAATGGGCGATCGTCCCAATAAGGAGTGGGCAGATGATCCGTCGGTATTCCTGCAACTGACGGAAATTAAGTAATTATTTGATTAACAGTATTTTTGAATCTGAGATTTTTAAAATGCAGTTGTTTAATTAAAAAGCTGAATATGACAAGATTAACTAGTTTGATGCTTTTTATTGTCCTTATTTCAGGAGCAGTTATTGCTCAGGAACCAGAAAAGCCGAATCCAAATGTCAGGGAGATAATATTTGTGTTCAAGACTCATTTTGATAACGGTTATACCGATATGGCCGAATCAGTGATCAATAAGTATTCAACCACGATGATGGAGCAGGCTCTGGCCACTCTTGAAAAGAGCCGGAGTCTTCCGAGGGAAAAACAGTTTATCTGGACAATGCCTTCGTGGCCTCTGACAAAGATCCTTCAGCGATGCTCTCCTGATATAAAGCCAAAGGTGGAGGCTGCCATCCGGGACGGTTGGTTTGTATATCACGGATTGCCTTTTACAATTGAAACTGAAGCTGCAGATCCGGAAGCGCTGGTACGCTCCCTCTCATTTTCAGCTGATCTTTCAGAGAGGTTCAATCTGCCACTTCCAAGAGATGCCAAACTGACCGATGTGCCTAGCCATTCATGGTTTCTTCCTACTCTCCTTACAAATGCAGGAATACAAATTCTTCATATCGGCTGCAATGCCGTATCAAGCTCACCGGATGTGCCATTGTTATTCTGGTGGCAGGGTCCGGATGGATCTAAGCTGATGACAATTTACTGGGGAAAGAATTATGGTACCAGCCTGGTCCCGGATGAAAGCTGGAAATTTAAAACATGGCTCGCAATAATTCACACCGGGGATAACCAGGGTCCTCCGGCACCCGAAGATGTCGAAAAAGTACTTATTGAAGCCCAGAAGCTGGCCCCCAATGCAAAACTAAGGATCGGCAGGATATCCGATTTCTATGACGCCATAATGAAAGAGAATCCCGATCTGCCTGTGGTAAGAGGCGATATGCCGGATACATGGATACATGGATATATGTCGATGCCCCGGGAAATGAAAAGCGTACGGTCATTGCAAAAAGATATTTATTCGCTTGAATTACTTAATACACTTTTAAATGGCTGGACCGGCCTGAAAACAGATATTACACAATTTACCTCACCGGCAACCGAAGGTGCCCTTTTGTGGGATGAGCATACCTTCGGGATGGCAATGAGCCATGGCCATTCCGGAGACTGGTACTTTGGAAATGAATTCCATGAAAAACGGGCAGCAGGTACTTACAATCTGCTTGAAGCTTCATGGAAAGAAAAAGGGGATCGTGTTTACCAGGCTGAAAAGGTGCTTCATCCCGCTTATGAAAGAGAAATGGACAGACTTGCTTCATCAGTAAATTTTAACGGGCAGAAAATAGTTGTGTTTAATCCTTTGCCATGGACACGGTCGGGAATGGTCACCATTCAGCAGCAGAACAAGATTGAGGCTCTCAGGGATCTAAGAACAGGTGAGGTTGTAAAGGTCCATAATGAAGGTAATGTTCTGAGATTCATTGCCAGGTATGTTCCATCATCCGGTTATACAACGTATGTTCCGGCACCGGCTCCCAAAACTCCGGATGCTTTAAAACCTGTTGCGGATGAAAAGTCCGGCATAATAGAAAATGAATTCTTTAAAGTAAAAATTGACCGGGAAAAGGGAGCGATTGCATCAATTACCGATAAGAAATCGGGACGTGAAATGGTCGACCAGAATTCAGAATACGGATTTGGACAGTATTTATATGAAAGGTTCAGCAAGAAGGAAACCAATGCTTACATTGATTCTTATCTGAAGGTCAGATTATCGTGGGGGATATCCGAATTTGGCCGGCCAAATCTTGACGATAAACCATACAGCAGGGTTTGCGGAGGCAAAGCAGATATCACCTGTTCTTCCGATGATATATCTGCAAAAGCATTCCTCCATTTCAAACGGGAATCAGGTAACCC
>CAVOWZ010000005.1:0-90736 GCA_963700275.1 uncultured Bacteroidales bacterium | reverse complement strand
CAACTTGTTATATGTGTACCAAAGGTAACCAGAATTTACTTAATTTGGGGTTATCAGGTAGCTAAAGGTAAATATATAAAATATGGCTCTGATCATAAATCATCAAACGGACCTGTCCCATTCCCTCACAAGTCTGCTCCATATCTGTAAACACTTCCTTCGATACTTATCCTTCAAATCTTTTGGCAATTCACATACCAGAAAATCCTCCATCATACCGAGTTCGTCATTACTGATGCTAATTGTAATTTTACGGTATTTACTCGCCATTGCAATTTGTTTTATATCTGAAATTTATAAGTCAGGATTCCACTAAGCTTCCGCCACATCAGTCACATCACTGCTCATCCCTGAAAATGATCAGATGATGCCCGCTGACAACCTTCAATAAACCAAAATAAAGTTAATAAAATTTCGATGGATACCCGATGCAAAGAATTTACTTTGATTTGGTTAATATTTCAGGAAATTAGTGCTCAAAATGCTTATTTTAGTGATCGGAATCCAGACAACGTAAATATCATTCAATTATCCGGCTCATGAATAAAAATCAATGGTACGAGAAACTCTTTGAAAACTACGCCAAAAACTATGATAACGAGAGCTTTACAAAGGGAACCGCAGGTGAATGTGACTTTATCGAACAGGAACTCGGATTAATAAATCATTGAAAGATCCTTGATGTTGGCTGCGGAACCGGCAGACATTCAATAGAATTATCAAAAAGAGGCTACACAGTAACAGGAGTCGATCTCTCTCCTGCCCAGCTAAAAAGAGCAAAGGAAAAAGCAGAAATTGAGGGTCTGAAAATTAATTTCCTGCAACACGATGCACGAAACCTGCCATTCGTAAATGAATTTGATGTTGCCATTATGCTCTGCGAGGGAGGTTTCCCTCTGATGGAAACAGATGAAATGAATTTTGAAATCCTGAAAAATGTTACAAAATCATTGAGATCTCCCGGCAAGTTTATCTTCACGACACTTAACGGACTTTTCCCTTTATATCATTCGGTGGAAGAGTTCTGCAATTCAACAACAGAAGAAGGTAATGCTACATACAGAAGCAATACTTTCGACCTGATGACCTTCCGCGACCATAATATAACCGAAGTGGAAGATGATGAAGGCAATAAAATGACTCTTGAATGCAATGAACGCTATTATGTCCCAAGTGAAATAACATGGCTGCTGAAATCACTGGGCTACATTAAAATAGATATTTTTGGTTCTAAACTTGGTGCTTTTTCGAGAAAAGATAAATTGACTACAGAGGATTTTGAAATGCTGGTTGTTGCGGAAAAATAATTCGTTCCGGGTTCAGGGTTTGCCAGGAAGTTGCAAGGTTCAGGTTCCAGAGTTTCAGGTTTAGTTTCAGATTGAAGAGTTAAAGTATTAGTAATCTATATAATAATAAATTGGCTATGAATAATTATGTACTTAAGCTTGTTGTGGCGCCGCTTGTTCTTACATCAGCGGTACCTTCCATTTACTCCCAGGATAAGAAAAAGAACATCCTTTTCATCGCAGTGGATGACATGAATAATGATCTCGGTTGCTACGGTCATCCTGTTGTTAAATCACCAAATATCGACAGACTGGCATCACAGGGGATCACATTCGCAAATGCCTATTGCCAGTTCCCGCTGAGCAGCCCCAGCCGGAGCTCCATTCTGACCGGCTACAGACCCGACAAAACAAGGGTATTTGACCTGACATACCATTTCCGGCAGGATCTTCCCGACATAACAACCATGCCACAACTGTTTAAAAATAACGGCTGGTATGTCGCCAGGGTCGGCAAAATGTACCATTACGGAAATCCGGGAGATATAGGGACAAATGGTCTCGACGACAAAATATCCTGGAGCGAGCGTTATAATCCGGCCGGACGGGATAAAACTACCCTGGAGCTTGATATCATTAATTATACTCCCAAAAGGGGACTGGGCTCGGCAATGGCATACCTCAACGATAAAACGGGAACCGATATCGAACATACCGATGGCAAAGTTGCAACTGAAGCCATTAAACTGATGGAACAACATAAGGATGAGCCATTCTTTATTGCCGCCGGATTCTATAAACCACATACCCCCTGGATCACTCCCGGAAAGTATTTCGACATGTACAGACCTGAACAGATGAAACTACCTGAAATCTCTGCAGAAACTCCGGGACGCTATCCGAAGTTAGCTCTTGCATCAACTAATCCATGGCCATATTTTGGCATTACTTCCGATCAGGCTCTTGAATGTGTCCTGGCTTATTATGCAGCAATTTCATTTGTGGATGCTCAGATCGGCAGGTTGCTGGATGCTGTCAGGTCACTCGGACTGGAAGACAATACAATTATCGTTTTCTGGAGTGATCATGGTTATCATCTTGGCGAACATGGTCTCTGGTTCAAGCAAAGCTGCTTTGAGGAATCAGCTAAAGTGCCGTTAATAATTTCTGTCCCGGGCTCGAAAAAAGCGGGACGAACATGCAGCAGGACTGTAGAGCTGGTAGATGTTTATCCAACTTTGGCTGAACTTACAGGACTGACGCCTCCTTCTGATCTGGATGGGAACAGCCTTGTCCGGCTTTTGAAAAATCCTTCTGCTAAATGGGCTCATCCGGCATATACCCAGGTGCAAAGGCAAAATACACCCGGGCATAGTGTACGCACGGAAAAGTGGCGTTATACCGAATGGGGATTCGGGAAAGAAGGATCAGAGCTTTATAATGAGATCTCTGATCCCCATGAGCTCAGGAACCTTGCAGGAGATCCGGCCTATGCCGGTATTGTAAAAGACATGAAGGCTCTCCTGAAAAAAGTTCACCCCAATCCGGTAACAGGAGGCAAAGCGGTAGCAGATACAAGAACCCTGATTCTGTAATTAATTAATTCCTTGTAATAAAATTTCTAAAATGATTTAAGAACAAGGATTAACGATTTTAGAATAAAGATCAATTTCATCAATGAAGACTTTCGAAAATTCTTGAAGCTATTTGCCGTACTTCAAAAATCTTAAATCGTTAATCATCATTCTTCAATCAGTTTTTAAAAAACAGATTATCGGTAAATTCAGTGATCTGACTATTAACGGACAACCCTTCCCGATGCATCACCTTTCATAAGCTGTTCAACCTCAGCCATGGTGACAAGGTTAAAATCGCCTTGTATTGTATGCTTCAGGCATGAGGCGGCAACGGCGAAATTCAGGGCTTTCTGGTCGTCTCCGGAATATGTAATCAGACCATAGATCAATCCTCCCATGAAAGAGTCGCCCCCTCCTACCCTGTCGACAATATGGGTAATCTGGTACACCGGTGCAGTATAGAATTTCTCACCGTCAAAAAGGATCCCCGACCATGTATTATGATCAGCATTTATTGATCCTCTCAGAGTTATTATTACCTTTTTGGCTTGCGGGAACTGAGCTTTCAACTTTTTGCAGACTGATTCATATTCTGAGCTTTCCACATTACCTGCAGATACGTCTCCTTTTTCGGGTTTGATGCCGAACACCTTTTCTGCATCCTCTTCATTACCAAGGATCACATCGCAATATTCTACAAGTCCCGGCATAATTTCCCCGGCTGTTTTACCCCATTTCCAGAGATTCTTCCTGAAATTGAGGTCGCATGATACCGTTAATCCTGATTTCTTTGCAGCTTTTACTGCTTCGAGACAGGCTTCCGAAGCTCCTTGCGATATTGCAGGAGTGATGCCTGTCCAGTGGAACCAGGTTGCATCGCTGAAAACTTCTTCCCAGTTGATCATCCCCGGTTTTATTTCCGATATTGAAGAGTGTGCACGGTCATATACTACTTTGCTGGATCGTGACACAGCTCCCGTTTCGAGATAATATATCCCAAGCCTTTCTCCTCCGAAAATGATATGCTTTGTACCCACACTGTGCTTTTTCAGCTCCATAATAACAGCCTTTCCCAGATCATTCGAAGGAAGCCTTGTTACATATTCGGTTTCAAGCCCGTAATTGGCAAGTGATACGGCTACATTGGCTTCACCGCCTCCGTAAGAGGCACAGAATGATGTTACCTGTGAAAATCTCTGATGCTCAGGAGTAGCAAGCCTGAGCATTATTTCTCCAAATGTTATGATCTTGTTTTTCATTTTTCTGAATTAATATTGATTTAATAAGAATAATAAGTTTCCTCCCGCTTTAGGCGGGAGGTGGCCGGGATTGCTGATTTTGAAATGTTTACAATTCTTCTTTCCCGGCCGGGGTGGTTGAAAACAGATTCTCCTTAGGTTAATGGCTATGCCAGGCTTCGGTCTTCCATCTTCAGACTTCGGTCTTCTTCTATAACAACGAAGCCGAATCATAATCGAGATATAGCCATGCGTCTGAATGATTCCTCATTACAGTAGCGGGAACAAGTGGTGAGACCGGCTCTTTTATTGTTTTCTTAACAGCATCGGCTTTCCGCAGATCGGGTACTGTACATATTATTGCCTTTGATTTCATTATCTGCTTTATCGACATGCTGATAGCCCTTTTGGGTACATCATCGAATGTCGGGAACCAGCCTTCTCCAAGCTGCTGACGGCGGCATGCTTCATCAAGGTTTACGATTATATATGGTTCCTCCGTCTCAAAATCAGCAGGCGGATCGTTAAACGCAAGATGCCCGTTCTCACCTATACCGACAAATGCAACATCAATTGTAAGTTTGCTGATAAGATCACCAAGCCTTTTACATTCCTGAACAGGATCAATCTCACCGTTAACATATACGAATTCCTTCGGTTTTACTATATCAACAAACCTCTCCTTCAGGTATTTCCTGAATGATGCGGGATGTGTTATCGGAAGACCGATATACTCGTCGAGATGAAATGCAGTTACAACCGACCAGTCAACATCTTCTTTGACAAGTACCCTCAGCATGTCAAATTGTGAGGCTCCGGTTGCAACAATGATGTTGGCTTCACCCCGTTCCTTAATCGCTTTACGGATCAGATCCGCACCTTTAACAGCTGCTTCCTTACCCAGCACTTCACGATTCTTTAAAGTAATTGTTTCCATTACGAATTTGTTTTTATTAAAAAGTTAGAACGTTTTTTCGTTTGATCGTTTGATCGTTCGACCGTCGAACCTTCAAACCTTCGAACCGTCAACCCTTAGAACCGTCGAACCGTCGAACCGTCGAACCATTATCTTACCGGTCTGATCGTTACCGTAAAATCGACCCTCTGCGGTAGCACCTGATATGCCGGAAAGACCGATAATGCGGTACAACCTACTCCGCTGGTGGCATAATCGAAATTGAAAGTTATACCGTCAGATGGCTGAAGCTGGTATGTATAAACCGCTTTCGTCAGATTATCTGTGGAATATGGCTGTGCACTGAAATTGAATAACCTGCTCCCCGAGAACTCCAGTCCTGTGCCGTTGCTGTCTGTCATCCTTACCCACCTGTTATCTGTTCTCAGACCATAATCCTGAGGTATCAGGTAAGGTTCATACATTCCGTCAACAGTTGATCTGTAGACACCAACCTTATATCCGCTTTTCCTGTCAGGGTAATTTTCCTGAGGTCCCCGGCCATACCATTCTGCGTTTCCCAGTGACCTGTCAAGAACCCATTGCATTCCTGTCCGGGGCAGCCAGGCAGGCATATCACCATCCGGGATCACGGAATGTTCGATTGTGATCACCCCCGAGCCTGAAATATTATATTTATAACGGTTCAGAAATGCACCCCTTCCTGAAGCTGTCTGCACGATATTTTTAATATTTATTTCAACGCCGGATTTATCAATAACTTTGTAATCAAATTCTTCCTGCATGGTCTTCAATGAATGAATTCCTGCAGAATACCATTCAGAAGCGGCAAATCTGCCATAAAACTCTCCAAAGTGCTTTGTATTAGACCTGCGGTAATTCCATTCATCAACCTCGTTTGCCAGTGGTGCCCGCCAAACATTAAATTTTCCTCCGGCTTTCAGTAATTCTTTACCTGATACCTGAAGCGATGAAAGCTCTCCTGATCTCTTATCAAACACATACCTGAAATCCTTTCCCGTAATAATAAGCCTGTCATTCTCCTCATTAACTTTCAATGCATCCGGTTCCTGCGACATTAATACAGGTGTAGTCCTGAACCATGGCAGTTCAAATTGCTCCCATGCAATTTCATAACCATCTTCAGCCCATTCTGTTGTTCCTTTCTGACAAAAGCTCAATATCAGGCTATATTCAGCATCTTCCTTAATATCAGGTTTCCTGAATGGAATCTTTATCACGGCTGACGTTTGAGGTGCAATATTCAGATCCAATTCTCCTGTCTGAATGTTTTCTCCGTTTTCAGTCAACATCCAGTGGCTCCTGAGCCTGTTCAGATCAGTAAAAAGATATCTGTTTGATATTTCAACCTCACCCTTCTCTGCTGACAGAAATTTCGCACTAACAGGCTGTCCCGATTTCTTAATCTGCCACATCTCGGGTTGAGGTCTTCGGTCAGGCCATATTGAACCGTATGTCCTTGCTCCTATTCCATAGCTGAAAAACTCCCCATCTGTCGTCATCTCCTCAAAATCGAGCCATAATGAGGCATTCTTCTTTAATTCCGGGGAAGGCGATTTTAATGATCCTGATGAAATGACTTCAGGAAAGATCCCAACCTGATCGATAATGGCATCGCAGATATATACAACTGTTTCCTGTCCGTGTATTTCAGCATTTCTTCCGATATTAACCGGGAATGGGGTGTTCGTGATATTACCGGATATCGCTTTCTTATCACTCACCCTGTCATCCAGTTCGATATACATGAAATTCCCATCGTATTTTGCAGTAACAAAATGCCAGTTATTCTCCCAGTTACCTGGAAGTGCGATCTGTACTTTCTGCCGCGACCGGGTGGTTAAATAAAACTCAAGGGAGTCATTCCGTATCTGCCGTATCCCGAACTGATAATTACCTTTGGTTATAAACGTCCCGGCTGAGCTGCTCAAGGCACGCGGGAAGACCATCAGAGTAAGGGTAAGCTTATCTCCGGATATTTCAAGAGCGTTATCCCTGTAAACCTCAACCCACTGATCGTGACCATTAAGGTCGATACCTTTGCCGGTCACACCCGGGACCAGCTTAGCCCGGCCCATGGCATTTACCTGAATATCATTAGCAGAACCATCTTTAAGGGTTATGATCTTTTCAGTAATTCCGGTACTCACAAAATCCCATATTGCGCCTCCCATGCTCCGTGGATACCTGTAGAAAGCATCCCAGTATTCATCGAGAGCGCCGCCTCCGTTACCTGTAACAGCCAGGTATTCATCGAGGAATGAAGGACGCGGATCAATACTCTCCGGCACAAGAAAAACATCAGTTATCAGATCATGGATCGTTGGATACCGCGGACCGATAATATCCTCACATTTATGAGCAAATGCATTACCACCGTACATCCAGTAGCGGGTCTTATCATACTTTTTCCCCTCTTCGATCACCGCACAGATATTATCCCCCTCACCACTTTCGTTCCCTGCACTCCAGAAGAGGATACAGGGATGATTCCTGTCACGTAAAACCATCTTCCTGGCTCTCTCACGATACATATCCTCCCAGGCTTTGTCGCGTGAAACATATTCAGTTGCATGAGCTTCATCACCTGTTTCATCAACAACATAGATCCCGTATTCGTCAGCGAGTTCAAGATAACGGATCACAGGAGGATAATGGGAAGTACGAACACAATTTATATTGAATTGCTTAAAAAGCTCCATATCCTTCCTTATTGTGGCTTCATCCATTGTATGCCCCAGTAACGGGATGCTGCATATGGCTGTTGATGCCGTTAAGCTTCACCGGAACACCATTCAGGTAAAATACCCGGTTGCGGATCTCAGTCTCCTTAAATCCTATTCTTCCGCTTATTACCTCAACCGTTCTTCCTGTATTATCCAATAATTCAAAGGTCAGGGTATACAGGTTTGGAAATTCAGCCGACCACTTATCGGGATTGATAATTTCCGACACGAGTGAGACTGTTTCTTTTCCTCCCGCTGCAACAGTGAACTTGTCGGAGACCATATTGCTGACCTCCTTTTTCCGGCTGTTGTAAAGCGTTGCCCTGTAAGGTGAAGTCGCCTGAGGGAACAGATGAAAAATTCCTGATATCTGCCGACAGACTAAGGCTGGAATTGATATAATTTTCATCCAGATCGGTCACGGCATGCCAGTCGAAAATATGAGTTTTGGGTGTTGCATATAGCCATACATCATCAAAAATTCCTGCAAGTCTCCAGTAATCCTGATCCTCAAGATAATATCCGTCGGAATATTTGATAACAAGGACAGCAATTGTATTCTTTCCCGGTTTCAGATATTTTGTAACATTATATTCGGCAGGTTCCTGTCCTCCTTCATTATATCCGACCTCTTTCCCGTTTATCCAGACGAATGATGCAGATGCCGTTTTTTCCATCCGGAGAAATATCTCTTTGTTCTTCCAGCCTGCCGGTATCACAAAAGATCTCCTGTATGAGCCTGTCGGATTATATTCATCCGGCACGCGCGGCGGATCAGGTTTAAAAGGTGTCCTGACATTTCTGAAAAGAGGATCTCCGAATCCCTGCATTTCCCAGTTTGAAGGCACAGGAATTGTATTCCAGTTCTTATCGCTGAAATTATCTTTAAAAAATCCCTGAACAATGCCTCCGGGAGTATCTGAATAATGGAATTTCCAGGTCCCGTTGAGCGACAGATAACTGCCTGCCATTTCCTTTTTATTGGTCAATGCCTCATTAACAGACAGATATGGCACTATTGGTGTATGACCCTCCTCCTGGTTCATCTCAAATACTGAAGTATTTTCAATAAAGGAATTAATGTCTGAAAGAAAATCCTTCTGCTGTGAGAATAAAATAACCGGAAGAAATGTGGAAATAATTATAAAACAGATAGTTCTTCTCATACCGGCCGGGGTTGGTTTTTCACTGACAATATACATAAAAATAATTTTGCGGGTATTTTGCTTTTAAAAAATAAAAAATTACACAGAGGAAAGCCAGCTTGCCATCCGTAGCTTCAGCGGAGGATGGAGGATGCACAGAGAGACACAGAGATCTCTGTGGAACTCTGTGTATTCTCTCTGTGTAACTCTGTGTAAGTTCTTATAGACTCAATTTATTTTCTCTCCCGACTTCAGAGCAAGTTCTTTAAAACGGAATTTATTTATTAATTTCGCAATCCGACTTTATAGTTGTGATTCTAAAACTCAAACCCGATGTCTATGAATAAATTACGTTTAATCAATTTTTTAATGGTAATATTTACCCTTATGGTAGTCTCAGCATGCAGGAAAGTTCCCGAAGACAAGCTCAGTATTAAATATGAGAAGTATGTTATGCCTAACGGTCTGCAGGTCATCCTGCATACTGACAATTCCGATCCGATGATGTCGTATGCAATTATGTATCATGTCGGATCGGGCAGGGAAAGACCCGGCAAAACTGGATTTGCCCATCTCTTTGAACATCTTTTATTTACCGGTTCAGAGAATGTTCCATCCGGGTGAATTTGATATGATCCTTGAAGCTGCCGGAGGATCCAACAACGGATTTACCTCGAGGGATGCAACAACCTATTTTGAAGAGTTCCCGAAAAATGCTCTCGAAAAAGTTTTATGGCTGGAATCGGACAGAATGGGTTTCTTTATCAACTCTATTACCCAGAGGTCACTGGCAATACAGCAGAATGTGGTTCAGAACGAAAAAAGACAGAGTGTCGATAATCAGCCATATGGGTTTACAAGCTATGTTATAAACAAGAACCTGTATCCTGAAGGTCATCCTTATAACTGGGATGTGATCGGAGAAATGGAGGACCTGAAAAATGCATCACTTGATGATGTAAAAACATTTTACGGAAATTTTTACGGACCCAACAATGCCACACTCATTCTTTCGGGTGATTTTGAACCTGATTCAGCTAAAACATTGATTGATAAGTATTTCGGAGAAATAAAATCACATGGAGAGGCACCGGGGCGGACCTGCCATGGTCCCGCTTCTTGAGAAGACTGTAAAGCTTTTTCATGAGGATAACTTCGCAAATATCCCGGAAATAAACCTGGTGTGGCCCGTGCCACAGGCTTATCACAAGGATTCTTATGCCCTTGATTACCTGGCAAGGATCCTGTCCAGCGGGAAAAAAGCGCCCTTATACAAGGTTCTGGTGAAAGAGAAACAGCTTACTTCCACTATCTCGGCATATAACAATTCAGAGGAGCTCGCGGGGGAATTTACGATAAGCATCAGGGCAAATGAAGGTAAATCGTTAAAAGAGGTTGAAGTCTGCTGTTTTTGAAGCATTTGACCGGTTTGAGAAAGAGGGCATAACCGACAGGGATGTGGAGAGAATTAAAGCCACCCTCGAAAAACGATTTTATGAAAACCTCGGCAGTATTCTCAATAAGTCCATTAACCTGGGTTTTTATAACACCTTCCTTAATGATCCCGGCTATATCGAAAAGGATATTGAAAATATAAAAGCCGTTTCACGGGAAGATATATTGAAAGTCTATGATGAATATATAAAGGGAAAAGAATCATATTGTTACAAGCTTTGTCCCGAAGGGAAAAACTGACCTGGTGGCAGAAAATTCGGTTCCGGCAGGGATAAAGGAAGAAGATATAAATGAAGCTACACAGGTTGAAATAGCAGAGATTGACGATGAAGAAATTGTAAAAACCTCTTCGGCAATCGACAGAACGCGTGAACCATCTGCAGGTCCGGAACCCGCAGTAAATCCACCGGATGTCTGGAAGACAACATTAAAAAACGGTATAAAACTATTTGGAATTACAAACAGTGAACTTCCCCTTATCACTATGAGTCTTACAATAGACGGAGGTACACTGCAGGATGATATAAGTCTGCCGGGTGTTGCTTCAATGGTTGCAGCGGTAATGCCTCAGGGAACAAGGAACAAAACTCCCGAGGAACTGGAGGAAGAGACAGAGCTGCTTGGTTCAGCAATAAACCTGAGTGCGGGAAGAGAGGAGTTGTATTTCAATATAAGCACCCTTTCAAGAAACTTTGATAAAACAATCTCCCTTCTGAAGGAGATGATACTGGAACCCCGATGGGATTCCACCGAATTTGTTCTGGCAAAAACAAGGACAAGAAACAGAATAATTCAGTCAGAAGCTGATCCTTCAAGAGTAGCCGGTCTGGCTTTCAATAAACTGATCTACGGAGCCGATCATATTTTTGGTTATAATTCGATGGGAACCAGAGAATCCATTGAAAAAATGACTCTTGATCATCTCAGAGACTGGTATGTAATAATATCATCACCAACAGCAGCCAGTATCCACATTGCAGGAAATCTCACAATGGAGCAGGCCGTAGAAGCTCTTCAGCCACTGGAAAACGGATGGGAACCCAAAGAAGTCAACTTAAAAAATTATCCAGCTCCCCCGGCCCCTGAAAAATCGCAGATCTATTTCATGGATATACCCGGATCACAGCAATCGGTAATATACATCGGATATCCTGCCATCTCAAGGGATAATCCGGATTACATCAGGACTGATTTCATCAATTACAGGCTTGGAGGTGCATTCACAAGTATACTGAACCAGATCCTCCGCGAACAAAAGGGCTTCACTTATGGTGCAAGGAGTATGTTCCAGGGATTAAAATCAATCGCTCCCTTCCTTGCAACTGCAAGTGTCAGATCTGATGCCACACTTGAATCATTAACAATTTTTAGAGACGAGATGGAAAAATACCGCGATGGTATCTCTGAAGAGGAGGTTCAGTTCATAAGAAATGCCATGATCAGGTCGAATGCATTACGCTTTGAGACCAATCAGGCGATGGTGGAAATGCTTTCCACTCTGAGTAAATTCGGTCTGAGTGATGATTATGTCAGAAAAGAGGAAGAGATCATCAGAAATATAACCCGGGAAGAACATCAGGCTATTGTTCAGAAATATATTGTTCCCGACAAAATGTATTACCTGGTTGTCGGGGATGCTGCAACACAGATGAAGCCTCTGGAATCGATCGGCTTAGGCAAACCTGTTCTGCTGGAGAACTAAGAGCGCCAGGTCGCTCCCCGCTTTGGCGCATAGCCGTCAACTTAAGGAATATTTTAATAACGAAAACTACTATAATTAATTGGTTGATAAACAAATAAGTTCCCCCTCCTTTTAAAGTAGGGGTGGCCAGACAACGAAATCATCTGACGTGCAGAAATATAAATGGTCTGGCCGGGGTGGTTGATTCAATTCTGAAAAATAAGTCCACTTCTGTTGAATCCGTTTTAACCACCCCGGCCGGAAAGTAGAATTGTAAACATCTCAAAATCAGCAATCCCGGCCACCTCCCGCCTAAGCGGGAGGAAACTTTCGTTCCCAAAACTCCTTAAGTTGGCGGCTATGCGCCTTGGCGGGGCAAGTCGGACACTAATGATATTATTTTTGAAATTTAATTTATTTCGCACACCTTTACCTGATCAATAATTAAATCATGATATTTAAACGTCGCGAATTTATAAGATTAAGCAGTTTAACAGCAGCAGGTTCCATGATCATTCCACCATTATTTCAATCATGCAGCGGATCATCGTTAAGTAATGATGCCCGCAGTTATCTTGATCATTTTGAAGTCACAGAAGAACATTGCAGAAAGTGATAATTACTGCAATGGGCAAAGGCGCGGATTATGCGGATATTTTCTTTGAACATACGGTAAACAATACTGCAATGTTGCAGGATAACAAGGTAAACAGGGCTTATTCCGACATTAAAGTATGGAGCAGGCATCCGTGTTTTAAAAGGTGAACAAACCGGATTTGCCTATTCCGAAAACACATCACCCGGCGTCAATGCTTCAGGCTGCAAGGACTGCTGCAAATATAGCTGAGAGCAGTGCATCCCCCTCTGATATTAGCATCAACGAACTGATCCCTCCTTCGTATTATAAAATCACAACTCCATGGGACCAGGTCTCTATAAAAGACAAGGTTCCTTTCATAACAAACCTGAATGAAAAGATATTTGCCAGGTGACAAACGTGTTACAAGGGTGAATATTACTATGGATGATATAACTTCATATATTCTGTTCTTCAACTCCGAAGGGCTTCTGACATGGGATTACAGGCCATTAACATATCTTTCTGTAAGGACATTGATGGAAGAAAACGGCAGGATTGAGAATGCAACAGTTGCACAATCCTTCAGGATGGGTTATGAATTTCTGACTATGGATCTTGTTGATAAACTTGCCGGACAGGCGCTCGAAGAGACTTCACAGCTGTTCAGAGCAATAAAACCGAAAGCCGGAGAGATGGAGGTTGTTATGGGTGGCGGACGGTCCGGGATACTTCTCCATGAGGCGATGGGACACTCATTTGAAGCTGATTTCAACCGGAAGAAGACTTCAATTTTCTCTGATAAAATGGGAAAGAAAATTGCAGAGGACTTTGTGACAATAGTTGATGACGGCACTTTACCAAACAACAGGGGATCATTGAATATAGATGATGAGGGTGTAAGGACGGAAAAGACTATCCTGGTACAGAACGGGGCACTTTCCAGCTATATTCATGACCGGATAAGCGCGAAATATTATAATGTAAAACCAACCGGTAACGGGCGGAGACAGGATTTCCGAAATGTTCCGATACCCGCGGATGAGATCGACCTACATGGAAAACGGACCGCATGAAAGGGATGAAATTATTGCCAGTGTTAAAAAAGGAATATATGTTGACAATTTCAGCAACGGACAGGTCAATATTGGCCCGGGAGATTTTACCTTCTTTGTCAAATTCGGATATTTGATTGAAGACGGGAAATTTACTTCTCCCATAAAAGACATAAATATTATCAGGTAACGGCCCTCAGGCTCTTGCAGATATTACAATGGTTGCAAATGACCTGAATTTTTCCGATTCAACCTGGGTATGCGGTAAAGGACGGACAGGGAGTACCTGTGACAATGGGACTCCCCACGGTAAAGATCAAAAAGCTTACTGTAGGTGGTGTGAATGCCTGAATTTAAACTGAATGCGAATCCATGGATACAAACGAAAAATATAAAATAGCCGACCTGGTAATTAATACCGCCCTTGAAAAGGCGCCAGCCAGGCCGCCGTTTACATAAATGATAATTCCAGCAGACATATAGAAATACGCGAGAGGAAAATCGACAAACTCCAGGAATCCATAGGGAATTCCCTCTCAGTTGACCTCTATGTTGATAAAAAGTATTCATCTCACTCAACAAACCTGCTGAAGGAAAAAGATCTTCTGAAATTCATAAATGATGCCGTTAAAGCCACCCGCTACCTTTCGGAAGATGAATTCCGCTATCTTCCTGACAAAGATCTTTATTTCACCGGTAAAGGAGAAGATCTTAAAACACTGGACCCGATTTTGAATTCAATCGAATCAAAGAACAAAATCGATATTGCACGTCAGGCTGAAGAAGAAGTATATGGAATCGACAACAAGAATCATCTCAGTTACATCATATTACTCGGATAATGTCACTAATATGATTCTTGTTGACAGTAACGGATTCAAAGGGGAATCAGGCAGTAGCTTTACCGGTATTGCAGCAGAGGTTTCGGTAAAAGATGACAAAGGACGTCCGTCAGATTACTGGGGTGAATACAGCATCTTTTATGACAGACTGAAAAAGACAGGAGTTGGAAAAACTGCTTTCGAAAGAGCCATCAGAAAATCCAATCCAAAAAAAATCAGATCGGGGAAATATAAGATAATAGTTGAAAACCTTGTTTCCGGGAACCTTCTGAATCCTTTCATTTCAGCGCTCCTTGGTTCGTCAATCTACCAGAAGAACTCATTCCTGCAGGAAAGGTCAACACCATGGTCGCAAGCGATAAACTCTCTTTCTATGATGATCCCCTATGATCTCGGGTTTCGGATCAAGAAATTTCGATAATGAAGGACTCAGATCGGTAAAAAGAGATATTGTAGAACAGGGAATCCTCCGCAATTACTTTATCGACACCTATTATGGCAGAAAACTGAATATTGCACCAACTTCAGGCAGCAGTTCAAATATTGTTTTTAATACCGGAACAAAAGATCTGGACGGACTGGTCAGATCGGTTGACAAGGGAATCCTGATCACCGGTTTTAACGGTGGTAACTGCAACGGGGCCACAGGTGATTTTTCCTACGGGATTGAGGGTTTCTATATACTGAACGGAAAGATAGTTCACCCTGTAAGTGAAATGAACATTTCGGGAAATATGAAGGATTTCTGGAATACTCTGGCTGAAGTCGGTAACGACCCGTATATGTACAGTTCCAGACTTACTCCATCGATGGTGTTTGAGGATACGGATGTCAGCGGGATCTAGAGGTGAGCGATGAGTTATGAGTGGTGAGTCGTGAGACGAGGGACTAAGAGATGAGAGACGAAGAGACGAAGGGAAGAAGAGAAAGAAGGGCATGGCTGTAACTAAGGAGTTTTGGGGATAAAAGTTTCCTCTCCTTTTCAAGGAGGGGTGGCCAGGATTGCTGATTTTGAAATGTTACAATTCTGCTTTCCGGCCGGGGTGGTTAAAACAGATTCAGCAGAATTTGATTCTGAATTCTTGCAATTGAATCAACAGACCGGTCAGACCATTTATATTTCTGCACGTCAGGTGATTCGTGTCGGCTACCTCCTAAAAGGAGGGGAAACTGTTGAACCCTAAACAACTTGTTTACACTATGTAGAGCAAGGGTGTCAAAGAGGGATGGAGAGACAAAGGGAAGGAAAAATCAACCTGTTTACTGTGGAATCCGGTGAATCCGTGTTAATAAATAGAATTAACATTAAACCAAATAAATCAGAAATGAAGAGATTTACCTTTGTGTCAGTCATGGCATTTATTCTTGTATCATTTTTCGACGGAATTCTGTTATCTCAACCCAGAGTAAGGGAATCTTTCAATGATAACTGGAAATTCATTAAGTATTTTAATGCATCTGATGAAATCGCCACCACTGATAAGGAGCCTGCCGGATTGCAGGCAATTTCTGTCAATGATAATTCATGGCGGAGTGTCGAGTCTGCCTCATGACTGGGCAATTGAAGGCCCTTTCAGTGATACACTGGAAAACAATACAGGGCTCTTGCCCTGGAAAGGCATCGGCTGGTACAGGAAACACTTCATTGTCCCTGCTGCTGATGAAGGTAAACGAATCTATATAGACATTGACGGGGCAATGGCATACGCCCAGGTGTGGATGAACGGTAAATTTGCTGGAGAATGGCCTTACGGGTATACATCATTCCGCATCGATCTTACTCCTTATATAATCACCGGAAAAGAGAATGTAATCGCAATAAGGCTTGATACAAAGAAATGGGATTCCAGGTGGTATCCCGGTGCAGGATTATACAGAAATGTATGGCTCGTTAAAACATCAGATCTTCATATATCACATAACGGAGTCTTTTGTACCACGCCCGAAATAACTACAGAGAAAGCTGTTGTAAGCGTAAAAGCTGAAATTGAAAGTCATCTGAATGAACCTGTTCCGGTCACAGTTAAGGCTTATGTTTATAAGCTTAATGATAAGCTGGAACCAGCAATTTCACCTGTTGCAGAGTCAGTAGCTGCCACTGCGACAATATCAGCTCATGGATCGCATAATTTCAGACTCGATGTTCACATCAATAATCCGGTCTTATGGGATATTAATGATCCGGAACTATACAGGACGGTTGTAACAGTATCACAGGGTGCGGCTCTGGCTGACAAATATGAAGTTAATTTTGGTTTCAGGACAATCAATTTACTCCCCGTGACGGATTCGTCCTCAATGGCCGGAGAGTGGAGATAAAAGGAGTATGCAATCATCATGATCTTGGAGCTCTTGGTTCAGCATTCAACATCCGGGCTGCAGAGAGACAACTGGAGATACTTAAGGAAATGGGGTGTAATGCCATCAGAACAAGCCATAATCCTCCTGCTCCTGAAATGCTTGATCTGTGCGACAGGATGGGATTCCTTGTTGAAGATGAGGCTTTTGATGCATGGAAGACCCCAAAAAAAAGAAACGATTACAACAAATTGTTTTATGCCTGGCACGAAGAGGACCTGAGAGCAATGGTACGCCGCGACCGGAACCATCCATCTGTAATTATCTGGAGTACGGGAAATGAAGTAGGGGATCAGAACAATCCAGCTTTATCGGAAAGTTTAAGAACTATCGTTAAATCGGAAGATAATACCAGACCTGTAACTGTCGGTTGTGACAGGGATGAGTCGGGTACCAACGGATTTCAATTAACCCTTGACCTGTTCGGTATAAACTACCGCCTGCAACGGTATGATGCATTTTTTGCTCATAAAGAGAATATAAATCTTCCCTTTCATTCAAGCGAATCAGCATCAACGGTTAGTTCCAGAGGCGAATATTTCTTCCCGGTTGTTGAAGGTGACCTTGAAAATAATCTCCCCGGAAAGGGAATTTTCCAGATCTCTTCATATGATCTGGCATACCCGGCCTGGGCATCAACACCTGATCAGCAGTGGGCCATGCAGGATAAATATCCGGCTGTAATCGGTGAATTTGTCTGGACAGGCTTCGACTATCTGGGAGAACCTACCCCCTACTATGGTGACCTGACAGGATTGACACCTAAAACACGCAGATATGAACAGATACTCAAAATGCTTGAGAATCAGGGCGTCAGGGAAGTTCCATCGAGAAGCAGTTATTTCGGGATACTGGATCTGGCAGGTTTCAAAAAAGACCGGTTCTATTTATACCAGTCAAAATGGAGACCTGATTTCCCTATGGCTCATATACTGCCTCACTGGAACTGGCCCGAAAGAAGGGGACAGGTGACTCCGGTTCATATCTACACGTCAGGCGATGAAGCAGAGCTTTTCCTTAACGGTAAATCACTTGGAAAAAAGTCAAAAGGAACATCTCAATACAGGCTCAGGTGGGATGATGTTGTTTATCAGCCAGGTGAATTGAAAGTCGTGGCATATAAGAACGGTAAGATATGGGCTGAAGATGGAATTAAGACAACAGGTAAAGCTTTCAGATTATCTGCATCGGCTGACCAAACTGAAATTACTCCCGATGGTAAAGATCTGGTATTTATAACCGTGAAAATAGAAGATAAAAATGGATTACCCGTTCCACGGAGTAATAATCAACTGAATTTCACCATCGAAGGACCAGGTAAAGTAATCGCCACTGATAATGGTGATGTCACCAGCCACGAATCCTTTCAATCGGGATCCAAAAAAGCATTTAACGGATTATGCCTGGCGATTATAGCTGCCGACAAAGGAGCAACAGGAACAATAACAGTCAAATGTGAATCAAAAGGATTAAAAAGCACATCCGTTACAATTAATATTACAGATTAACAAATATTCCGCAAAATATTTTTTGCTGGGGTGTTGCATTCAACACCCGTACTATTATCATGATGTTAATAATAGTTAAATATTGATAGTGAACCCGTTAAAAGAGGTTTTTTTGATAATTTTGTGACCGGAAATTTGTTATCTGTGTGTTTAACACTCTGTAAATGAAAAAGACAGTCATAATAACAAGCATTGTTGTGGTTGTTACAATGATAGCGCTCATTATTTTCAATAAATTAACAACCAAAAAGAATGATACTGTCAATATGTTCACGGAAGCATTATCGGGTAGATTTGAGATTGCTATTACAACAACCGGTGAACTGATTGCTGAAAACTCGGTAGAAATCAAAGCTCCGGAGATCATGCAGGGAAGAGATGTCAGATCGTCGAATATAAAGATAACCGATCTTATAGCAGAAGGGACAGTAGTAAAAGAGGGAGATTATATTGCCACCCTCGACAGAACCGAGTTTGATAACTCCCTCAAAGATTCAAAGGAGCGACTTGTTACATTCCACTCTAATCTTGAAATGGCTATTCTCGATACAGCGGTGACTATGACAAATATCCGTGATCAGATCGCAAATCAGATACATACTGTGGAAGAAGCCGAAATCACTCTGAAGAACTCCAAGTTTGAACCTCCGACAACAATCAGGCAGGCAGAAATAAACCTTGAGAAGCAAAAAAGAAATCTTGATCAGTTAAGACGAAGCTATACATTGAGAAAAGCCCAGACGACAATCAACAATCAGGAACCAGAAAATGTGGGTATCCAGGATTGAGAAAAGGATCCGTGATTATGAGGAGGTTCTGGCAGGATTTGTTATCACTTCACCCTCCCAGGGTATGGTAATATACAAAAGAGA
The DNA here is from genome assembly GCA_963700275.1 of uncultured Bacteroidales bacterium. Lineage (GTDB taxonomy): Bacteria > Bacteroidota > Bacteroidia > Bacteroidales > VadinHA17 > LD21. The sequence goes on along the minus strand of CAVOWZ010000005.1, from coordinate 71,479 downwards.
CAGATTCGGAAATAAAAGAAAGGTTGGATCAATGATCAATCCTTTTGACAGGGTTATCGCAACAATACCTGATCTTTCCTCGATGATCTCAAAAGCATATGTAAGCGAGGTTGAAGTAAGCAAAGTAAAACATGGCCAGGAGGTGATCCTGACAGTTGACGCGTTCCCGGCAAAAAACTATACCGGTTCGGTTTTTACAATTGCAAATATCGGTGAAAAGCTTAATAACAGTGACACAAAAGTATTTGAGGTCCAGATTAAAGTTAATGGCACTGATCCCGACCTCAGACCATCGATGACAACAAATAATAAAATAATGATCAAGACCTTTGATAACGTTACATATATTCCAAATGAATGTGTCCACACAGGAATTGACAGTATTCCTGTGGTATATACCAGGAATGGTCTTAAACAGGTAGTTGTACTCGGCGAATCAAATGATAAGGAAATTGTTGTTGAGAAAGGTGTGGAACCAGGTACAGTTCTTTATCTTTCTACGCCATCAGATATTGAAGATTTTAAACTTGCCGGAGAAGAGTTTATAGATACCATTAAGGATCGTTTAAAAGAAAGAAGAGCACAGAACCTGAGAACAGCGGTAAACCTTATTAAAGAATAAGGTAAGTTCTTTCAGGCATTTCTGATACCAACAAAGTAAAAAAGAGAGAAGGACTCAGGTAAGAGCCCTTCTTCTGTTTCTGATCTGAACCTCTGGAAATTACTTCTTATCATAGACCATCGTCGTCTTTCTTTCTCCGTTGGGCGTTGAGGATGTTGAAACGACTGTCAGGACAGAAGGACTTGTGAGTGTCCATGTTTCTGTGGTTTTCATTGTTCTACTCTGTCCGTCGCGTTCAAATGTGCGTGTGGTAACAATTGTCAGTGTTTTACCGTCTGCTGACCATGTGGCAGTTGATTTGCTTTCACCCCTGCCTGTGGAATTGACACTCTCTTTTCCATCGAGGGTGTATTTTGATGTAACGGTCTGATCACCCCTTGTTCTTTCGACAGTAAGGAGATTGGCTTCCTGCTTTGCAACAAAATTACCGCCTCCAAAACCGCCTCGTTGTCCCTGTCCCTGCGTAGCCTGCCCACCGGGAGCGCCAGCTCCCTGTCCAAATGTACTCTTTTCTGCATTTAATGCCCATGTCCCTGAGAAATTTGCTTTGCCGGTCTGTCCGTTTACTGTGAAAGGCATGATGAGAAAGGCCAGAATTATCGTCACTGATAACATGGTCTTCAGATTTTTAACGTTTGTATTCATATTTTAATAATTAATTGGTTGGTAATATCTGTATAGACAATAAATCAAAGACATATATTCCATCATAATTATATTATTAAATAAAGCGTTGTATAGATAAGTTATTAATGTATTGATTTTGTGAATCTTAGTGCCTTTGTGCCTTTGTGGCATCTCCTTCTGCCACGAAGGTACCAGGACACCAAGTCACTCAGTGGTGAGCTGTACAAGTTGATTATTCAAACATTATTGCTATTTTTACCAGCCTAAATTATTAAAACCAGTTTTACTTAAAGATTTGAATAATATGATAAGAAAGCTTATTTCGTTGTCTTTTGCAGCGCTGATATTAGCCTCGTGCAGCAACTCAGGTCAAAAAGAGAATTCCTCAAAAGCAGACGGAACTTCCGGGCCAATAAAGGTTGAATTTTCAGCACTGACTGAAAATCCCGGCGAGTATATCGGAAAAGTAATCAGTGTTGAAGGGAAAGTTGTTCATGTATGTATGCATAGCGGGAAAAAGTTATTTATAACCGGTAAGAATCCCGACATCAGATTATATATTCAGGCAGGTGAAGAGATGCCCAAATTTCCCTACCGAATTACTCGGCAGTGAAGTTAAGGTACAGGGGAAACTCATAAAAATTGAATCGGGTACTGAACAACCGGGTAAGGGAATGAAGCTGCAGAGGGTGTAACAACCCGCTTCCGCAAATGCAGAGGAATGCGCAACTGAGAAAGCAGTTGCCGGCCAGGCTGTTCTCGCTGACCTAATGATGGTTTATAATACACATTCTGTGGTAAAATAAATAAGTCCCGTGATTTCCTTCTTAAGGTCAGCTATAAAACTGACCTTTTTAATTTCATAACGATGAATTTTTCAAAAGCTTAACAGGATCACCCATCGCGATATCGGGATATCTTATTGCAGGGATGACGATCATTTATGCCCTTTCCGGTATTGCCTTAAACCATAAACATGACTGGAATCCCAATTATATAATTGACAATAAGGAGTTCTCTACCAGCCTGGTCATCACCAGGGAAACTCTCAATGAGGACCTTGTTACTCAAATCCTTGAAAAAGTACCGGGCAATCCCGGGTATAAAACATGGTATTTTCCTTCAGGGACATCTGCTTACAATATTCATCGATGGCGGATCAGTACGGATCAATACCCTGAACGGACAGGGAGTCGTTGAACGAATCAGCAAAAGACCCCTGTTCTACCAGATCAATTTTCTTCACTATAATCCGGGCAGATGGTGGAAGTATTTCAGTGATATTTTCTGCGTAGCCCTTATATTGGTAACTATCACCGGCCTTTTTATAATAAAAGGCAGGAACGGAATAACAAGGAGAGGAGCCATCCTTACAATTATCGGGATAATACTCCCCCTCATATTCCTGTTTATCTACTAGGTCCTACGGTCTCTAAGTCTCTCAGTCTCTTAGTCCCTTAGTCCTAGTCTCTCAGTCTCTCAGTCTCCTGAGTCTCTCTTGAGTCTCATCCTTAGTCTCTTAGTCTCCCACTTACTAATCCCTTCATGCCATCGCGCCGTTGCGCCGTTATGCCTTTTTAATAGCATTCAGCACTCTTGCCGGTGTCATCGGCATCCTGTACATTCTTGCACCGGTTGCATCAAATATGGCATTTGCGACAGCAGCTCCTACAGCAATAATTGCAGGTTCTCCCCCACCCTTTGGTGGTTTATCGTTCCGGTCCAGGATAACGCAATCGATTTTTGGTATCCACGAGAAGCGTGGTATTTCATAGTATCGAAACCCCGGGTCAGAATATTGCCTCCTTCAAAGAATACTTCTTCGGTAAAGGTATATCCCAGTCCCATATTGACACACCCTTCCATCTGGAGCAATGCTCCCTGCGGATTAACACACAATCCCATATCCTGGGCACAAACAATTCTTACGACCTGAACCTTCCCGGTACTTTTATCAACTTTTACTTCGGCTATCTCTGCAACCCAGGTACCTGCATCATGGCCGCAGGCTATTCCTATTCCTCTTCCGCTGGGACCCTTGGCAGGTTTGTAGCCAAATTTTTCAGCAGCAGCTTTAAGGCAATCGATCATCTTCTCATCCTTCAGGTTCATTAACCTGAATTCAAGAGGATCGATCCCTGCTTTTGATGCCATTATATCAATCTGTGACCTCCCTGGCAAATGTATTTGTATTATTATTGGGTGCACGCCATGGTCCGGTACTGAACGGATGAACAGGTGGCTCATTCTTCATCTGACTGTAACTTGTGGTCCTTGCATTCGGAACATCATAGATTGTGTCTGAACCCCTTGTGCCCGAATACCATACATGATAATCCCAGAATGTAATCTTTCCCGACTTGTCAATTCCTGAATTTATTTTAATCACACCTGCAGAATGGAAATTATCATAAAAAACTCCTCTTCACGAGTCCATGCAAGCATCACAGGTTTACCAGTCAGTTTTGCCAGTCTTACTGCTTCAATACCCTGTTGAAATGCAGTTTTCCCTCCAAATCCTCCTCCGACAAATGGTGTTATGACCCGTACTTTTTCCCGGGGCATACCAAGAGTACTTACAATTCCATCCTGGAGTCCGAAAGGAGTCTGGGTAGCTGCCCATACAGTAACCTTATCCCCTTCGAATCTGGCCAGAGCTGTATGTGTTTCTATCGGTGCATGTGCAAGGTAAGGATCAACATATTCATTTTCAAAGACTTTATCCGAAAGTTTATATCCGGCATCAATATCCCCTGCATTTCTGACCACATTGGATGCAGATTTTACACTTAGCATCCTGTCAAAGACTGTTTTATCATTTACCTTCAGTTCATCAAATGAATATTCAGCTTTGATCTTAACAATAGCCTCATCAACCTTGTCACGGTTTTCACTTATGACAGCAATAAAATCGCCATCTCTTACCACTTTTACACCATCAATCTTTTCAGCAGCTGAAACATCGGCTGAGGTCAGTTTTGCTCCATGTGACGGAGGTCTCAATATCCTTGCATGTACCATTCCCGGGAGTTTAAGATCGCCTGTATATTTTGCCTTTCCAGTCACTTTTTCATATGAATCGACCTTCATGTATGGCTTTGCAACATAAGTAAACTTAGTATAATCTTCCACCGGAGGTTTTACGTCAAGATACTTTTCAAGCTTTTTACCTTTTGCCAGCTGGGCATAGCTCAATTTTTTCTTCGGATCCGATTTATCTATGATAATTCCATCTTTAACTTCGAGGCGTGAAACAGGAACACCCAACTGAACAGCTGCCATATCAAGCAATACGCTCCTGGCTTCGGCAAGAGCTGCCCTCATTGCAGGACCAAATGTCTGGGTAGTCTGCGAACCCCATGTACCTGCATCATAAGGACAAAGTTCCGTATCACCCATTACCATCTTAATCTTTTCAATGGGCACATTGAGTTCATCAGCCATCATCATCGGAAGAGAGGTTATTATACCCTGCCCCATCTCGATCTTGCCGGTATAACATGTAATCATTCCATCGGGCTGGATATGGAGAAAAGCATTATAGTCTTTTGTCAGGGTTCTTCTCTCCTGCGGGAGCGGAGACAACAGGTCCAGAGCGTTCCATGGACGGAAAATAATAAATATCCCGCCTCCAAGAAGTTTTACAAAGCTTCTTCTCTTCATACCGTTCCTTTCACCATTAGTAATGGTTTCAGCGGATGTTTTTTCTTTTTCTTTCATGGTTACTTCCCTCCTTTCATTTCTTTAGCAGCTGTTTCAATTGCATCAATTATCCTGTTATGAGCCCCGCAACGGCACAGATTGTCTTCCATACCATCAATAATTTGTTGTTTTGTAGGGGAAGGATTTTTCGTCAGCAGCCCTGACAGCAGTAAGTATCATTCCGGGTGTACAGAATCCGCACTGCAGAGCTTCGTGATCAATAAATGCTTTCTGTACCGGGTGAAGTTTGCCTTTCTTTTCAAGGCCTTCAATTGTAACGACATTTTTTCCGGCAACATCACTGACCGGTATCTGGCACGATCTTACTGGCTCATTGTCAATAAGCACAGTGCAGGCTCCGCAGAATCCGTTCCCACAGCCGTACTTTGTTCCGGTTAGCCCGAAATGATTCCGTAAAACCCAGAGCAGGGTTTGTGACGTATCAATCAGGACTTCCGTCTTTTTCCCGTTTAAGGTAAAGCTCAATTTTTCTTCCATATTCATTCTTTTGATTTAATTCATTTCTGTAATCTTCAGGTGTATCTATGTCTTTCAGAATTGCCGGATCATCAGTTTCAACTTCAAGAACATCAACCGGGAATTTATGAGCGAGCATGCGCAATCCTTCATCAGGATTAAGTTTTTCCAGCTCATCAGAATATTTTGTATCGATCAGCAAAGGATGTCCCCTCTTCTTTTTATAAGCTGGCATTATTATCCCTTTACCCGATTTATGGTATGCATAAGTAATCTCTTCAATTGTTTCCGCATCTATCATAGGCTGGTCACCCAGGAATATCAATTGCAGCCCGCATGTTTCAGGAAGTGATCTGAATCCACATTTTACCGACGAGAGCATACCTTTTTCCAGTTATCATTATAGCATTGTTCTACCGGTAAACGTCTTATCACTTTTGTAATCTCTTCCTTTCCCGATCCTGTAACAACAATGATCCTTCAATTCCTGACTTCAGAACAATTTCAATGACCTTTTCAATTATTGTCATCCCCCGGTAAGGAAGAAGCATCTTTCTTGCTCCCATCCTCACCGACCCTCCGGCTGCAAGTATTATCGCATGTATCTCTGACATCCCGTTTTTCGTAAATTACTTGGTTAAATAACGTGCACCGTCATTGCGAGTCCGCTGCATGCGGGACGAAGCAATCCTTTTCGTTCACTCCAGAACAACCTTAGTAGTTACCGTCATTGCGAGTCCCGCCGTACGCCTTCGCTAAACCTCCGGTGTATAAAAGCGGGACGAAGCAATCTTTAACGATTATTCCTGACCCCTCTTCTTGCTATTCCTCACCATCACCAATTGGGCGGCTATGCTCACCGCTATCTCTTCAATTGTCTTCGATTTGATTTCCAGACCTATCGGAGCATGAAATTCTTTTCCATTGATCTTCCGTCGCCCAGCCCTTGCTGATAAAATCGGAATGCATCTTTGCAACTTTAGCTTTGCTCCCGATCATCCCGACATATCCTGCTTTTGTTCCGATGCATGGTTTGAGCGCTACTGCATCATCGCTGTGTCCACGTGTTACAATGACAATGTATGTATCTCCATGTTTATCAATGCCTTCAACAGCCTTGCCGATATCTTTCAACAATAATATGATCGGCATCAGGCAAGTTATAATTATTAGCATATTCGCTGCGGTTATCAATAACGGTCACTTCGAATCCGATAAGTTTTCCGAGATGCGACAATGCTTTACCAATATGCCCTGCACCTGCAATTATCAGCTCGGGTAAAGGAGAAACAGGCTCAAGGAAAAAAGCTGATGCTTCTCTTTCTCCGGGGATTAAAATTTCAACCATTCTGTATTCATCAGATCCCTGTGAGGATAATATTTCATTGATAAAACCGGTTCAATCTTTTCGGTTACAGATTGCGGGCAAATCCGGTCGTATTTTTCCGGTAATCCAGTAACGATCTATAACCACAACCAGGTTCCTCCTTTTCCGAAACTTTTGTTATAAGAACACCCGCTTCCCTTTCAGACATGCTTTTAGCGATCCTGGAAAATACTGACAGATGAGCAAGAGGATCTGCATCAATTAAAATTGTTACCGTTCCACCGCAGATAGCCTCTTCAGGATCTGTCACATTTTTATCGAGCTGGTAATGAAAATAATGTGATTCTTTTGTCAGTGAATATTCCAAAGCAAATTCCTGTGTCCGTCCTTCGTAACCTCCTCCGCCGACAGTCCCTGTGATAAGCGCCGCCGTTTCCGAAAATTGCTGAACTGCCGGGTTTCTGAGGAGTTGATCCCTCGGCCCCGGTAACTGTTGCAAGTACCGGATTCTTTATAGCCGGAGCCATATTCAGCAATTTAAGATAGATGTTATTCATTGTCATGCAGTCATCTGACCGGTAATAAATTATTTCTAATTCCGCATGCATTAAGAAATAACCCGGTTTAAATACGCATATAACAAATATATTAAAATTGACGAATAAATAATAATTTTACCTTTAACAGAATAATATCTTTCAAATAAATTCAGAAAAACATGAAGAGCCGTTTTTTAAAATACACTGCATTTTCTTCAGCAATGGTACTGTTTATTACTTGCATGCCAGGCACCCGTAAATAAAACAAACCAGGAGAAGCTGAAGCAAATGCCTGGATTGAGGAAATGACAATTACCAAACTCCGGCAGGGTTACCATGGAAGGTAAATTCACCATAACAGATGTGGTAAAGACATATCTTGACAGGATAAATGAGATTGATATGTCAGGGCCAGAACTAAATTCTATAATAATCGTAAATCCCTGATGCACTTGCAGATTGCAGGAGAGCTTGACATTGAAATGAAAGCAGGAAACCTCAGGGGTCCTTTGCATGGAATTCCTGTTCATACTGAAAGACAATATTGATACAGGCGACAAGATGCCCACAACTGCAGGTTCGAATGCCCTTGCTGCTTCATTTGCGGATACCGACAGTTTCATTGCCAGGAAACTCAGGGAAGCAGGCGCAGTAATAATTGCCAAAGCGAATCTCAGTGAGTGGGCCAATTTCAGGGCAGAGACATCATCCAGCGGCTGGAGCGGGGTCGGAGGTCAGACAAAAAATCCATATATCCTCGACAGAAATCCCTGCGGATCAAGTTCCGGATCAGGAGTTGCTGTTTCGGCAAATCTCTGCATGGTGGCAATAGGTACTGAAACAAACGGCTCAATAGTTTGTCCGTCCAATAATAATGGAATCGTAGGGATCAAGCCAACAGTCGGCCTTCTCAGCAGGACCGGCATTATTCCAATCTCTTTTTCACAGGATACGCCCGGCCCATGGCAAGGACAGTTGAGGATGCAGCTATCTGCCTGGGGGCAATGACAGGAGTCGATCCGACAGATGCTAAAACTATTGCTTCTGAAGGCAAATCAATGACTGATTATTCAAAATACCTTATTGCAGAGGGACTAAAAGGAAAAAGGATCGGATTGATTAAAAATTCCGGGGGATATTTCGACCGGGTAGATACTCTTATGGTAATTGCAGTAAAAGACATGAAAGCTGCAGGAGCCGAAATTATTGAAGTCGAGGCACCAGCGGGAAGAGAATATGGTGGACCTTCATATCAGGTTATGCTTTATGAATTCAGGGACGGATTGAATAAGTATTTCGCCGCGTCTTGGGATGATGCTCCCGTTAAAAGCCTTAAGGATCTTATTGAATTTAACAGGAACGACAGCGTTGAGCTGAAATATTTTGATCAGAATATCCTTATCGAAGCTGAGAAAAAGGGTGATCTGAATTCTGCCGAATATATAAATGCACTTGAAAAAATGCTTAAAGCCACACGCGAAGAAGGCATTGATAAAATGATGAATACCAATAATCTAGATGCGCTGATAGCTCCTACTGGATCACCGGCATGGAAAACCGACCTTATACTCGGAGATCATTTTGTCGGAGGGAGTTCATCCCTTGCGGCAATAGCCGGATACCCGGCTATCACTGTTCCTATGGGATTTGTGAATGAACTGCCTGTGGGCATTACATTTTTTGGCAGAGCCTGGAGCGAACCTGTACTTATTGAGATTGCATACAGCTACGAACAAGTTACCCGCCACAGAAAGCCTCCACGGTATATTGTTACAGATTAATAAGACAATCCGGAAATCACCGGTTATTACTCTTTTGTTTCTGACTTTTCTTCAGCTCTCATCTTTATCAGGCTCATCCTCGACCTTTGAAGCCTTCTTGAATTCCTTCATTCCCTGTCCAAGGCCTTTCATCAACTCCGGTATCTTGCGTCCTCCAAACAAAAGCACCACCACCAGCAATATTAAAACGATTTCAGTAACACCAAAATTTCCCATTCGACAAGTTTTTAATTATCTTATAAAAATAGTACAAGTATGTGTAAAATACAAATTGAATTACCCTCCAGACTTCTTTCGGAATAATAAATGGTTTCCTCGGAGGTCCTGTAAGGTATTTATCTGCTTTTTTATCCTTCACGAATTTCTCGGTAGCCGGATCAAAGTTAAGTGTCCGTCCTGTGCGGTATGCAATATTACCAAGATGAGCCAGTGCGGATGAAAGGTGTGCAGTCTCGACAGGTGCATTGAGCATCTTTTTATCGTGTGCCAACACTGCATCGATGAAATTCTTATAATGATCGCCGCCTTCCCTGCGTGATGGTCCTGGTTTGTAATCTCTTCCAAGAAATGATTCGTACCTGTCATAATTATATACAACAAGATAACCTTCTGTTCCGTAGAAGATATTACCAACGGAAGCACCGTTTTCGGAGTTGGTCATCCACGGGCGAACCTCAAATTCGATGAATTTTTTCTCTTTCGGATATGCATAAGTTGAACAAAGTACTTCGGGGGTTTCCTTGGCATCGTCAAATACAAATTTGCCACCTCCGGCTGTTATAACCTCCGGTAAACCAACATCAAGTCCCCACATACAAAGGTCCGTTTCATGAATTCCCTGGTTGCCGACATCGCCATTGCCCCAGGTCCACTGCCAGTGCCAGTTATAATGAACCCAGTCTTCCGAATATGGTTTCATCTCGGCCGGTCCTGTCCAGAGATCATAATCGAGTCCCTGGGGAATAGTTCCCGGACCTTTTTTCCCGATATCGCCGCGCCACCGGAAAACCAATCCTCTTGCCATATATACCCTGCCAATAAGACCGTCGCGAAGGTGTTTGATAGCTTCCTGAACTGCCACAGAACTGCGAAGCTGGACTCCATGCTGAACGATACGGTCATACTTGGTTGCAGCTTCGACCATTTTCCTGCCTTCATAGATATTATGAGCACCCGGTTTTTCGACATAAACATCCTTACCGGCCTGGCAGGCCCAGATTGTTGCAAGTGCATGCCAGTGGTTCGGTGTTGCTATACTTACAGCATCAATTGATTTATCCGCGAAGACTTCTCTGAGGTCCTGCACCTGCTTAACCTTCTTGGAATACCTGGTTTCAAATGCTTTTGCCTTTGGCCCCAGAACATTAAGATCGCAATCGCACAGGCATGTTACTTCAGCATTGGGAAGATTCATAAATCCCTGGATATGACTTCCACCTCTTCCGTTAACACCGATTACAGCGAGGGATACCTTACCGTTTGCTCCAAATACACTGGCAGGAATAATGGTAGGCATAGAAAGCAGGGCTGCAGCACCTGCCGATTTTTTAATAAACTCTCTTCTCGTTTCCTTTTTTCTTCTCTTTCATAATATTTGTATAGATTGGTTTTGGTTAGCATATTAACGATCGCTAAATATAAGAAAATAATTATTATCTGATCATAAAATCAAGCAGCGGATCATCTCCCAAGGAATGCAACGAGGTTGTCATTTTTTTTCAGGGGTCCAACACCCGAAGGTGTACCGGTAAAAATAAGATCTCCTGTCTTCAGAGTAAAGAACCGGGAGACAGTACTCAATAATCTCATCGAAGCTGAAAATCATATCAGATGTATTTCCCTGCTGAACAATCTTTCCGTTTATCTCCAGCCTGAAGTCAATATTTTTCATATCGCGGACGAGAGCTGACAGGGATAAATCTGCCAAGGGGAGCTGCGCCGTCGAAACCTTTCGATAATTCCCATGGAAGACCGGCCGCAGAATTGCGGTTCTGGATATCGCGTGCTGTAATGTCAATTCCCACTGTCACCTCATCATAATACCTGTGAGCATATTTTGCCGGGATGCTTTTACCAAGTTTGCTTATCTTAAGTACAACCTCCGTCTCATACTGGATCATTGACGAAAATCCGGGAAGGAAGAATGGTTTGTTTTTTCTTAAGTATTGAAGAATCCGGCTTCAGGAATACAACAGGCTCATCAGGGAGCGGCCGTCCCATTTCAATGGCATGTTTTCTGTAATTCAGACCGATACAGATAATTTTCATCCTATACCTGTTTATTGCCGAAAGCCCTGAGTTTAATCTCGGTAAGTATCTTTTTTGTATAGAGGGGGAAATCTCCGTTCATCATCCATGAATAATATGAAGGTTCTTCCCTGAAAACCTCTTCAACAGGTCTTCCTTTATGCTTTCCGAAATTGAATATTCTCAACTCCGTTTTCATCAAGAATTATCCTTCCGGCAAAATCGACATTATTATTGAATGAACTGAATTCCGCAAGCTTATCCACATCATTTTCAAGATCGGAATACGTATCAAGCTGAGCTTTAAGCACTTCATAAGTTGCTTCAGTATCGGCATTTGCACTATGAGCATTTTCAAGTTCCTTTTTGCAGTAGAATCTGATAGCAGCTTCGAGTGTACGCTGTTCCTTCTTATGAAATATTACCTGGACATCAACATATCTTTCTCTTTCTGAAATTGAAATCCACATTTGTTCTGAGGAACTCTTCAGCAAGAACCGGGATATCAAATTTCATCGCATTATAACCTGCAAGGTCGCATCCTTCAAGAAATGAAGTCAGATTCTTTGCGATCTCTCTGAATGTAGGAGCCCCTGCCACATCGGAATCAGAAATCCCATGAATTGCTGTAACTTTCGGAGGAATAGGCATTTCGGGATTGACAAGTGTTGTCATCCACTGCTCGTTTCCGTTCGGACTGATCTTCAGCGCTGAGATTTCGACAATACGGTCAGACGAAACATTTATTCCTGTTGTTTCGAGGTCAATAAAGACAATCGGACGTTTAAGCTTAAGTTCCAACTATCAGGCATTTATCATCATTGGCATGAGAAGCATCAGCAGATCTTCCGATGCGTTTTCTGTTTCAGCAGGAAGAAAGAGTCCCGCACGTGTCGGATCGGCAAGCTCTATCATAACATCCTGGGATGAGATGTTTGCAAGTATTTCAAGAAGGAAGACCGATTTGAAGCCTATTTCAATTTCATCACCATCATACTGGCATTTTATCCTTTCGTTGGCAGAAATTGAAAAGTCAATATCCTGTGCCGAAACCGTTGCCTGGTTGCCTTTGAGCTGAAGCTTTACAAGGTTACTTGCCTGGTTGGAGAATACCGATACTCTCTTAAGGGTATTATAAAATTCAACCCTGTCAATTGTAATTTTCCTTGGATTGTTTTTAGGGATCACAGAATTATAATTGGGATAGTTACCTTCCACAAGCCTGCAGACAACTTTATAATCATTAAGATTGAAAAATGCATTCTTATTATCAAACTCTACTTTAAAAGGTCCTGTCTCCCTCGGAAGAATATTCCTCAGAAGAGAGGCGGGTTTCTTCGGAAGGATAAATGATGCATTATCATCTGCCTGGGCGTCAGTTCGCTGATATCTTACAAGCTTATGAGCATCGGAGGCAACGAAAGTGATCCTGTCAGTTGAAGCTTCAATAAAAATACCTCCCATAACCGGCCTGAGCTCATCATCAGCAGTTGCGAAGAGTGTTTTTGTTATTCCGGCCAGCATTACTTCGGCATTTATCGTGAAGGTAAATTTCTTATCTTTTTTGATGACAGGAAGAGCAGGAAAATCTATTCCGTTCTGCCCCACCAGATTGAACTTTCCGTTTTCAGAGCTCAGTACAACCGCCATCGTTTCGAGGTTGATCTCAAATGTCAGGGGCTGTGCCGAAAATTCCTTAAGGGTATCCAGCAATATCCTTGCCGGAAGCGCTATTATACCATCCCCTTCGGTATTTTCAAGCTTCATCCTGGTTATAAGCGTCGACTCAAGATCGGAGGCAGTTATTTCCAGATCATTTCCCGACAAATTAAAGAGAAAATTATCCAGGATCGGAAGTGTATTCTTTGAGCTTATCACCCTGCTTATAGCCTGAAGATGACCAAGAAGTTCAGTGCTGGAGACTACAAATTTCATATTATTACCTGTTTAAATTTATTTTATTGACCTTAGTTTTCTTATCTAATTAATTATTAATGAATTGAATCGAATTAGAAATACTCAATTCAGAACTATCAATATTACAAAAAAAAAATATTCATTCAAATTAATTTAAAACTATATCGATGTAACAGCTCGAGTCGGAAGTTAGAAGCCGTGGAGCCGGAAGTGGAAGCACGAAATCCGCTCTGAAGCAGCTGAAATGAATCCGGCAAGTTACCGTTGAAGTTTGCAATCGAAAAATTCGGACCTCGGTACTTCGGATCTTCGGACTTCGGACTTGCAGAGATCTTATTTTTCCGGGAAGAAATATGAAATTTTTCTTAAGCAAAGGATCTATGTCGAAATACCTGATAATAAAATATTCTTCACTCCCACTTTTTCTTCCATATAACCTGTCCGGATCCTTTTTGCCATTAACGGTCCGTTCCCATAATTCCAGATCTGTTATACGTCCGTCATTTCCGGTGACCGAGATCTTGTAAGCCGCGCTATCACTGAACAATCCCTGATTTCTCAGATTCACTTAAATCAGATGCCCAGGCTTTCAAAGGGAACAAGTGTATAATATGAAATATACCGCTTAACCCGTGATGAATCCCATCCGGTTAAATTATCCTTCAAGTCCGATAACTGATATGAATTTCCTGATGCTTTGATTTTGAAAGATGAAGAAGGATCTGAATTATTAACAAGGGTAACTGATGATATTTCCGATGGCAGCAGGTTGAATATTATAAATGGCTGCCAGAAATGTTCTGCCGGATTAAATATCGAGCCGATATCACCTTCATATCCCGGAAAATGAACAATAAACGGCTTCGACCTCTCCCTGATCTTCATTATGTTACCATATCTGTTCGAGGTTGTCCGGTACACATAAAATGATCTGAGAAGTTTCCTCTTTCATAAACTTTAACCCTGACCGGATGGATTCCCTTTTAAAACAATCTCATTTTCAAACAAATCGGGAGAAACGGGAGATTTGATCTTAAGTTCATGTAAGTACCTTTATGAAGAAATGCTATTCCGCTTTTCCTTGCATCAGTCTTTCCATTTACTCTCCAGATACCACTCAGTGAGCACAAGCTTCACACTTTGGCTTTCATCCGAAAGCTCGACTGATGTTATTTCCTGATCAGGATTCGGGGCAAAGTTACTATCCGAACTTCCGAAGGGAGATCTGTTCTTAAATAAAACAAGGAATATTATCAGAAATATCAGAACAGCAGAAATCAGAATATTACGGATATATATTCTATTCATCTTCATTATTTTGCATATAGCTTTCTTCTGAAGAATCCGTAAATCAGACCGGCAATTATGACAATCAGGACAGGGCCCCCGACATTTATCAGCTGCCACATGGTCCTTTCATTTTTTATTCTGTTTCTGTCAAGCAGCCTCATCTTCAACTCCCTCGACCTTAGCTCCATAATACCATGATCATCAACAAGATAATTAAGTGAATTGATAAGAAAATCCCTGTTGCCCATCATTTCGCCGGTTACCCTGTCCTGCCCCAGCGGGTATGGTGTACCTGTAGTACCCATTCTCCTCACATCATTTCTGATAATATCTCCGTCGGCAACCACTATCATCTTATTTTCAACACTTTCATTCCTGATCTTAAAATTCTTATCAGTCAGCAGATTTTCAGTCATCCTGTTTTTAAAAGCTGAAGGAAACACACCTTCAAGAAGAACGGCAACCGGCAGAAGTGATTTATTAAATGACTGCTCATCCGGAAGCTGCTCGGCTTCTTTCAGCCGTATCAAAAGAGGAGGTGATAATGTTTTGGCCTTACCCGATGTTGTCAGAAGAATTGTCTTTCTTATTGCCGGATCCAGACCGACTGTATCGATAGTATTTACAAACTGGCCTTTGACTCTGTTTATATTTTTTGTTATCGGATGATCCTGATTAGGATAAAGCTTCGGGTAGTAAACCCATGGAGCATTTACAACCTGGTTTTGCTCTCCGGTTGATACTGCCAGCCGGATTACCATGCAATCAATATCCTGGATTACCTCCGGATTGATCCTCACTCCATACCTGAAAAGCTGATCTTCAATGTTTAAAGTCCTGTAAAATCCGACTGTTTCTCCCGTAACGAGGCTGTCGGCATTTACCTCCACCTGCTCGACAAGCCATAATACCTTTCCACCATTCATTATATACTGATCGAGAACGAGCTTATCGGCTTCGGTGAATTCTTTAAGGGATCTGCAATAATAACGGCTGCATAATTGTCAAGAATACCCGGCCGTGCATTTATGGCTCCCCTGTCAATTGTAAAAAATTTTGCCAGGTGTATTGTAATATCTGCAACATCAATTTCCGGCAGCTCTTCATGTCCTTCAAGAAATGCCACTTTATAATATTGTATCTGAAGTGACTGTAACAATAGTCTGGATCATCTCATATTCAAGGCCTTCTATCGAATCAGGATATTCTGCTCATACGAAACGGACTGATTATTTTTCAGGAAATTTACCGGCACCTCAATATTGTTATAATTTATTATCATGCCGGGAAAGATCATTTTCTGGGTTTTTCCTCCCTCCTCATCACTGGCCTGGATATTGACAGGATTCAATCCTTTATTGTATAGCGCTGTATATTGTGCTTCTCTTTGCTGAGCATCTTTTGTATCTGCCGGATTAATAAATTCATAATCTATGTTCCGTCCCGATGCGATCCTGAACTCATCAAGCATTTCCCTGACAGATCTTCTGAGCCGCTTTAGCGGAACAGGCATCTCACCGTCGAGGTATACCTGCACATAAATATCATTTTTTATTTCCCCAAGCGCTTCCCGGGTGGGCTGTGAAAGAGTATATCGTCTGTCTTCGGTCAGATCGAGCCTGATCCTGAACAGGGAACTGAACGCAACAATCACGATAATGAATGCAACTGTGACCAGGAACTGAATCCAGGTTTTCATCCTGATATTTCCTTTTCGTCCGGGTTCCTTCATTGTCAGGTCTTTTTTCTCCATTTGCGTGATACCAGGACCAATCTTGCTGCCTCATTGAAAATTGCTGCAACGGCAATAAAATATACTGCATCCCTTAGATCAAGGACACCCCTGCTGATTGATTTATAATGTTCATTTATACCGAGGTTGATCACAAATTCATCCAGCTTTTTTAGTCCCGGCAGGTATGCAACTGAATCGAATCCCATATACATTACGAAACAGATAAGCACTGCCAGAATGAAGGCAATTACCTGATTATCAGTAAGTGATGAAGCAAATATTCCGGCAGAAGCATAGATCGCGGCAAGGAAAAACAAACCGATAAAAGCTCCCCAGGTACCTCCGGCGTCGAGGTTGCCGGGTGTTTCTCCCAGAAGATATACTGAAATATAGTAAATCATACAGGGTATCAGGGCAAGAATGACGAGGGTAACTGCTGCGAAGTATTTGCCCAGTATTATTCCCCGTTCGGTTACCGGCTTTGAGTAAAGGAGCTCTATTGTTCCAAGACGTTTTTCTTCGGCCAGCATTCTCATTGTAACCGCCGGTACCAGGAACAGGAACACCCAGGGTGAAATGAAGAAAAGAGTATCCAGACCTGCATATCCGCTGTCGAGGATATTCCACTCACCGGGAAAGATCCACATAAAAAGACTGTTAACCAGCAGGAAGACTATAATAACAATATAGCCTGTAAGACTGCTGAAAAAACCGCTTATTTCTTTTCTGAAAATCGCAAACATACCGGATAGTGACTGACAAAAATAAGCAAATTAGTTGGAAAACCGTTTATTTATAAATCTGTCTGATGATCCTTTTTAACCGCAAAGTTCGCAAAGGGATTACCTGCCTGACGGCAGGCAGGCGCAAAGAGCGCAAAGGTGTTTTGCAATAAATTACCTTTGAGCACTTTGCGTCTACTTCGTGCCCTTTGCGGTTATTTTTTATTGTGTTAAGGTAGTTCCAAATTGTCTTTATTTGTACTGAAATTCTTAATTGTCACTCCCTTATAATAAAACCCGATTATCTTCCTGTAATCATTTCCTTTTGATGCCATCACCATGGCTCCTTCCTGGCAAAGCCCTACACCGTGACCATAGCCTTTTCCGTTAAGAATTACAGAATCACCTTTAACTTTGACCGAGAAGAACGACGATCTTAAACCAAGATCCGTTCTGATCTGATTAAAAGGAATTGAGAAACTTCCTGTTTTATAATTTATAATACGTACCGGCTGGTTGAAATTCAACAGGGAATAATCAGCCGGTGCAGATGGCATCCCGGATTTTTTAAGATAGTCAATCCAATCTCTGACAGAAATGGTTTTACTCCAACTTGAGTTACGTGATGAGATACAATAAGGATCTTTCACTTTCTTCAGGTATGAGTGACCCCTGAGCCAGAGATTCTCTGATGCGAGAGTCTCTCCTCCGCAGTTCGAATGGAATGCTGCAGTAATTGGCTGTGAGTCAGGACCAATAATTACCTGATTTTTTGTTTCCAGTGCCGCCCTTATAATGAGTGAATCATTGGTAATCCCATTAAAAGCCTGGCAATGAACATCATCACAAAGATCAAATCCATCAAGAGCGTGTCTCTTCAAATGCCCGTACATGTATGTCCTGGCAATAACAGCCTGTGTCTTGAAATATTCCTGATGCCTGCCCGATCCTCCTTCAGCCTTCACAACCCCGGCAATGTAAGATTCTGTAAAACAGGTATTGATTAACAGAAGGGTACCCAGATCGGATTTGCAATGAAGGTCCCCGGAATAATGACGTGTCATCCTTCCGGAATTATCAACTGACAGGGAAAATGAGTCATTTCCTGTAATACCTGTAATCATAACGGAATCAGAAATTGCCCTGAAGTGATCATTTGATGATTTGATAACAAGCTTAGCACCGCTTCTGATTATGATCCCTTTTTGCCCTTTCACAAGCTTAGCTTCACCGGATGGGAAATAATTGATTTTATATTCGCCTTCGGTGACTGAAAATACGATAGTATCGGAATTATTTCCGGAAAATAAACGGACATCGACCTGACCTGCCAGGATGGTGGTTTGAAGAATCAGTAAAACGGCTGAATAATATAACTTACTTATCATCTATAATTATCAACAGACATTAGTTTACCCACCCCTTTCCTCCTTCTCACCTTTTCTCCCACTCACCTCATCTCCCACTCTCCTTACCTCCCCCTCTCAGCTCTTCCACCATTGCCTTCGCAATCCTTTGTGAAGCTCCGGCCGGACCAAGCTTTTCCATTAAAATTTTATAATCTGCGAGCATCCTTTCCCTTTTCTGTCCACCTTCAAGTATAAGAGATAGTTCATTAACCAGGTTATTCCTGTTAAGTGCATATCCCAGTAATTCCTTTACGATTTCAGAACCAGCTATCAGATTGACCAGTGAAACGAACTTCACCTTTATCAGTATCATCGCAATCAGCATTGAAAAAAAATCTCCTTTATAACAAACGACCTGTGGAATATTAATCAGTGAGGCTTCAAGTGTTGATGTTCCCGATTTCACAAGTGCTGCTTCAGAAACCTTAAGCACTTCATAGGTTTTATCGGTAACTATTTTTACCGGGGCAGTCCCGGCAATTTCCTGATATAATTCTTCAGGGATGTTCCTTACCCCCGCGATGACAAACTGATATCCGGGAAAATCCCCTGTGATCTTTATAATTTGTGGAAGTATTGATTCTATCTCATCTTTCCTGCTGCCTGGAAGGATCCCAATAACCGGTTTATTGCCGAGCTGAAGTTCTTCAATTATTTCGCTCTTCGCCGGCATCGAAGCTATCCTGCTTTCAATCTCATCAACCAGCGGATTACCCCTGTATTCGACAGGTATGTCATATTTTCCATAAAATTCTGTTTCAAAAGGAAAAATTATGAACATCCTGTCGACCCATTTCTTTACTTTCATCACCCTCTTTTCACGCCAGGCCCAGAATTTGGGAGAGATATAGTAAAACACCTTTATGCCGGAGATTTTTGCAAATTTTGCAATACGAAGGTTAAATGCAGGATAATCAATAAGTATCAGTACATCGGGTTTATATTCTCCAACCTGTTTTTTACACAGCGAGATATTATGAA
Source organism: uncultured Bacteroidales bacterium (assembly GCA_963700275.1). GTDB lineage: Bacteria > Bacteroidota > Bacteroidia > Bacteroidales > VadinHA17 > LD21. Next base: position 52,103 of record CAVOWZ010000005.1, on the reverse strand, counting down.
AGACCCTCCCAGGTTTTTAAGAATAACGAGGAATCCCATGAATGCAGTGTTTCTGTAATGCATTAGAAGTTTCGCCCCTGCAGATTCCATCAGGTCGCCTCCCCAGCAAACTATTTCTGCAGCCTTGTCTTCGACCAGAAGTTCCTTTATAAGATTTGAACCATGAAGGTCACCTGAGGCTTCTCCTGCAACGATAAAATACTTCATACAAGTAATTTTGCACCGAATACCAGTACAGCCCAGGCGATTGTAATTCCGAGAACACCCCTTGATGCCCGCAGCATATCAAAATGATTGAAAAGCAGAAAGATAAAAACATTGGGAATCACGGACAGTGTTATAACTTTAGAAGCAATATCAGCATCGGCAATTTTCCTGAGCCATTCTTTCAATGAAGGATCACCTTTGGCAAACAGGAACATGATCAAAGTAGTGATTAATGGAAGCAATAGTCCTGCAACAATTCCGGTTGTGAGATTGTCGTATTTAACTGTCGCTTTCATATGCCGAATCTTGTTTTCAGTGTGTCGAGAAATCCATGGGCGGTCATATCGACAGAAACCGGGACAACGGAAACATAGTTATTCTTTAAAGCCCACTCATCGGTATCATCGGCATCAGGTTCATGATTATTAAATAAACCTGTCAGCCAGTAGTATGTTTTACCCATAGGATCTTTCCTCTTTTTCAAACTCCTCTTTCCAGTTACCTCTTGACTGCCGGCAGATCAAAATTCCCCTTATCTCCTCCCTCTGAACAGCCGGGATATTTACATTAAGACATATTCCCGGTGGAAGCGGTTCCGACGCCAGGTTATTCATAACAATTCGAATGAAATCTTTGCAAACCGAGAAATCGGCAGCAGGAGAAAAGCTGTTAAGTGAAAATCCCACTGAGGTGATCCCATACAGACAACCCTCAAGGGCTGCAGCCATCGTACCGGAATATAAAATACTTACCGATGCGTTAGCTCCATGGTTTATTCCTGACACAACAAAATCAGGTTGTCTTTCCAGTAACTGGTTTATTGCCAGCTTTACGCTGTCCGTCGGAGTTCCGTTGCAAGCGTAGATCCTGTGTTTATCATTCTCTTCAAGCAGTTTAACCCTGAGGGGAGTTTTTACGGTAAGTGCCTGTGACATTCCCGACTGGCTTTCGAGGGTTGATACAAGTATGACCTTGCCGAATTCCTCAATAACCTCCAGGAGGGTTTTCAGCCCGGCAGCATACAATCCATCATCATTTGTTAACAGAATGAGCTTGTCATCTTTTTCGATAATCATATAGCAGACTTTGGCTGCAAAGATACAGAAATACCATATCGGTCAACAAAAGATATTTTCGGAAAACTTAAATTAAACTAAGTTTTCTTATCACCAATCTTGAACACAACGTACAGAATAACCGCGTTCTCCCCTTCCTGCCTGGCTGAAATGTGCTATGTCATCACCATTCCACAGATAGAAGTTATACAGACTGCCAGGAGAGGTCTGTGGCTGAGTTTTAGTCCACCAATATGCAAAATCGCCGATACCCCGGAATTGACTATCCCGTGAGCCACCAGGAATTCCTGTAAAACCTGTTTCATTGTTAGCCCCAATAGTGATACTGCCCCAATGAACTGAGCCGGTCTCTTTCAATTTACCGCCTGCTCCACTTGCTCCACCCAGGTAATTCACCATTAAAGTCCATTCCTGTTGACCGGGAACATGCCAGCCAACAGGACAGAGCCTATAGGATTCTGCAGCATATCCGTTATATAAACCGCCATAATCCTTGGCATATTTAGAATTATTTCCATAATAGCAGTATGCCGGGGTAGTATACGTCCACCACTCTGCTTTACTATCAACAAAATTAATGGGTGTACCATTTGATAATTTCGTTGTCCTCAGGTTTTCGACTGTCCATGTTTGTACAGCTTTACTGTCAGAATCACCTTTAGCAGAACCAATCTGCACTACTGAATAATTATTACCATCCCCGTCGGTACAGGGAATAAAGTTGAATGAGATGGTTTTGCCGGCAGTCGGTACATCTGTAATCACTGTACTATAAATACCTGAAATTCCTTTCAGTTTTAATCTGTCACCCGTATTATATTGCATTGTTTTTTCAACTGTTGTGCCTTTTATACCTTCCGGTTTTTCATTTAAGGAAAGTGTGTGTTCATAAGCAATTTCAGGTGCTCCTCCCCCTGATCCGGAACTTATTAATCTGCCACTGCATGAGTACCGGCCGGAAGTCACCTTCGCCAGATAAATCCCTCCTTCAATACCCTGAATAACATATACATGTCTGCCTCTGGTCAGTAAATCATTTCTTTGTGATATTTTCCTCCCGGATATATCGTACAGTGTAATTATCGTTTCTCCCGGTTCAGGCAGGATGAACTGCATTTTTGCATGATCTTTCATCGGATTGGGATAGAAACGTACCATACCGGATTCATCCTCATTCATAGCCTCTATGCCGGTAACAACAGTCAGGCGTAGTACTTCGGTTCCCTTCATCTTAAGTGTTGTACCCTGCATGAGGTTCTCGATCATAACAGAATCGACTGATGTGCTTGCTCCGGCACCTGCATAGCTTATAAGGTAGTCCTGGGCCTGAAGATTCGGGATCATTAAGATCAGCATTATTAAAGAAGAGAAAGCTGGTCGCATCGAATTTTGTAAAGTTGTTTTCATAGACAGAATGCATTTTGATGTAGATACAAACTGATTTGAAATTTAGTAAAAATAGTAATGCAAGTCAAGTTTTTTAGAGTATGTAAGGCCTGTGGCCTTGGTGGTGACTGTGGTGGACTCTTCCGCAGGGCGGGTGCCCTGCTTTAACGTATGTAAGGCCTACGGCCTTGGTGGTACCTGTTGGTGGCTCTTTTCCGCAGGGCGGGTGCCCTGCTTTAGGGTATGTAAGGCCTACGGCCTTGGTGGTACCTGTTGGTGGTCTTTTCCGCAGGGCGGTGCCCTGCTTTAGGGTATATAAGGCCTACGGCCTTGGGGTACCTGTTTCTTTCCGCAGGGCGGTGCCCTGCTTTAGGGTATGTAAGGCCTATGGCCTTGGGGTACCTGTGTTCTTTCCGCAGGGCGGGTGCCCCTGCTTTAGGGTATGTAAGGCCTATGGCCTTGGTGGTACCTGTTGGTGGCTCTTTTCCGCAGGGCGGGTGCCCTGCTTTAGGGTATGTAAGGCCTACGGCCTTGGGGGTACCTGTTTCTTTCCGCAGGGCGGTGCCCTGCTTTAGGGTATATAAGGCCTACGGCCTTGGGGTACCTGTTGGTGGCTCTTTTCCGCAGGCCGGTGCCCTGCTTTAGGGTATGTAAGGCCTACGGCCTTGGGGGTACCTGTTTCTTTCCGCAGGGCGGTGCCCTGCTTTAGGGTATGTAAGGCCTATGGCCTTGGGGGTACCTGTTTCTTTCCGCAGGGCGGGTGCCCTGCTTTAGGGTATTAAGGCCTACGGCCTTGGGGGTACCTGTTTCTTTCCGCAGGGCGGTGCCCTGCTTTAGGGTATGTAAGGCCTACGGCCTTGGTGGTACCTGTTTCTTTCGCAGGGCGGTGCCCTGCTTTAGGGTATGTAAGGCCTATGGCCTTGGGGGTACCTGTTCTTTCCGCAGGGCGGGTGCCCTGCTTTAGGGTATGTAAGGCCTACGGCCTTGGTGGTACCTGTGGTGGCTTTTCCGCAGGGCGATGCCCTGCTTTAAGGTATGTAAGGCCTACGGCCTTCGTGGTACCTGTTCGTTCCGCAGGGCGGTGCCCTGCTTTAGGGTATGTAAGGCCTACGGCCTTGGTGGTACCTGTTGGTGGCTCTTTTCCGCAGGCCGATGCCCTGCTTTAGGGTATGTAAGGCCTACGGCCTTGGGGGTATCTGTGGTGGACCTTCCGAAGGGCGGTGCTTGCTTTAACTGGAGCCTCGTAGAGGCGAAAGATATCAAGACAGGGCAACGCCCTGTCGATTAATCCCCTAAGCTTCTCGAGCCCCGTAGGGGCGCAATATTGTATCATATAACTTTCCTGACTTTCGTATTAATCTTTATATTTGATAAAACAAAACAAAAATGTCTCAATCCTACGTGCAATTCTACACCCACATTGTTTTTCACACAAAAAACAATGTAAAGTTCATCCAAGAAAAAACTCAGGATGAATTGTATTCCTACATGGGAGGGATACTCAGAAACTACAAATCAATACCTATTCAGATTGGTGGGACATCTGATCATGTGCATCTGCTGTGTACATTACCAAAAACCATGGCGCCTGCTGATCTTGTGGAGGAGGTTAAGAAAAGCTCTTCGAAATGGATCAAAACAAAGGGACCGGAGTATAGCAACTTCCACTGGCAGGATGGATACGGAGGTTTCTCAGTAAGTAACTCATTAGTTGATGTGGTGAAAAACTACATTAAAAACCAGAAAAAGCATCACGAAAAAGTACAGTTTCTAACTGAGTATAAACAACTCCTGGAGGAATATCAGATAGCTTATGACGAGAAGTATCTTTGAAAGTATCTTATTCCGATCCTACGGGGCTTGGGGGCAGATGAGGCAGTTCTTTCCGCAGGGCGTTGCCCTCCTTTAAAGTATGTAGGGTCTACGGCCTTGTAGGCGTTACCTGCCCTAAGCCCCATAGGGCGAAAGAGGTCAGGCAGGCTAGCATACCTCTTTATAGTTGATGATATACTGAATATTAATCGTTAATATAAGTCTCTGATTAGTTGTCGCTTGTAAAATATCTACGTATTAAAATGGCTATGTAATGATTTGTAACGCAACTATTCTGCTTAAACCCCCTTTCCCGTCCCGCCTTAAGCGGGAGGCTTTGCGCTCCTTCCACTGGGGCGAGGTCTGGGATAGGGATATTAACCCTCTGTCCAATAAGCTATGTATGAGGTTAATATATATTAGCAATGTTGCATAATTCATAACATAGCCATTAAAATACGTATTAAAATATGTATTTTAACACGTAGATATTTATTTGCTGTAAATCTCAATCAGGCTTTTAAAACTGATGACAAGTTCATTATAAAAAGGAAGATCTCTCCAGTACGAAGCTTCCGGTGATTGGATTATATTAAGCATTGATTTTACAAATGCCAGAGGTGTCTCACCAGTTAAATGAACTTTATTCATCTTAGCCCCTTTTGATATTAACAACTTTGCTATCTCCGGGGAATTCTTATATGGAAGGGGCACAGCAACAGGTTCGCCGAGTAAATGAAGTGCCGTCATTCCCTTATCATCACTGATATCAGGATCAGCCTTAAAATCCAGAAGCAGTTTGATAATTTCAATATCATGGTTCTTAGCAGAAATAAGTAAAGGAATATTGTCCGAATCAAAATCAGATGAAATATTAGCTTTTGCACCATTTTGTAAAAGAAACCTGATGATCTCTATATAGTCACGGCGTAAATCACTGACTGACCGGCCCGAATAGACATCAGATCCCCCTTCAAGTACCTGATTTGCTATCATGCTGTAATCAGCCGGAAGCATTACGCCGGATGCTGCTCCAATAGCCGAACAAAGAGGAAATGTCGAAATACCGGCTCCTTCAAATTGCTTGTTTACATCAGCTCCTTTTGCGATTGCTGATTTAATAATATCCAGATCACAATTACCTATGCCCAGTTGAAGAAGATCCTGAGGCGGAGATTGATTGATATCTATCCCTGCATCTTTGAGTTGTTTAAGGTCAATATACTGACCTGACGTCTGCAGTGTCAGAAGGATTACAAAGGTTAAAGAGAATAGCTTTTTCATTGTATTAAATCATTAATTGTTAATGAGTCTTTCTTCAAGATTCAAAGAGATTGCAGGAGCCCGGTTCAATGTTCTGACAAGTTCCCGACTCCAGGGTTATCTTTTAACTAATTCTACCCTTCTGTTTTTTGCCCTTCCTTCCTCGGTATTATTGTCTGCTATGGGTTTATCCTGGCCAAACCCCCAGGACTTAGACGGTCAGTAGAAATTCCCTGGGCAACGATTGCAGAAACCACGGACTTTGCCCTTGCCTCGGAGAGGGTTTTGTTTGATGTAGGAGTCCCTACATTATCAGTGTGCCCTTCCACTCCGATTTTCAGGTCCGGATTTGACTTCAGCATCTGGACAATCTGATCTATGACTGGTTTGGATTCATCCCTGATAGCTGACTTGCCGAAGTCAAAATTTATGTAAAGGGCGATATGACCGTCACGGTTCAGGGCTTCAAACATATCATTAGCTGTGACATCCTGCTTCATCAACTCCTTTAATATGATAGTAAGGTAAAAGTCATCTCCTCCGAGTGTTACCACTTCTACCCATAATTCGTCTGCACCTTTAACAGCCTTCCCTATCACCATATTTAAGCCGTTATTATCCGCACAATTTGCATTCTGAGGCATTCCCTCGTAAATAACAGTCCCCCCCATGCTTTTTATAGCGTTTGAATAATTACGCATTATCTGAATAACGCTCGATTTCTGCGCATCTTCCTTTAATGCATAAGTCCTTTTAAATTTCTTTCCTTCAACGGTTGTACAGTTCTTTCCGTTGAAAAAATTATAGCTGTCAAATTCAACTTCTTCACCTTCATAAATAGAGTAGTTGGGCATCCCCGAGAACCAGGGAGTGTCCTTATATTCAGATTCCTGAGCCTGAATACTAATCAGTTGAGCAGATAGTACCATTGTAATTAAAATTACACCTGATCTCAAAAAATACATTTTAGTCTTCATAAAAGAGATATATTTGATAATTTATTAGAAATGATTTACTTATGAAATTTACGAAAAAGAATCATGCGAGTCAAATTTTTCCTATTCTAAATATGAATTCGTAAATTTAGATTCTTAAAGCTTAATATGAAAACGATCCGTTATCTGTCAGTTCTTTGGATGCTGTCAACTAACATTTATGTTTCAGGACAGTCTCAGGGAGTATATTTCAAGCGTCTGGATGAACCACGTGAAAAAGCCTTCAGTCTCCTTGTTCCATCCGGATGGACAATAGAAGGGGGTGCTATAAGACTGTTGTCTGATCAGATCGCCGGGGCCAGCAATATGGTCGATTGTAAATTTGACATGGCAGTGAAGAATAACTCAAACGGAAGTGTTATGATCCGGTGGCTTCCTGAAATGATGTGTCTTGATCAATCAAGAGCTTTCGGATATCCCGAAGGATCTGTATTCAATAATATGCTTGTAAGAAGGAAAAGATCTCCACAGAGATTTATTCTGGAAGTAGCCATACCTTATTCACATCCTGAAGCTGTAAATATAAATGTCATATCAGAGAAGCCTCTTCCCGAACTGGCAGGATTATTCATACAGAGTGTCGATCCCGGTCTGAAAACTGTCACTAACATGTCTTACCAGGCAGGCATGCTTGAATACACCTATACCGAAAGAGGTACCAAATACCATGAACGCATGATCACCGTCATTGAAGATTATGGCGTCAACGGAGCCGGTATGTGGAAAAACAGGACAACAATGCTTTTCAGGGCACCATTTGGTGAATTGGATAAGTGGGAACCAATACTGAGCGTAATTCAAAACTCAGGCATTTGGCGTACCGGCTGGGTAGCAGATGAGGCAAACAATCAGCGCAAACGGGCCGGACAAATACTCCTTACCCAACAGGAAATACAGGCTATCGATAAATTGATCAATGACAATCACAGAAGAACAAATTCTGAGATTAATAAAGACATGTACCTGAACCTCACTGACCAAAATGAATATAAGAATCCTATCACCGGAAATACTGAAACCGATACTAACCACTGGAAATACAGATGGGTCAATAATCTGGGAGAGATAGTCTATTCAGATTATCAAAACTATGACCCCAATTTTGACCAGGAACTCAACAAAACAGGATTTAAACTTTCAATCCCCCGACAATAAGTCGGAAGTCCGAAGTCAGAAGTCGGAAGAAAAAAGTCAGATGCAAGAATAATGGGGGTTAATACAATAATTCTTATATCTTACTTCGGACTCCGGACTCCGGACTTCCCTGGCCGACTGACGTCGGTCAGGCAGGGGTCTTCTGCATGAATTATCCTGGTCAGAAAGCTCTTACCGCCCTCACCCGGAAAGTATTATTCTTTGTACTCTGGGATTGCAACCCGGTGTTAAAGTCCTGGCTCCAGGCCTGGGGATTATTTGCTTCCGTGGAACTCCAGTAAGAACCGACAGCAAAGCCACCGATTATTTCCTGCCGCAGAAACAGCAGATTCAACTCGGATTTTGAAGGCAGATACCAGTCGCCATAAGCCGAACCCGGGGTTACAGAATATTCGTTACTCATTCTTGCAGCATAAGTTGCACCGTCACCATCCAGCTGGACAGCAATTATGATGACAGTGTTCACTTTACCTGAATTAATTCCGTCACCTTTTGCCATTGTCGGAGTATATATGCCTGTTTCGCCTCCGGCATGCCATCTGATACCTGTGGTCAGATCATATGGGGCTGCAATTAAACCATGCTGACCATTATCATAGAGATGAAAAACAATCCCGCCGCCAAAATTTTCACCAATGAAATGGGGTTTTAACATTTCAGCAGTTTTTGCATGCAAAGCATAGGGTACACTCAGTATCTGGCTTACACCTGCAATAGTATAATTTGTACCACCCTCAGTATCAGCTTCCACTTTGATAAAATATGGTCCGACTGACCAGTCAATACCGGTAAAAGTTCCTGCAACAGGTGTTCCTGCACCTATATCAAGACTTACAAGTCCATTCACATTTGTCGTTGGTGAATGTTCTTCAGTATATACTGCCGGACCGGTTCCAGATGTGCTTAAAATCTGTATTCTTATTCCAACTTCCCGGTCACGAACAAGAGTACCGGCTGCATCCCTGATAACTGCCTGATAACTAATAAGCTGAGGCGACTGAGCATATAACCCTGCTGAAACTAATACAACAAGCATTAATGTGTAAAAAACTTTCATTCTGTTTAATTTTAAATGATTATAAAGTTTTCAGATAATTTGGACTTACTGGATTTAACAAAAAATACCGGAGAATGTTTATTGCCTTCTCCGGGACACCAGCGGTGTCAACTTCCAGTAGCCCGGGTCCCACACCGGGTAGGCATACCACCCCATTCTACCAACCCTGGAAGGGTTGCCATCCAATCAAAGCCGTGACCAGTTCCAGGCCACCTTACCTGCCGGAAAAAGATGCACGATCATAATTTCTCTGTCGAAATAACCTGCAAGGCTTAAAACATTTTCTAAAATTCTTACTTTTGCGGTCTGTTAAGTACAACCATGAAGATCTCATACAACTGGCTCAAAGATTACCTCGATATCGATATCGAACCACAAAAATTATCAGCTATCCTGACAGGTATTGGTCTGGAGGTAGAATCAATGGAGGAATGGGAATCTGTCAAAGGAGGACTGAAAGGGGTTGTGATAGGCGAGGTACTGACTTGTAAGAAACATCCGGATGCCGATAAGCTTTCTGTTACCACTGTGAATATCGGAACTTCGGATCCGCTTCAGATAGTCTGCGGTGCTCCCAATGTTGCTGCCGGACAGAAAGTCCCTGTGGCTATTCAGGGCACTTTTGTCTTTAAAGGGAATGAATCATTTGAAATAAAAAAATCAAAGATAAGGGGCGAACTTTCTGAGGGAATGATATGTGCCGAAGATGAACTGGGACTCGGATCATTACATGAAGGAATAATGGTTCTCGATGAAAGATGCTGTTCCGGGAACGCCGGCATCGGAATATTTTAAAATTGTAAAGGATACTGTTTTTGAGATCGGGCTTACCCCGAACAGGATCGACAGCGGCTGCCATTTCGGCGTTGCAAGGGATCTTGCTGCTTATCTGAATATCAATGAAGGACTTACAAGAAAAAGCATCACTTCCGTCGCTCGATAATTTCAAACCCGACAATAATGACAATCCTTATGAGGTTATCATTGAAAACACAATTGATTGCCCCAGGTATTCCGGAATAACAATCAGCGGGGTAAGAATTGCCGAATCACCTGAATGGCTTAAAAACAAACTGAGAGCGATAGGGCTCAATCCCATCAACAATGTAGTGGATATTACCAATTTCGTTCAGCATGAGATCGGGCAGCCACTGCATGCTTTCGATGCCGACAGGATTGACGGGAAGAAAGTGATCATCCGCAACCTGCCTGACAAATCGAAGTTCATCACACTCGACGGGATGGAAAGGACACTCTCATCAAGAGACCTGATGATCTGCAATGTTAATGAAGGTATGTGTATTGCAGGTGTATTCGGGGGTATAAAATCAGGTGTTACTGAAACAACGAAAAATATCTTTCTCGAAAGTGCATATTTCAATCCTGTTTCTATCAGAAAAACCGCAAGACGGCACGGTCTGAATACTGATGCTTCGTTCAGGTTCGAAAGAGGTGCTGATCCTGAAGAACCGTCTGGGCCCTTAAAAGGGCAATAATCCTGATAAGGGAAATAGCAGGAGGAAAGATTTCCTCAGGCATTGTGGATGTTTATCCCGAAAAGATAAACAGGGTGCAGATAAAAATCAGCTATAAGAATATTACCAGACTTATTGGGAAAAAGATTGAACCTGAGACAATCAAAAAGATAATCAGGCCTTCTGGATATGAACATCCTGAATGAGTCCGCCGATGGTCTTGACCTTGAAATCCCGCTTTACAGGGTTGATGTCCACCGCGAAGCTGATGTTATCGAAGAAATACTGAGAATTTACGGATATAATAATGTTGAAATTGATGATCATGTGAATTCAACACTGTATTATCCTGAAAAGCCAGACAGGGAAAAGCTTCGGAACACTAATCGCTGATATGCTTACTGCGAACGGCTTTGCTGAAATAATGTGCAACTCGCTTAATCCGGCGATCATTTTACGAGACAGAAGAATTTGACAGGGACCAGCTTGTAATGCTGGCAAATCCGCTCAGTTCCGATCTTAATGCAATGAGGCAGTCTCTTCTTTTCGGAGGACTAAGCTCTGTAGCCTGGAATATAAACCGTCAGAATGCCGACCTGAAACTATATGAATTCGGCAACTGCTATTTCACCAGAAATCAGGAAAATCCATTCCGGCAGTCAGTGATTATATAGAAAATAAATCCCTCGATATATTTCATTTCGGGCAACAGGGGTAAACAGCGCTGGAATTACAAAACCATCCCTACCGATTTCTTTAATATCAAAGCAACTGTCGAAATGGTGCTTGCCAGGCTTGGACTTCAATCCGGTGGATCTGCACTCAGGTGAAAGCAACAAAAAATATTTTTCTGAATCAATAACATATTTATCAGATAATAAATTAATTGCCGAAGCGGGTAAGATATCCGGGTATTTCTTGATAAATTTGATATCGGCCAGGATGTTTATTATGCGCATATTGACTGGGATCTGTTGATGAAACTCGTTAAAAACCACACTGTTTCATACCATGAGCTTCCAAAGTATCCCTGGGTAAGAAGAGACCTTGCCCTGCTTCTCGATAAGGAAGTAAAGTTCGGACAGATAAGGGATATTGCTTTCAGAACAGAAAAATACATTCTGAAAAATGTTGATCTTTTTGATGTATATGAAAGTGATTCAATCTGGGTTGAATAAAAAATCCTATGCGGTCAGCTTCATTCTGAGGGACGATCTGAAAACACTTACTGACAAGACATATTGAAAAAACAATTAATAATTTGATCAATGCTTTTGAAAAAGAACTTAATGCAAGTATAAGATGATGGAAAAATTTTTAATGAAAGAATCGAACTGATAAAAGGCGACATCACGACTCTGGATGTCGATGCTATCGTAAATGCAGCAAACAACTCACTTCTCGGAGGCGGAGGTGTAGACAGGGCTATTCATAAGGCAGCCGGGCCTGAGCTCTATGCAGAGTGCCTGAGTACTGGATGGCTGTAAAACAGGAGAATCCAAAATGACAAAAGGCTATAACCTGAAAGCCAAACATATAATCCATACTGTTGGCCCGGTATGGCATGGCGGGAATAATAATGAGACGGACCTTGCTTGCTTCTTGTTATCAGTCGAGCCTTGAGCTGGCAAATAAGAAAAAGCTGAAAACAATCGCATTTCCCGGCAATCTCGACAGGCATGTACGGATTTCCGAAAGATCTGGCAGCATTGATAGCATATAATGAGACAAAAAGATTCCTTAAGAAAACATACTGTTCCGGAAAAAGTCATTTTTGTCGCTTATGACGATGAGAATTATGAAGCTTACAGGAAGCTTATCAATCAATGAGCGCTTTTCTGAGGTCAATAAAAAATTATCTCTCACTCGTTAAATTCAGCCATACTGTATTTGCCATGCCATTTGCCCTGATCGGGTTTACGATTGCAGTAACACAGGGCAATGAGGAATTCAGTCTGAGGCTCCTGTTATTGATAATCCTTTGTATGATCTTTGCAAGAAATGCAGCAATGGGTTTTAACAGGATTGCCGATCAGCGTTATGATTCTCTGAATCCAAGAACCAGGAACAGGGAAATACCTTCGGGAAAGATCAGTCCGGCATCTGCAATTGTTTTTGTAATAATTAATTCAGCATTTTTTATTATTACTACAGGCTTTATAAACAGGCTCACTCTTTTTCTTGCACCCGTCGCCCTGGCAATAATCCTGGGATATAGCCTTACAAAACGAATTACCTCACTCTGTCATTTCATCCTCGGGCTGGGTCTGAGTCTTGCCCCGATTGGCGCTTATATATCTGTCACAGGCCAGTTTTCGCTTCTCCCGGTAATCTATTCACTTTATTGTACTGACCTGGGTAAGCGGATTCGACATCATCTATTCATTGATGGATGATTCATTTGACAGGGAAAATAATCTGTTTTCAATACCTGCTTCTGTCGGAGTCCCAAAAGCCATAGTTGTTTCAGTCATAATTCATATTATAACTTTCATCCTGGTAATCATTGCAGGACTCTCAGGCAAAGGCGGGTTCCTGTTCTGGGCAGGAGCTGCAATATTTATTTCATTACTGGTTTACCAGCATCTTATAGTTAAAAATGATGATCTCAGCAGGGTTAATCTGGCTTTTGGAACGACCAATGGTATTGCAAGTATTCTTTTTGCAGCATTTGTAATCTGCGACCTTATAATTGTCTCCCTTTAGGGTCGGGGTAAAAAAGTTGAAAACCAAATTGTTTTATAATCTGTCAACGTAAATCTAATCGGAATTTTTTATATACTTGTTGAATATTAATCCGGATTATAACAGGAAATCGAATGGGTGACGTGGTTGTTAAAGAGGTTGTTACAAAAAAGGACCTCAGAGAGTTCATATATCTTCCTGAAAAGGTTCATAAAGATGACTCCAATTGGCTTCCGCCTATTTATATTGATGAATGGGAGCTGTTTAACAAAAAGAAAAACAAGTCGTACCAGTATGCCGACACAGTTCTTTATCTCGCCTGGAGGGGAAATAAGCCTGTTGGGAGGATAATGGGAATTATCAACAGGAGGTATAATGATATCCATAAAGAACATCACGGACGGTTTTGCTTTATGGAATGTTATGAAGATCCGGAAGTTTTTCATGCCCTGATATCAAAGGCAGAAGATTGGGCACGGAGTAATGGAATGGTTAAGATGATTGGTCCTCTTGGATTTTCTGATAAAGATCCTCAGGGTTTCCAGATCGAAGGATTTGAATTTCCGAAATTCATCGTTGCGGCAACCAATTCACCATATATGCCGCAACTGCTTGAACGTGAAGGATACGAAAAGAAAGTTGATCTTGTAAACTATAAGATTCAAATACCTGAAGAACTGCCCGTTATTTATAAAAAAGTACTTTCGAGGGTAGCAAATAATAAAGAATTTAAAATTCTTGAGTTCACCGCAAAAAAAGAGCTCAACCCATATATACTTCCTGCACTTAACCTCATGAATGAGGCTTTCCAGGAAATATATGGTTTTGTTTCTCTTACAGACAAGGAAAAAAAGGACCTGGCCGATCGCTATATGATGATAATTGATCCCCGGTTCGTCAAACTTGTTGAGGCCAAAGGAGAAATAGTAGGATTTGCCATCGGTATACCTGACATGAGTCCCGGGATACAGGCAGCCAGGGGGAGAATGTTCCCGTTCGGTTTTCTGAAAATATTAGGTGAGGCTAAAAGGACCAGGAATCTGCTGATGATGCTGGGCGGAGTCAGGAAGTCGTTCAGGGGCCAGGGTATAGATGTCCTTATGGCGGTAAAGATCCTTGAATCAAGCATCAAATCACAAATGGAGACTATAGATGTCCATCTTGTTCTCGAGACCAATACAAGGATGCGTTCCGAATGTGAAAGAGTAAACGGCCGGATCCTTAAGAAGTGGAGGATATTTCAAAAATCTCTAGAACCTGAAAATAAAAGAGAACCCGAGTAATTCCCTGAATTGTATCCTGGCAGTTTTTTTGATCTGGTTATCGGGCCCGAGGACAGGTTTATTTTCCTTATCATAAGTCGGGGTTTTTGTATCATCATCAAAGATCAGATGTGTATTAAATCTCACATCGGTGAACCAGTTCAGCTTTGCCGTAACAATCATTTCCCAGTCAATATCGATATTCTGAGGTTTATTTATATAATTTGTAAAAAGCTGCAACCTGTTTGTTATTGCCACATTCTGAATTTGGTTTGTACACATTGCTTATCATAAAGCTGGCACCAAACTCATTTTTCGATCTCCTGTCTGCTGCAATACCATATTTTGTCTGTTCGATATGCTGTATCCGGCACGTATGTGCCTTTATAAGATATGGGTGAGAAGTTTATTGAAGTATTCTTATTTGGCTTATAATCAAGCCCGATACCAAGAGTGAGAATCCCGGGATTCATAAAATTTTGACACGGCCACTGAATCGTTCGGATAGTTAAATCCCTTTGCGATCTGGGTTTTAAAGAGGAGGATACCGCTGAAATCAAATTTTCCGAATGCCTTGTGATTGATTTTTGAATTTGTTTCAAGAAGGTCGAGGCTCTTCCTTACACCCTTATCACCCGATGCAACGAGACCATATTTGATCCTGGCAAAATTATTCGAAGTGATGTTATATGGCTTGTTTGAATAATCAGCATATCCTGTTATATCGAATGATGTTGAGATATTACTTTCTCCCCCTTTCACCCAATTGGTAAGCGAAGCCTGGTTAAGTGCGAATGAGGCTTCTGAATGATATTTCCACTGCTGTGGTTTTATGATTATTTTTTTTACAGCCAGCAGCTTTGATTTATCTATCTCCTTAACCTCAATTCGTGCGGCGGAGTTATACCCCTGTTTTACCGGCCGGGAAAAACTTACCCCGTTCTCGAGGTAAAGCCCGACAGTGTTCCGGTCCTGAGCACCGATCCAGACAGTAACTGAATCTTTCAGGTCGGTTTTGAGCCAGTACCGGTGCATCATACCCGATCGCGAATTGATCCAGACAGGTGTTACAACGTTACCAAGGCCTGTAAAATAAACAATGCTGGAGTCACGGGCCTGTACAAAACCCATAAGGGAATTAACTGCAGCTTTTATTGAATCACTCTGGAAGGGGGCGTCATACCAGGTAAAAGGGAATCCGGGGTTGTCGGAAGATACCTCCCTGAGTGTGTCGGCAACAACCAGTATCACAGTATCTTTCAGACTTACCACAGGCATTGTCGGAGGAACTTTCAAGGGTAATTTCAGATCAATTATTCCTGTAGTATCGGATGGGATAATTGTCAGTGTTGAATCGGACAGGGCAAGTGTATCAACAGGTATTGGTGATGCCGGAGGAGTGATTACAGGGATTTTAAACTTTACAGGTTCCCATACATAGAATTTTTCCCAGGGTATATCAAGGGAATTAAAAGGATATTTCCTGATAAAGATCTCTGCGGAATCCCAGGGAGGATTGGAAGCTTTAAAAACAAGCTGCCGTATTGAAAGCCTAAGCGGATCATCAAGGTCTTTCCAGTATTTTGGAAGTGATCTGTCCTGAAGAAATTTAACAGCATCATCAACCGAAAGAATTATTTCCGGTTTCTTTTTCTGTCCGCTAAATATTATCCCGCTTTTTTTCAGAGAATCACTTAATGTCAGCCGGATAGTGTCAGACTGTGATAGATCCTGAGAAAAGCCGGAAAATCCGACCGCAGTTAAGAAAAATAAAAAACAATACCTGAAAGCGCTGATATTCATTATGTCTTATTTACTTATTTGTTTGATCCGTTGAATATATCATAAAATATTTATATTTTTACCCTTCAGTATATCTTTATCAGATGGACTTTTCTTATAATGACAAATGACTGTTTTGGAATATATTCAATAAATTAGAACGGTAATCAAGTCGGTTATATTTTGTAAGGGAGTTCCTCAGAATTATATAAAATCCAATAGCTGCGGCAAGGGTTGATTTTCAGAACCCTACGATTGTTAATTATATTGTCCTGATTAGACGCAGTTATATGAAGTTACCATCATTTGAGCCATATAAGATAAAGATGACGGAGCCTGTTTATACAAGCTCGAGGGAAGACAGGGAAAAATGGATTAGGGATGCATCATGGAACCTTTTCAACCTCCGTTCAGAGCAGGTCGTTATCGACCTGCTTACCGATTCGGGTACCGGCGCAATGAGCGACAGGCAATGGTCGCAGATGATGCTGGGCGACGAGAGCTACGCAGGGCGCTTCATCATACTACAAACTTAAAGATGCAATAAAGGATATTACAGGTTTCAACTATTTCCTCCCTGCACACCAGGGAAGGGCAGCAGAAAATGTCCTTTTCTCTGTTCTGGTGAAAGAGGGTGATCTTGTTCCCGGAAATTCCCATTTTGATACAACGAAAGGACACATTGAGTTCAGGAAGGCCACCGCCGTCGATTGTACAATCGATCAGGCCACCGAAATAAAAACCATTCACCCGTTCAAGGGAAATGTAGATCCTGAAAAACTTGAAGACAGTACTCAAGGGTAATCCCCGTGAGAAAATATCCTGTATTGTTATTACAATAACAAACAATACTTCCGGCGGCCAGCCGGTAAGTATGGCAAACCTTCGCGAGGTCGAGGGCCTTGGCTGATAAATACGGAGTAAAACTTAGTGCTCGATTCTGCACGGTTTGCTGAAAATGCATATTTATAAAAACCCGCGAGGAAGGTTATGCCGGAAAAACTATTGGGGAGATAGCACGCGAAATGTTCTCATATGCCGATGCAATGACTATGAGTTCGAAAAAGGATGCAATTGTGAATATGGGTGGTTTTATTGCTTTCAGGGATGAGGATCTTTTCAGGCAGGCAACCACATACAATATAATATATGAGGGATTCATTACCTACGGCGGTATGTCGGGCAGGGATATGAATGCACTGGCCAGGGGACTTTATGACGGCACCGATTTTTTATATCTCCAGTCCGTATCGGCCAGGTTTCTTAAGCTCGGATGAACAGCTTATTTCATATGGTGTTCCCGTTATTGAACCTTTGGGGGCCATGCAGTTTTTATCGATGCGATAAGTTTCCTTCCGCATATTACCAAGGAAGAATTTACGGCACAGACACTTGCATGTGAGATATACCTCGAAGGCGGTGTGAGGATGCAGAGATGGGAACCCTGATGGCTGACCGGATCCGGTCAACCCGCGAAAACAGATATCCGCTAAACTTGAACTTCTAAGGCTCGCTGTTCCCAGAAGAGTATATACTTAAGTCATATGGAGTATGTTGCTGCAATTGTGGGGAATGTTTTCCTAACAGGAACGAATATCCGTAAAGGGCTTAGGATTAAAAGGAGGCCACATACTCCGCCATTTCACAGTCGGACTCGAAAGATTGTGATTATTCGCTTTAGCTGGAGGAGTAATTTCACTTTTATGTAATTTTATAAATTTAAACAATCCGCAGGAAATGATTAAATCCATGACCGGTTATGGCAAAGCCATAGCCGAAACACCGCAGAAAAAGATCACTATCGAGATAAAGTCGCTCAATTCCAAACAACTCGATATCAACACAAAACTGCCATGGCTATATAAGGAAAAAGATACTGAGATCAGCAATCTGCTCAGTCAGAAACTCGAAAGGGGTAAAATCGACTTCTGAATATCTATTTGATTAATCTGGATGAGTGAAGTAGTCCCTGTTATTAACAGAGCATATCGTAAGAAATTATTACAACCAGCTTAAAGATATCGCCGATGACCTGAATATCAATCTCGATGAAAATCTTCTTTCAACAATAATGAAGTCTTCCCGATACCCTGAAAACAGAAAAACCTGAACTGTCATCAAGAAGAATGGAACATTGTAAGGAACAAACTTAATGAAGCCGTCGAATCATGCTCGATCATGTACAGGATCGAAGAGGGAAATTCCCTCGAAAAAGACCTATCAGGCATGCATTGATAGAATATTCGGTTATTCTCGATGAAATATGAACCTTTGAAGGGGAAGAATTGTGAGGATAAGGGAAAAACTTAACTACTCGCTTCTTGAGAAAATATTTAACAGGGAAAATATTGACAAGAACAGGTTTGAACAGGAGCTGATCTTTTATCTTGAAAAGCTCGATATCAACGAAGAGAAGGTTCAGACTGAAAAATCATTGTGAGTATTTCACTCGAAAAGATCGCTTCACCACCCCCAAACGGGAAAACACTTAAATTTCATTGCCCAGGAGATCGGGAGGGAGATCAATACTATCGGATCAAAGGCAAATGATGCATCTATTCAGAAACTGGTTGTCATGATGAAAGACGACCTTGAAAAGATAAAAGAACAAACTCTTAATGTTTTATGAAGCTGGATAAAATGGTAGGCTCATAATATTCAGCTCCTTCGGGAGCAGGGAAATCGACTATTGTCAAGTATCTTCTCAACAGGGACTCCGCCTTGCATTTTCGGTTTCTGCAACAACACGGAAACCAAGAGGAGAATGAGAAAGACGGAGAAGAATATTATTTTCTTACAGTGGAAGATTCAGAAAAAGGATAAGAAAAGGACGATTTTATTGAATGGCAGGAAGTTTATAAAGATCAGTATTACGGAACCCTAAAGAGCGAGCTTGAAAGAATCTGGCAATAAGGGGAATCATGTTCTTTTCGATGTGGATGTTATAGGAGGGATTAACCTGAAAAAGATCTTCGGAAAGAAAGCTATTTCAATTTTCATCATGCCTCCTTCACAGCGACGAACTTGAAAAGAGGTTACTGATCAGGGGAACAGACAACCCTGAAAAGATAAGGATGAGGGTTGAAAAGGCAGCAAACAGAGATGAAAACTGGCAGATCAGTTCGACAATATCGTAATTAACGACAGGCTTGAAATAGCGGAAAAAGAAGTTTATGAAATAGTAAAAAGTTTTATTGAAAACTGAGATGAAAAAAACCGGGCTCTATTTCGGATCCTTCAATCCTATGCATATCGGCCATCTTGCAATTGCCGGATATATGACTGAATTCACCCCGATGGATGAGATTTGGTTTGTTGTGAGTCCGCATAATCCCCTGAAAAAGAAAGCAACTCTGCTTGACGATTACCAGCGGCTGCACATGGTCAATCTTGCTATTGACAAGTACGACAGGATGAGAGCCTCCGATATTGAATTCAAGCTTCCGGTTCCATCCTATACAATTGATACACTTGCTCATCTGAATGAGAAATATCCGGATCATGAATTCTGTCTTGTCATGGGCGAAGACAATCTTTTCACCCTTCACAAGTGGAAGAATGCAGAAGAACTTGTAAAGAAGTGTCCGATCTACGTATATCCCCGCCCCGGAGCCAGGAAACCCTCCTCCCCTCTTCTGGAAACGATCCTTTCAGAAGCCTCTGTCAATTATGTAAAGGCGCCACTTATGGATATCTCCGGAACCTTTATCCGTAACGGGATAAAGAAAGGAAGGGACATGTCATACTTTCTTCCCGAACCGGTCTGGAGATATATTGAGGAGATGCATTTTTACGAAAAATAGCTCTGAGCTTCAAAACCCACCCCTGCACCTCCCAAGAGGGGATTCTTAGTCATACTTCCCTGCTCTGAGCCCTGAGCCGAGCTAAGCTATCTTAGACCCGTGCAATTATCTCCATTCCCCGCTGAAGCGCTTTTTCATTCATCGGGATCAGGTTGTGATATCTTTCCGGGAGAGATTTCTTTAATCCTTCAATAACATTTTCGATCCTGAGGATCAGGTTTTACCTTCAGGAATCCCCCGAGAACTATCATATTGAATGTCTTTGGGCTATTCATTCTGCCAGCCTCTTCAGCAGCATCAACGCTGTAAATGCTTATATCTTTCCTTTCAGGAGTGCCGTGTTATTCCGTTACTGTCATATATAAGTACCCCTCCGGGTTTTACGAATTTCTCGAATTTATCGAGCGACTGCTGGTTAAGGATAATAGCCGTATCAAAATTCCTCACGATCGGAGAGCTTATCCTTTCGCTGCTCAGTATTACTGTTACATTGGCAGTTCCCCCTCTCATTTCTGGACCGTACGACGGCATCCAGCTTACCTCCATATCCTGCATAACAGCGGAATATGCCATTATCTTACCCATCGACAGGACCCCCTGTCCTCCGAATCCGGCAATAATAATTTCTTCAGTCATTTTTTTCGCTGTTTACGATTTTTGAGTGGCCTCTTCCGCCGGACTTTCAGATCTCCAAGAGGATAATAAGGAAACATAGTTTCTTCCATCCATTTATTCGACTCAACGGGTGTCATTTTCCATCCCGAAGGACAATTTGATACAATCTCGATAAAACAGGTTCCTTTATTGAGCTTCTGGTATTGAACAGCTTTCCTGATTGCCTTTTTAGTTTTTCGTGCATTGGCCGGAGTATGGACACTCTGCCGTGTAACATAATATGTACCGGGAAGTGTTGCCACTATATCAGTCATTTTCAAAGGGTTTCCCATCAGTTTTGACATCTCTTCCATAAGGTGATGTTGATGATTTCATTCCGGGAAGTGTCGTAGGAGCCATTTGCCCTCCTGTCATCCCGTAGATACCGTTATTGATGAAGATTATAAGGATATTCTCTCCCCTGTTGCAGGCATGGATTGTTTCCGCATGTCCCTATTGCTGCAAGATCTCCGTCGCCCTGGTAGGTAAACACAAATTTATCGGGACAAAGTCTTTTTACTGCTGTTGCGAGTGCCGGAGCCCGGCCATGAGCTGCTTCCTGCCAGTCGATATCAAGGTAATTATACAGAAACACTGAACAGCCGACAGGCGATATACCTATTGCCGTCGACTGCAGGCCCTCCTCCTCAATGATCTCTGCAAGGATCCTGTGTACTGTGCCATGACCGCAACCCGGACAATAGTGAAGAACATTGTCGGTCATTATCCCGGTCCTTTTATAAACCAGGTTCTCAGGTTTTATATATATCTTTAATTCCTGTAGCTTCCGTCATTTCTCAGCCTCCTATTATTTTTGATTTCAGAAATTCAACAACTTCCTCGGGTGTGGTCACCATACCTCCCATCCTGCCGAAATGATTAACGGGTGTCCTGCCGTTCACCGATAAGCAGTACATCTTCAACCATCTGTCCGGCACTCATTTCAATTGACAGTATAATTCTTGACTTTTCCGGCAAGTTCGCCGATCCTTTTTGACGGGAATGGGAAAAGGGTTATCGGCCTCAGCAGTCCGACCTTTAATCCTTCTTTCACTGGCGAGCTGAACAGATTTCTGACAAACTCTTGCACTGGTTCCGTAAGCTACGAGAAGGTATTCTGCATCTTCGCACTGAAATTCCTCATACCGGACCTCTTTCTCTCTGATCTCATTATATTTGGCCATGAGCTTCATGGTTAAATCTTTCCTGAGCAGTCCGGATCCAGATCAAGAGAAGTAATTATATTCCTGTTCCGTGTGGGAGGTTTTCCTGTGGTTGCCCATTCCGGAACCGTTTTAGATCTTTCCTTCGAGGGGCTGAGCCATACTTTTTCCATCATCTGCCCTATTGCACCGTCGGATAGCATCATCACAGGATTACGGTATTTAAATGCAAGCTCGAAATCCGAGTCCGACAAAATCGGCCATTTCCTGTACTGATGCCGGAGCAAGAACTATCAGGTGATAATCGCCATGTCCGCCGCCTTTCACCGCCTGAAAATAGTCTGTCTGTGCCGGCTGGATTGTTCCAAGCCCCGGGCCTCCCCTGACGACATTGACGATCAGGCATGGCAGTTCGGCGCCGGCAATATATGTGATACCCTCCTGTTTCAGGCTTATTCCGGGTGAAGAAGATGTTGTCATTACTTTCTTTCCGCATGCTGCCCCGCCGTAAACCATATTTATTGCAGCAATCTCGCTTTCAGCCTGCAGTACGACCATCCCGGTTGTTTCCTGTGGGTTTGCTTCCATGAGATATTCCAGTATCTCACTCTGGGGAGTGATAGGATAACCGAAATATCCGTCGGCACCAGCCCGGATAGCAGCTTCAGCTACCGCTTCATTACCTTTCATCAGTCGTAATTCCTTTTCCATGAAGAAGCTAAATTTTTGTTTTATAAACCGTTATCACTCCATCGGGGCAAACAATGGCACAATTGGCACAACCGATGCACAGTTCGGGATTTGCCGGATATGCATAGAAATATCCTTTGTGTTTACTTCCTTTGCCATTGCGATGGTACCTGTCGGACAAGAGACCTACAGACCTCACACCCTTTACATCTTTCAACATCTACAACTATACTTCCTTTTATCTTTGCCATAACATTAGATATTAATTTTTAAACCGGATGATTTTTGTTGAATTTTTTAAGACGTTTTTCCAGTTCACGAAACTGATCCCGTGGTACCATTGAAACGCATGCTCTCAAACCTTCATTTCTTTTCACTTCCTGTTATGTCAAGCGTAATTGCACTTATTCCATAATTTAAAAGTTCCTGCAACAATTCCCTTCCCGACATTCCCGGGTAACTTATTGTAAAATAGAATCCATCAGCAACAGGCTCATCAAGATCTGTGTCATAAACAATTTTAAAACCATTTGGATAAAAAGTATTTCTTCATTGTCCGCGGCCTTTCACCATATTCTATAACATCATCGCGGTAATTATATGTGCCGTCATTAACTGCTTTGAGAATCCGGCCAGACCATATTGCACTGAATGTGCCACTCCTGCCGATATACCGTATAGTGCACCGAAAATAACCGAATGGCCGAACTTATCAGATGTATAATATCTCAACAGGTCAGGATACGATCTGTTGTAAAGGTGCATCCGATATTGCCATTAATCCTATTCTCTGTCCGGCATAGCTGAATATTTTGGAACTGGAGATAAGAAGTATATAATTATCGGTATAGTGTGCCACAGTAGGCTGAAATGGTGGCAACACCCGGTTTTGAATAATCTTTTCTGAAATCCATTCCGAAATATGCAAGATCTTCAATGACAATAACATCATATTTCCGGGAAAGTTCACCGATAATGGCAAGCTCTTCGTCATTAAGACATATCCATGCAGGATTATTCGGATTTGAATAAAGAATAGATGATATCTTGCCCGATTCAAGAAATGATTCCAGTTTTGGCCTTGAGTTTTTTACCCCTGTAATCATAAATATCGAATGAAAGATAATCGTGTCCGAGCATTTTTACCTGTTGTTTCTGAACAGGAAATCCGGGATCAAGAAATAGTGTTCCTTCTTTGCTGCAGTCATTGCTGTTTGCCACCATAAAGCTGAGCATGGCTCCCATCATTGAGCCGACTGTAGGGATGCAGCCTTCCGGATTTATATCGACATCGAGAAATAGCTTTATAAATCTGGATGATTCCTCCTTAAGAGATGGTATCCCTCCGATTTCAGGATATAATGATGCAACTCCCCTCTGCAGAGCAGCTATTTCAGCCTCAATTCCAACTGGCGGAGTGGGCAGACCCGGGCACTCCCATTTCCATTCTTACAAACTTGATTCCGTGTCTTTCTTTCAATAAGGTCTAACAAGCGAAAGATATTTCGCGGATGGAGGCAGAACCAACCGATGGAATGTCCGTATCTCCACTGCAAGACTTCATATATTATTTCAGCCTGATATCGGTAATAGTGTCCATGAAGTAATAATAATATCAGAATTTTCGCTTATCAATAACCCGTCTTTGCCTTGCCTTCGCTCCTTTCAATTGTCTTTGGTTCAACAAGTGTTACCTTTATCGCAAGGCCAATAGTGTTTTCCAGATTATCCTGCAGCTTTCTCCTGAGCGCCTGCAAGCTGGCTGATCTTATCCTGAAAAAAAACCTCATCTACTTCTACTTTCAGTTCAAGAGTATCAAGGTTATTGATCCTGTCGACAATTATCAGGTAGTGAGGTTTAATTTCACTCATTTCAAGCAGTACGGTCTCAATCTGTGAAGGGAAAAGATTAACACCCCTGATTATCAGCATATCATCGCTTCTTCCCAGACATTTTTCCATCCTTACCATAGTCCGTCCGCATTTGCATTTTTCATATTTTAGTCGTGTAAGGTCGCGTGTTCGGTAACGGATAAGGGGTAATCCTTCCTTTGTAATTGTTGTGAATACAAGTTCACCGACTGTACCCTCAGGCAACACTTCAAGTGTATTCAGGATCAATAATTTCGGGATAGAAATGATCTTCATTTATATGAAGTCCATCCTGTATCAGACATTCACTTGCCACACCCGGACCAATAACCTCACTTAATCCATAAATATCGATTGCCTTTATCCTTGAGTTTCTCTTCGATCTCCCTTCTCATGTTTTCTGTCCATGGTTCAGCGCCGAAAACACCTACCTTAAGTTTGCAGTTCCTCACGGTTTATCCCGCTTTCCTGGATTGCTTCGGCAAGATATAATGCATATGAGGGAGTACATGCAAGAACAGTTGCTCCCGAAATCGTGCATAAGCTGTATCTGCCTGGTAGTATTCCCTCCTGAAATAGGAATTACGGATGCACCTATCTTTTCACCTCCGTAATGAAGCCCAAGGCCACCTGTAAAAAGTCCGTAACCGTAAGCTATCTGAATGAAATCATTCCTGTTTGCACCGGCACTGGTCAGTGTACGGGCCATTACTTCCGACCAGGTGGCAATATCATTGCGGGTATAACCTACAACAGTTGGTTTTCCTGTTGTGCCTGAAGAAGCATGAATACGCACTATCTCACTCATTGGAACAGCAAATAATCCGAAAGGATAATTATCCCTGAGATCCTGTTTTGTTGTGAATGGCAACTTTTGCAAGATCATCGATTGAGTTGATTGCTTTCAGGACCCAATCCTGCCTCCTGCATTTTGTTGCTGTAATAAGGAACATTGAAATATACTCTTTCAACTGTCTCCCTGAGTCTTTCACTCTGAACTTTCTTAAGTCCATCCCGATCCATACATTCGAAATGGCGGTTCCATATTTCCATTTATATTTTACAATTCCCTGTTTACTTTGTTATTGAATTCAGATTTTATATAAATCACTTGCTTTCAGCAATTCCATTTCATGGCTTTTAAGAGCATTTATTGCCTCCTCATTATCGCTGCAACGCAGAATAATAATCGATTTTTCTCCTGTTGAAAATGCATATGTATATTCGACACTTATATCAAGATCAGACAAGATCCTTAAGGACTTTTGCATAATGTTTTGCTTCATTGGGAGCAATCACAGATATCACTTCTGTAAGATTAACCGTGAAGTGATGTTCCTTTCAGTATATCTCTTGCTCTTTCAGGATCTGAAACAATAAGACGTAAAATACCAAATTCAGCAGTATCTGCAACACTTAAAGCAGTTATCCTGATATTCTCCTCCCCGAGAACCTCAAGAACTTCGGTAAGCCGTCCTGATTTGTTTTCAAGAAAAACAGATAACTGATGGAATAATCATTTGTTTAATATTATTTATATAAAATAAAGTTCCGAATATAAAAATTATTTTGCAGCTTATAAGAATAGTATCAGTGAAAATCATTTTTCAATTCTTATCCTTGCATCGACAACTGTAATTCTATCGGTACTGCCGATCAGCGGATTGAGGTCCATCTCTTTTATTTCAGTTGCATATCGTAATAAGCTTGAAAGCCTGACAATTATTTCAGCAAATTTTGATTCATTTATTCCCTGTTTCCCCCGCGTACCATGGATAATCTTATAGCTCTTAAGACTTCTTATCATCGATTCAGCTTCATTGAAAGTAAGTGGTGCAAGACCTGATGATACATCACCCAGAACCTCAACAAATATCCCTCCGAGACCGCAAAGAATTATATGTCCGAATCGCGGTTCATATTTTGCTCCGATAAACAGCTCTGTTCCTGAAAGCATCTCCTGCACCAGTACCGCCTTAACATCTTTGATCCTCATCATCCTGCTGAATTCAGCTTCAAGATGTTTTTCTGATCTTAATATTCAGAGTAACACCTCCCACATCTGATTTATGAACAGGTCCGACAACCTTTAAAGCCAGCGGATATCCCGTTCTTTTCGGCAACCGAAAGAAGCTCTTTTCTTGTTGTATCACATTCTTCTTTTACAACAGGTATATTGGCAGCATTCAGAAGCTGCTGTATCATAGCAGGTTCGAGATATCCATTTTGAGCATTATCAATAATCTTCCTTACAAGCGGAACATCAATATTCTCAAGGAAAATTTTCTCTTCAGCCGGATATGGTGTATTGGAAATTTTTGTAAGTGCCCTGCCAAGAACAACTTCATCGGGAAAATTTACATGTCCTTTATTCAGGAAATATTCCAGTTCTTTTGAAGAGCTTGTAACTGATGGCAATATCGGATAAAGTGGCTTATCGCACTCCTGAATTTTTTTATGAAGAAGATCATAGATTTCTGTCATATCATTCAGTCCATTGTTTCCGAATATTACACTCATCCCATCTATCTCCGGAATCTGTTTATCAACATATTCTATTACCTTGTCGAGCTGATCATTTGTTGCAGTCGCAATCATATCGATAGGATTATCAGCTGATGCACCCGGATTCATCATTGCAAGAAGATTATCGTGATGGTCTCCGGTAATCTTTGGAATATTCATCCCTCCGGCCGATAAGTGCATCTGTAAGCATTACAGCAGGTCCGCCTGCATGGGTTATAATTGCAATATTCCTGCCTTTCAGATGCTTATGAAAGAATACAGAGGCAACTGTTGTCAGCTCCTCCCTTCCTGAACATCTCACAATACCGGCTTTCCTGAACAATGCCTCAACAGCTGAATCGGATGATGCCATTGCACCTGTATGAGAAGAAGCAGCCCTGCTTCCTGCTTCGGTTGTCCCTGCTTTTATTGCAGCTATCCTGCATCCCTTTCTGATCAGTGATGATGCATGATGAAGCAGTTTATCCGGATTCTGATACTTTCAACATATATAAGCTTGATCGGTGAACTTACTTCCGGGTCATAAGTATTATCCCAGTATTCAAGTACCTCCTCAACACCTGTCTGAGCGCTGTTACCTACAGAAAAAACACTTGAAAAATTAAGCACCTTTCGGCATAGCCGATTCAAAAATGAATACTGCTGTTGCTCCTGAACCTGAAACAAAATCACAACCCCTGTCTGCTCAGCTTGGGAACCGGGGTGGTAAATACGCCATGATAAGACCGGGTTATTACTCCTATACAATTTGGTCCGATCAGACATGCCCCTGCCTCATTAATCAGATCTGCAATTTCATTCTCAAGCTTTTTGCCCTCCTCACCCGATTCACTGAATCCTGCTGAAATAATAATAAAAGCCTTTGTATTCTTTTTCTTCAACAAGTATCTCAACAGCCGGCAGGCACATACTTTGCCTGAATCAGCAAGTATTGCAAGGTCAGACCTGCGGAAGATCTTCTGATATCGCGCTGTAGATTTAATACCCTGGACCATATCCTGCTTCGGATTTACCACATAAAGCTTCCCGGAATAATTCCCGTCAATAATATTCTTAAGGATTTTCCCTCCGGGTTTAAAAAGATCATCTGATCCTCCGACAACAACTATGCTGTCGGGATTTATAAGTTTTTCATTTATCATGTCTCAAAATAAGGTTTAGTGCAAGTTATGACTAAAAAACTTCTGTAAGGCATGAGGTTTCATAAACCCGCAAAACGCTTCAGATAACCCACATTTTGAGCTGTCAGATATAAATAAACCTCTGAAATATAAGTATTTGTAATAAACATACCCCGAATTAACAAAAGCAATATACTAAAAATAATCAGTAAAATACAGGATAGAGGTCATTATGATACCCTGATAACAGGAGGCTCTGTAAATTTTCTTTAACTTTTTTGATGTGTATCTTTGATTTTATCTGAAAATAAATTACGTTTGGATTCAAATTTTAAGTAATGACGATAATAAAATTAAATATTGGAATCTATTATTGTTATTATTGCTGGTACAGGTCAGGCAGTCCTGTGAAATATGTGTGACAAACCATAAATTCATGAACATAAGGCTTGCCGGGAATAAGGTGAGCCTTTTTTTTTAATATTATAACAAATAAAATATGGATGAAATTCAGAAAAACGGAACGGTAAAATTCTTTACCAGAAAACAGATCCCACTCGAGATGCATAAAGTGCGGATAGTACAATCCCTTAACCTCCTGCCTGTGGAACAAAGGCTGGCTGCCATGAAGGATGCCGGGTTTAATTCCTTCCTGCTAAGTAGCGGTGATGTATTCCTTGATATGCTGACGGACAGCGGGACCAATGCGATGAGCGATATCCAGCTCTCAAAGATGTTTGTGGCCGACGATGCCTATGCAGGCTCGATGAGCTTCAAGAAATTCGAAAAAAGTGTACTGCAGGTATTCGGTAAGAAATATGTTCTTCCCGTGCATCAGGGAAGAGCAGCTGAAAATATTATTTCGAAAACGTTCATTAAGGAAGGATCTGTGATTCCGATGAATTATCATTTCACTACCACCCGTGCACATATTGAACTTAACGGCGGAAAGATCTTTGAGCTCTTTGCGCCCGAAGCAATGAAAATTAAAAGTTCCCACCCTTTCAAAGGTAATATCGATCCGGTTCAACTAGAAAAAGTAATTATCGATTCAGGTCCGCAGAATGTTCCATTCATCAGGATGGAAGCCTCAACCAATCTTATCGGCGGTCAGCCATTCTCACTTGGCAATTTCAAGGAAGTGAGAAAGATAGCAGATAAATATAACCTGATAATAGTTTTGGATGCCAGCCTGATAGGAGAAAATGCATACTTCATCATGAAGAGGGAACCGGGTTTTGAAAACCAGTCACTCGAGTCAATCCTTCTGCAGATGTGTGATCTTGCAGATATTGTTTACTTCTCCGGAAGAAAGGTCAGCTCATCTAAAGGAGGAGCAATCTGTACAAATTCTACAGAACTTTGGACAAAAATGAAATATCTTGTCCCCCTTTATGAAGGATTTCTGACATACGGTGGGATCTCAATCCGTGAGATTGAAGCGATGGCACAAGGCTTGCTTGAAACTGTCGATGAAAATGTTGTGGGACAGTCTCCCGCTTTCATAAATTACATGGTGCAGGAACTTGAAAAACTTGATATACCCGTCGTAAGCCCCGGCGGCGCCCTGGGTTGTCATATTGATGCAACTCAGTTCCTTTCACACATCCCACAATCACAATACATCGCAGGATCACTTGTAGCGGCATTATATATTGTTTCAGGGATCAGAGGAATGGAAAGGGGAACCATAAGCAGTAACCGTGATGAAAACGGGAACGACATTTTTGCTGATCTTGAGCTGTTAAGGCTTGCAGTACCCAGGAGAGTTTTTACGCTTTCCCAGGTAGAATATACTCTTGACAGGCTTGACTGGCTGTATCAGAACAGGAAACTTGTTGAAGGTCTTAAGTTCGTTGAGGAACCACCGGTTCTCAGGTTCTTTACAGGCCGGCTTGAAGCAGTAAGCAACTGGCCCGAAAAGCTTGCTGAAGCTTATAAGAAAGATTTCGGGGAATCACTCTGATAAAAAATCGGGTATTTTATTAGTATATTTATTACCCCCTTCCCGGCCTTCCCCCACGGGGGAAGGTGATCATTTCCACCTTGGGGGAAATAAGAAAGGGGGTAAGAATGTGAAATTGAGAATGTTTGATAACTTATGTGATGTAAATCTGACCCATTTAATATTTTACAAATTATTACTAATAGCTGATACTCAATAATTACTATAATTGCCAGGCAATGAAAAATATTTTTGCTTTGTTACCGGCTATTCTGTTAAGCCAGATAATCTCTTCACAGGTAACATCAGACTATTATCTTCCGGAAGATATCAGGTACAATAAGGAAATTACCGTTCCCGCAAAATTCTTTGGCCACGAGGTGGGGGAATGGCACCTTACCCATGACAAGCTTTATAATTATATGCTGGAGCTGGCCCGGATTTCCGACCGGGCCGTGTGGGAGGAGTATGGCAGGAGCTATGAAGGCCGTCCTCTGGGTCATCTGATAATAAGCTCTCCTGAGAATATCAGGAATCTTGAACAGCTCAGGATACAGCACCTGAAACTCTCCGATCCTTCGGCATCAGGCAATATTGATATTAAGGATCTCCCGGTTTTTATCAAGCTGGGTTATGGCATTCACGGAAATGAATCAAGCGCGCAGAATGCATCAGCCCTTGTAGCATATTACCTGACAGCAGGGGAAGGCAGCAAAGCAGAAGAACTTCTGAAGAATGCCGTCATTCTTATTGATCCTGCGCTGAATCCCGACGGCATGCAGCGGCATTCCACATGGGTGAATTTCACGAAAAGCCTTAACAATAATCCTGATCCCAATTCCTGGGAATTCAGTGAGCCATGGCCGGGAGGAAGGACCAACCACTACTGGTTTGACCTCAACAGGGATTATATAATGCTTCAGCATCCCGAGTCTATAGGCCGTGTGGATGCTTTCTACAGGTGGAGACCAAATATAAACACCGATCATCATGAGCAGGGTGCAAATGCCACATTTTTCTATCAGCCGGGCATACAGAGCAGAAATAATCCCCTGACTCCTCCGGATAACCAGGATCTTACTGCAGAAATAGGCAAGTACCACGAGAAATTTCTTAACTCAATAGGCAGCCTCTATTTTACGGAAGAGAGTTATGATGACTTCTATGTAGGTAAAGGCTCCTCTTACCCTGATATTCATGGGTCTGTAGGGATTCTTTTTGAACAGGCAGGTGTCAAGGGACATCTGAAAGAGACTCCGAATATGCTTTTATCATTCCCCTTTGCAATACGCAACCAGTTTACAGTTTCCCTTTCGACACTTGAAGCAGGGCTGGCTATGAGGGAAAAGCTTCTTGAAAACCAGAGAAAATTTTACAGGGACGCCCTGGCTCTTGCTGATAAGCATCCTGTAAAGGCATATATTTTCACCGAACCTGATGATATAAGCAAGCTTTCGGAATTTATCAGGATACTAAAAGGCCACAGGATAAAAATATATAAGACGCAAAGGGATATATCCAGGGATGGAGTCACTTACAAGGCTCAAAACAGTTTTATTGTACCCCTCCGGCAGGATGAATACAGATTCGCGAGAAGTCTTTTTGATCCTGTTAAAAACTTCACCGACAGCACTTTTTATGATGTTTCAACATGGGTTCTGCCGATGTCATTCAACATTCAGTATTCTGCCCTGAATATGTCAAGGGAGATTGAAGGCCTGCAGGGAGAAGAAATTATGGGGCCGCCGGTTGCTGAAGGTAAAATATCAGGACCTGAGGACCCTTATGCTTACCTCTTCGAATGGAATGAATATTTCGCTCCGAAAGCGCTTTATGAGCTCCAGAATGCAGGTATCAGAACCCGCGTTTCTACGGGAAAATTTTCTTTCAGGAACAGTACAATCGATCACAATTTTTCTTACGGTACTATTATGATCCATACCGAAGATCAGCCGTTGGCCGGGGCAGAATTAAGAAAGATCGTCGCATCAGTGGCTGAAAAATGTCGTCTCACAGTGTACGGGGTGAATACCGGATTTACTGAATCAGGTATGGATCTGGGCAGCGGTAATTTCAGTGTACTTGAAAAACCCTCGGTTGCTATGATTGCCGGTGACGGGACAAGCAGCTCAGACGCCGGAGAAATATGGCACATGTTTGATACCCGGTTTAATATACCGCTCACAATGATAACAGCTCAAAGATTTGGTAATGTTAATCTCAGCCGGTATAATGTACTGATTGTTGCAGGCTCCCCCGATCTGGGCCCTGCAGCAATAGAGAATATAAAAGCCTGGAACAGGCAGGGAGGGACAATCATTGCATATAAAGGAGGGAACAGCTGGCTCGTCAGGAACAAGCTGGCAGAAATCGATTTTATTGCTGCTTCCGGTTCAAAGCTGAAGGAGGGTGTTTTTGCTGAACGTTCAGTCAATAATCAGGCAATGCAGAACCCCGGTTCAATATTTTCCGTTAAGCTCGATCTGACACATCCGCTTTGTTACGGATATACCAGAAATATCCTCCCGGTTTTTAAATCGGGCACTTCTGCAGCCGGTAAGGTTGCTGATATTTATAATAATCCGGCTGTATATACTGCCGATCCACTGATGAGCGGTTACTGTCCAAAAGAAAATTCCGACCGCTTGAAAGGAACTGCTTTTTTATCAGTCCACAGGGGCAGGGTCATTTCAATATATGATAATACAAATTTCAGGGCTATCTGGTACGGGACAAACAAGATATTCCTGAATGCGGTGTTTTTCGGGCAGTTGTTATGAATGGCGCAGAGGCGCAGAGGCGCATGAGGTATAAGGGTGCAGGGGTCAAAGGCATAGCCGTCAATCTGAGGAGTTTTGAGGATAAAAGTTTCCCCTCCTTTTTTTAAGGAGGGGTGGCCAGACCACAAAATCATCTAAAGTGCAGAAATATAAATGGTCTGGCCGGGGTGGTTGATTCAATTCTGAGAAATTAGTCTCACTTCTGATGAATCTGTTTCAACCACCCCGGCCGGGAAAGCACAATTGAAAACATTTTAAAATCAGCAATCCCGGCCACCCCTCCTTTAAAAGGAGGGGAAACTTATATGTTTATAAACCAGCTAATTATGGTAGTTTCCGTTATTAAAATATTCCTAAAGTTGACGGCTATGGAGTGCAAAAGCGAAACTCAGTAGATCAGTTCTGAAATTTCATTCTTTGCCATATTGAGGCGGAAATCAATTCCCGGGTCGGTAAAAGGGATTTCACCGTGTATCTTTTTATGGAAGAGAACCGAGCATTTTTTCCCGGTATAAAATTCTTCATTGTCAAAAATGCTGAGCATTACCCGTGATTGTACCCCGGGGTTCTGAAGAATGAGTGCCATTGCCTTTGAGCCGGTCTCTCCAGCAATTACAGATACAGCATAAATACCGGGTGACGGCAGTAGTTTACATTCTTCTGTTATTGGTACGATTGACAGGCTGCTTATTAAGGATTCATCCGGAGATTCGATTTTATAAGGTGTTCCCATAATAAGGTAATAATGGTCGAGATATGCATTTGCCCTCTGTATATATCCCTCACTGATGGCTTTACGGATTTTTGTTGAACTTACAGTTTCGTGCTGAACCTCCTGTTCAGGTATCTCTTCGGCTTCAAAATTATATTTCTCCCTCCATCTCCACAGGTGTTTATAATCACCCTCCTGGTTAAAACCGAAATGATGATTGAAGCCTACAACTATAACTCTGGATTTCAATAATCTGCACAGGTAATCGCTAACGAATTGCTCACTGGTGACTTTTGAAAATTCCCTTGTGAATTCAACGATAATCACATTTTCAAGTCCGGATTCCCGAAGAAGTTCGAGCTTTTCCTCCTGTGAGCTTATAAACCTCAGATCCCTTCCTGCCGTTTCGGGGTAGAGGACTTTTCTGGGATGGGGGTGGAATGTTATGAGGACCGACTCACCGTTATATTTTCCGGCAAGCATTCTGAGCCTGTTAAGTATAGTTTTATGACCGATATGAACACCATCGAACGAGCCGGTCGTCACGACAGGATTCCTGATCCCGGATACTTCTTCAAAGCCCCTGAAAATATTCATTACCAGAAAATACTAAAGTGTGTTTTCCTTTACGAAATAAGCTACTTTTTCAATTGAAGTGATCATATCATATTCTTCAAGGAATACCCATGACGGTACATTAAGGGGTACGGTGGTGAAATTGAGTATCCCCTTTATACCGTAGCGGACAGCTTCACCTGCAATCTCCTTAGCAAAATCGGGAGGGACTGTCATAATTGCAATCCGGATGTCAAGGTCTCTTATCATTGATTCCATTTCACTGAGCGGATAGCACCTGACGCCGGATATAACTTTATTTACTTTCTGGGGGTCATTATCAAATGATGCAACAAGGTTCAGCTTAGATCTTTTTCCCTTGAAATAACCAGCAACTGCCCTTCCAAAGTTACCTATTCCGATTATCGCAACATTCATGCTCACCTCAGAATCGATTATTGATCCAATGGTTTCAATCAGCTCCTTCACATCATAGCCTTTGCGTTGTACCGAGGAATAGCCTATCAGCATAAGGTCGCGCCTTACCTGTACGGCTGTAATATGCAGGCGGGCTGCAAGATCGTGGGAAAATATGAAATTCTTATTTTCTGTGAGACACCCCAGTAATGTTCTGCGGTATTCGCTCAGCCTTTCAATAGTTTTACCCGGTAACTTCATATTATAATTTCAGGTTAGGTTTGACGGACTCTTTGGTATCCTTAATGTGAAAACTGTTCCTACATCCGGAGTGCTTTCCACAGAAATATTACCGAAATAGAGCTGGACCACTTTTTTTACAATTGAAAGCCCGAGTCCGCTACCGGTTATATTTCTTGTTTTATCATTTTTAATCCTTACAAATTCCGTAAAAAGGTTTGCGATATCGTCTTTTCTGATCCCTATTCCTGAATCGGCGAAACTTATTACTACCTCATTGTCAGTAGAATCTATAATTATATCTGCCTTCCCTCCCACCTTATTATATTTCACTGCATTTGACACGAGGTTGTTAAAGATGATTTCCATATCTGCAGGATCGGCATTTATAACAGCTTCGGACCTTACGTCCAGATTAAGGCTTACTTCCATCTGGATTGCATAAGGCTGAACGGTAACCATAGCATTTCTTGCAACCTCTGCAAGGTCTACAGGACGGATATTACCTTCTTTCTTTTCAAGCCGTATTTTGGTAAAATCGAGGAGGTCCATAATCAGGTTCCTCATCCCCTGTATCCTTTGAAGCGACCTGTCAATCTGATCAGCATAATCATCAACCCTTTCTCCAGCATCTTTTCCCTGCATCATTCTCAGATATCCTTCAATGGCATTCAGAGGAGCTTTAAGCTCATGCGACAGGACAGAAAGGAACTGATATCTTATCTGTTTTCCCTCGATCGTAAGGCGGCGTGTAATTCTCCGCAGATATAACTGTTTTGTAATATTTTCAATACTCGATTTAAGCTCCTGGGGGGTGAAAGGTTTCGGGATAAAATCAGTTGCCCCGTCGCGGGTAGCCCGTATTGCAACATCAAGCGAAGCATACGAAGTTATCATAGCGACAACAATATCATGTTTCTTCGCATGAATATACTCCAGCACATCAACTCCCTGAATTCCCGGTAATTTATTATCAAGCAGAATTATATCCGGTTTATCATTTTCAATTCTTTCTATCCCGTCCTCTCCCGTCGGAGATTCAATCAGTTCAAAAGTATAGTCCTCATCCATGAAGGGATACGTGACATGAAAGTCCCTGAGTATCCTTGCAACACCTGATCGTATGCCAGGTTCATCATCAATGACAAGAACTTTTAAGACTGCCATTTTTCAGATTTTTAGAAGTTTCATTATTTCCTGATCGAGCTGCTCCGCCCTGATACCCTTCTCAAGATACCGGTCAGCCCTTATCCACGACCTCTCCTTTTCTGTATCTATACTGAAGGACATTCCTGTCTCACGCGAAACGGCAGTGGCAAGTATCACCGGAACATCGGGATACTTTTTCCTGATCTTGTAACACAAAATAAATCCGCTGTCGTCACTTTCCATCATCAGATCAAAAATAGCAAGGTCGGGTTTGAAGCGTGATATTATCGCTTCAGCCTCTGCCTGGCTCTCCGCTGTAATTGTTTTATAACCCGCCTTGTTCAGATTGAATACGGTCTGAAAAAGATAATCCGGGTCATCATCAGCTACAAGAATTGTGAAATCACTTTTTGGCATATTGTTTTTTTCGTTATATAGTCGTGCAGTCGTGCTTTGTAAGCCATAGCTTTCGTTGACCTCCGAAGCTTTAGCGGAGGTAGGTAGCGAAGTCATGACAGTCTCCCCCTCTCCTCATCCCCTTTTCTCCTCTCACCTCTTCTCCCCCTCATTCCTTCCGTCTTGGCAACACAATCTTAAACTTCGTTCCCGTCGGACCTGAGGCCGGATCGGTATTGGATTCGACTGTGATCTGACCTTTATGCATTTTTACAATGCCATAGGTTGTAGCCAGACCAAGTCCTGTTCCATGTCCGAGTCCCTTTGTAGTATAGAATGGCTCAAATATTTTTACCCTGTCCTCTTCCTTTATCCCTGTGCCCGAATCTCCCACAGTTATGGTGACGTCGCTGAGCGAATCTTCAAGAAGGATATTGATCTCCCCGCCTCCCTGCATGGCATCAAGAGCATTTTTAATAAGGTTTGACAATACCTGGATCATCTGC
Source organism: uncultured Bacteroidales bacterium (assembly GCA_963700275.1). Lineage (GTDB taxonomy): Bacteria > Bacteroidota > Bacteroidia > Bacteroidales > VadinHA17 > LD21. Next base: position 15,419 of record CAVOWZ010000005.1, on the reverse strand, counting down.
TCTGAGTCGAGCATTGCTTCAGGATCACCTGCCTGATCAGCAATTTTTACGGTTACATTCTCAGGGACGATAACACTTTCCAGACTGTGTGTAACGAGTTCCTTTATGTTTACAAGCTGATGGTTAACCTGACTTTTCCTTGCAAAATTGAGCAGACCTCCTACTATTTTCTTACACCTGCCTGCCTGCTCCACAATAAGCTGAAGGTCTTCCCTTACCGGATCCTCCGGCCTGCTTTCGTCGAGCAGGATATTGCTGTACATTATTACAATTCCCAGAGGATTATTGAGCTCATGTGCAATACCGGCTGACAGCTGTCCCATGTGAGCAAGCTTTTCAGATTGTTTGAGAGCCTGCTGCATGGAGCTCAGCTTTTCGTTTGACAGAGCCAGCTCGTTTACTGATTTATGAAGTTTTTCGATAGTGTACGGGAGACACATTTCAATCTCCGCCAGCCCTTTCTTAACTGCAACTGCATGTTCCAGACAGGTTTCATACCCGCAGGCACCACAATCCAGCTGATCTTTTTTTGTCAGTTTGCCCATCGAGACCAGGACTTCATTAACATCTTCCTCGTCTGGCAAATGGATACGATGGTCATCAGCCCGGTGATAAACCGAGAGATCCAGATTTGAATATTCGTCGATATATGCCTTCCATGAAATCTCATCCAGAACCTCCATTTTATGGTTTGCATACGTACTGACAAGAGCCCGCCTGTTATATTGCTTTCCGTTCTTTGAAAGACCAGGTCCCATTATGCATCCTTCACAGCACAGCAACTCCATGTTCTGTTTTTTTATCAGGCCCGCTTCAAATTCCTTCAGGGCTTCCTGGAAACCTATTCTTCCCTCTGCTGCTATTATATTTCCGGTTATTGCATCGTCGTTAATATTTGCTGTCTGAAGAAGACCTCTGGTGACCGGGAAAATTGCTCCTCTTCCTCCCACCGGCGGATCAAAATCAGAAGGCTGAACATTGTCGGGGGAGATGCCAAGCTGTGCCAGAAGTTCCCTCAGTTCCCTGAAGGTTATTGCTTCATCCACATCACTGCTTTCTGCCTTTTTCGCAACACAAGGACCAATAAAAACGACTTTTGTCGCTTCCCCGTATTTTGCATGAATAACCCTTGCCATTGCAACCATCGGCGAAACAATCGGAGCAAGCCTGTCGACAAGGCCCGGATGATAATATTTTACATAATTGACTATGGATGGACAGTCAGAAGAAATAAAATTCTCCTTGCTTTCCTCTACCAGCTGCTTGTATTTGTCGGCAACAAGATCTGCCCCGAAAGAAACTTCTGCAACATATTTAAACCCTATTGCCCGTATCATTCCCACCAGCTTTCTGTAATCCGGAATATCAGAGAATTCTGCCGGAAAGCTTGGTGCAATAATTGCAGCTACTTCATGTCCTTCATCCAACAGAGTAAGAACCCTGTCTGCGGTGCTGAGATATACTTTAGCTCCCTGACTGCATACTTTTGTGCAATTACCGCAGGCAATACACCTTTCCTCAATTACCTCAGCCTGTCCCCCAACAATACGTATAGCCCTGGCAGGACATTCCCTGACGCATGTGTAACATGTGCGGCAGAGCTCTTTTATGGTGTAAACAAGCATTATCGTACAGTTTTACAGCAGAACATTTCTTTTTACATAATGAGTATGAAAGATCTTTTTATCAGCTATTTCGCTGTTATCTTTTATCAGTTTCTCATTCAGGTTGATCATCACAGGCGACTTTTCAGGAAGGTCTATAGCTCCGGTTTCATCAGTCTGATATATCATTTTTATTAAATTCTTCCTGTCATCTTTCTGATTCCTGAACGGCATTCCGGCACCGTTTATACAGCCCCCGGGGCAGACCATTACTTCAACAAGGTCATATTTCTTACCGGCATCAATTGATGCTTTCAGCTTTTCCAGTCCTGTCAGTCCGTCAACAACGGCAACAAATATTTCAGTACTATCAGCCATAATTGAAGCTTCCCTGAAGGATCCTCCTGCCCGGAGTTTTTTAAAGTGTTGTTTATCAACTTCTTTCTTATACTTTATAGAGAAAAGTGATTTTATAACAGCTTCAGTCAGACCGCCAGAAATTTCCGACAGAGCTGCCGATGAACTATACCCTTCCATGGGATGATCTGCCTGCTCAGAATCCGTATTCGTAACGTCAATACCGTAAAGCCTTATAAGCCTGCCAAGTTCCCTCACTGTAAGTACCGAGTCGATATCGCTTATCCCTTTTCGCATCATGCCGTCACGTCTGGCTTCAAATTTCATGGCTGTACAGGGCGTTGCTGAAACTGAAAAGATCTTTTCCGGCTTTAATCCTGCCTGATCTGCAACCAGGGTTTTAATAATTGCACCTGTTAACTGCTGGGGACATTTGACAGTGGACAATGACGGAAGAATTTCAGGCATACTCTGCTCTGCAAACTTGATCCATGCCGGGCATGCTGAAATAAATAATGGTTTATCTCTCCCGCTATCTATATTACTGACAAGCTGACCGGTTACCTCCGAAATAAAGAGATCAGTCCCTGTACCGGTAGTATACACTTTTTCAAATCCAATTTTCCGTAAAACTGAGTTGAGTACCCTGTCAAAATCCCTGTTGTACTTCAACCCTAATTCTTCAGCAATACCTGCCGGTACAATCGGGGAATACTGAATCACCTTCATGAAGTCGGGATTATTGAGGTATTCCTGGACTTCAGAGATATTATGCTTCTCATGAAGGGCGCCTGTGGGGCAAACGAGGACACACTGGCCACAGTTAATACAGCTTGAGAAGTTAAAATCACGGTCCATGGCAGGGCCCACATGGATACGGCTTCCACGGTTTATAAAGTCGAGTGAGGTTGCAGTAACAACCTCTTCACACACTCTTACGCATCTTCCGCATACAATACATTTTGACAATTCCCGGACGATGGCCGGGCTTGACTGGTCGAGCCTGGGTTTTATCTTCTTCGCGCGGATCCTTCTTTCCCTTATATTCAATTCTTCAGCGAGGCGCTGAAGCTCACAGTTAATGTTTTTATCACAATAAAGGCAATCATCCGGGTGGTTTGAAAGAAGAAGCTCAACATTTGTTTTCCTTGCGGTTATAACCCTTGGAGAATGAGTTTTTATCTTCATCCACTCTTCAACCGGCTGGGAGCATGCAGTGACCAGACGGTCACGGCCTTCGACCTCAACAACGCACATCCGGCAGGCTCCTGTCGGGGTAAAATCCTTCATCCGGCAGAGCGTAGGGATAATAATACCATTGCGGTTTAGTGCGGAAAGTATTGTTTCACCTTTTTCAGCCCGGATCTTTTTATTATTTACCTGTATTGTAAAAAGCATAACTGCTATTTAACCGTTATTGCACTGAACTTACAAATATCATAGCATATTCCGCAACCCGTGCACTTTTCCTCAACAATGAAGAATGGCTGGAGTCTGGTTCCGTAAATTGCATTTACCGGGCATTTGGAAGCACAGACTGTGCATCCGGTACATTTATCAACATCAATTGAAAATGTCCTTAATCCCCTGCATACATTTGCTTTGCACTTTCTGTCGAAAATATGTTCTTCAAATTCCTCCCTGAAGTTTTTCAGGGCGCTCAGGAAGGGATTCGGTGCCGTCTGACCCAATCCGCACAGAGAAGTATCTTTCATGACCGATGCTATTGTCTCAAGCTGCATCACACCCTTGAATCGTTCCAGCGTGGTTCCCGAATCGTCGTCAGAGGGCTTCCTTATTACGCTTTGAAGGATCTCCAGCATCCGGCCTGTACCTTCGCGGCAGGGAATACACTTTCCGCAACTTTCATTCCGCATGAATTCCATATAATATCTGACGAGATCGACAATGCATGTATCCTCATCAATAATCACGAATCCGCCTGCACCCATGCCGAGTCCTTGTTCCTTCATTGCTTCAAATTCGACCGTCAGATCGAGATTATCGGGTGTAATGAATGAACCGGAAGAACCTCCGACCTGAATCGCTTTAAGTTTTTTGCCATCCCGTATTCCGTCTGCAATATCTTCAAGAATTGTTCTGAAGGATGTACCCATCTCAACCTCAATAACTCCTGAGAACCGTCCCTTTCCCGCAACAGCGAAAACTTTGGTACCCGGGCTCATCTCAGTGCCGAGGGTACGGTACCATTCCGGCCCGTTCTGCATAATTACCGGTACATTCATCAGGGTTTCCACATTATTAATGACAGTGGGTTTTCCGAACAATCCCGATGATGTCGGGTAAGGCGGTTTCAGCTTCGGCATCCCCCTTTTCCCTTCCAGATTGCTAATAAGAGCAGTCTCTTCGCCGCAGACAAATGCTCCGGGTTCCCTGCGAATTACAATATCAAGCTTATAGCCGCTTGAAAAAATGTTATGCCCTAAAATGCCATAGTCCCTGGCGCTGTCAATTGCTTTCTGAAGCCTGTCAAGCGCATGCTCTGATCCTCTTCTGAAAAAAACTATCGCATTGGATGCGCCGATAGCATAAGAGGCTATTGCTATTCCCTCAACAAGTCTGTGAGGGTCGCTTTCAAGTATTAACCTGTCAGTAAATGCGCCCGGGTCACTTTCTTTAGCATTGCATACGACATACCTTGAAGACGATGCTGTATTTAATGCCTGCTTCCATTTCAGTCCTGTCAGATATCCTCCACCGCTTCTCCCCCTGAGGCCGCTTTTTTCAATTATATCGCAAACCTCTTCGTAAGTGTAATGCCTTATGGCTTTAATAAAAGCACGGTATCCACCACGTGCAATATATTCATCAATACTTTCCGGATCATAACATCCGCAATTACCGAGGATAACTCTTTTCTGAGTAGCAAAAAAAGGCAGGTCGTCTATAAACGGGATACCAGGCCACAGTTCAAAACCGGTACTTCCATGCTGACCAATAAGATCATCTTCATTGATATCGTTGTGAAAGACACCATTTAACAGCGGTTCGACCTTTTCTTCGGTTATATTTCTGAAAAACAACTTGTTCTTACCCGGCAGCTGGATTGCCAGCATAGGTTCAAAATTGGCCGGTCCGGTACAGCCCACATTAATTAGCTCAGCTTTATTCTCAGTCTCAGTAATATATACACTTACCGCAGAAAAGGTTTTCTCTGATCCTGCTATTTTACTGCTGGTACCGGAAGATAAATATATTACCGGCCTGTCGGTTTTTTCACGACGGATCTGACTGAGCACTTTTTGTGTCTCGGGCGGAAGGGTGTCAGATTCGAACATCAGCACCTTACCCGTTAAATATTTCTTCAGATCTTCCATTTAGTCACTTTCAATAATATACCTGAGCTTCTTTAACAGTTCCGGTATCTGATCAGATTTAATGCGGGTATGGTAAGTACCATTTACGGTCAGCAAAGGACCGTTGGTACATCCCCCCATGCATGTAACAATCTCATAACTGATTACGCCGTCTCTTGATGTTTGTCCGGGGGCCAGTCCGGTCTCTTCCCTGATTTTGTTAATGACAGCCTGTGATCCATTAAGAAAGCATGAAGTACCATTACAGATCTTTAAGATTATCTTCCCGGCCGGGACAAATCTGAACTGATCATAAAAAGTTGCAAGTCCATAGATCTTTGTTGTACTTAATCCGATAAAATTTCCCACCCGTACTATTATCTCCTCTGAAAGATATCCATGCTGATCCTGTATTTCCTGAAGCAGCGGGATCATATCTTCTCTCCTCCCGGCCTTGTATTTCTTTATAATTAATTCAATATCTGTGCTCATCAGGATACTGTAAAATGTTACACAAATATAATGATATATTGTTAATAAATAAACATTGTTATTTTTTTAACAATGATTTTAGGAAGGACAATGCATCGAATTTCTGCCGGTGGAAACGCCATGTATGGTGTTTCGACGGTAACTTTAAGAAAATTATGTTAATTTTGAAGCTGTTGTTTTATAAATAACAGTAACACGATGACCACCGTTATAGAAATGCAGATATGTCTCGGGAGTTCCTGTTTTTCAAGGGGGAATAAGGATGTTACTATGTTCATAAAGGATTATCTAAGGCAGCATCATCTTGAGGACAAGGTCATTTTTAAGGGGGCGCGATGCATGGGTAAGTGCAGTAATGGTCCAAATCTTACAATAAATGGTCAGATCACAGAAGGGGTTACCCTGGCCGGAATCGAAAGTATTCTGGAAAAGGAATTAGGGAAAATTAAATATAAAGGCAACGTGTCAAAATGAGTGACAGAAAACCTGTTTTGAAAATTAATGACGGAAAATGCAGGAATTCCTATTCATGTGTACGTGTCTGTCCTGTAAATGCCATCGAGGTCAGACCACAGAAAGCTCATCCTTCAATTCTTCCTGATAAATGTATTGGTTGCGGGTTGTGCTATGTTTCCTGCTCACCACGAGCGATTGAATTCCGGGATTCGAAGGAAGAGGTAACAAAGCTCCTTACGTCAGGAAGAAAAACAGCAGCCCTTATAGAGCCCAGCATTGCCAGTGAGTTTGATGATATCACCGATTACAGGAAGTTTGTAACAATGATCCGCTCACTCGGATTTGATTATGTTCATGAAGTTTCCTTTGGAGTCGATCTTATAGCTGCACATTATGCAGAACTTTTCAGCAAGGCTGAGGGAAAGTATTACATTACAGCAAACTGTCCGGCAATTGTAAAACTGATAGAGAAATTCCATCCTGAACTGACTCCGAACCTGGCTCCCCTGGTTTCACCGATGATTGCCACAGCAATGGTAGTAAAGGACATATACGGCAGCGATATTGCCACTGTTCAGATCGGACCCTGCATAGATGCTAAGGATGAAGCTCTTTTATATGACTCCGGCAGACTGATTGAAGGTGTCCTGACATTTATTGAGCTCAGGCAGTTATTTGAAGAATCCGGGATACAGGAAAGACTCGTAAAAATGTCTGATTTTGATCCTCCTCATGGTTACTGGGGAGCTCTTTACCCGCTTCCGGCAGGTATCATCCAGGCCGGAGGGCTCAAGCGCGACATGGTTTCAAGCAAGGTCATCACCGCTTCAGGAAAGGAGGATTGCCTGGAAGCAGTTCATGATTTTGATAAACATATTGATACGATCCATCATCATTTTAACCTGTTTTTCTGTCACGGTTGCCTGCTCGGACCGGGTATGGAGAACCATACAGAAAGGTTCAGAAGAAGGGCCCTCGTCAGCAGGTATGCTGAAAAGAGGATTTCCACCCTCGACAAAGACCTGTGGCAGAATAATATGGATAAATGGATGAAGCTGGATTTCTCGAGAACATTCACTCCCGACGATCAGAGGATCCCTGAACCTCCTGAAGAGGCCATAAACGAAGTTCTGAAAATAGTCGGTAAAAACAATCCTGAAGAAGAATTAAACTGTGGCGCCTGTGGATATTTGTCGTGCCGCGAATTTGCCATAACGGTTGCCAAAGGTCTTGCCGTTCCCGAAATGTGCCATACCTTTAATCTCAGGAACAAGCAGGAATATATTGAGACACTCAGGCAGACCAACAGGAAGCTGGCAGAAACGAAAAAGGCTCTGAAGGAATCGGAGGAACTTGCACTCAGAGAGAAAGAGATGGCTCAGAATGCATCCGATATGCTTAATAACATGCTTGACAAGCTTCCATCGGGTGTCGTAATTGTCGATAATAACCTCAGGATACTTCACTCAAACCAGAGTTTCATTAACATTATCGGAGAGGATGCAAAGGCCATTTCAGAAATTATTCCCGGACTGTCAGGTGCGGATATAAAGACTCTGATACCTTTCAATATCTATAATATGTTCACCTATGTTTTAAAGGAAGACGATCCGGTTGTCAGCAAGGATGTCCACTTTGAAGATAAGATGCTGAACATCTCAATCTTCCCTATAAAGAAAAACAAGATGTGCGGAGCCATTATAAGGGATCTTTTCTCTCCGGAAGTACAGGGAGAAGAGGTCACAAACAGGGTTTCGGAAGTAATTGAGAAGAACCTTGAAATGGTCCAGAAGATCGGTTTCCTTCTGGGAGAGGGAGCTTCCGAGACTGAGCAGATGCTTAATACAATAATCGAATCGTATAAGAAGAGAGGAGATACAAAAACCAATCGATAGTATTTTAATTTGGAACAGGATTTTTATATAGAGGTTAACAGCCAGCAACGCAACCATGATGGCGAAAAAATTTGCGGTGATGTATTCCTGTACAAATATATAAAGGAAGAAGACAGGGTAATTGCAGTTCTTTCGGATGGTATGGGCAGCGGCGTCAAGGCAAATATCCTGGCAACCCTCACTTCGACTATGGCGCTGAATTTTACAAGGGAACATAAGGAGGTTGACAGGATTGCTGAAATAATTATGAATACCCTCCCAGTATGCAGTGAAAGGAAAATAGCATATGCAACCTTTACAATTGTCGATATAGAAAGCAGCGGAAAAACAAATATTCTCGAATATGACAATCCATCGGCAATCGTTTTAAGGGGAAATAAGGAATTTGATCCGTCGTGGAAGAAAGTTGTCCTGCAGAAAGGGAAACATGCCGGTAAGATCCTTAAAAACTGCACATTCATGCCTGAAAAGGAAGACAGGATCATTTTCTGTTCCGATGGAGTCTCCCAGAGCGGAATGGGCAGTGAAGAATTTCCATTCGGATGGGAACGTGATAATATTGTTACTTATGCCGCAAAGCTGGTAACCGGAGAGGCTTCAATTTCTGCCAATGTGCTTGCTGCAAAGATTGTCACAATGGCTCATAAGAATGATGCCTTCAAAGCCAAAGACGACATTAGCTGTTCAGTGATATATTTCCGTGAGCCGCGGAAATTGCTAATATGTACGGGGCCTCCCTATGAAAAGGACAAGGACATTGAGCTTGCATCCAAAGTAAAAGCTTATGAGGGAAAGGTGATCATCTGCGGAGGAACAACAGCTGATATAATTGCCAGGGAACTGAACAGAAAAATTGTTGATGAGCTGATTTTCGAGGATCCCGAACTTCCACCCGAAAGCTTTATGGAAGGTATCGATCTTGTTACTGAAGGAATTCTGACACTCCAGAAAGTAAATGAAATTTTAAAGACTTTTAATAACAGCGTTCACCTGGGAAAAGGTCCGGCCGATAAAATAGTTAAGCTCCTGATGGAAAGTGATGAGATACATTTTATTATCGGAACACGAATCAATATTGCACATCAGGATCCGAACCTGCCGGTAGAGCTTGAAATCCGCAGGACCGTCGTCAAGCGTATTGCCAGGCATCTCGAAGAGAAATGGCTTAAGAAAATAAGCTTCGAATATATTTAATCCCCCGTTTTCTGACCTGTGAATTCAAGGGTTTTCCTGAAAAGATGTGGCTGAATATCCGGATACGTCAGCTTACCGGGAAGTGAGTCCTCAAACACTTTTTCGGCAATTTCAGAAGTGTCAGGAATTTCACCCAGACTGGTAACATCGGCGAGGAAAAGCCTCCCGTATCCCGTTTTTCCGTCCTTTACAACTGAATATGTCGCTATACAACTGAGCTCAAACTCCCTGGCTCCAGTCTCCTCCATTACTTCCCTTGCAGCAGCCTCTTCCGCCGTTTCACCCGACTCAATATGACCACCACTTATTTCCCAGGTATCTCTCAGATGGTGGCGGACAAAGATCCATTTACCCTCAAATCTGGCACTTATTACCGAGTATGTCAGCTTTCCTTCCGGAATAAAACTCTTGTCAAAAAACCTTACGATGGTCATAACCTGTTATGTTAAGGTTGCTAAAGTAAGAATTATCACAATAAAAATATTTAAGTATTTTTGAAGCCTGATTTTTAATCATGAATGCCGTTTTTCTCTTTGTGCTTCTTTTTGAGGTATTATCCTTTCTTGCGATCAGAGATCATTATTCAAAGCGATCAGGGGTAATGTTTTATATCATTACTGCAATCCATTTTGCATTGTCTCTACTGATGTGGTTTTACATTTTAATGGTCCTTATTTATAAGGGTTTCCCCGATGATCCTTCACATTTGAATGACCGGTTGATCTTTACCGGATTGCTTAGCGCGGTGTTTATTCCCAGGTTAATATATAGCACGGTTCATTTCACGGGGAAACTTTTCAGGATAAAAAGAGGCGGACATATCCGCTGGCTCACTAAATCAGCAATTTTATTTTCGGTTCTGGTATCTCTTATTTTTTGTTACGGATCATTCTTTGGGAGGTTCAATTTCAGGACTGAAGAGGTTACAATAAACATAAAAGGTCTGGATCCTTCAATCGATGGATTAAAAATCGCACATCTGACCGACATGCATCTGAGCAGTTTTTACAATAAGAGCAGCCGCCTGGAAGAAGCCATGAAAACTGTTGACAGCTACAATCCTGATCTTATTGTTAATACAGGCGATTTTATAACCCTTGGCCCGAGGGAATACGGCAGGTTTGATACTTTGCTTATAAAACACAGGGGCATTTATGGCAATTATGCAATACTAGGTAATCATGATATGGGGACCTACATGCCCGGCAATTATTCAGGAGAAAAGAAGGCAACCCCAGACAGGATGAGTGAACTGATAACAAAATCGGGGTATTATCTTCTTAATGATGAAAATACAATAATTAATGTCAGAGGTGTCAATGTGGCTGTCATAGGCGTGAAGACGGGGGGATCTCACCCGGAGATCATTCACAGTGATGTCAGGAAAGCAGCTATGGGGACAGACAGCGCTGATCTAAGAATTCTCTTATGTCACGATCCTAACCAGTGGGATGAAGATGTCGTGGGAAAAACGGATATTGAACTTTCACTCGCCGGTCATACCCACGGAATGCAGATAGGTATAATAACAAAGAACTTCAGATGGAGCCCGGCAAAGAGATTCTACCCCAGGTGGCACGGGCTATTTTCAGAAGGTGATCAGTTCCTGTATGTCAACCGGGGCCTGGGTGTTCTCGGTGTCCCTTTCAGGATATGGATGCCCCCGGAAATAACAATAATCACATTAAGATCAGTTAAATAATTACGGGCAGGATGACAGCCATCAGGTACAAAGTGATCTTATCCAGAAGGCGGTCGATAAGTATTATTGTCCGTCCCGATAAAAGCGTTACCGTAAGGGCGCCTCTAAGGACCTCTCTGAAATCAATAGAGAGGTTTGTTCAGTTAAAGTCGGCCTGGATTCAGAAACATCTCAATACTAATCCGGGAATAAAGCTTGCAAACTACGATAAGAATTATGTTGACGGTGAAATATTTTTGTATCTGGGGAAGGAGTATAAGCTCCAAAAGATTGTATCTGCCGGGCAATATGTAAAGCTTAACGGGGAGCTTATAGAAGTGGGCCAGGAGGATCTGAATGATACCGGGAGAACAAGGTTTCTTTTAGTCAGGTGGTATATCTTAACAGCCCGTAAAGACCTGACCGAAAGACTGAGAGATATTCTCAACAGAAATGAAGAATTACGATTTGAGCCTTCCGGGCTTGTGATCCGGCAGCTTAAAAGCAGGTGGGGGAGCTGTTCTTCAAAAGGGAAGATCACCTTTAATTCTGAGCTTGTGAAACTTGATCCGGTACTTATCGATTATGTGATCATCCATGAACTTTGTCATCTCAAACACCATAACCACGGACCGGATTTCCATAAAATGCTGGGGGAATTAATTCCTGATTATAAATCTCTTCGGAAAGAGCTCAGAAAGTATGTAACCAGATAATAATCTCTGTGTAACTCGTATGAATCTTTCACCCACCGAAGGTATGGCGAAGGTGGGCTCTGTGTAAGTGACACAGAGGGTTAAATCGTGTACTCCTGGCCTTTGGACGGGATCTCAATATTTGAAAATCCTGCTTCCTGAAGCCTGGCAGAGTAATTCACCTGGGTTTCATATTCCCCATGTACCAGGAATGTCCTCTCCACTTCCTTTTTGTTCTGGCATCCGAGGAAATCAATCATTTCGTGGTAATCGGCATGACCCGAAAATGATTCAATCTTCCTGATCTCTGCATTTACAGGGTGAACCGTTCCATGAATAGAAACCTCATTATCCCCTCTCAATATCCTTGCTCCGAGTGTGGATGGAGAACAATAACCGACAAAAAGTATCGTATTTGCAGGATTTGAGATATTATTTGCCAGATGATGTTTAATTCTTCCTGCTTCGGCCATGCCTGATGCTGAAATAATTACGCAGGGTTTTTTATGGTCATTAAGTTTCTTTGAATCTTCCTGCCTTGTTATATAGAACAGGCTGTTGAACCCGAAAGGATCTCTGTCGGTTTTCAGCAGCTCCTGGAATTCGCTGTTAAACCATTCGGGATTCATACGGAATACTTCGGTTGCATTTACTGCAAGCGGGCTGTCGACATAAATATCTATTCTGGGCAGTTTCCCCTGGTTGAAGAAATTATTCAGTGAATAAACGATCTCCTGTGTACGGCCAACGCTGAAAGAAGGGATAATCAGCTTGCCCCCGTTATCCACACATGTCCGGGTAAGTATATTTAACAGTTCCAGATCGGCATGTTCATAATCCTCATGAAGCCTGTCTCCATAGGTTGACTCTGCAATTAAAATGTCAGTCTGAGGGAATGGAACCGGTGATGGCAATAATCTGTTAACAGGTCTCCCTATATCACCTGTATAGGCAACTTTCCGTACCTGGCCGTTTTCCTTTATCTGAAGATTGGCAACACCACTTCCCAGCATGTGTCCGGTATTTGTGAATCTTACCTTAATATTATCATCTATCCTGAAGTTCATATTCCCGGGGCTTCCGATAAAATGCTTCATACACTCCGCTGCATCCTGCTGTGTATAAAGGGGAGTTGAGAGAGGAAGACCCTTCTTTGCCCTCCGCTTATTGAAGGTCCGGGTATCATGTTCCTGTATATAAGCTGAATCAGCAAGCATTAATGAGCAGAGATCCCTTGTTGCGTTGGTACAGATTATCGAACCCCTGAAGCCGAAACGGTACACATACGGTATCAGCCCGGAATGATCAATATGTGCATGAGTCAGTATTATATGATCAATTGTATCGGGGTCGAATCCCAGGGTTCGGTTCATTTCGTCTGTCTCCAGACCCTTGCCCTGAAACATTCCGCAGTCGAGGAGCAGTCTCTTGCCTGAATCAGTTGTAATAAGGAATTTGCTGCCGGTGACTTCACGGGTAGCGCCGAGAAATTTAATCTTCATGATTGATAAATGAAATTTGCTTTAAAGATAATGATTTTGTTATTCTGCCGAAAATTCAAGGTTCAAGACTGCACGACCGCATGACTGCAAGACTGCATGACCGTAAGCCTTCGCTGAAGCTACGGCTTACAAAGCACGACCGCATGACTGCACGACTTCTATATCCTCAATCCAAGTATTGTAACATCGTCGATCTGGTTCATTGTTCCTTTCCAGTTTTCCAGCTCCATCTCGAGAATATTACGCTGTTCGGACATTGGCTTGTAATATATTTTCGCAAGAAGATCCTTGAAATTCGCCTTCTTGTATTTTGTCCCATCCGGTCCTCCGAACTGGGAAGCAAATCCGTCAGAAAACAGAAAAATTGTATCACCCCTGTTTACATCTATTTTGTAATTTGTGAATATAGTCTCTTTGCCGTGATGGATACCAATCGGCATCCTGTCGCCTTTAAACTCCCTGAATTCACCTGCCTGGACAATTATCAGAGAATTGAAGGCACCTGAGAACTGCATACTTTTGCGGTCCTTGCTGAGAATACAAAAGGCTATATCCATTCCGTCGGCCATCTCGCCTGTTTTCCCGGTCTGGTGAAGGGCTTTTACAATTTTGTTACGGAGGAGATTCAGAACTTTATTTGCCTGAAGGTTCCGGCTATTTGCTATGATCTCATGAAGGGTTGATATCCCCATTGCACTCATAAAGGCTCCGGGAACGCCATGCCCTGTACAGTCTGCCACGGTAAAGAATATTGATTTATCATCTTCTCCTATCCAGTAAAAATCGCCACTTACAATATCCCTGGGTTTATATAAGATGAAATAATCAGCGAAGGATTCCCTGAAATAATCCTCGACGGGAAGTATGGCTTTCTGAATCCTTCCGGCATATTCAATGCTTGATGTGATCTCCATTTTCTTTGTCTCGATCTCGGCAGTCCTTTCCCTGACCTTCTTTTCAAGAAGCTTATTTTTATTACTGAGCTGCTTTCCCCTCAGATGAACAATAAATATAACCAAAAGAAGTAAGGCCAACCCGCTGATCAGATAGAACAAAAATGTCCGTGTAAATGGCGCTGTAATTGTGAATTTTACTGATTCCGGTTCCCCCACATTACCCCATATATCCATTGCCCTGACCTGCAGGAGATAATCTCCGGGCTTTGTGATTGTTTCAATGTAATTTGTTCTGACTGACCACGGCGACCATCCCGGCATTACCTTGTTTATATAATACTGGTAAAGTGTTGTATTCTGTTTAAGGTAACCCGGAGCAACAATATTGAACCTTATTACATTATCACCCCTGTCAAATTTCACTTCATCAAGATTGAACAAGGCTCCTTTATCGTTTGAAATACTTTTAATGTAAACATCTGTAAGGGGATCAATAACGGACGATTTTCTCCTGTCAATCCCATAGAGCCTGTTATCACCCTCTATTACCCAAATATTATCCTGTTCCACAATGACGGTTACCACATTGTCGAATATTTTGAGGAGAGCCAGTTCAGTATTATTTAAAATGTCTGACGATCCATATTCAATCCATTTATCATTCACCATCGCGAGATGTCTGTTAGACAGGGGATAGTAAAATTCAGGATTCTCCGATCCTTCTGATACTCCCGGAGAATAGAGATCAAATCTGTCACCGGTACTTTTAAACAGATATACTCCGGTTTCACTGAAAAGAAATACCGAATCATCATGCATACCAAGTGTATATCGTTCAGGGAAATTGTTTCTTACCACCCAGGTTTTAATTTTATCATCTCCCTGTGAAGCGACGGTCGCTGTTTTATAGACAATATTGTCACCGCCAAGCCACATCCCTTTATCCCGATCCGGAATTACTGAATAGACCGGATTCAGGAATCCGGGATCGGGTATTTCTGATATCCATATTCCGTTCTCCATCCTTACCGAAAAATAGCCGTCAGCTGCAGCAATAAAATATACCCCGTCAAAAGCTCTCCAGCTTATATGGTTAATATAACGGTCGGGAGTTACAATACCGGCTTTATGGTCATTGATTATGTACAAGCCTTTATTTGTTGCAGCAAGTATTCCCTGGGGTGTTGAGACAAGCTGCCGGCATTTTTCATTCAACCCTTCAACTTTCCGGTACAGGTAATTGATCGCTTTAAGTGTAGATACTTTTTTACTCGTATATTTTACTGTCTGCACGGGAGGGGAAGGTTTATCAGCTGGCGCAGGTCTGGAC
>CAVOWZ010000004.1:0-125783 GCA_963700275.1 uncultured Bacteroidales bacterium | reverse complement strand
CCGGGCTTATGTGATGTAAGGGAAAAGCTGAAATAATGATTCCCGGTCTGCAGGTATTCATTACCCTCCCCATGACAGCTTCTTCTTGAAGCCAGCATTATCGGCTGAAGAAGAGTTGCTCCTTCTGCAAGACCCGTCGGATCAATATAATCTGCCACTGCAGTGCTGGAACTTAGAGTCACACCGAACCTTTCATCCGAGGCACCTATAAAGTTCTCGATCCCCCTCGGGTGTACATCAGCACAATTCTGTTGTATATCTTTCTCCTGCAGCTCCTTCTATTTCATCCTTTCCGACCTCAAGCACCCCAAAAGGCACTTCATAAGACACTTTACCATTCTTCATGTTAAGCGGCATAGCAAACCGGTATTCCCTGTAAAGAAGACCATCCCAGTTTAAGAGTGCCGTTTCAAAATCGATCCTCTTCAGATCATTGTAAACAATTAACCTGGTCTCGACAACCGCATTCCTGACGGGCTGTCTCATTTTCAATGAAGTAAAAACTGGTCCTGTCATTTCTGTTTCCCAGGAAGGAGAATAGTTTGAGACTTTGTCAAATCCTTCCATTTCAGGTTGCTGAACATCGGCAAATTCACCGGCGCCGTTCCCGACAGATTTCATGGTGAAAACATCCCCTCCCAGAATCTTACCGGTCTTCAGCAATTCAACATTCAGTTCCTTATCAAAAATACTTCTTACGCACCCTTTTTCAGGAATGATCTTATAAAAAGAAGTTTCAATCTGCTCCACATTAAGTTGTTGAACGACAACGGCATTCTTCCGTGGAACGGCATAATATGTTTTATACCCGATTGAAGGAATATCCCGTGCAATAAATGTGGCACTTATCCTTTTAAAGCTGTTGTCATCATACCTTTCAGCTTCCGTAACCTGTACCGGAACTGCCTTTCCTGATGCATCGACAAGATCTATGCTGAAGGCCTGTCCGGGATCAAAACCCATCCAGAAAGATACCGGATCATCCCGTTTCCACGATAAACTATTGAAAACAATGACCGGGATGCCATTCTTCCGGTTTGTTTTAATTCCGGATGCAATATTCCTCAAAGCTTCATCGGTCATTGCGTTTGCCTCACCGAGAGATTTTTCATATTTCCCCAGAAATATTGCATCGGTTGATTCGCCACCTTTGCCTCCCCAGCCGTGATCCGGATAGATTTTCGATTCCCAGGCTTTATTGAGTCTCTCTTCAGGATAATTACGGAAAGATCCCTGAAGCAAAGCATCTATTGTGCAGAATTTTTCCGCAGTTGTCATCATTATATCACCTTTACGCGATGCTTTCAGAGCCCATTCATGTGAAGGTCCGTGAATATATAACCATACAGCCGGTCTCTCACCCGTTATGCTTTTTAAATCAGGATTTGCATCTTTAAATCTTGCCATAAAATCAGGGAATGTAACAAGCTTTATTTTTGGCAGAGTCAGATTAATGTGATTACCCTGGTCGTTTTTGTAACCGCTCAGATTGTTCCAGTCTGAGATCAGAGAGGAATGATCCTTTGCCGGGCTCATGTCCCAGTCAGAGATTACCGGTATAACCGGTTTTACGCCTGCTTTAGTATTATATCCCTTAGCCCAGTAAATCGCTTTCTGGGCAAGCATGTCGGCTGCTTCAGGAAAACTTTTGCTGAGGAAGGTAAAATCTTCCGCATAATGGCCGGGTGAATATGCATATACAAAAGAACCATCAGGACTGTACCATTTGTAAACACCTTTTTCGTGACGTGACATGAAAAGGTTCTTTGTCCCTGATTTTGCCATTATCTGTGCCATCTGCATAGTCCTTCCCGGCACATCCGGATTCCAGTAACTGTCAGGAAAATATCCGTCAAGGTTTTTCTTAACCCACCTTGCTCCCAGATAGAACTGCCTGACAAGCGACTCGCCGCTGTACATCTCTTCGTACGGCATCTGGTATGTCGATCCGCATGACAGCTTCCCGTCCCTGAGCATTCCTGATATAACAGCTTTTGCTTCGGGATGCCTCCCGATATACTCCTTTATCATCAGCACATCCTCAATATCGAACCTGTAACCCGGATCTTTTGAGGCTGCCTTCAGAAGCGGCGTCATTAGCATTGTATCCCTCTCAATAATACATTTCTCCAGAAAATCCATCCAGGCAAGATCCTGATGGCTTGAATTCATCAGAAGTATCTCACCATTCTTCAGCACAGATCGCGATAATACGAGAATACTTTCTGTGGGAAATTTTTTAGGTTCAACCTGCCGGGACAAACTTCCCGCTTCCTGGGAGATTGCCGGAAAACATAATGGTAAAACCAGTAATAATAAAAAGAATCTTTTCATCGACTTAATCTATTTAACTCGTAAATAATAATATGCTTTCTTCCTTTGTGTTCTATGTGATAACCTTAGTGCTCTTTGTGGTTAAATAACAATTCTTGTTTAAACACAAGGAGTACATAGGATTACACAAAGTTTCACAAAAATTTAATTTAAAGTTATCGTATATTCTGTTTTAGTGCTTCCCGGCTGGCAGATCAGGATCTTGTCCTTAGTTATTTTTATCACCCTCCAGTTGTTTGCATCATAACCCAGTGCCCCGGTTCTTACCTGTGTCAAAACATCCCCGTCGGGAAGTTTATACCTGTTAATGTCATTTATATGATTGTGCCCTGCAAAGATCAAAGTCGATGAAGAATTCTTTTCAACCACGCTGAACAGGTTAAAAGATTCTGTTTTTGATGAATAAGTTGATGTTGCCTCCGTCAGGATTTTGCCATCGGCCGGCTTACCTTGCGGGAGAGGTATATGCATGAAAATTATTTCAACGTCTGAAGGAGAAGCATTCATCTGAGCATCGAGCCATCTGAGCTGGAAAGGATCAACTGAAAATGAAAGTTCCCCGTCAGATATTTCAGGGGTTGAGTAATATGCATCGTCAAGAAATATCAGCCTGAAGGTAGTGGTATCAATTTTATAAACATGGCTGTAGTAAGTCCCGTCTTTGAAGCATGGAACATTTCTCATCCAGGCAGCCCTTGCTTTGCCGGCCTGAAGCTGGTTATTGCCGGTCCAGGGACCGGGAGTAATTCTGTAACTGGCAATGTCGTGGTTCCCGAGAGTAAGGTAAACCGGCAATTTGCTATTATCGAGCAACCGTGAATACTGCTCGATCTGGGTGTCAAGCATCCCTCCTTTTTCTGTTTCAGCCTCGTAATAATCTATATTATCCCCCGTAACCACTACAAAATCAGCATTAACTTTTTCAGGAACTGTTTTCAGGAATCCGGGATAAGTGTTGATGCCATTCCCAAACTGCAGCCTTTTTTGTACAAAAGCAGGGTGATATCCGGTAAGGTTACATATATGGACATCTGTAATATGAACAAAGGTAAGGGTGTCATCCCCTGCCTGAGCTGCCGCAATACCAGAATCAGCACTCAAGAACCAGAACATCAGTAAACCGGGCAAACTGTAAAGGAAAATTACTTTTTTCATCATTTAATTATTTATTCAGTCTAATATATAAACATTCCCAATTCATTGTATTCCTTTGTGTCCTTTGCATAATCCTTTGTGCTCTTTGTGCCTGCCTGCCGTCAGGCAGGGTTAAACAACAATTCTTATTTAACCACAAAGGACACGAAGGTAATCACAAAGGACACAAAGGGCGTTGTGTTTAATAGTATAGCAGGTTAAAAACTCAGTTTCATAATATAAACCTGGCGACTTCCTGTAAAGGTAGAATTAAATCCTATCATATTTCCCTGAGGGCTCCACCGACAATGTATATCGCAGCGCCAGAATCCGTTGAATTCGGCAGGGTGTACAAATCTCCCAAGCGGCAGTACAGCCTCGGTCTTCATATCCATCAGGTATATTTTCTGCTCCCTTAGTCCGGCACCTGGATATGTATCAGTGACCATCCATTTCTGATCGGGTGAAAATGTGCCGTGTCCGTCATAATCGAGCAGTCCGTTACCCAGCCTCTTATAGTCCTGCTGGCCGACTGTAAAGAGAACATGTGCATATTGCTTTCCCTGGTAATTGGCTGTTACCATCAGCTCATCATCATTCAGCCAGTCGAAATGAGAACCCTCCCAGTTATCAGGAAAGCACCGTCGCAGGTCAGTGCCATCCCTGTTGACCGTGAGTGATGTGGTTATCCGCTTTGTTCCGTCCATCTGGCGTGAAAGCCAGAAGATCTTTGAACCATTTCTGCTGAAAAGAGTATGATTGAACCAGCCTATGTATCCTTCTTTAATCGGAGGGACCAGTTCCTTAACCTGTGCAAGAGAAACAATAAGTTTTGCTTCACCTGTTTCAAGATTTACAAGGAACAGCCCGTCATTATCCGGCAGTGGAATTTCCGCCTGCGGATCCTGTCCGTTGCCGCCATATCCATAATCGGGACGGGTAATTCTTAATCTTGAGAAATTTATACTGACAGCTTCTTTCCCGTTCGGGGAGACAGCGCTTACAGGAAAAGGGATTGTTTTGATCTCTTTTCCGTGTATGAACATTCATTATAACAGAAACGTATTTCCCCTCCCTGAAATCATTATAAATAATAAGAGAATCCGGTGATGTTGCCAGCCAGTGGGCCATACAACCCTGCTGGAAATTCCAGGCACGTGTTTTAGTCAATGGAATGAAATCGTTGGTCTTCAGATCAACAAGCCCCAGCGTTGCAGGTTCATTCTCATCCGGAAGCTTGTATTTTATGTCAGTCTCCAGATACTGTGACAAACCGCTGATCCCTGCTCCATGAATTGATACCATAATAACTTGCAAAGAGATGTTCTTTATCGCTCTTTGTAATCTGAACCGGTTCGCTTACATCCGGGAAAACAACTTTTACGCCGGCTTTCTTATTATCACAGGAAATTATTATTACCGCAATAATTAAGCTTAATATCAACGACTTATTCCGGGGACATTTCATTGTCATACCTTAAAAATTTATATCCGATTTTAATGCCTGATAAATTAACTACAAAATGGGATTAATTGGTTATTTTTCGATCAATTTAAAAATATAATTTTGATTTGTTCCAACGTTAATTTAATCTGTCTCCTTCAAAGATATTTTCAACTTATTGTTTTCCTTTGTGTTCTTTGTGATAACACAAAAGATTCACAAAGTATATGAATTATAGAAGTTATGTATCATGAAGCGAACCCTTCCAGTTTTAATTTTGCTTTCCGGATTAATCTCAGGATGCACTAACCAGATACATTTTTCAGGTAATCCTGTTTTCCCGGGTTGGTATGCAGATCCGGAGGGAACAATTTACAATAAAAGGTACTGGATATATCCGACATATTCTGCTCCCTACAAGGATCAGGTTTTTATGGATGCATTTTCCTCAAAAGATTTAACAAACTGGAAAAAGCATGAAAGGATAATTGATACTTCTTCCATAAAATGGGCTGAAAAGGCGATGTGGGCCCCATCTGTCATTAAGAAGAACGGAAAATATTTTTTGTTGTTTGGAGCCAATGATATTCAGTCTGATAATGAGGCGGGCGGCATAGGTGTCGCAGTTGCCGACAGACCGGAAGGTCCTTACAGAGATTACCTTGGCAAACCTCTTATAGATAAGTTTTACAACGGAGCCCAGCCTATCGATCAATTTGTTTTCGAAGATTCTGATGGAAAGCTATACCTCATTTACGGAGGCTGGCGTCATTGCAATATTGTTAAGCTCAAAGATGATCTTACGGGAGTCGAACCAATGGAAGAAGGAACATTATTCAAAGAAATTACTCCGCAGAATTATGTTGAAGGTCCGTTTATGTTCATCCGTTATGGCAAATATTATTTCATGTGGTCAGAAGGAGGATGGACAGGTCCGGATTACAGTGTTGCATATGCGATAAGCGATTCACCTTTCGGACCTTTCGAAAGGATTGGAAAGATCCTTCAGCAGGATCCCTCAATTGCCACGGGGGCCGGTCATCATTCGGTCATCCGGATACCCGGTAATGATAAGTATTACATAGTTTACCATCGCAGGCCACTGGGGCAAAAGGACCGTAATGCCAGGGAAGTATGTATTGATAAAATGGAATTTGATGAAAATGGCTTCATAAAGCCGGTTGTAATTACAAAGGAAGGGGTGCCGGCGAAAAAAATCAAATCCAGGATTTCTATCAGATAATTAAATTTATATCAAATACTTAAACTTCTATTTCCGATAAGATTCAGAAGTAACAGGCATTGGAGTATCAAGGCTTACAGGAACTCCCAAATCCGGACTGCCATCTTTTCTGAAAACGAACTTCTGAGCCCTGGGAGAACGGAACCTTCCGCATCCCTGTCCGGGTGAAGGATTTGCATGATAAAGTATCCAGTTTTCTTTGCCATCAGGTGACTTGAAAAAGCTGTTATGCCCCGGCGCATAAGCCCCGGCTTCGGGTCGCCCTTTGAATACGGGTTCAGGATATTTCTTCCAGGCATTTTTATCAAGAGGATCCTTCCCGGTGAATTCAAGCATACCAAGACAATATGCATCTGTCCAGCATCCACTGGCGGAATAAACCAGGAACATCTTTTCTATATTTTTAAGGATAACAGGACCTTCATTTACGCTGACATGACGGCTGCCTTCTTCAGTTTTAATATCACCTACAGTTTCCCAGGCATATTCCGGCGCTGAGATCCTGACCCTTTCCCCCTAATTGTCCAGGGATTGCTCATTCGTGCAATATAGATATCCTGTTGTCCGTCCTCATCACCTTCCCAGCCTGACCAGATGAAATAAAGCTTTCTCTTATATTCAAAAACAGAACCGTCAATCGCCCATTTATCAGAGGGATCGGATACTTTCCCCCTGAATTCCCATTTTCCCTGTGTCGGATCAGGAGAAGGATTCTCAACAACATACATCCGATGATTTCTGTTCCTTCCATCGTCCGCAGCAAAATATATGTACCACTTACCTTTGATGAAATGGAGCTCCGGTGCCCATATCTCTTTTGAATACGATGTCCCTTCCGGAGGAGTCCATACCGTAACTGATTCTGATGATTTCAGTTCATCAAGGTTTCTGGCTTTCCTTATAAAAAGCCTGGTGCCTGATGTATTCGTGTAATAATAAAATCCATCCTTATAAATGATCCATGGATCAGCTCCGGAATTAAAAAGAGGATTGGTAAAAGTCCTCTGCCCGGCTTCGGGATCCTGGCAGAAGCAGGATCCAGATAAGAAAAGGAAAAGCAGGAATACGACCACCAACCTAATCATATAAAAATAAATGGTACAATTAATAAGGAAAGGTGCTCGAGTGGCCTCCCGCCTTGCGGGACCGGAAAGGGGGTAAACTTTGAAGAAGGAAGAGATGTCCTTAATTGCTTTCATCCTCGCCTGATATTGTTAAAACATTCGGATATACAATTGGATATCATGAAAATCAATCATTATCGTGTGTATTTTATTTCCTTATATTGATGACCGGGAATTGGGAAATTCTTAATGTGGAACATCCATAGGGGATCAGGGTGATCTCCTCTATCTGTTTGTCACCGGTCTGCACCGGGGGAAGAACAACCGGGATCCTTCCTGCCGAGCCTTTCTCAATCTGCCATGACGGGATCCTCACTCCGCTGACTTTTACAGATATCGGGGCATTTTCAAGATTCCAGGGATTTTCCTTTACTTCAGTGATTTCAATCTTAAGTTTGCCGTTTTCGAGCTCATTCCTGATAACTGCATAATTCCATGGCGATTTTGGAAAAACCTCCCAAAAGGAATCATCGTATTCTTTTTTAAATACTTCACGCCAATCCTCTTCAACCCTCAGAGCATAAACCAGTGGCCCTCTTTCAATTCCCAGAGAGCCCTCGAACCATCTGCTGAAACGGAAATCCATTTCAGGCTTTAGCTCAACAACATCACCTGAAGACCAGTCACGGTTTATTATCAATATGTTGTTTACAGGATTTGTTGTAATAGCCTGTCCGTTCACAGTGACCTCATAGTTTTTGCTCCAGAGAGGGATCCTGAGGTGAAAGGGAAATGAGACCTTTTTATCAGTCCTGATAATGAATTTTATATTCTCCCTGAAAGGATAATCGGTTATTTCTTCGACCGTGACCTCCTGACCATCTGCAACTTTTATTGTTGCTTCCGAAGGGCCATAGACAAGTGCGGCGATTCCGTTATCATTTGTGGCATACCACAGATTCTGGATGAATTTCGGCCATCCCTGGTGCATATTGGTCAGGCAGCAAGGATAACCTGATGTAGTACCGAAACATATCCTTGCATTCCTGTCATTGAAGAAATTACGCTCCACATCCGTGATCAGCACCTGATTTGCCTGCTGAAAGTACTGTTTGCGCATATAGTCGTCGGTCGACTGTGTTGGGATTACATTATAAGCAATCTTCTCCAGGTAGTCGGCATAATATACATCGCCGGTGATGGGGAGGATGCTCTCAAAACTGAACATCATTTCCACCGCCGAGCAAAGTTCGGATCCCTGAGTAGGATCATTCCCATGCATCATCTCATCAGCTCCATACATACCGTTTACCGTTCCATGGATATCCTTTAATGCGCTGAGGCCAAGTCTGACTGCATCAGTGTATTTTTTCTCAGGATGCTGCTGATAAAAGATAATTGGCGCTTTAAGCCCCTGAGCGACGTTCACACAATGCAGGTCGGGCAACGGATTTAACTGCCTTAGTGTGTTTCCTGAATAGATCGTCGTCCAGTCAAATGTCTGCTTATGAATCAGTTCAGCAAGATCGAGAAGATATTTTTCCTTCGTGATGTTATAAAGCCAGTAAACAACTGCGAGATTGTCTGCTCCTCTCTGTTGTCCCCAGAAAGTCCAGTGGCCCAGAGGATACTGCGGCAGCATTTTCAGCTGATATCTGAAATAACCATCCATCAGTTTCAGCACCCTTGTATCACTTGTTGCAGAATAATATTGCTGAAGTGCTTTCAGCATTACCATTTTGGGCCACCAGTCCTCGCGGTTACCCTGCTGGGTTCCCGGGATCTGTTTATAACCTTCCGCAAGAGGACGGGGTCCAAAATACCCGTCTTCCCGCTGATTCCTGATGCTCCATTCGATCCATTCCTGTGCTTTCTTCTTCAGATTTTCGTCATCCAGGATATATGCAAGAGGGATAAGACCATCAATCCAGTAAGGTCCTCTCTCCCATCCGTCTCCCGTTCCTCCCAGCCAGCCGTTATTACTTCCGCAGACAATGCTGTAAACACTATCAAGCCGGCCCGTAAGACCATCCCTCTGGAGATCAAGCATTTTTAACAACATGCCTTTGGGTTTAATTGAACCCAGCGGCAGGGCAGTATATGGCTGAATTACAAGAGGTGACTGGTTAGTCACATAATGGGAATTACGTTTATCATTTGATAAAGAAACCGGAACAACAACAATCATTGCTAAGAGTAATAATACTATTTTTCTCATTTTCAACATTATAACTTACTTTTCCAGAATCATTTGTTTAAATCATGACGTCAATTCTTTTTCGATCTGTTCAAGAGATTTCTGCTTAGTCTCAGGTAGCTTTTTAAGCAATAAGAAGAATCCCAGAATACAAATTACTGCGTAAACAAAGAATGTTCCCGATGCTCCCAATCCCTTATGCAGGAAAGGGAACGTAATTGTCAGAACAGCACATGCAACCCAGAGGGCAAATGTTGCGACCGACATAGCATGTCCTCTTATCCTGTTAGGGAATATTTCCGAAAGCAGAACCCATGTAACAGGTGCCAGCGTAAGAGTATAAACGCTTATTGCAACAATTACCCAGAATAACATGAAGAAACCTGTCAGATTCAGGTAATATCCTGTGGCAATAATAACATAAACAATTGCCAGACCACCGGCTCCCAGAAGCATCAGGGCTTTACGGCCCCATCTGTCAACCAGGAACATTGCTACAATCGTAAATACGAGGTTCACTATACCCGTCAGGACTATATTAAGCAGGGTACCTGAAATTCCATATCCCGCTGATGTAAAGATCTCTTCAGCATAATTGAATATAACATTTATACCGCACCATTGCTGAAATACTGCAAGACCGATTCCAAGAATCAAAACAGGTGCCAGTCCTTTCGAAAATAATGTCTTGAAGGGCAGGTGCTCATCCGGATTAATAGTATCAATAATTTCTCTGCGTTCTTTTGTCGCATAATCATCTCCTCCTATTTTCCTGAATATATTGAAAGCGTCTTCAGTTTTCCCGGCTTTCATCAACCATCGCGGGCTTTCAGGAACAAACCAGAGTAACAGAAAGAAAACTGCAGCCGGTGCACTGCATGCCCAGAACATCCACCGCCAACCCGTCTGACCATTCCATGAAGTTAAAGATCATTTCATCTGTCGCGCCAATCGGGACAGGTTGTGCTATAATCATATTCATGATCTGAGCTGACAGCACTCCCATTGAAATTGTCAGCTGGTTAATTGCAACGAGCTTCCCGCGCATATGTGCCGGGGATATCTCAGCTATATAAACCGGAGATACACCAGAGGCTATACCTATGCCAATTCCACCCAGAATTCTGAAAGTCATGAACATACTGAAAGAACTGGCGGCTCCCGTTCCGATTGAAGTAAAAATAAAGAGGATGGCCGCAAAAAACAATGGGATCTTCCTGCCATATTTGTCTGTTAAGTATCCTGAACTGGCTGCCCCCACGATACAACCAAACAAAGCGCTGCTCATAGCAAAGCCCTGGTAAAATGGAGAATCAGTAATATGAAAAAACCTTTCGTAAAATGGTTTTGCGCCGCCTATCAGAACCCAGTCGTAACCAAACAGGAATCCCCCCATGGCTGCAACGAATGCAAGCATTAAAACATATTTCTCGTTAATACCGTAAGGGTTTTTCATCTTTGCATTTAATCTCTTTAATTCATAAATTTTCTTAATTCATTGTAAGTCATTATAATATTCAGCATTATCTTTGAGATATCAGTGGTTAAACATTCATTTCACCTAACCCTGCCTGACGGCAGGCAGGCACAAAGGACACGAAGGTAAGCACAAAGAGCACAAAGTTTATGAATTATGCAGGTTAAAATATACTTATTGTAATTAACTTCTTATACCTACTTTTTTTATTCGTATTTCAGCCAGGCTGTGGCATTACAATTTCCACCGGATACAAATCTTATCCACCTCGATTGAAAGGCTGAGGAAAAATCATGCTTAACAACCTCCCCGGGTTTTACCTGAAGTGTAAGGTATGTCATCCATGGACCATGCCCTGACAGGTTCAACTTCAATTTTAAAAGTTACTTTCCATTGAATTATTATGCGACAAGGTTAATGACTTCGCTTATCATAAAATCCGATCAGGTAAGGATCTGATGGTACACCTGCAATAACCTCTGAATTTTTCCAGGGGCCTCCTTCTCCCAACTGGTTTTCCCATCCTCCATAAATCATCAATAACTCCTGCCCATACCGCAGCTTTTCCATCTTTTGATAAAATAATATGAGAATTTTCAGCAGCAATTTCAGGATTAATTCCGGTCATAATCAGCATCCCCCGGTAAGATGCATAATCATGTATTCTGAAATTATGAGAAGCAACCGGCCGTATTTTGGCAAAACCATCAGCATTCTCTGCCGGAAGCTCATAAAATGTTCCTGAACAATTGAAGAGGTCGCGTTCAGTTGCCACTTCACGGCAAATACGAAAAGAGCATCATCGGTCAGATCTGCATACTCTCGGATTACCTTTTGGTAATCTCCACCGCCGGCCATTATCATCACTGAATCAATACTGAAGCCTCATCAATTGTTACAACATTCTGAGGAATTTCGAATTTCATTCCGGATAAAATGAAGCTGTTTCATGATCCTCTTTTTTATCCAGGTTCATAAGTGAATCCAGTTCATAGTATCCACTTTCTGTAAACTATTATCCTTAAACTGAACCGGCGAGAACACCCAATTTGCGTCGGTTTTGTCCAAGTCCATAGAGAAATCCGGCCTGTTTCGCTTTCTGTAACATCTGACAAACCTGTAAAAATTTCATCCGGATGTGCTTCTGAACATCTGATCATTCTGTGCATATGAAAAATGAACTGTTGCTGTTGTTGCTTTATCAGCTGTGGCACGGATCCATTCACCTCAGGAGTATCCTTATCAAATTCAATACTGACCGCTTTTCCCGGGCCCAGATTACTTTTTGAAGAGTTTCCCAGCTGCCATTTCCAGCTTCATCTATTTCAAGTATGTAATGTAACAGTCTTATTGTCGGCATTCATTGTATCCAGCACATGCGCTTTCCCATCCTGCAAAGAGGAAAGGTTCTGAAGGCTTATCCGGCATTTACTTTATCTCTAGCCATACTGCTCCTTCAGCAGTTAGCCGGACCAAGGTTATCAGGCTGAGATAAATGAAGTGAACCAGAGATTTGAATTTGACTGACCAGGTCCTCCGATATTACCCTTCGTCTTTCGCTTATTAAGAAATTCCTTCTGGGCAGAATCGTCACAACTGAAAACCAGCCTGTTATTCCATCGTGGTAAAATCACCTATCACTTTCAGGTAAGCTGACCGGGGTCTTATTCCGCTGGTTTTCAATGATGTGAATGTCCCGGGGAAACTCCAGAACATTCCATGCATTGTCATCAGGTAATCAGGACTTTCAGCTGTTCCAACATCTCTGATCCGTGGCCATTCGGTATTCCAGCCATGAGCCCCGTCATAGCTGTGGCTCGCTTTTGGCAATCTGTAAAATTCCCACTTTCCCCACTTCTTACTCCAACCAGATCACTGATTTATAATCCAATCCTGTTGCCCAAATCGGATCAGTTTCAGGATTTCTATTACCTTATATACCTCCTGGTCCTGGTAACCTCCATAAACTGGTTTCTCCTTATCACTTTCCACTCCTTACCATTCCACTCCGCCAATGATCACCGCCTCAATATCAAATTTTTCAAGCGCTTCCTTCCTGATGCTCACCGTTATTTGAATATACAAGCAACACCCTGTCCTGAATAAAATCCCTTCCCATGAGCCCCTGGCAAGAAGCGCAACAGTTTGATTTACTGCAATCATCATCTCCCTTTTTAGCTATTTACATTGCTGTCCTGATAAAACATTTTAGCTTTAAGAGTTTTTACATCCACTTCATACAAACCCTCTTCCATTGTGCCATATAAATTTTTTCTGCAGGATCGGATAAGGTGACTGGCATTTCCGGTATAGCCGACCGGGCCTTTGTTATAGGGAATTACCCTTACATTACCGCTGATCATCAATAGCATAAGGGCCAATAAACAACTGATTGCTTTCAGTATGGATCATCCGGTTGGCAGGAGTACCGCCAATACTTTCCTTTCTTATAATCTGCTTCAGATCAGGAGTGATTTCATATAAGTTTATCAGACGAACCAAAAGGCAAATGTGGTCCGTATGTTATCACCCACAAGCGGTCAGCCCATGGAACAACAGCGCCGGTACCACATTCATTTTCATTGTTATAATATGCCAGATGGGGATAGATGCCGCTGAAGGATTTATAGTTTGAAACCTTTTTTTTGTCTGAGCAATTTATAAGTATCAGACTTAAGAACATTATGGGAATAATCTTATATATTTTCATTTTTATTCTTATTTCTGTTTTCATTTAATGTAATAAAGAGAGTTAAAGAAATACACTCATTAAAAGGATTAATAAGTTTTTTACCTATTTCACGGAAGGAACTCCTTTTGATAAAGCTTCTTTAAGTTCATCCAGATAGGATTCATATATTCCTCTTGGGTCAGTATTCTGCCATAAACAGGTTTTTTAAATGGAAATTAACTTTTCATAATTTCACGAAGGTTTTGGTGCGGTACATCCAGTACAGGACCAGCCAGACGATAATAAAGTCGGCTGATGCCGAGACGAAACTGTCCCAGGGCTGAATACGTGGAAGCAGGCTACCGACGAAAATGTTTCCAATTTGCCGGAAACTGATTAGTCCTGTGGCAACGTATACGAAAATCGAGTTCATCCCGATTACGGTAAAGAAAAATGCCCATCGGCGACACCCTCTCACCTCGATAATCCAATAGAACAGTGCCAGCATCAGGAAGCTGAAGCCACCACTCACCAGTACAAACGAACCTGTCCACAGTAATTTGATGATCGGAAATATCAGGCTCCAAAGTAACCCGAGTGTAACACACGCTATTCCGGCGCCGGCGAGTATCATAACTTTATTTTTTTCGGAGTAAGTCGACATCAGAAGATGCCCTGCCAGCACTCCCAGTAAAACAGAGGAGGCAAAGCCCAGGTAACTAAGGAACCATGTATTCGTGTCAAAGTGAAACCTGCCCTGCAACATCCGATCTACCCAAATAGCAACATTGCCATCCGGTGTCAGAACTCCTGCTCCGATACCCGGCACAGGAACCAATTCGAGTAAAGCCCAATACAACAGTAAAAAGACAGGAATGATAATTCCTTGCATCTTCGGCGGTAGTTCGATAACGACGATGAATGCAATCAGGTAACCAGCAGCGATTCCGTGCAACACGCTGTAGAAAGGATGCAGTTCAGTGAGATCCCATTTAAGGAGTCCTCCCTGCAATATCATTCCTAGAAAAAAGAGGAGAATCACCCTACGTAGTGCATGAAAATAAAGGCGGCGTTTAGTTGTATTCGCTGCTATTCGTTTCCTGACAGATAGCGGGATTGAAATACCTACGATGAACATGAATAGTGGCCAGATCAAGTCATAGAAGTGCAATCCTTCCCAGGGTACGTGCTCAAACTGAGGCACCAAAACGTTTAAGGGGCCGTCCAGCGCCGTGGCTAGTGCTTTGAAAATTGCACTTCCCCCGATGATCCAAAACATGTCGAAACCACGTAAGGCATCAATTGACATCAGTCGTTGCGTTGGGTTAAGGTCTTTCATCTCTATTTAGGTATGTATTTCCAATCTATAGTTGTACGCTGATTTATATCACCGATATCACCTCCTTGGATTCGCTTAACCATTTCAACATAGGGTATTGCATAACGTACTTGAAAACCAAGAACAACACTAAGTTCAAAAAAGATCTACGTTCCATTTTTTGTCTATTTTAAATTTACAGCTTTAAAAAGGTTAATATATTACTTCAACATCATTTTCTTGCGTTATTCCTGTTGTACTTCGTCCTTTCATTATTATTTTTTCACGCATTTTAAGCATTTTCTGTACCCTGCCAGGAAATTCCGAAGCTATATTTTTTGTTTCTCCAATATCCTCTGCAAGATTATAAAGCTGGGGTTCTGCCGTGCAGATAAGTTTCCATGATCCCTTCCTTATTGACTGAATTCCACCAGCGCTTGTGCTGACAGCATATTTCCTGACTGGTTTATTTGATCCATTAAGTAATCCCAGGATACTGTAGCTATCCTCTCCTGCATTTTCAGGCAGATCAATGTTTAAAATATCTGCTATTGTCGCCATAATATCTGCCTGGTGGACTAACTGATCACATTTAGAACCTGCTTTTACAACACCAGGATATCGTACAATAAAAGGAATTCTATGTCCGCCTTCCCAAACTTCACCCTTATAACCTTTTAAGTAACCGCTGACAAAATGACCCTGTGCTTCAAGCTCTTTTATGCCAATATAATTACCACAACCATTATCACTGGTGAATATCACAATTGTGTTTTCAGATAAAGAGTTGTCATCAAGTGCCTTAAGGATTCTTCCGACTTCATGATCTGTCTCTGTTACATAATCGGCATATTGATTATTTAGTCCACTTTCCCCCTTCCAGCGTTCATTTACTGCAAGTGGGGTATGAGGTGAAGGTAATGGTAAGTAAATGAGGAATGGAGTTCCGGATTTTTTTTGATCTTCAATTATTGAAATAACTTTATTTGAGATAGCAGGAAGAATGTTTTCAAGGTTCCAGTCTTTCAGCGCCGGACCCTGATAGCTGGCCATGTTTACTGTTATCGACTCAAGATTTAGCAGTTCACCTGGAATACCCAGTGTGTGATCGTTTTCAATGAAACAGAAAGGTGGCCAGTTCGGGACATCGGTACCAAAATAATAATCGAATCCAGTTTCAACCGGTCCTCCGGTAATAGAGTGGGAGAATACCTGAGCCCATACTTTCCTATTCTCATCAGAGGCCTCACTCTTCATGATTATTGTTTCAGACTTACCTTCAAATCCACTGAATCCGGTAAAATGAGACTTCTGATCTTTGGTAAAAGGCCAGTTCCAGCCAAGATGCCATTTCCCGACAGCATAAGTTGAATAACTTTTCGTTTTGACAAGGCCACCGATAGTCAAACGATCACGTGTTATGAGAGGAGGATCCCACATACTAACAATTCCTTTCTGCAGTCTTGATCTCCAGTGATATCTTCCTGTAAGCAGGGTATATCGTGAAGGGGAACTGACAGAGGAAGAACAATGTGCATCCATAAACATCATTCCCTGAGATGCAAGACGATCAATATTTGGAGTAGGGATTTTGCCCCTTCCAGGATTGAAACATTGTGTATCACCGTATCCAAGGTCATCGGCATATATGATAAGGATGTTGGGGGAGGAATTATGCTGCCCAGTAACACTTATCTGGGTGGCTATACTACCCAGCAAAATCATAGGGAAATGTTTAATTTTCTTCATGATTATTTAAGGTTCAATTAAGATGTATAATCCTTACTTCTACTATAACCACGATGTACCAACTCCTTAAGCAGACTTGATAAATCTTCTACAATTTGTTTTTTAGTAAAAACCAAATTATTAGTATTAACATTAAAAAATGCCCCACCATTCAGAATTATTTTTCTTTTTGCTCGGTATCTTATGCGCTCATCATTTTGCTGACAAGACTAAAATACTGATAACTAAGTTCATACCTTTCATTTCCCTGCCCCAAATACAGCCTTAACTGCTTCAATATACTTCATACCGTTAAACGAATCTGGTTCAAGATAACTTCCCTCGGTCCATTCGTTCCAGCAGTTTATGTTGAGGATACGAGGTCCATTCGGGTCGGCAAGAAGTTTTTCCTTTGTTTGCCGCAATGCTTCTTTAAAGTTTTCCGGAGTATTGTTTGTGATTACCGGAGTGTAAGGGTATCCGAATCCGGGACTCCATTCCATATTTTGGTTGGTGCGGGGCGATGAATCCCAACCCATTGTGACATTTGGATAATACGGAACACCATATTCTGTTTTTAATTTGTCCCAGTGAGCCAGATAGGCATCCCGTACATAATTATAATCAGTTTGAGTATCCGGTAATTGGACATGATGAATCCACACATAAGAGGTGGCAGAATCAAATCCCAGCATTTTGATCAGTTCCGGAAGATTTGTTGATGCTTTTTCACCGGGAAGAA
Organism: uncultured Bacteroidales bacterium; assembly: GCA_963700275.1. Lineage (GTDB taxonomy): Bacteria > Bacteroidota > Bacteroidia > Bacteroidales > VadinHA17 > LD21. Next base: position 108,431 of record CAVOWZ010000004.1, on the reverse strand, counting down.
TTGGATTTCCCCAGGCAACAAGGTTCCAATGAACACCTTTAAGTCCGGCAGCAACAGCTTTTTCACGCATCCGGTCCATCGCAGTTTTTGTGGCAGCCAAACTACCAAATCCTTCCACAAATTTTTGCACATCGTAAACAGAAAAATATGCTTTCCCGTCAATAAGCCAATAGTTGGGTCTGGTAAAATAATCGCGAATGATTTCATCCCCGAGCTTATCAAAAGCTTCTTTAGTAACAACCCCTGAATACATAACATCGCGAGGAGCACCTGCACTGTAAGGGAATAAATCTATCCAGTCGTGATTTGCCCACATAAGTGCAAACTTAAGCTTGTTAGTATTCTTAGCCTCTAAAAAACCTTGGTCTAAGCATTGGTTTAAAAATGGTTTCCCGTTGTAGTTGTACCAGTCAAAAATAAAAACATCGACACCATTATCTGCAGCAGCATCAATTTTCATTGCCATAACTAATGGGTCTTTCTCGTCGGAGTATCCCCATGCAGGTATGTGTGGTTGTTGATGCCCTTCGAAGCGAGGCTTTGCTTCACGCACTAATTCCCACTCTGATTGACTGTCGAGGAATGGTTGCCTGCTCAGAGGCAGATGATTCTCATCCCTGATATGGTAGTTGGGGAAGTAGTAGCTTGCAACGGTAATCTTATGCTGATCAGTCTTAACGCTTTTACTCCTGCTGCAAGCTGCAAGGAGAGTGAATAGAATGATAGTTGTTAATAGGATTTTTTTCATTGTTATATTTATTTGAGAATAGTAATATAAATCACACTCCTTCCACCGCCCATTCCAGAAAAAGTTCAGGATTGATCGTAAATTGAGAATTCATATATTTTTCGTTCATTCAGCCGGGTACGACAGCCTGGAAGGTCTACCAGTAATTAAAGTACAAATTATTTGGAGTAATGTTTTAAAGGAATTAGTAAACAGGAATGATTTAAAAGGGAGCTCTGATTTAAGAGTTTTAAGTTTCTCCCAAATCCTGGTAAAAACTTCCTGTACCAATTCTTCAGACTCTTCTTCTGATTTTAGATATCCGTATGCAAAGTGATATAACCGGCCGCTGTACTCCCTGAACAGAGTATTAAGTGCCAGAAGATTGCCTCTTGACAAGCTCTTGACTAATTGTGCTTCATCTGCAATGGGATGACACTTCATTTTTTGCTTTAAAATATAAAACTGTCAACTCCTCTGTTCTGACCACAAGTTATGAAATTTTACATTAAAAGTGTTTTTTGATTATTAATATTTCATCTCTGAATCTTCCCCGGTTTCGGAAAGACTTTAGCATGATTAATCCGGAACAGGGAATAATGAATTGACAACTATTTAAAAAACTGTATTAATGCAATTATTCCGGTATACATAATAAAGGATGCAAATATCAGGGCACTGAACAGACCAATATTTAACAGCCAGCCCGCTTTATGTATCCCCATATCCTTTTTATTGTTTATAAGAATAATAATAGCACCAATAACAAAAGGCAGAACGAATACCGCGGAGACCTGTGTTGCGACCTGTGCCATAATAGGATTTGCACCAAGAATTGGTACTGTGAGTCCTATTAAACCAGCAACTGCAGTTATAATTTTAAACTGCCTGGATTTAATATCCAGCTCACCACTCCGATAATCTGCAAACAGAAGCGGAGCTACCATCATGATAGGGAATACAGAGGATAAACCGGCACTCATTGCACCAACAACAAAGAGAGCCACTGCATATTTACCAACAACCGGCTCGAGGGTATAAACCATGTCAAGTACTTTATTGATTACTTTACCTTCATGAAACAGGGCACCGGTAGCTGTAACCATTATTGATCCGCTGATCACGAACATCAGAATTGCTGAAATAAGTGCATCTCTTGTTTGTTCCTTTGTATTTTCCCTCCCCCAGCCTTTCCCTTTCATCAATAAAGGTCGGACAACAAAAGTGGGAGCTGCCATAGTGGTACCGACAAAGGCTGCGACCATCAGTTTCCCTCCAGGCACATCCGGTATAGAAGGCACAAAACCTTTTACTATTTCAGATGGAGTCGGCAACACAATGAACATAGAAACAATAAAAGATACCCCCATGATTGTCACGAAAATAACCAGAATTTTTTCAAAAAATGAATATTTCCCGACCATGAGCATACTGTATAATGAAATAATCAGAAATATTGCTATTCCCAGCACTGCCCAGTAGTTTTCAGGTCTGATCTGCGGTATAAACATGTGGATAAGTTCGTATAACATATTGGAAGTAAGTCCCAGAATTCCGGAAAGGCATGTCCATTGAGCTGTAACGACTCCGACAATGATCACTATTGCCAGGATGTTTCCGTGCGTGATCTTCCTCCTGATACTGTGCATTGCTGTATCTCCGGTAACAACAGCATATCTTCCATAAGCTTCCATCAACACCCAGGAAAAAAGTACACTCAGAAATAACACCCACAAAAGCTGCATGCCGAATTCACTTCCGGCTTTCGCCATTGAAGTAACACTTCCTGTGCCGATGGTATATCCAATACAGAATATACCCGGACCGACTGAAAGCATAATTAACCATATACGCTTCAGGATTGAATTATTTACAGGTTTATCCATAGTAAATCACCAGTCAATTACTGAACCATCATCAGAATCGAAACGGGCATTGTAAGGTCTGGGTTCGCCAACCTGTGCCATCAGTTTTTCTTCATCAATAGTAATCCCCAGTCCGGGATCGGTAAGCAATGGGCGATGTCCGTTTATTACCGGGGGCAGGGGTTTTGCAAGAAGATCTGTGTATTCATTGTCGCCCCGTTCCAGAATAAGAAAGTTCGGGATTGATGCAGCAACCTGCATACTGGCTGCAAGAGAACAGGGTCCCTGTGGATTGTGGGGAGCTACAGGTGAATAATAAGCCTCTGCCATGCCTGCTATAATCCTTAACTCTGTAATACCCCCGGCATAACATACATCAGGTTGAAGGATAGTAGCTGCACGCTTTTCAAGAATTTCCCTGAAACCCCATTTTGTAAAGATACGTTCTCCAGTGGCAAGAGGTATATGGGTTTTTGCAGCCAGTTCCGCCATTATATCAACATTGAGGCATTGGACCACCTCCTCGTAAAACCATGGCTGGATCGGTTCAAGTGCTTTAATGAGCAGAGCTGCTGTAGGCGGCTGCACGGCTCCATGAAAATCAATGGCAATATCAACTTCCGGACCCACTTTTTCCCGTAGTGCCTTAAACCTTTCCACAACTTCATCTACATATTTCTTCCCTTCGATGTATTTTGTGGGTTGCCTTTGTCCGGCTTCAGGTCCAACCTTGACAGCGTTCACTCCTGTTTTGGGGTCGAGACGGCCATATACCCTTATCCTGTCGCGAGTAGGACCTCCGAAAAGCTTATAGACAGGAACACCGAAAGCTTTGCCGGTTATATCCCAGAGCGCCTGGTCTATACCGCTCGAAATCGCAGTTTTTATCGGTCCTCCGCGATAAAACGAACCCCTGTGAATGGCCTGCCAGTGGTGAACCACTTGTCTTGGATCTTTACCTATAAGATAGTTACTGACGTCCATCGCTCCGGCAGCACATGCTTTTGCATCATCCTTGAGCATTTCACCCCAACCGACAATACCGGCGTCAGTTGAGATTTTAACGAATACCCAGGAATTCTTAAGCACAAAAGTCTCGATCCTGGTAACTTTGATGTCCTCATCAGGGCCGATTGGGGCAATGGATTTTTCTGTTTTTCCGGTGAATTTTTCATCCGGGTCCTTATTCCCTTCTTCGTTCATATAAGGGACTGCACCTCCGGCAAGAGTCGAAAAAGCTGCGATCTTCCCAGTGGTCTTAACAAATTCACGACGGGTTGTGAACTGATCCGGTGTCTTTTTCAAAATTGATTTTTTCACAGATGTATTTGTTCTATTAAAAGTAATATAATTTTTACTTCGGTTTAGGAAACTCCCTTATAGGACTGTACCGCACATAAGTTTCAAATATCTCTTTGTCAGGTCCCACAATCCGTGGATCTTCAGACCTTGTCAGTTCTTTCAGCAACTCTGCCTTCATTTCCTGCATTATATCTGAGAACCTTGGATTATCAATGATATTGGTCAGACAATATGGATCCTTCTTTATATCATATAATTCAAATTCCGGCCTTTTTGCATAAGCCAGGTCAAAATAATGAGTCATGTTCGGATCGGCATGATTCTCAATCAGAAAGGATTTTGAGGGACTGGCATCAACATCAGTGAAAGCCCAGTCAGAGTGATGGATCCCTTTTTCATCTATTCCAAACATAGGGCGCAGTTTTCCTGTTTCTGTGTCTATTGCCTGCGGATCACCTGCCGGCCAGAGGTCAGGTTTCATATTCCAGATAAGAAGATATTGCTCACTTCGTATTGAACGCAAAGGATATCCCAGATTGTCCCATCTTGACGATGAATGGCGCTCCCTGCCTGCAAATACGTATTTTTTTGTCTCATCCACGATACCGGATTTATCCGATTTCAATATGTTAACAATGCTTTTCCCGGAGATCGGCATCATTCCTTCAGGTTTTGTATTTGTCATCTCCAGTATTGTCGGAGCCATATCAGCAAAGCTTACAGGATCATCCACGATCCTGTTCCCGGGAAATCCTTGAGGATAGCTTATAGCCAGCGGTACATGGACACCGTACTCATAGCTGAGAGCTTTCGCCCTCGGGAAAGCCATTCCGTTATCTCCGGTAACAATGACAATAGTCTTATCCAGTTCTCCGATTGAGTCGAGATAATTCAAAATTCTTGTAAGATGAAGATCGAACCACTCAATTTCCACCGCATAATCGAGAAGATCTCCTCTAATAATGTCATTATCAGGCAGAAATTCCGGAACCTTTACCAGTGAAGGATCTTTCCCGTTGCGCTTCCAGGAGTCCTTCTCAAAATCCCTGTGGGGCTCAGTTGCACCATACCAGAAATAAAATGGTTGTCCTTCCCGTCGTTTTTTCATAAAATCGAGGAAATTAGCATAATAATTTGTCGCTCCGATTCCTCCGGCAGTTCTTTCATCAGCAGGATCCCCTTTTTTATATTGAATGCTGCTATAGCTTTTACCTGCCGCATTTTCCACTCTCCACAATGAATCCTGTTCATCCCGGGCATATTGAAAAGGACCAACACCTTTGCCTGTAAATCCTGTGTGATAACCGTTGACATCAAGGGCATCGGCAAAAGGAACATACTTTTTAAGCCAGCTCGAAGCATGCTGCCCGCTGGATTCATTTTGCCAGTGATACCTGCCAGTGACAAGCGAGCTTCGTGAAGGTGCCGAACCCGGAGAACCTGCAAAACAATTTGTAAAAAATATTCCGCTACGGGCGATCCTGTCAAAGCCCGGAGTATTTACAAATTTACATCCGGCAAAACTCGTATGTGCAAATGACTGATCATCGCTAATTGCAATAAGGATGTTGGGATGCTGAGTGTCTTTCTTTTCTTTCGGCTGGCAGGAACTGAGTATAACTCCTCCACCCAGTGAACAGATTACTACAGTTGATAAAGCTCTCATTGAAATATTATTAATAGTATGCGATTTCATCCTTCTGCAATAACTCGTTCCACAAGAGCCTTCAGATACCCCACGGAGAATGCAGAGGCTGTCTGACCGCCAACCATTGAAGGAACATGGTCTACAATAATAACACCGTCGAAATCTACTTTTTTAAGTGCTTTCAATACTTTATACATATCTGCATACCCGTCATCAAGAAAAGTTTCGGTAAAATGAGGAAGCGGCTGATTGACATTTCGCAAATGGACTTTGAAGATCTTCTTCCGCTTGCCAAAATACTCTATAGTCTCAATCACGTTCTTTCCCATCAGTTCACCGCCCTCAAGCCAGCAACCAACACAAAGACATATTCCCACATTTGGACTGTCAGCTATCTCAAGTGCACGTTTGTAGCCCTCAAAATTGCTGAATATGCAGCGTGGTATACCACCGAGTTCAGGAACAGGAGGATCATCAGGATGTATACCGATCTTCACATTCTGTTCCTCTGCTACTGCAGCAGCCTGCTTAATGAAGTATTCATAGTTGGCCCAAATCTCATCGGTTGTGTACTTACGGCCATGAGTTAACGGTCCTTCATACCTTTTATCAATCCATGTGCCGACTGTGGCTTTTTCCAGATCAAAGCCACGGGTGCCGGAATTGCCCCGCGTTATCTCCCTGGCGGTACTCCAGATCCCATTTGCCATATGTGCATATGTTGTATAAGGAATACCTGCTTTACTGAGGTTACGCAGATGTTGTTTGTATTCCTCAATCTTGACATCTCTTTCGGGCAGTCCCAGTACTATTGCATCCTGGTTATGAACATCATAGCTTCCAAAACCATAAACCTTTAACCCTGCAGCCTCATATAACTCACGCCTGCTTTTGTAATACTCATAACTGGCTTTTTGGCCATTTGTCCAGAGCACCACGTAGTCTATGCCCATCTGCTGGATAAATTTAATATCATTCTCCTCAGGTTCTGCCCTGCCCTGGTATGCAATTTTCATGTAAGGTTCTTTAAGCGGCGCCACTGAACGTTCCAAAGAACTGGTTTCTTTGCTGTCGGGTGTTTCAGTTCTGCAGCTGCTAAAACCTGCAAGCGAAAGCGCTGCAATTGCACTGCTCTTCCTGATGAATGTCCTCCTGCTGTTTTTCATAGTTAAATATGTGTTTTGAGATTTTCAGATCAATTATCAAAATTTTATCAATTCTATTTTGTCTTATTCGGTACAGGCATCTGTGCATTAACCTCTTCCCTCCATCTCTTTAAGTCATCCGAAAGCTTTTTTGTAATTCCTTTCAGACTGTCAGCAAGGTTAACCGATTCGCTGATATCATTTTCAAGGTCATACAATTCGTAAGCTGATTCACCTCCCTTCAGGATATTTTCTTCATACCATTCAATAAGTTTCCACTTACCGCTTCGCACAGCAGCTGAAGGAGGACCATTATGGTAATGAGGGAAATGCCAGTAAATATTCCTCTCAGGCAATGGTGCTCCTGTCTTCAGATGGGTCAGCAAACTGATCCCGTCAACCTGTGGTTTGTTTTCCACATTCAGCAATTCACATATTGTTGGCATAAAATCAACTGAAGTGACAATCTCGTGACTTACCGATCCACCTTCAGTAACTCCAGGCCATTTAATTATTAAAGGTTCCCGGATCCCGCCTTCATATAACCAGCCCTTCCCGTGCCTGAGCGGGGTCTGCTTTGCTTCGTTTTCCAGCCCACCGTTGTCGGAAAAGAAAATAATGACCGTTTTCTTTTCAAGCCCTGCTTCATCAACAGCATTTATAATTTTCCCGATATTTCGGTCCATAGTCGCAAGCATTGCAGCGATGATCGGATTATTCTCAGGTTTTTCACTTCCTGCCACATTTTTCCACTTGACTATTGAATCAGCTTTTTCCATCAAGGGATTATGTATAGCGCTGAAGCTTACAAAAAGGAAGAATGGATTATCCAAATTATCTTTAATAAACCTGACAGATGTATTTCCTATTGAATCGGATTTATGCGCATCTTTTTCGGGATTGTCGTTCCTGTCCGGTTTATCGCTTACGAAGTTTTCATTGAATCCCTGTTTATCAGGATAGAATGGAAGACTTTCAGGTCCGAATTTTGTCACACTGAGATGCCATTTACCGAATATTGCAGTATTGTAACCCTGTTCTCTGATCACCTCTGCCAGTGTTACTTCCTCAAGTGGAAGAAATTTCTGCCAGTCAGGTTGTGAAAGCGGATAATCGTTCCGGGGATTCCCGGCGATAAAATCAGTCAGATGTAAACGCGCAGGATACTTTCCAGTCATTATGCTTGCTCTTGTCGGTGATGATACCGAACAGGCGGCATAGGCATTGGTGAAACGGATCCCGTCCGCTGCAAGGCGATCTATATTCGGTGTCCCGTAGTAATCACTTCCATAAACACCAGTCTGTGCCCATCCCAGATCATCGGCAAGGATGAAGATTATGTTTGGTTTTGGCTGTTCACTACTGCAACCCTGACCACTAAATGCCGAGGTACAGATTATCAGTAACGGATAACTTATTTTCGATTTCATTAAACACTATATAACTTCTCACAAAAGACACACAAAGTATATAAATTGTAAAAGTTAAGCTTAAATTTATTAATTTGAATTTGTTTTCTTTGAAAGAAAGATTAAAATTATACCCTGATCCTGATAAAATAGTGACAATGAAGCTATACAGATTTAAAGCAATCTTACTTATTTCCCTTACAGTTATTTCATGCAGCAGCACAAAGCATGTTGAGATAATCACTTCAGATGCAAGCTCTGAAAGAGTGAACTTCGGAATTAAAAAACTGGGAGCCGCTCTCGCCGGCGCAGGCTATAATGTAACCTATAATAAAGGTGAGAAAACGGATGATGACCGGATTTCAATTTTCGTGGGAGAAACCGGTGATGTTAACTTCAAAAAGCTTACAGAAGACTTTGATTACGGTCAGAATAATCCGGAACATAAGGAGGGGTTTTCGATCGTATCAAGGGAAAGATCTCTCATAATCACAGGATATGATGGTTCAGGTGCATTGTATGGCTGTATTGAACTGGCACAAGGGATAAGGGATGAGGGAAGAATTCCGGAAAAGATCAATCTCTCAGATAACCCTGAAATGGTAATGCGCGGAACCTGTGTAGGTCTCCAGAAAACAGTATATCTTCCAGGAAGGCGGATCTACGAATATCCCTATACTCCGGAAAACTTTCCATGGTTTTATGATAAGGAATCATGGATAAAATACCTTGACATGATGGTTGAAAACAGGTTCAATACATTATACCTGTGGAACGGTCATCCGTTTGCTTCTCTTGTAAAACTAGAAGATTATCCTTATGCCGTGGAAGTTGATGATGAAACTTTTAAAATGAATGAGGAGATGTTCGGCTTTCTCACCGAAGAAGCAAATAAAAGAGGTATTTGGGTCATTCAGATGTTTTATAATATCATTGTTTCAAAACCTTTCGCTGAGAAACACGGTTTGAGAACGCAGGACCGTAGCCGGCCCATAATTCCGATAATCTCCGATTATACGCGTAAATCGATAGCAGCTTTTATTGAAAAATATCCGAATGTGGGGTTACTTGTAACGCTGGGAGAGGCAATGAATACGATTGAAGATGATGTGGAATGGTTTACAGGGACCATCATACCGGGGGTGAAAGACGGACTGAATGCACTGGGACGGACCGATGAACCACCGATAGTACTTCGTGGTCATGATACCGATGCAAAACAGGTTATTGATGAAGCCATGAAAACCTACAGTAATCTTTATACAATGTTCAAGTACAACGGGGAATCACTTACCACTTATGAACCCCGTGATGAGTGGATAACCAATCATACCAAACTGAGTGAACTTGGTTCAGTTCATATTTCTAATGTTCATATAATGGCAAATCTTGAACCGTTCAGGTATGGATCACCCGATTTTATTCAACGAAGTGTGGTTGCCATGCACGACCTTCAGGGTGCTAACGGCTTACATCTTTATCCTCAGGCATCCTATTGGGACTGGCCATATACCGCCGATAAAAAAGAACCCAGGCTGCTCCAGATAGAAAGGGACTGGATCTGGTATAAAACCTGGGGGCGATATGCATGGAACTGCCGCAGGAACAGGGATCAGGAAATTAAATTCTGGTCAAAGGAACTTTCAGATTTCTATGGCTGCGGAAACAACGGAATAGTTATTCTGGAAGCTTATGAAGAAACCGGTCAGATTGCGCCGAAACTGTTGCGACGTTTCGGGATTTCTGATGGAAACAGACAAACACTACTTCTCGGAATGTTCATGAGCCAGCTTGTCAACCCTGAAAAATTCAATGTATACCCGAGCTTTGTCTCATCGAACGGCCCGATCGGGGAACGGCTGATAGAATATGTTGCAAAAGAGTGGAAAGGAGACACACATAGCGGAGAAACACCGGTCAGTATCATTGCGGAGGTTGTTGAACATGGTAAAATTGCGGTAACTGCGATAGAAAAAGCTTCGACCAAAATCAGCAGAAACCGCGAGGAATTTGAACGTCTGAAAAATGATGTTTACTGCTATGATCAGTTTGCCAATTTCTTCGATAAGAAAGTCAGGGCAGCTATGATGGTTCTGCGTTATAGTCATTCAAAAGATATTTCCGATCTTGAAAAAGCAGTTATATTTCTTGAAAAAAGTATGGAACACTATTCCGGGCTGGTAAAACTTACCGATGACAAGTACTTATATGCAAACAGTATGCAGACACAACAAAGAAAGATACCAATATCCGGAGCTGAAGGTAAGAATAAAACATGGTCTGAATTAAATGTTCATTACCAGCGGGAACTGGATAATTTCAGAAAGAACATCGGATTGCTTAAAACTGCAACGGCTCCTGTTGATACATTGACCAGTAAGCCCGTTGAGTGGCTATTTAATTGAATCCGGGGTTTGAAGTTAAATGTACTGGAGCCTCAGTCTCTTTTAGCCATTTGAAAAGATCATCAAGCAGTTCATCCAGATATCAAACCGCCAAACATCGTAGTGAGGCATCTAAAATACAAATACAGGAAATTCTTACTCATAGTGTTGTTTATTTTTCATTTAAATATCTTGCCTTATATGCTTCCCAGGTCTTCATTGACCCTTTCAGGATTTCAACTATATCTCCCGTCAGGTTATAACATTGCAATCCGATTGGCCCTGAATAACCATTGTCAATCAGCAGTTTTATGAACCCATATGTGTCAAATGTTCCCTTGCCCAGAGGCTGTATCAGCCGGTCCCATCCGTAGTGCTTTGTATCACCGTCGTCGGCACCGCATATATTAACCGCAAACAAATACGGAGCAAACTCCTTAATCTTTGCCTCAATCCCTTCAGAGCCTTCCACTTTCAACAGATGACAAAGATTCAGTGCAGCGCCATAATTCTTTCTGTCAACCATTCCGGCAAGTTTTACACTGTGAGCCACCGTTTCACAGTATGTATTTATATGAGGATAGGCACATAACCTGACACCATATGAAGCAGCATAATCCGAAAGCTCACGGAGTATCCTGGTAACTACCAGGTCTCCGGCTTCCTTGTCATCTTTGAAACTTATGCTCTGTAAAGGGAAATACATAATTTCTCCATCGGAGGATGCCGCTAGCATTTCTTTTATTTGAAAGACAACTGAATCATTCAGGACACCATCGGCTTCAAAAGGAAGTGCCACATAATTGACAGGCATCTTAAGACCCTCCCTTTTGAGGGCATCCTTAAGTGCAAAAAAGTCTTTATAACCAAAGCCCTCCAACCCGTCAAAACCGATTGACTTTATTAATCCTGCCTTTTCCTGAGGTGTTTTTGGAGCATTTGTAAATCCATTAAGTGTATTCTGGGCGTAAAAAACGATATTCAGTTCCTTTGTAGAACAGCTAAGGTATGTACCCAAAATTGTACAGACAAGGATAATAAGGAAAGCATATTTTTTCATGTTCAGGATTTCATACGAAAATATTATGACTATCTTGTTGTAAATTAAATGGTTCGTATGGAACCTTCATGATTGGAAAGAATTTTCATAATCTTTTGTCCCGCCCTAGGCGGGATGAAGGTTTCATCAGTAATTGTAACCAGGACAAATCCTGTTGTAACTCCACTTATCTCTCATTTCTCTTTTGATGAATTTATCAGCTTCGGGATCATTAATGAATTTTTCTTTAGCTGCATCCCAATCCAGCTTCCGGTTAAGCTTCAGAGCAATATTGCCGCAATGCAGAAGGGTACTGGTTCTGTGTGCTGATTCATGAGAATTAATCGGTTTCCTGCCGGTTTTGATGGATTCCAGGAAATTAATAAACTCGTCATTCCCCGTCGGTAATACTATCTTTTTTTCGGAGAGATCAAAGACTTTTTCATTACTTGCAGCAGGTTCCTGATTCCAGCCAACCGATTCCACCCAGCCCTCTTCACCTTCAAGCCGGATGGAGGCATCACCGCCTTTTACTCTCATCGTTATATTATTCGCATATTTATATTGTATGTCAAACTGATACGCTGTATTGAAAATGCCATCATTGTAAAAGAGTGTTTCACCTGCAGGAATAATTTCTGTTGGTCCGGAGAGCTCATTCCCGGCAACCAATTGCGCGGTATCGCAGTAATGAGCACCCCAGTCAGTCAATAACCCGCCGGAAAAAGCATCGAACCATCTGAAATTATAAAAAGTACGTGAATAGATGAAGGGAATTTCCGGAGCCGGACCGAGCCAGAGATCATAATCAAGATCCGGAGGAGGACTGGTCACTTCCAGATTTTCTTTTGGCATTTCCGGAACTGGAAGAGAGATCCCGATATGCTTAAGCTGCCCAATACGCCCATTAAGTACCACCTCAGCCATCTTATGATAGGCAGGTAAAAATCTGTCCTCAAGTGAAAGCTGATAGATCACTCCGGTTTTATTTAACACATCGCAGAGCAAACGACCCTCAGCGATGGTCAGTGTCGGCTTTTCGCAACAAACATGTTTCCCCTTAAGGGCTGCCAATATTGAGATGGGGACATGCCAGTGATCAGGGGTGGAAATCTGAACGGCATCTATTGACCTCTCATCAAGAAGTTCCCTGAAATCCTGAAAAACTTTACATTCTTTTGTTTTGTAGGTATTATTGACCAGATTCTTTGCACTTATCGCTCGTTCCATACTTACATCGCAAACGGCAACAACCCGGCACAATTCAGGATATTTCAGGTAATGCTTCAAATTCCTCTCAACACCATGTGATCCGGTTCCGATCATTCCGATGTTGATGAGTTCATTAGCACCACAGCTTACTGCAACAGGAAGAACTGATGCTCCGGCTATTGCGATACCCGAATTTTTAATAAAAAGCCTTCTTTGCATATATTAAGATTTACTTAAGTTTCACAAATAATTATTAAGATGAAGCATAATGTGTTATGTTAGAAATAATCGGCATGATGGCTATAGATATTCAGGATTTGCTTCCTGAGGTATCGGTGCTTCAGTTTCTATCAGCCATTCCAGCAGTTCATCCAGCAGTTCATCACGCTTACCGGTTTCAAGATTGCTCAGGTTCTTACTTTCGCTTATATCGGTTTTCAGGTTGTATAGTTCAACAGAATTGTTCTCTGATATCTTCTCCTGGCCACCATCCAGTATCCATTCTTCATGAAATAGAAGTAATTTCCAGTCACCTTTGCGGATAACACTAACAGGACGTGTCCTGAAGGTTGTGTCGCGGGAGTCCTGTTTCAGCCCTGAATATGATTCAAGATAAGCCGGAAAATGCCAGAACAACTTATCCCTCTCATCAGATTCTTTCCCCTCCAGCAGTGGCAGAATACTGATTCCATCGAGAGTGCAGTTCTGGGGTTTATCAAGTCCGGCTATTTCAAGGAAGGTGGGATAGAAATCTGTACTTATAACAGGCACATCACATACAGAACCGGGCTTAACCTTCCCAGGCCAGTAAACAAACATAGGTTCACGGATACCTCCCTCGTAATACATTCCCTTACCTCCCCGCAAAGGTCTCTGGCAGGTGTATGTCCCATGCCCTCCGTTATCAGAAAAGAATATTAGTATAGTATTTTCACTCAATCCCAGCTCATCAAGTGTGTGATTCACTCTCGCTACACTTTCGTCCACGCTCTGTATCATTGCTGCATATGTGGGATTTTTGTGACAATCAACACCCGATTTTTGTCTGTATTTTTCAGTCGTTTCCTCTTTAGCCTGAATGGGTGTATGTACGGCATGATGTGACAGAGACAGGAAAAATGGCTTACCTGTTTTCTGCGGATTGTTTTCGACAATGAATTTTACAGCTTCATCAGTCAGTCTGTCGGCCAGATATTCTCCATCAGCATTAAAATGTCCTCCTGGATATCCTAACTCTTTACGATCGAATCCAATATCAAACCCATGTTCCTTCGCATTATTTCCGATATGCCATTTACCGATGGCAGCGCTTATGTAACCGGCCGGTTTTAATGCTTCATTAATGGTTAGTTTATCCAGGGATATTACTTCCGTATTGGTAACCGGGATCAATCTTCTGTCTTTCGATTGTCCGCGATCGGAATTGCCGACTGTATAAAGTCCATGCCTTGGCGTATACTGCCCCGTCAGAAGGCAGGCTCTGGTCGGAGCGCTGTTGGCTGCATTGGCATATGCCTGGGTAAATATCATACCCTGTGCTGCTAACCTGTCAATATTGGGTGTCTCATAATATTCCGATCCCATATAACCAGGATCTTTCCATCCCATGTCATCGATAAGGATGAAAACAATGTTTGGTTTTGTTTCAGCATCGCTTTTGCAGGCATTAAACAATCCTGCAAGAAAAGCACAGGTAAGAATAGGAATTGATTCCTTCATCACTAGTATGGGATTTCAAATCACAAACCTCCAAGCTCAAATTTAGCCCAAAGATTACCAACTGAAAGCTCAACTGCCTTCTTCAGGTCATCTGAAGCCTTACCGTTTTCTCCCAAACCTTTGTACCCCAATCCTCTTTGTGTATAAGCCTGGGATTTCCTTGTAGCCTCAGCTTCACGATCACCGAACATCACAAAGAAGTCGGCACGGCTGGCTGAAGTCTGATTGATGCCTGCTTCCCCGTCAGCAACAAGTGCATTGAAGAGCTCGGTTGCTTTTGCTTTATTTCCAAGCTTCAGCTGGCTCAGACCCTGGTAGTATCTCATTGTACCCCTGGTTGTCTGGTTGGCAGCCAAAGTATAGAATTCTTTTGCTTTCGGTTTCTTCCTGAGGGCTTCGTAAGCAGTTCCTATGAAATAGTTAACCTGGATGTCCCTGTTACCCGATCTTGCACTTCCTGCTTCTTCATCAGGGATCTGTGCAGCAAGATAATGCTCCAGAGCTTTTTCATAATTCTTCTGTGAAAAATACTTGTTGCCAAGAGTCAGATGGGCGTCAATGATGACCTCCCTTACCCTCGAGTTACCCTCGCGGAAGCTGAAATTCTGCCCGGCAAGGTATTCGATGGCCTTTTCCGGCTGACCGCCAAGAGTAAGTACTGTTACCTGACGTACAAATGCATCGTCACGTTTCTTTACTATATCGTTAACACCCTGGAATAATGCGAGCCTTTTTTCAACTAGGTGTATTGGTGAGCTCATACAGGTTATCAAGCTCGGAATAATACATCGGTTCAGTTTTTTCAAGTGCAATTGCCTTTTCGTAGTAAGGTATTGCTTTGTTGATATCACGGGAAACATTGTTGTATGCCCAGCCAAGATTCCTGAATGCCATCGAAAGGCCCGGATCCTGTTTTATGGCATTCTCAAAGCTAAGGATCGCTGCCTCAGGTTGCTTGTCCATAAGAATGTTCCCGATGTAGTAATAAGCCTTACCGTCAGCAGGATTGTATTCGATTGCTTTCCTGAATACCTTAACGGCTTCCAGTCTGAAGGGGAACACAAGATCAGTTGACATAGCAGAACCTGCCCTGAAGAATTTATCTGCTTCATCCTTGTTGCCTTTCCTGTCGAGCAGCCAGCCAAGGAAATAATTTACTTCGGGTTCCTGGCCATTGAATCTGCGAAGAACATCTTCGGCTTCGTCAAACAATCCGTCATTCATATATCCTACAGCCAGTTCCAGGTAGTTCTCGTCGAAATCCCTCATTTTTTTCTGAATGCCGGCAAGCTCCGTTTCAGCTTTCGCGATGTTTCCCATTGCTTTTGCGATCAGATAATTCTCATTTGCTATCCTGAAATCGAGAGGATCCGAATGAGGCAGATCACCTAAGGTTGCCAATGCTCCGTTCAGGTCACCCAATCTCCTCTGAAGAGATGCCTTGAATCCGATAGCTCTTGTGTTCTTCATATTGGTCGAAAGGCTTTCGTTGATCTGGGAAAGTGCCTTTTCGAAGTTACCTTCCATACCTGATATTTCAGCAAGCTCAAAGTATGCAGCGGAATATTGTGCATAGTCCCATGTTGCCCTGTAAAGAGTGTCCTTTGCTTCCTCAAAGAGTCCCAACGCTTTCAGTACCAGTCCCTGCTGGAAGAGAACTTCTGTGGTGGAAGGACGTGTATAGTCTTTTGTGAGCCTCTTTATTGCTCTTGCAAAATATGCTCTGGCTACCGGATAATCGCCATTTTTCAGTGCAATGTTACCCATGGCCGTATTGGTACGGATATCACCCGGGTCGCGGACAAGAGCTTCCTTGTAATAATCCAGCTCATCGTATCGCGGATGGTAGAATTGCTCAATTCTCTTTCCTGTCAGATAAAGTTCCTCAACCGTCTTAATATCTTTAGGTTGTTCGGGATTCTTAACAGTTTCAGGTAGTGGTTTCTTTTCATATTCCTTTGGCTGGTAAGACAAAAGAACCTGGTTGTTCTCAAGATTCACCATCTCTGTATAGAGATCTGTTCTTTTGACAGATGCATCCACTTTCAAAGTTTGGGTGAATGGCTTATCAGGAGTAATTTCCAGATCTTTTTGCAGAAGCACTTTATCGCCGTTCTTTACGATGATCCTGGCCCTGGAAAATTTCTGGGTTGAATTGTATCCGACGAAAACTTCGTTGTTTTTCAGTTCCAGATTGAGTGCACCGTTAAGGTTGGCATACTTCAGACCTTTGATATCCTTAATGGGGAACCAATACTGTTTCCAGGTTTTGACTTCTCCCGGTCTGATCCAGCTGTAGTCGGGCTGGTTGTCTGAATAGGTGCCTACCATTATTTCAACATATGGACCTGATGTTTCTGTGAGCCTCCCTTCGGTTGCCTGTCCGCGGGGACCTGAACCCCATTCCCACAGTTTTGCACCCTTTGTAATATTGTGATCTCCAACATGTACAGTACCAACATTTTTACCATGATCATAACCACCCATGAAATCTTCTTTCAGATCCCATGCAAAGAATGAGTTGGAATTCGGGCTGTTTTTCCACCAGCTTACATCAACTCCATTGGTAAAGTCATAATTGTTATATACTTCTGTTGAGAATGGGAAACGTGTCATACTGTTCTTGCTGTGGAAGGTAGCAAACTGAACACTTTCCGGAAAGAAAACCTGGAAGTTATCATTGGTCTCTGTGGCAACATTTGCCCAGAAAAGGAAGGTGTGTGTATATGGTGTCTGGTTGACGATCTTCACTTCTGCTTCGAAATATGATTTGCCGGGGAAGGCCGATACTCCGATAGTCCATCTGACCCTGTGCCGTGGTTCTGTTTCACTTATCCACACGGTTTTCTTTCCACCCTCTGATTCTGTTGTTGTATAGTTAATAGGAAGAAATCCTGAAGGTCTGTGGTGATGCATAACACACCATTCTATACCTCCTGATACCCATGCACCTATCGGACTGATATTACCCGGCTTGACCTGCTCGTTATTGTAGATGAAGTCGTGGCCATTCGATTTATCGATGGCATAATAAACCTTTCCACCAATCTCCGGCGAAATACCCACCTTAATATACTCATTCTCAAGAGCCACAATCTGATGATCAGCCATCACCTTCTTGTCCGATATTATGTCGTTGATCGCCAGCGGGTAGATGTAATTAGCCGCACCCTGGGTCGACTGGTTATTGAAGAACTGGGGAACTTTACTCGGCGGATCCACCAGGTAGGTTGGTAAGTTCATCTTCTCCTCATAAACCTTTACCTGGGCCATAAGATCAGATCCAAGCACCAGAAATATAAAAATTATGCCTTTCACAAGTCCGCCGAATCCTGCTTTGCTTAAACTATTTTTCATAAACTGGTTATTCATAAATTGGCTGTTTTAAGTTACTTTATTACTAAATGTGGATCTCCTTTACATGCTACACATGTATAAGATGCAATTGCCAAATCCCATATTTAAACTTCTTACTTCTGCCCCGTAATCTTCGCGAACAGATCCCTGAAAATAGCATCCCGGTTAACTGAAGTGGCCATCCTGATAAAATGCCTTGTATGGTCAAAACTGTATGTGACCTGGTCGGTAAGGACAGGACTATGTTCTATGTTTGTAGGTAACCATGAAGGATTGATCAGCCATGCCACAGCAGTAACATCCCAGATTACCTTCGACCAGGTATCATGTCCACCGCTGTACTCAATTGTCATATTCAGAAGATAATCCGAAAGAGTGTTTTTCCCCTGAAGATAAGTTTTCAGTTCAGGAATCGTAGTATGAAAATGTGAGACAACATTTGCGCATGGCATAATTACAACCGGTACACCTGAATTTAAAACCACCCTTGCAGCCAGTACATCCTGCATCAGGTTGAATTCTTTCTGATGCGGCCAGTACAAAGTGTTTCCACCCAGCCATACAACTACAATATTCTTTATTATTTCAGGTTCAATTAAAAGTGCAGAAGCAATATTGGTTATACAACCCACTGTTACTACGTAAAGCGGATCATCGGGAGTGGAAGCCAGAGCCTTTTTAATCAGGTCTAGTGCCGCTTCACTGCGAATTGGTCTGGAGATATCTTCCAGATACCTGTCTGATCCCCGGAAAGCAAATCCCTGAGGAGATTTTCCCAGCATCTTAAGCAGCCGTCCTATTTCCTGGTAACTCTTCTCCATACCGTCTCCGGCACTTGTGGAACGGTTGTTGAAATAAGGTGCAGCATAAACCGCTTCCAGGCTTAGTTTCTCTTTTGAGAGGTATGCATAACAAAGAGCATACTGATCGTCAATCTCGTTATAAGTATCGGTATCAAGAACCATTCTTACTTTCCCTTTGGGAGGTTCAAGCTGTTTAAGACGGAAGGTTTCATCCAACTTCGGAAAATTCTGGGCATTTGCAACCGGAATGACCATCAAAAATAAACTAATCCATACTAAGAGTCGTGTTTTCATATGTTCTATATGTTTTTTAATGTCAATATTAGTCACTCTGCAAATTACACAAACTCTTTATAATTCAGAAAAGAATTTCTTTTTTGAACCCGTCCTGTACCCCGGATTATTGTGCCGCAATGACATGCCGGCTTCTATGGCAAGATCTGCTTCGATAATATCAGCTCCATCAGTAACCATTTTACGATATTTCCCTGCCAGCTCTTCAAAAGATCTTATTTCTCTCTTTTGGTAACTGATATCATGATTCCTGGAACTGCCAACTATACACATCGCTCCTTTTTTGTGTACAAGATCAAATATTTCCTTAACCTCAATAAGGTTATGACTGACAAATCCAACCATATTGGTCCATGGTACTCCCGTCTCATCCAGTTTTTTAAGCTGCACGGCATCAGGGAGCATTACTTCCATGATGATATCCTTATTAAGATTGTAACACTCTTTAATTTCGTCTGTTGAATAAGCTATTAGGATTGCACTGGTTACGGCATTATGCTCCTCTATCTTTTTCACTCTGGCAGCAATCGGTACATCTTTCCGGTCAAGCACCAGTATGGTTTTCCCTTTAGCCCATTCCAGTGTCTCATCAAGGGTAGGGATCCGATAATTTGTGATATTACCTTCTGAGTCCTTTAACCGGAGTTTTTTCAGTTCTTCATAAGTATAATCGCTGACCCTGCCCGTTCCATTGGTCGTTCTGTCAAGGGTGGCATCATGCATCAATACTATAACACTGTCTTTTGTATATCTGGGATCCACCTCAATCATTGCATGAACTTTGCTCAGTGTATTTTCGAATGTAGCAATGCAATTCTCAGGAAAAAATTCCCTGTCTCCTCCCCTGTGGGCACATACAAAAGGGATCCTATCGGGAGAATAAGAAAAAAATTCCCTCAATTGCCCTGAGTTGTTAATCTTCAAGTTATAAAGAGAAACCTTACCGGTAGTTTTTGATCCTGAACAACCCGTCAGGGTAATAAGGAGAATAACAATTAACCTGAAATACTTCATTTTTAGTTTTTATAATAAAAAATAAATTTTATTTCAGAGATCCCAGATAATTTGTTTTCAACTGGTTAAAACTGTTTACAAGTTCTTCAGTTGTGAGTTTTGTTTTATCCGTTGCACCGTCAGCATCTGGTCTTCTCCTCGATGCCTCAAACATGAAAGGTCCTTTGTAACCTGATTTTACCAATTCAGCAATAACACCGGTCCAGTTAATGATCCCCATCCCGGGCAACCAGTGCCGCTCATCAAGACCATCATAATCGGATATATGTACCGTGGTAATAAGGTTACCTGCCATTGCAACAAATTCCTCGGGTTTTTCTTTAAGAAGATGGTTTGAATCGAAACATATCTCCAACCCGTTCCCGACTGAATTAACAATCATAACTAATTCATCAGCGGTATTTCCAAGACAGGTTCTTGGCAGACATTCAATAGCTATTCCGGCATCATATTTCTTAACCTCCTCCGTCAGTATCTTTAGTGATTCAATACAATTTGTTATTCGTTGAGATCTCACTGTATCAGGTATGGGTTCTGAACTGCCATGAATAACAAATTTCTGAGGATTTAAAGGTTCACATAAGGCAAAAAGATCTGAGCATTCTTTAATCATGTTGATCCTGTGTGTATCATTGACAGAGGAAATATCGTAAATCCTGCTGAACGGCAAATGTATTGACCAGACTTTTATCCCGCTTTTCACTGTCTTCTGCCTGATATCTTCAACCCACGCTTCTTTTTCCTCCTGTGTTTTCTTAGTGAACACCCCTGACCCAATTTCAATACAGGAAATACCATCGCTCCTGAATTTATCAAATTCAGCCTGGGAGAAATCATCAAAAAGGCCTGAAGAAGTTCCGACTTTCCATCCGTTTACTGTTCTCTCAGATTTTCCTGAGCAACCTGGCAGGCAGAGGACGGATAACAATAATACCAGATTAAAAATTACTTTAACCATAATTATGACTTTTAGAGTTTAAAGAAAGGACTGCCGGTTTGCAAAGCCTCAACAGCTCATCGGCAGTCCTTTATACTTTCAGTTTACCAACCCTGATTATTTGGCGCCAGCGCCGGGTTTTCCTGTAGCTCATATGAAGGAACAGGCCAAAGGTAATCTCTCGGATTAGTGAATTTCCTTACGAGTTTTTGCGTATAATTATATGAGAAGATAGGACCATTATTTACTATGTGGGCAATTTTCCAGCGAAGAATATCCATATAATAATAACCTTCCCCTGCGAATTCGATTCTCCTTTCGAGCCTGATCATTTTACGCATTTCTTCCTGATCTCCCATGGCAACATAAGTGGGCAAAGAAGGATCGGTTGACTGAAGTCCGGGCATTCCTGCCCTTGTACGGACAAGATTAACGGCATCATAAACACTTTGGTCTATCTGGTTCAGCTCTGTTTTTGATTCAGCGTACATTAACAGGATATCGGCATATCTCAGGACAATGTAATTAATATCTGATTCACTGTCATTAAGTATAATTGAATTATACTTATTATCCTCATCATAAACGCTATACTTCTTAATAGTATATCCTGTCTGAGCAAACTGTGTGTTAGTAACTGTTTTTCCCATATATTTTGAACCGGGCCAAACCAGTGTCATTCTGAAACGGGGATCTCTGTTTTCCCAGTATGTGGTTGCATTATAATCAGATGACTCCTGGATTGTCGAGCCATCTTTCATCAGGTAAGCATCCACCAGGTCACGTAAAGGTGCATTGGTATTGTACTGCCTGTTAATAAGATCGAATGAATGGCAATAGTTCGGATAGAGATACTGGACATCGAAGATAACCTCCTGGTTGTTCTCATTTTCCGGCATGAACAAAGCTCTGAAATCGGGGAATAAGCTGTATTTATTCATATCCATTACCTGTTTTGCCGATGTAGCAGCTTCAGAGAATTTGCCATGATATAAATATTGCCTTGCTTTCAATGAGTAGCAGGCTCCTTTTGTTGGTTTGCCGGGCATTGCTGCATTTACAGGCAGTACGGCAGCTGCCTCATCAAGATCTTTAATGATCTGAGTAAATATCTGATCCTTAGGAGTCCTTGGAAGAGTTTTGTGCTCAATCTTAGGCGCTTCAAGAATAAGAGGAGCATCTCCATAATAATTGATGAGAAGACTGTAGTACACCGCTCTCAGGAATTTAGCTTCAGCTATCATTGCTGCTTTTTTAGCCTCTGTCATAGTAATAGCTCCAATCCTATCAATCAGTGTATTGCACCTTCCGATTCCCTGATAGCTGTGAGCCCAGCGGTTGTTAATAATACCTGTATTTGAAGCATCGTGGGTCCCGGCTGCAATCAGGTAAAAACCTGATGAACTGTTATAATCAGTAGCATTCGGAGTAGCTGTTTCCTCCCAAAGAGGGGTTGTCCACCCTCCCCCACCGTAAATACCTGTTGCTCTTAAAGTCTTATAACATGCAGCAAGTCCTGCATCAGCTTGAGTTTCTGAAAGCCAGAAAATATCTTCAGTATACTTGTTGGTCGGATTTAAATCCAGTATACTTTCGCTGCAACTCGCCATGAAAGCGAATACTGCAACCAGAAATGTTAAGATATGTATTTTTTTCATTGTTGTAAGATTTAGAATGTTACATTCAATCCTGCTGAGAAGACCTTTATCGAAGGATATTCAAAGATGTTATCATTCTTCATATTCTTTTCCGGATCGAATTCTTTCATCTTTGAGAAGGTAAGAATATTTTGACCGTTTATAAAGATCTTAAGTTCCTTCATTGACATTTTGCTTGTCCAGGCGGCAGGGAAAGTATAACCCAGCTGAAGGTTCTTCAGCCTGAGGTAAGATGCATTCTGCAACCAGAATGTTGAATTCGAGAAATTCAGGATGTTTCCGGTACTTGTCGTCAGGATGGGCAATCTGGAATTCTTATTTTCAGGTGTCCATGTATCAGTCTGCCATTTCTTTGTAAAACCGGCACCATTATAGAACGGGTAACTTATATTATGCTGCGGGTAGGTATAAATCTTCCCGACACCCTGGAAGAATGCAGCCAGATTAAATCCTTTATATCCGGCACCCAAATTAAACGCATAATTGATCTTCGGAATTACTCCATGAACAATGATACGGTCATTCGCATCAATTTTCTTATCGTTATTCTGATCTTTATATTTAATGAACCCCGCTTTGGTCGCCACATTCTGAAATGCATGTTCTGCAACTTCGGCATCAGTCTGGAAAAGCCCGATTGCCTCATAAATATAGTAGCAATCAATAGGATGACCTTCGGCTGTGGTATACCTTCCCGATATTATTTGCTGTCCATCCAGGTCCACAACCTCATTCTTATTGAAGGCAAAATCGCCTCCGATTTCATAGGTTATACCATTCCAGGTATTTCTGAAATTAGCGCCGATTTCAATACCTTTGTTATTAACCCGGCCAACATTACTTGTCGGACCCGTCCAGTTACCTACCTGGTTTGGGAGGTTTACTGAGCGAAGAATATCTTTGGTATCCTTGTTATAAAGGTCGAGTGTAAGGTTCAGCTTGTTATCAAATAAACCTGCATCGATACCCAGGTTGGTCATTGTAGTTGTTTCCCAGGATATATTCGGATCAGCACTGGCTGTTACAGCTGCACCCTGTTTTACAGTTGTTCCAAATGTATAATCCTGACCGAGAACAACGCTGTTCGAATAGGCAAATAAGGAGATCTCCTGGTTACCGATACTGCCCCATGAAAACCTTGGCTTAAGGGTTGAGATCCAGCTGATGTTCTGCATAAAACTCTCCTGATCGAGGCGCCATCCCATCGAGAATGACGGAAAGAAGCCCCAGCGGTTACCTTTGGCAAAACGTGATGATCCGTCATACCTGAAGTTAACCTCAAAAAGATACCTCTCATTGAAATTATAATTAAGCCGTCCAAAATATGATAATATAGCAGATTTTGAGGATGATCCGCCAACAACCGGATTCTCGGCAAAGACATCCAGATCAGTTAAAGCATTGTCGAGAGCAGTTTGTTTCTGTGCTGAGAAATTCGAACTGGTAAAGCTTTCAAAGCTGTTGCCCAGCAAAACGAATACATTATGAACATTTGAAAATGTCTGTGCCCACTCAACTGTATTGAAAAGTGTGGTATTGAGCTGATCATTGTATTGTCTGTATCCCTGAGCATAGGAAGTATTCTGCTGCTCTTCAAGGGTTTTAGGATTAACCTGAATAACCTTGGGCTGGAATCTCTCATTCTTGGCATCGTATTTATTCACGGCGCCATTAATCCTGTAAATAATATTAAAAGGCAGCCTGACATCAGCAAATAAGTTTGCCAGCAGTCTTTGCTGGATAAAATCATTATTCCCCTCTTCGAGCCTTTCAATCGGATTCATGAAATTGTTGTGACCTGCCGTTCTCAACCACGCATTACCCCACCTTCCATCTTCTATTCTGACAGGATAAATGGGCAATGAACGATAGACTCCCTGCCAGTACGTACCCATACCATTCCAGGGTTCATTATATTTTCTGTAATTCCCCGATATTCTGCCGCCCAATGACAGGAATTTAGTGACATCTATTTTTGCATTCAATCCCATATTATACCTGTTGCCCTTAACATTATGTATAATACCTTCCTGGTCAAGATATCCAAGTGTGAGCGCCATTGTATGATTGGCACCTCCTCCCGAGATTGTCATGTTATGTTCCTGCATTTTTCCGTTTTTCAGGATCATATCAAACCAGTTCGACTGAGGATAAAAATATGGATTGGAGGCAATCCCGTTACGATACTCTTCTATACTGGCAACAGCATACTCAATTGCTTTTCCCTCATTAACAAGTGCTTTGTTTTTAAATTCCATGTATTTGATGGGATCCCACTCCACATCAGGGAGGTATGTTGGCTGTTCAATACCCATATAAGTATTGTACTCAACTTTATAAGCTTCATTCTTCTTACCTTTTTTGGTTGTAATCAATATTACACCATTACCAGCCCGGGAACCATAGACCGCTGTTGAAGCGGCATCTTTTAGTACTGAGATGCTTTCGATCTCATTGGGATTAATATCGGATAAGCTGAAAGCGATACCATCAATAAGCACAAGAGGATCATTATTGTTGAGTGTCCCCACGCCTCTTATTCTGATTGTTGCGGCATCCTTACCGGGCTGACCACCTGCCTGATTGACATACAGTCCGTTCATACCCTGTAAAGCCTGGGAGACATTTGTAATTGGACGGTTTTCCAGTTTCTCGACGCTTGCCGTTGTCACTGATCCTGTAAGATTGACCTTCTTCTGAGTTCCGTATCCGACAACAACAACTTCCTCAAGCGCTGACAATTCACTGGAAAGTTCAACATTTATCAGCGGTTGTCCGGTATAGGTTCTTTCAACAGACCCGTAGCCGATAAATGAATATACTATTACAGCGCCCTGCTGCGGAGCCGGTAAGGAATACTGTCCGTTTGCATCTGTCATGGTACCGGTACTTGTACCTTTAACAACAACATTTACTCCCGGCATCCCGTCCCTTGTAGTTGCATCAACAATCCGTCCGGTAATTATACTTTGAACCGGTTCCGAACCCGGTTGAATTTCAACACCGGCTGATATAGTACCGGACCCATCGGGAATTTCAGGCATAGCCAGTAATTGAAGTGAACTGAAAGCAATGATTAAAACAAATGTTTTCAGCTTCATGATCATTTTTACAAGATGAGGGTAATGATAAACCCATGATAAGGATTTTTTCTTCATTGTTCAGGATAGATTAATAATATTTAACATTGGAATTATACAAAATAACCGGCATCATAATTCAATTTGCGGCCCATAATATTGAACAAAAACTTCCGGTTAAGCAATACATTAAAAGTTAAAAAATCACAAAATCGCGGTCATAAAAAACCGGATAAAACTCATGAAATAGTATTATCCGGTATATTTCATTTTATAATGCTTTACCTAACTGAGAATCTGTATATCGTCTGTGACTTAAATGTTTCTCCGGGATTAAGAACAGTTGTCGGGAAATCCGGATGATTCGGACTGTCGGGATAATGGCCTGATTCGAGGCAGAACCCTGTCCTGTGAGCATATACCACCCCTCCATGGCCGATCTTTGTACCGTCAAGGAAATTTCCGGTATAAAGCTGCATCCCTGGCTGATCGGTAATAACTTCAAGAACCCGTCCGGTGGAAGGTTCATAAACCTCAACGTCAACCGGTTCTCTGTTATCGAGAACAAAGTTATGATCATAACCTTTTCCCAGGATCAGCTGGTCATAGTTCTCACCAATTCTTTCACCGATTGTATGAGGAGTCGTAAAATCAAAAGGAGTTCCAGCAACAGGCCGTATCTCACCGGTAGGTATCATTACTGAATCCACCGGGGTGAATGCAGAGGCTTTCAATGTCAGAACATGATCAAGAATGTCCCCGTTCCCCGGTCCCTTCAGATTGAAGTAGGCATGATTTGTAACATTGATCACCGTTTTTTTATCGGTAGTACATTTATAATCCATCACTATCTCGTTATCGTCAGTCCAGGTATAAACAACCTCAGCAGTTACAGTCCCCGGGAAACCCATTTCCATATCGGGGCTGACATAAGTTAATTTAACCGACGGAAACTCGCTATCCTTAATCACTTCTGCATTCCAGACAACACTGTGCCATCCGCCGGGTCCGCCATGAAGCGTATTCGGGCCATTGTTTACAGGAAGGGTATATTCCACTCCGTCGAGGGTGAACTTTGCATTCGCAATTCTGTTTGCATATCTTCCCACCAGTGATCCATAGGACATATCACCTTTTATTGTGCCTTCAAAAGTATCATAGCCAAAAGTAAGGTTTTCCTTTTTGCCATTCCTGTCAGGGACCTCGATCCAATTGATCTTACCGCCAAAATTGGTGATCTTTACAATATTCCCGGGTTTATTTGTAAGGGTAAACATATAAACCTCTTTCCCCTGGTGGGTACCATACATTTCCTTTTTTACCATTTCTTTACTTTTTGATTGATTGCAGGATGGCAGAAATGCTGCAATACCTGCAAATGCCATTGTTAATAATAAAAACTTCTTCATTTTAATCCCTGTTATTTTTTGCTAAAATAAATATAAAAATCGCCTTACAATACCTTTAAAAACAAAATCATCTTATATATTTTTTACCACTACCTGCCTGCAAAAGTGTTACTGAACCATGACGATTAAGTGGCAAATCCATAAAGCCATAAAGCCATAAAGCCGTAAAACCGTAATGCCCTGACACCTTTTGCCCGGTCTTTTATTTCATCTTCTCCTTAAAAATTGCATCTACCAGCCCGCCTTTTTCTGCATCACCTACAAGCTGCCAGAACATAATCCCTCCCATCCCCTTATCGATTACATACCTGGTTTTAAGTCTGATCGAAACGGTATCTTCATATGAGATGAAAACACTGTCGGTTGCATTATACAGATAAGGGGCTTTTGCAATATCATCCCAGTATCTGACAAATCCGTTCTTATCTTCCATGCTTTCACGGATATTTGCATATCTGGCGCGAACAGGCCATACTCCTTTGTTCAACTGGTATAAACCATTATTCTCCGGAGGAACTCCTTTCCATGCTCTTCCGTAAAATGCTCCTCCTATCACAAGCTGGGATGGTTTTACCCCTTTATCTATAAGAAAAGAAATGATCTTTTCTGCGGAAGAAGGATTCAGGGTATCACCCTCTTCCAGCATTTTCAAATCTGCCGGTGTTCCCTTAACATCCTCTCTTCTGATCCAGCCCAGGTTTGTATGATGAGCTGTATATGGCGATCCTCCGGTCACATTGTCATAAGTCATGATATTCATGTATGTCACACAATTCATCACTTTGTCAAGTTCTATATAATCAAAGAACCGTTCCCATCCGGCTGCAGCAAAGGTCAGGATCTGATCTTTACCGATCAAATCCATAGCTTCCCGTAATTCACACATCAGGGCTGTGAAATTCTCTTTATCTTCAGGGATATACGGATTTCCTGCACCTTGCATACCCGGATATTCCCAATCAATATCCAGGCCGTCAAGTCTGTTTCTCTTAATGAAATCAACAACACTATCCACGAACTTTTTCCTGTACTCCGGTGATCGTGCCATTTCTGAGAATCCCCCCGACCCGCCCCAGCCACCACAGGCTATCATCACTTTCAGATGAGGATGTTTCCTTTTCTCCTTAACAAGCATCCTGAGCATTATTTCCGATGAATCATTTTTAAACTTCATCTCATTGTCAATAACCTCGGTGAAAGAATATATGATGTGTGTTAACTTATCCAGGGGGATTTTCCCGGGATCAAAATTACCCCTCGACGGATAATAGTATGCCATAACATTCACACCGTCACCTGCTGAAGGGGAATCAACGGTCTTACATGAATAAAAAAGAGAAATAAATAAAATTAGGGAAACTGCATAGTACTTCTTCATATCTATTATGTTGTTAAAAGTTCAATTCACTTAACCACGAGGGCATAAAGGTTAACACAAAGAGCACAATATATGAATAAAATCAGTTAAATCATTTTCTCCTGCTCTTAAATCATAAATCGTTAATCCTTGTTCTTAAATCAATTCTTTTTTACCAGGAATTTAAGGTCATTTAGTATCCAGATAATACCAGTAAGTATTTTTCAATTCCTTCCGTATTCCCGCACCATCCTTTAACCTCGCTACCGGCATATTATTTGTCAGTTTTATATAATCAGAAAACCTCGATACAGATTCATTGCTTATTCTCATAACAGTCAAATCAGGAAGCGGACCGCGGGCAGCCTGATAAAATAAGGCTGCTTCCTCGATGTGTACCGGGATCTTTGCATAACCTGCATTAAGCAGATAGCTGATATTGTTTACGATCCCGTCAACATCCTTCTCAAGCATCATACAGGCAAATTTATAATCGAGCGCTTTGGCATTCCCCGGATTTGACTGCAGCAATGAATTAATGTTTGCTTCAGGATTTCTTATTGTTATCAGGAAATTATCTTTTGGCTTATACCTGATCTTTTCACCCAGCTCCGGATCGGATCTTATAAGTTCCGGATTTGAAAGCATTGACTCATATTTCCTCGCCAGACTTTTATAATGAAGGGTTTTCTTTAAAACGGTGATATATTTTTCGGCAATTTTATAATGTCCGTTAATCAGGTTTGTCTTTATGAGAAGTTTAATATTCTCCGGATGAAAGCCTTCTGTTACCATTGATTCGAATGCCCACCTGTGGGCTTCATTAACGAGTCCAATGGTGTAATAAAAATAAACACCCCTGAATAATTTACTCATGCTGATCTGTGAGTTCCATGGTATCATAACCGACATTGTACCATAATCCTGAGGCGCTGAAAACATCCGGTTGCCCAACATTCCTTTTTCAGCCAGTGCAGTGTTATAATAGTACTGTGCAACAAGGTTTCTGTTCTGATGAGCTTCCTGGTAATCAATAACACCGTTCCAGTCACGGGTAAAGAACATTTTCTCGAGTCTGAACAGTTGTACATTATCACTGCTGAAGGTTTTCCACATAATTATAATTGTCAGAAGAGTCAGCACAACCACTGAACCGGTTGTAATTTTCCGGCTGTAGTCTTTGCTTAATGAACTGATAAGTATCAAAAGACCAGGGTAGAAAATGAAGAATAATAACAGAAGCCAGATTATTGACCGGTTAATAAAAAAATCAGTTGATGGCAGAGGATAATATAAGATTTCTGACCATGGTTGGAGGAACAAGACCGACTTATAAAAAAGAAGAGAAAATCCTGCAATTATCCAGAAACCGATGGCAAAGACAGGCTTTTTGGTAAAAAAAGCATAGACCGTGATCATGCCAAGAAATATCCATGAATATCCTCCGGCTAAATAGAAAAAAAGAGGAAATAAAGCTGTTACCAGGACCTGGTTAGTCTTCTTTCCGGATGAAATTGCAGACTGGAAATAAACTCCCGTAAGCAGGAATCCAAGATTATTATGTAAGGCGTAGTTGATATTTGTCTGCATCAGCATCAGGATGAATGACGCCAATGCAGCAAAAAAAAGAGAGAAGGATCTCCCGGGCGACAATACATTATTGATCCTCAGGAATACAGCTGCAATAAGAGTGAAAATCGAAGCCTGAAGAAGAGCTCCGTAATTATTGTTGAAATAGCCCTGGCTAAGGAAGTTTCCGGCATATTCGAGCAAACCGCCGGGTTTTGATGCAAATCCGCTCAAATATTCACCTGAGAAAACGAACAGCATCCTGTTCTCCTGGTAAAAAAATATGTAATTGTAAAAAACCAAAAAACAGAGTAAGGCCAGGGTAAAAATCAATGGAAAAACGAAGTATATGTCAACCCTTTGAGAAAACGGTCCGGTTCTGATCGTTTTCTGTTTTTTTGACTTTTGTATGGTTGAGACTCCCTTCATATTCTTTCTGAATTATTCACCGGCAGATATTTTTTCCCCGCCCCATCCTGCTTTTACAGCTTCTTTTCCTGCAGCCCGCCCGAAGTCTCTTGGCCCTGCCTTTATCCGGCCGGTCATAAACTCAGGCCTGTTAAAGGTCTTTATCATCCGTCTGTAAAGATCAGGATCTTCCTGTGGCAGGACAAACGGTTTGCCGCTTTGTCCGTCCGGACCGAAATATGCAAAGTATGGTCTGGCAGTCAGACCATCTGTACGTTTACTGCTGAACATAAGCCATCTGCCGTTCGATGACCAGGAATGATAACTTTCCGTTTCATCGCTGTTGATACTCATTCTTTCCGATTGTCCGGTCTGTATGTTGAGAACATAAAGGTCAGCCTCTTTATGCCATATCGAAAAATTGCCATTATTATGCAAGGTAAAGACCAGGTATTTCCCCTCAGGTGATACTCTCGGGAATGAGACGCTTTTCCCAATTGAATATGCATCAAAAACCATTTCGGCTTTCCCGAATCCCGAAGTTGCCTCGTCGAAAGCTTTGCGGACAAGATCGTACTTGATGCTTTTAAAATCCGAAGTATCCTTAGTCTCGATAGCCCTGCAATAATACAGATACTTTCCGTCGGGAGACCATTCCGGGAAAGTCTCCATATACCTGATTGTATCGGATTCTTTAACCGGCAACATTTGGTTCGTTTCTGTATTATATACCACAAGGGACGACTCCAGGTCTGTCACTTCCACATTGTATTCCTGTGATGCATGAAAGCTTTGCACAATGCTGTTCGATGAAAAAGCCACAAGCTTCCCACCGGGATGCCATGCAGGATAAACGGCCCCGAATTTCATCCCGTCAGCTTTCAGATCCATCCTGGTAACCTTCTTCCCATCGTAAAAATAAGTTCCGCCAACTGATCCTCTTACGTGGATCAGCAATTTATCCGGATCATTATTACAAAAGGAATGGCAGTTAACACAATTTGTTTTAAGCAACTGGTTTTCCACAACCGAATTTTCCCGGAAGCTCTCAGTATTTCTTTGTCTTATCAGGATCTGCTTATAACTCTCATATCCGGGATAAAGTAACCTGTAAGAAATCCATGGATCAATTTCATCCCCGGAAACATTGAGTTCAACCGGATCATATTCTGTCAGAACACCTTTTTCATCTTCCGATATCACAGCTATTGTGATCATCTTTCCCTGATTTGCGGCAAGAAGTTTTTTCCATGACCTTTCAGGGAAACGGATCACACCGTTTTTTGACCTTACCCTTATATTGTAAGCATCCCCGGAACTGTAACCATCCCCGGAACCGGCTGTTGCAATAAAATGCTTCCCTGATTCTTTTATGATGAAGTTGAGCGGGGCAATGTTCGGAGGAATTGTCACGCCCGAATAATCCGGCTCAATAAGCGGCTCACGGTCAGCACTTAACAGATCCCCGCTGTTTGTTTTACAGCCTGCCATTAAAAACAGGCCAGATAAAAATATCAATACAACAGGACCTATTATACTCTTTTTCATATTATATCTCCTGATTCCCGTATCCAATATCTGATGAAGTGCAATTAGTAAAAATAGGAATAATTCTTTTAATCTTACTTCATCAGGCACATAACGGAAATACAGTCTGCAGGACATACAACCTCACATGCTCCGCAACCTACACATTTCTGATTATCAATTGCCGGCAGCATATTTAAGACATTACTCCCCTGAAGAAATTCAACAGCATTGTATTTACAGGCTTCCCTGCACTTTATGCATTCTCTGTTATTTGAAAGGTAGCAATTCTCAGTAATTATCTGAGCAGTACCCATGAAAAGTGACCTTTTGGCCTCAACACTGAAAAGAGTGATTGCACCAGTCGGGCAAACTTTTCCGCAAAGATTACAAGTCTCCAAACAATATCCTGATCTGAAGCTGATTGCCGGAGTCATCCACGAAAGAGGCTCATTGAAGTCTGAATAAGGTATAATTATATTTGTCGGACATGCTTTGATACAATTACCGCAACGGCTGCACAGAAGGTTATAAAGAACAGGTTCAACTGCTCCCGGCGGACGAATATATTTCACCTCTGATGGTTTAATTAACCGGGGGATTGTCAATCCTGCAAGCAGCCCTGCTCCCGACATGATAAAATATCGCCTTCCGGGTAATTCCGGCGCAGGTGCAGGTTTTCTCCGCACAAATAGCCGCGACAAAAATATTCTGATATCCCACAAACTTGTCTGGAGACCTCCGAGAGGACACAATTTCCTGCACCATATCCCCGGAAAGAATAAGTGGATCAGCAAAAGGAGAGGAAAAAGCGTAAAAGAAAGAATAACAACAATATCCGGCTTCCCGGAGAAGATCACAAAAAAACCAGTTAAATATTGACAGCGGATCCAGAATAACAAATAACGGAAAACCAAACAGTGCAGCAACCAGTGATGTTATTGCCAGCCATTTGCCAATCTCCGGCACTTTACCGTAGTCATATTTATCAGATCTGCTGAGTGCCGATACTTTATCGAAGCACCACCCGGCAGGACAGAGATATTTACAAAACCAGCGTTTACGTATTATGATCAATACAAGGACCGGGAGTGCAATTATGTTCAACAAAACAAAACTCTTAAGAGCAAAGACGGAATTTAGCATCAGAAAAGGGCTCAGCCATACATGTATTCCCTGAAATCCTTTCCAGAATCCGGGAATTGCCAGTACAACTGCTGTCAGGAAGGAAATTGTCCGGATATCTGATGCTGTGATATTTTTCTTCATCCAAGCCAGGCTCCCTGTTGCTGTAAAATAGCTCCTTTAAGTTTCCCTGTATTTATATTTCGCGGTAACTCTTTTTCCTTTACGGCAAGTCCTGCGGCAGCTCCTGCCCCATGGCCTGTGATCAGACATGTACCTATTATCCTTGTGTCCTCGACAAGTTCCCTTTCGAAGCAAAAGCAACGACCTGCAACAAGCAGGTTATCAGTCTTTTTCGGGATCAATGAACGATATGGGATCTGCCAGTAAGGCCGTTCGGATGTCGGAATCTTTTTCCCTTTATAAAGCATTGTGGTCCATGCTCCGCTGATACCTATAACATCACCGAACGACCTGAATGTCATGGTATCGTCAAGTGTAAGCCTGTATTCACCATCAAGTATCCTCGACATCCTGACTCCCAGTTGTGAAGCTGTATCAAGAAGAAAAACCTCTTCATAGCCAGGTATTTTTCTGAGGTCCTGAACACTGTTCCAGATATCCCTGCGGTAATCCATCTGAAGACTGGACAGATTAACAACATCAAGAGCATCCTGGTTTTCCTTTCCCCACATATTGACCCAGTTAACACTTTTTACCGGTGTCTCATCGCCTATGCTTTTTTTGATATATCCGGGCTTATCTTTATTGATGCGGTCAACATTTCCAAGGCGATGAACAAGTCCGATAGCATAATTCATCGTATCATAATTATCACCTGCCAGATGGAAAATATCCCCGTCCCCTGTACAATCTATCACAACCTTTGCAAGAACAGCCATTCTCCCCGACTTGCTTTCAATGAATACACCCTTTATAGTATTACCTTCCATAATAACGTTTGAGGCCCAGGTATGGTAAAGCATTTTCACCCCGGCTTCCCTTATCATTTCATCAAGCACATATTTTGCCGCCTCGGGATCGACAACAGGATTTACTTCATGTACCGACATTCCAAGATCGATGAGACGTTTTGACATTTCACCCCCGATTCCAAATATTACCTGTCGCTGTCTTTTCTGCTTATCAACGGCATGGGTCGACAGAAGAGGCAGGACCAGACCACCGGTCCATAGTCCTCCAAGATGGTTATAACGCTCAACAAGGTATGTTTCGGCTCCTGTCCGGCTGGCGGCAATTGCCGCCGCAGTACCTGCCGGCCCTCCTCCAATCACAAGGACATCCGTTTCGGCAAGAACGGGGATCTCTCTTTCTGGTTCACGGATTGTCCTTCCTGCTTTTTTATCCGGTAAAACCGTCGGTTGTATCGGCTGTGCCTGCGGCTGGTTCAATTTTCCTTTTACATCCGATTCCGAGGCTGAGTGCACCTCCTGTCAATACTGCCCTGTAAACAAAATCTCTGCGTTTCATATTAAAGTTGTTTTTTAGACATCACGAACTCACCCCCTTCCTTCGCTTCGCTCCGGCTTTCCCCCTCTCTGCTACGCAAAGAGGGGGAAGAAGAAGGAATAAATTCTAAACATAATTATTTTAGAAAAGCAAATATAAATTCTATCATTATTGTTAACTTATTCTATTGAATCTAAAAATGATTTTATCTTTTCAAGCGCACCAGGCATAATAGACAGTTCTTCATTTTGCAGGCGTAAGACATGCAAACCTTTTAGTCTCATTTCATCATCTCGGAATTGATCATATTCTTCCTGACTTTCATGAATCGGACCATCGAGTTCAATAACTGTCTTTTTTTCATCACAATAGAAATCAGCGATAAAGTAATTCAATCCCTTGAAATCGGCCTTATAAATAACAGGATGCTGCCGGAGAAATTTATATCCACAAAGCTTACGGTTTCTGATTTGTTCCCAAAGCTGCTTCTCAGATTCCGTTAAATTTCTCCTGAGTTCCCGCGCATGTTTTTTTATAATTTTAATATCAAGATACTTTCCTTTTCCCATTACTATTGATATTCCAAATCAAATATAATATTTATTCACTCCGCAAAAATGCATTTCTGTTGTTACTTTATATCCATATGCCCCTCACAATTAAGTTGAGAGTGGTAATACGATGGGGCGAGTTAACATGATCCGAGTCTCCCCCTCTTTGCGCAGCAGAGAGGGGGAAAAGGGGGGTGAGTTCATGTAATATTATTAGCAGAGAGGTGGGAATGGGGGGTGAGTTCATGTAACATCATTAGCAGAGAGGTGGGAAGGGTGGTGAGTTCATGCTAAGCCACTATCACCAAATGGATACGATAAAGTGATCGGATGTCACGAAAAAACCCCCTCTTTGCGAAGCAGAGAGGGGGAATTAAAGGGGGTGAGTTCGTGAAATAATGAGCTAATGTTAAGCAACCAGCAAGAAAGTAATACAAGGAGAGTGAACTAATGTTCTCCCAAAAAAACCCCCTCTTTGCGAAGCAGAGAGGGGGAATTAAAAGGGGGTGAGTTCATGCTAATTCACCAGCATAGAGTAAGAATTAAAGCTGGTGAATTCATGAATTTATCATTCCGGACCACCATCCCACCAAACTTTACCTGTCAGCCTGTCGGGCTGGGTGGCACCTGTGGTATAGTTAGGATTACCTGTAGCTTCATATGCAGGTATCGTAAGTTTTGTCGGAATCTGTCCGTTAGTGGCGTTACCAGGATAATTGGTAGGTACCAGGACAGGAAATCCTGTTCTCCTGTAATCTGACCATGCATCCCACCAGTTCATCCATTTGGATAACCACATCTGTTCCCCTATCATTTCGAGAGCTTTGGCAGCATCGAAAGGATAGTCTGCCAGATACTGATTTACTTTTGCGTCTGATACTGCGAATGACGCATCATAAATAGTATACATCTGCAGAGCCAGTTTTACTCCATTATCGTAATGGGATTTAACTGATCCTGTGATACCGGTTCCTATACTCCTTTGAAGTGCTTCAGCCAGCAGGAATTCGGATTCCGCAGCATGCATGATCATATAGGGTTCATCATCCTGCATCATCAGGGGATTAACGGCTGAGAATTTTTCATAAGGTGTTGTCGGGCCGCCCTCCATGGGCATCCAGCATGGCGCCATCAAGTCCGTTCGGCAAGCCTCTTTGTTTAAGAGGATCCGTTTCATTATAAACAACACGTTGTGGCTGTCCACTGGATAATACCTCCGGTAAAGATCATAAGCCTGGGATCATCGTCAGCCGTACTTGTTTTATTCGGACCCATGAGTTTATCAACAAGGGTTTTGCTGAGGAATGAACTTGACCACTGGCCTCCGTCACCCGGATAGAAACCGCGTGATATTCCGTTCTGATTTGTCCATTCGCTTGGTCCAAGTGCCATTGTGGCAACTACATTATCATCATTACTGCTCATCACCCCTCCTGCAACAGCTTTTGTAACATATGTTCCAGCCATTGCTGCATCTACATTTGAAACCCTCATAGCCAGCCTGAGCATCAGTGAATAACCAAACTTTTTCCATTTGGCAATATCTCCTTTAAAATAATAATCGGCTGCTGCAAAACCTTCATCAAGGTTTGAAGTACTCAGTCCTGTACAAGCTTCATCAAGCTCTTTCAGCAGATCAGTATAAATCGCTTTCTGCTTATCATAGACAGGCTGGAATATCCCTTCAATACCTCTGTTAGCTTCAAAATAAGGAATACTACCATACCAGTCGGTAAGACGGTGGAAACAGAGAACCCTGAGTATCCTTGCGGCATGACGGGTATTGATATTACGTCCTTCCGCATAGCCGCCGGGACCGGTCTGTTTGATAATCTCTGCTGTCACCCTTCCGTCACCTGCAAAGAAATGGTCCCATGGAGCATTTGATGGTTCAACGTCATTCTCAAGGTATTTGTCTCCCACGGATATTGTCCCGGTACTTGTACTTGCAAGGTGTTGAATTGCATGTGCGCACATACCGATATTTGTTCTCCAGTCGGTATACCTGTCATCACGCAGCCCGTTATTTGAATGCGCTCAGTTCGGCAGCAGTGAGAAAATAATTGACGTCAATGGTATTTACCGCATTCGGATTGATGTTCATCTCATGCAGGGCATCTGTATCACATCCTGCTGCAAAGAACACTATCAGCAGTGCACTTCCTAATAATTTATATAGATTTTTCATTTTTCTTACATTTTAAAGGTTAGAAAGTCACTCTCAGATTGAACCCGTAAGTGCGTGTAGTAGGCATCCCGAAGTAATCAAGACCCTGTGCATTACTGTCTGTATAGTTGGATTCCGGATCAACATTATCTATATTCTTATAGAGTATGGCCAGGTTCCTTCCGACAAATGATATTGCAAGGTTAGTGAACGGCAGTTTGCTCAGCAGAGCCGGAGGAATACTGTATTCAAGCGATATCTGCCTCAGCTTTACGAATGAAGCATCATAGATGAAATTCTCCTGTGCACGTTCCCCGAGATTTGCCCAGTAATCACGTGTTTCTCTCTGGTTAAGAGTTTTTGTAAAGGGCTCATATATCGGCTTACCATTTGAATCAGTACCGTTCTGGATAACACCTTTAACAACCATACCGCCTTCACGATTTACAAGTGTCTGTTTATGCAATCCCCATTGTGTTAACCTCACATTGGTTCCTGAATAAATATCCCCTCCGAATTTGAAGTCAAGAAGGGCATCCAGTCTGATACGCTTCCAGCTGAACGAGTTATTCAGACCACCGGTAAGATCGGCAACGCCATTCCCCAGAATTTCATAAACATCTGATCTTGCGGGTGAA
Source organism: uncultured Bacteroidales bacterium (assembly GCA_963700275.1). Taxonomy (GTDB): domain Bacteria; phylum Bacteroidota; class Bacteroidia; order Bacteroidales; family VadinHA17; genus LD21. Next base: position 70,617 of record CAVOWZ010000004.1, on the reverse strand, counting down.
CCGGTTGATTCAAATACAAGGTTCCCCTGAGGATCTGTCTTTTGCATGTATCCTGTGATCATCCCGAAAGGTTGCCCGACGATATGTTTTATCATAACTGTTCTTGTACGCGGTTCTTCCACATTAAGTTCGGTTACATTTTCACTAAGAGCCATTACCTTATTCTTGTTCTTTGCAATGTTCAGTGATACATCCCATGTAAAGTCACCCTGGACAGGGGTTGCATTTATCAGGACTTCTATTCCCTTATTTGATAATTCTCCGATATTGACCGATGTTGACAAGAATCCTGATGCTCTGGAAATTGTTGCGGAAAGTATATCATCAGTCGTTTTCTGATCATAATATGTGAACTCGAGGCCAAGTCTTCCCTTAAAGAACCTGAGGTCAGTACCGAATTCAATTTCCGATGAAAGTGCCGGAGAAAGATTCGGGTTCGGAATATTATCACCACCTGAGAAATTAGCCATTGCAAGAGTAAGGTGAGATACACCTGATAATCCGTATGTAACTCTTGAAGAGTAAGCGCCCACGTTAGCTGTTGCCACCTGGCCCCATGCTGCCCTTAACTTACCATAGGTCAGCCATTCCGGAAGATTCTGGAAAGCATCAGTGAATACAAAGCTACCTCCGAGTGAAGGGTAGAGTTTGCTGTTATTTGCAGGATTAAGCACTGAGAACCAGTCATTCCTTGCTGTGGCGGTTATGAACAGGTAATTCCCATAGCTTATTTCAGCTGAACCAAATAATGAATTAATACCTGATTTACTGTAACCATAACCTATGGTCTTGTCTTTGGCATTATTTACCGATGTAAAGAAAGGAACATTGAATCCGTTCCCGTTTGCACTGAATTTCTTCAGATTCTCTTACCATCTTGTTACCACCGACAAATGCATTCACGCCGAACTGACCGAATTGCTTGTTTCCACCCAGCATCCACTCCTGGTTTATTTCCCTGACGAAGTTGGCGCGGTCCCACTTTTGGCCTCCCCGCTGGTATCCTGTTCCCTGAGGAACAAGAAAATTATTGTTCCTTGTGTACCAGTCCATACCAATCTGGCCCTGGGCATATAGCCACTTGAAAATATCATACCTCACAGTACCTGAAGTGATAAAACGGTCCCTGACATTTTCATTTTTAAACTGGTGTGCAACCCAGTATGGGTTCTGCAACCAGTTGTTGTCGGCCTGCTGAAATTCTTCACCGGTCGATTTCAGGTCGGGAGTTGTAAAACCTGAAGGAACTGCACCCAGCTTATCCGGATCTCCCTTCAGGTTCTCAATATCAACAGAAGTTGCCAGATTCCATACAGCCGACCGGAATATTTGCAGGACTATCTGCAACGTACTGCCGGTTGTTCACTTTCTCATTTGAATAGAGAACCTTTGCATTGAAAGTGAGCTTTTCGCCATATTTTCCGTTAGTAGACAGGGATAGATTTCTTCTTTTAAAGAGCTCATTGGGAATTATACCTTTATTGTCCAGATCCGAAAAAGAGAACCTGAAAGTCTGCTTGTCACTTCCTCCTGAAAGTGAAAGGCTGTTAGTCCATGAACTTCCGGTCTGGTAAAAGTCCCAGCTGTTACCTACATAGGAATATGGTCTTGAGACGCCATCGAACTGAACAACCGAGCTCCCGTCAAATTTTGGTCCCCACATCGACCCTGATCCCCAGCCATAAGCCTGTCTCCTGTCTTTAGCCTTGGAATAGATCTGTGTTCCGGGATTGGCAGGGTCATCAGCTAATCCGCCTGGTCCGTAAACGGTCTGCAGATCTGAAAAATTATTGACCTTTTCAAAGACATAGTTGGAGTTGAATTCAATGCCAATACCTTTACGTGCCTGACCTCTTTTAGTAACAATGTTGATAACACCGTAACCACCACGTGAGCCATAGAGAGCAGCTGCTGCAGCACCCTTCAGTACCGTAATTGATTCGATATCATCGGGGTTGATACTGGACATACCATCACCCTGGTCAACGCCACCCCAGACACCGGCACGACCGAACTGGGAGTTATCCATCGGGATTCCGTCGACAACATAGAGTGGCTGGTTGCTTCCCCCGATCGATTTGTTACCCCTGATGATAACACGCGATGATCCGGCCGGACCAGTTCCTGCGTTTGATACGTTAACACCTGCCACACGTCCCTGGATCGATGAACCAAGGTTTATCTCCCTTGCCTGAGTAAGGTTTTCACCACCAACCTTTGAAATGGTTGACTGGAGGGCTTTAGTGCTTCTCGAGACACCTAAGGCAGTCACAACAACTTCACCAAGTTGCTCGGTTTCCAGTGCCAGTGTGACATTAACTGCAGACTGGTTGCCAACAGTTATCTCCTGTGAGGCATAACCGATAAACGAAAAGACAAGTATATTGGCAGGTCCTGCCTGAATTGTATACTTGCCCTGAGCATCAGTGATCGTCCCGGTTGTGCTGTTTTTAACCAGAACAGTCACCCCTGATAGGGTGGCACCGTCAGTGTCCCTGACAGTCCCGGTTACTGATCTTTGCTGTGCCATCAGTGTATATGTACACGACAGCAACAGGAACAAAGTCAGTACCCGCTTCAAAAAAAGGTACATTTTCCTTCTGATCATAAGTTTTTAGTTTTTAGGGCTAAAGAAAATTTTATCTGTTATCCCGTTGTTTAGGTCAAAAATATAACAATTTTTAACAATTTTTAATTTTAATTTAATTTTATTTTAAAAAGGGATCTAGGTTATTTATCCACCTCTTACTAACAATTTAATAAGTTGTATAATGTGTAATAAACAGATCTAAGATTTCCATCAACAATTTTCTGAACAGAAATTTCATTCAACAACTATTTCATCAATATGCATCCTGGCAGGTTGTCCGGCACCCGGATGAGACTCCGGGGTATTGCCTATAGTATATGCAACGACCCTGATAAACCTTGCATCCCTGGGTTCAAAATCAACAATAAAATCCCTCTGGAAAGAATCATACTGGTCAATAGGAAGAGTATTAACAACACTTCCAGTCTGATCAAATTTCTTACCTTCTTCTGAAACGAAGAAATCGACCTTCGCGGGTGCAATGCTCAGCCACATCGCCAGCTGATAAAATGCACACTCAATATGCTGAACTTTCCTGATCTCTCCCAGATCAATTACAACATCCAGATCCTTCCCCTGGAAATCAAGCCAGCCGTATCCGGTATCATGGCTTCCCCTGATCCCGTCGGTAAGCATCCCTCTTCTTTCTTCCGGTATCAGTGAAATTTCAGGACTCTGGAATTTTACCGGTTTACCAAAAGCAAGATGCTCATTTCTTCCCTGGAAGAAGAGCCTGTACATTGCCGACCGGTAAGCTTCAGGAGTGGTGTTCCACTCTTTAACCTTTGTAACACCCTGCCGGATACACAGATCCACGAAAGGATCAATCATCGACCTTATTTCCGGTCTCACCGCCCATTTTTCTCCCGACTTAATAAATACTCCCCTGTCTCCGGTGAAGTTTTTCTTTGCCTGCTCAAGGATCGCAAAATTAAGAGGAAGACGGGCAATCCTGACTCTTTCGAGCAATGCTGCCGAATCGGTGACCGCTGACTCTGCCTGATTGAACAATTCAGTGTATCTGTCAATCAGCGGTGGGGTAAGATAAGTTACAGATGCCGCATTGGGAGAGCCGAAAATACTGAGCGGTCTGTCGGATCTTATCACAGCTTCACGCATTTCATCAATGTAATACCTGATAAACTTACCTCCGGCTCCATAGTACCCATTAAGGAAATCATTCATTATCGCATCAGCGTCTGCACCGGGATCCCATAAGAATTTAGAGATCATATAAGACCTCAGCTCTGCAAACTCACCTCCCACCTCGCGGTTACCCTGTTCAAACATCGCAGTAACACCATTCTCAACAAAAAACTTCAGATTAGGCTGTAAAACATGAAGGTTCGGAAAAGGACTTATCAGATTGCTGAACTGAATAACGTAATCCCATACAATTATATCTTTTGCGATTTTGCTCCAATCCTTAACATCTTTGACGAATGCCAGGCTCATTTCATCGGCTGCTTCAGCAAAAGGCCTGTCCCGTCTCATTTCAATACTGCAGAGCATAATGTTCACATTATCGCGCGGACGCAAGGTAAGAGGAGCTTTTCTTCCATATTCATAAGCCAGTGTGGAGATCACTTTGTCGGGGAACTGGTCAGCAACCTGGTTCACAAACCATATTATTGATCCTGACGGGGAACCTTCCTCATTATCGAGGGCCTGGCAATGTTCACACATGCAGTAGCTCCTGTTATCGTTCTGGCTCACCGACCAGTAAAGGGCTTCCGGATTCCTCGCCATATCTTTCCTCAGATTCTGAATGGTTATTTTCAATACCTCAGGATTCGTAAGGCAAAGCTGGGTGGGTAACCTCCGGCCATTACGCAAAGCATAATATTCCGGATGTTCTTCATAATAAACATCCGGTGGTACAAGATGATTAAAAGTATGAACCCACAGACCCCAGGCGCTTCTTTCGCCGTCCGCATCATGACTGAGCTTATGCCAGTCGGCATATTCCTGGTCCCATGTTACCTTGTAATGTATTGTCCTGTATTTTATTGCAGGGATCTGCCTGTCGCTGAGACTACCCAGTTCTATCTTATCCTGTGCGGAACTATCTTTACCCCTGGCGCATACATCCTGCAATCCAGGTATTTCTCAAGAAAAGTATAAACTCCGTAAAGTGTTCCCTTTTTACTTCCTCCTGCAATTATCAGACGAAGACTGTCGGTTTTAATAACAAACCCATCCTCTCCCAGCTCATTGAAGTTTATTTCAATACCAAGCTTATCAAGACGTTCATTCTGCCCGAGGATGATTTCGTAAGGACTTCCCTTCCCGCTCTTGTTAACGGAAATAACGGGCAATGCTGCATCAGAGATCTGCAGGAGATAATCCTGAAGTACTTCTGCCGCTTTCAGTTCATCAGGCGTTGCATATGCAGGAACAACGATCCTGTACCGGCTCTCACCCTTGTCGGCTATCACAAGATTTTTAACAACAGGCGCCGGTTCTGCTTTCTTTGCTTTCCTTTTCTGCGAAGAAACAGGCTGTATTGTTAATAAAACACCTGCAAGGATTAAGAAGACAGATCTGAAAAATATTGAAAATCTGAAGTTGGTCTTTTCTGACATGATCATGGCAATTTTATTTTTTTGACTTTTTGTTTGTTACAGGTAATATGACCGGTTCAGGAATATATTCAAGAATAAAAGCAAGATCCTGCCCGATATAGCTTGCATGTCCTCCTGTGATCCGCATGTAAGGAGGTCCGAATGTCAGTTTACCATCAGTGCATGTAAGATCTTCCTCTTTAAGGAATGTTCCCCGCCAGGTATGATAAATTTTAAGTTTATACTTCCCTGGTTTAAGAGAAGTCAGAGTTATCTTTTCTCCGGCCACATCTGAATCTGAATTCACGATCCATCCGAATAACATCTCATTGCTCTTCATGGCATAAGCATCACCTTTCAGGCATTTTATTTCAGCCGGAGCAATATCAGTCAGTTTTGCAAAAGGAATCTTATCAGTAAATTTTCTGATACTTTTGATCCTGGCGGTAAGGATTAAATCATTCAGCATTCCTGAATGGGCCCACCAGAATGGTGTCATTGCAGAACCAGTTGCAAGTGTAACCCAGAGGGCATTGTGAAACATTGCAAGATAACCCGGCATTGATGCCTCATAAAATGTATGATCCCAGCCTGTTTCACCGTTTATTACAGGTTTTCCGTATCCATGCCAGAGTTTCTGGTTCTCGGATGCATAATTGCGGTAGCTGTAAGTAAGAGGATGTGTTGACGAAGAATCTATTGCACTTGTTTTATTTATCGGGAATCCCTGGGCTTCATAGATCTCCCTGGCCGCAATGTCGAAGGTCTGGTAACCCTGATGCCAGAACTCTTTTATTCCGCCACTCCGGGTACCGGTAGTCGGGTGATTCCAGGGATCATTGGTCTTGAAATAATCATGGACCTTCTTCCCCCAGGCTGAAGCGGCAAGGGAGTCGCCGGTCACCCATCCGTCTGTTCCGTTGACCTCATCAACAATGAACCATAGGGCAAGGGCATTACTGTATCCCCAGCGGGCAATAAAATAACGGTAGAGCTTCTCCTGGTATTTCCATGCAGTTTCGCTTCTGAAGAAATCTTTTACGCCTGTTATCTGCTGGTAGGGATTTGTGTACCATCTTATGTTGCCTCCTCCCCAGACAGTTTCGGAGAGATAAGAATGAAACCATATATTAAGGCTCAGCAGCATATCACGCTGTTCGAGCATTTCCAGAAGTTCATCCAGCCTCCCGCAAATATTCTGATCATATCTTCCCAGTCCGCTTCCCGGTGTTTCAAGAGGTGTAATGAATGTCCCGATAAAGTTAACTCCCAGAGTTTTGAGGTTATCAAGCTCTTCCGGCTTTACAGCGCCACGGTTGAAAGTGGTATAGCTGTCATTATACCACAAGCCAACACCGTAAAAATCTGATCCGTCACTGTATTTCAGATATCTTTTATTTCCGGCAACTGTCACCGGACCCTTTTCACCCGACTTTAGCGCAACAAATTTCATTGCAGGGGTCGTGGTCTCACCTCCCTTGTCTTTAACAGAAACCGAATAATTCCATGTCCCTTCCTCATCAGGAGAGAAACGTACTTTCCAGAGGGTTCCCGCTGAATAATAATAGAACCCCGGAATTTTCCATTTTTTTCCTGATGGTGAAATAAAAACTGCTGATATATCTATTTCTTCAGGATCAAACGGATTGACATACTCATTCCCGTTATTTATATTGAATGAGACTTCAAATTTCTCATAAAGTCCGAGCGTATCAGGTCGCTGGCGTAACATCTGTATCTCTGGGGTTTTAATTGCCAGAACACCCACCGGGAACATAATTAAAACTGTCAGGAATAAAACTCTTATATTTTTCATTTTTGCAGTCAATTAATCAATATTATAAATGAGTCCTTTGTGTCCTTCGTGTGTACTCACAAAGAGCACAAAGGGATAAGAAGAAAGTCAAATTTTTATAAAGGATACATTATTTAGTTTCCTTTTCAAGTTCATCCATTCGTTTATACATTGCCCTGAAGGTATCCCAGGGATTCTTGTTTGGATCCTGTTTTGTATCAGACTGAACTTCCTCCTTTTTCACACCATAAAATCCATCCATGAAGTTTTCCGGGCTTGTCCATGTGGTCTGCATCATCCCATAATAATACGGCTTCATTTCCTTTGTGGCATATTTTCTCCATCTTGCCATATCTTCAGCCTGAATGACAGCTGTTGCCGGAGTTCTCCACGGGCATGTTATGACCCTGAAACCTTTCATTGCAAAATAGACCGGAGTCTGGTCGGGTCTTTCATAATGCCAGTCGCAAATCACAACATCTTTCGGGATCATATCAACAGCCCTGTATGTATAATTGTAGCTTGCTTCCCACAAACCGATACCGGTTGTCTTGCCGTCGAGCAGGCGGTCGCCCCATATCCACAGTTCCCTGTTCTTAAGTGCAAGATGATCCCTGATCTTTCTCACCTCACCTGCAAACAATTCAGCTTTATCCACACCTGAACAGCGCGGGCATTTATCATCACCCAGATAAAATACCTCATCCATACCCGCATGAAAAGCATCTGTTTCGAACACATCACATATCTCGTCAACAAGAGCAAATACCACGTTATGAACATCAGGGTGAAGCGGACAATAGCTCTTGCAGTATAAACCATCGGGATTGGGCCAGACATATTTTTCAGGCATTTTGACATGAGGGGTTTCATCAAACTCAGGAAAATGAGTCAGCAGCGACCCAAGATTTCCGGCCCACGACTGATGTCCAAGCAGGTTGATCTGGGGTATTATCCTGATATTATTGTTTTTGCAGGCTTTTACTATCTTCTTCACCTCAGCCTTTGAAAGAGCATCTTTGTCCCTTAACTGAGGATAACTTTGATACTTGTAACCGTAATCCACGAGCAAGAGCAAAGTATTCACTCCCCGTGTTGCAAGTTCTTCATTTATGAATTTCAGGAACCGGTCAATCTGTCCGGCCGACGGGGCGTTGATACAGAATCCTTTTACGGGGAAAACCGACTCAGCAGTATTCTGTGCAGACAATGATGCCGCCATTCCGAGAAGGAGGATAAAAGTGATAAATTTTTTCATCATAATATAATTTTGATTTTAATGGTATGATGGAACCCACATGTTGATAAGATTATATTTATAAGTGTTTGTTTTATTATAACATGTGGGTTTCATATTTGATTGTTTTATGGTGTTTCGGCATAATTAATTGCTTCAGTAGCTCATTTCTTCACCAGTTGGCATGTTTGCAAGTTGGCAATATCTGGTATGCAGTTTCGGTATTCAGTATTCGGTAATCGGTTTTACTTTAGTTTTCCGGCAACAATGTCCAGATAAGGTTGCAGGGGTTTTCCCTGATCGTCGACGATGCCGAAAGCTCCTGATTTATAATTCCAGTTTGCATAACCAACGCCATGCTCCTCAAAAATTGAGATCATATCCTTATACCAGGCAAGTTTTGCTTCAGGAAAGAAATCCCTGAAAATCCCGAATTCCCCGCAATACAAAGGAAGATTCAGTTTTGATGCAACCCTGAGAGGTTTTTCCATCATTTTTACAAGCGTATCGCGGTTGTAAACACGAAGATGTTCCGGCAGATTGCTGTTCAGAACTATCTGGCCCGGGTAGTTTACTTCACCTTTGAAATCTTTCAGGTCTGTCCATGAGGCCTGGTAATGTGTAAGGAAGAATGGTTCATAAAAATGGTAACTCAAAATGATGTTCGTATCATTGGCAGGTACTCTGAGCTCATCAAATGTTGTTGCCGACTGCCACCGGTTTGAACCTAAGACAAGTACCCGTGCAGGCTCCCATTTTCTGAGTGAATCCACAAGCTTTGCGAGAAGAACATTCCATTCTTCAGGATCATCAGCAACAGGCTCATTCATTGGCTCATAGGCAACCATACCCAATGGCCGGTCGTGAAGAAATCCTGAGAGGTCCTTCCATAAAGCAATGAACTGATCCTGTTCTGCCGGATCTGTCCAGAGAGGTTTTACATCCTCATTGAAATGGTGTGACCGGAGAATGTGAAGGTCAATTATCACTCTCAGTCCGGCTTTCTGGCTCCAGTCGAGACAGTTTTTAAGTAGAACTGAATGCATCCTCATAGCGGTTTCCGGATTCATCCCACATCTGCTCCTCATCTATAGGAAGCCGTATATGGTCAAAGCCGCATGAGTCGATGAATTTTACATCTTTTTCGGTAAAGAAGCTTTCCCGTTCAGGTCCCCGCCTCTGGCTTTGTGATAACCAGTGGGCGATATTGGTACCTCTCATTATCTCAAATGAGTCATAAGGGAATGCATCTGCATCTTTCACTTTTTCCTTTGGCCGGCATGACGATATTATCGCACACCCCAAAAGAATTACGATTAAGAATCCTGATAAATGTTTAATCATAAGTTGTGTTTTTACAGGTTTATTGGTTTCAGGAAAGGATATATTTCTATCCGATATAAATATAAAGAATTTGAATGGTTCTGATAGTATTATTTTATTATTTCCCCGGACTGATAAAATAGTCAGATATATAATCTACGTATTTTAATACGTTTTTTAATACATATTAAAATACGTAGATATATGTAAGACCTTATAATCCATTCCCGCATAATCTGTTGTCAAATTTATTATCCGGTTTCCATATGTGGTACAATATTAATTAGAGGGCAACCCACTCCGGGGTTGGCACTATGGGTCTGCCACTTGCCCGGTATGGGACCCGGGCTATTTGAATAAAATGCCTCCGGCATTGATTGGCTGGATTCCGTATCATTGACACCAGCGGTGTCATCTCCCAATAGCCCGGGTCTCACCCCGGGGAATGATCACACCCGGTTACCGACCCCGGAGTGGGTCGTCTTCCAATTAATTTCCGGATCACCTTATTTTGATTATTTTTATTTCTTTTGTAATGAATTAGGTCCGGTGAACATGAAACATATTTATTTCAGAACTAAACGCATCATGGCAGTGATAATTTCACTGGCCTTTGTCACTGCTGAATATTCATCCGGACAGGATCTGAAGCTATTTGAACCAGTTACACCAAAAAAATCGGGGATCCAGTTTAGGAACACAATCACTGAAACTCTGGATTACAATGCACTGACACATGAAAATATGTACAATGGAGGCGGCGTAGCCGTAGGTGATATTAACAATGACGGGCTGGATGATATATATTTTGTCTCCAACATGCGGTTAAACAAACTCTACATCAACCAGGGCAACCTGAAGTTTAAAGATGTAACAGAAAGTGCAGGGGTAAGCGGACATGAAGGATGGAAGACAGGAGTTACAATGGTTGATATCAACGGCGATGACCTCCTGGATATTTACCTGTGCTACTGCGGAAAAGGAGATGTTGACGCCAGAAGGAACCAGCTTTTCATTAATAAAGGGAACCTTAAATTCGAAGAAAAAGCAAGGGAATATGGTCTCGATGATCCGACCTATTCAACCCTGGGTGCATTTTTCGACTACGACCTGGATGGCGACCTTGATATGTTCCTGCTGGCAACAAATGTGAAGGTCATCCGCGGTCTTGAATTCGAACAGGCCAGAACGACCAATGACCCATACGCCGGAGATAAACTCTTCAGAAATGACGGGGAAAGATTTACTGACGTAACGGAAGAAGCGGGTATCCTATCCACCGGTCTGGGTTACGGACTGGGAATTGCTATTTCGGATTTGAACAAGGACGGCTGGCCGGATATATACATCACCAATGATTATATAGAACCTGATTATCTCTACATAAACAACCACAACGGTACATTCACAAACAGGATGACAGAGCAGGTCCTTCATATATCCCAGTCGGCCATGGGAAATGAGATCAATGATTTTAACAATGACGGATGGCCCGATATTTTTACGGCTGATATGCTTCCTCCGGATAACAGACGGATAAAACTGTTGTACGGTCCCGAAAATTACATGGAATATGCCCTGATGGTCATGGAGGGTTTTTACCATTCAAGTATGCGGAACATGCTTCAGATGAACAATCAGAATGGAACATTCAGTGAGATCGGACAGCTGGCAGGTGTTTCAAATACCGATTGGAGCTGGGCTCCTCCTTTTGCTGATTTCGATAATGACGGATGGAAAGATCTGTTTGTCACCAATGGCTATTTCCGTGATTACACCGACCGCGATTTCCTGAAATTCAAATTTGATTATTATACCCAGAAGGGTGAAGCAAGGACCCAGGCTGATACTTTTTACCTGGTCAGCTTCATGAAATCTACACCTGTTCATAACCACATCTTTAAAAATAACAAAGACCTTACTTTCACTGATAAAAGCATGGCATGGGGGTTTGAGAAAAAGGGTTTTTCAAATGGCGCGGCCTGGTCGGATCTCGATCTCGATGGCGATCTTGACCTTGTTGTAAGCAATCAGAACGAAACAGCCTCTGTTTACAGAAATATGATCCGCGAATCGGGTAACCCTGCAAATTATATCAGCATAAAACTGAAAGGCGAGGGTAAGAATAACCATGGATTATGCAGTAAAGTTTATTTATATGCAGGTGAGGGAATACAATTCCAGGAACAGATGCCGTCAAGAGGATACCAGTCCTGCACCAGTACTACCCTTCTATTCGGGATGGCTGGTTATGAAGTTGCCGATTCGGTTAAAGTGGAGTGGCCGGGAGGAAAGGTATCTTTGCTGAAGAATGTCAAAGCCAACCAGCTGCTCGAAATTAACCAGTCCGACGCCCATGGTAAAGTAACCCCGGCATTGCCTGATAAGGTCATTTTTAATCTCATCGGATCGCCGGTACATTACGAACATATTGAATATGGCTCTAATGACTTCAGCCGTCAGCCCCTGCTGACATATATGCCGTCAATCTGCGGTCCGGTTATGGCAGCTGCCGACGTCAACGGTGATAAGCTTGAAGATCTTTATATAGGGGGAGTCAAAGATAACCCGGGGAAACTGTTTCTCCAGTCAGCTGACGGCTCATTCATAATATCTTCCGATTTCATCTTTGCACCCGATATATTCTGCACTGATTCCGATGCGCTGTTCTTTGATGCCGACAGTGACAAAGATCAGGATCTTTATGTGGTCAGCGGAGGATATCACGACTATGGAAGAGGCAACAAGGCCCTGCAGGACAGGCTATATATAAATACCGGAAGGGGCTTATTCGAAAGGTCAGAAGGAAGACTCCCTCAGATGCTGGTATCAAAATCGTGTGTTAAAGCTGCCGATGTCGACACCGATGGTGATCTGGATCTCTTTGTGGGCGGAAGGATGATGCCCGGAGAGTATCCGAAACCTCAGGAGAGCTTCCTTCTCATAAATGATGGCTCAGGCCGTTTCACAAATGCAGCTCCCGCAATGCTGCCGGAACTGGCATCAGGAGGAATGATAACTGATGCCGCCTGGACTGACCTTAATAAGGATAACCGGCCGGACCTGATCACTGCAGGCGAATTTATGCCCCTTCGTGTTTTCCTTAACCAGGATGGAAAAACTTTCCGGGAAGCCACAAATATTTGGTTCGGGAAACCTGAAGGAGGATTCTGGAACAAACTTGAGGTTACGGATATCGACAAAGATGGTGATATGGACATAATCGCGGGTAACTTCGGAACCAATTCCCAGATAAAAGGCTCTGAAAATGAGCCCGTAACACTGACCTTCAACGATTTTGACAATAATGGCTCCATCGATCCCATCCTTTCGTATTTTATTGATGGCATTTCCTATCCATTTCCAGGCCGGAATGAATTACTTACACAGATGAATACCCTTCGGAGGAAATTCCCCGATTATTCTTCCTACGCCAATGCAAAGCTGAGTGATGTGTTTTCAGAGGAAGATCTGAAATCAGCATCAGTACTTACAGCCACTGAATTAAGAACCGTTATTTACCTTAATACAGGTAATAAATTTGAAAAGAAACACCTCCCGGTTCAGGCTCAGTTTTCACCGGTACATGCCATTGAGATCCTCGATTATAACAATGACGGCAATAAAGACATGATCCTTGCAGGTAACCAGAATGCAATGTGTGTGAGGCTTGGTGTGATGGATGCCAACTACGGACAACTATATGAAGGCGACGGAAAAGGAAATTTCAGATATGTGCCCCAGACAGAATCGGGCTTAATAATCGTTGGCGATGTACGGTCACTTAAAGCACTGCCGGTCAAAGGGAAACTGCATCTTTTCATTGGCATTAATAATTTCGGCGTGGCAGCATATGTTTTAAGTGGTAATCCTGTTCAATAAAGACAAGTTGGCAATAAAGCAGTTGGCAGTTGGCAAATGTAGCTGGTAATAAAGCAGTTGGTAATATTTTACCGTTTACCGAATACCGATTACCGAATACAAGTTACTGCCAACTGCCAACTGCCAACTATTCTTCAACCCCCTCCCCCTGCACAATAGTAATATACCGGTCAGCCCTTATGTCCCTGAAGACCTCCTTAACACCATCCGACCACTCGATCTCAAGCCTGTCGATCTTTTTATTCCTTCCCAGACCTATATGCAGCCGGGGATCATTATTTGAGAGATATCCTGTTGTCCACTGGTTGACGAGATGCTGTTTCATTTCTCCTGCAGTGACTTTAACCTTTGCACTTATTGCAGGGCCGGGTCCTTTGGGGCTTTTAAGCGTAACCCCGAGCCAGTGATTCCTGTTCCCTCCGTCGTTCCTCAATAGTGCAGGTGTAGCTTCGAGATCGACATGTGAGACAATAATGTCAAGATCCCCGTCATTATCATAATCCCATACAGCCATTCCCCTCCCGGAGCGTTTTACCTTAAAATAATCGCAGAGCTCCTGCCCGACATCCCTGAAATGCCCCTTCCCGTCGTTTTCGAGCAGAAGCGGGTATTGAAGGATCAGTTCTTCCCCATTTCCGTTTGCAGCAAAAATGTCGGGATCTCCGTCGTTATCATAGTCGAACAGTGCCGTACCCCAGGTCCCTTTTCCTGCAAGAGGGACCTCTGCACCACTTGAACGGGTGATATCCTCAAAAAAACCGTTTCCTGTATTCCTGTAAAGTGCTCCGTAATCAAGATCAGACACAAGGATATCGATAAGAGAATCCCCGTCGACATCGCCGATTGTACCATGCATTGACCCGGCACCTACTCCCTTGCTGTTTGATGCCACTCCTGTGGGAACTGCAATATCCTCATATTTCCCGTCCTTATATTTGAAGAGGTAATTAAAGTGATGGTCGTTTGCCTGATAAATATCGAGGATTCCGTCATCATCAAAATCAAATACAGTCAGACCCATGCACCGGGAATCGGGATAATAAAGGTTTACATCCCTGGTCACATCTTTGAAAGTTCCGTCAGCCTGCTGTTCATAAAGCATTGAAGCCTGACCTTTGTACTGTGTCGGATGAGGCATAATTAAAGGCGATGAGGGAGATTCAACCGACTTATCAAACGCAAGGAAATTACCTACCATTGCATCAATAAGGTTATCCCCATTATAGTCCCAGTAAATCACCCCGATGCTCCATTTTGTGAACCCGTTGAGCTTCTCAGGTCCTCTTAACCCCACAGCATCTGTTATGTCCGTAAAGGTTCCGTTGCCATTGTTCCGATAGAAAACATTGGGACCATAATTAAGCAGGTAAAGATCCTGATCACCATCAAAATCATAATCGACCGGTCCCGCTGCCATGCTCCAGGTAATATCATAGACTCCCGCTTCCCTGGTAACATCGGTAAATGTTCCGTCGCCGTTATTTCTGTAGAGATTATCAGGCGTATCTGTAAAAACAAGTCCGTCATCACCTGATATCCCTTCGAGATATGTTCCGTTCATCATGAAGAGATCCATCAGACCGTCATTATTATAATCAAACACGGTTACGCCCGATCCGCTGCTTTCAATAATATTTTCGTAGTGATGATCGCCGAAATTATACATGAAATCTATCCCGGCATTAACAGTTACATCAGTATATTTAATATTCCTCCCACAGGAAACTGATATTGCATGACAGTTACTATTAATATAACTGATCCTGAATTGCATGTCTTTAGAAAATTCATTTAGTATTATTTATCACTGTTATCCGATTAAATACAGGTCGCTCCTACGGAGCTAAAATAATGGAGAGAATCCATTTCTACAAACAGTTCACTCCTACGGAGTTTGTCTTTATTAAGTCCCGTTAGGGACGGTCTGTTTGTAGAAAATATTTATACACAATAATGTAAGCCCCATCGGGGCGACCTGTATTTAATTCCATTAATATCAATAATTTAACTCTCACTCAACAAATTTAGTCGGACACTAATGATTATTTATATATCCCGATTCCCCATTTCATTATTCATTGTCTTCCTTTTCCTGCTGATCTTCAGTTCCCTGAAAGCTTTCATATAGCTTTCGCCGCTCACTTCACGGGTATTATATTCACGCTGGTATTTCTGATGATCTTCATCATCGGGATAGGGATCATCAGCTGCGGGAGGATAACTCTTTATGCCATGAAAGGGGAGTGGCAGCACCTGGTTACCTGTTGCGGTATTCATGTCGCCATCTTTTACCCATCCAACGCTACGGATAAGGAAATCTCTTTTCCAGTCATTTCTGAGTTCCGGAAGAATTCCTGCATTAAACTCAATTGTAATTTCATCACCGGAATTGGTAATAACATATTTACTGTCCGATTCTGTCAGAAGAGGCAAGACATCCCCGAACCGTGTATAAAATCCAGTGAGATCCCTCCATTTCATTGTAGTGTCAACATCTGAATAATCAAACCAGTGAGGACCATACCTTCCTCCTTTCCTGTAAAGCCTTGAAAAACCTCTGTAATGGAGATCGGCAGCAACAGGCTGCATTGTTGTTGTAACAACCGGGCTGTCCGGTTTTCCTTTCGAGAAGAAGATCTCATCCCAGTATATTTCCATATTTGTCCTGATCCTTACCCTGTGATCTGATGTGAGAAATTTACCAGTAAGATCCGCAATGACGGTCTTATCTTTTCCCATCGGGAATCCCGGGTTATCGATTACAGTGACCCATTCACCTTTCCGGTCCTTTACCTGGATTACCGGAGCCATTGTTTTGATTGCTTCCGACTGGGTCATTGAGAAGTTGATGCTTGCATCAGTCGGGAACACCCATCCCTGCATGAATAGAAATACATCTTCCCCGGTATTCGTATTCCCCGGATCAAGTATAAGATCTTTCATTTCGGTTATACCCTGGAATTTATCCTGCCGGAAGTTTGATATATAATTATCATCTTTTTTCAGGATAAAAGGAAGAAGGTCATTACCCTCTGCATCAAGTGCCGTAACGGGGTATTTTTTTTCTTTTACCTGATAGATTTCCAGCCCCGGGAAAGGCGGAGGTGTAAACTGCTCCTCCACATAAATTTCGGTTGAACCGGGATGATCAACTGCAACCAGTTCTATCTTATCGGTATAGATCGCCTCCCAGAGTTCCGATGTTACCTGGATGGAGTACCTTCCATCGACGGGTTTCATCATTTCCCCGGGTATCTTTATATAATCGTCGGATGCATCGGCAAAACCGAATTTTGTTTCACCGCCCATTATACCAAGGGGCATGCCGAGAGCGCTTCGCCAGAGAATATCTTTTACAAAGACATATTCATCGCCATCCCATGTATAAAGGAAAGGACAGGAGCCTTTCAGCATCTGGGTTTCGATTATTGACTGGTCGGTTTCGGGGAAGAACATATTCTGAGGCACCCCGTTCGTCCAGGTGATTCTAATCACATCGGCTTTCGACCTGTTTCCTATGCCGAAATGAATATTCGGATCCGTTACAACTTTAGTCTGATAAAGATCACCCGCTCTGAGCTCAACCTTTGCACCAATCCCGAAGAAGTTGTTCTTTGCACTGCCGGTTCTCAATCCCACAAGCTTCATATTAATAAAATGCCCGGCGTTCCCTCCATCATTTCTCAAAAGGGAAACACCACCTGTAATACCCCCCAGTACAATATCAAGATCACCGTCTTCATTATAATCGATCACCGAGATATCACTTCCCGATCTTATATCTCCCGGAAGCAGGTCAGAAACATCGGAGAATATTCCTTTCGCGTCATTAAGGAAAAGGAAGACCCCTCTGCCTCCTTTTACAGTTGTCGTTCCGGCTACAAACAGATCAAGGTACCCGTCATTGTTAAAATCGATGAAGGCGGCGTCATAAGCTGTCAGATTCTGTAATTTACTGATAAGTGCTTTTTGTCCGGGATCCTTTTCAAATGTTCCGTTACGCAGATTCCTGTATAAAATGTTATTCCCTGCCTTTACCGACAGGACAAACAGGTCGGGATAACCGTCATTATTATAATCACCGCAGGCCACAGCTCTTGATCCTGCATCATTTTTCAATCCCGACTGGTCGGTAATATTTCTCATATATCCCTGTCGCTGGTTTGAAAAGAGGATATTTCCTCCGCTTTCATTAACCACGAACAGGTCGATATCACCGTCCTCGTCAAAATCACCAAATGCTGCATCGTTTGTCCTAACATTCCCACCCGCTATACCTGCTTTCTGAGCCTGTTCAAGAAATGTACCGTCGGCATTGTTCCGGTAAAGCCTGTCTGTCCCTGTTCTTGCCTCAAAAATGTCAAGATCCCCGTCATGATCATAATCAAAGAACAGAGCCATGATACCCGGAGTCTGATCACCGGCTTTGGATTTGACAGTAACGTTCTCAAAAGTTCCTTTGCCATTATTACGGTAAAGCAGGTTACCTCCCTCACGCAATATATAAAGGTCGAAGTAACCATCATTATCATAATCGGCGAATTCTGCCTGGTATTCCCTTCCGGTATGTTTTAGTCCCGAGGAGCTCGTTACATCCCTGAACCTGCCGAGATCATTGTTGAACAGGAAATGCCCGCACTGAGCTGCACCGGAGGAACAGCTGCTTACATAAAGGTCAATATCACCGTCATTATCATAGTCGCAGGTCACCACATTTGATGCATTCTTTATGTCAGTACCCGTACTTCCTGCAGAAGGTTTTATAATATCAAGTCCCGCAGATGATGTGGCATTAGTATAATGAACCGCTTCGGCTGACTTCCCTGTCTCGCTGGTCTGTGATATTGTTGACTGGTCGAATGTTATAAGAGGGAAACCTACAAGTGAACCACCCGGGCCTTTAAGATCCATAATACCTGCCTGATACGGCGCCGACACTTTAAGGAAATTATGGAAAATTGTAAATGATGTTACAGCTGCCTTCTGATCTTTCTTCCTGAGGAGGTTAAGTGTACGGTTGTAATAATCTCCCGCTTCAGCCGGAAACTCAGGATACTGTCTTTTAAGTATCTCCATTTGTTCAAGTGCCCTGTCATAATCTCCTTTACGGATTAATACATCGGTAAGGTTAAGGCGGGGGACGACATTTGCCGGAGCGCTTTCAGCAAGTTTCTTAAGATAGATCTCTCTCTGGCCGGCAGAATTTGCATCCGTATTTGTTGCGTAAACTTCTGTTATGTTATAAAGGGTCTTTACATGTGAAGGAGAATACCTGAGTGCCTCCTTCATCTCCGTAATTGCCAGATCTTTCTCGTTATTCATCTGGTAAACAGTGGATAGGATCAGTCTGGTATCAGGATCTTTCGGATCGATCTTAATCGCCCTTTGAAGCTGCTTTTTTGCTTCGGGATACTTTCCCATCCGGAGATATGTCAGACCAAGGTTGGCATATCCCAGCTTTTCCTTTGGAGCCAGTTTGATCAATCGAAGAAATTGCTGTTCCGCTTCCTCGAGTTTGAACTCCTCAAGATAAGCCAGACCAAGGGTCCTGACTGTGATAAGTTCCTGTGCTTTCTGCTGGTCCCTGCTCTGGGAATAAGTGCAACCGGTAAAAAGAAAGACGAATATCGCGCATATCAAAGCCGCCCTCATCATCTGCATCAGATTAATTCTTTAAGTAAATATCTGAGCAAATTTAGAAAATAAAAGCTTTCCCCTCCCTATTGCCCTTGTCATCAAAACTGATCGGACCGGTAATCCCTTTAATACTGATCTTCTCAAGGGCTTCCTGTATCTTTTCACGGTCGGGAGAGCCTGCCTGTAATAAAGCATTTATCAGGACATTAGCCATGTCATATGAAAATGAGGCAACAATTCCGGGATGAGTCCCGTAAGTTTTAAAATATTCACCGGCAAATCCTTTGTTGTTGATAACCGGATCGGATAACGAAGGAACAAGAAGTGAATTTTCGATCTCATTTAATTCATCCTTCGATAAAAGATCTTCATTAAGTATGGTAAGTGATCCGAATAAAGGAATAACAGCATTATTTTTCCTGATCGCCTTTAATATTGCATGTGAATTCACAGGATTACAGAATAAAATGATACAGGAGAATCCCCTGCTCAACACCTGGTCCTCAAGGTTACCGGAATCATTTAAATAATTTTCGCAGGAAAAATGTTCCGGTATTGTTTTCCCTTTCATCCTTGTGATTTGAAGCAATGCCTTCAGTGAGAGATCAGAATCATAATCATCATCGGAAATTACGGCTATTTTGTTATACTTCCGTTTTTCATAAATTTCTTCTGAAAGTGCCTCAGCCTGCTGATTGTAATTCGGAACGCAATTGAAGAACCAGGGGACGAATGCCTGTGACAATGTCGGGTCACCGACCAGGCCGACAACATAACAACTGTTGCTTTGGTTGCAGCCTGTTCCACAATATGTGCATTCCTCCCGTCGCAGGATGCCATCAGGGCACATACTTTTTCATTAAAGATAAGCTCCACGGCCTTTTTGGAACCGGTACCCCACGGGCCTTCCATTGATCTCACCACAATGCTGAAAGGGCGGCCTTTCAGTCCGCCGTTTTCGTTAGCGAACCTGACAGCCATTCCGGCTCCGCGAAATGCTGCGGTATAACTGCTGTCCTGTATCAATAAACCTATTTTAACCGGCTGGGATAATATGGTAGGCCCGGTTACAAAGAAGAATATTGTGATGATCAGGCAAAGTTGAATTAAGGACTTCAGAAAAAAGTCCCCCCTGGGGGGTTGGGGGGTAAATTTTGTCCCATTGATTTCACTCTGATATTTCTCACAATATATCCCTTCCGATCGCCTTTGCCACCTTTTTCAGGTCGTTCATCAGAAGAGAAAATTCATCGGGACTGAGTGACTGCTGTCCGTCGCATAAAGCCTCTTCAGGTTTATAATGAATTTCAATAATAAGCCCATCGGCACCGGCGGCCACTGAGGCTTTAGCCATGGGCGGAACCATCCACCTGAGACCGGTCCCGTGACTGGGGTCCACGATAACCGGAAGATGTGTCAGATGCTTGAGCATTGGAACTGCACTAAGGTCAAGTGTGTTACGGGTGGTAGTCTCGTATGTTCTTATACCCCTCTCGCAAAGAACAACCTGCTCATTCCCCTGGTTAAGGATGTATTCTGCCGAAAGAAGGAATTCCTCTAAAGTAGCCATCATTCCACGCTTCAGCAAAACCGGTTTCCTTGTTTTTCCGACCTCAATAAGAAGTGGATAGTTGTGCATGTTCCGCGATCCAACCTGGAGCATATCGGCATATTCCGCAACAAATGCAACCATACGGGGATCCATTACCTCTGTTACAAAAGGTAATCGCGTCTCCTTCCGCACATCGGCAAGCATTTTAATACCTTCTTCCCCAAGACCCTGGAAATTATATGGTGATGAACGTGGCTTGAAGGCTCCGCCCCTCAGAAGAACTCCACCTGCCCTCTTAACTGCCTTCGCTGTCTCAAGGAGCTGCCCGTAACTTCAACAGCACAGGGTCCTGCAATTATTGCTATTTCATTGGCTCCGAAAGTTATCCCGCTGACATTTACCACGGTGGGGTCCTGCGTCCCTTTCCTGTTCACCCTGACAGGTACCGTACATCCGCTTGTATCTGCCGGATCAATGTAATGATCTGATTCCATTTTATTAAATCTTACATATTAATATCCTGTTCTGACCTTCTTATAAATTACATCGCTTTTTTCCAGAGGTGGTGCAGGAGAGAACTCAAATCTGCCATTTCGGACCTGGGCCATGAATATCGGCCTGATGTTGTTCCAGGTCCCGTCAAAAATTACCGGTCCTGTCACACCCCTGTATCCCTGGAAAGTCTTCATATCAGTAAGCACATCCCTTATAAGCGCCCTGTTCAAGCCTGCTTTTCTGACAGCTGAGATCAGAATATTCATACCGTCATAAGCATGAGCAGCAAAAACATCCGGGTCCAGCCCGAATCTCTTTAAATAAACTGCGTTGAATGCCTTTAGCCTGGGATCATCAGCCTCAGGGTTATACTGGCAGGTTGTAACTATTCCTTCAGCAAGATCCCCTGCAAGCTTAAGGAACTCATCATTCACAGTCCTGTCAGAGGCATAAACCGGTTGATTCATCCCAAGGTCCCTTATCTGCTTAAGAATAAGAGCTGATTCCTTCGCATTTCCCCATATCAGAACAGCATCAGGATTTGTCTTCTTTATCCTTTCCAGGCGGTCCCTGAAATCCGTTTCACCATCCAGGAATCTTTCCTCGATTATGACAGGATAGCCTATACGTGTTGCCGATCTGTTAAAATGAAGTGTGCCTACCCTTCCATACCGGTTATTTGCTCTCATCATCGCCACCCTCGAATGTTTGTCCTTATTATAGATTCGGTCAACAAGCATATAGCTGCTTTGCCTGTCGTCAGGAATTGTACGGATCACCCAGGGAATATTTGTTTCTGTAAAAGTCGGGTCCGGATCTCCCGTATTTATATTCGGGATCTCAAGTTTAAGAGTAGCCCTGATAGCCACATGTGAAACAATATCATCGATTGAGCCTAGCCAGCCCCAGACTCCTTCATCATCCATCTTCACTATCTCATTTGCTGCAGCGCCCCATAATCCGACATCATTATGTACCATCAGCCTGAAAGGGATGCCATTATAGCCTCCTTTTTTGTTTGCTTCCTCAATGGCCAGCATTGATCCCTGGAGCATCTGCTTTCCCAGAGAATTGATTATTGATCCTTCAAGTGGACCAAGAAATCCAATCCTTATTTCTTTAAGATCAGCAGGTGGCACTTTTTCACGGCCGGCTCCATAAAATTTTATGGGTTCAAGAAAATGGTACTTATATGCCTTCTGGTACCTGTCAAAGGCAACAAGTTCATCGGGAATATTGCCATAATTGATCCTCTTTTTCTGCCCTGACAGGATTGAAAAAACAGGGAGGAGAAAAATTATCAGGTGAAATAGCCTGATCCTGGCTGTTGTTTTCATATTTTTTTAGCTTTATTTTATCAATTCCCCCCTTGAAACGCCTTTCGATGTGGCAACCCACAGAAAATCATCACAGGCATCCACACCAATAATGAAATTATGCGAAATTGAAGGGGAAAGAGGTATTTCCTTCTTTTCATTGCCGTTTGTGATAATAGCTTTCCCATTTTCACTATTATCATCTTTCTTATAAGTGACCCATGTTGTGCCGTCGGTACTGCTTAAGCCGTTATCACTGCAGACAAAGACAACTCTTCCCTTCAGCTCTGACAAAATTTATGAAATTACTTGCAAGTCCGCTGTCATGATCAAAATAACCTTTCCAGTTTTTTCCGTCGTACCGGCTCATGCCGAAATAGGTCGATACCCATAAAATACTGTCTGAATATGAAGTTGCCGTGGTTATATCATGAATCACGCCATCATCAGGCTGAAGGTCGATTTCCATGAAACCGTCGGGATCGACATAATCCCTGAAGTGTTTTGTCTCAGTGTTATATTCGATCACTCCTCCTCCCCATGCTGCGATCCAAACTTTCCCGTCTCCGGCTGACAGCGCGTAGGTCCATGGTTCATGCATCGGGGCATTCATTTCCGTAAAGATCTCCCATTGCCTTGTACGGGTATCATAATGCCCTGCCCCTCCTCCTGTTGCCACCCAGATATCCGCTCCGTAACAAAAGACATTATAAACAAGGTCGTTTGGCATACCGCTGTTTAACTGGTTGAATGTTTCAAATTTACCTCCCGACCAGCGGTTCAGTCCGCCAAGTGTCGCGATCCATACATCACCTGTGAGCTCGTCAACATCAATTGATACCACTCCGTTATGGGCCAGACCATCTTCTGTTGTATAGGTTTTCCACTTTTCATTTTCGTACACGGCCATACCGTCGTGTGTTCCAACCAGCACACGTTCACCATCGATCCTGACCGTATAAGCTTTATCGGAAGGTAGCCCGTCTTTTGTTGTAAAAGTACGCCAGTTGCTGTAAACCGGAACCATTCCGGCCTCCTCAATTACCCGTGAACTATTACCAGGATATCTGTCTCCGCTGTACCGGTAGTCTTCCCTCACAGCCTGACGGTTGCGAACGGTGCTATTCTCTGTTTTACCGGGCTTTTTTGTTATTAAGAGTCCTGCGACAATCAATACCGCAAGTATTGAAAGAGCGATGATATATTTGAATAATTTCCATTTCATATCATTTCATTTGGAAAAATGATTTATATTCTAATGATTTCCAAATGCCGCCTTCAGTATTTTATTCCTGTCACCTCGTATATCAGGATCCCTTAGGGATTTAAGGTATTCGATAAGCTCATTCAGCTGTATTTTTGTAAGATCATTTACTGCACCATGCTCCTCCGTCTTGCCATAGATTGTCCATATTTCCTCAAGCGTTGACGCTCGTCCGTCATGGAGATAAGGAGGTGAAGCATAGATGTTGTTAAGATGAGGTGTGTCAAGGAGAATTGAATCATCACTCTCAGCAAGAGTTCCGACACCTGTCATCTGAAGGTTGGTAAAAAAAGGCGGAGGATGGCATGTTACGCATCTGTTTGAAACAGGTATTTCATTCCCGGAAAAATCATGTGTCCTTTCGAATATCATTTTCCCACGCTTCTGATCATCTGTGAGTTCTCCCGAGGGATTATATACAAGGTTCGGAGGATTAGGGATCCCGGTCATGATATGAGCTGTAAGCGCATCCAGATCCCTGAAGCTGAAAGGTTCATTTCGTGTAAGGACTGTTGAAAAACGCATTCCGTCCTGCTTATAAACCGTCTGATTTTTACCATTCCATTTATAGGGTGGGGTATCACTTATATTCCTCAATGATTGTGTATTGGTCATGTTACGGCCCATATCCTTGGATGCCATATTATAAACGAGCCCGTCCTCGTGTTCGTCAGGATGACAGGTAAAGCAGGAGTACTGGTTCTGAAAAGTACCACCTGAATTATTAAGCAGTTGCCTTCCCCTGCGGTTTACGGTTGTTCTGCGTGGTCCTCCAAGATCGATCCTTTCCTTTAGCTCAAGTGTTTCTGTGTTTATAATTCCGATCCGGTCATCCAGATGTTCCGCCACATAAAGTTCTTTACCGTCAGGCGATATGGCCAATCCCTTGGGATTTGCACCTGTCTGGATCCGTTTTATCACAAACCGGCTGCTGATACCAAGATGGTGGGAATATTGTTCAAGCATTTCATCTGTTGATCCGGCCATTATTTCCCTGACTGCATTTATATCTATTACCGAAATGCAATCCGATCCGGCATGTGAGACAAAAGCTTTTTCCCCATCGTGTGTAATAGCGATATCAAACGGATCGGCATAATAGGCATTTGGCTCATCAAGCAGCAGCTGGGCGATTCTTCCTTCCGGCATAAGCTCTATGACCGCTATCCCTTCAGTCATCATCCAGCCTCTCTCAACCTGTATGGTCGGAACATTGTTCTTAGGCCTTACAACAGGCATTATTGCAAGGTCTCCTGATGGAGTAAATGCAATATTCTCCATCATATAAGCCGATATGATATCCCTCCGGGCAGCTATTCTCTGCTTTTGTTCATTGATTATCGTGAGCTCGCACCTGACGGTATCATCAAAAGGTTTTGACAGGGTACGACGGCTGGTTACATATATCATGCTGCCGTCAGGAGATGTTTGCAGACCCGTTGGATTGTTTCCGGCAGCCAGCCTCTTCCTTTCTGCCCCGGTACTCAGGTCTAATATTGATATATCCGAAGAATATGAATTAACAACAAACAGGGTCTGTCCATCTTTACTTAGGCTAATACCCGCAGGTCCGTTCCCGGTTTTCAATTCATCAGTTACACGGAAGGTAGCCAGATCAACAATTGATACATTATCCGACCATTGATTGCTGATATATGCAGTCTTTCCATCCCTGTCAAGAACGACGCTGTGAGGACGGTTTCCGACTTCAATTTCGTGAGTTACCCTACGCCTATCTCTGTCAACCACAATCAATTGATTACTCTCCTCTGCCACAACATAAAGCGATTTCCCGTCGCTCTGAAACAGCCAGATTGAAAGGAGAATTGTATTCTGCATTCACCAGCTTTGAAATGATACCTGTTTTCTGTAAGTACAGGTGACACGATCCGCATCTTACAGGGTGATCGATTGTTGCAGTTATAGCATTAACATGTTCCCGTGCCCAACGGCTATATGACGGATAGATAAGTGCCACAAAAGCAAGAACCAGACATGCGGGAATAATAAATTTCAGGTATCTGTTCATATCTATTCCAATTCAACAATCTTCTCCTTTACATTCTTAACACTTACCGGAACTATCACAGGAGATTTCTTAATCGCAAGTGAAACCCTGTTTACCGGTACAAGCTCCGGGTCCTCGTGACATCCGATGCATCCCCGCCGCTCATTCGGCCGGAGCCATAACCATGAGCACGGACCATTAATGGTCTTCCCTCTTTCATCAAGTGAACGGATCCGGAAGGGTTTGTCAGATAATACCTTCAACTGAAATGAACCGTCCTCCTCAACCTCCACAACCCCATAAGTTGTATCAACTCCCATAACTTCAATCCACCTGGCTGCCAGGCTTGCCTTACCTGCATGATTTTCGACGTAACCGGTGAAGTTGATATCCTGACAGAGCAGCAGACCGGTACTGACCTGCAGATCGACCTCGCTTGGAAGCTTTTTCGGCCGCTCATAAGCCTCAGCAACAATAACATCCAGAATATCATACTCAGGGTCGGAAAATATCAGTCTGCCGGTTAATTTTGTCTTCAGCATCAAATTCATAAAGTGCGAATCTGTCTGACCCATCCTTACGAAATGAAACAAAATACATATCAGATGTAACAGGTAATACCGATTGAAATACTTCTTTCCCTGTTGAAAGGTTTATCCGGCTGTGCAGGGGCCGATTATAAGTCACGGATGCCGGAAATCCTCCCGGGGAATTATTACCTGTTGTTTCCAGAAAGATGATTCTGCCGTCACCTGTTTCACGCGGATCACTCACCATAATACTTGTCCCTTTATTCATATAAAACATATCGCTCTTGGTTCCGTCAGGACGCATAACCATGAGCATCGCATCATTTTTCTCCGGCATAAGCTGCCTGCTTACAGTCAGCAGCCGGCCATCCTTCAATACTTGTGTCGCATAATTATCACACGGGCTGAAAGTGATCTGCCTGATATTGGATCCGTCAATGTTACCTATAATACAGGCAATGAGCCGTTCCGACAGTATCGTTGACTGTAAGCTTACTGAAAACCATACGTCCGGCAGGCAGCCAGGCAGGATCGGTGCAGTTCTCCCTGAATGATGTGATCTGTCTGTATTTCAGATTCCTCAGGTTCATTTCCCATATCTGCCATATATCTCCCTGTTTTTTCTGACCCGAGAAGAGTATTTGCTTCCCGTCATAAGATATTTCAGGATAAGCTGCAGAATAAAAATCACTGGTCAATACTCTGACCCCTGAAGGCTTCCCGGGATCAAAAGCGATAATTTTCGAACCTGTAATGTACCTTCCCGGATCAGTAACGCCATCCTGTCTAAGTGAACTTAACCTCGCTTCTGTTGCTATAAGCATACCGGACCTGACCTTTTTACAACCAACCGCAGTAAAAGAGAGACAGATTATAAAGGCTAAAAACAGATATAATATTGATATTCTGCGAATTCTCATATAATAGTTTAAGGCTCTGTAATTTCGAGGATCTGATTGGCTCTTACATTTTCAAGGACCTGGAGTTTCCCCGACGGCCATTTTATCTCAATCTTTTCTGCTGTTTCATTTTTTGTAAGTCCGAAATGCAGTCTCGGATCATTCTGGGAAAGATAACCTGTAGTACTTCTTTTCAAGGATGTCTGGGTTTTTCCACCGGAAGTGACCCTGATCCTTGAACCGATCCCGTCACGGTTACTTGATGTCCCAATCAGCTTGATTATGAGCCAGTTATTTGTATTACCTTTGTTATTTCGGAGGAATACCGAGTAATCATTGAGGTTCATTATGAAAATATCCAGGTCGCCATCGTTATCATAATCCCCGATACATGCTCCCCTTCCGACGAGTTCCCTGTGAAAGTATTCCCCGAGTTCAAGTGAAATATCCCTGAATTTCCCGTTCCCTTCGTTCTGAAACAACTGATCTTCCTGACCGTAAAGGTGTTTCAACGCTCCGTTTGTCTTGAAAATATCCACATCACTGTCGTTGTCATAATCAATGAAAGATGAAGACCAGCCTACAAACTGAGCTGCCGCCATTGATATGTTTGATGCAATCCCCTTATCTATGAACAAACCATTCCCCATGCTCTCATACAGGGAGCAATAAGTATCATCAGACACAAAAAGGTCAATATGCCCGTCGTTGTTGTAATCGGCATAATCAACCGACATACTTACAGTAGCTTCCCCGGCCTGGCTGAAAGCTGTCCCCGACATTGTCCCGTTATCAACAAATCTTTTACCGCCTTCATTATGCCACAGATAATTTAAGGTATGGTCATTTGCCACATAAATATCGACCCAGCCGTCGTCATCATAATCGGCGGCCCCGACACCCATTGCCCTCCCGTCTATATCTGTTATGCCCATTTTTTCTGTAACATCCTCAAAAGTGCCGTCTCCGTTATTGTGATACAGAACATCTTTCTGGGCATCATAAGCCATCGGTCCCGGGAAACCGTCGGGAGCATAATAATATTTATAATCAGGATCAAATTCAAGGAAGTTCCCGACATAAAGATCAAGAAAACTGTCATTGTCATAATCGAGCCAGGCTGCGCCGATACTGCATTCTTTACCTCCTGCCACATTTGCTTTTTTTGTTATGTCGGTGAAAGTGCCGTTGCCGTTATTCTTCAGAAGGACATTAGGTCCATAGTTACTTAAATATAAGTCGGGGTATCCGTCATTGTTGAAATCTCCGGAAGAAACACCCATGCTATACCACGGGCCACCCACACCGGCCTTCTTTGTTACATCCTCAAAAGTACCGTCACCTTTGTTCCTGAAAAGCTTATTTCCTCCGGGCACTTCAGCAGGTTTCTCACTCTTTATGAAGCCTTCAACCCACGTACCGCTGCAAGCATAAATATCAATAAAGCCATCCATGTTGTAATCCAGGAAGGCGGCACCACCACCGTCCGATTCAATGATATTGTTCAGCTCGTCTTCCCCGATAGAATGCTTAAAGATCAGTCCTATATCCTTTGCAATTTCCTGGTAGAAATCACTATTGGGAGAAGGTACAGTGCTTTGATCCTGACCTGCCTGCTGCGAAGCTGGTTTGTTGCCGGAACGGCAGCCTGAAATTAGCACCACGAATAAAAGTACGGGAATATAACTCAACTTTCTGCACATGACGGTTTAATTAGTTACAGTATAGTTACTTATAAGGCTCAGGTACAATCAGAATATCCGATTGTCAACGTAGTTTTTTCTACAAATTACGGATTAAAAGTACTGGACTAATGTACCAGAAGGCTATTAAATAACGATTAAAGATCGATTAAAATAAGATTAAGGCGCCTGTTATTTAATCGAAGGTAACAGTATTGTAACCGTAGTCCCTTCACCAATTTTTGAGGAGATTTTCATGGAGCCGTTATGATTAGTGATTATCTGGTTTACAAGCGAAAGTCCTATCCCGATACCCTTCATTGTTATGGTGTTTGTGCCGCGATAAAAAGGCTCAGATACTTTCCCGATCTCTGCTTCCGGTATTCCCACTCCCGTGTCCGTGAATGTAATTTCGAGGTATTTACCAGTGTGCCCAACAGTAATGTCAACCGGATTATCATATGAATATTTACAGGCATTATCCAGAATATTTGACAATGCGACCTTTAAAAGGTACTCATCGCCCTTAACTGTTATCTGCGCGGAATCGGTAAGCTCATTCTTCAGGGAGATATTTACAGGATTCCTGACATTCTGCCTCATCATTTCGTCCTTTACCTGCCAGAGAATTTCATCGACCCTTATCTCATTTCCGTAACTTAAAGGCCCTTCCGCACTTGTCCGGGCCATCAGAAGCAATTTATTTGTCAGATCGATAAGTGACTTGATATCTTCAAGTACTGATCCGAGTGCTGCCTTGTATTCAGGAGCAGAACGATCCTTCATCAGCAGTACCTCAATCTGGCCGTTAAGTGAAGTAAGCGGAGTCCTGAGCTCATGGGATGCGTTGGCAATAAAGCTTTTCTGCATGCCGAAAGATTTCTCAAGACGTTCCAGCATTCTGTTGAATGTCAGGGCCAGATGCCCTATTTCATCCGTGCCGTTACCCTCCGGAACTCTCAGATTAAGGCTAGTTATTGAGATATCCTCAACCTTTTTTACCATATCAGAAATCGGCTTCAGGGCTCTTCCCGAATAAAACCAACCCGCAATAAAAAAGAGCAGCAGGCTGATCAGGCAGACAATTAACAGCAAAATCCTCAGCTGCCTAAGGCGTCCCGGGCCATCCTTATCTATGGCAGCAACGATGGCCACAAAACGGTAAGAGCCGGATTCGTGTAATGTACCAAGGATCTCATGACGGTCCTGCACCGATGATACTTCACCGTTTAGTTTTACACGATCAACCAGGCTTTTAAAATGAGGTAACGACCAGGTTTTGTCAGATATATATAAGGTGTCGCCGTTAAAATTGAGAATTAAAATCTTTTCATCCTGCAGTTTATCAAGGTGATATGTGCCCGACCTGAGCGCCCGGTCCAGGTTATACTCATAACTGTCGAGGATAATTTCGGTTATATTTCTTGCCCTTGCTCTGAGAAGATCATTGAAATCATTTCTATGGAAGCCGGCAGAGGAAAGATATATCGCGACCGAGGCTGCAACCATAATAATTCCCCCGAGAAGCAGGAACTGAAGCGTTAACCTTGTCCTGATCTGCATATTATCAATCTTCAAAAACATATCCGAAGCCTACCCTGGTACGGATATATTTTTTATCAAATCCTTTATCAATTTTTTTTCTCAGGAAATTCACATAAACATCAACAACATTTGTACTGAAATCATAGTTCACATCCCAGACCTTTTCAGCTATATCGTTGCGGGTAAGTACCCGCCCGGGATTACGCATGAAGTACTCAAGCAGCGAAAATTCCTTTGATGTAAGACTTATCTGCGATTCCCCCCTTTTTACTGTCTTCCTGTCCAGATCCAGTTCCAGCTCTCCTGCCATAAGCTTGTTCCCTGATTCATAGGTTTTATCATAGGTTTTGAGCAAGACTTTTATCCTTGCTATAAGTTCCCTGAATTCAAATGGTTTGACCAAATAATCATTGGCACCTGCATCAAACCCTTCAATTTTATCCTCAGTGGTCCCAAGTGCAGTAAGCATTAAAACAGGGATATCGGGCCTTTGGCTCTTCAGCCTCTTACACAGTTCAAGACCACCAATGCCGGGGATAATCAAATCAAGTATTATCAGGTCATATTTATACTGGCGGAAGAGCTTTTCAGCAGAAATCGAATCGTAAGCAATATCCGATTCATAAAGATTGTCCCCGAGCCCGTTCTTTATGAATGAAGCTACCTTTGGTTCATCCTCCACAATCAGTATCTTCATAGACAGAAATTAAAAACATTTAGACTTTCGGAAGTTTCCAGGGTTCGCGGTATTTCGGTACAAGATATTTGTTTGCATCCGTGTCGTTTGTAAATCGGTTACCATCCCAGACCAGCTTCTTTCCTGTGCGGTATGCAATGTTTCCGAGATGTGAGAATTTGGCAATATGTGCTCCTGTCTCAGGAGTCGTATTTGTATTCGGGTTTCTTCCTGCGATGCAGTCAAGATGATTTTTTACATGGTTTTTCAAGCCCTGTCCGGTACCTATCTTTAACGGGACAGCTTCCATCCTGGCTTTTTTATTGACAACCTCAGGAATTACTTCCCATCCGCTGCGATCAACCACCAGAGTTCCATTCTCGCCGACAAATCCCAGACCGTGATTGCGGCCATATGCTCCGTCATCTATACCTATGGCATGGTCCCACAGGATGTTGAATCCGTCAAATTCATAAATAGTCTGGAGGGTATCGGGAGTTTCACAGGCATCGTCAGGATACCCGTATTTGCCTCCCATTGCCATTATGGATTTAGGAGTTGTGACATTCATGCCGAAAAGGGCGAAATCGAGCAGATGAACTCCCCAGTCAGTCATCAGCCCTCCTGCATAATCCCAGAACCATCTGAATGTAAAATGGAAGCGGTTCCTGTTAAAAGGACGTTTCGTTGCCGGACCAAGCCACATGTCATAGTCCACACCTGCAGGTACCGCTTCATCAGCCAGAACAGGAATTGAGGGACACCATCCCTGATAAGAAAAGACCCTGACAAGCCTTATTTTTCCAAGGTTGCCGGTCTTTATGTAGTCAACAGCCTCAATCCAGTGAGGATCACTCCTTTGCCACTGACCAATCTGCACAATACTTTTATACTTCTGAGCTGCTTTTACCATCAGGTTGCACTCCTCAATAGTGTTGCCCATCGGTTTTTCACAGAACACATCTTTGCCCGCCTCACATGCTGCTACCATTATCAGGCAGTGCCAGTGGTCAGGAGTACCAACTATTACAAGGTTCACATCCTTGTTGTCGATCAATTTGCGCCAGTCCTTATAGAGGTTTGCCGGCTTTTTCCCGCGGATCTTCTCAACATCTGCGGCACGGCGGTTCAGTACACTTTCATCTACATCGCACAAAGCAATACATTCCACCTGGGGATGTTCAAGAAATGCCCTGAGATTGCTGAACCCCTGCCCGTTGCATCCAATCAGACCAATATTGATCCTGTCGCTGGGCGGAAGACCAATTATCCTGCCCGATATTGAGGGAGCCAACCCCAGTCCTGCAGCCGTAATAGCTGTATTCTTTAAAAACAAACGTCTTGTTGCCATTATTGAATATTTTAATTGTAAAAATAACTAAATCCTCCCTGAATACCTTGAATATTCTTGATTTTACTTCCTTGATATTTTAATCTCTTTACCTGTATATTCAACTGAGTTATGAGGGATAATCCCCGGATTAAAAGGTACCGCCTTATCCCTTGAAACCCAGATAATATTAAATGTCCTTGATTTTAACATCCCGCCAAATTCTCCCGTTCTTCCCCCTATTGTAAGTTCACCTGTGTTATTATTATAGCTGAACCTTATTGTACTGCACTCCCCTTTTTCATAGTCATAATTTATTCCCTCATCCTCGTAAAGAGTGAAAGCACAGTCTCTTCCGGTATAAACCAGCAGAGTCACAGGGTCAGCAGGTTTCTGGGTGGTATACTGAATTTCAGGGCCGACTGGAATTATTGATCCTTCCTTTACAAAAAGTGGAATCCGTTCGTATGGCGCATCAACTTCAAGGGATTTTCCTC
The DNA here is from genome assembly GCA_963700275.1 of uncultured Bacteroidales bacterium. GTDB lineage: Bacteria > Bacteroidota > Bacteroidia > Bacteroidales > VadinHA17 > LD21. Next base: position 37,795 of record CAVOWZ010000004.1, on the reverse strand, counting down.
CTTCGATAAACTTACCGGAATAGAAATCGTACCAGCCCACCGGGTCCGGGAAATACACAACACGTTTAACCGCCTTGTATTTATAAACCGGAGCAACAAGCAATGACGGACCAAACATATACTGGTCGCCGATATTGTGAACATTCTTATCGGCAGTGAAATCCATCACCATAGCCCGCATTATTGTGTAATCATTGAAATATGTCAATCCGGCAAGTGAATAGATATATGGCATAAGATAATATCTCAGCCTGTCATAAAAAACCATGCTATTGTAGGCAGGATGATCCGCCGGTGAGATGTTGTAAACTTCACGGAAAGGATACTGTCCATGACTCCGGAACAGCGGGCAGAATGAACCGAACTGGAACCAGCGGGTGTTCAGTTCCCTCCATTCATTCATATCTTCCGATCCTTCCACCGCCCTTACATACCTGTTCTCGACACAGAACCCTCCAATATCCATTGTCCACCAGGGTATTCCTGAAAGAGAATAATTAAGTCCGGCAGAGATCTGGGCTTTCATATCTTCCCATCGTGTTCCGATATCACCGCTCCATGTTGCTGTTGAGTAGCCCTGCAGACCGGCAAAGCCCGACCTGGTAAGAAGAAATACCCTTTTATCAGGATCAACCGAACGCTGGCCGTTATAGATAGTTGCGGCATTCATCAGGGCATAGGTATTGAAGTACTTTGTTGAAGGTCCGATGGCTGTTGGCGTCGAAAGAAGCTTCCTGTACTTAATACTTGCATTTGATAGTATATCCGGTTCCGAAGCATCCATCCACCAGGCATCGAAACCCTTCGTATAGAGATGTTCCCTGATCTGGTTCCAGAAAAGATCCCTTGCACCCTGACTGTAAGGATCATAAAAAGATCCGATATACCCTTTCCCTATCCAGTCCCTTACACTGTCATCAACAGCCTGGCGATACATCCACCCGTTACGGTCAAACTCTTTGAAATGTTCAGTTGTGTAGTAGAATTTAGGCCAGACGGATATCATTATCTTCGCATTCAGCCTGTGAACTTCATCAACCATCCCTTCAGGATCAGGAAAGTACTTCGGATCAAATTCATGAGATCCCCATGAATCAACAGGCCAGTATGACCAGTCAAGCACAATATTATCGAGCGGGATATTCCTTTTACGGTATTCCCTTACCACATCCAGCAATTCATCCTGAGATTTGTACCTCTCACGGCTCTGCCAGTAACCGAGGGACCAAAGCGGCATTACCGGAGCTTTCCCGGTTAGTGTTCTGTAACCGGATATAACCTCATCAATGTTGTTTCCCTTTATGAAATAGTAATCTATCTGGTCTCCCATCTCCGAGAATAACGACAATGAACCCTGCTCCTCTGCGGAACGCGGACTCAAAGCTTTGAGGCCGATATAAGAAACTCCTCCGTCGGGTTTCCATTCAAGCCTGATTGAATATTTTCTGCCTTTTTCAAGCTCTTGTGAGAATTTGTATGTATTGGGATTCCAGGCTGTACGCCAGCGCTCAGAGACAACAAGTTCATCATCAATGTATAACTTCGTATAGCCGGCATAATAAAGCTTAAAATGATAAAGTCCGGTTTCCCTGGGCTCCAGCTCACCTGACCAGACCACCTCAGTACGTTCAGGCCGTACCCCGGCGGGAAATTTCTTAACTGTTTCAAGATTTTCAAAATCGATCTTTGCCTCCCTTTCCCGGTGAGATATCCGGGAAGTTCCGATATCAGCATATTTAACTGTTAACGCTCCTTCCTGACCTTCATCATCATAAAGCCTGAAAAATATCTAACTGAGAATATTCGCGGGGATCGCCGAATTTTGTCAGTGAATAATTATCCCAGAGGATCCCGTAGTTCCTGTTTGAAACAACAAAGGGAACAGATACTTTGGTATTGTACTGATATAGACTTTCGTTCAGTCCTTTATAATTGAACTCATCAGACTGGTGCTGTCCCAGACCGTAAAATGCTTCATCCTCAGGAGAATCAAAGACCTGCTGGAATGAATATCCGTCATGCCCTTCAGCCGAAACAGGACTAAAGGATTTCCCTCCTTTTTCTGATTCCCGGAGAAGGATTTTATCATTCTTATCCGTGAATGTGACAGCCCCGGTTATCAGGGAAACAGAAGCTTTTATCTCCCGTGAGGTAATGATCACGGAATCACCGCTTTCATTTACATCAAAAACTGGTCGCGGACCTGGCTGATCATAAACACAGAGGCTCCTGTCCTTTGAAAATGATCCCTGCGGGGAAGCGATGACGTGAAAAATCCTGTTGCTGACAGGTTCTATCTTAATTAACCTTGCATCTTCACCGGTCTTACCCTTCGTATGGATTATTACTCCATCATCACTTTTTTCCCATTTCTTTTCAGCGCATGAAGTGAACAGAAAAATAGCCAGAAACAGAGAAATAATATTTTTCATTCGGAAAAGTATATGCAATGATCACAATGATCCGGGAAGCAGGCACACTATTGCTTCATTTCAGCTTCCCCCTCAATCTCAATAAGAAGGTCGTCGCGGCAAATATCTGCTTCAACATACGACACGGGTATCTGAGGAAAGAATTTTTCGCAGATCTGCCGGACCACCCCGAAGTCGCTCTGCCTTTTAACATATGTTCTCAGAAGACCATACTTTTCTCCCGGAGCATGGGGGCGGGAAACAAGCTCACTTATCCTTGCAGGGTCCGACAGCTTCTTAATATTCTCAATCGTTACAATTGTCTGTTTTTCAATGTCTCCGACACCAACGGTTTCCTGTCCTATTATTGAAGCGGTCCCTGAAATATAGAGTGTTGAATGACTGTAGTTCGCCAGTAGCAGCCCTCGCTCAAACTGCGGAGCATGCTTTTCATGTTTTCCTTTATCTGCCAGTCCTTTCAATACTGTCTGACCGTACTCATAAGCATTGACCTGGTTAGGATTTTCAACAGGCCTGATCATAACCGACTTATGAGGCTGGAGTGCACAGAAATCTATAATAACCCCACCGTGTTTCATCCCCACTCCTGTAGCTGCAGGAAATCCTTTTACAGTTCTGTAACGATTATAATACTCACTTCTTACCTCATTGAATATCTGATAATTCTGATAATCACCCCTGATATTAAGAATATCTCCGATGTAATTCCACTGACGGACAATATCGTTCAGAGACATCTTTTCCCTTTCAAGGATGGCCAGTACAAGTTCAAAAGCTTTTTCAGCCGCTGTCCTTGTATCGTCAGGATATCCAAAGCTGCTCAATCCTCCTGCCCAGAGCTCCCTTCCCTTCTCCGATTCAAGGATCAGGTAGGGTAAAGAATCAAAAAATCTGCTGGTTATATCAAAGGATCCTGTAACAACAAAGGCTGCTTCAACGGCCGTCTTCCAGGGCTTTTCGGGAGGATGAACCGTCATGTTTAATGCCGGACAAACAGGACCGAAGGCATTAATGGCAGAATCAAGGATATCTTTTCTTACCGAATTGGAAGTCTCAAAATCGGGCAGGTCAGCGAAAATATTTATTCTTACCGGTGTCAGACCGGAATTACGGATGCTCAGGATCTGATCCAGACATTGCTTCCATTCTTCTTCAACACTCCCCTGAACCTCAGGAAGAATCACATAATATCTTTTGAGCATTCTGTGTTATTCTTTGGTCTCAAAAATAACACTTTTTGCGTCCGAATCAATGGCATTTATCATATTCCGTCCGCTATACCTTATCCTGCCGGTAACAAATTCAGGAACATTGAACGAGAAAAGGCTATTATCATAATAATCAGGATCCTTCTGAGGAAGAAGAAATGGTTTGGAGGGTTGCCCGTTTTCATCCAGCCATGATATATAAAGTCTTGTGTAAAGCCCGTCGATTCTGCGGCTGCTGAAGACAAACCAGCGTGATCCCGATGACCAGGAATGATAACTTTCTGTTTCGTCGCTGTTAACAGAATCAAGTGCATTGAAAGTACCATCTGCCAGATCCAAAAGGTAAAGATCTGCCTCCTTATGCCAGATCGAGAAATTTCCATAATCCGACATTGTGAACATCAGGAACTTTCCGTCGGGGGAAGCTCTTGGAAATGAAATGCTTTTACCGGTACTGTACGAACTGATCAGTGTATCAACCCGGTCGCCGAATGTTCCTGTAACCGGATTAAATCCGATTTTGCAAAGACTGTATCTTATATTGCTGTATTCCGACGGAATATTACCCATTTTTGCAGAACAGAAGAAGAGTTCCGTTCCATCAGATGAATAGGACGGAAACGTTTCAAAACTCTCTTCGGACGAAACCAGGTGATCTGTGATAAGTTTATTGGATGAAATATCATATACCACCAGATCTGATTCCGAGTCCATCACCTCGATCCTTTTATCTTTTACCGAGTGAAAGACCTGGGAAATATTATTAACTGAGAAGGCTATGTATTTACCTGAAGGATGCCAGTAGGGATAGACACAGTTATATTTTGTCTCCTTTGTTTTAGTATCCAGCTTCACAACATTATTATCAGCGGCAATCAGGGTCCCGCTGACTTTACCTCTCAGATGGAGCATCATACGGTCCGGATCGTGATTGCTGAAAGAATGACAATTCATACAGTTCCCGGTAAGCATCCTGTTATCGATCACCGGATCTTCATCAAAATCTGAAAGGTTCCTCTGATAGATCCCCATCCTGCTCCACGATTCATAACCCGGAGCAATACGCCTGTAAACAAGAAAAGGATCCACCGGTGTATCTTTTATGAATATCTTAAAAGGCACATGACCTGTCCATTTACCGTCATTTTTTGAATAAACAGTTACAACAAGTTCTCCTCCCGTATTTTGTTCCAGAATAGTGTGCCATTTCCCGACCGGAATTTTAACCTTATTTTTTGATCTTACTTTCAGATCCCCCTTTTCGCCTTCAATAATTACCACCATTCTGTCACATGAATCATTAAATCTGAAATTCAGCGGTGCGATATTTACAGGAACAGTAACATCAATAATATCAGGGAAAATATCCGGATGTTTCCCGGTCTCAGTATACTTTTGAGGAATACTTGTACAGGAAACAAGTGATACAAATCCGGCTATTAGTAATATTATATTTTTCATTTTTTAAAGAAATTACACAGAGGAGATCAAGAGAAGACACAGAGAGACACAGAGAAAAACAATGTGCTTAATCTTATCTCTGTGCATCTTTTACCCACCGTAGCCTTGGCTCAGGTGGGCTCTGTGGAACTCTGTGCAAGTTCTTATTTTTTCTGAATATTTAATTACTCCACTTCACTTATCTTCAAAAGCTTTACCCCATGAAAGGGTACCTCTGTTGTAAAACTGCCTTCGAAAATTCCGAGATCTTTTTGCCTCCAGAGATCCCTGACACTGAATTTCCCGGAGATGTTCAGATCAGAAGCCCTGAGGATTATTTTTGCCGGCGATGGGGTCTCATCCCATACAAAACTATCAGCAGGATCGGATAATTCTCTCTTTGCATCAGAGAGCCCATTGGCTTCTTCATCAACGAGGTCCATCACTGATGTATTGGCATCACCGGATACTGAAAATAACCCGACTGCACTTGAACCGTCTTCCAGTTCCTTCGTCATAACCAGCTCTTCTTTTGTTGCCCTGATAATTTTAGCCTGTTTACCAAGAACATCCTGGTTTACATCGATCACTTCATTGTTACAGAGAACATTAAGTGTGAATGCATCAAGCCTGGCCATTTCACCTCCGTAAATAAGCGGCGCTGCCATCAGCGACCACATCGACATATAAGCATACTGCTCATTTGGTGTCATATCTGCTTTTTGGTACAATTCCTCCTTCATTGCATTCCTGATCCATCCGATAAGAATATAATCAGGATCATTCCATCCTCCGGGCTGAGCGTATTCCCAGTGCCGGGAATTTGATAATCCCACATACCAGAAACCGGGCATTGACGATCCGGCTACAAGACCCAGATCACCCGTTGTCCGCCAGCAATTGCCAACCTCTGGACCCCATTCCCAGACGTTTCCCATACCATACTGGCAGAGATTGTGTACAATATCCCTGTCGATTTTCTGCAGTTCATCCCACATCAGCTTGTAGGGTTTTATATATGCCTCCCTGGTTCTCTCCTTCTCAACACTGCCGTAAGAACACCAGTCATATTTCAGGAAATCAAATCCCCATTTTGCAAAGGTCTGAATATCCTGTCTCTCATGCTGGTAACTGCCTGCATAACCTGCACAGGTTGTTGGTCCGGGTGAAATATAGATCCCTGCCTTTAATCCCTTACTGTGGATGTATTCTGTTAGGGCCTTCATATCGGGAAACAGCTTATTTGTTCTGAGTTCACCGTTTTTCTCACGCATTTCACCACCGATGACAGGATCATCGGAACCGGCTTTTATCGCCCAGCAATCGTCAATATTGACATACTGATAACCATGATCTGCCATTCCCGAGTTTATCATCAGATCGGCTGACAGTCGCATCACCGAATCGCTTACCCTGTGATAATAAATATACCAGCTGTTCCAGCCCATCGGAGGCGTCAGCGCCAGCTTATCCCCTGCAATGATCTTAAGCGTTCGTATAGCTGTGCCATAGGTGTTCTGTGCAGAAATTTCTACCGGATACTCCCCTGCCTTTCCGATCTTCCCGGTAATGATCCCCGAATTCTGATCAAGGGAAAGCCCTTCAGGCAGTCCTGATGCCGAAAAAGTAATCGGCCGTTTACCTGTAGCCGGTATCCTGTAAAGAAACGGCGAACCGGGATGTGCTCCATAAATTTTTGGCCCATTGATCTCCGGTTCATCGGGAGGCGGAGGAGTCAGAATTTCTTCCGCTTCCGGAAAATATTTATTATCCAGAGCCACCGGTTTTATTCCTCTGTATGTGATGACCGGATCTGCCCAGTCGGCATGATCATTATTTCTGCCATCATTACCGTCATTTACCAAGAAGCCAAGCTTTTCAATTCCCCTCAGATCAATATCAATTGCTTTTGCCGGATCGCCTTTTTTCATTTTTCCACTCTCCCAGAGGACTTTTTTGTCGCCGACAATGTAAAATTCAACAAGTCCTGTACTGCTGCCTGAACCGTCATCTACACCGGCAAAGCCTGTAAAATTTTTCCTTTTTTATCAAGTCTTATCAGAAATGTGCTGACCGCATGTGTTCCGATACCTTTTTCGAAACGTGTCCCTCCGACCGACAGAGGTCCTCCTGCTACAGAACTGTCTGCCCTGGCTGTTTTCCAGCCGCAAGACATTTTTGATATGTCCAGTTCATTCAGTTTAACCGCTTTCTCCGGTCCGCTGCACGACAGAACCGAAAGTATCATAAAAATAACCGGTAATGATTTTATTTCTTTCATGCATTCCTTTTTTTCAGCCACTGATTTCTGGTCTGGCAAACTAACAAGTTCTATTCAGGATTTTTCATGCACCTGACTGACAAAAAGTTCAGTGGTCCGCCTCTGGAAAGAAATCCATCTCTGGTTAAGACCGGACCAGTCCAGAAAATAGACCGGGTAATCAACATTCCTTCATTTTCATTAAAATAGTAGTCTGTGGATGAAGTCCACCAGGTTGTAAATACTCCTTTACCGGTAAAATTGCCATCTGCTGCACTTGAGCATCCGCCGGGGAGTGCGTTAAAACCGGCATAATTTGTTGCTCCCAGATTTGGAGATTCCCAGGCTTCACCTGTTGCCTTTAAATATCCGCCTGCAGTGCCTATACCTCCCAGATAATCATCCAGGACATTCCATTCTGTGTCATCCGGAACATGCCAGCCATCAGGGCATAATTTACCGGAATTAACCGCAGGCCAATTATACAAAGGGCCATAATTATTGTTGCCAACGTCATTGAAATCATACCAGCAAAAACCTGATGCTGTAAGTTCTGACCATGATTTAGTGACTTTAGGAATACTAGTCCCGTCATTATAACTGGTTGTTCTCAGGTTCTCGGCCAACCAGGTCTGCTGTCCTATAGTCACGGTATTATAATTATTGCCGTCGAAATCAGTGATTGTACTATTCGTTGTTATCTCCAATACATCACTATTGACTTTCCCCTGGTCGGTTTCAGCAAATAACCTGAGGTAGTATTTAGTACCCGGGTCTAATTTTTCCACACGACAGAAAAGGACTGTATCGATCAATTCTCCGGATCCGGTGTTATTACTTTCATCAGGATTTGGTGTCAAACTCCAGTACATCCCGACTTCGTTAATTACTACGCCGGGAGGAGTTGATATACTGCTTTTTACAGTAAAGGCATTGGAGCTGGTACTGAAAGCTACCGGTTCACCGATATCCGGCATCGCGGGTTCATCCTCACAACCAGTTAAAAATGTTATCAGCGTGGCTGTTAAGATCAGATTACTTTTTTTCAGAAATTCCCGGACAGACATAAAACTAACATTCTTTTAAGATTACCATATTAAAGGTAAGAAAAACTTTCAAATTGCCCGTAAAATAATTCTACTTTTTTTACATGATGAATTCAGACAATCAGAATATTAATCAATCACGGGTAACCATACCCTCATCTGACCCGGCCCCCTGTTGTTCCATAATGCATAAGGTATCAGGGTTACCGTTTCTTCAGGAAGCTCTTCAGCATTTATCTCAGGTTTTACTCCGGCCAGATATCCGGTGGTTCGTATTACCTGAGTGCCGTTAAGTAAGGACGGTACAAACTCAGTTGTAAAAGGTTTATCAGTGTCTATCAGCAGATCCAGGACATTCCCTGTATTATTGTCCGGCCATTCGGCACAATAAATCACCGGCCCGCGCTGTATGGCTATTTTACCCCTGTCATCTGCGATCCGTTCATCAGCAACAACCTTCCTGACAGGCATCGGAAAATCAATTTCAATTTTGTCGCCCTCTTTCCAGGTCCGCTCAATTTCAGCATAGCCATTCACCGGAATTGGGGTAATTTTGTTCTCCGTTTATTGAGATGCAGTAAGGCTCATTTACCTTATCATCAAACCTGTAAAGATCTCCAGGAATCGCTTCATTTTGAATCCATCCCGGTATACGGATCATAACTGAAAATTTTGCCGCTTTACCGGGTGACACAGTGATATTCACTTTCCCGTCCCACGGGAAATTTGCATCCTGTACGATCCTTACCGGATTTTTGCCGATATTGATATCTGCTTCATTTGAAATGAAAAGGTTAACATAAAGATCCTTATCAGATAAAGCATAGATATATCCGGGTATTGCAGGGACAAATCTGGCGACATTCGACGGGCAGCAGGCACAACCGAACCATTCGCTCCTTTTATGCCTTCCATCCGATTCGAGCGGATTGGGGTAGAAGAACCTGTCGGCTGAAAGAGAGACCCCCGAAAGCATCGAGTTGTATAGTGTCTTTTCAAGAATGTCAATGTATTTGCTTTCCCCATGAAGAAGGAAGAGTCTGTGGTTTGTGAAGATATTTCCGATTGAAGCGCATGTTTCGCAATAAGCAGTCAGATTTGGCAATACATATGGCGCTGCAAAGCCCTCATTACCGCCTGTAGCACCTATACCTCCGGTGAGATACATCTTGCCGTAAACGATATCCTCCCATATTTTCGTTATGGCATTCAGGTACGCTTCATCCTTTTCGATTGCGGCAATATCTGCCATGCCGGAATACATATAAGTAGCCCTCACCGAATGTCCGACCGCTTCAGTCTGATCAACAACTTTTTTATGAGCCTGGTTGTACTCCTCCCCTTGTCGGTCCTCTTAAATCAAGAAAGAACCTTGCAAGGTCGAGATATTTCTTTTCCCCTGTGGCTCTGTATAATTTCACAAGTCCCATTTCGATCACCTGGTGCCCGGGATAAACTTTTACTTTATCCCATCCGAAATCTTTTTTGACCAGGTCGGCCGATTTGAGTGCAATATCCAGCAGGGTTCTTTTACCTGTTGCCTGATAATGTGCCACTGCGGCCTCGTAAAGATGGCCGATGTTATATAGTTCATGGCTAAGGATGGAATCGAGCTCCCACCTGTTTTTGCTGGCCCATTCATGAAGTCCTTCACCACCGTGCATTTCAGCAATTGTCCTGTTCGTATAGAGATACCCGTCATCTTCCTGCGCCAGACCAATTTTATAAATCAATGTATCAAGATATGCATCCAGTTCCGGATCCGGCTTTGTCTGCAATGAATATGCCGCCCCTTCAATTATTTTAAAGACATCCGAATCATCGAAAGGGTAAATGGTCTGGAACCTGCCGGTATCAAGTCCCCCGGCAATCTCGAAATTCTTTACTCTTCCGGTCGATTCACAATATCCGAAAGCAATCGGAATGGTGACTTCGGCATTTTTCATGATGCGGGGCGCCCAGAAATTATCTGTCAGCTTTACGGAAGTGAACGGAACGGGCTGAACAGGATAATCTTCTGATGATCTGTTTCCTGAACAGCCGTAAATTATCAACATTCCTGCAATTATAAGTGGCAGATGGATCCTGCCCGGGTGAAATTCAATTTCATATTCATTCCAATTTTCTCTTATGTTTAATTCATAAATGTTCATAATTTACTGTATCCCTTTGTGTCCTTTGTGTGAATTTTTGCTTTGTGTTTAATATAAATTTTTTTTAACCACAAAGGACACAAAGGATTGCAAAAGGATAATCAAAGGTGATTTATGTAAGTTGATTCTTATTGTTTCTTTATCCATACAATTGATTTGATCTCCTCTTCATTGACCGGCTGAGTGAACCTGTTGCCTCTTGCGAAATTAGGGATGGCTACAAGCGGCGTCCCATCTGCCCAATTCCCTTTAATTGTCATTACTCCTCCGAGAAGGTCTCCCCGCCATTCTGCCTTAAGCGGACCAGTACCAATATATTTATCTATATCGGGCTGATCGGCTTTTTCGACATTGTAGATAAGAGGACCATAACGAAGTGCGATACGTCCCCTGTCGGCTACAATTCTCTCATCGGCCGTGATTGTCTGAACTTCCATGGGCATTTCAAAATCGATCACGTCGCCCTTCTTCCATTTGCGTTTTATTTCAGCATAACCTCTTTTCATTTTTATCGGCACAGGCTTTCCATTGACAGACAGAGATTTCAATCCGCTGACGGCAGGTGAGTGTTTATAAAGAGTACTTGTTGTCCGGTCAGGGACACGTACAAATACAGTAAACTCCTTTTTATTCACGGGATTTACAGTTATTGAAACTTTTCCGCTCCGTGGATAATCAGTAAGCTGAACCATTTCAACGTCAGTTCCGGCAACCTTTTCAACTTTTATTCTGCTTCCTATGAACAGATTAACATATATATCCTTCCTTTCCCCTCACATAAGTCCAGGTAGGGACCATAAGCAGAGTGCGGGGAATATTGCCTACACAGCAGGGGCATACATGCCACGGGTATCGTGCAACTGATTCTACCAGCGGATTATCATAATAGAAATTCTTTCCTTCAAGATCCAGTGAGCCCAGCAGTGCATTATACATTGTTTCCTCGTACAGGTCGGCATATTTTGCATCATGATAAGCCAGGTTCATCTTATACTGGAAGAAGATCAGTCCGCAGCTTGAGCACGCCTCACAGTAAGCCCTGTTCCCGAGAGAATAGTCGGGGCCGAATCCTTCCGAGGTCTCTCCGCTTCCGACACCTCCGGTAACATAGTATTTTTTATTCACAAGGTTATCCCATAGCGACATTACAGCGCTCTGATAATCAACATCACCTGTTTCGGCTGCAACATCAGCCATTGCCGAATAGCTGTAAACAGCTCTTACAGCATGGCCCACAGCTTCATATTGCTGCTGAACAGGAACATGGCTCTGATCGTATTCACTACCGTCGCGCCGTGAATCAAGAAGGAATTTTGCCAGATCAATGTAATTGTTCCCCTGCCATTTCCTTCCATATCATTTACAAAACGGCCAAATCTGACGAGTGCCTGTTCCATCTCCTGGTGTCCGTCGTACCACTCTTTCTTACCCGGACCGATATTAGCCACCCAGCAATCGGCGAGTTTTTTTGCCGCATCATATAATCGTCTGTCTTTGTCCTTCTGTAAGGGTGTAATGGTTTATTGCCGACTCGATAAAATATCCTGCCACATATCCTTCATGATTTCCTCTGGTCGGAGCATCCCATTTTGCCTTCCATCTTGCAGTATCGCGAAGAGTGAAAGCTGTCTGCAGATATCCATCCGGTTCCTGGGCTGCAAGGACCACCGGTATCCATTGTTCAAGAGTGGCCTTCATCTTTTCCTGAGCAGCAATTATCTCCTTATCACCCTTCGGATCTATCATAAGTGCAATGCTCATCGATTCAATAGTCTGATGGACCCATGCATTCGAAAATACATAACCTTTATGCCGCCCGTGAGGTTCTCCCCTGAGGGCTTTTCCTGCTTCGATGAAATTATCGAGTCCGCCCGGTCCCAGAGTCAGATCATCGCGGTTGATCTGATCTATGCACCATGGAATCCAGTTGACGATTATGGCTTTTGCCCTGGCATTCCACAGAGGACTGTCGATGCTGTACCGTTTTGTATAAACCACATCAAGCCGCTCAGGCTGCGGAGGATGTTGCACTTTTACAGTTAAATCCGAAGAAGAGGTCAGTTCTCCTTCCTGTACTGTAAGCTGAAGAATATATTCACCTGTACTGCTGAATTTTGCGGTAGTTTCAAGTTTTCCCGGATCAGCGAATACTACATTCCCCGGTCCCGATTTTTTACTCCATTTCACATTATTTACAGGTGTTACAGATTTTACCTTTCCCGACAGGTATGTTTTCCCGGAAGGCATAACTGACCTGTCTGCGCCTGCTGAAACAACAGGCGGATGATCAGGCGAACCCGGAGCCTGGAAAACCATCCACTCCTGTATGACCATTGGAAACCTGTCTGCCGAATCAGCTTCCAGTCTGAGAATGGTTGTTTTCACATCGTCGAATCCGGTACGGTTGTATTCATCGTTCCTGAATTCAAGGCCTGAAGGATTCTTAACCGGCACAAAATCATTTCCGTCCCAGTATTTTATCCTGTAGGCATGAGGGAGCTTCAGACTGTTTTCATAGTTCCACCAGAATACTGCAATTCCATTGGTTACCACCGGCTGTGCCCATTCATACTGGATCCATTGTGTGGCGGAACGTTGCTGTGATCTGCCACCGCCGCCCCTCAATGCTCCGCCTTTAGGGATAAGTCCGTCGTTAAGGGACATCAGGCTCCCCCCATATCTTATTGATGATGATGCAGAAGCAACAACTGCCAGGTTCTTACCCACCTGCTGGGAATTGACAACCTGGTACATCGAACCTGAAAGAAAAATCAGAATAAAAAATGCTGATGCCATGGATTGATGGTTTCATTTGCAGAATTATTAGAACAGGTTTTTTCAGTACACTAAGATACTTTTTTTAATCAGAATAATCTGAGTCAATCCGGGTTATCAGAAGGGGAAAATGATACTGGACTCAATTTCCGGACAAACTCAGCCTCCGGATCGTTTACGCTCCAAAGAATCAATATAAATTAATGCTCGGAACTAAACCAGGCTTTAGCATTGGATTTCGTTTTTCGATCTAATCTTCTTTAAGTGTTTATCGAGAAGTGCATAGTCTGTGGGAGATTTTCCCTTATCAAAGATATTGTTTGTCCATCTGTCAAGTGCTCTCTTAACTAATTCTAAGCCCTCACTCGTAAGATCGGAAGCCATTAAAGAAGTATCTTCATTAATTTCACCATTTTCAGGCAAAATGGTTCTTATTGTAAGTCCTTTATCCTGAAGAAAAGATATTAATCCCTTGAAATAGTCATAAACAATAGTATTGTCGAACTTATAGTTACGTTTAACCATGGTTAGCCAGCCTACTTTTACAACTGTATAGTCTTTATGTTGTTTATCCATATCTGTAGCTTTTTCTCCTTGTATTACATCAAAATCAATACATCGTCCCTTCTGGCCCGTTTTCCTGCTAAGCTTTTTGTCCCTTCCCTCTGCTGAACATTGAGGTTTTTTTTGTTTGAATGGATCTTTATCGGTAAAACAAGACGGGCAAGAGCGGCATGGGATTAATCTTCATGGTTCCCGGCAGTCCTGAAGCCGATACGTTTACGGTTCTTCTGTTCCAGTTCCTGATGTTTAACATCTCCTAATTGCTTGAGGTATTCAAAGATCAACAATATCTGATCATCGTGTTCATCCAGCTTCTTCATTATCTTTTCTATCCTGTACAGTAACTCTTTGTGAGTTGCCAGCATTTCCCGCATCTTTACAAAAACCTCCAGGATACGAACACTCATCTTTCTGGCCCTTATGCTTTTAAGCACATTCGCAAGCTGCAAAACGCCCAGTTCCGTAAAGACATAAGGTAGATATCGTTGACCTCCCCAACTTGAGGTAACAATTTGTGACCTCAAGTTTATAAATTCTTCTTCAGTTAATTCGAACATAAAATGCTCAGGAAAAATATCAATGTTTCGTTTTACTGCTTGCTTCAGAGCTTTGGTTTCTACCTCGTATAATTCAGCGAGGTCCCTGTCTAATATTACTTTCTGACCCCTGATCAGGTAAATCTTGCCCATAATCACTTCATCCGGGATCATTATTTGAGGGTCTTTCTTTACCATTAGTTTTGTGTTTGCCGTTTGTAAATTTAAATATTTAATCTTGAGGTCACAATTTGTGATATCAAATTTGGAGGTGCCAAATTGTTACCACCATTTCATACATTCAGATTCAGCTGATAACCAGAGATGAAAGCAAGAGCATTCAGATGCAAGCCTACGTTCTGTAAGATCTTTCCGGAGTATGATGTACCCCCAGTTGCAATGGGGTTATTCACATATTATCAATAATATATAGCTTATTCTAATTTAAAATATCAGCAATCATTAATATCATTCCTTTTGCCCGTATGGCATCAACAACAATATACATTTATCCCCTACGGGGAAAAATGTACCATTTTTATAAACCTCATATTCTATTGGCATTTATCCCCTACGGGGAAAAATGCAATTGATAACTGTTGGCTCATATCATTTGTCCTTATCCTTTTTGCCCGTAGGGCATCTATGACAATAGAACCAGAGATCGATACACCCATACCCCTTGCCCGTAGGCCCTATGTTTGCATAAAAAAAGTTCCAGGAAGTTATTTATTTTTGGATTTGACAGTCTAAACAAATAAAAACCTGAAACTTATGGAAACACAAAGTAACAAAATTGATTTCAGCAATCAAAACATTTATGTGGGTTTTGATGTGCATAAAAGAAGCTGGAAATAACGATTCTGACAGAAAAAGTAGCAGTGAAGACATTTTCGCAGGACCCAAAACCTGAGATCCTGTATCAGTATTTGAAATGGAACTTTCCCGGAGGCATTTATCATTCCGCCTATGAAGCGGGGTTTTGTGGATATTGGATACATAATAAACTGTTATCACTTGGGATAAAATCCATTGTTGTAAATCCTGCTGATATACCAACAACAAATAAGGAAAGAGTGCAAAAAGAAGATAAAAGAGATAGCAGAAAAATTGCAAGATCATTGCGCAACGGCGATCTTAAAGCCATTTATGTTCCAGGTTTAAAAACACTCGAAGATCGAAGTCTTTTAAGAGCACGCGCTACAATGGTAAGAGATCTGACCAGGTTTAAGAACCGAATTAAATCATTCTTATATTTTCATGGCATTGACTTTCCTGAGTCATTTAGCAATCCTAAAAGTCATTGGTCCAAAAGGTTTATTTCCTGGCTTGAATCCATTGAATTAAAAGAAGACAGCGCTAAAATATCCCTCAATTCCTTTATACATCAGAGTAAGAATTTAAGAGCAACCATTTTGGATTTGACAAAACAAGTTCAAAGGTTAAGTCAGACTGAATCCTATCAAAATGATATTAAATTATTAAGAAGTATTCCGGGTATAGGAGTATTAACAGCCATGATAATACTGACTGAGCTGGAGACTATAATGAGATTTAGCAATATCGATAAATTGTGTTCTTATATTGGACTGGTTCCATCTACGAGCAGTTCTGGAGAAGAAGAAAAAACAGGTGATATTACCCCAAGGGGCCATAGCGTTTTACGCACTGCAATCATTGAAGCTTCATGGACTGCGATACGCCATGATCCTGTATTATTAAAGTGCCATCTTGATTATTGCAAACGAATGGAAGCAAATAAATCCATAGTAAGAATAGCAAAGAAACTACTCAGCAGAATAAAATTTGTATTGAAAAACAAACAGCCATATGCATTTTCAAGGATTTAATAATTTAATATCTACAAAAACAATTTTGTGAGCCTGTTAAATGCCCTTGCAGTTCTTTAAGAATCTGCTACCCGTAGGCTACAGCTCACATTCTATAAAAATTAAAACGAGGCAATGCAGCCCGTGTTCATTCATAAAGGGTCTGTTGATAGAAGGTTATTTTTGTAGATTAATTTTATTGTGTTTACTTTTTAAGGTTAGGTTTTCTTAGCCATACAGGATACCTGCATTTATAAAAAAAGGGAAGGATAAAACCTTCCCAAAATGCAGTGCATCCATGAAGCTTATTGCTGACAGGTTGCTCCTCAGCAGAGCCTGTTTCCTCTTGGGCTTCACGATTGTAAAATTAAAAAATAAAAATAAAATGAAAAAAGTTCATCTGAAATTTGGTTTGCAACATAGAAGGGCATTAACGACTGTTGGCTCATATCATTTGTCCTTATCCTTTTTGCCCGTAGGGCATCTATGACAATAGAACCAGAGATCGATACACCCATACCCCTTGCCCATAGGGCATTAACAGACTCAGGTAATCTGATCTATAAATTAGAACAAAGCCATTTTAATACGTATTAAAATACGTTTTTTAATACGTTGGAGCACAGAGATTATTTCATCAATTCCAGAACCACCACCGACTTTGCCGGCATGGTGAGTGTCAGTACTCCATCCTTCATTTTAAATCCCTTGAATGATGCCGGTTTTACAACTTCCGGTTTGTCGAATGTATTGAAGGCATTCATCTGACCTGATGTCAGAACCTCCCCGGTAATCGTTTTAAAGGTTTCACCAACAACCGGACAGGTAAGTGTGATCTCTTTATTTGGATTCAGATTTGCAAGGGAAATGTGGACTTTCCCTTCATTATCAACTGAAGCTGAAGCCGATATTGCAGGTATTTTCTTACCCTCAAATTCGTATTCCTCACAGACAAGGTCGGTGTTCAGAAGTTTTGCCTCCTGGTGCACCCTGAACATCCTGAAAACATGATATGTAGGGGTAAGAACCATCTTATCATCCTTTGTCAGAATTACTGACTGGAGTACATTGACCATCTGTGCCAGATTTGCTACTTGCACCCTGTCGGCATGTTTGTTAAAAATATTCAGATGAATAGCTGCTGTTACAGCATCTCTGATTGTACTCTGCTGATACAGAAATCCCGGATTTGTTCCAGGCTCCACATTGAACCAGTTACCCCATTCGTCAACCACCATACCCTTTGTTTTCTGAGGATCATAACGGTCCATTATTGCCTTATGACCTTTAATGATTACATCCATCTGGAGGTTTGAATTCATTGTCTTAAACCATTCGCTTTCACCGAATTCAGTCGCTGACCCCTTGTTGTTCCATCCGTCGACCAGAGAATAATAATGTATTGATAACCCCTGGAAGCGGCCACGTATACCGGGCTCCTTCATAAGTGTTTCGGTCCATGGATAATTATAATCCGATGCTCCGCATGCGACCCGGTAAAGTCTGTTCCCGCTGTAGTTATTAAGGTATGTTGAATACTGACGCATGACATCTGAATAAAAATCGGCTGTCATATTACCACCGCAGCCCCAGTTCTCATTTCCGATTGCAAAATACCTGACCTTCCATGGCTCATCCCTTCCGTTTTGTTTACGGAGCCTTGTCATGGGACTGTCCGAATCAGAAGTAAGATACTCGACCCATTCGGCCATTTCCCTTACAGTTCCCGAGCCCACATTTCCATTGATATATGCATCACAGTTCAGCAGTTCGGTGAGTCTCATAAATTCATGAGTGCCGAATGAATTATCTTCTGTAACCCCTCCCCAGTGAGTGTTCACTATTGAAGCTCTCTGGCTTTGCGGACCTATACCATCTTTCCAGTGATAAGTATCCGCAAAACAGCCTCCCGGCCATCTCAGGTTCGGAACCTTAATTTCCCGCAGGGCAAAGAGGACATCATTCCGTATACCTTCAGTATTCGGTATTTTAGAATCACGACCTACCCAGAGCCCGCCATATATGCATGTTCCGAGATGCTCAGAAAAATGACCATAGATATCCTTGCTTATTACCGGTCCGGGATTATTTGCAACAATCACCAGCTGATTGACGGGTACGCTAGTCTCTTTTTGGGCGCTGATAATCTGCATTCCCAGGAATATAGATACTAATAAAATAAATAGTTTTCTCATGGCTTATCATTTTCAGTTTTTACACAATTACAAGTTTTATTACGCCTCTGTGCCTCTGAGCCCCTGCGCCTCTGAGCCCTTTTTTATGAAGAAAATGCCACCAAGACACAAAGGCACCAAGATTCAAAAAGGGTTTATGTTAGTTCGTTTTCAATAAATGACCCGAGTTTCCGGTATTTTTTAAACAGTTCGTCATATTTTTTTGCCCGTGCAGGATTTGGTTTATAGACTTTTTCGAAACCTCCACCCATTGCTTTCTGTGCTGCAGGGAAATCTTTATGGATCCCTGCCACTACTGAAGCGGACATCGCAGATCCGAGAGCGCATGTCTGGTCCGATTTTGCCACTTTTATCGGTACATTGAGGACGTCAGCAACGGTCTGCATAACGAATGGATTCTTTTTTGCAACGCCTCCAACTGCTATCACTCCATCAATCCGGGCACCCTCTTCGATGAATCTTTCATTTATCATTTTTGAGCCGAAAGCAGTAGCCTCAACAAGAGCCTTAAATATTCGTGGGGCATCCGATCCGAGCGATAATCCGGTTATTGCTCCTTTAAGAGCCTGGTTGGCATCAGGTGTACGCCGCCCGTTCATCCAGTCGAGGGCAAGAATTGCACTCTCCCCAACCGGTAAAGATTCTGCCTCTTTACTCAGTTCTCCGATTATTTTCTCCGATACTTCACTTCTGATCCTGTCTCTGGCCTTTTTATCAAGCCACGACATCTTTGAAATGATCTCATCAACGGGCCATAATAATAGTTTCCCGAACCATGCATAAATATCCCCGAAAGCCGACTGTCCTGCTTCAAGACCCAGCATGCCGGGAATGATCGATCCGTCAACCTGTCCGCATATTCCCCTGACAAGCTTTTCCCCGCCTTTTTCTAAGGGTGATACGAGCATATCGCAGGTTGAAGTTCCCATGACCTTAATAAGCTGAAACGGTTTTATCTCGCCTCCGACAGCTCCAACGTGAGCATCAAAGGCACCAACCCCGACTTTGATATTCGAAGGCAGACCAAGTTTTTTTGCCCATTCCCCGGTGATTGCTCCAACCGGTACATCACAGGGGTAAGTTTCTTCATAGAGTCGCTCTCTCAGTCCGGTCAGTCTGGGATCAAGCTTTACTAGGAACTCTTCGGAAGGCAGACCACCGAAATCTTTATGCCACATTGCTTTATGTCCGGCGGCACAACGGCTTCTTTTTATTGTGAGAGGATCTGTATCACCGGTAAGCAAAGCAGGTATCCAGTCGCAATGCTCAACCCATGAAAAGGCCGCTTTCCTCACACGGGAATTTCCACGTATTACATGAAGTATCTTCGACCAGAACCATTCGGAAGAATATATTCCGCCTTCATATTTAGTGTAATCAATCCCTTCCCACGATCCTGCAAGTTCATTAATTTCGGCAGCCTCTTTCACTGCCGTATGGTCCTTCCAGAGAATGAACATGGCATCGGGATCATCCTCAAAACCCGGTTTAAGTGAAAGCGGAGTTCCGTGCTTATCGACGGCGACCGGGGTCGATCCTGTGGTATCAACAGTTATCCCCGATATATTCCTGATTATTCCCTTACTTAAGCCCTTGATCGCTCCCCTGACGGATCTTTCAAATCCTTCAATATAATCCAGAGGGTGTTGCCTGAACTGGTTGGCAGCAGGATCACAATAAAGACCTTTCTTCCACCTCGGATATTCAGAAACTGATGTTCCGACAATATTCCCATTACCTGCATCGACAACTACTGATCGTACCGAATCGGTTCCGTAGTCTATTCCTATTACATATTTTCCGGTCATATCAAAATGATTTATATAATCCGATTAATTTATAAACTTCAAAAAAGATAAAAGATAAAAGTTTAAAGACAAAAGTTTTAAAACATTACCAAAAAACTTCACTTGAAAAAATTTATAATTGTGTACAATTATCTGACTTTTATCTTTTTACTTCTGTCTTTTGTCTTTTGAATGAATAATGTAAGTTAAGTTACTCAATCCTGTCATTTCTTTCTTTTCTGCCCGTAATAAGCATTTTTGCCGTGCTTTCTTTCATGATGTTTCTTCAGAAGATAATCATCAGCTGGTTTGGTAGTTCCAAGCGTAACTGTATAAAACGCCATCCTTGCGATCTCTTCAAGGGCAACAGCATTATGCACTGCCTCCTCAGCATCGAGGCCCCAGTTGAAAGGTCCGTGACAGTTTACAAGTACCGACGGGACAGCCAGGGGATCGGTTTTTGCAAGTCGCTCAACAATTACTTTGCCGGTATTAACCTCATAATCATTTTCAATCTCCTTTTCACTGAGCTTCCTGGTACATGGAACCTCTCCGTAAAAATGATCGGCATGGGTTGTTCCGAGAGGGGGAATATTTTTCCCTGCCTGAGCCCATGCTGTGGCGTATGTTGAATGTGTATGAACAATCCCGTTTATGGTTTTCCATTTCTTATATAAAAGAAGATGGGTGGGGGCATCTGTCGAAGGTTTATATTTTCCTTCGACAATTTTTCCATCCTGATCAAGTACAACCATATCTCCGGGTTTCATCTTCTTATAGCTTATCCCCGATGGTTTGATTACTATCAGTCCGGTTTTAATGTCCCTGGCACTTGCATTACCCCATGTTTGTATCACCAGCCCGTGTTTAACCAGATCGAGATTGGCTTTAAGCACTCTTTCCTTTAATTTTTCCAGCATATTTTTTCATTCTATCAAATTATACCACCAGCCAGATGATAATATATCTCATTCCATCTCAGTTCTTTTTTAAGTACTGACAGATCGCATTTTTCATCTATCAGGACAAATTCGATTCCCATCATTCCCGCGAGATCTTCAAGGTATTCAGAGTTTATTGCCGTGCTGAATCCGGTATGATGAGCGCCTCCCGACAGTATCCATGCAGCTGCGCCTGTCTTAAGATCGGGCATCGGTTTCCAGAGAACACTTGCAACAGGCAGCTTCGGCATATCAGGACATTTAACAACTTCAACCTCGTTTACTATCATCCTGAACCTGTTGCCCAGATCAATAACCGAAACATTTATCCCTCTTCCCGGAGCTGTTTTGAAAACAAGCCTTGCAGGATCGGCCTTTCCGCCTATTGACAGCTGATGGATCTCAACAGCCGGCTTATTCCCGGCTATAGTCGGACAAACCTCAAGCATGTGGGCGCCAAGCACTCTCATCCCTTCGGGATCGAAATGATATGTATAATCTTCCATGAAGGATGTCCCGCCTTTCAGACCATCTGCCATGACCTTCATCGATCTTACAAGGGCGGCAGTTTTCCAGTCGCCTTCCGCGCCGAAACCGTATCCTTTTGCCATCAGCCTCTGAACAGCAATACCCGGAAGTTGTTTAAGACCGTGCAGATCCTCAAAAGTTGTTGTGAAAGCTTTGAAACCACCTGTTTCAAGAAATGATTCCATTCCTGCTTCAATCCTTGCTGCTTCTTTAAGGGAGTCGGAACTAGCCACTTCGTTTGTCATCATATATTCTGATGAGTATTCTGAGAGAAGCTTATTAATATCTGCATCAGACACATCATTGACTGCTTTTACGAGGTCGCCAATTCCGTAACCGTAAACAGAATAGCCCATTCTGATCTGAGCGCCCACCTTATTTCCTTCAGTAACAGCCACTTCACGCATATTATCGCCGAACCTGGCAACCTTCATGGTGCGGGCATCATCATAAGCGGCAGCAGCCCTGACCCACACTGCAATTCTTTCAATGGCTTCAGTATCCTGATAATGGCCCACAACTACCTTCCTGTTCAGCCTCATCCTGGTGCCTATGAAACCGAATTCACGATCTCCATGGGCACTCTGGTTGAGATTCATGAAGTTCATATCGATTGAATCCCACGGGATATCCCTGTTAAGCTGTGTATGAAAGTGAAGAAATGGCTTATTTAGGATATTAAGGCCATTAATCCACATTTTGGCAGGTGAAAAGGTATGCATCCAGGTTATCAGCCCGATGCAGCTTTCCGAAATGTTTGCCTCAGAACATAGCTTATAAATCGATTCCGGAGATGTCAGCACCGGTTTGAAGACAATTTTTTGAGATATTTCCGCAGCTTCATTGAGTGATGAAGCAATCTTAGCCGAATCGGCAGCTACCTGCTTAAGTGTTTCAGGTCCGTACAGGTCCTGGCTTCCGGTAACGAACCAGATCTCTTTATTTTGTAATTTATTCATTTTTAGACTTTTAAAATAATGTTTTTAATCCTCTCCCTGCCCTTCCCATTTAATGTCTCCAACCCCAAATGGAAGGGGCCAGGGGAAGGGTTAAGAACCCACAAAGGGAAGGGCTCGTGGGAAGGGTTAAGTAACTACCAGAAATAAATATAGAACGCGATTATAACTATAATGATCAGGCCTGAGAACACCAGATCCCAGTTATTCCAGCTTGCTCTCGTTAATGCTTTTTGTTCCGCTGTAGCTGAACCTATATATAATCCCCTGATAGCCAAAGGATCTGCTCTCTTCGTGACCATGCTTGTTACAATCATAATAATAATCACCAGGAAGAATAGGGCTATTTCATAATGAAGCCAGTTCGGAGCAAGAAATACCTTGTAGATAATTGAGTCATGACTGATGCCACCTGCGAATACCTTTAGGCCCAACCTGGTCATCCCCAAAACAAATCCTGAAACGAGACCTAAAAGCCCTGCTGTCGGAGTGGTTTTCTTTGAAGCTATCCCAAGAAGAAAAACTGCCGCTATTCCGGGAGCCAGAAGTGACTGCACATCCTGCAGGTAAGCATAAAGCACTTTTCCCAATCCTCTCATTACCGGTATCCAGAGAATACCAAGTACAACAACGACAGCTGTAGCTATTCTTCCCACCCTTACCAATTCTTTTTCAGGAGCATCTGGTTTGAATTTCTGGTAGAAATCCACGGTAAAGAGGGTAGCGGAAGAGTTAAAAAGTGATGCAAGCGAGCTCATAAGGGCTGCAAGTATACCTCCGACAACAAGTCCTTTAAATCCTATTGGCAACAGTTCTTTTACGAGAACTGAAAAAGCTGAATCAGAATCGGGAAGAGTAATGATCCCTTTATAATTAAGTGCATATGCTATCATTCCCGGAATAAGGAAAATAAAAACAGGGCTTAATTTAAAAGCTGCCCCGAGAATGGCACCTCTGCGTGATTCAGTCTGATTACGGCCGGAAAGAACTCTCTGAACGATAAACTGATCCGTGCACCAATACCAGAAACCTATTATGGCAGAGCCCAGTATCACTCCTGTCCAGGGGTATTCGGGATCTCTGGCGGACCTCATCAGCTCCGTCATGGTATTGCCATCAGCATTTACCGGAACAGCCCTGCAAATCTCCATCATTTCATTCCATCCTCCGACTTTAATGAGTCCGAGCACAAGAACTGCCAGAGAACCTATCAGCAGAATAGGTGTTTGCAGCAATGAGGTGTAGAGTACTGCTTTCATTCCTCCCATTATAGTGTATATCCCTGTAATAAGAACAAGCCCTACGGCGCTTATCCAGAAGAAGTCGATGCCGAACATTGATTCAATTCCGAAAACCTGTTTGAAAACAATTCCTCCCGCATAAACGGTGACTGCAACTTTCGTAAATACATAACTTACAAGCGATATTATCGACAATACGCTCCTTGATCCGCGGTTATAACGCTTCTCGAGGAATTCAGGCATTGTAAAGACTCCGCTGCGGGCATAGAAGGGTACAAAGAACCAGCCCAGGATAAGGATCAGCCACCCATGCATCTCCCAATGGGCCATAGCCATTCCGCTTGATGCACCGGCTCCGGCCAGCCCTACGAGGTGCTCGGATCCAATATTGGAAGCAAAAATTGATGCACCGATAGCAAGCCATGTAGCATCACGACCAGCCAGAAAATAATCGGTAGATGTTTCGTTCTTTTTTTTAGTAACCCAGAATATTATACCAACAAGTCCAAGACAAAAAAGTCCCAATACGATCCAGTCTAATATTGCCATACCAGGTGATTTAAGTAATTAATATTTATCAGCGTTAAAGTAAGTATTCAAGATGTCCATTAATGATCATAATAAGAGGTTCAGGGTTATCTGATCAATGATAGCGGCACCCACAAATCTATTAAAATAATCTTTATATATAAAGTGGTATTAGAAAAAATTAAATAAACCACCCCGGCCAGACCTTTTATATTTCTGCACATTAGATGATTTTGTGGTCTGGCCACCCCTCCTTAAAAAAAGGAGGTGTAACTTATTTCCCCAGAACTTCTTAGGTTGACGGCTATGCGCTTTAGGCGGGAGGAAACTTTTGTCCCAAATCTTATTCACTGCCAGTCATCAAGTGAACTCTGAATGAAGTCAATGATCTTCTGGTTTTCTTCCTTTCCTGTACCTGTGACTTTAAAAGGCTCTCCGAATCTGAAATATATAGTTTTGCTGCTGTCAATAGGGCCTATTTCCCTGACGAGTTTACCGTTTCCCCAGAAATCGGTTTTCAGGGCCACCGGAACCACCTGTACTCCGGCTTTTCTTGCAAGTTTAACACCCAGGGAATTGAACTCTTCGGGTTTGAATTCAACATTCCTTGTACTCTGTGGAAAAATAACTATGGATATACCTTTTGATAATATTTCCACTCCTCCGTTCATAACCGCTTCCAGGTCTTTACGGGGATCGGTTCGTCCGACAATTATAGGATCTCTCGATCTCATCACATCTCCGAACAGCGGATGTTTTACCAGACTCTCTTTGACAACAAATGTAACGCTCCTGAGCGGTGAGATCAGGCATGGCAATATCATGGTCTCAAGGGTGCTCATATGATTGGCTATGAACAGAACAGGCTCCCTGGTCTTCGTAATATTATCCATTCCTGTGATATTAAACCTCCCCCCCGATCTCTCAATAGACCTGAAAATATACCAGGACGAATCAGCCCATTCCTTATCACCATAACGCCCCCTTTTAGCCTGATACCTTGAAGTCAGGACAGTCCTGGCAAACTTAAGCGTGAAATATAATCTTGTGTGGAAAAAAAGCTTGTCCCCGACAGTCAGACTATTTTCGGGAGTAATATATGTTCCGGATTCAAAATATCCTTTACTCATCATTATCAGTGAATTCAATATTCAACTTCCATCATTGCTTTCCTGTATTTATCCATCAGCTCTTTATTAAGGTCAAGAGGTGGTTTGGCGCCTTCAGGAAGAAATGATTTATACGGATGGGTCTTTGAGTATTCGGCAAATTCATTTTTTATTTCGGCAAGAAGTTTTTCATCAGTCAGCAGATCCAGGGCTGTTGCTGCCATAACCTTTGCTCCCGCATTCAGTCCTTTCCATGCAGCGCTTCCATAACCGGCGGTAACTGTCGACCAGTGGTGTCCGATGGCACCCGGAACCTCTCCCGGGAAATTGAGTGTTGCAGTTGGAGCTATGAGTGATACTTCCCCGACATCGGTGGACCCTCCACCTACCTGTATTTCTGATGGCTGGCCTATAGGATCCAGCTTATCGGGATAGCCTGTTTCTTTTGCCCCAAGTTCCTTCTGAAGTGATTTTGCAAAAAGTGTCTCTGATTCAGTCCACTCCGGCATTCCCATAAGCTCAATATTTCTCTGAATAGTTTCTGCCAGACCTTTATTTGAATGTTTCTGGTGGGCTGCAGTCAGAATTGTAATAGTATCCAGCTCTGCACCTGAAGCCAGTGCTGCGCCTTTGGCACAATCAACTACCCGTTGTAAATGTTTCCTCAACCCTCTCATCCGTATTTCGTACATAGTACCATACTGAAGCTTTATCAGGAACAACATTCGGGGCTTCTCCCCCTTCAGTTATAACATAATGCATACGGTATGTATAAAAAAGATGTTCCCTCAGATAATTAGTTGAAACATTCATGAGCTCAACGGCATCCAGTGCACTTCTTCCGCTCCACGGAGCACCGGCAGAATGTGCTGTCCTTCCTGTAAAAGTAAATATTGCCGATATGATTGCACTGTCGTCTACTCCGTATCTTGTTGCAAAATTTGATGAGGCATGGTTGTCTATAACAGCATCAACATCTTTAAATACACCGGCTCTTACCATATAAGGCCGGCTTATTATGGTTTCCTCAGCAGGTGATCCGAAGAACTTTATTGTACCCTCAACCTTGTTCTGCTCCATACTTCTTTTTACTGCAATGATTGCAGCAACTGCAGCTGTTCCCATCATATTGTGCCCGCATCCGTGTCCCGGAGCTCCTTCCACAACCGGATCCTTCACCGGAGTTAGTGCTTTCTGGGAAATCATTGGAAGGGCATCAAACTCTCCGAGAAATCCTATTACCGGTTTACCCGTACCCCACGACGCGATAAAACAGGTTGGCATACCTGCAACGCCCTTCTCAACAGTAAATCCCTCGTCTTCAAGAGCTCTGATCAGGATGGCTGATGAACGGAATTCCTGCATTCCCAGCTCAGCAAAACTCCAAATCGAATCTGATATTACACCGAATTCTCTCACTACAGCGCTGTCGCCCAGATATTCAAGTGCACTTTTCTTGGCTTTGTACATGTCGGCCTTCCCCAGTTTACCTTCGTCAGGCTTTTTCTGACCGGAAACCGGGGAAGATGTAATAAAGAATAAATTAAAAATGATACAGATAATTATCCTGGCATTTAATATTTTCATTTCAGATAAGATTTAAGGTTCATAAAGTGATCCCGGATTACAAATCTAATATATAAATTGTAAATTTAACCGGTAATAATTTACACTTCTTATTCAAACAGTACTGCTTATGAAGCTTCCTCTTCTTGATTCCATAGTATTCTTTGCTCTTACCGCCGGTAATATTATCCTGGGAGCAAGTTTTTATTTCAGGAATAAAACAACAGATCAGTTCACTGCAGGCGGAAGAAAGCTCCCGGCCTGGGTTGTGGGAATGTCGATCTTCGCAACTTTCGTCAGCAGTATAAGCTTCCTGGGCCTTCCCGGTAAAGCTTATGCTTCAAACTGGAATGCATTTGTCTTCAGTCTGTCAATCCCGTTTGCAACAATAATGACAATTAAGTTTTTTATTCCTCTTTACCGGGGGATAGGGAACATTTCAGCCTATTATTACCTTGAACAGAGGTTCGGCGCATGGGCAAGGATATATGCTTCCTCATGCTATATACTCACCCAGCTTATGAGAACAGGCGCGATCCTGATGCTTCTGGCCCTTCCGCTGAATGCACTTTTCGGATGGGATATAAAAACAGTTATAATACTCACAGGTGTGATGGTTATGTTTTATACAATGCTCGGCGGAATAAAAGCTGTAATCTGGACCGATGCCATCCAGGGAATCATACTTATAATTGGCGCAATAGTTTGTGCTATTATCCTCACTTTTTCGATGCCTGAAGGACCCGGCCAGCTGTTCAGAATTGCTGCGGAGAATAATAAATTCAGTCTCGGCAGTCTCGGAACAAGCCTTTCGGAATCGACCTTCTGGGTGGTTCTGATTTACGGACTATTTATAAATCTTCAGAATTACGGCATTGACCAGAACTACGTCCAGCGTTACATGACAACAAGCACTGACCGTGAAGCCAAGACATCGACCTGGTTCGGATCAATGTTATATATTCCTGTTTCGCTGATATTCTTTTACATCGGGACAGCCCTTTTTGCATACTATAATGCAAGGCCCGAACTGCTTCCCACGGAGCTTGGTGCAGCAGTGGCAGCAGACAGGGTATTCCCTTACTTCATCGCTTCAGGACTTCCGGCGGGTATTACAGGACTATTGATCGCGTCGATATTTGCTGCCGGAATGAGTACTGTTGCTACAAGCCTCAACAGCACTGCAACGATAGTTCTTAACGATTATTATAAACGGTATTTCAATAAGGATGCGGATGAGAAAAGTTCAATGAGGGTCCTTTACCTCTCCTCTTTCGTCACAGGTACAATAGGGATAATTATTGCCCTGGCCCTTATCGGAGTTAAAAGTGCTCTTGATGCATGGTGGTCCCTTGCTTCAATATTCAGCGGTGGCATGCTGGGATTGTTCCTTTTAGGATATTTTTCGAAAAAGTCAGTACGGACTGATGCAGTGATCGGTGTAATAATCGGTGTGCTCGTAATAGTATGGATGAGTCTTTCACCTCTTTATTTCACCGAAGGTAGAAGTCTGGCTTTCAAAAGCCCATTCCATACAAACCTCACAATTGTATTCGGGACAATGACAATTTTTTTGGTTGGTTTTTTGATGACAAATATGTTTAATAGAAAAAAAACCACTGGTTTAATCGGAAATACCCCCCATGCCCCCCTGAAGGGGGGTTTAAATCCATAATTATAGAGAAATGATGAAAAAAATCGTTACAACTTTATTTTGTATAATCTGTGTCATTCAGATTACATCAGGTCAGTACAGCGGATTCGTATGTGTTATTAAAACGGAATTCATTTATCAGCCTCAGGATGTACCTTTTCCATCCTGTCATGCTTCGACGATCATTCAGAACGGGAAAGGCCTCATGGCTTCATGGTTCGGAGGGACGGCGGAGAGGAATCCGGATGTGGGCATCTGGGTAAGCCGGAATGAAAAAGGTACATGGACAAAACCCGTAGAAGTTGCGGATGGTATTCAGCACAAAGGGAAGCGTTATCCCTGCTGGAATCCTGTTCTATTTAATACCGGCGATGAAATATTATTATTTTACAAGGTCGGGCCCAGTCCCTCCACATGGTGGGGTGAGCTTATCACTTCCGATAATAAAGGTAAGACGTGGTCTGTTCCCCGAAGATTACCGGAGGATATTGCAGGGCCCATAAAGAACAAGCCTGTTCTTCTTGATAACGGAGAATTGCTTTGTCCGTCCAGTACCGAAGACGAGGGATGGAGACTGCACATGGAATTCACATCCGATAACGGACTTACCTGGGAACGGACTTCCGCACTTAATGAGAAGTCCACAGGGGCAATACAGCCCACTATACTCAAGCATCCCGGGGGAAAGCTCCAGCTGCTTTGCCGGAGTACCGTTTCAAAAATCCTTTCTGCATGGTCAGACGATAACGGACGGACATGGAGTAACCTTGAACCGCTAGATTTGCCAAACAATAATTCCGGACTGGATGCTGTAACACTGAAGGATGGCCGTCATATCCTGATTTATAATCACCTTGTGAAAGGCCGTTATGCAATTCATGCCGCCATTTCCGCAGATGGAAAAGATTGGAAGGCAGCTGCACTTCTTGAAAACGCAAAGCCCGGATCTGAATTCTCCTATCCTGCCGTGATACAAACAAGCGATGGCCTTGTTCATATCACCTACACCTGGAACCGTAAGCAGATAAAACATGTTGTAATTGATCCTGCAAAAATATCTGAAAAAGCATTTGAAGGCGAGGAATGGCCGTCAAAATAGTGTTGTTACCTGTTTATCAGCGGAAGTATCAGCAGGGTAAGCGACAGTATAACCAGAATACCAACAGCCCCCCAGCCAATGATATTGGAAAGTGGCTTGTTTGTATAGGCTCCCATGATCTTCTTCTTATTTATCAGGATCATCATACTTACAAGGACAACCGGCAGAAGAATCCCGTTTATGACCTGTGACCAGATTGAAATGGGAATAAGAGGTGCATTTGGGAATAAGTATGATTATCACAGAAATGACAATAATCCCGGTATAAAGAACATAGAATTCCTTTGCCTCATCCCATTTCTTATCCATCCCGGCTTCAAATCCGAAAGCTTCGCATACAAAATATGCAGTTGCCAAGTGGTAATATTGTCGCCGAGAAAATTGATGCAATGAATAGTCCGAAAGCAAAGACCTGGGATGCCAGGTTCCCGGCCAGCGGACAAGTGATAAAGCAGCATCTTTTGCTTCATTTATTACTATTCCGTTAGGATAAAGGGTGGATCCGCATGCTACCATAATAAAAAATGCAACCACAACAGTCACAATGCACCCTACGATAATATCTGCCATCGTATACCGGAAGTGTTTCATCTTCAATCCTTTTTCAATGACAGTCGACTGCATGTAAAACTGCATCCAGGGCGCAATTGTTGTTCCGACCAGGGCAATTATCATTGTCATGCTCTTGTGTATTGATCTCAACATCCGGTCTGATGACAGCTGTTCCTATCTCTTTCCAATCAGGCTTGCCCATTATTGCAGAAACAACATATGTCAAGCAGCGATAACACTGAATAACAGGAAAATTCGTTCTGCGATCTTGTAAGTTCCCTTGACAACAAGGAACCATACCAAGAACAGCAACCACCGGAACAGATATATATTTGGTAACCCCAAATACTTCCATACTACCGGCAACACCTGCAAATTCGGTTGTCGTATTACCGATCCCCGATAACAGAAGTCCCATGAAAATGAAAAATGTGACCTTAATTCCTGCATTTTCCCTGATAAGGTCTGCAAGCCCCTTCCCGGTAACAATACCCATCCTTGCATTCATCTCCTGGATAACAATAAGGACTATAAAGGAAGGTATCAGAGTCCAGATCAGTCCATATCCATATATCCGCACCTGCAACAGAATAGGTTGTTATCCCACCCGCATCATTATCAACGCTGCCGGTAATGATTCCCGGGCCCAGGATCATCAGAAAAATCCCCAGTCTTCTGAAAAAATGTTTCCTTTCGAATTTTGTTTCTGTCATTTCCCCGGATTATTTTCTGCGTTTCTTTGTCCTCCTTTCACTTATCAGGTCTTCAACCACATCATCGACGACAACCATACCCTGGAGCTGATCATTCTGATCAATGACAGGGACGGCAAGAAGGTTATATTTTGAAACAATCTCCGCAATTGCTGAGGTTTTCTGGTCGTCGAATAAAGATACCGGTTCAGACTTCATTATCTCTTCGAGTGTTTTTTCAGGCTCTGCCACAACCAGATCGCGGAGATTAAAAGTTCCTATAAGCCTGTCATCCTTTTCAGTAACAAACATGTTATAAAGTTCAGCGGATTCCGGTTTTTTAATCCTCAGGTCATTGAGCACTTCTTCGACCGTTTTGGTGCTGCTGAACGAGAGATAATCAGTAGTCATTATACTTCCTACCAGGTCGTCGTCATATTCCAGGAGTTCCCTTACCTCCTGTGAAGATTCTTCTTCCATTTCCTTAAGGAGAAGTTCAGCTTTGTCATCCTCAAGCTCATCGATGATGTCTGCCACCTCATCCGCGGGCATTTTCTCAAACACATCTGCAACTTTATTTACCGGCAGACTCTCCACAATATAGACCTGGGCGTCAGTTTCGAGTTCTTCAAGAACATCGGCAGCCTTTTCCTCGTCGAGAGCCGAGAAAACAGTTGTGCTCGACTTTTTTCCAAGTTCTTCCAATATATCAGCAAGATCGGAAGGATGAAGCATATGTAGTCTGGCATAACTTTTCGATAACCTGATGTTAAGATTTGAAAAATCTATTGCCTGAACATCATCCCACAATATAAACCTCGTGGGGATCTTTATTTTGAAGAAAGATAATAACCTTTTTATCGGTCCGGTTATTCCAATTCTTCTCAGCAGACCTTCAATCCCGATATCAACTGCAATTGCAAAAGTGCCTGATGCCAGCGTGGCAAGCCTTACATCGTTTACCCTTACAAGTTTCCTGCCGTTCAGATCGACGATCTGTTTATCAAGGATATTTTCCACAAGCAGAAGCCCGTTATCCACTTCTTCTCTGCCAAGTTCTACCAGTTCGGTGCATGTAACGTTA
Source organism: uncultured Bacteroidales bacterium (assembly GCA_963700275.1). Taxonomy (GTDB): domain Bacteria; phylum Bacteroidota; class Bacteroidia; order Bacteroidales; family VadinHA17; genus LD21. The sequence goes on along the minus strand of CAVOWZ010000004.1, from coordinate 5,620 downwards.
AGCTCCTCACGGGCTTTCGATATCCTGAAAGATTTAAAGGAATAGAATCCTGTCTTTTTTCTGATTTTGAGCTTAACTCCTGTTACAAGCTGCTGATTCGGATCAGCCTGACCTGACGGAACGGCGCTTACAAGAAGATCTTTAATTCTACCGATGGCATCACCATCAGCATCAAATACCTCTTTACCAGTGATTCCGCTTAAATAAAACGTTGTGAGTGAAGTCATGTCACCTCCTTTCTGTCTGATACAGGAGGAGATGACCGGAAATCCGGCTGCCCTTCCGTACCAGGGATTAATTTATACTATACGCCGGAACATCGTCCATATTATTCTGAAAATTGATTTCGGACGCAAAAATATATGCTGCGGGTTAACTTTCCAAATAAATTCCGAAGAAAGTGTCTAAAGTGCCTAAAGTTATAAATAGGTCTGACATTTTCAATTATTAAAGCTGCTTAAGTAATACCCTGGATCCTATCTATAGCAACTTTAACTAACTTTAGCTAACTCTAGGCACTTTAAACTCCAAACTCCAAACTTAGACTATAAAGGGCACCACCGCCTTCCTGTCAGCAGGATAATCCGGAAAATTTGACTTGTACCAGGTATGAGCACTTATAGCTCTCGGGAAAAGATTGGCGAATGTGAAAACGAAAAATGCCAGACCGGGGAGAGACCATGTCATCAAAGCCCATCCGCCCCATTCAACAATTTCACCGAAATAATGAGGAGATGAAATATAATTGAACAACCATCCCTCTGGCACAATATATTCCTTCGGACTGATTTTTCTGAAATTACGAAGCATTTTATCGGCAGTCTTATTTATTGAAAATCCTGCAATGAACAGGATCACTCCGGCAATGAACTGCCACGATGTAAGCCAGGAAACATCATAATCATAAAGGTGAAAAACCCCGTAACCGTTTACAAATCCGTTAAGACAGTTAAATATCATAGCCATCAAAACTACAACTACAGGAAATGATTTATCCCTGCCCGACTGCATAAAAGGATATATGAATGTCCTGTGTATATAATGGATCAGCCATAATGTTAAAAAAATGATCCCCGGAAGACTTTTCCTTTCTGCTGTTAAGAAGAAATATACAATAAGTGCCGGAGAAAGGAATTCCATTATCATCCATGCCCATTTTGCCCTGACAGTCAGGCCCCAGCCTTTTCGCCTGAATTTGCCGTAAGGAGCGGAAACAAAAAACAACAATAAAAACACTACAACAGCAGTGGCAAAGATTATTAAAAGAGAATAATTATAAAGTTTAAACATAGCTTTGACCGGTTTAAGTCGGTTAAATCCATTGATTAGCTTAAATCTTAGTTCCCCTTCGTGCTCTTAGTGATTTCCTTTGTGTAACCACAAAGAACACAAAGGATTACGCAAAGAGCACAAAGGATTTTACAATAAAAATTGTGCTTATTGAGCGTAAAATTATAATAATTATCCGGCTTTAATATCTTAATCAATCACAGCACAATTTTGTATTTCATTTTTCATTAGGTTCGGTTTTGAAATAATCATTCACTTTTTTACATATATTTGAAAAAACCCATTTTTATTTTCCGCCTGTGAGAAAATTACAAATCAACCTTTCAAAATATGATGCCCCGCAGAAAGCGATGGAAGCAGGCATCTATCCTTATTTCAGGGAAATTGAATCCGATCAGGATACCGTTGTTACAATCAAGGGCAAAAAAGTCCTGATGTTCGGATCCAACAGTTACCTCGGACTTACAAACCATCCGAAGATCAAGGAAGCTGCGAAGAAAGCCATTGATAAATATGGCACAGGCTGTGCCGGGTCCAGATTTCTCAATGGCACCCTGGATATTCATATTCAGCTTGAGGAGCGGCTTGCCGATCTGGTCGGGAAAGATGGCGCTCTCTGTTACAGCACCGGTTTCCAGGTAAATCTGGGTGTAGTTTCTGTTCTGACAGGACGAAGGGATCATGTCTTTCTTGATGAACTCGATCATGCATCCATAATTGAGGGAAGCCGGCTTTCATTTTCCAAGGTGCTTAAGTTTGCCCATAATGATATGAATGCTCTTGAGAGCAAGCTGAAACGCTGTACAGCCGAAAGCATTAAACTGATTGTTGTTGACGGTATATTTTCGATGGAGGGTGATATCGTCAAACTTCCGGAACTTGTTAATCTGGCTGATAAATATGATGCAACAATTATGGTTGATGATGCCCACTCGATTGGAGTTCTCGGTAAAAACGGATCAGGTACTGCTTCTCACTTTGGACTTACCGATAAAGTCGACCTCATTATGGGAACATTCTCAAAATCCCTTGCCTCTCTTGGAGGTTTTATTGCGTCGGACAAGGATACAATCAATTTTATAAAACATAATTCCCGCACACTGATATTCAGTGCAAGCATGACGCCTGCATCGGCAGCATCGGTACTTGCAGCAATCGATATAATGGTCAGCGAACCCGAAAGGATCAGTCATCTCTGGGAAATTACTCATTATGCACTTAAAGGTTTTAAAGAGATGGGATTTGATACCGGAAAATCGGAAACACCGATCATACCTCTTTTCATCCGCGATGATATCAAAGCCCTTTTGCTGACACAGGCATTGCTGGCCGACGGCATCTTCGTAAATCCGGTTGTATCACCTGCGGTTCCGAAAGAAGATTGCCTGATCAGATATTCCCTTATGGCAACCCATACAAAAGAACAGGTTGAGATCTCAATAGAAAAAATAACTAAAGCGTCTAAAGCACTGGGAATTTTAAATTAAACAGTCGAATTGATATTACTTTTGTTGCAGTTTAACTTAGTTATTATCCAACAGGTAATAATTAATTATTCCTTTGTGCTCTTCGTGTGAACTTTGTGCTCTTTGTGGTTTAACAATTAAAATCACTTAACCACAAAGGACACGAAGGTTATCACAAAGAGCACGAAGGATTTAAGAGACGATCACATGAATGATAATTATTTAAATTTATATCCTACGCCTATTATCACACCTTATGATAAGGTTATAAGCAATGACAACAGTCTAATGAAAAAAGTAATTTTAATTACCGGGATATCATCAGGTTTTGGAAGGGAAACTGCAAGGCTGCTTGCTGAAAGAGGAGCATATTGTTTACGGAACAGTTCGAAAAGAGTGTGATGTCCCCGCTTCCGTTAAGGTTCTTAAGATGGATCTAACAGATGATATTTCGGTTAAAGAAGCTGTTAAAACAATCACCGCTAATGAAGGGAGAATTGATGTTCTGATAAACAATGCCGGTATGCATACAAGCGGTTCGGTTGAAACCTCCCCTCCTGAAAATATTAAGCTGCAGATGGACTCCAATTTTATCGGGACAGTCGCACTTACAAGGGAAGTACTTCCTGTAATGAGAAAACAGGGTGGAGGTACAATAATAAACCTGAGTTCAATCGGGGGATTAATGGGACTTCCTTTTCAGGGATTCTATTCCGCTGCCAAATTTGCAATTGAAGGATTCAGCGAAGCCCTGAGAATGGAGGTGGCAAAATTCAATATTAAAATTGTGGTGATTAATCCGGGCGACTTTCGTACGAACAACTCAGCCAACCGGAGGAAATTCCTCTCTCCCACCGGGGAAAATGATCCGTATAAGGATCCGTTTGAAAGATCTCTCAAAGTCATTGAAAAGGATGAAGCTAACGGCCGGGATCCGGTTACTCTTGCTCAGAAGCTTGTGAAAATAGTTGAAAGCAATAATCCCCGGCAGCGTTATATAATTGCTTCATTTGACCAAAAGCTGGCGGTAGTTCTTAAAAAGATTCTTCCCGGCCGCTGGTTCAGAATGATCCTGGAGGGGCATTATAAGATGGGTTAGTCATGCTTTGCCAGCCGTGCTTTCTTTGAACATCGAAGCTTTAGCGGCATAGCTCTCAAGTTAAGGAGTTTTGGGCAACTTCGGTGTCCGGTTTCAAGCGAAATCCATATTCATTACAAACTCGATCGTGAAATCATCTGAATCGGAGAGTTCGATATATTCCGAACTGCCGGTGATACTGTCTATCCTTTTCTCAAATTCATCCGACTTGAGGAATTGAAGGGCTCCCATACCGGCACTGTTGCCTACGGGAAATATTTTATTCTGAAGTTCTGACGGTAAAAGTCCGATCCTTACCGCAGACCTTATATTTATGTAATTTCCGAACCCTCCTGCCAGGTAAAGTGCATCAATATCATTAAATTCCATTCCGGCGCTCTTCATCAACACTTTTATGCCTGAGTATATTGCTGATTTGGCAAGCTGGATCTCCCTGATATCCTGCTGTGTCACAACAATATTATTTTTCTGATGAACAGTAAAAGGGAGTTTCAGTACACCAGTCTTATCAACCAGGCCGGCATCCAGAAGGTATGCGATTATATCTGCTATTCCCGAACCACAGATACCCAAAGGTTCTGTATTTCCTATAACCGAAAATTCTTCCGGACTTATAAATGATGAAATTGCACCTGTCACCGCGCCTGATCCGCATGAAAGGCTTGCACCTTCAAATGCCGGTCCTGCGGCAGTTGAACAGGTGAATATCCTGTCACCTTTTACCAGGGCCATTTCACCATTGGTCCCGATATCAATAAAGATATAATTCCGGTAAAGAGGTTTGATTACAGCCAGTCCGGCAACTATATCTGCTCCTACATAGGCTGATATACAGGGCAGGGTAATTACATCCGCAAGGGGATTAATATTTAATCCTGACAAATCACCCTTTCTGACCTGCATCCCGGTAAATTTTGGTATGAAGGGAGCAAGTGCAATTGAAACAGGGTCCTCTCCCAGGAGAAGGTGAAGCATCGTTGTATTTCCTGCAACAATAACTCTTTCAAATGAAGCAGACCTTATCCCTTTTATTAAACTGAACCGGTCCAGTTCATTATTTATCGCATTTATTATTACCTGTCTCAGGTCATTAAGTCCGTTTTCACGTTCCTGGCAATATGTGATCCTTGAAATAACATCAGCGCCATAAATATTCTGAGGGTTCAGGAAGGATGCTATCTTCTCAATTCTGCCGGTGAGCATATTAAGGAAATAGAGCACCACGGTTGTGGTTCCGATATCGGCAGCAACCCCGTAAGGATTATTCCCGATAAAATGATCCCTGCTTTTAAAGGGGATATTTTCAAGGAATTCAGTCTGGCTAACCAGGATATTTGCAATGTCTTTTCCCGGCAGTAACCTCTATATCCTTTTCGGGAAAGAATGAACAGGACATTATATTTCCTTCACCTGTAACAGTGATCATACATTTGCCGCATTTGCCTTTACCTCCGCATGGAGCATATATATTCAGTCCGCTGTTCCTCAGGATCTCCATCAGGGAATTGCCCGAAGCAGCTTCAATGGTGCGGGGATTATCAGGGGAAATAATTTTAATTTTGATCACGGGCGGTTATTCCTTGGTTGGTAATATCTGTCTGATTCAAATATAGTCACTTAAAAGATTCTGATGAGAATTATAAGGATAAAGAACATCCGGGAAATAAAATTTTGTATTTTAGCGCCGTTTTTCCGGCCCGTAGCTCAGCTGGTAGAGCACGTGACTCTTAATCATGGGGTCGAGAGTTCGATCCTCTCCGGGCCG
>CAVOWZ010000003.1:0-53556 GCA_963700275.1 uncultured Bacteroidales bacterium | reverse complement strand
CCTGTTACTGTAGTACCTGCTATATCATAGGGGATCCGGTCTGGTTCCATATGGTTGATAACCGCATTTAGTCGTTCCTTACTATTCATCAGGTATTAAAGGTTTAGTGGTTTGATATCCGGGATCAGGAGATGCATTATTCCCAGGGCAATAAAATATCCGGTTGATGCGATAAGGAAAGGAATAACATAACCATCCATTCCCATGTTCTGAAGAAGTCCTCCCACAAGCTGTGCAATCAGGGCTCCTCCGACCGCACCGGCAAACCCTCCTATTCCTGTGACAGATGCAGTTGCTTTTCGCGGGAAGATGTCGGACATGAGGCTGAATATATTCGCCGACCAGCCGCAATGACCTCCGGCTGCAAGTGCTATCAGTCCGACAGACAGCCACATATTGTTTACATGGGGGACAAGCATTACGGGAAGTGCAAATGCAGCGCAGATCAGGAATCCCATTTTTCGGCCTTTATTCAGCGACCAGCCTTTTTTGAGGAATCTTGACGAGAGCCAGCCCAGGGAGATCCCGCCTCCCCACGATATAAGGTAAATAGTGAAGAATGGAAGACCAATCTCCTGAAGGTTAAGACCATATTTCCCATTGAGGAACTTAGCTCCCCAGAAAAGATAAAACCACCAGATGGGATCCGCCATGAATTTCCCGACACAGATTCCCCATACTTCCCTGGTCTTAAGCAAGGTTGACCATTTTATTTTTTCTGTTGATTCCACAGCAATGTCGCTGTTTATATATTCAAGTTCCTTTTGGTTCACCATCCGGTGTTTTTCAGGCTTTCTGAAAAAAATAAGCCAGCAGGTGATCCATATCGCACTTATCGGAAGGGTCCAGAGAAATGCCGCACGCCAGTTATTCCCGGATGCTGCTACCACTAAAGGTATAACAAGGGGAGAAAGGAGTGTCCCGACATTTGATCCTCCGTTATAGAGACCTGTAGCTAATGCTCTTTCTTTTTTCGGGAACCACTCGGCAAGCACTTTGTTTGCAACAGGAAAATTACCGGATTGCCCGACCGATAAGCCTAACCGGGCCATTGCGAATCCTGTCCACGATTTTGCAAGTGCTGTCGATGCCTGGGCAACAGCCCATAATCCCACAGATATTGCATAACCGGTCTTTGTTCCGATCCTGTCAACAACCACTCCCATTATCAGAAAGCATAATGCATAACCGGCCATAAAAGCGCTGTTAATATTGCCGTATTGTTTTTCGGTCCAGCCTATCTCATCCTGGAGGAAAGGAGCCATAATCCCGAGAGCTGACCTGTCGAGATACAGCAATGTGGTTGCAATGAACAGGAAGAATAGAATTATCCACCTTATCTTTGAGCTGACCGGTTCGGATTTCATCGGAAGAGATGGACGATTATTAATAATGGAAAGTTATTCAATTATTTTTCAGATGTTTTCGCGGACTACAAATGGTTCCCGATACTCTCTTGTTAGCAACGCATCGGCATCAGGAGCATTAATGAATTTCATCTTTACGGGGTCGAATTCAAGAGAACGGCCAAGTCTGTATGAGATATTTCCAAGGTGCATCAGGGCGCATGAATAGAAGCCATCCCGGATATCGGCATTTGCCAGCTTCGTGTCGCCGGCACGGATAGCGTCAACAAATGCCTTGTAATGGTCACCCAGACCGCTCCCTTTTTCTCCCTCTTTCCGTTCCTTGCCATAATAAGCCTGCCACTCATTCACATTCTTTGTCATAAATCCTTTTGACCCGTAGAAAAGATTACCGATAACATTGTCAGCGCTGACCATGTAAGCGTCCTCTTTCGGATTATCACTTTTGATGCCTTCCCTGTTTGTGATCCAGTGCCGTACTTCAAATTGCAGGATCTTCTTCTTATCACCTGCGCCAGCGGAATTTGGAAATTCAAATATGGATATAAGGTCGTTAGGGGTGTTCTGATCATCATCAAACATAAAATGACCTCCGGCTGCTGTTATTTTAACAGGAAGAGTTACATTCAGTCCCCAGCGGGCAATATCCATTTCATGGACGCCCTGGTTACCCATATCGCCGTTCCCGTATTCCCAGTTCCAGTGCCAGTTATAATGGAACCTGTTCTTCGAAAATGGTCTTTTAGGAGCAGGACCAAGCCACAGGTCATAATCCACACCTGCAGGAACCGGTTCATCAGGAGTTTTTCCGATAGTATCGCGCCATTTATAGCATAATCCTTTTGCCATATATACTTCGCCCAGCTTACCGCTATGAAGGATACTCGAGCCATAGTCTGGGCACAGGGATTACTTCTCTGCTCTGCTCCGTCCTGAACAACAAGCTTATATTTTTCAGCAGCCTCAACCAGCTTCCTGCCTTCAAAGAAATTATAGCAGCAGGGTTTTTCAACTGAAACATGTTTGCCTGCCTGAAGGGCCCAGATTGCCGCCAGAGCATGCCAGTGGTTCGGTGTGGCTATGGAAACTGCATCAATGTCCTTATCTTCATACATTTTCCTCAGATCGGTGAAAATCTTTGGTCCGGGCAATCCTTTATCTGTATAATATTTCTTTACCCTTTCAGGGAAAAGGTTGCTGTCAACATCACATATTGCTGCCACAGTAACATCAGGGAGCTTCAGGTATTCGGAAATATGAGACTGTCCCTGAGCCCGTATGCCTATCACTGCAACATTTACCCGGTCATTTGCACCTTTCCATCCGGGATCAGGAAGGATGAGGGGAGATATACCTATACCCACCGTTCCGGCAGCTGCTGTTTTACTGAATTCTCGTCGGTTCATAAGATTAGAATGATTTAATAGAAATATTGATAAATATACTTTTTAAAATTTAAGTTTGAATAAAAAAGGGTGATAATTTGTCTTATGAACAGATAATAACACTTAATCTGTTTTATTACGGCAGGCAGGCACAAAGTCAAACAAAGGATTACACGAAGGATTCACAAAGGATATGAATAAATAAAGTTAAAGTATTGCATTATAATTGCATAATATTTGCCGGATAAACAATGTTATTTTTACCGGATTTATAAAGCAGGGAAAAACAGGCGCCGGAATGAAATCAAATACGATAAAACATATAATTATATCTTTCATACTTTTTTCCCTTTCACTGGCAGGCCATTCTCAGAAAGCAAACCTCCTTATTACTGGTACTAAAGAAACATGCATCACTGAGTGGCAGATACTTGACGGACAGTACAGGCTTGTTATATCGGGGAATGATTTTGCCGGCCGGGATTCGGTATTTTTTGGCCTCGAACCGGACAGCCGTTATCTGCTACAGGTTTATGTTCCGGATACGTGTAAACAGGAAACAGCACTTATGACAATACATATCAATGGCGAACCGGTATTGTCTGTAAAATCAGATGGAGAGCCGGGTGATCGCTTTTTACCCTTCTTTACGGGAGTTAGAAAAGAATTGAGCAAAATAATCGGTGGTACGGATGCAACTGTTGCCGATTTCCCGTGGCAGGTATATTATGAATCGGGCGATTTTATGTGCGGGGGATCAATAATCAGCGGGAACTGGATTATTACGGCAGCTCATTGTACAGAGAACGAAGACGGAAGCGCTATACCCGTATCAGAAATGTTCGTTAAAGCCGGTGCAACAAATCCATACATTGTTAATGAGGGAAAAAGATACCAGGTCAGCGAGGTAATTATAAATGAAAATTATAACACCAGAACGCTTGCAAATGATGTTGCATTATTAAGGTTGAAAGATCCTGTCGACGTTCCCAATGCCCGGCCTATAAAGCTGGTTACCGCTGATGATGCAAGGGAAGGTGCAACTGATCCGGGTGTAATATCCTGGGTAACAGGATGGGGACTGACCGATATTACTCCGGATGTACTTCCTTATATTCTTCAGAAAGTCCAGCTTCCGATAGTATCGAGGGAACAGGCTTCAACGGTCTGGCGAAGCATACCCGACAACTTTATTATGGCCGGGTACCGCGATGCTGCCCGTGATGCATGCAACGGAGACAGTGGCGGACCTATGGTCGTTCCTGTTTCAGGAGAATACCGGCTCGCGGGAATAACAAGCTGGGGAAGCGAAGATTGTGATACTTACAGCGCTTATACAGAGATATCAGCATTTGAAGAGTGGATAAGGACAAAAACCGGCATAGAGGAATTTACTCCTCCCGTCCCCTCCGGAGATACATTAATATGCCAGGGAGAAAATTTCAGTTATTATTCAGTCAGTTCCGTTGCCGGGGCAACTGAATATCAATGGGAGCTTTATCCTGAAGAGGCCGGTACAATGGAGGGCAATTCCCGTACCGGGACAGTCAGATGGGACCCTGAATACCTTGGAGCAGCTACAGTAAAGCTGAGGGTAATCATTAACAACAGAATATCAGAATGGGCCAGACTCAGTGTGGAAGTTGTTATGAACACGAAAATTATCACCCAGCCTTCTGACAGGATCCTCTGTACCGGACAAACGATAGATCTGAGCATTTCTGCCGAGGGTCATAATATTAAATATTTCTGGTACAAGGACAATGTCCTGATAACAACACTGACAAATGGAGATTACAGGATTGCCGGCTCTTCCCCGGGTAATTCGGGTATCTATAAAAGTAAAATCGAGGGATCCTGCGGTACTCTTTTCACAAATAACATTAATGTTACTGTACATCCACTGACAGGTATTAATTACATATCTCCTGATATCACAGTTAATTCCGGGGAAAACATCACGCTCGAAGTTCTTGCCGAAGGTCATAATTTAACTTATCAGTGGTTCAGGAATAATGAAGTTCTTGCTAATTCCGTTAGTAACAGTCTTGGATTACCGGATGCAAATGCTTCCGATATTGGACTATATCAGGCGATTGTTAAAGGCACCTGCGGAACAGAGCTGAGCAGCAAGACATATCTGTATGTCAGGAAGGAGAAAAATCCTGAAAATCCTGAAGTATTCATCTGGCCTACAGTGACGGAAGGGATATTAAATGCAGCGCTCAGCACCGATGAAATTTACACTGTCCGGATCTTCGGTTATACAGGAAAAATTTTGATGGATCGTAAAGATTGCCGGTATCAGACAATCATTAATATGGATCATTACCCGCGCGGAATTTATATTATCCGGGTCTTCAACAGGAATTTCCGGTGGACTCAGAAATTCATAAAACAATAAAAATATTACCTTTAGATCAAAACCAATTTATTATGAAGACTGACAGGAGAACATTTATTAAAACAGGAGCCCTGGCGCTGGCAGGCACTGCATCTATGGGAAGATACGCTTTTGCGGCACCCAAAAATAAGGGGATAGTCGGCTTACAGCTCTATTCCATCCGTGCCGAGATGACAAAAGATCCCCTCGGATCGCTTAAAAAGCTTGCTGAGATGGGATATGTGTATGTTGAACATGCCAATTATGTTAACCGCAAATTCTATGGCTATACGCCTTCAGAATTCAGGAAAGTCCTTGATGACCTTGGATTGAAGATGATAAGCGGTCATACAGTTATGGGCCGTCAGCACTGGGATGAAAGCAGGAAAGACTTTTCCGACAGCTGGAAATACACAGTGGACGATGCAGCTGTTCTTGGCCAGCAATATGTTGTCAGTCCTTCAATGGATGATAGCATGAGGAAAAACTATGACGACTTCAAACGCTATATGGATGTTTTCAATAAATGCGGGGAACTGTGTAAAAAGCAGGGAATGAAGTTTGGTTACCACAATCACGATTTTGAATTCAGCGAAAAGCTTAACAACGAAAAGCTTTTCGATATCATGATGAGGAGCATGGATCCTGAAATGGTTGTTGTTCAGCTTGATATCGGGAATCTTTACAATGGTGGGGCTATTGCTCTTGATGTTGTTAAACAATATCCGGGCAGGTTCGAGAATATTCATGTGAAGGATGAAATAAAAGCCTCCGGTGGAAATGAGCAATATGAGAGCTGCATCCTCGGGGAAGGTATCGTGAATGCTAAGAAAGTAACGAAATTGGCTACAAAAATAGGAGGGACGAAAGTTTACATTATCGAACAGGAATCATACCAGGGAAAAACTCCGATGGAGTGTGTAAAGGAAGACCTGGCTGTTATGCGGAAATGGGGGTATTGATATTCGGCTTACCCTTATTCCCCGATAATTTCCTGATAAGTATCCATATACCGGAGAGCTTAGGCGGCTTTTTAAGAAGCCGCATAATGCTTTCTTTATCCTCATCGGTTAAGCTTACAGACTGATTTACATATTCCCTGCTGAAAGCTAGGATTTTATCTGCATCAGCCGGCCTTAGCCTGCAGCAGCTGCCGACTATTCCCGTAAACATCTTATCGGGATGGTAGTATTCATCGGTTACCTTGTTGATAAGCTTCAGTGGAATGATCTTTTTCAGCAGTCCACCATAGGGTGACATTTTTAGTATCAACCCATTAAGTTCTTTCTGGTTCATGACCATGGGTGGGAAAGTATCAAAAAACCATAATTCCCCCTTGTGTACACAATAATTCCTCAGGGTGGGATGGAACCCGATTTCCTTCTGCCTGTTCTTTTTAATAAGGAACTGCAGCACCTCATCAAAAACCATAAAACAGAGCTTTTTTACGTCTTCCGGACTACCGTTGATAATCCGGTTTCTCAATAATTCCTCATCTTTGAAGGAATCCTGAATTATTATCAGCTGATGCTTGTCACCTGACGGCTTTGATAATATTTTGGTTTCGGGAATTTTCAGCCCTGCCAGTTTCAGCTCTCTGATATAATCATCATGATTAGCCATGATTGAAGATATGAGCCTTTGATCCTTTACCGGGAAATAAAGCTTTATAAAAAGTGCCCTGTCGTTATAAATTACACGAAAAGGTTTTGAAAAATATCCCAGATCTGAAGATCTCTCCTTAGATGCGATGTCCTGAAGAATTTTCCCGATCTCTTCCTGTGTCAGAGGGTTCATATCCAGTGTATTTTAATTATATTGAAAAGGTCCTATATTATAGTAATATCAAGAGGCCTGCGATAAACTGTCCGTTTAAATCTGACAGCCGGATAGCCCAGGCAGATGGCTGTAAGGACGTTCTGCTTACTGCTGAGCTGAGCCAGTTGTCTGATCGATCTGAACCTGTTTGCCAGTTCAACAAAATATCCGTTCATCAGGGTGCCAATGCCGAGTGTCTGGGCGGCAAGATCAATTGTGGTACTGGCAATGCCTGCATCCCACTGCGGTATCCTGAAATATTTTTCTTCGGTATAAATGATCAGAAGACAGGGAGTCCCTCTGAGGAAGGTGTCAATTCCTTCCCTGTAGAAGAAGTCAATGAGCCTGGAGGCGCTGGTCTTCTTTTTCTTCTTCATGAATAATCGTACAGGGAAACTCTCAGACAACTTTAATGCGATTCTCATTTTCGACGCCATGGAGTTACTTATCTTCTGAAGGACTTCCTGATCGGTAATGAATTTATATTTAAGTGACTGTTTGTTCGATCCGGTGGGGATATATTTAGCCACCTCCATAAGCTTGTCGATATGTTCCTGTTTCAGAGCTTCCTTCCTGAAATTTCTTATGCTTCTTCGGTTTCTTACAAGATGCGAGAACTGGTTAAAAGTGATACCCGGGTCAACCATATCGGTGTATTCCCTCATATCGGTCCTCGTGTTTATGATGGCATTTACAGGGCAGACTGCAATGCACTGGCCGCAATCATTACACCCGGCTTCGATCACCTTGAGTGGCTTACCATCATCCTCAATAATAATACGTTTTGAACCGCAAACCCTGCTGCACAATCCGCACCTGGTGCATGCTTCGTAATCTATCTTTATATTCATACCTCATTTAGCAATCTTAGTAAAAGTTCAAAATTAGTCAATCTGCTCCTCTAAACAATATATATTTCAAAACCCCCTGTCACAAAGAAATCGTTTATATTTACGTATTATGATCACAGATGATAATTATCCTGATGACCAGGAAGGGAAAGATGGATCCGGTCACCAGAACAGAAAAGCTGAAGAGCCGGAAACTGATCAGCCGGGATCTGATTCCGGGAAATCCTTTCTTGATATAATTGAAGGTCTGGCACTGAGGCAAAAGGAAATCATCTCCCCGGAAACAACCGGCAGCAAAAATGACCTGACTTCAATTACAATAAATAACTTCCCGGAGGTTGAAACGGACCAAAGGACCATAAATAAGATCGAAGAGCTGAATTCAATTGTCCGGTCAATTGAAAGCAGACCTTCGGGAACTGCTGAGATCCGACTGGAGAAGTCATATAAGATCAATTATGCTTACGAACTTAACAATGCCCAGCTTGAAGCTGTTACAGCATTAAACGGACCCGTTCTGGTGATTGCCGGCGCCGGAAGCGGAAAGACAAGGGTGATAGTTCACAGGGTCGCATTCATGCTGGAGAACGGCATTAATCCGGATGATATGTTACTGCTGACATTTACAAGGAAGGCAGCAGCAGAGATGCTGGGAAGGGTACAGAAGCTTCTCAATGACACTTCAGCAACAAAGGTTTTCGGCGGTACATTCCATTCCTTTTCCAATTACATTCTGAGGAAATATGCAGGATTACTCAATATCTCTCCCAATTTTACAATAATCGATGAAGAGGATTCCGCTGATACAATCGATCTGATAAGGTCGGAATTAAAGATTGAAAAGAAAGAAAAGGCTTTCCCGAGGAAAAACAGGATACAGGAAATAATATCTTCAGCAAGGAACAGGAACCTTACGATAAAGGATGTAATTGAAAATGAATATACCGGGCTTAAAGGATTTATCAGCCAGATTGAACTGATAAGTCACGGGTACACGAAATACAAAAAAATATGTAATCTTTTTGATTATGATGATCTTATGGATGTCCTGAGAGATTCCCTGAGAGACAACAGGATCTTCAGGAAAAGACTGAATGAAAAATACAGATACATAATGGTCGATGAATACCAGGATACCAATGTTGTTCAGAAAGAGATCGTTGAATACCTTGCTGAAGGGTCGCGGAATATTATGGTCGTTGGTGACGATTCCCAGAGTATTTATTCTTTCAGGGGAGCTGATTATGAGAATATTTTAAGATTCCCTCAAAAATATCCCGACTGTAAAGTTGTCAAAATTGAGGAAAATTACCGGAGTAACCAGAAAATACTTGATTTTACAAACGAGATCATCCTCAATTCAAAGATCGGATATAAGAAAAGGCTCTTTTCCAAAATCACTTATGAAGCTTTGCCGGTTGTAAGAAAGCTTTATGACCAGGAAGCTGAAGCTGAATTTATAGTTGATAAAATCCTGGAATACAGGGAGCAGGGTGTTGCGCTTAACCAGATTGCAATTCTTGTGAGAGCATTCTGGCATGCAAGGTATATTGAAGTCGAACTTAACAGGAGAAGCATTCCATACATTGCAGTAGGAGGTCTGAAATTCAATGAAAGAAAGCATGTAAAGGATGTGATCTCCTACCTGAGGATCATAATGAATCCCTATGATGCAGTTGCGTGGCACAGAGTCCTTAAATATATTCCGGGAGTGGGGATGGTGACAGCTTCCAAGATCATAGAGAAAATAATTGCTGAAAAGGGTTTGGACATTGATGAATTTGAAAAAAGCAAATTCGCCGGAGAAATGAGGAGGCTTGCCGGAATGCTTGAAAGAGGAAGGGATACAAAGATTCCGGTCCCGCAGAAAATAGAGATAATCAAAGAGTATTACCTTCCGATACTTCAGGCAAGGGAATATGATTTCCAGGTAAGGATACTGGATATAAACGTCCT
This sequence comes from uncultured Bacteroidales bacterium, assembly GCA_963700275.1. Taxonomy (GTDB): domain Bacteria; phylum Bacteroidota; class Bacteroidia; order Bacteroidales; family VadinHA17; genus LD21. Next base: position 43,796 of record CAVOWZ010000003.1, on the reverse strand, counting down.
TATTGATCTTTCATCAAAATCTGATTCGCTCGAAAAATTCCTTACCGAATTTGCGCTCGATCCGCCATCGAGGAATTTCGGCACCAGGACGGTCCCGCTTATTGATGAGGGTGAAGACCAACCTCTGACGATTTCAACGATACATTCGGCTAAGGGACTTGAATGGTATAGTGTAATAATCCCTCATTCGCTGGATGGCCTTATCCCGTCAGTGAGAGCGCTGAACAACATCGAGGAAGTTGAAGAAGAACGCAGGTTGTTTTATGTGGCCTGCAGCCGTGCAAAGCAGGAACTGTTAATCACAATGCCTTCGTTTGTTGTGAATTACGATGCATTTCTCTCATATCCCAGCCGTTTCCTTGTCGAGATCGGCAGGGATAAGTTCTTTTATCAGTAAAAATATCAGTTCAGCCTGACATATTTTTCAATCCAGTGCCTGGTTGCAGCCGGTTTGCCGGTATTATCGACCGGAAATATATGCAGCAGAGTATCATTCCTTATTTCAAGCCATATCTTGTTCTTATTCCCTTCGTATGACTGATCGAAATGGTAAAGAATCGTTTCCTCGTAAATATTCCCGTCAAGGGTGAAGGTTCCCACCCCAAACCTGTAGCTTGATGTCGTATCGACCTCGTATTTCCCGACGAAGCTGAAATGGTTGCCCGACCACATTTTGATCTGGCTTACCTTATAGCGCGAGGAAAAATAATTGGTTATCTTCCCTTTTTCATTCATCTGCATCTGGATCATTTTCCAGGTGCCTTCGGGATTGGTGCCCGGCTTCTTTCCGCAAGCTGAAATTATCAGCGCAATAACAACACCCATAAAGAAAACTTTTTTCATAACCACAGGTTTTTAGTTATTAATTCAGAATTGCTGACTCCTCTTTCAGCTAAATTACGAAAGAAGTAAATACAAGTCAAATAATTTATGCGACTATCAGAAACCATAAGTCCTGCCTGCCCGGGAGGCTGTGGAGGCACTAAACTCCCAAAACCTTCTTAATTGCCATGATATTTACGGAATTATCAATGTTCTTTGCTTCAGGAAGGTACAGGTAGTCTATCCTGTCCCTGTAAAGTTCAACGATTTTGCCCCTTACTACCTTTCCTGTGCTGTTGACAAGATTATTTTCCTGATTGAATGGCTCTTCAAGGATCCCGATTGCGGAAGGCAGCCATCTCGAAGGAAAGAGATTCTCATGAGCTCCTCCCGGTTTGTACTGGTCAATCACTGATTCAATATTTTTCAGGACCGCCTTAATGCCCTCAGGTTCATTAACATTTATGTTGTTGGCCGCAGCCCATCTTGATAACGCTTCTTTATTGGGAACAAGAAGGGTGGAGGTATATTTGTTCTGGTTATTATAAAGCATCATCTGGTCGATGAACGGAGAACGGTCGGTTATGGTTTCTTCTATTCCTTCGGGGCTGTATTTTTCGCCGTCATCAGATATCAGCAGGCTCTTGAATCGTCCCATGACATACAGGAATCCGTCTTCATCCAGATAACCGAGGTCGCCTGTATGAAGCCAGCCATCACGGATTGTCTCATTTGTCGACTTTTCATTTTTCCAGTATCCTTTCATTACATTTTCTCCACGGATGACTATTTCTCCCTTTTCACCGGCGGGTAATTGATTTCCATCCTCATCACAGATCTTCAGGTCGAGGTATTTAACAAGGAATCCTGACGATCCGAGTTTATGTCTTTGAAGCGAATTACCTGAAATAACCGGTGATGCCTCTGTCAGTCCATACCCCTGGAGCATGGGCACCCCGATTGCATAAAAGAATTTCTGAAGCTCAATGTCGAGGAGGGCTGCACCACCTATAAAGAATTGCAGGCGCCCTCCGAAATTAGCCCTGATCTTTTTGAAAATGATCAGATCAAACAATTTATATACCGGCAGGAGGAAAATCCTTAATCCTTTTCCCTTATCCCACCCAATACCATTATAGGTCATATGCGATCTTTAATGCATTTCTGTATAATTTTTCAGTAAATGCGCCTTTATCCCTTATGGCTTTTTCAATTCCTTTGCGTAAGGTCTTAGCAAGGGCAGGAGCGCTGAAAAGAAAGACAGGCTTTATTTCCTTTATGTTCTCTGAGATATGTTTAAGGCTGTCGAGATAGGATTTCCCCGACTGAACAGCAGCCAGGCTTGCCCCTGTAGCCATCATTATATAAATGCCAACTGTATGGGCAAATGAATGATCCCACGGGAGTATCAGCAGAGTAGACCACCAGTCGGGAACATCAAAAAGGGTAAGCGCCTGCTCAATATTGGCAGTGAAATTCCTGTGAGATAAAATAATTCCCTTCGGGTCGGCTGTAGTTCCCGATGTATAGCAGATATTTGCATAATCATCAGGTCCGATGGATTTCATTACTTCAATGAATCTCTCGTTATTGTTCTTAAGATATTCATCCCCTTTTTTCTTTACCTCTTCCATCGTTATTTCGTCACCGGCATAGTTTTCTTTCGGATCGATCAGTATTATTTTTTCAAGATTTGCCAGGTTCTTTCTGATTGATCTTATCTTTTCATACTGAAGGCCTGATACTATGATCCAGCGGGATTCTGAATGATCAAGCCTGAATCTGAGATCTGCGCCTTCTTTAAGAAGAATTGAAAGGGGTACGCTTACTGCTCCTGTATGTAAAACTCCCAGTTCACTTATCACCCAGTCGGTCCGTGATTCAGATAGTAAGGCAACCCTGTCGCCTTTCCTGATCCCCATAGACAATAGCCCGGCCGCAAAACTGTAAGCCTGATCCCGGGCCTCCCTGAAAGTTGTGGCCACATACTTGTCTGTTCTTTTTTCAAGGAGATACGGATTGTTCTCATATTTCCTGACACTCGCTTCAAACAATTCTGGTATGGTCTTCATTTCTGATTATTATTGATTTAAGAACTGAATAAACGATATGTGATGCTGATCTGCTGATTACTGTTTGAGGAACTGAAATAAAGAGTTTTTAAATCTGGCCCCGGTGGTCGTCAAAACAGTAATTACATTAAAGATATTACAGAAAATGATAAAAGTCAAATAAATAATTTTCAGGGATTTGTTTCCCAGAAAAAGTTCAGGGTACTCTATTTTTATAAGGTTACTTGTCTTGTATAACAAAAAAAGTGGTTACCGAATTAGGCGGAGCGATGTATGAGAGTATTTTAACCCTTGTGGCCGTCAGGCTCATTAATCAGACGATTGATTAATATTTCACTGGTTTCCCGTCAGGCAAACCCTGTTTAATGAATGACCTCAGATCGTCATTGGCTGTTTTTATATCATCTCTGCGTAAATACATCATATGACCGCTCCGGTATCCTTTAAAAAACAAACGGTCTTTCATTTTTCCACCCGGATCTATTTGCCACATCATATACTTTGAATTAAAATATGTGGTTGCCCCGTCATAGTATCCTGTCTGGAACATTACCCTGAGTTTCGGATTTTGTGCCATTGCCTGCCTGAGATCTTCCCTGACATCATTATTCCCCGTATCGTACGACCAGGGCTGGGTTGGTCCGAACATGTAATATTTGATATCAGTTTTAAAATTCAGATGTTCGCGCATATAATAATTAATAGCAGGAGTAAATGCATTGAGCCATGCCGACATTTCAGCATTGTAATCCGGAGCACTACCTTCCTCTGTTTTATCCAGTCCAAGGTATCTTGAATCGAGTCTGCCAATAGTTTTTCCGGTCTTATCTCTTAGCAATTCTTTCCAGAAAAACCTGGTCGGAACATTAAGATTGAGTTGTAATACTGATTTTTCAGGCAGCCCGGAATACCAGGCAATTTTTTCTGCAATTTTCTGTTTTTCCGTTTCATCAATAAATCCTCCCCTGGCCAGTGCCGGCAATAATTCTTTTACTGCGAACTCTTCAGCTTCAGGCAGTATCTCTGTAAGATCTTTCTGTTGAAGGGGATCAGGCAGAACTTTGTGGTACCATGCAGTAGCGGTGAAATATGGCAGGTTAACAACAGCAGATAATGGCTGATCGGAAAACATGACATTTATATGTGCAGGGGAAACCAGGATCACTCCGTTGAGATACATCCACTGACTGTCCTGAAGTCTGTGCGCCAGACCGGAAACTCTTATGCCGCCATAACTTTCTCCGATCAGATATTTGGGCGAGAGCCAGCGTTCATGTCTGGTTACGAATGTATTCAGCCATTCAGCAAGGTAACTGATATCTGCATTGACACCGAAAAAAAGTTTGTTTTTCTCACCAGTCTCTCCCTCCGGGATCATTCTCGAATAACCTGTATTTACAGGATTTACATAAACTATATCTGTGACATCCAGCACTGAATAAGGATTTTCATGAATTCCGTAAGGCTGGACAGGATAACCCTCTGAATCAATGTTCAATGCTCTGGGTCCGGTATATCCGATCTGCATCCAGACAGATGCCGAACCTGGTCCTCCGTTGAAGGATATCAATAATGGCCTTAAAGAATAATCCGTTGTGCCCGTTTTTTTGTAATATGTATAATGTAATGTTGCAACTGGTTTGCCCTTTTCATCCCATACAGGCTGCATGCCATTAATGGCTGAATATGAAAGTTTTATACCATTAATGGTTGCTGTATGGTTTGTCACGATCATGGTATCCGCAGGGATGCTTCTGTTTTGTGCTACAGCACAGGCAGCTAAAAGAAAATATGCCAACAGGAACAGTGGTATTCTTTTCATGGTTTTGCTTTTATAAAATAGCTGATTATCATTTTAACATCAAAAGTTACAATGTTTATTGCATGCAACTTTGTATTTTGTCCTGGCAAAAATAGCATTATAACAGAGTATTAATTTATTGAAACAAATACAATTTATCTTTGTTATATGTTGTAAAAAAAATAAAAATGAAGAAACAGATCTTTCCCATCGCATTACTTTTATTGATTTCACTTACAATTACTGGTCAGCAGGGCCTGTCGGTCGGTGATAATGCTCCTTTGTTTAAAGCCCCGGCAGATGACGGCTCAACATGGGATGTCAGCAAATTCCTGGGGAACAATTATATCGTTGTTTACTTTTATCCTGCTGCCATGACCGGCGGATGTACCAAACAGGCATGTTCGTACCGTGACCATAAGGATGATCTGAAGTCAGCAGGGATTGAGGTTGTCGGGGTCAGTGGTGATAAGCTTGAAAACCTAAGGCTTTTCAAACAGGCTGAAAGCCTTAATTTCACCTTATTATCCGATGAGAAAGGTGATATTGCCAGAGCATTTGGCGTGCCCCTTTCCGACGGTGGAGCCATTAAGCGAACGGTCGGCGGCAGCGAGCATGAACTTCTCCGCGGAGTGACTGCTAAAAGATGGACTTACGTTATCGGCAAGGATAAAAAGATCATCTATAAGAACGAGGCAGTGAATGCTGAAAAAGATACCGAAGAGGTTCTGAATTTTATTAAACAGCAAGCCGGCAGCTAAGAACTGTTATAACAAAAGTTTGGAATTGATATAGGATAACTTATTTGATAAGTAATTTTATAGCATTGTCCCGGTAAACCTTCTTAAGGGTTTCATCGCAAAGAAACAAACCATACAGAGGCCAGTGATAGCCAAACAGATCAGTTTCATAAAAATGTTCATCGGCTGTTTCAAGTATCCTGAATGTAACTCTGTATATCCTTTCACTGAATGTCATATCGGTACCGTATACCATCCGGTCCTGATATTTTTCCATAAAGTCATGGACGTATTTCGGGATAGGAGCAATCTCTCCGTAACGTGCTGAAATATCGGCGTATAAGTTCGGGTATTTGTCAAAGTATGCGGCAAGTACTGAAAGGTTGGCACAGCAATTGGCAAGATGAGCGGCAATAAAAATTGTTTTCGGATGTTTCCTGACCGTGTTTTCCAGCCTTTCAAGCATTTCCTCATGGGTTTTTGCCCCGTTTTCTATTTTGATTTGCCAATTTGAAGCATTCATGAGTCCGTCATTTGTCGAATCCATTTTTTCGTACATCCATTTATCTTCCGAAATATGAAGATTAACCGGTAATCCCAACTCGGCACATTTTTCCCATAAAATATCCATCCCGGGATCATCGGGAAGGATTATAGTTTTCATTTTTGAAGCAGGGGAGATCCCTTTGCCTTTGAACATTACTTCGCCGACACCTAAGGCCCCGGCTTTAAAACACCTTTCCAGTTCTTTGGCGGCTGCAGGTCCGTATCCCGGTTGATCATACCCTGTATAATCAAATCCGCACCACAATTCAAACCGGTCACCATACTTTGAATATAACTTTACAAGATCATCGAACCTTGTTCCTGTGGCACCGGTAAATACGATTGATTTTTCAATACCGCAGTTATCCATTGCTTTTATCCACCTGACAATATCTTCGTCAGTCCTGCCGTAAACATGGGTATGCATATCTATTGCCGGATATTTTGCTTTTAAGATATTCGTTACCGGAATATTATAAATCGATTTCGGACGGTAGTCTTTCAGTTTAAGATTATCCATATCCTGTCCCTGTGAGGGCGTACTCCCAAAGATTGATAATACAATCGCGGATAATACGGTTTTTAAGTAATTTACTGTTGTCATAAGCCTGATTTTATATTCTGAAATTCATTTTGCCACAAAGTCATACACCCATCAACATACAATGGGAACATTAATAAGGATAACTTTCAATTACACAGAGTCACACAGAGAAGTCACAGAGTTACACAGAGATAATAAATTTAATCTCTGTGGATCTCTGTGTATCCTCAGTGCCTCTCTGTGTAAGTTTTTATATAAGTTATATAGTAGTCACACAAAGGATAACACGAAGGTTTCACTAAGGATAAGATTAAAGAAAAATAATATCCGGTCAGAGCAAAGCTGAGGAATTTTTCTGAATTTTGACTATTGCAGTAACAATATCTTCCATATCCTTTTTTGTTCCCAGGAATACTCTCTGTCCCAGGGACAAGCCAGTTTCTTTATCTATCATTTCATTCACCGGGCAGAGATTTTCCTTCCTGTACTTATCCAGCCTCTCTTTTGAAAAGATCTTTTTAAATCCTCTCAGGTTGAAATAGGTTTCGATAAACGGATCACTGTGAAGAGAAGAATCAATCCCGTTACCAAAAGCAATCCCTTCGGCACGCATCGCCTCACGGAATTTTGGTTTTGACAAGCCGTTGAAATACTTTTTGTCATAGATCATCTGATAAATATAATATCCCCGACGGGTTTGTCCGGGGTATTTCTTAGTCGGCCTGACTCCTTTTATTTCTCCCAGAAGTTTTTCAAGATATGCGGCATTTTCATCACGGAGGGTGCTTTGATCTTCTATACGCCTGATCTGACCGGTCAGGACAGCTGCCTGGAAAGGGGTCATCCGGAAATTAGATCCCGGGAAAACTCTTCCTTTATCTCTCGGATCCTTTCCGATATGAGTATAGCCTTTTGCTCTGGCCATAAGATATTCATCATTCCCGATAACTGCACCTCCTTCACCGCTGCAGAGGCTTTTGCCGGCCTGGAAGCTGAAACAGCCCATATCCCCGATGGTGCCAAGCTTTTTATTTCTCCATTCACCCATATGTGCCTGGCAGGCATCTTCGATTACCGGAAGATTGTGCTTTTTTGCAATTGCTATGATCTTATCCATGTCCGCAGCAGCTCCCCCGATATGAACGGGAACTATTGCCCTTGTATTTTCGTTGATACGCTCCTCGATCTGATCGGCATTTATCATGAAGGTTTCAGGATCGGAATCGATAAACACCGGAATTGCAAAAAGGTTGAATGCCGGAAGAGCAGTTGCTATAAAGGTATTCGTCTGGGTGATGACCTCATCGCCCGGACCAATATCAATTGCTCGATGGGCAGTTTCAAGGGCCGCTGTTCCTGAGCTGGTGGCCACACAGTAATTTACACCCATCAATGCCGCATACTTCTTCTCGATCTGAAAGACTCTCTCTCGTTCGATATTACTGTATTCCGACCATACATTGCCTTTAAAGGCATCGAGATACATCTGAATATCGGAATCATCATAGATTGGCCAGGATGCCCCAAGGGCTTTCCCTGTGGGACGAACCGGTGTGCCGCCAAGCAGAGCCGGTTTATTTGCATCCTGAAAAGCACCTGAATAAAACGATGGGATGCTGTTTGCTGCGAGAGCAGCGCCTGCAACTCCAAATGATGTAGTCCTCACGAAAGTCCTGCGGGTAAGTGATTTTTTCTTCATGACCGGTAATTTTTATTAAAATCATACCAAGTTAAAATATTTTAGCTTAACAGGAATTAAATCGGGTAAAAAGTGATTTGAGGAATGCACTTTCATTTTCTAAACTGACAAATAAATTGTTTTAACTTTGCTGTTTGTAACTGGATTACCACGATATAAATTGCATTAAAATGAGAAAAATCTTCCTGGCAATATCTTTTATGTTTTTATTCTTTCCCTTCTTAGTATCCGGACAGAGATCAGCACTTCTTATAATAGATATACAGGATTTCTATTTCCCCGGGGGAAGGGTACCTCTTGTTGAACCGGAAAAAGCGGCTCAAAATGCAGCCAGGCTTCTGGAACATTTCAGAAAGGAAGAGCTCACTGTGATACATGTGCGGCATAATTCAGAACCGGGAGGCATGATCCATAAAATTGTGGAGCCACTACCGGGTGAGATGATCTTTTCCAAAGATGCGGTCAATAGTTTCGTAAATACAGATCTTCTGGATTCCCTCAGGTCAAACAGGATTGATACACTTGTTATATGCGGTATGCAGACCCATATGTGTGTTGAGGCAGCAACCAGGGCTGCAAGTGATTACGGATTCAAATGCATTCTGGTCCATGATGCATGTACAACAAGGGACCTTAAGTATGGCGACAGGCTTATAAAAGCAGAGGATGTTCATTATTCCACACTCGTTACACTTAAGAATTATGCAACCGTTGTATCTGCCAGCGAATATCTGAACGGGAAATGATAATTAAAGCCCTATGGCATTTCTGCTTAAGACTTGATAATTCAGGTAAATATTCTTAGGTTTGAAACAGAGCCAATTATTTTCTTAACAATGTGTCAGGATGATATTATGAAACGAGTATTACGAATATTTTTGATTGCAGTAATTTTTATTGCCGGGTCAGCAGCTTTTCTTCAACAGAATAGTAAGAACGGGGGATTTTTTGAAAATTTCAGCAGATCTTCTTCCAGAAATTTTCAACCTCATACCGGAGGAAAGGGAGCTGATTTTATTTGGAGGTTTGGAGTACGTTCCCCCTCGGAACGGAAAACAAAGGTACTCTCATTTAAAATAGATCCGGAAGATCCTGCAGGCGCCGGGCGCGGGCCGGAAATAATTTCAAATGATTTTACACATTTCGGCTCATATGCCACACGTATTAAAATTCCTGATGTGAGAAATATTCAACCTGATGCAGGTGCTGTAATTGGCTATTTTACATATCATGTCGACGATACGCTTGGTCTTAGTGAAATAGATTTTGAATGGCTGATTGCCGATCCGGAAATCATTTATGTCGGAACCTGGACAGGTCCCCGTGGAGACCTCAGACGAATCGGGCGAACTATAAATATGGCACAGGGAATAATATATAACACTTCATACAGAGAACGTCTTAGCGGTCTGACAAGGCCTCTGACGGGCCTTCAGAGTCAGCCTGAATCAATTCCGGCCGTCGAAGGCTATGATGCATCATCTCAATTTTACACATACGGATTTGACTGGTATCCCGATCGCATCCGATGGTGGATGATTCATCCGGCTACTGCTGACACCGTTGTTTTGTGGGATTACCAGGGATCTCAGGAGGGAATACCTCAGAATAGTACGCGTTACCGTATGAATTTCTGGCATACAGACAGCTGGCCCGTTGAGACCAATCCTAATTCAATCGAAAAACCTCTTCATCCATATGAAATGGAGATTGACTGGATGTCTTATGAGCCTCTTTAAACCGAGAAAAAGTAAGCAATGAAAGATCAGCTTGCCCTGAGGATAAAAAATGGAGATGAATACTCTTTTGAACTGCTCTTTCGTAAATATTATGTAAGATTATGCGGCTTTGCCAATAAATTTCTCAATGATCCCGAAGAGGCACGGGAAATCGTTCAGGATGTTTTTTTGGGGTTATGGGAGGAAAGAGAAGATATAAGACCGGAAGATTCCCTTAATTCATACCTTTTCAGGATAACCCAAAACAAAAGTATTAATAAGCTTCGCCGGAGACGAGTTGAATCAAAATATACCGGAATTTTACAATTGGTTTATGTTGAAAACATCGAACTTTCTCCTTACGATTCTCTTCTTGTAAATGAACTGGATAATGAAATCATCACCGCTGTAGGCAAACTACCCGTTAAATGCAGGGAAATATTCGATCTAAGCAGAATGGAGGGTCTCAGATACAGCGAGATTGCCAAAATGCTGCAGATATCTGTTAAAACAGTTGAAGCTCAGATGTCCAAAGCTCTGAAAATTCTCAGATTAGAGCTGAAAGATTATCTTATGATGCTGGTCTTTTTCCTCCTGACATCTCATTAATATCTTTATTGATAATCCTCTTTCCGGCAATCCTTTTTCAGCTTTCTCCCTTTAGGGTCGGGGTAAAAAGCTGAAAAACCAAATTGTTTTATGATCTATCAATGTAGAATTATTTCAACTTTTAGTCAGTGGGGCTGGTAACAGAAAACAATTCCTTTCTATTGCAATAAGGGTAAACAGGGTTCAGATTGTATTATCATATATTAAAATTCATACATGAAGGAAGACTTGGACTACAGGGAGCTGGTGATTAAGTTCTTAGCCGGAGAGATTTCAGATAGCGAAGCGGACGTTTTAAAAGAATGGCTTAAAAAGGACCCGGCCAACCGGCGGATTTTTGATGAAGCAAATGAATTATGGCAAAAAACCGGAATAAAGACAATTCTTGAACATTTTAAAACTGATGAAGCCTGGTCGGAAATTTCAAAGAAAATTGGATTGGAAAAGGACAGGGTACACAATGTTGTGACAATCAACATAAACAAATTCAGGATTCTGGTTGCAGCTGCTTCTGTCGCTTTTCTTGTTGCCATAGGTGGTTTCACTCTCTGGATGTCAGAAAGAAGATCAACAAAAATGATAGCAGGTGCATCAACTGTTGTAAGTACAAATGAAGGAGAAAAGGCCAGGATCTTTCTTTCAGACTCTACAAAGGTCATTATTAATTCAGGAAGTAATATTGAATATCAGTCAGGTTATAATGGTAAGGATCGCGTTGTTAAACTTAACGGGGAGGCATTTTTTGACGTTCAGACAAACCCTCAAAAACCCTTTCTGGTACAGCTGGGTAGGATGACAATTTCTGCAACGGGAACTCAGTTCAACGTTTTTTCATACGAAAATGAAGATCGGATTGAAACAACCCTTGAAGAGGGTAGCTTAAAGGTTGAAATACCCGGGAATGAGTCAATTGAACTAAAAGCCGGCCAGCAGGTTGTCTTCTTTACAAAAAAGAATAAAGCTGTAGTGAGAGATGTAAATACTGAGACCTACACATCATGGAAAGAAAACAAACTGAGATTTATCGATACACCATTCGAGGAGGTATTAAGAGGGATTGGCAGACGGTATAATGTCACTTTCGAAGTAACAAGCCGCGATCTTCTTGAACTGCAATATACAGCTACATTTATTGATGAGTCCATCGAAGAGGTGATGCAGATGTTAAAAGTAGTCAGTCCTATAACGTATAAAATTCACAACCGCACCACAGTTAAGGATAAGTATTATCTGAAACCTAAAATTGTTGTGGGTAAAAGAAAAAGTTCTGTTTGAACCTGAAATAGTTATTTAACCTGATCCAAAACTGTAACGCCTATGAAATAATAGCCCTGATGACAAGAAAAAGCAAGGAAGCCCTTCCCGGCCTCCCTGCAGTTTTTAAAGCATTTATACCTGTTTTTAGCCCGGTAAAATGCGATTTAGTTTATTAACTTTCTAAATCAAACAAATTTATGAAAAAAATCTTTATTGTTTTACATGCAGATTTGTTCAAAGTCTGTACGCATAAAATCTTCAGGATCATGAAACTAACCTACTTTCTGTTGTTTTTTACGATTATCAATGCATTTAGCAGTTCAACATATTCCCAGTATACAAAGTTGAACCTCGAAATGGAGGATGTTTCTATCCAGGCAGTGCTGAGCGCAATAGAGGGACAGAGCGAATTCTTTTTCCTTTACAGCTCAAAAATGATAGATGTTACCCAAAAAGTGGACATAAAGGCTGAAGGACAAAGTGTTTATGAGATTATGGATAAGCTTTTTGCAGCTTCCGATATTAAATACACTGTAAGGGACCGGCAGATACTTCTTGTAAACAAAGAGGCGGAAACTGTAGTAATGCCGGTACAGAGAAGAATCACAGGACGCATTACCGACGAAAACGGAGCACCTGTTCCGGGGGCAAATGTTACAGTGAAAGGGTCAACTGTAGGGGCGATAACTGATGTTGAAGGCAGATATAGCCTTACCCCTCCTGACAGGGCTGAAATTCTTATCGTATCGTTTGTCGGCTATATGTCGCAGGAAATAAATATCGGTAATTCATCAACGATAAATGCTACTCTGGTTCCGGATACACAATCCCTTTCTGAAGTAGTGGTTGTAGGATACGGATCACAGAGGAAAAGCGATATTACCGGTTCTGTAAGTTCAGTTAAAGGTCCCGATCTGGTTCAACTGCCCTCAATCCGGTCAGATGAAGCATTACAGGGACGTGCCGCCGGTGTTGTTGTCACAAATAATGACGGTGCTCCGGGTGGATCAGCAACAATCAGGATCCGGGGAGGAAATTCAATAACAGGAAGCAACAACGCTCTTGTTGTTATCGACGGATTTCAGGGAGGAGACCTTAGTTCATTAAACCCTAATGAAGTAGAATCAATAGAAGTACTTAAGGATGCATCGGCTACAGCTATTTACGGCTCAAAGGGCGCCAACGGAGTAATTCTTGTTACAACTAAAAAAGGAAAAACCGGCGCTCCGGTTGTTGATTACAGCTATAGCTACGGAATTCAATCCATTGTAAAGAAAATTGATCTGTTCAATGCCGGTGAATATGCCAGGATAGCCAATGTATGGAAAGCATCTCAGAATTTATACGGCGCTCCGGTACTTCCGTTCACAGAAGCACAGATTACTGAATTGGAAAGGACAGGCGGAACTGACTGGCAGGACGAGATGTTCCGGAATGCTCCGTTACAGATGCACCAGATCTCAATAAGAGGAGGATCAGAATCAGTCAGATACTTCATTGCAGGTGGCTATTTTGATCAGACAGGACTGATTGTAAATACACAGTTCGAACGCTACACGCTGAGGTCCAATCTCGATATGAATCTTTCCAGGTGGCTGAAGGCAGGCCTGAATATGAATGTAATCAAGGACAGAGGAAATATACCTCCTTCCGGAGAAGGGACCAGGTATGTTGATATTTTATCACAGGCAGTTAATGCCGTTCTGCGCTTTCGACCCCTGTACTCCGGTTTATGATGAGCTTGGCAATTACAGCAGACCACCCAGTACCTATGGCGACAGGGATGTCTGGAATCCGATGGCTACGGCTATGGGATCTTTTAATGAGCTGAGCAATATGACAACCAATATAAACACATTTCTGGAATTCAGGATCATTGAAGGTCTTACATTCAGAGTTACCGGAGCTGCCGGAATTTATAATTCTGACAAGAAGCAATATTACAGTACACTGACAAAAGTGGGCAGACCGATTAATGGCATTGGTAATCTGATAGATGACAAAAGTATTTATTACCAGAATTCCAATATTCTTACATATGATAAAATAATAGCTACCAGGCATCACCTTACTCTTACGGGAGTGGCAGAACAGCAGTCAACAAAGGGCTATGGTTCAGATCTTCAGGCACAGGGATTTGCCTCAGACATTACAGGGGTTTATGATATCGGAGGGGCAAGCCAGACAAACTACAGATCATCCTATGATTCAAGGAGAAACATTAATTCATGGCTGGTTCGTGTTAACTATGGTTTTGCTGAGAAATATCTGCTTACTCTCAGCTACAGGGCTGATGGATCTTCGGTGTTCGGTAAGAATAACAAGTGGGGTTATTTCCCCTCGGCATCACTTGCATGGAGAGCATCCGAAGAAGAGTTTATTAAAAATCTTAACATATTTTCCGACCTGAAATTCAGAGGCAGCTGGGGTAAAACAGGTAATCAGGCAATCGCTGTCTATGGCTCTCTGGCCAGGATAGGATCAGGATTGAATTATCCTTACAATGGTACAAGTGTATCGGATATTGGTTATGGAATAACGAGCGCTGCAAATGTGGATCTTAAGTGGGAAACAACCGCTCAGACCGATCTGGGTGTTGATATGGGCTTTTTTAAGGGCAGATTGACAGCCACAGTCGATGTTTACAGAAAGGAGACTACCGATCTGCTGCTGAACAAACCGGTACCTTACTACACCGGTGCGCCAAGCGCTCAATTACTTGATAACGTCGGATCAATTGAAAACAAAGGTCTTGAAATTACTATTGGAGGTGATCCTGTTGTCGGTGCTTTCAGATGGAATACCAGTGTAAATATTACAATAAACAGAAGCAAGGTGCTTAAGCTTGTAAATGAACTTCCAATGGGACTGAGAACAAATACAGGCGGCGGGTATCAGATCTACAATGCAACTTCCAACTCCCTGATGTATCTGCAGGAAGGCCAGCCTATGGGCCAGATGCGCGGTTATATTGTTCTGGGAACATGGGGTGAGAGTGAACGTGCCGAAGCCCTGAAATATGGACAGCTGCCAGGTGATCAGAAGTATAAGGATATGAATGATGATGGAAAAATCACTGAAGCCGGAGATGTGACAGTAATCGGAAATTCATCACCGGATTTCGTTTTCGGATGGAATAACAGCATTTCCTGGAAGAATTTATCGCTTTCATTCCTGATCCAGGGATCGCAGGGTAACGAAATATTCAATGCCACGAGAATTCAGATCGAATCTCCGAGTAAGGGAACCAGCGCAGCATTGGATGACAGATGGACGATCGACAACCAGGATACAGATATACCGGCCTTTACCGACCAGATAACAAGGAGGGAGGCTCTGCTGGGAATACCATCAAAGATCAGCCTGGGGAGGTCGCCCAACCGCCTGAGCAGATACGTGGAAGACGGTTCATATGCACGGTTGAAAACAGTAACTCTGGGATATAACCTCCCGAAAACACTCATAAGCAAGGTTGGTCTGACAAATCTGAGGGCATATATTACTGCCGCTAACCTGATCACTCTGACCAGGTATTCCGGTTATGACCCTGAAGTTAGCTCCTTTAACGTTACTACCGATGGTGGAAGAGGTATTGACCTGAGTAATTACCCTACTGTAAAAACGATCACATTAGGAATCAATTTAACCTTCTAAGAAAATGAAAAAAATATATAATAATATTTCAGTCTGGAGCATAATTGCATTGCTCATCATATCCGGAGTATCGTGTCAGAAACTTGAAGAGGAGCCGAAAGGATTGTCAACCCCTGATAATTTTTATACTACCCAGGGCCAGTGCGAAGCCGCATTTGCTGCCTCAATGAATACACTGTATGATACCTGGAGCGGTTATGAAAATGTCTATGGAGCGTTTCCTGACGGGCAATATACAGACGTCAGTCTGGATTATGGTCCTAATTATAATTCAATGTACTGGCAGATCCATTACAGAGCGATCAGTGATATAAATGCTGTTTTAAAAGCGGTGACAAAACGAAACAGCCTGGGTCCTACCGATCCTGACATAATTAATAATGTTATTGCCCAGGGAAAATTTCTAAGGGCATTTAATTATTTCACTCTGGTCAGGTTATGGGGGAAAGTCCCGTTTATAACTGAAAATTCTCCAGATCCTATAAGTACCCCGTTAACACCCGAATCCCGTCTGGAGGTTGCTGCTCTATATGATTCCCTGGAAGCGGATCTGGATTTTGCAATAGATCATCTGGAGGACTACGATGCTTCACTCCCCGCCCGTCCAAATATCTGGCTGGCAAAAACATTGCTTGCAAAAGTCTATATAACAAGGGCAACGAATCCGCTGAAGGAAACATCATATTATACCAAAGCCAGGGATCTGGCCGATGATATAATTCTTAACGGTCCGTATACGCTTCTTCCAAAGTTTGAAGATGTTTTCCTCAGTTCAAACAAAAATAACAGTGAAATCATCTGGGCTTTTCAGACAACAGATGATGATCCGAATATAGATGGAATAGCTATGGCTCCATCAGAATGGGGTGGATGGAGTGGAGGAGCTGTCAAGCCGCGCTGGGCGGAGGAATATCCCGAACAGCCCCGTAAACAGGGTTACATATTGATGGATTTTCCGTCCGATATTACCTCCGATCCGATGGGACCGGTCATAAACTATAAAGAGTCCATAGACGGTACTCCTTATATCCAGAAATACCTGTGGCCAATGATCACACTCGAGGAGCAGCTGAATATATCACAGCAGTATGCTCCCATTTACAGGTTTCCTGATGTTTTGCTCATCTATGCCGAAGCTGCCAACATGGCCGGAACAGGACCTACCCAGCTGGCCGTTGACCGTATCAATCTGATAATCGACAGGGCTAACACTGATGGCAAGACAGGCCAGATGATAGGTACCGAACCAAGGGCTACGATTGGTATGACACAGACAGAATTTGATGCGAAAGTGATCAGGGAAAGAGACCTGGAACTCTGTTTTGAAAATGACAGGATCTTCGATGTTTTCAGAAAAAGATTGTTGCAGGAAGTTACTGTTGATGAAGAGGGTGTACCAAATCCCGATTATAACGAAAACTGTTACCTGTTCCCGATCCCGGTTACGGATGCATTGGATATTGGCCAGAATCCGGGGTATTGAAATACTGTTACATACATGGGATTTACAGCCCCACGGGGATTCTGTGGGGCTGTAATATTATGTAAGGAGTCTTCAAAATCGTGAATATAAAGTCTTAATCAATATTAAAATGGATAAAAAAAAGCCAATTGATGCACTACTCAGAAGGCTGGCCCTTTCAGGCATCCTGGTCCTGACTGTATTTTTTCCCGGATGCCGGACAACAAAAGAAAACTCCGGGAATGAAAAACCGATTAATCCAAACGGACGATTTGATGAATGGGCATATACAGGCGCCGGGGGCGGAGGCGCCATGTTCAATCCGGCTGTTAGCCCTCATAACGATCAGATGGCTTTTGTGAGCTGTGATATGACCGGTTCCTTTGTAACATATAACGGAGGAGAATCATGGAGGATGTTCAACCTTTTCTCCCCTGTTGATTTTTATGAATTCGATCCGGTTGATCCGGATGTTGTTTATGCAAATTCCGTTGCTTTGTTCAAAAGCACTGACAGAGGAGCCACATGGAGTTTATTTTATCCGGCGCCATCTGAAATAAATGGAATAGTGTCGAAGGGAGATCATGCTTCTGTACGTCTGGTTACAAAGGACACTTCACGGCGTGTAGTCCTGGCATTATCGATCGACCCCGTAGAACCTGAAAGATTGTACGCCGCTATTGAAATTAACAGGTTAACCGCTTTATATATTTCTGATGACGGTGGAGCAAAATGGAATAAAGAAAAAGATCTCGAAGGGAATGTTAAAAAGATCTTTATTGATCCTTCATCTCCGGGGGATAACCGTACAATATATGTGGCAATGGATAATGGTATACTTCAGAAGAATGATGGTACCTGGAAAATGAATGACTGTCCTGAAGGGGTCATCAGTCTGACTGCATACTCCGGAGGTTATGATACGGGGCAAAAGAAATTTTTCATTTATGCTGTTTCGGGGCGATCATATTTCAATCAAACAGACGATGGATCAGGTATTTATTTAACCGGTGACGGGGGTATTACCTGGATTAACAGGCAGGATAAAATGCTGTCGCATGCGATAGGGGAAACCGATATCCCCGAGTGGCGGACGATCGAAACAAGTGCATTTAATCCCGCTGTTGTTTATGTTTCATATAATGGTTTGAGGGTACACAGGGATACTGTTTGTGCCGGAGTTGCCAGGAGTGATGATTTCGGAGAGACCTGGGAGCTCGTGTGGAAAGATTCCCAAACTGAGAACGGCCAATTTACCTCTGCCAATTTCGGCCGCGATCCACTGAATGAACGGTTTGGCCCCTCCTGGGCTGAAAATCCTTTCAGTATCGGCATCTCCCCCGTAAACCCGGAAATCTGTTTTGCAACTGATTTCGGGCGAACGGTAAAAACAGGGAACGGAGGGAAAACATGGGAACAGGTATATTCCAGAAGTGTAAATGGTGAAGGATGGACCTCAAGAGGGCTTGAGGTTACAACCGGATATACTGTTGTTTATGATCCTTTTGATACCAGTCATGTCTTCCTTGCACTTACTGATATTGGTCTGTTCGAAAGCAGGGATGGCAGAAAAAGCTGGAAAAGCGCCACAAAAGATAATGGCATTCCAGAAGATTGGGTAAATACATGTTACTGGTTACAATTCGATCCTGAAGTCAAAGGCAGGGCCTGGGCTGTTATGAGCGGGACACATGATCTTCCACGGCCAAAAATGTGGAGAAGAACCGGAATTGGCAGGTATAAGGGAGGTATAGTGTTTACGGAGAACAGCGGTAAAACATGGCGGGCCATAAGTGCAGACATCGTGGAAGCAGCAATGACTCACATCCTCATTGATCCGGAAAGCCCCAGAGAAGCCAGAACCCTTTATGCCTGCGCATTCGGCAGGGGAGTTTATAAATCGGTTGATGGAGGTAAAACATGGGACTTGAAAAATCGGGGGATTGAAGGTATGGAGCCTTTTGCCTGGCAGATTTATAAGAGGGATACAGACGACGCATTATACCTTATCGTAAGCAGGCGAAGCGAAGACGGAAGTATTGGAAATGAAAAAGATGGAGCCATTTACAAATCGGTGGACGAGGCTGAAAACTGGACAAAAATTCCACTTCCCTCCGGGACAAATGCACCTACATGTCTGGTTGTTGACGAACAGGATCCGGGAAAGATTATCATGTCGGCATGGGGAAGGGTCACCCCGGGGCAGTTTACCCCTGATACCGGCGGTGGAATTTTTATCACAGGTGATGAAGGTAAAACATGGAAACAGGTCATGGATAAAGATCAGCATATCGGCGCCATCACTCCTGATGAAAGGAATAACAGGTTATATGCCTGCGGATTTAACAGTTCGGCATATTTTTCGGAAGACAGGGGCGAGACATGGATCCGTATAAAAGGCTATAATTTCAAGTGGGGTCAGAGAGTAGAGCCCGATCCGGGAGATCCTGAGAAAATATTCATCCTTACTTTTGGCGGAGGGGTATGGTATGGACCTGCAAAAGGAGATGAAAATGCTGCAGAAGATATTATTTATACCACACCAGGTTCATTTTAAAATTATGCAACTCAGGAAGTGATTTAAACAGGATAGGAGACCTGGAAACGGCTTGATTTTTGCGGCAGTTTTGGAACCACATGACTTACATAATAGCATCATGAGAATCTCAGTTTCAATCGGAATCCTTATTACAGGTTTAATTATCTCATGCCTGCCAGGTTACAGGTATAATACAGGAACATTTCCGGAGAACCCTGTAAATATGGGAGCAATAAATTCTGAATATGATGATTACAATTCCGATTCTCCGGTTATAGGAGGATCATCTCCATTATGTTTTTCATCGAACCGTAACACCAGGGGAAAGGATTTTGACATTATCTATCTTCTTCTGGATGTTTATATGAGCAAGAGGACAGGGGTTATCAGTGTTGATGAAAATACCGGCATCAACCTGGATGTTTATGCTGCCAATGAAAATCTCCTGAATGCCACCAGTGTAATAAAAACCGGTTATGATGAACTTGGCCCGTATCTTATACCTCAGGGAGGCAGATCAAGAGGGGTGGGGAGCGGATATGAAAGTTTCCAGAAATATATTTTCCTGTATGCCTCAGATGATAAAGGTCATCTGGATATTAAGCTTACCCACAATTTAACAAGTGATGTATATTCTGTTCCGGAGGATCTTGATTTCCTAAACTCTGATTCGGACGATGCATATCCAACGTTTGACAGGGATACTTCCCATATCTTTTTCTGTTCAGACCGTGAAGGAAATTTTGACATTTACAGTGTCCCGATCACAAAAAATGGCACATTACTTGCCACTCTTACCGGCCAGGAGCCGGTGACAGTCATAAAAGAGGCCGCATTATCCTGCGGCTCCAATGATAAATGTCCTTATATACAAGGGAATCGAATGGTATTTACATCTGACAGGCCTGGTGGTTTCGGTGGTTTTGATCTGTATTACTCGGTCTTCACCGATGGAAATTGGTCTGAACCTGTTAATTTCGGGGATAAAATCAATACCCCTTATGATGAATACAGGCCTATTGTTAAAACCTTTGATTTTGAATTCACCAATGATATGATGATCTTTTCCTCAGATCGTCCGGGAGGTTTGGGAGGATTTGATCTGTATTATGTGGGGATCAAAAGGATGCCCTGAAAGAAGGCGTTGATTTCTGATTGCAGCCTAAGGAAGACAGCTACCCAAACAATTTTTCCAACTGGTCATGGCAAATCGTAATACCTTGTTCAAAGCCCATTTCAACTATCTTCTCTACATCAGTTCCTGTCGGGTAATTCATTTTGAACTCTACCCTTGTTCCGGTTTCTGTTCCGGTAAAAGAAATTTGTCCTTTTGATACCGGAAGGTCATTGTTCATCTTTCCATTTTCATCACAAAATACATCTTCAATTTTAATGCTTTTGTACGGGTCAATGACTAAGTAATTCATGCGACCCCATTGTTTTTGATTTTCCGGGCCGACCATTGCATATAACCAGTAGCCTCCTGCTGAAAAATTCATTGTTTTTGTTTCTGCTTTCCAGGGTAAAGGTCCCCACCATTTGTCCAGGATTTTATTATCGGTGTGCGCCTGCCAGACTTTTTCAACCGGGGCATTAAAAACCCGTGAGACAAGAATAGAATTTTCCTTGAGGTCTTTTGTCACCTGAGTCCTGTTGATGCTTTTCATATTGTTTTTTCAGTATAACAATTAAAATATTGTTTTGTTTTTATAAAGAAGGGTATAGTATTATTCTGAATTTAAGGTCATGCGGTCGTGCAGTCGTGTGGTCATCGGGCTACTAAAAAAAAATTGACTTGAACCTGATTGTTTTGTAAATTTGATATGTGGTTGCTAAAATTTCATAATCATGAAATTCGGGCAGATTAAAGAGGTGTATATGCACCTGGGAGAATTAAAATAGATATGCGGAAAATTATCATTGTTATCATCTATTTTATAGTTTTTTGGATCTCATTCCTCTCCTGATTATTAGTCTTTCGGATCGTCTTGACCTTTATCTGAACATAAAGCAATCGCCCTTTTTCTGGTCTGGCTGTATTATCCTGGCAGTTTCTGTTACTCTTTTGGGGATTTCGATCTGGGAGTATTTCAAATTCACAGGAGAATTACCGGTTTCGGCATACCCCCCGGGGAAAATAATCCGCCGCGGGATGTATAATTACTGGCGTCATCCTATTTATTTATTCTACACAACAACCATTATCGGAATAGCCCTGATTATCGGTTCTTTATCAATGCTGCTTATCGTGATCCCAGGTTTCATTTTAATGGAAATAGTTTACGTAATCTTTGAAGAAAAGATGCTGGTCAGACGCTTCGGGGAAACCTATGTCTATTATAAAAAACAAACAGGGTTGGTATTACCTCATCCATATCAGTTATTGAGATATCCTCTGCTGGTCCTCTTTAAAGGGTTATTCCGCTATCAGTCAGTTAACCCGGATCTTATTCCGGGTTCGCCACCGTATTTCATTGTTGCTGAACACAAAAACTATCTTGATCCGTTTTTTATCGCATTGTCGGTTTCTCACCCGATATCCTACCTGACCACTTTTGAAGTCTACCGTTCCAACCCCATCAAATGGCTCCTGACATTTTTTTTCAGCATATCAAGAAAACGGTTTAAAGTTGATCTGGCCTCTGGCAGGAGTGTATCAGAAGTACTTAATAAGGGTGGAGTTATAGGATTATTCCCTGAAGGAGAAAGATCATGGACAGGAGAAACGCAAAAATTCAAGCCGGAGGTAATGAAATTCTTATTAAAAAAGAAAGATATACCGATTCTTCCGGTAAGGATTGTGGGAAATTATCATTCATGGCCAAGATGGGCAGAAACATTCCGGCGATGTAAAATTATTGTTGAATTCCACGAGCCATTTTACCCGGATCCAGGATCTACTGCCGATG
The DNA here is from genome assembly GCA_963700275.1 of uncultured Bacteroidales bacterium. GTDB lineage: Bacteria > Bacteroidota > Bacteroidia > Bacteroidales > VadinHA17 > LD21. Next base: position 21,424 of record CAVOWZ010000003.1, on the reverse strand, counting down.
AGCTTGAAGCCAGGATCAGGAACTGCACAGGCATTTCTAAAATTCCCGATATATTTCCGGTAAGTACTTCTTCATTTTATAAAGGACTTGACAAAGTATTATATCGTTGCTGCACCTGCAATGATTTTAACATTTTTGTTATGAGTCAGAATATATTTAAATGCAATAATTGTGGTCTTGAGTTACAGGTTTCATCAGATTTAACCCTGATCTTGCATAAGGATGGATATGAAAAGACAATGTCTATAGCTGAATATTACCATTCCATCAGAGTTGCACCAGAAGATTCCATTTTTAAACTGAAAGACAGGCCTGCCGTAGGTAGTGCCGGCCAGGAGGAGATTATAGTAGATATGAAGGATTCTGGAATCTGTCAGTTGTTTGCTGAAACCAGCCTTAATAATTTTCAATTTGTTTTAAGCGGGAAACTATTATTATGTGAAAGCAACATTATATTCAGAAGCGGAAATAATGATCATTCACTTAAATATATGGATATCAGTTCCATTACTACTGAAAGCAATTATAAATTACAACTTTATGATCATGTTGCGAGGCAGCTTTATCAGGTAATATTTGTTAAGAATAATGTGCTCCAATGGCAGGATATTATCACTTCAATTATTTTTCTGAAGACAGGGAGGTTGGTTAATACTCGCTAAATGAAAATTCTTGAGGTTAAAAATATAGGTAAATCTTTCCATGCCCGAAAAATACTCGGAGATGTTTCTATTTCCAAATAATCCAACTAAAGGGATAGACCAAATGAAATAATTGGCAATATATCGTCAATTCTTTTCATAAAGGAAATTCCTTCCTGAGACTATATTATTTCTGGAATCTTAAAGTTACACCAACAAAAAGCAGAAGTCATTTTTTTTTAACTCATAAATTAGAATTTAATTGACATTGGTTGAATGTAAATGTAACTTTACCTGTGTAATCCTTAAACTGAATGGTTTACGTTATCTGCTTCTTTGTCATTACAATTTCTATAAACTATGAAAGCACTGAAAAAAATTCTAAGGATATTCCTGTTAGTTGTTGCTATTCTGATTATTGGCTTTATCGGACTTCTTGTTTATGCAAAGATTACAGATTTTAAACCAGAGGAGAAGGAGATAATTGCTCAGTCTGAAAATCCTATTGTACTGAAAGATTCAATCAGTATTTCTCTTTTATCCTGGAATATCGGATATGCAGGATTGGACAAGGATATGGATTTTTTCAAGGATGGCGGAACAAAAGTAATTACACCAAAAGATAATTACCTGGAGAATATTGCCGGTATTGGGGATTTCTTATTGAAAAACGACACAGTTGATTTTATCATGATACAGGAAATTGATCGTGACAGTAAAAGAAGCTATCGCGATGATCAATTTGAGAAAATAGCTGGTTTACTTTCGGGTCATAATCCATTCTTTGCAAAAAACTATGATGTCTTTTTCGTTCCCGCTCCACCTTCAAAACCAATGGGAAAGGTTGTATCAGGAATAGCCACCTATTCAAAATACACTCCTGTTTCTTCAATAAGATATTCCTTACCCGGGGATATGGGTTTCCCTACTCAGCTTTTCTATCTCGACCGATGTTTTATGGTCAACAGATTCAGGATTGAGAATGGCAGGGAATTGGTGCTTATCAACACCCATAACGAAGCGTTTGATGAGGGTGGAGATATAAGACATGCTCAGATGGAGAGTATTAAAAAATTTGTTTTAAACGAATATAATTCAGGTAACTATGTAATAACAGGAGGAGACTGGAACCAATACCCTCCGGAATTTAAACCTGCCTTTTTAACGGACAAGGCTTTCACCGGTAAAATTGGAAATTTTAACCTCACGGGAATAGAATCAGATTATATGCCGGGGGAATGGAAATGGATTTATGATCCTGCAACGCCATCAGTAAGAACCCTCGATGCAGCATATATACCTTCAACAACACCGGCAAGTATTTGTGATATCTTCCTAATTTCTCCAAATATTGAGTATGTTTCTGTAAAATGCCATCACCTGGGTTTTACAAATTCAGATCATAATCCTGTTATTATGAAGGTAAAACTCAAATGAATATTTTAAATTTTACACAATGAAAGGAAAAACAGCGGGTTCGGCTAACTAATATCAACCGGTCCCGACCCCCTCATGCGCTGATGTGACCGGACCTTTACCTTCCAGCCAGAGCGACAGCACCACCATACTGGCAAGCAATATAGCAACGCCCTTGAAGACAGTCGCGAAGACTCCTGTGGTTATTGAGGCCATCAGCATGCCAATGACTGCTGTCCCTGTTATCTGCCCGATGCTTGTGAAGATCGTGAGCATCCCCTGCGAGGTAGCCCTGTCTTCTGCCGATGTGTTGTTGAGAACTATGTAACGCAGTGAGCTGCCTGCCAGCACAGAAAGTCCCAACCCGACAAGCACTCCACTGAGATAGTAGATGCTCTTAACTGTTCCCGTTACGGAGAGCAGGTAAAATCCGGCAGCCAGCAAGATAAGGCCGATAATAATGATCTTCTTGACCCCGATACCTGTCTATCATCCGTCCAAAGACCGGGGAGCCGGCCGCTGTGGCAAGAACGAACGGGGTAAGCATGAAGCTTGCTGTTGAGGGATTGACAGCGAACTCCTGAACCACAAATGTCGGGATAAAGACAAAGCTTGCCTGTACGGCACCGGTGACCAGGGCTATTGTACCTGCGATACTTATCTGACGGTTGCTGAAGAAGGTCAGTCTTATCACCGGATCCTTCGCCCTACCTTCAATTGTCAGCAGAAAGATAAATGCCACCAGGGCCGCTGATAACGGCAGAATAACCTTCAGATCGGTGAACCCCGACACTCCTTTCGAGGTGTCAAAACTGTTAAGACCTATTGTAAATCCTGCAAGAGCTATGCCCAGCGTAATGATACCGCCCCAGTCGATCGCTGACACATTTTCGTTCGGCACCGAGGGCAGTATCTTCATACTGAAATATATCAGTAAAAGTGATATGGGAATATTTACTATAAAGAGCATATGCCACTCGAAATAACGCAGTACCACGCCCGCGATGAACGGTCCCATCAGGAACGCAAGACCGAAAACTGCGCCTATCATACCCAGGATGCGGCCGCGTTTCTCGCGGGGAAAGAGATCACCCACCAGGGCAGAGGCTACAGGGAAAATGCCGCTTGCACCGAATCCCTGGATTGCCCTCCCGGCCAGCAAAGCCCCGAAACTACCCGAGAGGGAGACCCAGAGCGAGCCGGCGGCGAAAATCGCCAGCGCAAGGATATAGATGTTTCTTCGCCCGTAAATATCTGACATCCTTGCAAACAGTGAGATGCCTATCAGGTTGAAAAGTACGTATATAGAAAAAACCCAGCCGGAAAAGCGCGGGTCAAATTTCAGAAAAGTTTCTATTGATGGTAATGCCGGCCCTACAATGGAAATGTCAAGTGCACCCATGAGTACCCCGACAAACAAAAGACCTATCACCGCTTTCTGGCTTTTATGTTCCATCTGCTTGTAAACTGAAATAAGTGAATAATAGACTTCAAAGAATTTTAGTCAAAAAAAGCATAAATAAACGGATAATGTAAAAGTATGTGATTTTTTATTTTCCCGGCAGCTGTATCATCAGTTATGCCTTCCACCCAATGATCATTATCATGGTGGCAACTATCAGGGCAAGTGCCAGGTTTATCAGCTGAACATGTTGGCTGCCGACTGGATACAGCCGATTGCCGACTGTTGACTGATTTATGTATCTTGCATCACAAATAACAGGCATGAAAGCATACTACTCAATTGCATACGGAGGATCAGAGTCATCAGTGTACGGCGACCTTCCGGACCCTGCAGCAGGGGCCGGTCAGTTGCTCATTGAGGTAAAAGCGATCTCAATAAACCCGGTTGACTGGAAAATAAAGCAGGGCGCTGCCAGGCTTGTCACAGGATTCAGGTTCCCGCGCATATTTGGAACTGATTTCGCAGGTATCGTGAGGGAGACAGGCGAAGGGGTCACTGCATTCAAACCGGGCGACAGGGTGTACGGATCCAGATCGACGGTATTTAACAGGCACGGAGCCCTTGCACAGCTGCGTGCTGTGGATCAGGACCATGTCAGACCCGTCCCGGGACAGATGTCTCTTGAAGAGGCAGCCTCCCTGCCTGTCGCAGCTCTTACGGCGCTGAACGGACTGAGAAAATGCGGTGTGGGTGCTGGAACGAGTGTGCTTATCAATGGCGGCACGGGCGGAGTAGGTCATTTTGCTGTCCAGATAGCCAGGGCCAGGGGTGCAGTGGTCACTGCTACCTGCAGCGAGACAAACAGTGATCTTGCAAGAAGCTTCGGGGCAGATGAGACCAAGGGATACAGAAAAGAAGAGCTGGCCGGCTGCACTACGAAATTCGATGCCATCATGGATGCTTACGGTAAGATGGACCTCAGTCTCGTAAGTCACCTGCTGAAGCGAGGGGGAACCTATGCCTCGACGCTGTTCATTCCACCCCCGTATCTTTCAATATTTCTTACGAGGCTGATCCATGGTAAAAAGCTTACTTCGGCAAATATGCGTTGGCGGCCGGAGGACTGGCAGGAGATGGAGGAGCTATATACTGCAGGCAAACTCAAGCCGTTTATCGAAAACATCTTTTCTCTCGGGCATGCCGCTGACGCCTTTGACCTCGCCGTGAAAGGCAGGCCACGAGGTAAGATTATCGTCACAGTATCCTGAAACCTGAAGCAGTCCACCCAGGGGCATCGCCTGCTCAGAGAAGTTAACCTTAGTCTTTTTGACTCATCAATTAGAATTTATTTGACGAGGTAAAACTCAGATGAACACAAAAGGTTCTGACTCCAACCTTAAGGGCACACATACCCATCTGTACAGATTTATTTGACTTTGGTCTTTTATCGATGTAACTTACATCAAAATTATTGACTTACAGATATTTTAGTTCTATAAATTCTCTAAAACCAGATTAAATGAAAACGAGATTTATTTTTATTTTGGTTATGATCATGGCTTCAGTTTTAAGCTATAGATCAGAGGCACAGACTTCAGAAATGAAGGAAGAACTGGCTAAGGCTCAGGACCTGGCAAAACAGGGAAATACGGCAGAAGCGTCAAAAGTACTCACCGGGATGATGGAAAAATATCCGGATAGTTTTGAGATCGTACAGAATTGGCTTATCATTAACAGGGAAAATATACCTGGAGAGGAAGCAGCAATTGTTGAGCTGGGAAATCTGGAAAAAATATACCCGAAAAATACAGCAATTTTATTTGCTAAAACATTTCTTCAGGCAGAAAATGGGCATTTTGATGAAGCATTAATAAACGCTGAGAAACTGACAACTGTCCAGCCTGAAGCTGCTTTAAACTGGCTGATAAAAGGACAGATCCTGGAATCCTTGAATAAAAATGATGAGGCATTAAACTCATACGAAAAGGCGACCATACTGGATTCAAACAATGCTGATGCATGGCAGAATAAGGCAGGGATCCTTCTTAAAACAAAAAAATTTGATGAGGCAATCGATTCTTATAACAAGGCAATTCAGCTCGTACCTGGTGAGCCGTCTTTTATATATAACCGGGGCTGTGCCTATTGCCTCAAAGGGGACAATGCAAATGCACTTGCCGATCTCGGAAAAGCAATTTCAATGAATCCCCAGTTCAAATCATATGCAATAAAAGATGAAGATTTTAAAACCCTTTGGGAAAATGAGGAGTTTAAAAAGCTGACATCACAGTAATTGTCCCCATTCTTTTATTATCTTAGTCAGACAAAAACTGCTCCACGGTTGATTGGATATTTATGATCAGGGTTGAAGGTTTATAACATGCCTTGCTCCATAAGCCATTTCTGAACTCTGTCATGGTCTGCCTGGTTTTTAGCCTTCATATCTTGTACGATTTTTTGAAATCGTTCCTCACCACGGATACTGGCAAACATAGGGTCGTTTTCAACAAAGCTTATCAACATTAAATCGAAAAAATCCATAGTATTAAATTCATCCAAATTCTGGTAGGCTTTTTCCTTATTACCTAAAAAAGCATATGTAGCTGCCATATCGTAATGAGCATGCTTCAGCTGTGAATAAAATCTATTGAGTTTAATGCTTTCCTCACTATACTTGATTTGCTGGTTGAAGTAGTCTTTTGCCTCTTTAAGCTTACCCATTTTATAAAATATATAGCCAATACGATGAGATTGAAAGTAAATTGGCACGCCTGTTCTTTTATTACGTTCAATAATTTTTTTTGCATGGGCAAATGCTTCGTCATCATGGCCTGGAGGATAAAGGTAAAAGTGGAGATTAAATAACCATGTTGTATCAATTTCATTAACTTTCTTGAACAATTTCAGAGACTCTTCATAATTTTCAAGGTTAAATTCCAGCCAGGCTAATCTACTGAGGTACTGGGTTTGACTGCCATCGATGGCAAATGCCTCCTGATAATAGTATTTTGCTTTTTCAGTGAATCCCAAATCCGAATAAGTATTGCCTAAATCTCGCAATAAAGACGGACGCTCATCTCCACTAACAAGTGCTAATGCTTTATGATAATTCTCCAGACCTTTTACATTATCAGATAAAACATTTGCATAGAGGTTTCCTTTTGCAGCATAAGCTGAATAATAGTTTGGATTAATTTTTAATGTTTTATCATAATTATTTAAGGCTTCTTCAATGTTCCCATGTTGCCTGTAGTATTGTCCTTTTATAAAATATGCTTCATCCAGTTTTTCATCTATCGAAAGAGCGAAATTTGCTAGTATCAGACAAGAATCCAGAAAGTTCTCCTTAAAAAACCCTGGCCAGTAATACCTGTCATAATATGCACGGGCTAATCCTGTATAAGCCTTTGCAAAAGAAGAATCCATTTTAAGAGAGGCCCTGTACAAACTAACTGCTGTCTGATAAGAGTTTAGATCATGCGTTTTGCCATATTCTTTCTGGTATTTGTTAGCTTTAAGGTATAAATTGTACGCTGTCATATTTCCAGTAGGAATTTTTTCTATCAGTTCCTTTTCGTCAGCAGTTATAATCGCCTTTATTTCAGATGCAACTGCCTGGGCAATTTCGCTCTGGATTTTAAAAATATCTTTTATGTTTCTGTCATAAGGAGAAGACCAAATATGCTTATCATTAATAGCATCAATTAATATGACAGTCAACCTGATCTCATCACCATATTTTTGTCCGCTACCTTCCAGGATATAATTTACATTCAGTTCCTTCGCTATCTCAGGAACAGATTTAGTGGTACTTCTGTACTGTTCAACCGATGTACGGGATTTTACAATGAGATTTGCAACCTTGCACAGATTGTCGAGGATAGCTTCCATCGTTCCATCAATAAAATGCTGGTTTTCCGAATCAGGGCTATCATTTTCAAATGGTAATACAGCCACTGATTTTTCAATTCCTTTTGTTTGTTTGCTACTGCCAATATTATTAGAAAAGTACAAAACTGCAAACACAGACGCGACAATTCCTATTGATCCTCCAAGAATGCCTGCCAATCTTTTTCTTGAGATAGTTATATCCTTTTTTACATTTTCAGTGCTTTTTATTTTCTGCCTGGTCTCTTCAGCTGGTTTTGCTTTGACATCGGTCCCGGACTCCTTAAATTTAAAATACCATTTTATGATTGTCGAAAGGTTATTAAGAACTGGTTTCACTTGTTCAGGATCATAATCTTTAGGATGGGCACCATAAGCTGACAGACTATTCAGGTGATCCATTGAGGTGATAATATTGGAAGGGACTTTCTCTTCCTTGTGCAGCTTATCTATGATACCTTTCAGAGGTTCAGTCTTTCGAGGTCTTTTCAGCTCACACTCACAAAGGTCAGTAATTATCACCTCAAGACATCTGCGTGAATATAGCATGATAACATTTACATCTGTAGTTTGAATCAGCTGTTCCAGTTCCTTTTCCAGATCGGGTAACTGACCTTTTAGTGATTCATAAAGATTCTCAATCTCTTTGATTTCGGAGGTCCAGATTGCCATTTGAGGAGGGATAGTTTAGTTTGATAATTTACATTTTGCCTGCAAATTGAAATTATCAGTTATTAAGAATAATGTTGTATGTATATGTAAAATTAAACTTTTTGTAAACCAAAATCAAGTGTTTTTCAGATTTAGAGGTTGTTGATCTACCTGAATTACTTAACCAACCCATGCCACACCGGTCACAGATGGAGAGAGAGCATATTTTTATTTCTGCTCATTAGGTTTGATATGTTATGATTTTAATGGCGAATTGCAATGGAAGCTTCCGATACCTGATTTTTGCTTTTTTACCTGCACCCTTGTCAGATTTGTAATAGCCTTAGACTGCGACCACGACCTACAAAAGTTATGTACCTTAGCAAATTACTAATTTTTACCTGGAATAAAATGTGACTTACTGTATGACAAGAATAAACTGAATTACTATTACATTTACGAAGTGACATTATTTTATACACATTAAAAAAATATTTAGATAACGATCCGGATGGAGAAAATAAAAATTGGGAATAAGGATTATTCTAAGATAATAGTTGGCACGAATGCTTTTTATGGACATTCGCATTTTAGTGCAGCCCGAGATTCAGAATATAAAAATAGGTTTTCTGATGACTATATTAAAAATTTGCTCGAGTTATGTTTCAGCAAAGGAGTTAATTCAATTGAGACCTGTGCAAATGAAAGAATCATGAATATTATTAATGGTATCAAAAAAGAGAGAAATATTAACTTGATCGGGACAACAAGAATTGATGAAACGTCACTCATGAAAAGTCATCAGATAAAACTGAGATATTTAATAAAAAATGATTTTGATATTTGCATAATTCATTCACAATTTGTGGACAGATTAAGTTCTGGTAAAGAAATAAAAGGTCTCCAGTCAATGGTAGATGAAATACATGCAGCTGGATTATTAGCGGGGATATCAACTCATAAGAATTCTACAATTGAACTTTGTGAAAAAAAATATGATATTGATGTATACTTATATCCTTTGAATATGCTTGGATTTGTATATCCGGGATATGATGGAAACGAAACGGTTAAGGATAGATTAGACCTGATAAAAAATACAAAGAAACAGTTTGTTGTAATGAAAACCTTAGCAGCAGGCAGAATACCTCCGAAAGAGGGATTGCAATTTGTTCTTGACAATATTAAAGACAATGATATTATTACTCTTGGCCTTGGTTCATTAGAAGAAACCGAAGAATCAATTGATCTCGTTAACTTATATTTATCAGATAAATAACTCGGAACTGAAACAACTACTTTAAGAGGGTTATTAGCCACATTTGGCGGGGGTGAAAGCAAATCTACGGCAAAATGGTCAGACGACGGAAAGACCCTCACAATCGTTACCAGGTTAACCTTCGATGGGAATGAAAGGAGCTCAACTGAAGTCTGGAGTCTGAAAGATGCAATAACTCTTTCAATTGTATCTACAAGACAAGGTCAGGATGGTGAAGTCAAAACCACGATGGTTTATGATAAGAAGTAGTTGTTGAGAATAAGAAATGAACAGTTTAAAGGCTCCATAAGGGGCCTTTTTTTGTCTATCATACATGGTGAATAACCTGACGACGGCGAAAGTCGGGGGTTTTTACTTTTAAAGAGAAGTATATCCCAACCTCAACATCCGTTAAAATTAATTTGACTTTGGCTTTTTGGTGGTGTAACTTTGATATTTATTATTGATGATCAATGTGGTACTTAATAAATATTTAAAAGAAGAATTATGGGAAACATTGAAACTAATATTATTCCTGATAGTATTGAGGTTGATAAAATTGCGATAAATAAATTAAGTGTAAATAAATTTATCATTTTGTCAATAGTTACATTAGGTCTATATGAACTATGGTGGATTTTTAAATCATGGCGTTTTTTTCAGGATAAGGAAAAATCGGATATAATGCCTGCCATGAGAACAGTATTCAGTATTTTCTATTTAATCCCGTTGTTTAATAAAATTCTAAATCTTGCTAAAAATAATGGTTACAAACATAGTTACGTATCAGTATTTTTGTTTGTGGGATTCCTTATTGCAAATCTTCTTGCGCTATTGCCTACACCATTCTCTTTTGCTGCTATTATTTCCTTTGTATTTTTAATTCCTCCATTTAAGGCTTTAAATTTTGCAGTAGATTACTGCGAAGAATTTATGGTAATTAAACAAAATACATTTAGCAAAAGACAAATTTTCCTATTGGTAATTGGAGTAATACTTTGGATATTGGTTATTGTCGGAATTATTCCGCCAGACACTCTTATTTGAACCTAAAAAGCCAATCTATGAGCATGATATATAATCTCTATTTCGAAGCGGCAAGAAGGCTGTTACCGCCAACATTCCGTTTTCCTGACTTTCTTGTGAAATTTGAGTGTGAGAGCGAGAGCGGGAACAAAAAGAGTGAGGCGCTCGCTCCCGCTCTCACTCTCACTCTTTTTGTTACTCCGTCAGGCCTCGAACAGTGTCCATATTGTTTAATCTAATAATGAACTACACCCTCGCTCCAATAACCAATATATCATCTCTCTGAGGATGCTCTCCCATCCAGTCTTTAAGAGCTCGGCTCCAGAATTTCTTTTTGTTCATACATTGGCCGATCGTGGATGTCTAAAAGTAACTTTTTCAAATTTTCGCTGGTGAATCTGGTATTGTTGGGTCCACCCATCTGGTCTACAAAACCATCCGAAAAAAGGTAAAATAATATCACCAATTTCAAGCTGAATCTCATGATTTGTAAATGATTTGTCACCCGAAAAGTGTACACCTACAGGCATCAGGTCAGCTTTAAACTCTTTAAATACCGATTCACCGTTATTATTACTGATTATATATAATGGACTATATGCTCCTGAATATTGCATAGTGCTTTTCTTAGTGTCAATAACACATAAGGCTATATCTATCCCATCTCTTGATTCTTCTTTTTTCCCGGTTTGTCGGAGTGAATGTTTAATCTGCTTCCTCAATTCATTTAAAACCTGATTTGCCTGGGTAACCTCCCTCCTTTGAACAATTTCATTCAGGTAACTTATTCCAAGGATACTCATAAATGCGCCGGGAACTCCATGACCTGTACAATCTGCAGATACTAGTATGATATAGTGCTTTACCTGTTTTATCCAGTAGAAATCACCGCTTACAATATCTTTTGGCTTATAATAGTATGAAATTCTCATTCAGTAATTCAGTTATGTATGCTTCCGGTGGTAAAATCGCTGATTGTATTCTTTGTGCATATTGTATGCTATTCATTATTTCATCCTTTTGTTGATTAGTAATTTCAATTAACTGCTTTAATTCAACATTTTGCCGGTAAGTTATCTCATTTAACTTTTTTAGTTCTTCATTTGTCTTAATTATTTTGTCGTTCTGTTCTTTTAGTTCTGTGCTCTGCTTTTCCAATAATATACGACGCTCATCAAGAGCTGTTGTAAGCTTTTGTGACCGTTTCAGACTGTAATAATAAAGCATGATGAGTCCCATGGCCAACAATAGGATGAGTACTAAACTTACGATCACAATAAGCTGTATTACCTTATTCTTTTGCAATACATTAACCTCTGCCTGCTTTTTAGCCACTTCAAATTCCGTACGCAGATCAGCCATTTTCTGAATATTCTTATAGCTTTTAATGCTGTCATTGGCGTTTATAAACAACGATTGATAATGGTAAGCACTGTCATACTTACCGGAAACCTGATATAGCTGGGCAAGACGATAGGCTGCATCCCGTTCAAGCTCAATAATCCTATTCTTCACAGCATAGGCAAAACTTACGGATGCACAGTTTATGGCTTTTTTAATTTCTCCTTTATGCTGAAGAATGCCGGCATATTCAATCATAAACTCTGTAACCGCATAATCATCGCCGTAAGTGAAAGTATTTCAATAGCACGGAGAAGAAAATCTTCTGCTTTTTCAAATTCCGACAGCCTGGAATAAACCAATCCCATATTCCCCAGGCTACGGCCATATTCAGAAAGGAAACCTAATTTCTGGTATATTTCACTTGTCGATTGCATATAAGACTAAAGCAGTATCGTATTGCCCCATGCTGTAATTGACATAACCTAAATTGTGCAAGGATGAAGCCATGTTTATCGAATCCTTTTCTTCTCCAAAGATCTCGATAGCATTTTTAAGATAATATTTCGCATTATCATGGTTTTCTTGTTGGTTATATGCTTCTGATATATAAAGATATACAATTGCCACACCGATGTTGATCTGATCCGCTTTGTAATAATCAGCTGCTTTCATAAAACATTCAAGTGCAGATGCAAGTTTACCGGAATTAAGGTAGCCAACTCCTTTCAAAATAAAAGGCTCTGCAGGATTTATGTTCAATTTTTCAGAAAGTTTTATGGCCTGCTCACTATATTTTAAAATGGTATCGGCATCATCTGAATCTGAGGCTATCTTGCAAAGAAGATCCAATTTATTGGTATCTTCCTTAATAAAGTCATGGTTTAATATTTACAACAGACTATCGGTTGATTGCCCGTTAACAGCATTTGGTGAATTTATTGCCATTATAAAGGCAATATAACAGGCGGAAATAATACGATAATACATGGGACTACCGGGTGCGGATAGGTGGAACCCTTATGAAGGGATCGATAATCAGTGGTGTATTATCGCAAAGGATGCATTCAATGGTGTATTTTTCAATTCTTTCTTCCTTTTCTTCAGGTATTTCTAAATGAAGTTTAAATCCTTTGCATGCAATTGTTTCTCTGGTTGGTTGATAAATATGGTATGTTTCTCCTCTTTGGAGTATACCCTGGTTATACTCTTTATACCACTGCAGCAGTCTAATTTCCAAATAATAGTATCCCCTGCTTCAACATTTGTTATTAGGTCCGTTTATATCTCCATCCCGGTTTGAATCGAACAATGCAAGGCTGTTTACCTTATCTTTCAGGATAGATCTTAAGTAGATTTTTACTCTCATATAAAGTTGTTTTATTAAAATAGGTTTACTATTAGCAATATGATAAGGCAAGTTACGATAATTAAGACCCAAAGTCAAGTTTATTTTGCTTCGTAAGTCAGAAGCTGGGAGTCGGATTTTGTGAAATAGACGATATAAGAATCAGAGGGGTCGATATACAAGTGCTATAAAATTCCAACATAATTCTTGTTTGGTAGGACAGGAATCTTTCTTTAATTGTCTGCTTTTCTTCAAAATCCGTCCTTCTTTGACCACTTCAAAAGAAGGTCTGAAAAGACTAAACATTTCATGAAACCACATCAAACTATTTCAGATGAAGCATTTAGATAGTAGGTGTTGAAAATATATTTGACTTTGACTTATTTCCAATGTAACTTCGATTTAAATATGGTTTAGTATAAAATCCACAAGTGTATTTAATAAGCTGAGGGCTAAAACATTTTAAACAGAAGGAGGTAAAAATCATGGAAGGACTTAAAAAATTCAAAGTCGCTGGAAAGCAGACCATTGCTTATACCAGGCAGGAAAGGATCAATGTTGGTGACATCGAGGGCCATATACTTTCCATAATTGAAGCTGAAGGAGTTAATGTTAGTACGGGTGAGACTGATTATATGAATGGAGCTCAGGTAATTAACATTGTAACTTCTGATCTTGTTAATTTTAATGGACCTATTCAGGGCTACTCAATAACGAAGAAAAAGGACGATAGTGCTTTTGGAAAATTTGAAGGCAAAATTACTACAACACTTTCTGCAGATGGGACTCCTGTCGCAGTTATTGAAGTAGTCAATTTAACCTGGGTACATGGTACAGGCCAGTTCAAAAACATCCAGGGGGCTGCTACTGCAAAGGGTAGATATATTACTAAAAACATCTATCTTGTCGAGTGGGAAGGGGAATATTGGATTGAAAATAAGTAATCCAACCTTTTTGGTTCCCTTATCAAAATAATTTTACCAGCCCTTAGCTTATTAACACATATTGAAAGAGAAATTGGTTAATTCCCAGCAATAAAGACTTTTATCTTGCTCCTTGTTTTATTGAGCAATATTCCTTTTTTTAATAGTTAAGCTCGGTTCTTAAATATGTTATTTGTTTCAATTAAATCCGTCCTTCTTTGACCACTTCAAAAGAGGGTCTGAAAACACTTAAACATACAATTAGCAATCATTTTAATTTTGTCCTGTGATAGTCATGTGCTCTGCTTTTCCATCCGAATCAATTATTTTTGTTTTATATCTTAAATGCCGATGATACAAAAAGTCCTGAAAAAGCAGCATATCTCAAAGATGTGCTTTGTTTGCGGTGTGAAGAATGATTTCGGGCTACATGCTAATTTCTACGAAACCGATACTAACGAGTTGGTAGCTTTAATCAAGCCCTCAGATCAGCATCAAGGATATCCAGGTAGGATGCATGGGGGCATAGCAGCGACTATCCTTGACGAAACTATCGCGAGATCCATTTGTATTGGTAAAAATGAACAAATATGGGGTGTGACACTGGAGTTAAAAACCAAGTTCAGGAAGCCCATACCACTTGGACAAGAATTGAAAATTGTAGGGCGGGTAACCAGTGAAGGGAATCGTTCTTTTGAAGGTACTGGGGAGATTATGCTCCCAAATGGGGAGATCGCCGTTTCTGCCGAAGGAAAATATATTAAGGCGGACATTAATAAAATTGCCAGCGAACTGAGATTATCAAATGATGAATGGTTTATTGTAGATAGTCCTGATGATCCTACTGAAATTGAAATCCCCTAATAACAACATTCAGATATCTTTGAAGGACATAGCTGATAGCAAAGTCAAGATTCTTTAAGTTTTAAGAATGGTGGTAACTTCCACCAGCCTTTTGAACCTGTCAACATGAAAAACCACTTATCACGTTTTCGAGATAGATGATTCAATTCAGGCGTAAAACCAAATACATCCAAAATGTTCTGTAAGTGTTTGCTTTTCTTCAAAATACGTCCTTCTATGACCACTTCAAAAGAAGGTCTGAAAACACTTAACATTCATTAAGAAACAACAAGGATTTAATTTTGGGTTTGGGAGGCATATCTGGGACGGCTGTATTGGGGTGAGATCGATAGGGTTACTATTTATCATCTCATGTTCTGCCTGGAATTTTGATACATCTATGGTGGAAATACTGGCTCCAAAACTGGCACCTTTCTGTTTCAATAATCTTATTGTTCCCAATACTAACCTGGGACTAAGAAAAATGAGCCGCTGACAAAAACTGACAATAAATTTTTATTGCATCTTTGTATTGTCCGCGTTATAAGCAGGGAATTATTTACCTTTTTGTTTGAAACCAATTTTTAGTTTTGGTTTAATTTCTTCCTGGAGCATCTGTTGAATAGCGGTAAATATGATTCTAAATTGTTCATCATATTTTTGTTCCATTCTTTCTATTTTTTCAGCAAGATCTTTATGCTCGATTAATAGTTGTCTTATTTTAACGAAAGTTCTAAGGATCGCGATATTTACTTGAATAGCTATACGACTATTTAATACGCTTGAAAGCATTGCGATTCCCTGTTCTGTAAATGCAAAGGGTTTGGCACCACCAAATATTTGCTTTGAAGGTATCACACTTTGTGATACCATATGATCTATTTCTTCACCTGTGAGTGCAAACATAAAATCTTTCGGAAATCTATTAAGATTTCTTCTGACAGCCTGTTTTAATACTCTGGTTTCTACATTATAAAGCTTTGCTAAATCTGTATCGAGCATAACTTTTTCACCTCTGATGAAGTAGATTAAACTTGCCAGGTTTGCCTCTTTAAGGATTGGTAATTTGTTCATATTCAAATGGTGTCACAAATTGTGATACCATAAAGATAATTAAATCGAAATATCTTTAATTCATTTTTGCCGTGATACATCTGAAAAATCCGTCCTTCTTTGACCACTTTAAAAGAAGGTCTGAAAAGACCTAAGATACATAACAAAACATCAATTGAATAACTATGGCTTCCCTCATTAATCAAGTTCTGAAACTAATATCAGCTGAGGATTCAATTTGCCTGTTCGCTTTATATGACAGGCATCATCAGGTTATTTTTTAATCCAAACACGATGTCATTTCCTTGTTCTGGCAGAGGTTTTGAGTGAATATTTTTCCTGTTCAAAATTTCTTCAGGAATCTCCTGGGGAATGCTTCGCAAGTATAGCGTCTTATTAATATATGCTTACAAAGATCGCAAATAACAGAATCCTGATCATTTTGTCCAGTGTGCATTATTAGTTTCATAATGGTTCCATTTATTTTATATGCTTGAAATTTAAGTGTATTTCTGTCAGATCAAAGTTACACCACTGAAAAGCAGAAGTCAAACTTATTTTGCCTCAGCAATTTGGAAACTGAAGTCTGGATTTTAACTGCACAGTTGATTTTCTTCAAAATCCGTCCTTCTTTGACCAGGTGGCCTTGACAGTTATCCTGTTGAAAAATTCGTTGGGCCTCTGAAGGTGTTTGATGTAAGTAGTTATCCCAACGGGCGGACTATCCCAATTGAGGTTTTTCAAGGTAAAGTATCTCCTGGGGATGTTGTTTTGCTTTACACGAATTGGAAACCTCCTCAATCAGGAAAATCACAACCTGAACATATCACCTTGTCTCATAAGACTGCTGAATATCTTGCAGAACTACCCGTAAGAGCATTTTGTACTGACGCCTTTAGTGCAGATTGTTTCGGCGATAACAATGACCCAATTATTACTGACTCTCAAACAGCAAAAGCGCTCCCCATACATCATTCTTTCCTTTCAAGGGCCATCCGCATCTATGAGGAGCTTGTGAATGTAGAGAAACTTATTACTAAACAAAATATGTTGTTTGTAGGTGTGCCACTTAGTATTAAAGACGGGGATGGAATACCTGTGAGACCAGTTGCATTTGTATATTGAATTTGATCTTTCTATAATAATTAATATCCTTCCTTCTATGGTTACTTCAAGAGAAGGTCTGAGTCAAAAACACCCCATTATTGTCCAAAACCTGGCGTAAACCTGGCGTAAAAAAAAGACACTTTTTGTAAGTGTCTGATTTTAAATGTGGGCCCAGTTGGGATCGAACCAACAGACCCCCTGATTATGAGTTGGGTGGAGATAACAACCATCAAACTTTGTTTATTTTAAACGATTTCGTTGGAATTCTCCCCAAAACCTAGCAAGAACCTGGCAACAAATAAAAAACACCTCCGTTGAGAGGTGTTTAAATATCTGATTATCTGGTTGCTCCGTCAGGGCTCGAACCTGAACTTTTCTGATCCAGAGTCAGACGTGTTGCCAATTACACCACGGAGCAATTTTAAGGATTGCAAATATAAATAATCTTCAGGGAAAAAAACAACCTGCCGGAAAATTATAAGGGCGTCGCACGAAACGCCCGTACAATAAGCCCTTCAACAATATCTTGATTTCCGGAAAATACTATTCAGCCTCCTTAATACACATTATCCTCACGGGAACAGACGGCCCGGAATATGCAAGACAAACAGGGATGTTCATAAAATCATGTGTCTTCTGAATCCTTGCCCCTATTATATACTTCTTTCCCAGGACCGGTACAAATCCATCCGGTGACTTATCTATCGCAACTGGCTGCAGATATTTATTGAAACAGGAACCTTCTGCGCCTGCATCCACCCTGTCCTCAAGCGCAAACCACATATTGCCGTAAAGACCTGTACCACAAATAACCCGTACAGCGGTCACTTTAACAACACAATCATCACTCTCTTTGAAAATAACTTCATAATTGTCATCGCCGTCCGGAATTGAAAAGGGTGGGGTCCACCCTCCACATGAAGCTGAATCAACAGTACTTCCACCATTAATGATATTCACAAAGAGGGTGTCGAGTGATATGTCATCTGCCAGATTGGCCATACTGAATTTCAGTATTTCAGTGATGTATGCCTCACACATATCCCCATTTGCATCATGCAATATTATAATACCCGTTGCGGGAGGATCCGTATCCGAAATGGTCCCGTCCCAGATAACCTCGAACGTATGACGCCTGCAGCCACCGGAATAGGCAACTGTTATCTCTACCGAATCCCCTTTAATGACAACACTTATCAGATCAAACGGATCACTGTTATCAGATGAACGGTTTTGCAAAGCTTCCAGATAATCGGATGAGCTCCTTGTCACTATAATGTCGGCAGAAAGAACATCAGGATCATCTTCTCTTTCCTTGCACGAGAAGATTGCTGCAATTATTAACAATAATATGGCAAATCGCTTCATGTTCAATTGATAGTATAATAAATAATCAGCTTCGGCCTCATAGATGCATCCGGATAATCGCTTGATGCAAACCTGAACCCCGGAAATTTCTCTGTCGGCCACAGCCTGAAAAACATTCCTTGTGTACGGGCTCCTTCAGGAATAGCTGCAGAGGGTACATAAAGCCTGGTAACATCAACATCCAGGAAATTCGCATTCTTAATGAAAGGTGAAATATAAACCTGATTCGTTGCATCTGTTTTCGGCTGGGTATTCCAGGTTACCGTATGCTCATCCCATGGCTCTGCAATGCTCTGTAAAACCGCGCCGCACCAGCCGGGAAAAGCAGGGTCTGCGGATGTCGAAAAAACAGAAGGATCGAACGGTATGGGAATATCATACATAAGATGAAGTACAACTTTCCTTATAACTGCCGATTTAGGTAACGCATTTAGATTAAACCAGATAAGACTTCTGTTGGAACGCATTACCGTGAGAACAGGTTCAGAAAGAAATGTGGTTTCAAAATATTTATGATCGCCAAAATTCTTATCGGCCTCAAGATTGGAGATCATGGCATCCTTGCCATCATCCGGACCGGGCTGAAGCACAAGCAGCTTTAATTCACTTCCTCCGGCACCAATTTTTAGAATAAGTGGATTTGTTGCTGATGTGGCAAGCAATTCTCTTTGGGAGAACTCATATTTCCGGGGATTATACCCTTCTTTTTCAACCAGGAAGGTATAAAGTGCATATCCTCCGCGAATTATAAGATGATTTACAGACTCCTCCAGTCTGAAGCTATAATGCCATCCGTCAGGTGCATGAACCGTCAGCTTTGCAGTTGTGTATAGAGATGGAGTTATTCCGGTAGGATTCTCCAATACACATGCTGTCCAGAAATGCAGAGGTTTGATTATCTGCATCCCGAACCCGGCATACCCGAATTCCCCCGGTGTATGCTGACCTACATAAAGTACCTCAGGGATAACCTTTGTTGTCCTTTCAGCATTTATTGTGAAAAGCAGGGGAAGAGGATCTTTCACCAGGTATGCCAGTTCTGATCCTTCAACCGGTGTTGCATATACCACCTCTCCGGCCGGATTAATGACCATGAATTTGGTAAGTTTATACTGACCGGTCTTCAGTTTAATATTTTCACTTACATAACTTGTCCCGAAAATATACATTGGGATAAGGCTGTCACTCATAATAACCGTGCCTTCCATATCTTCAATTGAGACCATCAACTGGTATGCTACCTTCACGGTGTCAGATGTAAGAGCAGATTTTGCACCGTCATCCGGCAGTGCAACAGAGAATTCAGCTGTTCCCTTGCCATTATTAACGGAAGACTTTTCACATGAAAAGAGACCGGTAACGGCAGGAAGGAACAGTATAAACATCAGAAATTTTGAAATAGCTTTCATATTCATTCCTTTGGGTTGGACATAGAAAAATCAGGTATATACTGATTATCAGACAAAAATAATGCCAACCGGGTAATAATTGATACGGGATATGAAGTTATTTTGACGAATGGAACCGGGAAGAAGACAGGGACAGAAATTTCAAAGGTACGTAACAGATTGCTTCATCCCGGGGGTTGCCATTGTATTATTTATACCGGATTTTGGCGGGACTCGCAATGACAGTGCATGTGAGGGACTCACCACTCACCGCTCACAACTCACCCCTTACTAATCTTCGCCCACGTATCCTTCAGCGAAACAGTGCGGTTGAAGACAAGATTTGATGCCGATGAATCGGGATCGACACAGAAATACCCGAGCCTCTGGAACTGGAATTTTTCTGATGGTTTTGCCGAACCGAGGGAAGGCTCAAGCTTACAGCCTGTAAGTACCCTGAGCGAATCGGGATTAAGGAATTCCCTGTAATCCGCATCTTTTTGTCCGGCGGGATCCTCATGGTTGAATAAGCGGTCATAAAGCCTTACTTCCGCATCAATTGAATGCCGGGCCGATACCCAGTGCAGAGTTCCTTTAACTTTTTTACCCGAAGAATGTTCACCGCTTCTTGTTGCAGGATCATATGTACAGTACACCTCTTCGATCAGCCCGGTTTTGTCATTCTTCCTGAATGATTCACATTTGATTATATAAGCGCCTTTCAGACGAACTTCAGTTCCGGGAGCCAGACGGAAGAATTTATTTGGCGGATTTTCCATAAAATCGTCACGTTCAATATAAACCTCATTACTGAACGGGACCTTTCTGGATCCCATAGCTTCATCTTCGGGATTGTTGATTAATTCAACCTCTTCAACCTTATCCTGCGGATAGTTTGTAATTATTACTTTTAGCGGATCCAGCACTCCAAAAACCCTTGGAGTCTTCAGGTTCAGATCTTCACGTACGGCATGTTCGAGAAGAGAAACATCATTTATCGCTTCAACCTTTGTATATCCAATCAGATCGATGAATTTCCTGATCGATTCCGGTGTATATCCTCTTCTTCGCAATCCGCACAGTGTAGGCATCCTGGGATCATCCCAACCGCTTACTTTACCATCCCTGACAAGCTCGAGGAGCTTCCTCTTGCTCATGACAGTATATGTGAGGTTAAGGCGGTTGAATTCAATCTGCCTTGGCCTGTAATCTGATGTCTTCAGCTGATCAATGAACCAGTCATACAGTGGCCTGTGGATCTCAAACTCGAGGGTGCAAAGCGAATGAGTAATACCTTCAAAATAATCGCACTGGCCATGGGCAAAATCGTACATCGGGTATACATTCCATTTGTCGCCTGTACGGTGATGAGGTGTCTTTATGATCCTGTAGATAATGGGATCGCGCATATGCATATTGGGAGTAGTCATGTCAATACGGGCCCTTAATACACAACTTCCCTCTTCAAATTCACCTTCATTCATCCTGTAAAACAGGTCGAGGCTCTCCGCGACAGACCTTTTCCTGAACGGACTCTCCGTTCCGGGCTGGGTTGGTGTACCTTTCTGTGAGGAAATAATATCAGCAGGCTGATCATCAACATAGGCAAGGCCCTTTTTAATCAGGTCAATTGCAAATTCAAAGAGCTTTCCGAAATAATCGGAAGCATAATATTCACGGTCTTCGAAGTCAAAACCAAGCCATCGGATGTCTTCCTTTATTGAATCGATATATTCAACTTCCTCTTTAACAGGATTCGTATCATCAA
>CAVOWZ010000002.1:0-107309 GCA_963700275.1 uncultured Bacteroidales bacterium | reverse complement strand
CAGTGCGTACCGTGGTCGGTCGAGCAGTAGCCGTAGCCACTCGCGGCGAACACCTCCTCATTGCCGCGTCTGGATACATGAACAGCAGATATGCGTCCTCCGCCGGTCACCTTGGCCGCATACCACTTCAACCCGCCGTTGGTCGAGCGGTAGATGCTGGTCGGCGTCGCGCACCATGAAGTTCTTGCCCCATCCGAGGAGATGGCAAGACAGCGAACAACACCGCCTGCAGGCGGATCCGAGAGCACCCGTTCCACAGAAGTTCCGCCGTTAGTCGTCTGCCGAACGTCATTGGTGAGCCCGACCAATCCGAAGTTCGCATCGTTTGGTGCGAACGTCATTGAATGTGCCTCAGCCATGTTCGGGCGGTGGTTCTCCACGACTGCCCTGAGTTCGATGAACGGAGAGGGCCGAGAGGCCCACTCCACCGCGGCCGTCACCGTGTATGGAGCGATGGAGTTGACGCACAGGGTATGGACCCGCACCTCTATATGGCTCTTCCTGTGGCGGTGGCTGGCTAAACTCGCCTGAGTCCAGCACCGGTACCGGCAGGGGTGTGCGATCCACGACGACCCGCGATTAGTGCTCTCCAGATGACCGCCTGACCAGCCACTGCACCGCCCGCGTAGACAAGACTGTCGTTCGTCGGTAGGGCGCAGCAGACTGCGCGCCGGTTCTGAGCGATGAGTCGCAGATGAACTCGGTCCAACTTAACCCGCAGTCGGTGCTCTTTGCGACAACTGCCTGCCCGCCCGAGGTCGTAGCGAAGTGACCTGCTGCCCAGACCTCATCCGGCCGCTGTCTTGTGACCGCCAGCCCGAAGTAGAAGCGACCCACCCCCGGAGTTGAAGCCGGCTGCCATGTCGCGCCCTGGTCCGTGCTCCTCCAGATTCTGCCTGCCGCAGGCATAAGACCGTCTGTCGGTCGCCCGGTGCGAAGGTCATCGCCCATGGCCTGAACCCTAGCGAGTCAGCCCGCACGGACCACATAGCTAAGCCATTGTCGGTCGAACAGAACAGCGTCGCGCGGATCCCACTGCCGATGGCGCCAAGACCACGGTTGGTGCCGAATCGGTCGCACACGCGGCCAATGGCGCGGCGGTACCCGGTTAACCGACCGCCATAAGTCATAGCCTGAAGATTGAGCTACCAGCAGAGCCAGGACCGCATACCAACGCAGCATCTTCATCTGCCCTCCCTATCTTGCCTGAACAACCCGGCCAACGCTTGTGCCCTGCCGAACCAAGTGGCACCTTTGGTGAATGAGGACGCTCGCCGCTTGTTGCCGATGTCAGTACCTCTCGAAGTGCCGGGCTCTGGACCGAGCCAGTCCTGCCATACAGACATTCAACGCACATCACGACTGAAGTCAAGCCCGGCCGCAGCCAGCGCATCTTCGCCGCGACGACAGGAGTACGGAGTGATCGACTGGGCCGAGCAACCTTTTTCGTGACGCTGCGTCCCGCCTCTGGCGTCATGCGTGATGCGCCAAGCATCTCCCCCACCCTGCCAGACGCCTCCTACACCTTGGGCCTCCACCCGCGCCGGCGTATCAACTACCGGCCCGTGAGTTCTGTCCGGCGAAAGAGGTCGACAACCGCGGAGAGGACGGTCTGCACGGTCTTCGCATCAAGCCACCTCTCGACGATGAGCTGCTGCTCAAACTCGGCCCGGCATTTGTCCTGCTTCTCCGGTTCGCGGCCGAACTTCCGGAGTTCCTTCCAGAGCTTCTGCACCCTGCTTTTGCAGGTGCGTCTCCGCCGACAGGCCCCGGTCCTGAGCTTCTTGGTGTTGATGGTGTTTACGACACAGGTGTGCAGTCGTCTGCGCCAGCTTCTTCCTCCCGACCGCCGCGCACGGCCGCGCTTCTCGGGTTTCTCCGGCGGCCTGCCTTCGGCCCTTCGCGCGGCCGCGGTCTTGATGTCGTAGTTCACCGCTGCTTTCCGGACCGCGGGCAATTGGACCTCGACTGACTTGCGCACCTGTCGAGCAACCTGCCGTTCCGGTAATTCTCATGCATCCGGGAAACGAATTTACCCGGCTGAGATTTTCTTCCGGCTGCAGCTACTTTTGGCGGCATTATTAAATTATTCTGTTCCGCCAGCAGTTCCAGCTGATTATAATTCCTCAGACTTGCTGCGATCAGCCTGGTCTGCCAGGGATTTTTTGCCGAGAGTCCCGTTACCGAGTTCTGGGATGAGATAACTGCCATCTCTCCTGCCCGATCGCCGTCGCCAAGTTTATTATCTATCATAAAAGCTCCTATCCTCCCGAGGAAAACATTCGTAAAATCCGGCCTGGGCAACACTTGTAACTATCACATTCTGACGGGCACTGAACTCCAGGGTAAAATTGATCCTCACACCGCTTCCTTCAGTTTCTCGCACCGATAAGACCTTCTGCAGTATATGGAACCTTTACAATGAACTGGTCGGGACACAGTTCATGGAATCTCTTCCCGTAATATTCAATTGCCTTGATATCATGGGCAGTATCGGTATGAAGCTCAACGCTTACCATCCCCCGAATTTTGTTGCCAGCCCGAGACGATGCCTGGCATTCAGGATAAATGCAATCTCCTTCACTCTTTCATTTAGGGGAAGATGACTTACAATATGTTTCGCCTCGGAAATCGAAAACATCATAGATGCCTTTCTGGATCTCATTATTGAGAAGAGTGTTGTTTGTCGTAAGGGCACTCATTTCGGCCGACCAGTTCGCTTCGGCTTCATCCATATCGCCGGTATCGAGCCACAGTTCAGTACCGGTGCTGCGCAGCGCTTCCCAGAACGGATCCTTCTTCCGGATTATTTTGCTTTTCATAAAGATCCTTCCAGAGAAAATCGCTTATGCGTGTATTTAGATCTGCCATAATTCCTCGTTAAATTTTACTCCGGCAAATTTAGCCAAATTATTAACGCATGAATCATCTAATATCTTAGCTTTGCTTTTTTGATCAAAATCAGGTCATGTTATGAGACACTTAACCTTTTTTTTAATGACTCTTCTTCCTGTTCTGGCGGCCGGACAGGAGAGTTTTAATAAATATTTCACCGATAAGGTGCTCCGGTTCGATTATATGCTCGCCGGAAATAATAAAAAAACTACTGTTTACCCGGTCGGGATGAAGGAAGAACCCTTCTACGGAGGATCAAAAACAAACCTTATTGATCCGTTCAATTACGGTAGTTTTAAATATGAGGTTTTTGATTCCACCGGAACCAGGCTGATCTATTCACGGGGTTTCTGTACCCTTTACCAGGAATGGCAGACCACGGCAGAAGCGAAAGTGATGGAAAGAAGCTTCCCCGAAGTTGCAACAATGCCGTTTCCCCGTAATAAGGTAAAATTTATTCTGAGTCAGCGTCTGGCCAACGGATCATTTGAAAAACTTTATGAAACAAATATTGATCCTGATGATTACTTCATCCGGAAAGAAAAACCTGTTGATGCCGGTATAACAAAGATTCATCCATGCAGGAGATCCTGAGGTGAATGTCGATCTGGCTTTTATTGCCGAAGGTTACAGGGCAGATGAAATGGCTAAATTCAGGGAAGATGTAAAAAGAGGTTACAGCTGTTCTGCTTGAGGAACCACCTTTCAGCGAATTTAAGGACAAGTTCAATATATGGGCTGTTGAAGCGGTATCGGCAGAATCAGGTACCGATATCCCGGGAGACGGGATCTATGTGTCCACAATTATGAATTCAAGCTTTTATACATTTGACCTTGACCGTTACCTTACAACACAGGACATTAAAACAGTTAACGATTATGCTGCCGTAGTTCCTCACGACAATATCATCATACTTATTAACAGTCCGAAATATGGAGGAGGCGGAGTATATAACTATTACAGCTGTACAACTGCCGATCATCCACTTTCAGCTCATGTATTCGTTCATGAACTTGGTCACGGATTTGCCGGACTGGCTGATGAATATTATTCCTCAACGGTTGCATACGAGGAGTTCTACCCGCTTAAAGTGGAGCCCTGGGAACCTAATATTACAACACTTGTGAACTTTGATTCAAAGTGGAAGAAAATGATTGCCGGAAATATTCCCGTACCAACACCGGCTGAAGCAAAATACAATGGTATAGTCGGTTTATTTGAGGGCGGAGGTTATTCTGCAAAAGGGATCTTCAGACCTCAGATGGAATGTACAATGAAAAGCAATACACCCGGTGGGTTATGTGAGGTATGCCGGAAAGCGGTAAGGGAAATGATCGGGTTCTATATAAAATAACTCATTTCAGGCTTTCAAAAAGCTGCTTTGCCGTTTCAACAGGGATCTCTTTTTTACCAAGCCAGGCAACAACCTTTGAATCACGGTAACCATTCCTCACAAGCAGATCAGCATAATCCTCTGCGCTTTCGAAAGTAATGAACTTCCCTATCAGGTAAACAATATTCCCGTCGTGAAGAGATTCGATATCGAGACCCCTGGTCCCGGAAAGCTTTTTCATCTCTTCATAGCTTTGTTCGCTTACAGGCTTTTCTGTTCTTGCGACCTCCACCCTGAATGATAGTGTAGGGGGAATTGTATCTGCCTGGATCTCCTTTATTAAATGTTCATCCGGCATGAAAGGTATTATTCCCCACTCCTTTTCAAGGATGGCAGCTCTTTCCAAAGAAACAGGCTTACCCCCTGAAAATGCAACCAGGAAGGCATCCCTGAATCCTGTCTGTCTCACCTGTGGAAGGGCTTTCCTTGCATCATCAATCTTTCTGAACATCCCTGCATAATAGGTTGTAACCCCGGTAGATGCATTCCTTATTCCGTAAACCGGGGCAATTCCCATAAAATAAGATGTAGCCACCTGATTCCTGAAGGCTGCCATCTGGATGCGGTAGATCAATCCAGCAGGGTGCTTTGGATTGATCCGGATCTTTTCATCCCGTTTATATACCAGTTCCGGATCAATGCCGAACAGGCTAAGTACCCCGGCTGATGCAGGCTGCTTGACTGCTTCGGCAACATGCTCATCCAGAGCCGCTTTGTAAGTTGTATCCTTCACTGCAACAGAGGGAGCAGGCTTAACGGGTTTTTCTGTTTTCAAAGTAGCAGTCCCGGCAGTGTTTGCCGCAGCTGAGCTATCAGCTTTCCTGGTATAAACCTCAGTTCCGGCCGGCCTGTAAACAGGAATCTCAACCTCAGTCTTAGCCTTTTCCTCAACCTTAACCTCAGCCTTAACCTCAATCTTATCCTCAGCCTCACCCTCAACCTCAACCTTAGCCTTATCCACAACCTCAACCCGCGATACCGCAGCCCTGGCGATCTGGCCTTTCTTTTCCTGACACTGCTGAATAAATTCCGGAGTCCCGAGTTCCCTGGCAGCTTTTCTCCCAGACTGTTCGGTGAATTCATTAAAGGAGGCAATGGCTTCACTAAATCTTCCTGCCATCTGCTGTGCCCTGCCAAGCCAGAACAGGGCATCCGGGGGAACGGATCTCACCATTGCCCCATCCCTTCGTGCCTGCAGGAGCAAATCTGTTGCTTCATCAGGGTCCCTTTGCAGCTTCACCAGGCACACACCCGAATAATATTTGTACACCGGATCCCTGGGGAAAGTGACCAGCAGTTCAGTGAACTGATCGTAAGCCAGCTCAAATTTATCTTTGTTAAATGCATCAAGAGCCGATTGCCTGGTTACTTTCTGTTGAGCTTCCAGAGAAAACAGCATAGTCCCATGTAACATCAAAGCAATGACTGCCAGCCACAGAGTGCGGCATCTGACAGTTAACTGTCCGTATTTTACTCTGTATTTCAATATTTTACAACTTATTTATAGATAAACAGTTATATACAGTTTTCGTTTTTATAACATAATTTACAAGCAAAGATAACCACAAAATAAGTTTCATGGAAATTATGACCACATTGTTATCACAGGTAGCAGTGTAGGCAGGGATTTAATGGATTATACCCCGGGTAAATTGCAGGGATTCGAAATGAAAATAACTACCAGGGCGAATCTCCATATTCAGGTGCTTTCCACACCAACTGTCTGCAACATTTTTCTTTGTAATAATCTGTTGTGACATCGTTTGCCCAGATATGAAGGGTATCGCCTTTTGTTGAGATTGCTCTTGGAGATGAGGAACTACAGGAACAATGATATTCAAAATAGAATTCATCCTTCCAGCTATAACGCAACCAGGCACCATAATTTAAACATGAGGAAGGATTATCATGCATTATTTGTTCATCCTGATTAATTTTTGACTTCAACCAACCGGGAACTTCTTTATCGGGAATTAAATAGTCTTTCTCACAGGAAAATAAAAGAAGACAAACAAAAAACATCAATGCTGTCTTTTTCATAACATCAAATGTTTAGGGTCAAAATGATTACCGCAAAAATCAAGCCAGCCAACTGAAAAAATGAAGTTCAGTTAAAATAAAAGATTAGTGTCAAAAAACTTTGTAAATTTACCCATAATAACAAAATCAGTCAAACCATGACACAATTAAAAGAAGGGTATGAAGGCTCCTTCATTTGAAGGGATTGACCAGAACGGCAATAGGGTAAGATCGGAGGATTTTGAAGGGAAAAAACTTGTCCTTTATTTCTACCCGAAGGATGACACTCCGGGATGTACTGCAGAAGCCTGCGATCTGAGGGATAACTATAAAATGTTTTTGCAAAATGGCTTTGCCGTCGTCGGCGTAAGCGCTGACAGCGAAAAATCCCATAAAAAATTTGCAGATAAATATTCGCTTCCGTTCCCGATCATTGCCGACACCAACAGGAAGATCCTCGAAGATTACGGCGTTTGGACCCAAAAGAGCCTTTATGGAAAGTCTTTTTTAGGTATCGCAAGAACGACCTTTGTTATTGATGAAAAAGGGATCATTGAAAATATAATTACAAAAGTAAATACGAAAGCACACTCTGACCAGATTCTTAAAATGTATCAGTAATATAACAATTAATATGAGTAAAGAAACTAAAGAGATCGACAAGGAAAAGCTGAAAGCACTTGAAGTAACAATCGGGAAGTTAGAAAAGGATTATGGTAAAGGAACCATTATGAAGCTGGGCGACCGTGCCATTGAAAATATACAGGTTATTTCGACAGGTTCAATAGGACTGGATGCAGCTCTCGGGATAGGTGGATTACCCCGTGGCCGCGTTATCGAAATTTATGGTCCTGAAGCTTCGGGAAAAACAACACTTGCAATTCACGCCATAGCCGAAGCTCAAAAGAACGGAGGAATAGCTGCAATTATAGATGCCGAACATACTTTCGACAGGAATTATGCCGAGAAGCTTGGTGTTGATGTGGAAAATCTTCTTATCTCACAACCCGATAACGGAGAACAGGCTCTTGAAATAACTGATAACCTCATCCGTTCCGGGGCTCTCGACATTATAGTCATCGACTCGGTAGCCGCACTGACCCCGAAGGCTGAAATTGAGGGTGAAATGGGCGACTCAAAGATGGGTCTTCAGGCAAGGCTTATGTCGCAGGCACTCAGAAAGCTGACCGCAAATATCAGTAAAACAAATACATCGTGTGTTTTTATTAACCAGCTCAGGGAGAAAATCGGGGTCATGTTCGGTAATCCGGAAACGACCACCGGAGGAAACGCACTGAAATTCTATGCCTCGGTAAGACTCGACATAAGAAAGACAAACCAGCTGAAGGACGGTGAGGAGATCATAGGGAACCGGACCAGGGTCAAGATCGTCAAGAACAAGCTTGCACCTCCGTTCAGGAAAGCAGATTTCGATATCCTTTATGGCGAGGGAATTTCCCAGCTTGGAGAGATAGTTGATCTTGGAACAGATTTTAATATCATCAAAAAAAGCGGATCGTGGTTCAGCTATAACGAGACCAAGATCGGACAGGGACGGGATTCCGTGAAACAGATCCTGAAGGATAACCCTGAATTGTATGACGAACTAAAAACAAAAGTATCGGAAGCCCTTAAAAATCAATAATTCTTAAATAAGTTCCAGATGAAAAGATATCTCTTACCGGTAATTCTTGTGGTTTTACTTTGTTCAGTAGCCTGCAGGAATAAAAAGACTGTAACCGAAACGACTGTACCTCAGTTCAGCAATGAGCTTACAGCAGAAGAGAAGGCCGGAGGAGTGATGACACCGGAGATCCTGTGGAAATTCAGCAGGCTGGGATCATTCGACCTTTCGCCCGACGGTTTATCAGTGGTCTATACCGTTACAGAGATAAATGCAGAAACTGAAGCAAGAAGAACCAATATCTTTAAAATACAATCAGCGGGAGGCGAACCAGTTCAGCTTACCACAGGTGGGGCCAGCTCTCCGCAATGGTTCAGCAACGGCCAGTATGTAGCCTTTGTCAGCTCAGGGAAACTGATGACAATGAAAGCCGACGGATCAGAGAAAATGGAAGTCAATGGCCTGGAAAACTTTGACAGTTACAGTATATCCCCGGCAGGAAATAAGATTCTCTTTACCCGCAGAGTTAAGCTCGATCAGACCGCAAACGAAAAGTATAACCTCCCCAAAGCAAAAGTCAGGATTATCGACGACCTGATGTACCGTCACTGGAATTACTGGAGTGATTATTCATACAGCCATGTATTTGTTGTATCCTTTAACGGTAAAAGTGTATCGGGTGAGAAGGATATAATGGAAGGCCAGAAATATGAATCGCCCACAGCTCCATATTTTGATGAGAACGAAATAGCATGGAGCCCCGACGGGAACTATATAGCTTATACGACCAAGAGAATGAGTGGTATGGCGGACGCAAAGAGCACTAATACCGACATATTCCTTTATGAGTTATCGTCTGGGAAAGAGATCAACATTACTGAAAAGAACCATGGTTACGACAAATACCCCGTTTTTTCTCCGGATGGTTCAAAAATAGCCTGGCAGAGCATGGAACGTGAAGGATATGAGTCAGATCTCGACCGCCTGTTCGTCTATGATATCAAAACCCGGAATATCACCTGGGTTACCCGCGGATGGGATTTTGATGCCGAAAATATTGCATGGGCTGATAATTCAACAATATATTTTACATGTGCTTATCTGGGGACTGCCCAGGTTTTCAGGACTGATCTTTCGGGAAATGGAGTTACAAAAGTAACAGAAGGTATACATGACCTCGGACCCATAAAGCTTAAAGCGGGAGTTCTTATCTCCGGTATCCAGTCGATGTCGATGGCAGCTGAACTTTCGGCAGTTGATCCAGGAACCGGAAATGTGAAACAGATAAGCTTCATTAACAAATCGATTTATGAATCGATTAAAATGGGAAAGACCGAGGAAAGGTATATTATTACAAAGGATAATAAGGATCTGCAGATGTGGATAATCTATCCTCCCGATTTTGATCCTGCAAAGAAATATCCTGCACTTCTTTTCTGCAAGGGAGGTCCGCAGGGGCCGCTGGGACAGAGCTGGTCGTACCGCTGGAATTACCAGCTCATGGCTGCAAAAGGGTATATTGTGATCGCTCCGAACAGGAGGGGCAGCTCGGGTTTCGGACAAGCCTGGAAAGAGCAGATATCAGGCGATTACGGGGGAAAGAATATTCAGGATTATCTCGATGCCACCGATGCCATGGCAAAAGAACCTTTTGTTGATGAAAAGCGTCTCGCTGCCGCAGGTGCAAGCTATGGAGGATCATCCGTATTCTATCTTGCCGGAATGCACGGAGGAAGATTTAAATCATTCATAGCTCATTGCGGAGTATTTAACCTTACAAGCTGGTACGGGTCGACGGAGGAATTATGGTACCCCGACAAGGACATTGAAGGTCCGTACTGGGACATGCCAAAGAGTTACCAGTTTTCACCCCATCTTATGGCAGATAACTGGGATACCCCGATACTTATAATAACCGGAGCGCTCGATTTCAGGATCCCGTATACCCAGAGTATGGAGGCTTTTACCGCTGCGCAGCTTCATAATGTTCCAAGCAAATTGCTGTTTTTTGAGGACGAAGGCCACTGGGTTGTTAAACCTCAGAATGCACTCATCTGGCAACATGAGTTTTTCGGGTGGCTGGACACCTACCTGAATCAAAGGTAAGTTCATCGCTCAAGCAACGCCAGCACACTCCTGACCTTTTCATCCATTGGAAGCTCCCCGTCGATCCAGTTGATGACAATACCTTTACGTTCCATACCCCGGAACCAGGTCATCTGCCTCTTTGCAAACTGATGAATCGCGATCTCAAGTTCCCTGAACATTGTATCATAATCCAGCTTTCCGGTAAGATAAAGTGTGATATATTTATATTCAAGACCATAATATACAAGGCTTTCCTCACTTAAACCGCTGTCAATTAACCGCCTCACTTCATCAATCATTCCGGCGTCAAATCTTTTCTGAAGTCTTTCGCTGATCCGTCTGCGCCTTGTCTCCCTGCCGGTTTTTACACCGGCAATGAGGTATCTTAATTCAGGCAACAAAGTCTGCTTCATGTTACCCGAACTGTTATATTGCTCTATTTCTATTGCCCTGATGACTCTCTTTTTAGTGTCGGTATCAGTCTGGTTATGGAGTCTCTTAAACGACGAGAGAATCTCAACCAGTTCCTCCATGGTTTTTTCTTCCAGCCGGGCCCTCAGTTCAGGGTCAGGAGGTACCGCAAACATCCTGTATCCTGATACAATACTGTCGATATACATACCTGACCCGCCGCAAAGGACCGGAAAAACCCTTCTTTGTTTCATATCATTGTAGATCCTCAGGAAATCATGCTGGTATTCAAATACATTATATTTATATCCCGGGTCGGCAATATCGATCAGATGACAGGGAATTCTTCTCCCTCCTGCGATATAGTCGTCATAATCTTTTCCCGTGCCAATATCCATTGACCTGTAAACCTGGCGTGAATCAGCGCTAATTATTTCCCCGTTAAGCCTGTCAGCCAAAGCAGCAGCAAGCGCTGTCTTGCCTGAGGCAGTTGGTCCTGTTATTATCAGAAGGTCATAAATCAGTTTATAGGGTTCCGGCATCGTGACGACCGATTTTTCATTTCAACCAAGTTATCAAAAAAACACTAATTTTGATCCTCGCATCAAATCAAAATATGAGAAGGAATTCAGGTGATATAGTAATAAGAAATAAAAAGGCTTCCCACGATTACGAGTTCCTTGAAAAATATATTGCCGGTATCAAGCTGACCGGTACTGAGATAAAATCAATCAGGCTCGGAAAAGCCACGCTGGCTGACTCATTCTGTGTGTTCAGGGATAATGAATTATTTATCAAGGGAATGCATGTTGCCGAATATTACTGGGGCAACCTTAATAATCATGATCCTATGAGGGAAAGGAAGCTCCTGCTGAACAGAAGGGAGTTGAATAAGATCGGAAGAAAGGTAAAGGAGAGCGGACTTACAATAATTGTAATAAAGGTATTCCTGAATGAGAGAGGGCTGGCAAAAGCTGAAATTGCCATTGCTAAGGGGAAAAAGGAGTACGACAAGCGTGAAACCATCAAACGCAAGGATTCAGACCGGGAGCTGGACAGATATATCAAAAATTCGGGCTGAGAAGATATCTTGAGTAGAAATTCTTGATATAATCAACAGCTTCGTCAGCTGTATCGACAACTGTGAACAGATTAAGATCGTCGGGGGAAATATTTTTTTCTTCTTCAAGCATCACTTCCTTAACCCATTCCACGAGACCCCTCCAGTAATTTCTTCCGACGAGAATGATCGGGAACTTACCTATTTTCCTTGTCTGGATGAGTGTTATAGCCTCGAACAGTTCATCAAAGGTCCCGAATCCCCCGGGTAAGACAATAAAACCCTGGGCATATTTCATGAACATTACTTTCCTCACGAAGAAATGATCGAAAGTAATGAGCTTATCGGCATCAATATAGTAGTTAGGCTTCTGTTCGAAGGGCAGGTCGATATTAATTCCGACCGATTTGCCGTTTCCCCGTTTTGCGCCCTTATTTGCCGCTTCCATAATTCCCGGGCCACCTCCTGTAATTACACCGTAACCGTTCTGGGTAAGCTTAAAGGCAATTTCCTCCGCCAGCCTGTAATATTTATCGTTATAATGTGTACGTGCAGATCCGAATACAGAGACGCACGGACCGATACGGGAAAGCTTTTCAAATCCCTCAACAAGCTCAGAAATTATTTTAAATACCCGCCACGAATCGGTTGTATGAATTTCTTGCCATGTCTTTTCTGTAAAGGCATCCTTGATCAGATCAGCTGGATTTTCGTTTTTGCCCATTTGTTATTCTTTAAGGGGTTCAAATATAATTAAATTATTAAGGTATAAGTTCCGGTTTAAGGTATATGCCTGTATAGCTGTCGGCGCACATGATCAACTCTTCGGGTGTACCTGAAAAAACAATATTTCCTCCTTCCCTGCCTCCTTCTTTGCCAAGGTCGATGATGTAATCAGCCATTTTTATCACATCCAGGTTATGCTCAATAATAATGACTGTATTTCCCCTGTCGACAAGCTTGTTGAGAACGTCGAGGAGAACCCTTACATCTTCAAAATGAAGGCCGGTAGTCGGTTCATCAAGGATATACAGTGTTTCTCCCGTATCCCTGCGCGAAAGCTCGGTTGACAATTTCACCCTCTGAGCTTCCCCGCCCGAAAGGGTCGTTGATTGCTGCCCAAGCCTTATATAACCAAGGCCCACATCCTGCAAGGTCTTGATCTTATGATGTATTGAAGGAATATTTACAAAAAAATCGACTGCCATATTTACTGTCATATCCAGAACATCGCCTATTGACTTGCCTTTATATTTCACTTCAAGAGTTTCCCTGTTGTAGCGTTTCCCGTTGCAGTCGGTACAATGCACATACACATCTGGAAGGAAGTTCATTTCAATTGTTCTGACCCCTGCTCCTTCACAGCTTTCGCATCTTCCTCCCTTTACATTGAATGAAAATCTCCCTGCTGCAAATCCCCTGATCTTTGCCTCCGTTGTCTGTTCAAATAACTTCCTTATATCTGTGAACACACCGGTATAGGTTACAGGATTGGATCTTGGTGTTCTCCCGATAGGGGACTGATCGACTTCAATCACCTTATCGAGATAAGCAAGTCCTTCAATTTCGCTGTAGGGCAAAGCAGCTTTGCCTGAACGATGGTACCTTTTGGCCAGCACCGGATGCAGTGTCTGGTTTATAAGTGATGATTTCCCGCTTCCCGATACACCTGTTACGCACACAAGGGTGCCGAGCGGAATGGTAAGATCTACATTATTAAGATTATGTCCGGAGGCTCCCCGGAGAGTCAGGAATTTCCCGTTCCCTGTCCGTCGCGATTCCGGAATAATCAGTTTCTCTTTATTGCACAGGTACCTTGCTGTAAGGGAATCAAATTTTATGATCTCAGCCGGACTTCCCTCTGCCACAACCAGGCCTCCGTGGACACCTGCGCCGGGGCCCATATCAATTATATGATCTGCTGATAATATTGTTTCCTTATCATGCTCAACAACAATAACTGAATTTCCTGCATCCCTGAGCTGTCTGAGAGAGTTGATAAGGCGGCGGTTATCACGCTGATGAAGACCAATACTTGGTTCATCGAGTATATAAAGTACATTGACGAGCTTCGAACCAACCTGAGTTGCAAGTCTGATCCTCTGACTTTCGCCTCCGGAGAGTGTTCTGGCTCCACGGTTCAGGGAAAGATAATCCAGCCCCACATCCATGAGAAATCCGACTCTCGACCTGATCTCCTTAAGGATCTCTGATGCTATCTGGCGCTGTCTTGACGACAATTTCTCATCAATATGTAACAGGAATTCTGACAGTTCCTTTATATCCATTGCAGAGATATCACCGATATTCTTCTCTGCAATCCTGAAATACAAAGCTTCTTTCTTTAACCGCGAACCATTACATTCAGGACAGGTTTGATACTGAACGTACTGGCCCTTCATTCTTGTACCGTTTTTCCTGGCATCAACTGCTTCGAGGTTACCGATAAAATTAACCACTCCCTCGAATGTAAGAAGGTAGTTTGAGGTCATTCCGAGAGGTGTATTTGACAGCCTCAGCACCTCATCGGATCCATAAAGGATCTTATACAGGGCTTCTTCGGGAATATCCTTTATGGGAGTATCAAGAGTAAATCCGTTCTTTTCGGCGATGGCTTCTATCTGCCAGAAGATCCATACATTCCTGTACTTCCCCAAAGGCTCTATTCCTCCTTTTCTGATGCTAAGTTCCCCGTCGGGTATAAGCTTTTTTTCATCGATGCTGGATATCTCACCCAGTCCGTTGCAATGAGGGCATGCTCCCTGGGGTGAATTGAAAGAAAATGAATGAGGTGCAGGCTCATTATATGATATCCCGGTCACCGGACACATCAGCTGGCGACTAAAGAAACGCGGCTCGTTGCTTACGCTGTCAAGGACCATCATTACATTGTCGCCCTGGTCGAGTGCTACATGAATTGAGTCTCTCAGCCTTTTGTCCGTAACATCCCCTACAGTGAATTTATCAATAACAAGCTCTATGAAATGTATCTTATAACGGTCGAGCTTCATACCGTGACTTATTTCCCGGATCTCGTTATTTACGCGGACGCTGAGATAACCTTTTCTCCTGAGCTGTTCAAAAAGTTCCCTGTAGTGACCCTTTCTTCCCTTTACTAAAGGGGCAAGGAAATATACCTTATGGCCGGCAAACCTCTCTTTCACCAGGTCGATTATCTGGTCGTCAGTATACCTTACCATTTTTTCGCCCGAGGCCCAGGAATATGCATCAGCAGCCCGTGCGAAAAGCAATCTCAGAAAGTCATATATCTCGGTGATGGTTCCGACTGTCGATCTCGGGTTCTTGTTTGTACTTTTCTGCTCAATGGAGATCACCGGGCTAAGGCCGGTTATCTTATCCACATCGGGTCTCTCCATCCCTCCGAGGAACTGTCTAGCATAAGCCGACAGCGTTTCCATATATCTTCTCTGGCCTTCAGCATAGATTGTATCAAAAGCAAGAGACGATTTCCCGCTTCCGCTGAGGCCGGTTATAACCACCAGCCTGTTACGCGGAATTGTAACATCTATGTCCTTCAGATTATGAACCCTGGCTCCAAGTACTTTAATTTCTTCGCTCATCTTAATCAGCAGGCAGGGAATAGATCAGTTGACTGATTCCGTACTTTCAGGATTACGCATTCCTTCAGCAGGTATTTTAATATAATATTCTTTCCCCGGAGCTGGGGTCAGGTAGGGTTTCCGGAGCCAGGGATTAAGGAACTTAAGTAATTTGTAATTTGTTCCATACTTTTCTGCAAATTCCGAAAAATCAGCCACGGCGCTATCTACCTTAACCTCATAATAATTCAGCTCAGGATAGAGTTCATCACCGGAAATATCAAACCCGTAGCTTCCGGGATCAGTGATTACAAGCTTATAGGCAACCGCCCTGAAAATATACCTGGCAGTTTCCTCTGTAAGCAGAAGATCATAATAATTGTTCTGGCGCTGGATCCGGATCTGCTCATCTATTGCCGCCCTTCCGCCATTGTATGAAGCTGCTGCCAGCGTCCAGTTACCATATTTTTCATACGATTTCCTGAAATAATCACATGCAAACTGAGTCGATTTTTCTATATGGTATCTCTCATCAACAACAGAATTTATCTCCATCCCCTGTTCCCTTCCGGTAGCCTGCATTATCTGCCAGAAACCGGTGGCCCCGGCAGGCGATATCAAATTGCTGTACTCACTTTCTGCCGCCACAAGATATTTAAAATCGTCTGGCACCCCGTTCTTATTAAGTATCTTTTCGATAACAGGAAGGTAACGGTTGGCCCTTTTTATTATCAGAATGGTTGATGAGTGTCGGTAGGCACTTATAAGTATCTCACGATCAAGACTTTCTTTAGTATCAAAATTCTCAAGAGGCATCTTCTCCCCTGCAAATGTAACTTCACCGGGAAGTTTGTAAGGCTTATTGAAAAACAAGGTATCTGATCTTTCTTCCGCCCGTGGTGGGTTGCTGAAAACCTTAAAGCCATGCAATACCGAAAAAATGAGTAATAATCCTGTAATCAGTAAGGATGTTGTGAGTACAGTGATCTTTCCGGGAACTTTCATAAAATCCTGTTATTAAAAAACAAAATGCAAAGGTACTATTTTTTCGCCTGAATAGATTATAAGGGAATGTCGGGAATGATCAAATTATCAACATCCTGAATGGTTCTGTCAGAACCGGTAGGAAATTCCGGAAAATATGCCGAAGGAATATGGGTGAATTCTTAATCCCATTGTCTGGCTGACAGGGTTGAGGTAATATCTGAATGTAGGTTCGAGGTTCAGGGAAAGGTTATTTGAGATATTATATTCCATTCCCATTCCCAGTGAACTGCTGAATGTAACAAGGTTCAGGCCTTCAGTCTTTCCAACCTGATATTTCCCACCGTCGACAGCGGCATAAACTGAATTGTTAACCAGGAGGTTGGATGACAATCCCCCTACCAGGTTAAAATCGATTGTTTTATCAATGAGTTTATATCTGACGATTAAAGGCAGTTCGAGGTAGCTGAAATTCTGTCTCAGTGAATTGTCGATATACTGAAGATTTGCCTTTGTCGGGTCGAAGTAATCCTTTGTATACCTCGTTGTTAATCTGCTGTCCGATCTGCTGTCAATAAGGAAGATATCTGCATTACTTGTATATACCAGACCACTGGTTGTCAATACCTCAAAATTCCGGCCGCTTTTTGTATAATCATAGGGTTGGAAACCTCCGAAGGAAGTAATTCCTGACAGTTCCTGTCCGAAGGATGAATAATAGAGGCCTGACTGAACACTCACTCTTTTATTTAATTTATATGAAAAGGCTACGCCACCGGAGTAGGAGAATAGCGGTTGTTCATCCTCCCCAAGTCGGGATGCGGCCTGATCATTCCCAGGATAGAAATTTGTATGGTATGTAGGTGACATGAGAGCGGCTATAGACCATTTTTCAGTTTTCTTCTCTGGAAGGATTTCGGGTGCAAACAAAGTGGCCGGGTCTTCTGTTTTTATCTTCGTATCCGCAGTTTCGAACAAAAGAAGCAGATCATACACCCTGGATGAACTTTCAGAAACCGATATATTGTCTGATCCTGCCAGGTAAGTGACATTCTGAACAGGATCAGGGTCACTGGCAGTTGAAGGAATATCCTGCTCAGAATTATCCGGAAAGTATGTCCGGATATATCTGTTCGTGTTTGCTGATGAAGCATCAGAAGGAGTCAGAAAATTCTGCAGAGGGGTGATACTTTCCCGGACGGGTGTGGTTTGCCGGGATTCACTTTCATCATTCAGAGTGATGAGATTATTTTCAACACTTCCGTTAATCTGCCGGTTCATTCTGTAAGCCAGGAAGGTAAGTGATAAGAGAATAGCAATAGTTGCTGCGGTTCTGAGTATAATCAGAGGGCGCTGCTTATTTCGGACGACTGGTCTGATATTATTCCATACCTCCGTCGGAGGAAGGACTTCATAATCTTTCAGTCCGTTCCTGAAAACAAGATCAATATTTGCTCTCTTTTCATCCATTCAACACCTTTCTCTTTATCCCGGTATATGAACCCACCCGCCGCTGAAGTATTATTCTTGCACGTGCCAGGTTCGATTTTGAGGTCCCTTCCGATATATTGACCATCTGACCTATCTCTTTATGAGAATATCCCTCAATGGCAAAAAGGTTAAAAACCATCCTGTACTTGGGTGGCAGCTCCCTTATGATCTCCATAAGATCATCAGCATCGAGGCCTGAATAATCTTCAGAATCGGGTTCAGCATCCAACTCCGGGATCTGGTCGATATCATCCACCCTGTAAAGATTATGCCTGCTCCGGAATTTCTCAAGAGCTGTATTGACAATAATCCTTCTCATCCACCCCTCAAAGGATCCTTCGTACTTATAATGATTCAGATTTTCAAAGATCTTGATGAATCCCTCCTGAAGTATATCCCTGGCCTCTTCATCATTGCCTGAGTATTGCAGGCATACAGCGTATAATTTAGGTGCATGACGCCTGTACAGGAGTTCCTGGTCCCTCCTGTTTCCCTTAAGACAACCATTAATGATATTTCTAATCTCAGGCAAGGTTTATTACCTTAGTACAGAGTATAAAAATATTAAAAATATTGTCCGTTCACTAATGTTTTCGTGAAAATGATGCAAAAATCTTACTAAAGGTTGCGTCACGGGTAATAGTATTCGATTACTTCTTTTCAAATATATCCAGATGTCTGAAGTAATCCGAACTGTGCCAGCTGCCATCCGAAATGAACATAATATATCTGCATTTCAGGTTATTGTCAAATATCCAGGATGTTCCAGTACCTCCGAATCCCCGGCCGCCTGTAGAGCCGTAAGCTCCCAGATACTGCCAGCCTTTGGTTTTAGGATCGCCTGTCACATCGGAGCCGGTTGCGGATGCCCATATTGAGAATATCTGCTGACCCCTGTTCCTTGGAGGTTCAGCAGGAGCGCCTGCCTGAGGTGCAGGAGCATTAGCACCCGGTCCACCTGGAGCAACCGGTCCGCCAGGAGAGCCGGGACCGCCACCCTGTGGTCCCCTTCCCCTTGAATTATAAAGGTAAATATTGATCTTTTCAACGGAAACCGGCTTTTGCAGATCGATGAGTATCCGGCCTTCCCCGTTATCAAAAAATAATGCATCCTTCATAATATCTGAACCGGCACTGAAGATACCGGAAATATCGGTCGTCTGACCCGAATATTCATTACCGGCCAGTGATTTTCCCGTGGGATAATAGGTTGCGGTGACCCTGTTTCCTGAAGTCGATTCTGCATAATCGGATTGCGAAGGAGGAGTCACAACTATAACCGTATCCATCCCGGCACTTTTAAGATACTGCTTCAGTCGCGGTAGCATTCTTTCGTCAACATTTTCAGTAAATAAAGGTTTCTGAGCCGATGTTAAAGGTTTCAGATCGGGAGTAATTATCTCGCTGACCCTCAGCTTAACCGGGGGATTATCCCTGAAATCGTCATAAAGAAGCTGAAGCGGTTTGATGTCATCATTCTGAGTATTTGCTACTGTTACTGCAAATATCCTGATTTTGGGATTATCCGGCAATCTTACAGATCCCGTACCTTCAGGAATGTCCATACCGTACTTATAAATGTAGCAGTACTTGTATGTATCGTTGGCCTCTGGTGTATGCCTGTGTGATGCAAACCAGGCTATATTATCTCTTTTTGTGAAGGCATTTATAATTGAAGCAACCTTCATGTTATTAAAATAGAGCTCCCTGCCATAATGCTGCCCGACATATCCGGACCAACCCTGAACAGGAATGGTTGTCGTTTTGTTTCCGATTCTGAATGATCCCTGTGTATCATCGGTTGCAGCGGCAAGAATAAACAGTTTGTTAAATCTGCCTTTCGGGAGGTTAATCCTCTGACCCTGAGCGATCATCACATTCATCTGATTATCTGCCGTATTACCGGTTTTAAAGATGATATCCTCACTTATTACTTCGGCAGGCATCAATTCTGAAGGAAGGGTAAGATTATCTGTAAGGTTACCGTCTGAACGGTTTGTATCAAAGCTGAAAGCATCTCCGGTATATCTTAGTTCAACAGCCTGCTGTGAAGGCTTTGAAAATTCCTGAGGGGCATCAACCAGCTTAACAGCAAAGCTTTTTATTGCAAACCGGCCCATAACGAAATTAAGCGATCCGTCATTTATTACAGCATCCCCGATCTTCTTTTCCTGGCCGTTCACTTCCCAGGCCTCGGTTATCTTTCCGGGAAAGGTCGCAATAACATTACCCGTCTGCTTTCCGTATAGTTCATTAAACCTGACAATTATATGATCACTCTCTTCGGCTTTCTTGACAGCCATCACGTCCACCTGGCATGTATTCAGACTTACAATTGAGATCTGCCTGCCTGAAGGGCCTTCATGCTTTGAAGTTTCAAAAGCAATTGGAGGATTATTCAGGAAATGTCCCATCCACGGGGTACCGGCATATGCCCAGTCGCCAACATGAGGATAAATGGCATACCTGAAATCGTGAATACCCCAGTCCTGCGTTCCCTGGTAAACATAAGAAGTAGGTTTCGGAGTGTACATCAGTGTTAGCCTGAGAGTATTGTTATCGGGCTTATCGGAACCATATTTGCAGTCCTCCAGTATTGAAACGCCATAATTATTGGGACGGTCGGTAATATCTATCCACTGCCTGCCCGGTACTTCAAACTTAACTTCATTGTTTGTTGTTCTCTGTACTGCTGCAGTGTTCAGGCTGTATGTAGCCATTTCATTCGTGACAGTTGTGGGGAATGCAGCCTTCAGGCTCACCCCTTTTGACTGCCAGTCGATCTTATTTCTGACATCCACTATCTTTCCTGCTTCACCTGCAGAAAGGCTGATGGTCTGGATTATTTCAGAATTCTGGCCTTTCTTTTTTACTTCGATCGCCACACGGACCGGACCTTTTTCCACAATTTTAATTGTCACATCCTTGTTCATGAAATCGAATGGCGGATTTTTCCGGTCTTTCCAGTCCATATTCCATGCAGGCCACTGGGTCGGGGCTTCAGCCTGAAAATCAAGAGTGGCTGGTTTTGAAAGAACCTCCCTTGATGCTTTTTTATCAAAGATCGAGGCAATATCGCCATTGGCATCGATTTTAACCTTAAAATATTTATTTTCAAGAGTCTGGCCATCCACAACAAGCTCAGAAGTATTCTGTCCTCCGGCTGTCTCCTGTATATCGAATACCTCAAATCCTACAGAGGGTAATGTGGCCAGGAATAATATTGTTGCCTTGTTCCCTTTCGTTGAAATTATCTGAGAGGGAAGAGTGTTCCCATCCTTGTCTGTAACACTTACACCGGCGGGTGTCTTGAGAAAATCCATTTCGACAGTTACAACATCCTCTCTTTCCATTGCTACCGGATTATAAACAACAACCGGCCGGCCTTTTGTCTGAGTGTTCAGTGATCCCGATATATTGCTGACAGCATTCTTAAGGATTTCCGAAAAGTTATTCAGTGCAATGAATTCGTCATTCCATGCATATTCATAGGCTTTAACAGTGCTTGTACCCGGGAGAATATCATGGAACTGACCGCCCAGAACCAGCTCCCATGCGTTGTTCAGTTTTGTAAAAGGATACGCTGAACCGCCCACCCAGTCGGCCAGTACTGATGCCTGCTCCGCCGATCGTGCAAGGATCTCATTCTTCCTGTTTGCCCTTTTCATAAATGACTGTGAAGTCATAGATCCGGCACTGTGTTCTATAAGCAGAAGATCTCCTGAATAGGTGGGAAGTTTCTTTCTTATCTCAGGCGTAATATCCTTATATATCTGATCGGATGATGTAAGGATAACCTTGAACTTACTGTCGTTATTCTTCAGGCTTCCGATGGCATTCTTAACATCTTCCTCCCTGGGGGAACCGCCGATATCACCAACACCATAATAACGGTAATCAAATGAGACGCCATACTTATTGATATTATCCGTTATCCTGGCATTCCATGTGGAGTCCCTGTCAAGACGGGGAACAACCCTGCCTGTATAATCAGTGGCATTCAGGGCGGTAAGCAATCCGCTTCCGTCAGGCCCTTCCCACACACCGAAGTTGAACGGAACGCCGTTAGCAGATCTCCATGTAAGCTTCTGGGTTGAGAAGCCCAGAAGGCCGGTATGATTCCACACCTGGGGCATTGTAGCCACAAAACCGAAGCAGTCGGGGAGCATATAATCGAAACTCTCCTTATTGAATTCCCTCCTGAAATAAAGGTTTCCGTACAAAACCTGCCTTATTACTGATTCTGATGATGAGATATTCACTTCCCCCTCGTCAACAGATGAGCCCGATACATACCATCTGCCCTGCCTTATATAATCAGTCACCTTTTTATATGATTCCGGAAAGTATTCCTTCATCATCTTATACCGTCGCGATCCGGTAAAATTGAATACATAATCTGGATATTTTTCAAACAATCTGAAATTATCCTCCATTGTATTTTTTAAATACTGATTAATAGTGGTGGGGTATTCCCAGTTCCACTCGGTATCAAGATGAGCATAACCTATTGTATACAACACTTTTTCCTTTGCTATATCATATTGCTGCCTGTTTGCAACCGGCTGAGCTGATAGCGGGAGAATAACAAAAAATAATAATGGGATTAAGAATATATATTTTTTCATTTGTAAATTATTATATATGTATCACCTCACCATAAGCTGCTGCTGCTGCTTCCATTATTGCTTCTGACATTGTCGGATGCGGATGGACAGATTTTATAATTTCATGGGCAGTGGTTTCGAGCTTTCTGGCAACAACAATTTCAGCGATCATTTCGGTAACATTATCACCGATCATATGGGCGCCCAGCAATTCGCCATAGGCAGCATCAAAAATAAGCTTAACGAAAC
This sequence comes from uncultured Bacteroidales bacterium, assembly GCA_963700275.1. GTDB lineage: Bacteria > Bacteroidota > Bacteroidia > Bacteroidales > VadinHA17 > LD21. The sequence continues at coordinate 84,927 of CAVOWZ010000002.1, read as the reverse complement.
CATCTCTGGCTCCTGAAGCGCTTGCTTTACCCGATGCCGTGAAAGGGAACTTACCTACTTTGATCTCATAGCCCGCAGCTTTCGCTGCAGCTTCGGTCAGTCCGCATGATGCAATTTCCGGATTCGTATAGGTACAGGCCGGTATATTCTTATAATTGAGCGGTGCGACATCCAGTCCCGCGATCTTTTCAACACAGATTATGCCTTCAGCCGAAGCCACATGTGCCAGGGCCGGACCATGAACAATGTCGCCGATAGCATAAATTCCCGGTACTGAGGTTCTGTAATAATCATCGACAACCACTTTATCCTTTTCAGTTTTTACACCTGCCTTTTCAAGACCTATGCCTTCGATGTTCGTTGTTATGCCAATAGCGGAAAATACAACATCGGTTTCGATTGTTTCGGTTCCTTTTGGCGTTTTTATTGTTACAATACATTTCTCTTTTGAAGTATCGACAGTTTCGACAGATGAATCAGTCATAACCTTCATCTTCATTTTTTTAAATGACCTCTCGAGCTGTTTTGAAACCTCTTCATCCTCATTGGGAACAATCCTTGGCAAAAATTCAACGAGAGTGACTTCTGTACCCATGGACTGGTAAAAATTCGCAAACTCGCTTCCTATTGCACCGGATCCTACGACTACCATCGATTTTGGCTGTCCGGGAAGTGTCATGGCTTCCCTGTATCCGATGATTTTTTTACCATCCTGTTTCAGGTTCGGAAGCTCTTTGGATCTTGCTCCTGTTGCAAGAATTATATGTTTTGCACTCAGTGTTTTACTGTTGCCGTCAGCATCAACTGTCTCCACGCTGTTTTGACCGGCAAGACGTCCTGATCCTTTGATCAGAGTGATATTGTTCTTCCTGAAGAGGAACTGAACACCCTTGCTCATGCCATCTGCCACACCCCGGCTCCTTGCAATGACTGCCCCGAAATCGGCTTTTATTTCGCCTGAAACAGTGATTCCATAATCAGCTGCATGATTAAGATAATCAAAAACCCGGGCGCTTTTAAGAAGCGATTTTGTGGGAATGCATCCCCAGTTCAGACAAATACCGCCTATTTCTGCTTTCTCAATGACAGCTACCTTCATTTTAAGCTGTGATGCCCTTATGGCAGCAACATAACCACCGGGGCCGCTTCCAATTATTATAAGATCGTAATCCATGTTTCGGGTAATTATTTGGTTTGTATTTTTTCGTGTTAAGAGTTTAGGGTTTAGGGTTCGGCGGTTCGGCGGGGGTTCAACGGGTTTCGCCTCTTTTTGAACCAGTCAGCCAAAACAATAATTCCCTTCACCAGTATCCATATTATGACAAGGGTGAATATTATTGTTGCCCCCACGGGGATTCCGGCGAAATAGGATATTATATAACCCGCCAAAGTGCCGATAAATCCCGACAATATCGAAAAGAAGATAATATTCGAATATCTTCTTGTAAAGAGCATTGCAATATTTGGCGGGATCGTAAGGAGGGAAAGAACGAGAATAACGCCTGCCATCCTTATGTTCAGTACAATTGTAAGGGCGACAAGGGATGTGGTAAGGTACTTGAATATGTCGACGTATGCAGAATAAGTACGGGCAAAGGATTCATCAAAGGAAGTGTAAAGTATTGTCCTGTAGAATGCACCGAAATAGATGCTGAGTATGATCGACATGATCCCCAGGGCAATTATATCGGCGGTTGTGACGGTGAGGATGCTGCCGAACAGATAGCTCATCAGATTGGGTGAATAACCCGGGGTAAGATAAATGAAAATAATACCCACTGCCATTCCGAATGCCCACAGTATACCTATTGCCGAATCTTCCCTTATCCTGTGATGGAGCGAAAGATACTCTATTCCAAGTGACGAAAGTACCCCGAAGATGGCTGCACCAACTACCGGATTGATCCCTGCATAATAGCCTATCCCGATCCCCCCGAATGAAGCATGTGTTATACCACCGCTGAGAAAGACCATTTTTCTTGTTACAATATAGGTACCAATGATCCCTGCAGTTATGCTGGCAAATATTGCCCCGAGCAATCCTTTCAGTATAAAATCATATTGAAAAATACTTCCTTCCACTCAGTTGTGCTGTTTTAATACCGTATGGGGAACCGTACCGTGTGTTATCAACTGAATCGGGCAGCCATAGGAAAGAAGCTGTTCATTTGATATCTCGGAAGACGGATGATAGTTCAGCTTCCTGTTCACGCATGCGTAAGATCTGACATGAGATGAGATCATTCCGATGTCGTGGGAGACCATCAGGATAGCCATCCTTTTATTAAGCTCCTTGAGTTTATCGTAAAAATCATTTTCAAAAGTTGAATCCACAAAATTGCCTGGTTCATCAAGAAGAAGAAGTTTTGGATCGCCTATAATTGCCCGTCCAAGGAATACCCGTTGGAGCTGACCTCCTGACAATTCAGACAGGGAAGAGCGTTCCATTCCCGATAATCCGAGCTCTGCAATTATTCCTGCCGCTTTCTTCCGGTCTTCTGCGGACATCCTGCTAATGATCCTTTTCCTTATCATCATTCCCGACAATATTACATCGGTCACATTGACCGGATAGCTAACATCCCCGGTAGATATCTGCGGAAGATAGCCGATAGTACCGGCGCCGGTTAATTCCTGGTTAAAGACAATTTTCCCTGAAACAGGCTTTATAAGCCCGAGTATTAATTTAAGAAGTGTTGTCTTACCGCCTCCATTGGGACCAATTACACCAATAAAATCGCTCTCATTAACCCTGAAATTAACATCCTCGAGAACAATATTTGCTCCATAAGATGCTGATAACGATTCCATTTCAAAAATAAGAGCCATAACTGATTTTTATTTCCTTCCCTGCGCCAGACTTTTATGCAAACCTTCAATAATATCGAGGGTCGATTCCAACCAGTTTTCAGACAGCGGATCGATCACTTTTATTCCTGCTCCGATCTCATCAGCTATCGCACCGGCATTCCTGCTGTCGTATTCCTTCTGAACAAATATCGTGTTAATATTTTCCTCAGCTGCCAGATCAATAAGTTCTTTTAACCTTGAAGGCGGAGGCTCTTTCCCTTCGAACTCAACAGCTATTTCTTCCAGACCGTAATCACGCGCCAGATATGCCAGGTTGGGATGGAAGATCATGAAGTGCATTCCCCGGAATTCCGAAAAAAGCGACCTGGCCTTAATATCAACCTCATTTATCTTACTGACAAGCTCAGAATAGTTTTTCTCATAAGTTGCCCCGGATGCCGGCTTAAGTTCAATAAGCAGATCTTTCACCGATGAGGCAATCATGAGTGCACACATCGGTGATACCCAGTAATGCGGGTCAGCCGATTCGGCATGATCAATCTCATGGCCATGATCATGACCTGACGCAATCAGCTCTATCCCCTCTCCTGCCGAAAGCCTGACCATTGTTTTATTTATCTCATAAAAGCGGTCGAGCCATGCCATTTCGAAACCAAGATATCCGTTACTTATATAGGCGACTGACTTTCTCAGCTTTGTAATCTGACCGGGATAGGGTTCATAGATATGAGGATTGGCGCCCGGAGAAACCATAACATTCACACTGAAATCATCCCCGGCAATTTCAGTCACAAAATATTTGAAAGGAGCTATGCTGACAGTAATTATCTGCTTCCCGGAATCTGAAGCATCACGGTTACACGAAATTAGTGTTATCAGCATCAGAATTGACAGAATTCTTCTCATTTGGGTTCCTGGTTCAGGGAGGGTACAAATTTAACACATAACATAACAAAAGGTTTAAGTGTTGCAAATAAAATAATATCCGTTATTTTTATGCCTTTCAATCGATGTGCATTATTCCGTGGATGAAAAATAATGTCGAAACACTTGCGGAGATACTCTTCGGCTGGTTTATCGAAACCCGGGTAGTCACAAATAATTAAATTGCTAAAACATGAAGATTTCTTTGAGATTTGTCTTACTGGCCTTTGCTGTCAGTGTTCTTTCAGGAACGTCGGGTGCACAGACAGGATATACTGATCATAAATCGCTGATCCTGGAAGCAGATGCCCTTGGCAGGGAATATCCCGCACTGTGTTCTGTCAGATCACTTGTTAAAACTGCCGGGGGCAGGGATATAAGGATACTTACAATCGGAACCGGGGAAAAGGATAATAAACCCGCGATTGCAGTACTTGGAGGGATTGAAGGAAACCATCTCCTCGGAAGGGAACTGGCTCTTGGTTTTGCAAAAGAGTTTTTGAAAGGATCTTCATCTCCCGAAAATAAAAGTCTGCTTGAAAAGATCACTTTTTATGTAATTCCTGATGTAAGTCCTGATGCATCTGAACAATATTTCCAGGGACTCAGGTATGAAAGGACAGTTAATGCCAGACCTGTAGATGACGACAGGGACTTTGTTACAGATGAAGATCCGGCTGAAGACCTGAACAATGACGGCCTTATTACAATGATAAGGATATCCGATCCTACCGGGAAATATATAGTAAGCACTGAGGACGAAAGGATAATGACGGAAGCGGATCTTTCAAAGGGAGAAACGGGTTCATATATTGTCTATTCCGAAGGTATCGATAATGATAAGGACGGTAAATTTAATGAAGACGGTCCCGGCGGAGTTAATTTCAACAGGAATCTTACATACAACTATGAAGAGTTCGGAGCCGGCTCAGGATCACACCCTGTGTCGGAACCTGAAACAAAGGCCATTCTCGATTTTCTGTATGATCACTACAATATATATGCAACCTTTGCTTTCGGACCCCAGGATAATCTCGGCCAACAGTCAAGGCCAGGATCTGAAAGACCCGGAGGAGGAACAACTCCGGGTGCTGGACAGGGTTCCGGTCAGGATCAGAGACAGTCTCAGCCTTCATCATTTCCGCCTACGTCAGGATCATTCCCGATGCAGGGTGTTCCGGGAACAGGCTCAATGCGCATGATGATGGGACAGGACAGGAAAATAACCAGCGTGGTGAAGGCGGATGAGACCATCATAAAGCTGGCAGCTGATAAATACCGCGAAATAACAGGTGTAAAGGGCTCTCCGGCAACAAAATCATCTCCGGGTAATTTTATGGAGTGGGCATATTACCATTACGGCCGGTACAGCTTCAGTACACCGGCATGGTGGATAGCTGCCGAAAAGGATAAAAATCCCGAAGTGGCTTTCCTGAAATTCGCAGAAGAGAATAAAATGGCTGATGTTTTTGTACCATGGACTGAAATCAAACATCCTGATTTCCCCGGAAAGAAAGTTGAAGCAGGCGGGATCTTCCCATTTGCTGCAATTAATCCCCCGGCGGAAAAGCTTAACGACCTTATTACCGGTAATGCGAAGTTCATTACCGAAATGGCACGTATGCACCCGCAGTTGGAGTTTCTCGATGTTAAAGCTGAGGATCAGGGTGAAAACGTTTTCCGGTTATCCCTCAAGGTCCGTAACAGCGGGATCTTTGCAACATGTGCGGCAGTCGGTGAAAGGAACATCTGGACAAGGATCATGAGGATCAGTCTTGAAACAGGTTCAAACCAGCAATTCCTCAGCGGACAGAAAGTTCAGAGGATACAAAGGCTCGAAGGAGGGGAATCAGCAGAATTCAGCTGGCTCATTATGGGTAAAGGAAAGGTAACGATAACCGCCGGAGCCGCCAATACAGGTACTATCACCACATCAGCCGAATTGAAATAATTACTTTCAACTTTTAAGCAATAAACTCACAGTTTAATTAATATGAAAAAATCAGCTTTAACAATCATACTTCCTTCACTTTTCTTCCTCATCTCCGGGAATCTCTACCCGCAGGAAGAAACATTGTTCTTTGATGCAGCCGGTTCTCCATCAAATCCAAAAGTTCAGGTTTCCTGGAACAAGTATCATACCTATGCCGGAGTCACCGATTTCTGTAAAAAGCTGGCGGCAGCTTATCCGGACCTTGTTACACTGAGTTCAGCCGGAAAATCATACCAGGGGCGTGATATCCACGTCATGACAATTACCGATAAAAAAAGCGGTAATCCCGACCATAAGCCCGGATTCTGGATTGACGGGAACATCCATTCCTCAGAGATTCAGGGAACGGAAATGGCAATGTACACAGCATGGTACCTCTGCGAAATGTCAGAGGGAAATAACTTCATTAATCAGCTGCTGAAAGATAAAACATTCTATATTGCCCCTACAATAAATCCTGATGCCCGTGAATATTTTGCGAATGTCGGAGTGCCTCCGAGGTCGGGACTGATGCCTTACGACACTGACCGCGACGGTGCATTTGATGAGGATGGTTCCGATGATATGAACGGAGACAAGAATATCAGCCAGATAAGGAGGAAGAACCCTGATGGCGCATATATTACCGATCCGAAAGATCCGCGACGGATGATCCGGGTTGAACCTGGTGAAAAAGGTGAATATGAGATCCTGGGTATGGAAGGGATTGATAATGACGGCGACGGCCAGTTCAATGAAGACGGACCGGGCGGCTATGACGGTAACCGTGACTGGGGATTTAACTGGGAACCTAATTATGTTCAGAGCGGGGCTCACAAATACCCTTTTTCCCAGCCTGAGAACATGGCGGTTCGTGATTTTGTAACCAGACACAAAAATATTACGGGTGCCCAGTCATTCCACAATTCAGGGGGAATGATTCTGAGGGGTCCGTCAATCCAGGGCGGCGGCGCCGAAGCCTACAGCCGCTCCGATGATGCCGTTATAGATGCTATCGGGAAAAAAGGTGAGCTGATGATCCCGGGGTATGATCTCCTTACAATATGGAAGGATATGTATACCGTTTATGGTGGAGAATTAGACTGGTGGCATGGTGCAATGGGCTGCTTCGTCTTTTCAAATGAGTTATGGAACAGCTTTCTGATGTTTTATGATACAACCAAAACAGATCAGTACGAATTCGACAGGCTGCTTTTATTCGAGGATTCATTCATTCCCTGGCAGAAAATTAACCACCCGGTTTACGGTGAGGTGGAACTGGGCGGATTCAGTAAAATGTTCGGTAGGCTTCACCCGGGATTCATAATTGAAACAGATGCTCACCGCAATGCCGCTTTCTGCATTTATAATTCATACCAGTCACCCAAACTGGAGATAACCAATATTAAGGTTAATAAATTAACCGGAGGGCTGAAGGAGGTAACTGCCTCTGTTGTTAACCGGAGAATGCTTCCCACGCATTCCGCAACAAACCTCAGGTATAAAATAGATCCTCCCGATTATGTAATGCTTGATGGGGGAACAGTTATTGCAGGAATGATCGTAGAAAATGCCGATCTTAACATAACAACCGAGCAGAAGAAGAATCCTCAGAAAATGGAACTGGCAAATATAGCCGGCTATCAGAAGATCGACCTGAAATGGATAGTTAAGGGAGGAACAAAATATACTGTGAAGGTTGAAAGTGTAAAAGGAGGACAGGTTTCGGCACAAACAGAATGAAACAATCCACAGACTCACAGAGATCTGATTTCTTAACTCTGTGTACCTCGTGGATTTTTCACCCACCGAAGTCCTGGCGTAGGTGGGCTCTGTGTAACTCTGTGAAATTGAAAGTTATACTTCAGATTATTGATGGGTGTATGACTGCTGTAAAGAAGATATTTAAAGCGTGTGTTCTTCTCTAGCTATTAGCTGGCCTGAAAGAAGATCTTAAAGTAACCTGTCGCTTTTGAAGCTTTTATTTCAAACTTCCATGCCCCTGTCTTGTCCTGATTTTCAGTATCAGTTATTGTAAGTGATTTTCTCCAGTTAAGGTTGCCAAATTCATCGATAACTACTTCTGAAAATGTTTTACCTCCAGGCATTATGATCCTGATTATTATCTCACCCTCTTTGCAGTCGCCGCTTACAGACATAACAACTGATTTTGACGCTTTTTCAACATCAAAAACATAATCCCTGTTGAATGATGATTCCTTGATCGATTTGGAGAAATCCCAGGTTGTCCGTTCGGAATTACCGTTTGAAAAATGATAATTAAAATTACCCATATCAGGTGAAATGACAAATGGTTCACCGGGTGTCCATGATCTCCCCCTGTCCCTGTAGTCCCGTATTACCCGCTGAAATTCAGGATCATCTATCTCTCCGACATTATCACGTACTCTCTCCATGGCTTTATCAACGGCTTCTTTCTGTATGATCATAGCCTTATCTATTTCCTTCTGCGCTTCCATCTGAGCTTCCTTCTCAATTTTCTGCCGCTCGATCATTGCTTTTTTCTGCTCGTCGATGGCTTCCTGCAACTCTTTCTCCTTTTCCTTCTTTGTCTTTTCCTGGGCAACTGCCTGCCCGAAAGAACAAACCAGAACGAGGAAAACAAAACTTAATATTAATCCATACTTTTTCATGACTGCCTTTTTAATAATTGTTTAATCAAAGATAGTACCGTAATTACCGGTATATTGTTAATGCAGCGTTAACGCAGGGTTAATGTTTGGCCATCCGGCCTCAGGTATTGATAAAATTCAATACTTTTGATATGTAAAGCAGTGAAAATGAAAAAGAGGAATACAATCCTGTTGCTTGGTGTAGCGGCTATCGCCATCCTGATAATCGCTCAGATAATCATAATAAGAGGGATATGGAAGCAGAATCATGAAATGCTCGACCTCAGGTACAGGCTGCTTTCACAGGAAGCTGTTTCAACAATACGCCGCCAGCGGTCAATTGATGTTTATGATACTGTCCGGTTTATCCTTGACAACTATTCTCAGAAAGTTTCAAAGGAACTGCCCGGAATAAAGGATGAAAAATTACTTGAAGAAAAGAAGAAGGAGATCATGGAATATTTCACCATGGTACTTAACAAGGAGCAGGATCTGTCGGATTACCTTTCTGCGTATTTTGAAAGGATGGGTGTTGACAAAGAATTCAATCACAGGATCGAGATCGTCCATCTCGAAATAATCGGAGTTGATACATTCCCTATCTACCAGAACGAGTTCTTTACAAGGCGCAGACCCCCTGACCAGAGAGGTCCGGGACAGGAAGCGACGACCGGGATCTCCCCTGCCCTGCCTGAGACAGTGGATACCAGAACATCAAATATTCTTGTTGAACGACGGGGCCTTGAGGATAACTATTATTTCCTGTTCTTCGAGTACTATATCGACTTCACCGATAAACGCATGATGGTTCTGCGGGCTTCCTTTGCTTCGCTTGCAATGAGCATTTTCAGTCTGCTTGTTGTTGTGATCCTTTTCCGGATCACTTACCGTAACCTGATGGAAGAGAGAAGATTGTCGAATCTCAAGACCGATTTTATAAACAACATGACCCATGAGCTGAAAACTCCTCTTGCAACAATTACAGTGGCAGGCAAAACCCTCGAAATGCAAATGATCCGTACAGATGAAGCAAAAGTACTTGAGACGGCGAAAATGATCGGGAAGCAGAGTGTTCACCTTAACCAGCTCATAAACATGATACTCGAAATATCGATGTGGGAAAGAACGGAATTCCAGCTCGATAAAAAGAAAGTCAATATTGAGGATCTGATGAACGATATTGTCAGCAGCTTTAAAGTTGGTCCGGGAAACAATGCCTCACTGAGCCAGAAATACAACTTCAACGGAATTGAAGCCGATATTGACCTGATCTATTTCACCACAATGATCAATAATCTCCTTTCAAATGCAGTGAAATATTCTGACAAGGATCCTGTTATTAATGTTGAAGGGATTATATCCGACAATAAAATATGCATCAGTGTGGCAGATAACGGCATTGGGATAAGCCGGGCAGACCAGAAGCACATTTTCGACAAATTCTATCGTGCTTCATCAGGGAATATTCATAAATATAAAGGACTTGGACTTGGCCTGTATTATGTCAGAAAAATTGCCGAAGCTCATGGCGGCGATGTTTCGGTAAACAGTAAACCGGGAAAAGGTAGTATATTTACAGTAACACTTCCATATTAACTAATTTGAGAGATGAAAGTTTTATTAGCAGAAGATGACAGGGATTTTGGTAATATCTTAGCACAGTATGTGACAATAAGCGGCTTTGATGTCAACCTTGCCAGGGATGGAAAGGAGGCATGGGAATCATTCAAAAGCGATAAGCCCGACATTTGCGTTCTCGATGTGATGATGCCTGAAATGGACGGTTTTACGCTGGGCGAAAAGATAAAGGAGGCAGAGCCAGATGTTCCGCTGATATACCTTACCGCAAAAAGTCTTAAGGAGGATATAGTGCGCGGCCTGAAGATAGGTGCAGACGATTATATCACAAAACCTTTCGATCCCGAAGTTCTGATCCTCAGGATCAATAATATCCTTAAACGGGTATATTCCTCATCCACCGATGAATTCAGGATATCCGATACGGTTCTGAAGTATAATACCCTTGAGCTGGTTTGCGGAACTACAGCCGAAAAGCTTACGCTGAAGGAAGCGCAGCTGCTTAAGTATTTTATTATCAATAAGAACAAAATGCTTGCCAGGGAAGATATCCTTAATGAAATATGGGGGGAAGATGATTATTTCCTCGGCAGGAGCATGGATGTATTCATCAGCCGCCTGCGGAAATATATCTCGGAGGACAAAAATATTGATATCCGTACCGTTCGGGGAACAGGATTTATCCTGGAAGAAGTAAATAAATAATAGTCACTAACTGAGATATTACCGTTGGCTTCAGCCAACCGTAATCACAAAAGACCCTCCAAACATGGGCTTTAGCCCAGCATTCTTGAAGACTACTACGTATTATAATACGTTTTAAAATACGTATTATAATACGTATTATTTTATTTGCTTAAAAGCTCCTTTACCTTATTCCTGAGGTCTTCGGCTCTGAGGTTACGGGCAATTATAGTTCCTGTTTCATCGAGAAGAAAACTCGCAGGAATTGAATTGACGGCATACAACTTAGCTGCATCGCTGTTCCAGTATTTAAGGTCCGAAACATGTGTCCAGGTGAGCTTGTCATCAGCTATTGCCTTTACCCAGTCGTCTTTTGACTGATCGAGTGAAACGCCGAAAATATCAAAGCCTTTATTTTTAAATTCGTTATAAACTTTCACAATATTCGGGTTTTCCTGGCGGCATGGTCCGCACCAGGCAGCCCAGAAATCAACCAGGAGAAGCTTTGATCCGATCTTTGAGGATAATGAAACAGGATTACCGTTAACATCATTCAATGTGAAATCGGGTGCCTTCTGTCCTATTGCAACTTTTTTCATTGACTCTACTCTTGCCTTCAGCTCCTGTACAACGGGCATTTTTGAGACACTTGTATCCATCGCATTTATGACAGTTTCAATTTCACCGGCTTCCATTTCATAACTAAGGCTCCTGAGAATTGATGGAGTAACGAAAGATGAAGGATTATTCTTTACGAATTCCTTCTGGGTCGATGACATCTCGTTTGCTGATACCATCGGCAGCTTTCTCGATCTGCGACATTTTTGCCGTATCATTAACCTGCCTTGCTGACTGGTACTCCTGTACCATACGCGGAGTATTTTTCACTTAAAGGTTTGGTGGCTTCAATGAGTGAATTATATTCATCCTGGGTTTTTGAGCCGGTGATCTTTGCATTGAAAAGTGAATCGAGTTTTCCTGTTACTGTTATTTCGGAGTTCTCAATATAGAATGATGTCCGGTAAGGTGTGTTAAGTGCCACAAGCTGCACCAGCTCGGGATATTCAACCTTCCCGGTCATTTTAAATGATCCTTTTTGTACAACAGCTGAATCCAGAGTTACTATTTTTCCTGCTTCCCTTTTCTGAAGCAAAAATGTAACGCTGTCTGAACCGGAGACTTTCCCTTTTATAACAAAACGGGGTTCTGAATTACAGGCAAACAGAAAAGCTGCCAGAACCAATAAATAGATTATTCTTTTCATTTTAATAATTTATATCAGATTTTTAATTTTAAAAACCGGGCAAAGATACGAATAATTGTTTTCCGGTCTCATTTTCTATTGTATTTATCAATAAGAGCCAGGGCTGCTTTGTAGGAAGTGATCCTGCCATCATAAAGCTGTTTTTCAAGAAGAGGTATCATCATTTTCACATCCCTGTTGTTAAAAAAGGAATTGTTAAGATGATCTTTTATAGCATCATTCATCCTTATGACAGACTGCTGCTTCCTCCTTTCCTCAAAATATCCGTTATTTTTGGTGAATGACACATATCCATTGATCTGATCCCATAGTTCCTTTATCCCTGATTTATCAAGGGCCGAACATGTCAATACCTCCGGTTTCCAACCTGATGGCTGAGCAGGAAACAAAGCCAGCGCATTACTGTATAATATCCGGGCATTACCGGCATGAATCTTATTCGTCCCGTCGGCTTTCGTAATTGCAATTGCATCGGCCATTTCCATAATCCCCCGTTTGATTCCCTGCAGTTCATCGCCGGCTCCTGCAAGCATAAGGAGAAGGAAAAAATCGACCATTGAATGAACAGCAGTTTCGGACTGGCCGACCCCGACTGTTTCAACAAGTATTGTATCAAACCCTGCAGCTTCGCAAAGTATTATGGTCTCCCTTGTCTTCCTGGCAACACCACCCAGAGTCCTGCTGCCGGTGATGGTCTGATGAAGGCATCTGCGGATGTGTGCTGAGCTTTTCCATCCTGGTTTTATCGCCAAGGATACTGCCTTTTGTTTTTTCGCTGCTGGGATCAACGGCCAGAACGGCCGTCTTTCGGCCGTTCACAGATATAAAGACCGAAAGCTTCAATAAACGTACTTTTCCCTGCCCCTGGAACACCTGTTATACCTATCCTGACCGATTTTCCGCTGTAAGGAAGGCACCTTTCAATTATAGCCTGGATCATTTCGTAATGATCCGGCAGTGAACTTTCAGCAAGTGTTATTGCCTGGCTCAGAATTGTCCTGTTACCCCCGAGAATCCCAGAGAAATATTCTTCTACGGAATATTTTCTTCTCTGTTTCTTTTTTCCGACTGAAGACAACCGGGTTTACACTTCGGTGGCTGATCAATTACTCCCCTGACACTGAAGATGGTCCTATCCGGTTTATTTCTTTCAGTCATATTATTTCAGCGGCAGTCTGCTCAACATCAGCATTGAGCATCAGGACCACCTCCGAGTTCTTCGGATCATTTGTATAGACATATATAGCCTTTGTGACCTTGCCCTTATAGCTTCCGGAATTGAAATGTTGCCTTTATCGAACTCGATTCCCCCGGCTTGATACCAGCTCCCTCTGTCCCCTGCTGTACAGCAGTGCAACCACATGTAGATCTGACATGCCTTATTATAAGGTCGCTTTTACCTGTATTGGTGAATTTGAATTCCACCTCCTTTGCAGTCGATCCCGGGATCTTACCAAGTTCAACAGTTGTGGAGGCAAGTTTAAATACAGGTGCATTCTCCAGGTCTTCTCTTGAAAGAGACGAAAAATCCTCAACAAGATTGGCAGAAACATAATAATAAGACATTTTCCTGTGCAACACCGTTGATCTTTACCTTTACCATATCACTTACATTTCCCCAGCCGCTGTTTTTGTAGCATCATATGTTCCTTCAATAATACCTTTCTGTCCGGGTTTCAGTGTTTCAGGATTGGCTTTGAGGGAAAGATGAGCAGGAAGCTTTCAAATTCTACTTTGACAGGTTCCTCTGATGTATTTATGACCTGCATGACCCTGATCTTCTTTTCAGTTTTCTTTACATTGGTGAAAGCAAGATGGTTGCTTTCAAACCTTACCGATCCGACAGGGAAAATATATACTTCCTCAAGTGTCTTTTCACGGGGAATAACTTCACCTTTGATTGAAAGAACAACAACTTCCGGTTTTGAATTTGTATAGACCGAAAGAGTCTTGTTAAATGCTCCCGGACGGTTCTGGGGGTCATAAATAGCTGTTATTTTTCCTTTGCCTCCGGGAGGAATAGGCTGTTTGGTCCATTCGGGAGTTGTGCAGCCGCATGAAGCAACAATATTCTGAATTACAAGCGGGGAGTTCCCGTGTTAGTTACAAGAAATTCATGGTTTGCGGGCCGGCTTCCTCCTTGAATGTTCCGAAATTATGCTCGGTCTGCAAAAGTTTCATTGCAGGCTGAGCCATCACAGAAATACTAAGGATTAATGTTGAAATAATAGACAGACTTTTTTCATATTACAAATAATTGTTTAAGATAATATAATATTTAACACCAAATTACGGTTTTTATTATAACTACCCCGGTTGTGATTTGGTTGCATCATGTAGTACAAAAATCAGACCGGAATATTTTTAACATATTACATGACAAAATTAATAAACTTTAATCTTTTTAGATATTTTAAATCATAATATCATTAGTTTTGCTGCAGAAACCGGTTTGTTTGGAACAATATTTGCTGATAAAAGCCCGGTTTATGTCAAGAAGGATCAGATAATGAGGAGTACTCCGCAGACTGATAATCATCATTACTGGCATGTCTTTCGTGGCTGAGTGCCAGCGGTCAGTTCTACAATGGCCATCAGATGACATTTCGGCAAGAACAGGGTTCAGTATTACGATTATTACTGGTCGTTCTACAGATTTGATGATTTTGACTGCTATTTCAATGAATACGGCCGCGAACTTGCACAGTACACAGCCGATTACGGCATCAAAAAGCTTGAAGAGATTGAAGATTTCTTCGATTATACCCTTGAGAAAAGGCTTATCTTCATCATTTATAATAAAAACGCTGAATATCAAGCAATCCAATATCGGACTTGTAACCTCCGATGAAGACAGCTACAATACCGGAGGATTCAGCAGGATAATAAAGAATAAGGTGATGCTGTATTATGAAGGCGACCATGTTGCTATATAAGAAACAGATCGCAGCGTCAATTACTGAGGCGATTATCAATGAAATGCTGTATGATGCCGATGTCAGGGACAGGGTTTCAAGCTCATCAATTATCACTATGCCCGGACTGGTATATCAAAGGACTTATAAATTATGTATCATTCGGATGGGATTATGAGGCAGAAAACAGGGTAAAGGACGGGATAATGTCAGGCAAATATAAGAATATAAGTCATCTGGAATATGAAGATGCCGTATATGCCGGACACTCGTTCTGGAGATTTATCGGGAAAGAATATGGAGATGCCCTGATCCCCAATATCATTTATCTTACAAAGTCTATAAGAATATCGATGACGGGTTTCTTTATGTTATCGGAAAGGATCTTAAGGAACTCCTTAAGGAATGGAAGGAATTCTACAGGAATGAGTTTTCAGGAGACAACGAACAGCCCGGATATGATGATAATGTCATTACAAAATCGAAAAAAGAACAGATATACCAGCAGGTTAAAGTGAGCCCCGATGGCAAGTATATTGCTTATGTGACGAATATCTGGGGAAGGAAGAAGATCCGTTTATAGACCAGTCTACCGGCAAAACAAAGTGATATTCAGAACAGAACCGAAATATGAACATATAACCGATAATACCTACCCTGTACTTGCATGGCATCCGGGCGGAAAGATACTTACATATATAAATGAAGAAAAAGCCGGAATGGTTATGTACTTCTACAGGATCAATGAAAGAAAACCGAAAGCAGGACATCTGCTCTATTTCGATAAGATACTTGATTTTTCATATTCACCCGAAGGTTCCAGACTCGTATTATCAGCTGTTAAGGACGGGATTACTGATATGTATGTTCATACAATTGCTTCCGGGACAAATGAACAGATAACAAGGGATATTGCAGATGATCTCCATCCTTCTTTTCTGGAAGGTTCGCCGGAAGATATTATTGTTTTCTCATCCAACAGGCTTTCGGATACCCTTTCGAATAATGCAGATCCCTTTGAAAAGGTTAACGGAACATTTGACCTTTTCACATATAACCTGTCACAGAGAAACAACATTCTTACCAGGCTTTCCGAAGGCAATTATACGGAAAGATTTTCTCCCTCGGGTAAATCCGGAACAAATTTACATATACGGGTAATACCAACGGGATAATGAACAGGTATACTGCAAAATTCGACAGTGCCATCAGCTATATTGATACAACTACCCACTACAGGTATTTCATAAATTCAGCTCCTGTGACAAATTATGACCGTAATATCTTAAACCAATCGGTGGCAAATGCATCAGACACCTACGGAGAGATAATTTTCAATAAAGGCAGATATATGATGCGGAAGGGAAAAATCTCTGAAACAGGTGAAATTCCAAAAGATGAGATGACCCCGAGTAATTTCAGAAAAGAGAAATCACTCCTGCTGCATAAGGCCGACAGCATAGAACAGATCAGGCAATGGCTTGTTGCAGAGGATAAAAGGAGAAGAGATACACTTACAAAACCTCTTTATGAATATTATATTAAAAATGAGCCGATTGATATAAGCCATTATATTTTTGAGAAGGAAAAGCAGAATTATTACGATCAGCTCTGGAGGAAAGATTATATGGATATAGATCTCGATACGGGCAGACTTGAATTGCCGGTAATAAGGATCTATGAGACATCCTTTTATAATAATTATATAGCTAATCAGATCGATTTCAGCTTCCTTAATAATTCTTACCAGGTTTACAGCGGCGGGGCTCCGTATTATAATCCCGGATTGAATCGCTCTTACGGTTCGGGATCATCGATCTGTTTGAGAACTACCGGATTACCGGAGGGTTCAGGTTCTCAGGCAATTTCGACAGCAATGAATATCTTGTAAGTGTTGAAAACCTTAAGGGCAAATTCGACAAGCAGTTTATCTTCCACCGGCAGGCTTCTTCAGTTCGAATGATTCAAGCTATTTTAAGACCCACACTCATAATATTTATCTGTCCTTTGCAAAGCCCTTCACACCTGTCCTTGCACTTAAAGGGTACCATATCCTACAGGAATGACCGTCATGTTATCGTCTATTCCGACAGATATGGTTCAGCCCTGAACAGTAAAACATATCGCGTCACTGGGCAAGCCTTAAAGGGGAAGATAGTCTATGACAACACCCGCAAAAGAGCTATAAATATATATTATGGTACAAGGTTCAAGATCTTCGGGGAATACTACAAAGAGCTGAACTATGGAAAATCCGACATGATCGTTGTTGGTCTTGATTTCAGGAACTACATAAGGATACACAGGGAACTTATCTGGGCCAACAGTTTTGCAGCCAGCACATCCTACGGTCCGACAAAGCTCGTCTATTATCTTGGAGGGGTTGATAACTGGATGGGTATATCTTTTCAACAAGTACGCGCATGTTCGACAAGTCAATACCTGTAAATCCGAACATGAATTACGGATTCCAGGCTCTTGCAACCAATATGAGGGGATTCACCCAGAATATCAGGAACGGGAACAACTTTGCTCTTATAAACAGTGAGATAAGATGGCCGTTTGTAAGGTATCTTGCAGGCCATCCATCTGAAATCTAATTTCCTTAACAGTCTTCAGGTTGTTGGATTCGGAGACATTGGTACAGCATGGTCGGCAGTTCACCTTGGTCGGGAGAAAATGCCTAGGATAATGAAATTATTGAAAACGGATCGGTAAAAGTGACTCTCGATTCAAACAGGGAGCCCATAGTAGCCGGTTTCGGCGCCGGATTAAGAGCCCAGCTTATGGGTTATTTCGTCAGGGCTGACTGGGCATGGGGTATCGAGAACAATTATATTACTGCCGAGGATATTCTACTTATCATTCAGTCTCGATTTTTAATATATACAATTAACGTATATTTTTGGATATTTCATTTAAAAAATCAAAGTAATTTTGACACTATTTAACTAAAATAAAAATGATAGAAATGGCTTACAAAATCAATGAAGAATGCACCGCTTGCGGAACATGTATCGATGAATGTCCTGTTGAGGCTATCTCAGAGGGCGACATCTACAAAATAAATCCGGATATATGTACCGATTGTGGTGCATGTGCGGATGTTTGCCCGGTTGAGGCTATTCATCCTGCAGAATAAGTTTTGCAATCTTGAAAATGTTTGGGGCTGTAGCAATACAGCCCTGTTTTTTTTATTCGGGATCGTACTTTGCCTTTTCCAGAAGACCCTGAATATCCTTTGCTCCCATCAGTTCATCAAGAGTCATATCTCTGTTATTCATCATACACGACTCGACTATCCTGAACCCTATCCAGATTGCAGCCATACCCGGGGATTCATTAGTAAAATAGCTTGTGAAAGGTGCATCCCCGGTTAGCTTCCGGATAACAAACTGATCAGTGCTGAACAACAGATCATATTCAATAAGGTATTGCCACATCTGACGTTCATTGTTCCTGCAAAACTTCATCTGATCGGCAGTAAAGCCAAAAAGTATCGTATCATTAAGTTCCGGGAGCATGCATTTTTCAAAATATCTGAGCTTGCCCTCATGTAAAATTGCTGTCAGAACATTTTCATCGGCATAATCCATAACCTCATAATCCCACTCCGAAGCGCCCCATCCATACATGCAGTCAGGAACAATATTATAAGGATTCATCTTTGCTGCCATATAATTGTAAATCTCAAGCATGGGATAATATTCACTGTCCCGTCCCAGATATCTGTCGAGGCCAATACCTATGACCGAATCACCTGTAATTATACTGTTATTGAATCCCGCAATGCAAGTTACCACCGAGGGTACCTGTCCCTCCGGGAAATAATAAAGATAGTGCCGGAAAGCCTCTTCAAGCTCTTCCTCGTATGGTTCCATTGAAGGGTATAGCTGAACTACTTTTTCATATACCTCGTAATTGACCTTATCCGTTACAAAATTCACAAGGATACGCGGAAAGACAGTATCGTTGATATTCCCTGCATTGACAACATAACTGAACAGCTGAAGAAAGTCGCCGTATTCCTTTGTGAGTCCGGGCAGACTTGCCGGCAAAGCAGCAGGATCGGATTCAAAGAGTGACTTTTCAAGCCTTTTTATTGTAATGTCCGCCTGTATCGAAGAAGTATTGATCTTATAATGATTTCTTTTACAACCAATGGCTATAAGCAGGCAGAATAAAAATAAAACTGATATTTTAAAACCTTCCTTCATAGTAGTTTTATTTAAACTTCCGAAATTAGTACTTTTCTGCTACTATATAGCTAATTAGTGTCTGTCCATAAAGTAAGATGTTTTTAATTTAGTTTGAATATCGAACAAGGATTAACGATTTTTGATTTTAGAAGTGGAAAGAGAATCAGTTGATTATGACAAACTTCATAAATCGTTAATCGATGTTCCTTGTTCTTAAATCAAAAAAATGCCACTTTAAAAACAAGCTCTTAAAAATGGCTCAATATTTGTTAAACTATCAAATAGAAGGTTCACAAAGACGTTATGGAATATATCTATCATTAAAAACTAAAAATAACTTGGATTATTTCTCTGCAATTTGATTAAAGATAAAACAATGATCCATAAAAATTCAGTCCGTTTGAGGACAAAGTTGATTCCTTTTATTGCATTGTTCTTCATTTATACCGGAATCCGGGCTCAGCCCGGTTACAGTCCTCCCTGGATACCATATGGTCCTCCTGCCGTGATATCTTTTGGAATTCATTTCGATCCTATTATAAGCTGGTTTACAACCGACAATTATAACATCAGGAACGATGGCGCCCTTCCCGGATATAATTTCGGGGTATCATATAACAGATATATCGGCCCCAACTATTCAATATCCTCAGGTGTTAATATTATTGATGCGGGCGGAAGGCTTGTAAGCAATGAGACCACATTTTTTGAAATAAGGAACTACAAGAGAGAAATTCTTACTGTCGGTCCGGGCGAAGCAATAATTTACAGGATAAAATATCTTTCCGTCCCGCTGGGTATCAAGCTCGAGACCAGCGAAACAGGCTATGGTTCACTCTTTGCAGATCTCGGGCTCGATCCGAAAATAGTTATCGGAGGCCGGGCAGAAATCCCTTCACTCAATATAAAAGGTAGCAATGCTTTACCAGAGCTGAGGGCATTCAACCTTTCTTACCACTTAATGGCAGGTTTTGCATATCCTCTCGCAGGAAATACTTCTGCAGTTTTAGCGATAGGATTCGACAATAACTTCCTCGATATCACAAAAGAGAATAGTAATCAACCCTGGGACTTTGTATCCCATAAATTGTTATCTTTCCGGCTGGGAATCAACTTCTGAAAAGGTTATATGAGATTTTCGGTCGCACAGCTGAATTACCATATCGGTAACTTCGAAGCTAATAAGGAAAAGATTTGCAAGGCCATTAAGAAAGCTAAAAATGAAAAGTCAGATCTTATAATCTTTTCAGAGCTTTCTGTACCGGGTTATCCTCCCTATGACCTGCTCGACCGGTATGATTTCGTGGAAAAATGCAACCGTACAGTTGAGGAGATAGCAAGGGAATGTACCGGGATCACAGCAATTGTAGGCTCTCCAGTAATTAATCCGAATACCGAAGGCAAAAAACTTTTTAACTCGGCGCTGGTATTGTCAGAAGGAAAAATAATCTTTTCAGCCAATAAAGCGCTTCTCCCGACATATGATATTTTTGACGAATACAGATACTTCCAGCCTGACAGGAATTTTAAGGTTTTCCCTTTCAAAGGTTACAGGATAGCAATCACAATATGCGAAGATATCTGGGATGAGCAGCCGTTTGACAATGAATTCGAGAAGAAAAGATTATACACTGTTTCTCCGATGGATGAGCTTGCCAAGCAGGACCCTGATTTTATTATAAATATTTCTGCCTCGCCTTTTTCCCACACCCGGATTGATGGTAAAACCTCTGTATTCAGGAATAAGGCTGCAAAGCACGGGATACCGCTCATCAGCTCAAACCAGACAGGAGCAAATACTGAACTGATCTTTGACGGAGCTTCAATGATAATTAACGGCAAAGGAGAAATTTGCGAACGCCTTCCGTTTTTTGAGGAGGAAGTGAGGACATTCACCTACGAAGAGATATTCTCCCGTCCTAAAAAAAGAGAAGAAATACGATCCTGTGGAACTTATTCATAAAGCCATTATCACGGGTATCCGGGATTACTTTATAAAAACAGGAATTAAAGAAGCCGTTCTGGGTCTTTCGGGAGGGATCGATTCGGCAATTGTCCTATGCCTGGCTACAGAAGCGCTGGGAAATAAGAATGTAAGAGCATTGCTGATGCCTTCGAGATATTCATCGGTACATTCAGTCTCCGATTCTGTTCTGCTGGCAGAAAAGCTTAACATCAGGTACGACATTATCAGTATTGAAAAACCATTTAAAATATTTGAGGAAGAGCTTGCTCCTCTCTTTGAAGGTAAAACAATGGATGTGACTGAAGAAAACATCCAGGCAAGGATCAGGGCAGTTCTCCTTATGGCAGTTGCAAATAAATTCGGCTGCATCTTACTTAATACATCCAACAAAAGCGAAGCAGCGGTCGGTTACGGAACGATGTACGGCGATATGGCAGGAGGGATATCAGTTATAGGTGATGTTTACAAAACCGATATTTACAGACTGGCTGATTATATTAACCGTAACGAGGAGATAATACCAAAAAACATAATCGCAAAGCTCCCTTCTGCCGAGTTGAGACCTGACCAGTTTGATACTGATTCACTTCCCGAATACAGGATACTCGATTCGATTTTGTACCAGTATATTGACCTTCAAAAACCTCCCGAAAAAATAACAGGAGAAGGAATAACGAAGGAAATAGTATCCCGGGTAATCTTCTTAATTAACAGCAACGAGTTCAAGAGATATCAGGCGCCGCCTGTACTCAGGATTTCTTCAAAATCTTTTGGCCAGGGACGGATAATGCCGCTTGTTGCAAGATACTGAAAAAGCTTCTTCTGATCATTCCCTGTAAAATATCCTCTTTACGCGTGAAGGTATCGAAGTAAGTATCTCATAAGGAATTGTCTGGCATTGATCCGCAATTTCATTTATCCGTATGTTCAATCCGAATATTTCAGCTTCATCCCCCTCATGTGCATCCAGACCTGTCACATCGGCCATGCACAGATCCATGCAGATATTTCCTATTATGGGAACCCTGGTATTTTTAATGTACAGACTTCCCTTCCGGTTTCCCAGCTTCCTGTTCAGCCCGTCGGCATATCCTGCCGGCAAAACTGCAATTATCCTGTCCTCATCAGACACGTCCTTACAGCCATACCCGACAGGTTCCCCGGCAGGGATCCTCTTGATCTGCGATATCCTTGTAATGAAACGACCTGCCGGCTTCAGATCAGGATCGCCCGGATCGCCGATACCATAGATACCTATTCCCGGCCGCACCATCTCGAAATGGTATTCCGGAAAACGGATTATAGCCGATGAATTGCATATATGCCTCATGAACGGATAACCTGTAGCTTCCCTGATCTTTTCAGCTGCTTCAAGAAATACTTCCGCCTGCCTGTGGGTGAACTTATCAAATTCCGGATCGTCGCTCGCAGCAAAATGAGAAAAGACTGAGATAATCCTTAAGGTTTCACAGGACCGTAATTCCTCTGTCAGTTTCCCGGTATCTTCCGGCATGAATCCCAGCCTGTGCATTCCCGAATCTATCTTGATATGAACAGGATAACTTACAAGGCCATGCCTCGAGGCAACCTGACTGAACCTGTTAAATGACAGAATACTGTAAATCTCGGGTTCAAGGTTATATTTTATCATCAGTCCGAATGCCGAAGGATCGGGATTCATTACCATAACTGGAATTGTCACACCGGCATTTCTCAGTTCCACGCCCTCATCGGCATTGGCCACCCCCAGGTAGCTTACCCTCTGGTATTCGAGCAATGAGGCAATCTCAGCTGGACCGGCACCATAGGCAAAAGCTTTGACCATTGCCATTATGCGGGTACCCGGATTTATAAACCTTCTGAATATGTTCAGGTTATGCGAAATGGCATCGAGATTAACCTCCAGAACTGTCTGGTGTATCTGCTGTTCGAGAAGTATCCCTATCTTCTCAAACTCAAATCTTCTGGCACCTTTGATCAGGATCACTTCATCGCGGTAATCCGACTGAGAGAATTTCTGAACAAATTCCTCGGTGGAATAATAGAAGCTGCTTTCACCTTTGAACAATGAACGGTTCGCAGTCAGCGACGGACCAATACCTATGAATTTATCGATTAAATTTCTATGTACCAGGGCGGCAATCTCACCATAAAGCTCTTTTTCATCCCTTCCGCTCTGAATAAAATCGGAAAGAATAAGAGTCGATTTTCTGTTATTCTGCGCTTTAAGATATTCCAGAGCCATACCCAGCGAGCCCGGGTCTGAATTATAATAATCCTCAATAAGCTGGCAGTTATTGATCCCCGTCTTCATTTCCATCCTCATTGCAACAGAAACCAGAGATGCCAGTCCCTTCCGGATAATCTCCGGATCAATGTTCACTCCAAGACATACGGAAGCAACACTTATGGCATTATCTACAGAGGCCCTGTCATTGAAAGGTATCACAAAATGATAATCCCTTTTCATGAAGGTCATATCAAGCCGGGTCTGGTTATCCCCGAGGGGTACCTTTTTCACAAACACTGCTGCATCCTGGTGACTTACCGACCAGTCGATCAGGAGCTTTTCAGATGTTTTTTTCTGTCTGGTTAGCAGATCATGAATAATTTTATGATCCCTGCAATAGATTATTATGAAAGAATCCTTAAAAAGCTTTAGCTTTTCCGCAGCTTTTGCTTCGACAGACCCAAAATTCTCACTGTGGGCATCACCGATATTGGTTATAACACCGATATCGGGATTGATAACCTCTCTGAGTCTTTCCATTTCGCCGGGAAATGAAATGCCCGCTTCGAAAATCCCGTATTTATATTTTCCATCGATTTTCAGTACTGACAGAGGGACGCCGATCTGGGAGTTGTAACTTTTGGGACTACGTACAACGGGGAGCGCCAGGCCAAGCACATCGGCAAGCCATTCCTTTACAACAGTTTTTCCTGCACTACCTGTAACTGCAATGACAGGCGATCTGAATGATTTCCTTACGTGCCCCGCCAGAAGCTGCAGTGACATTACTGAATCAGCTGTTGTAATAAAAGCTGCTCCGTCAAACTCTGTGATGTTTTCTGGAAGCTTTTCTAATATGAAAACACGTATCCCTTTATTATAAAGGTTTCCCAGAAAATTGTGACCATCATGGTTTTTACCGCGGATGGCAAAAAAGGCCAGCCCTTCCGTAAAATTCATATTCCGGCTGTCTGTTACAATATCCGTCACTTTCAGATCAGGATTACCTGTCAGCCTTCCTTTTACAATACCGGCTATTTCAGCAGAAGTATATTTCAAGAAAATATCTGTTAAAAATTATTGAGTATCGATAAATAGTAATAATTTGTAAAATATTGAATGGTTCAAATTTATATCGTATTAATTATCAAACACTTTCAATTTAATAATTTTACCCCCTTTCTTATTTCCCCCAGTGGGGGAAAAGTTCTCCTTCCCCCACTGGGGGAAAGCCTGCCCCGCTTCGGCGGGGGTCGGGAAGGGGGTAATAAAAATAACTATATAACACTTGTTTTATTCATGATTACCGATAGTAATATTAAAATTTAATTCTTAATCCTTTCCTGTTGCAATGTTATAGCATGTTCTGCAGAGCGGTTCATATTTGTCTTTTTCTCCAAGGACCACTACCTGTTCCTCATCCGATTTCCTGAAAGAATAATGGGCCAGATTACCGCATCGCATGCAGATGGCATGAACCTTAGTCACAAATTCTGCGATTGCCAGTAGTGCGGGCATAGGACCGAAAGGCTTTCCCGAAAAATCGATATCGAGCCCGGCAACAATTACCCTTATACCGCTATCTGCCAGTTTATTACAAACATCAACAATGGAGTTGTCAAAGAACTGGGCTTCATCGATACCCACTACATTGACATCTCCGGTAAGCATAATAATTGAGGATGCATGATCGACGGGGGTGGAAACGATTGATTTCTCGTCGTGTGATACTATCCTTGTTTCCGAATACCGCTTATCCATTGAAGGTTTGAAGATTTCCACCTTCAGTCCGGCAAACTGTGCTCTCCGTAATCTTCTTATCAATTCCTCGGTTTTCCCAGAGAACATTGAACCGGTAATTATTTCAATTGCCCCCCTCTTGCCAGTCAGCCTTACCGTGTTTTCAAGGATATCCATAAGTATTAATATCAGCTGTGGTGCACCAATTTGCAATTATATTCCGTTATGACTCTGGAATTATAGTTATTTTTGCAAAGTAAGTTAATTGGTTTGTTTTATTAACAATAATAGTCATGGATTTCAATACAACTGTCGACCTGATCATAAGGGAGCTGAATGAAGCGGTGGAGATCATTGAAGATTTTAAGAGTTATCAGAATATCCCGTTCCTGCAGGTTGAGCTGGCAAAGTCGAAATGCAAAAATGCTGCAGAGGTGATCAGGCTTCTGAAAAATCTCCAGGATAATTCACCTGTCACAAAAGAAGCATCTGAACATAAGGTTACTTCCGAAAAACAGGTAATTGAAAAACCTGTAACCGAAATCAAGAAACAGGAGAAGTCTGAACGGAAACCGGAGATCCGCCGCCAGGAACCGGTAAAAGCAAAAGAAGAGCCGCCAAGGGTGCAAAAGCAACTTACCGAAACTGTAACACTTGGCGATACATTCGGCCAGCGGACCGACAGTCTGAATGAAAAAATGGGAGTTCACAAGGAAGATGATGATATGAGGGATTTCATGAAATCAAAACCAATAACCAGGCTATCAGAAGCAATAGGGATAAACGACAAGTTCCTGTTCATCAGAGAACTTTTTAACGGTAATCCCGAACTGTATACCAAAACAATCTCCAGCCTCGACAATTCAGGTAACTTTGACGATGCCAATACTATAATTATGAATTTTACCGGTGACAATACCAAAAATAAAGCAGCAAAACAGCTTCTTGAACTTGTAAAAAGAAAATTCCAGGGTAATGAGTAAATTGCTCCTCATCCCCACTCCCATCGGTAACCTGAAAGACATTACCCTGAGGGCTGTAGAGATCCTTGGAAGTGCTGACATCATTCTTGCTGAAGACACACGGCATGCCGGAAACCTCCTGAAGCATTATAATATCAGGTCAAAAATGCTGGCGCACCATAAGTTCAACGAGCATAAAGCTGTTGAATCGGTATGTGCCTTGATAGAATCGGGAAAAACCGTTGCCCTGATGTCAGATGCCGGCACACCAGGAATATCGGATCCGGGATTCCTGCTTGTGAGAACATGCATTGAAAAAGGAATACCGGTTGAGACACTTCCCGGCCCCACTGCACTTATCCCGGCACTGGTCAATTCAGGACTGCCCTCCGACAGGTTCTGCTTTGAAGGATTCCTTCCTGCAAAAAAAGGCAGGCAAAAAAGGCTGACTTCCCTTGATGATGAGACAAGAACAATGATCTTTTATGAGTCGCCCTACAGACTTGTAAGAACCCTCAGGGAAATGGCAGCACATTTCGGCCCCGACCGGCCGGCTTCCGTATCAAGGGAACTCAGTAAGGTATTTGAGGAAAATATCAGGGGTACACTGTCAGTTCTGGCAGATCATTATGAAAATAAACCTCCAAAAGGAGAAATAGTTATTGTCGTTGCAGGAAGAGAAGATTAAATACCGGGATATATGAATCGTGCTTTAATTCTTTCCATAATCATATTGCTGTATTCGGGCATTTCATATTCACAGGTACTGAAAGGCAGGATCACAAGCGAATCGGGCGACCCGATCCCTTATTCCACTGTTTTTATTCAGCAACTGAAGCAAGGTACCACGGCAAATACTAAAGGCGATTATGAGCTGAAACTTTCCGCCGGAAAATACCTTGTAACTTACCAGAGCCTCGGATTCTCACCGGTTTTTTACGACATCAGCATACAGGAAGGAACCACAATAAAAAATGTAATTCTCCCTGTGCAGTATTATGAAATTCCTGAGGTCAGGATCTCGGCAACAGGAGAAGACCCGGCATATAATATAATGAGAAAGGCCATCGGGATGGCTCCGTATCACCTCAACCAGGTAAATTCATATAAAGCTGAAGTTTATATTAAAGGTAACCTGGTAATAAACAGGATCCCGAAAATCGTAAAGCGATCAATTAAAATGGATTCCGACGGGGATGCTTCCACTGAAGCAGCAGCAATAAAAGAGGGCGAGGTATACCTGATGGAGTCATTCAATGAGATTGAATTTACAGCTCCTGGCAAGTATCACCAGAGAGTCATATCTGTAAACAGCACTTTCCCCGATCAGGGCGACAACATTTCCCCGATGGATATTATCCAGGCCAGCTTTTACCAGCCGGTAATAGCAGATATTGCGATCTCACCTCTTTCCCCGCAGGCTTTTTCGTACTATAAGTTCAAATACCTGGGAGCAACTCTCCAGGGGAACAATACAGTAAGTAAGATTCAGGTTATCCCGAGAATGAAAAGCCAGCAGCTCTTCGAAGGAATTATCTACATAATTGAAGATCTCTGGTGCCTCCATAGTATTGACCTGACAAATGATAATCTGGCAGGTAAGATAAGTATTGAGCAGATATATATTCCGGTACAGGAGGATATCTGGATGCCGGTAAGCCTGAAATTTGAGATGAACATAGGTATACTCGGATTCAGGGCTGATGCCGGATATGGCACCTCTGTAAGGTATTCCGAAGTCACTCCGAATACATCCCTCAGGAAACCCGGAAGTGATGCACTGGCTCAGGTACCGGTATCTTCACCGGCAGGTTCAGGGATTGATCAGCCTGTCTCAAAGAACCAGCAAAAGATAGGTAAGATCCTTGAAAAAGATGAGCTCTCCAACCGTGATATGATAGTCATGGCTAGGCTTATGAACAAGGAAACGGAAAAAGCTGTTCCCGACAGTGTGCGCAGTGATCCGGAGAAAAGTGATATTACAATCCATGTGGTCGAGAAGGATGCAAACAGAAAGGACAGCGCTTACTGGGCAGCCATCAGACCCATTCCGCTTTCCGAATCCGAGATAAGGAGTATAAGGATACGCGACAGCCTTAAAAATAACCTGGTGGTCAGGGAAGACAGACAAGACAGTACAGCACCTGCTCCCGGGAAGAAGAAAAGCAAATTTGTTAAAGCGTTTGACAGGTTGACAACCGGACATACCTGGTCGGATACTACGGGATTGAGGTTCACCTTCGGCGGTATTGCTGATCCTGAAAATCTCAGATTCAATACGGTGGATGGATTTGCCTATGGACTTGACTTCAGATTATCAAAACAGTTCAGTAAAAACAGTTCGCTTTATCTTGCCCCGGAAATTGATTATGCTTTCAGCCGGGAGCGTTTAATGTGGCGGATAAACGGCGGTTACAGCTTCAGAAAAACAAATCCGGCATCCATCTTTTTCAGAACCGGTGTCATGAGCACTGATATTGCATCGGGAGGCAGCATAAACACCTTCCTTAATTCAATGACATCGCTTCTGCTCAGGAAGAATTACCTGAAACTTTATGAAGCCCGCTACTTCACTGCAGGATTCAGAAAGAATATTTCAAACAGGCTGAGACTTGAAGTATCAGCAGAGTATGAAAACAGGAAACTTCTTGAAAATACAACCAGCTTCTCTTTCTTCAGAAAATCAGAGGAATATACTGTCAATTTTCCTGACAATCACTGGCTGACAGATAATCCCGATCCGCTTTATTCCCTCCGCGATCAGATCCACTATGAGCTGGCAACAAACATCAGCTTTACACCGGGGCAGAAATACAGGATGAACAATGGTATCAGGATCCCGGAAGGGTCTGACTGGCCGGTATTTTCGCTGCTATGGAAACATGGGATAAATGAGTTTACCGAACCTTCAGAACGTTACAGGCATTTCGATATGGTAAGACTGGAAGCTTCAAAGAAATATGAGCCGGGCGCTTTCAGTGAATTCAGATGGAGGGTGCGAACAGGTGGCTTCCTTAATAATAGCTATGTTCCTTTCTTTGATTTCTTCCACTTCAATTCCCAGTCATTCCCGGTATTGCTGAATGATTATCAGGATGCGTTCTATCTTCCGGCATACTATTCTCTCAGTACCCCCGAATTCTTTGGTGAGGTCCATATAAAATACACAACACCCTATCTGCTTTTGAAATATCTTCCCGTACTGAGCAATACCCTCATGCGTGAAAATCTGAGTTTATCGTGGCTGGGAACACGGAACAACAGTATGTATACTGAAGTAGGATACAGTATAACAGAACTGTTCTTTTTCGGGGAAGCGGGTATATTTGCAGGATTTGATAACCTGAAGTACAGGTGTGCCGGCTTCAGGTTTATCCTCAGAATCAATTAAAACTGATTATCATCAGGCAAAAGGCGGTTCATCGTGGTAATCATGTTCCTGGTCGAATTCATTACCTTTACTTCTTAAACGGTCGTGATTCATTTTTGATCCAAGCGTGATGCTCTGGGTCCCGTTCATTTCAGGTACATTCTCAATATCGAATTCATCCACATCCACAAACTGGGCTTTTTCTTCGCGGAATCTGAGCTTTACATCATCTACGGGGCCGTTACGGTTTTTCGCAAGGATTATTTCGGCGATACCTTTGGTTGACGATCCGTCGTCGAAGGTGAGCATACCGAATTTTTCCTGCCGGTGAATAAATACAACCATATCGGCATCCTGCTCTATTGCCCCGGACTCTCTTAGGTCTGAAAGAAGAGGTCTCTTTGTTCCTCCCCTCATTTCCACCGAACGGTTAAGCTGTGACAGAGCTATTATCGGGACATTAAGCTCCTTGGCTATACTTTTCAGCGAACGCGAGATATTACTTACTTCCTGTTCCCTGCTGCCCGCATTGTCGGGACCTGACATAAGCTGAAGATAATCGACTATGACAATGTCAAGTTTATGCTGGGCCATAAGCCTGCGGCATTTTGCCCTGAGCTCAAAAATTGAAATTGCAGGCGTATCATCAATAAAGATCGGGGCCTGAACCAGCTTTTTAATCCTCGTATCGAGCTGCTTCCACTCCTCTTCCGTCAGCCGGCCATTTCTGATCTTGTCACCCGCAATGTCTGTCTCGGCAATGATGAGCCTGTTTACAAGCTGTATGGATGACATCTCACAACTGAAGATTGCAACTTTTTTACCATGATCAATTGACATGTTCCTTGCCATCGATAATGCAAAGGCTGTCTTTCCCATTGATGGTCTGGCTGCAATTATCACAAGTTCAGCTTTCTGCCAACCAGAAGTAAGCCTGTCGAGCTTGGTAAAGCCTGACGGGATCCCGACCAGCGCATCTTCCCTCTTTCCTGCCGCCTCAATCTCCCTTATGGCTTCCTTTATCACCATATTAATAGGAGAGACTTCACGTTTTATATTTCCCTCGGCAATCTGGAAGAGCTCATTTTCGGAATAATCGAGAAGCTCAGTTACATCCCACGTGTCATCAAAGGCCCTCGTCTGTATTTCAGTTGAGACTCTGATAAGCTCCCTCTGAATATATTTCTGTGCTACGATCCTTGCATGATAGTCGACATTTGCAGCTGATACGACCTTCGAAGTAAGCTGAGAAAGATAAACAGGCCCTCCGACGCTGTCAAGTTCGCCGTGAGCCCTCAATTCTTCAGTTACTGTATAAAGATCTACCGGAAACTCCCTGGCCGACAGATCGGAAACCGATTTGAAGATCTTCCTGTGGGCATCCTTATAAAAGCTCTCCGGCTTAAGGATATCAAGGATCGTAATCACAGCTTCCTTTTCAAGCATTATTGCACCCAGTACGGCCTCCTCCATGTCGAGGGCCTGGGGAGGGACTTTCCCGAAATCGGGTAAAACCGTTACCACGGGCCTGCCTGTCTTCATCTGCTTTGCCATGATCCTATGTTACTGATTTATATGTGATTAACGGGTGAATATTCTCGGTTTCCACCGGTTTCAAAGGTAAATATAACATGGTTCCTTAAACCTCCGGAGCCGTCTTTTATTACAAACAAAATTTGTTAAAAACTTGTTGAAAAAGGAGCTCCCGGAATTAAAAACAAATCAGCAGGCAATTTAAAATAATTACTTTTACGGAAAATACCGGGTAAATGATTTCGTTTCCAAGAGCTAAGATAAATATAGGACTGAGGGTGACCGGAAAGCGTCATGACGGATTTCATGACATTGAGACGATCTTTTATCCGGTAGGTCTTTGTGATGCTCTGGAATTTGTTGTTCCCCGGGAGCAGGTAAGGGAGGATAGTCTGATTGTTACAGGTATAAATATCGGGTCGAGGCCGAAAGAGAACCTGGTTATGAGGGCACTGAAAAAAATGCGCGAAAATTATAATATCCCCTTCCTGAAGATCCATCTTCACAAGAAGATCCCGGCTGCGGCAGGGCTCGGAGGGGGGTCATCCGATGCAGCATGCATTATAAGAGCCATTGACAAATGTTTCAGGTTATCAATCGATATAGCCACCATGAAGAAAATTGCCCTTGAAGTGGGCAGCGACTGTCCGTTCTTTATCGATCCGGTTCCCTCCTTTGCAACTGGCCGTGGGGAAGCGCTGAAACCTGCAGAGTATCTTCCCGAAGGATTAATAATAGTTCTTGTAAATCCGGGAATACGAATAAGCACCCGTGATGCATATAATAATTGTATCCCTGCCAGGCCGGAAAAGAACCTGGAGGAACTTTATAAGCTTCATCCGTCTGAATGGAAGGGATCAGTAATAAATGATTTTGAACAATATGTCTTTAAGCTTTATCCCGAAATAGAAGATATTAAGAATTCCCTTTACAGGGCAGGAGCCATCTACAGTTCAATGTCGGGCAGCGGATCGACCGTCTATGGTATTTTCAGGGAGAGAAAAGAAATCCCTGCTCATATTATGAATCATATTGTTTTTGAGGGGAATCTGTAATTTCATTCCATCTCAAGGAGAAGCGTCCCCTTTGCCACCTTGTCGCCCTTTTGCACTGCAACCGACCTGATCTTTCCCCCCGATACTGCCTTAAGCATATTCTGCATCTTCATGGCTTCAAGGATCATGAGCTCATCACCCTTCTTTACTTTCTGCCCGGGTTTCACAAGGATATCAAGTATAGTACCGGGAATGATGCTCAGAATGGATCGCGGATCGGGCTTTTTATAGGGCCTTCTGTTCCTGAATTTGTCGCTGATCCTTGTCTTATAAAGGCTGGTATCGATATTGAGTATTTCCAGATTCTGATCTTTTTCCATGATATTTCAGTTAATAATGATCGGCAATTAGTAATAATCTGCAAAATATCAATTGCATCTAATTTACATCGTACTAATTATCAAACGCTTTCAATTCACATTTTTACCCCCTTTCTTATTTCCCCCAGGGGAGAAATGGTCACCTTCCACCCTGTGGGAAAACCTGCCCCGCTTCGGCGGGGGCCGGGAAGGGGGTGAAAACAGAGACTAAAACGGAGGAAGTCCGTGCTTTTTCTGAGGCATCTGTATCTCCTTATTTTCAGAAACAGTAATTGAATGTATAAGGAATTTTCTTGTTTCAGATGGCTCGATTACTGCATCCACATATCCTCTTGCAGCTGCCACATAAGGATTTGCAAATTTCTTCTTGTATTCCTCAACCTTCTGCTTCCTTGTCTCATCGGGATCATCCGACGACATTATCTCTTTCCTGAAGATTATATTTGCAGCTCCCTCTGGTCCCATTACAGCTATTTCGGCAGTCGGCCATGCAAAAACAAAATCGGCTCTGAGATGACGTGAGCTCATCGCAATATATCCTCCCCCGTATGCCTTTCTGAGAATAACTGTTATTTTGGGTACTGTGGCTTCGCTGTAGGAATAAAGGATCTTTGCGCCATGACGTATTACACCGGCATGCTCCTGATCAACGCCCGGAAGGTATCCCGGCACGTCAACAAAGGTTATTATGGGTATGTTGAAGGCATCGCAGTAGCGGATGAATCGTGCTGCCTTATCTGATGAATCGACATCAAGAACACCGGCCATTTCAATTGGCTGGTTTGCAACGAAACCTGTTGTACGCCCCTCTATCCTTCCGAAACCAATAACAATGTTTTTTGCATAGTGTTCCATTATTTCAAAGAAATCGGAATTATCAGTGACAGCCCTGATAACATCCCTTACATCATAAGGCATTGTAGGATCATCCGGAACGATCTTTTCAATGTTAAAACCGGCAAGCGGTTCAGCAGGTTCTGTCACTTTTGCCTTCCTGCTGTTATTCCACGGAATGAACGTAACAAGTTTCTTTATCCGTGCAAAGCACTCTTCCTCGCTTGATGAATAAAAATGAGCATTACCTGTAACTTCACTGTGAACACGGGCGCCTCCCAGATCTTCCATGGATATCTCCTCTCCAAGGACGGTTTTTATTACTTCAGGGCCGGTAATAAACATTTTGGAGATATTGTCGACCACGAACACAAAATCGGTAAGAGCAGGTGAATAGACTGCACCTCCGGCACAGGGACCAAGGATCACGGAGATCTGTGGTATGACCCCGCTGGAGATTGTATTCCGGAAGAATATTTCTCCATAACCTGCAAGAGAGTTAACTCCTTCCTGAATCCTTGCCCCACCGGAATCATTGATACCTATCAGCGGCATCCTCATCTTCAGTGCATGATCCATTATCTTGGTTATCTTTCTTGAATGCATCAGTCCCAGAGATCCCCCGGCAACAGTGAAATCCTGTGCATAAATTGCCACGGGAGCTCCGCTCATCGTACCCGATCCGATTATTACGCCGTCGCTGGGGAGCGATTTTTTGTCCATGTCAAAATCACGGGCATCATGTTCAACAAAAAGGTCGTATTCGGTGAAAGAATCTTCGTCGAGAAGTGCCATAATACGCTCCCTGGCAGTACGTTTGCCCATTGCTTTCTGCTTTTCTATTGCCTGTTCACCCCCGCCGAGGAGAAGCTTCTCCCTCCTTTCCTTCAGCTCCCTTATCTTACTGTTAAGCGCCATTGTATTTCTCAATATATTAATAATAATCTGCCTGCCTTAAAACAGGGTTACAAGTTTAAGGAAATTATACGGTTTATTGAAACTATTTCGGCGCCAGTTTATATAATACCGCACCTATCACCATATAAATCATGTTCGGTATCCACTCAGCCAGCATTGGGCTGAGGTTCCCCTTCAGAGAGAACTGAGACGCAAACTGTTGAAAGAAGATATAAGAAAAGCTCAAACCAAGTCCTATACCTATATTCATTCCTATGCCTCCCCTGACTTTCCGTGACGACAGGGTGACCCCAATCAGTGTAAGAATAAATACAGCGAAGGGACTGGCAAAACGCCTGTACTTTTCTATCAGGAAGACCTTTATCTCCTCTGATCCCTGAAGCTCAAGCTGATCAATATAATCATCCAGTTCCCTGTATGTCATTGTCCCTACAAAGCTTGGGTCCCTCGAAAAATCTTCCGGCCGGATAATAAGCGTGGTATCGATTTTTGTTCCTTTTGTGACAATTTCCTCCCTTCCGGTTATTTCACGCAGAGTATAGTTCGTAACTGACCATTTACTTGACACAGAATCCCATGTAACGGTTGGAGCTGACATTTTTGAAAGCAGGTTGCCTTCTTCATCAAATTTTTCGATCGTGAAATTCCTGCCCCGCAGATAAATAGGACTGTAAGATTCAATATACACATATACATTGGGATATACCTGCCGGTGGACGTTTTCAATATTCAGTCTCCGGCCACGGGGTCTGTAATATTTGTCCTCGAAATCGAGCCTGACAAGGTTGGAATGCGGAATTATAAAGTTAGTGAGATAAAATATGACCCCGGCAATCACAAGGGATGAGAGAAAATATGGCCACATCATCCTCCGGAAGCTCATGCCACTGTTCAGTATTGCAATTATTTCCGTATTAACAGCCATCCTCGATGTAAAAAAGATCACTGTGATGAAGACAAAGAGTGGTGCGAACAGTGTGGCAAAATACGGGATAAAATTAAGGTAGTAATCAAAGACCACTGCCTGCCAGGGGGCTTCCTTTTCCATAAAATTGTCAAGCTTCTCCGACAGGTCAAAAACGACGGCAATTGTTATTATGAGAAAAAGACAGAACAGGAAAGTCCCAAGGAATTTCCTCATTATATAGAAATCTAATATTTTAGGTTTCAGGGATCTTAAAGTTTTTCCGAAACCTTTTTTATTGTTTTGTCTTTCCATCTTTTAAAATCCCCTTCCTCAATTCTTTTCCTGGCTTCGCTCACCAGCTTCAAATAGAATGCCAGGTTATGAAGGCTTGAAATCTGTCCTCCAAGCATTTCACCCGAAATGACAAGATGCCTCAGATAAGCCTTTGAGTATTTCAGGCTGACAACCGATGCTCCTTCAGGATCAATAGGACTGAAATCACTTGTCCATCGCCTGTTCTTAATATTTATCATTCCCTGCGATGTAAAAAGCATTCCGTTACGTCCGTTGCGGGTCGGCATAACACAATCAAACATGTCGATCCCCCTTTCAATAGCTTCAAGGATATTTGCAGGCGTCCCCACTCCCATCAGGTATCTTGGTTTGTCTTCGGGTAATATTTCATTCACGATCTCAATAGTCCTGTACATTTCTTCTGCAGGTTCCCCGACAGATAATCCTCCGATGGCATTACCGGCCATACCTGCTCCGGCGATCTTTTCTGCTGACAATTTCCTCAGATCGTCAAAAACCCCGCCCTGAACAATCGGGAAAAGATACTGTTCCAGCCCCAGACAGGATCAGTATTCCTGAATCTTTCAACAGCCCTGTCGAGCCACTGATGGGTAAGTGTAACAGATTTTTCAGCATATCGGTGATCGCAGGGAAAGGGCGCACACTCATCAAGCGCCATAATAATATCAGCTCCTATTATCCTCTGAATATCTACCGTATTCTCAGGTGTGAATTCATGCTTCGATCCGTCAATATGAGATTTGAATACTACTCCTTCGCTGTTCAGCTTTCTGTTTCCCGAAAGTGAGAATACCTGGTACCCGCCGCTGTCTGTAAGCATAGGCCTGCTCCATGACATGAACCTGTGCAGTCCTCCTGCCTGTCGCAGTATCTCAGTACCCGGACGGAGATAGAGATGATAGGTGTTTCCAAGAATTATCCTGGCGTCAATATCCTCTTCAAGATCGCGCTGAAGGATACCCTTTACAGTTCCTCCGGTACCAACAGGCATGAAGATCGGAGTAGGAATATCTCCATGGTCTGTCCTGAGGATGCCTGTCCTGGCCTTTGTCTCCTTATCCCTGTTCCGAACTTCAAACATAAAAATGATCCGTAATTGGCAGCACAAATGTAATTCATCCATGCGGCCTTAGAAAATTATGAGATCATTTTTGTTGAAAACTATTCTCCGGGATTCCGATTATCTTACTAATATTGTGCCCGGATTATGGAAGTTCAATGATTTTTCAGGAAAACCTGTTTCTTTCGGTCGTATTTATACTATTTGCGCTATCAGCAGTGGTGCAGCTGTTTTATTATCTCCGCATTTATTCAGCAGTATCCCGATACATTCACCCTGCCGTAAATAATAACAAACAACCTGTTTCAGTTATTATCTGTGCCAGGAATGAAGCTGAAAACCTCCGGAATTTCCTTCCTTCAATCCTTGAACAGGATTATCCCGATTTTGAAGTTATTGTGGTTGATGATTGCTCTGAGGATGACACTTATAAGGTACTCGGAAGTTTCCTTGTCAAATATCCGCGGTTAAAGATATCAACAGTCACTAAAGACCCCCGCTTCACACACAATAAGAAATTTGCCCAGTTCATAGGGATCAAAGCTGCCTCGAATGAAATCCTTTTATTTACCGACTCCGACTGTAAGGCTGGATCTCCGCACTGGATAGATGGAATGACATCAGGTTTTGACGATAAAACCGAGATCGTTCTGGGTTATGGCGGGTATATGAAAAGAAAAGGCATCCTTAATAAATATATCCGGTATGATACCTTTATGATAGCCCTCCAGTATCTGGGTATGGCTATAAGAGGCATACCCTATATGGGTGTGGGACGCAATATGGCATACCGGCGTTCCCTGTTTTTTAAGAAGAAGGGATTTGAAGGCCATACTCATGTGGTCTCAGGCGATGATGATCTTTTTGTCAATGCAAACTCAACGAGGGCCAATACCCGGGTCGAATTCAGGAAAGAGAACCATACAACTTCAGTACCCAGCTCCACACTGAAAGAATGGATCGCGCAGAAAAAGAGACATTTTACTGCTGCGCCTTATTATAAAACAGGACATAAATTCCTCATAATAACCGAACCTGTCACCAGGATGCTTTTCTACATTTCTTTTATAATTCTGATAATACCTTTATTTCTGTGGCAGGCTACCGTCGCCATTTTCGGATTAAGAATTATAAGTCAGATCACAGTTCTTATTCCGGGACAGAAAAGACTAAATGAAAGGGGGATAGCGGTATATTCATTATTTTTTGATATCTTTTCCCCCGTGATAAACAGTGTTATTTATTTTAGCAATACAACTAGCAGATCGGGTAAAAACAAATGGAAGTAAACCAGGAGCTTTCAGAAAAAGCGAAGGCCGACCTCATTCTTGTTGATGAAGCCAAAAAGGGAAACGAAAAAGCTTTTGCCGGGCTGATGAACCGGTACAGGGATTCTATTTATTTCATGCTGCTGAAAATGGTAAATAATCCTATTGATGCCGAGGATCTTACGATTGAGGCCTTTGGCAAGGCATTCAGGAGCATCGACAGCTATACACCGCGTTTCGCATTCAGTACGTGGCTTTTTATGATAGCCACAAATAACTGTATCGATTTTATCAGGAAAAAGCAATCATCGCCAATCCCTGTCAACCAGGACAAGGACATAATGGATACGATGACCGTAAATATCCAGTCCGACCTCCCCGACCCTGAAGAGGCGCTGATAAATGACCAGAAAATTGCTACTCTCAGGAAAATAGTGACCCAGCTGAAATCGCCATACCGGGAGATAATAGAACTGAGATATTATAAGGAATTTTCCTATGAAGAGATATCAGCTGAGCTTAAAATTCCAATCGGGACGGTAAAAGCCCAGTTATACCGGGCAAAAACCCTCCTCTACAATATCTTTGTGAAAACTGGCGCCAGATAATGCCGGAAATCATTTTCAGATATTTCCCTTCACTCTCAGAAGTTCAGAAAAAGCAAATATCAACTCTGAAACCGCTGTATGAAGAGTGGAACAGCAGGATAAATGTCATTTCAAGAAAGGATATTGAAAATTTCTATACTCACCATGTCCTTCATTCCTTATCAATTGCCAGGATAATCAGCTTTAATCCCGGAACCCGGATCCTTGATGTGGGAACCGGAGGAGGATTCCCGGGAATACCTCTTTCTATTCTCTTTCCCGGTTCGGAATTCACCCTTCTTGATTCAACAGGTAAAAAGATAAAAGTTGCCTCAGCAGTCGCTGATGAATTAAAACTTGAAAATGTCAGATTCCTCAGGAAAAGAGTTGAAGAGGAAAAGGGAAAATTCGACTTCGTGATAAGCAGGGCTGTTATGGAATTCACCCGTTTTGTTGAACTTACATTAAAAAACCTGAGCCCAGAAAGTGATAACCAGCCGGCTAATGGTATTATCTGTCTGAAGGGTGGTGATCTCAGTCGCGAACTGGGCAGACTGAGCAGTTCAGTTACTATCCGGGAGATCAAGGATTTTTTCTATGAGCCCTTCTTTGAAACAAAGAAAATCGTCTACCTTCCTGCTTCCTTATCTTAATCCTTTTAATTCATAAATATTCATAATTTACTGTATTCCACAAAGAGCACAAAGTTCACACTAAGGACACAAAGTATTTTAATAATTAAAGTTTAAAAATATCCGCAGGAATTTTATTATTTGAAAAATTAACTATATTTGCGGTCTCAAATTAAAGCCAGGGAACAATAAATTATTAGCACATGAAAAGGACTTTTCAGCCTTCCAGAAGGAAAAGAGCAAACAAGCACGGATTCAGGGAAAGAATGTCAACGCATGATGGAAGAAGAGTTCTTGCTTCACGTAGGGCAAAGGGCAGAAAGAGGCTTACAGTGTCATCAGAACTAAGGCTTAAGACCTGAATCTGATCTGAAATATAATCGGAAAGGTGCCATACAGGGCGCCTTTTTTGTTAATTTTACGTTATGACGCAACTCCCTGATTATATCTCCGACAGCGAACTGAGGGAAATAGCCGCTAAGACAGTTTCAGGTATCAGAATAACTCCCGGTGAAGGACTTGCTCTGTATGAAAAAGCAGATCTGCCCCTTCTGGGACTGCTTGCTTCAATAGTAAGACGAAGGAAAAACGGCAATTCAGCATATTTCAACAGGAATTTTCACATTGAACCGACAAACCTGTGTATTTACAACTGCCGGTTCTGTTCCTACCGCAGACCGGCCGGAGATCCTGATTGCTGGGACTACAGTCATGAAGAGATGCTGGATACTGTTAAAAGATTTGACGGTAAAAATGTGACTGAGGTACATATCACGGGAGGAGTGCACCCTTCTCACAATATTCAGTATTATGGCAGCCTTATCAACAAAATCAAATTGCACAGACCTTCATTACACGTTAAAGCATTCTCGGCAGTTGAACTCGATTATATGATAAAAATGGCCGGGCTGACAATCGAAAACGGACTTGCCATGCTTAAGGATTACGGCCTCGATTCAATCCCTGGTGGTGGTGCAGAAATATTTGATGAAACTCTGAGGGAGAAGATCAGTAAAGAAAAGACATCTTCTGAACAATGGCTGGCAATCCATGAAACAGCACATAAAATCGGGATACATTCAAATGCAACTATGCTTTACGGACATATGGAAACCTCGTCACACAGGATTGACCATATGAACAGGTTAAGACTTCTCCAGGACAGAACCGGGGGATTCAATGCCTTCATACCTCTTAAATTCAAACAGGTTAACAACAGCATGTCGCATATTGCAGAAGTCAGCATAATTGAAGATCTCCGTAATTTTGCCGTTGCCAGGATATTTCTTGATAATTTCCCTCACATAAAAGCTTACTGGCCGATGACAGGAAGGACGGTGGCACAGATCAGCCTCTCATTCGGCGCTGATGATCTTGACGGAACGATTGATGATACAACAAAGATTTACTCTATGGCCGGCGCTGAAGAAAAGAATCCCTCAATGACAGGCGGAGAGATCTGCAAACTGATTTCTGAAGCAGGCTACATTCCTGTTGAACGCGACTCCCTTTATAACAGGATTTAATTAATAATTTTATCTGTACATTTGCGTTATCAATAATGTACATCTTGCCTGTATGAGCTTAAAGAACTTCATATTAAGTAAACTGTTCCTGAAACAGCTTGGTTTTGCATTCCTTATCTTATCCGGAGTGATAATGTTTTTGCTGCTCGGACTGAATATTTATACAAGACACGGACAGGCTGTTCCCGTTCCTGATTTTGTCGGTCAGAATATGGATGCCGTAAAAACTCTGGCAAAAAAATCAAAAATGAGGTATCATGTGATAGATTCTGTCTATACAACACATGTGATGAGAGGTTGTGTGGCAGAACAGAGTCCCAAACCCGGTTTTAAGGTAAAGAAATGGAGGAATGTAGCGCTTACAATTAACGCTTACAGGCCTGAAATGGTAGCTGTCCCCGACCTGGTTGACCTTTCGCTCCGGCAGGCAATAGCATACATCGAAAGCGCCGGTCTGGTTATGGGATCATTGCGATATAAACCCGACCTTTCAATAAATGTAGTTCTCAGTCAGCTTTATAACGGAAAAGAAATAGCAGGACAAGATTCAATTCAGAAAGGCTCAGTCATCGACCTTGTCCTGGGCAAGGGACTTAGCAATCAGCGGACTCCCGTTCCCAACCTGATAGGAATGACCCTTGAACCTGCAACAGACAGGATCCTAAGCGCATCACTCAACCTGGGAACTTTTATATTTGATAATACAATACGATCCGGTGAAGACAGCCTTAAGGCATTTGTATATAAGCAGAACCCTGAATATAGAAAT
The DNA here is from genome assembly GCA_963700275.1 of uncultured Bacteroidales bacterium. GTDB lineage: Bacteria > Bacteroidota > Bacteroidia > Bacteroidales > VadinHA17 > LD21. The sequence continues at coordinate 43,955 of CAVOWZ010000002.1, read as the reverse complement.
GATGCGACACTCCAGCTGGGATCATCAATATATCTCTGGATGACAACAGATTCCCTCAGGCTCCCGTCAGATTCAACAATGGCAAGTCCTGATACCACGCTCACAGCAGCTCTCTTTTCCCGTAAGGTTAAATGATCCTGATGATAAAAAGGAGTATACCAGATATCATCTTACTTCTGACCTTTCCGCTGATTTTATCGGGTCAGGATGTCGTCACAGGATTAACATCGAATCCCCTTCTTAAAAAAACTTACAATCAGTCAGCCAGATCGCTGACAGCCGACACCCTGAAGCTTCCGTTCTTCGACGATTTTTCAGGACGGACCATCTTACCTGACAACCGGAAATGGAGCGATGACTATGTTTTCATCAACAATACATATTCCGACAGTCAGATCACTACCGGTATCGCCACGTTTGACGCACTTAATAGTACCGGACGGCTCTACGATAACGCATCAGATATTGTATTCAGGGCAGATAACCTTACATCACAACCCATCGACCTGAATTTTCCCCCGGCTGATAATGTTTGGCTAAGCTTCTACTATGAGCCCGGTGGTTTGGGTGATATCCCCGAAGAGAATGATTCGCTCACACTCCAGATGTTTGCGCCTGCCGAAAAGAAATGGTATTCAGTATGGAGAGCTGCCGGAGATTCTGCTGACGGCTTCAAACCGGTACTGCTGAAAATTGACCAGGACAAATTCCTGAAAAAAGGATTCAGGTTCAGATTCAGCAATTACGCAAGCCTGAGCCCGAATGCCAGTGATCAATCTATGACAGGAAACTGCGATCACTGGAATGTCGATTATGTGATGCTCGATAAGAACAGAAACTCAGGAGATACAATCTTCCCTGATGTGGCATTCCGGAAACCATTCCGCTCCCTTCTCAAGAATCACGAATCAATGCCCATAACACAATTCAACCAGATCTATCTCCAGGAAATGGGAGCCACAATCCCGATTAAGTACCGCAATAATGACACTATTGTCAGAAATGTAACAAGGAATTTCAGAATATGGGATGTGTACAGGAATACAGAAGCGATTTCATTTTCTGCCGGTGCAACCAATATCGATCCCCTCACCAGTGTCGACTATGATGCAAATCTCTTTTATACTTTTAATACATCCAACCAGGATTCCGCACTATTCAGAGTGACCAGCTGGCTGATAACCGATGATTTTGACCCGAAGAATAACGATACGGTCACTTATTACCAGAAGTTCCACAATTATTTTGCATTCGACGACGGGTCAGCAGAAGCGGGCTACGGAGTTAACGGACTGGGATCACGGAATGCCATGGTCGCATACAGATTCAGATCATATACCGAGGATACACTTAGGGCTATAAGCATATGCTTCAACGACAGTTATATGAATGCCAATCAGAGAACTTTCGGCCTGATGGTCTGGAAAGATGATAACGGGGTGCCGGGAGAAGTCATTTACACCCGGCAGGAGGTAATGGTTGAACAGGGAGAAGACATCAATGGCTTCCACACATACTTCCTTCCTTCAGGCGTGGCTGTGAAAAATATATTTTACGTTGGCTGGAAACAACGTTCCGAGACTTTCCTAAATGCCGGATTTGATGTAAACACGCCACACAGGGGAAATCTTCTTTACTGGATGAATGGCTCATGGTTCACCTCCCAGAAATCAGGAACCCTGATGATACGGCCAATAGTGGGACCTCCTGTCAATACATCGGTTAATGATATTTTTCTCAACGGAAGAAATAAGTTACATTTTTACCCCAATCCAGCGTCAGAATATATAATGTTCGATCATACAGATCTGCCTGACAATAATTTATACACTGTTTCAGTCATTGATCTAAATGGAAGGGAACTTTTAAGGGTACCTCTGCATGATAAAATTGATATTTCTTTCTTACATGAAGGAATATATATTGTTACACTCTCCCGGAACGGGATTTCAGTCGGACACAGCCGCCTTATCAAAACAAAATAAATCCTGAAAATGTCTGAAGAGGAAGTTGCCGGACAACAGGAACTGTTTGAACATTACAGGTTTAAAATTGATCCCGGACAATCACTTCTTCGTATTGACAAATATCTTTCTTCCAGGATTGAGAATACCTCGCGCACAAGGATACAGGATGCTGCCAATGCAGGAAATATTCTTGTCAATGATATCCCGGTCAAACCAAACTACAGGGTAAAACCTGATGATATTATTCAGATTGTTCTGCCAAATCCACCCAGGGAGATTGAACTCATACCTCAGGATATCCCGCTTACAATAATTTTTGAGGATGATGACGTTGTAGTCGTAAATAAGGAACCGGGGATGGTTGTTCATCCGGCATATGGGAATTATACCGGGACACTTGTAAACGCGCTGATGTGGCATTTTAAGGATCTGCCATTATTTTCATCGGGAGATCTGAGACCCGGGCTTGTTCACAGAATAGATAAAGACACTTCAGGCATCCTTGTAATAGCCAAAAATGAACTTGCACTTAACAGGCTTTCAAAGCAGTTCTATGACAGAACCACTGATCGTAAATATATTGCAGTAGTATGGGGAATTCCTGAACCTGAGAGTGGTACAATCACCGGTCATGTTGGGCGAAACATCCGTGACAGGAAGATCATGCAGGTGTTTCCTGACGGCAGTATGGGAAAGCCGGCAGTGACACATTATAAGCTTATTGAGAATCTTGGCTATTTATCTGTAGTTGAGTGTAAGCTTGAGACCGGGCGAACGCATCAGATAAGAGTTCATTTCAGTTATACCGGACATCCTCTGTTCAACGATTCAGAGTATGGAGGAGATCGTATTCTGAAAGGGACTACATTTTCAAAATACCAGCAGTTTGTAAAGAATTGCTTTCAGATACTGCCGAGACAGGCTCTCCATGCCAAAAGTCTGGCATTTGATCATCCGGTAACCGGAAAGAGACTTACTTTTGAGTCGGAACTGCCTGATGATATGAGGCAGTTAATTGAGAAGTGGAGGAAGTATATTGCGGGGAGACAGTAGTTACCAACTGCCACTGGCTCCTCCGCCACCGAAGCTGCCGCCGCCGAAGCCACCAAAGCCGCCGCCACCACCAAAACCGCCTCCCCTGCCGCTGCCGCCGGAAAATCCGCCCCATGAGCCCTTGTGGGAATTTCTTCCCGAGTTCATCATTGATAACAGGAGCCAGAGAGGCAGCCCCTTGTTACTTAAATGTTTCTGATTCCGTCCCCCGGTACTACGCATGAACATGATGATTATAAATATTATCAGGAAGATGATGAATGGAGCAATTGCTCCGGCTTCACTTCCCGAATTACCATATTCAGCAGCGCTGAACTCTCCGCTGGCCAGCTGCATTAATATAGTGGTGGCTTTATCAAGACCCCCATAAATATCCCCATCCCTGAATGCAGGCAATATCTCATTATCAATTATCCTGGCACTGGTAAGATCGGGTATGGCGCCTTCCAGCCCGTATCCCGGGGCAATTGATACCTGACCCATCGATTCATCAGTTTTGGGCTTTACAAGGATAAGAATGCCATTGTCAAGGCCTTGCTGGCCTATCCCCCAAATTTCAGCCAGTCGCTGAGCATAATCGGCTACTTCGTACCCCATCAGATCACTTACGGTTACAATGGCTATCTGTGTCGATGTGGAATCGTTAAAAGCAACAAGCTTGCTTTCGAGGGCATTTATTTCGGGTTCGAAGAGCATCCCTGCAAAATCATTCACAAGCCGGGGTGGATATGGCTTTTCCGGAAAATCCTGTGCCGTCAACCTCAATGTCACAGAGACTGAAAGGAAAAGCAAGAGAAAAAATCCCGATAAAGTTTTTTTGTTCATACCACTCCTTTTAATGTGGGATCATCAAATGAGATATCATCGGGCAACTCATTGACATCATCTTTCCGGAAAGGGAAATGTACCTTGAGCTGGGTGCCAGCCATACTGATGCCTTTCACAAGGCCTTCAGTGAACTTCCCTGTACTGAAATGATGCCCAACGGTTTCCTTAATATCGTCCCAGAAATCCTCCGGAACTTTTGAGTTTATCCCCTGGTCTCCGATAACTGCGAATTGCCTGTTTGTAATTGCCAGATAAAAAAGCACCCCGTTCCTTCCGGCAGTTCCGTACATGCCGATCCTCTTAAAGATCCATGCAGCCCTGTCAAGCACATTCCCCGTGGTATTTGTTTCAATATGAACCCTTATTTCCCCCGAGGTAAGGTCTTCAGCATCCTTTATGGCATTACGGAGCTGTTCCTGCTGCTCTTTTGTAAAAAACTCAGAAGCCTTCATCAATATAATATATGAAAAGATCAGAATTTAACTTCAGGTGCTTTATCCGCTCCTTCCATCGATTCAAAATAAGGTTTGGCATTGAAATCATACCATCCGGCAATCATGTTGGCAGGAAATCTCCTTACATAAGTATTGAATCCCTTTGCAACTTCATTGAATTTTCTTCTTTCAGTTGAGATCCTGTTCTCTGTTCCTTCAAGTTCAACCTGAAGATCTCTGAAATTCTGGGTTGCCTTTATGTCAGGATATTTCTCAACGACCACCAGGAGCCTCGACAGTGCTGAACTGAGATCGCTCTGGGCAGCCTGGAACTGCTGCATATTCTCAGCTGTCATATTTGTCGGATCGATTGTAACCTGAGTAGCTTTTGCCCTTGCTTCAATAACTCTGGTAAGAGTCTCCTGTTCAAATTCAGCAGCACCCTTTACAGTGTTGACGAAATTAGGGATCAGGTCAGCCCTTCGCTGATACTGAGTTTCCACATTGCCCCACTGGCTGGTAACACCCTCCTGGAGACCAACCATATTATTATATGTCCTTACACCCCAGGATATTATCCCGAAAACAAAGAGGCCAACAATTACTCCGACTATAATCCAGATTAAACAACCTTTTTTCATTTTTGTATTGTTTTTATTTTACTCCGCCAAAGTTAACCAATCCATGGTATTACAACTAATCCTTAATTATGTTTTTTTATTACACAGAGGTCCACTGAGGTTTTTCTCTGTGTAACTCTGTGATCCTCTGTGTCTCTCTGTGCAACTCTCTTTATTAACCTACAAATGCAAAAATTGCTAAATTTGATCCTCAAAAAAATCAATATGAGAACAATTGCAATAGTTGCAGGAGGTGATTCTTCTGAATATGAGATTTCGGTAAAAAGCGCAGTTGAAGTAAGCAAGGTACTATCTGTCGGATACAGGACCTTCATAATAATAATAAAGAATACAAACTGGTACTGGGAAGATCCGAAAGGCAGGTATCACAATATCGATAAAAATAATTTTACACTGAATGTTGACGATTTAACTGTCCGCTTTGACGCAGTTTTTATTGCAATCCACGGGAGACCGGGAGAGAACGGCCAGCTTCAGGGTTATCTTGATATGATGCAGATACCTTATACCGGCTGCAATGCGTTTTGTTCAGCCCTTACTTTCAACAAGCATGCCACCAAGCTCTTTCTTAAGGAATATGGTATCCCGATGGCTTTAAATATTCTTATCAGAAAAGAGGAAACAATTGATCCGGAAAGTGTTATTAAATTAACCGGATTGCCCTGCTTTGTAAAACCAAACGACAGCGGTTCCAGCTTTGGGGTGTCAAAGGTTAAGAAGACCGATGAACTTCCAAAGGCTTTATCCGAGGCATTTGGTGAAAGTGGTGAAGTTATTATCGAATCGTTCATGAAAGGTCGTGAAGTTGCATGCGGGGTTGTAAAAACACATTCCAGGAAAATCATATTGCCTGTCACAGAAATAATCAGCAGGAATGAATTCTTTGATTTCGAAGCCAAATATACTCCCGGGAAATCTGATGAAGTGACTCCGGCTGATCTGCCTGAGGAAGTAACAGATGAAGTTCAGAGGCTAAGCTCTGAGGTTTACGATCTGCTTGGTTGCAGGGGAATTGTCAGGGTCGATTTTATTATTGTTGACAACAAACCTATGTTCCTTGAAATAAACACAATACCCGGAATGACTGCAGAAAGCCTTATTCCGAAGCAGTCAGCTGCCGCGGGGATCGATCTGGCGGATCTGTATTCGATGGTGGTGGAGGATTTGTTTATGTAAGGTGTTACGGCTGTTACGGCTTTAAGGCGTTAAGGCGTTAGGGTGTTAAAGCGTTAGGGCGTTAAGGTGTTACGGCGTTAAGGCTTTAAGGAGTCAGGAACCTAAGGATTATAAGCCACAACGCCGTAATGCCATAATACCGAAATACCACAACGCCGTAATACCATAACGCCGTAACGCCGTAATACCGATCCTTTCAGTTTCCCTTAGCCTTCTTCAGCCCGCTCGTTGTCGTATAATACTTTGTGATCATCCCCGGCACCTCCCATTCGGGGAGCTTACCGTCCTTCAGATATTCAAGGAACCTTGCCGTAACCTGTCCGAAATGCTCCTCATGAGAGATCCTGAACTTATCAGGGATATTTATCCTTAGTGAGGTTTTTCCTGCAGATTCAACTGCAAGGCTGTCATACGGCAGTGAAGCAAGAGCTTTCTGAACTGTTACGGTGAAATCTTTAACAGATACTCCCCTGAGATTTTCAATATAAAGAGTCGGTTTGAATTTGTCTTCTTTCCCCTGTTTAATAACAAGGTCACATTTGGTTCCCCGCATTACAGAATAATGAGTGTCGCCTCCTCCGGGAGGTGCTTCATAATTCCACTCGACCGAAACCTTTGCCCAGATACCCTTTAACTGATAAATGATCTCACCATTTGCAAAAACATTCAGATTACCGTCCTTCAGATCTTTCTGAAGATAATCGGGAAACTCCTCCAGATTTGTTACCGCTTTGAACTGATCTCTGGTAATAATTGTCGGCCAGCGCTTTGCAGCAACGACATTTACATCGGCCGGAGAAAGTATCTGTTCAGGGAAACATTCCCATTGTACCAGGTCAACAAGGTGAGTTGTAACATCGACAATTCCTTCTCCCTGCTGATCGGTATCAAAAAACCATCCGGGCCTTATATTGGGTGCACCGGCAACCATCTTAAGAAAATGGTGAACACTGATCTTGGAGACGGCAGGTTCTTCCTGAGTCCCTTGTTCCAGCTTCCCGAATACTTCCTCCTTTAATGAGAGAAGCTTCTGCAGGATTGTTGTAACCTCGAACCTTTCCGTCATTATATCATATACCATAACTCCCTTTTCAGCAGCCACTCTGAAAGCTTCTTCAAGTTTCGGGAAATCCTCCGGTATAATTATCATAGGCTTATCGGCATATACATTCAAACCAGCATTTACCGACCTTGTTATGTATTCGGCTTTCTTCAGGTTATTCCCAGAAAGAACCACCACATTTCCCGGCCGGTCTTCAAGCATCTTTTCGAAGAAATCAGTACCCGTATATATTATCTCATTCCATGATGTCGGATCAGCGCTGCGTTCATTGAATCCCTTTATTCTATCGAGATGTTTGATATAATCAGGACCTTCAGGTGCATAAACATGAACATCCGGATTTACATCTTCGTACATTATTCTCTGCACCAGACCTGCATGAAAATGGCCCGGATCAACTGTCATTAGGTTTACCTGGTATTTGCTTTCCATATTCTCATCGGATTTTCCCTGTTGCTGCTTTGATCCTCCCGATCCGCATGATGACAGGATCAGGACACCAAGCAGTAAATAAAGTGTTTTCTTCATGATCATTATTATTATGTTAAATCGACAATTCAACCCATCAGATTATAAAACTGAACAATCTTTGACCGCCCGGATGAATGCATTAATGTTCTCATCATTGACCTCCGGAGGCATACCTCCACCTGCTGACCATATGATCCTTTCACGGGAGCTGATCTCTCCGAATGCCTTTTTTACAGCATCCTCAACCATGGCCGGAGTACCTGCTGCCAGGACATCTCTTGCGGGAATATTCCCAACCAGTACAACCTCAGGCCCGGCAAGCTCTCTGATCTCGCCCATTGAATGGTTAAATGAAAAATTGAACATATTAACGCCCATCTCTTTCAGGTTTGCTGCTGTGATAAGGCCATCGGCATCATTGTGAAGAAACCTGACTTTGGCACCGGTAACACTGAATATCTCTTCAAAATATGGAACAGCAAACTCCCTGAATTCGTCTTCACCTATAAATCCCATAATATCATCAAGAACAAGGACCCCGTCGATCGATGGAAAACATTCTTTCTGCCATTTCAGCCAGTCGCAGACAAACAATGTTATTTTCTGCAGAAGTTTGTGTGAATTATCCGGATCGAGGGCCAGAGCAGTCATAAACTCCGTTGTACCCATAAGGAAACTGGCAATATTCATTGGTCCCCTTGCAATTGCAAACCTAACCTGGTGACCTGAGTCTATTATAGCTTTTTGATTGTTCCTCAACCTGCTTATCATGAACGGAAGCAGCCCGTCGGTCTTTACATTTGGTTGCGGAAGCCTGTCAGCTTCTTCGGCCCCGGTCATAACTTTATCCGCATGAGGAAGATTATTTTCCCAGAAGACCATCCTCGATCCGAATGCCGAAGGTTCAGTGCACATTCCATATTCAGACCAGAATCCGGGCATAAACCATAATCCGGGGAAAGCAGCGGCGGCTTTGAGGTTCGATCTCATCCAGTGATCATCCGAAGTATAATAATCAACTGTTGATATTCCGTACCATCCTGGAATCCATGGGCTGTCGATAATAAACCCGGCGGGCTGATAGTTCAGCTTTTCTCCGTCAATAAGTCTTATCAGATCATCCCAGGCTGAATTACGCATCGTTTTGAAAGATTAAAATCGAAAAATAATAATGGAATAAATTTGGGAAAATATTTTATTAGAAAAAAATTAATTATCCGCAATTCAGGTTAATTGGTCATCTCTTCTTAACTCTGTGGAATTCTGTGTAATAACAAAAGATAAGAACTTACACAGAGTTACACAGATGATTCACAGAGAGACACAGAGGTTACATTATAGCTTTAACGGTTCTATGCGGTATGAATCAACAGGATCGCAGGTACATACAAGATTTCTGTCGCCGTAGCCGGCGTCTATCCGGCCGACCGACGGCCAGAATTTATTTTCAACGATCCATGGAACCGGGAAAGCAGCTTTCTGACGGCTATATTTATGTGTCCAGTCATCTGCCGTTACAACCATAGCAGTATGAGGTGCATTAAGAAGAACATTATCTGCTTTGTCGGCCCGGCCGTCCTTTATTTCTTCAATCTCGGCCCTTATCGATCTCATGGCATCAATGAACTTGTTCAACTCCTTCAGTGACTCCGATTCAGTGGGTTCAATCATCAGTGTCCCGTGAACAGGGAACGACAGCGTGGGAGCGTGAAAACCGTAATCCATAAGACGCTTGGCAATGTCAGATTCAGTTATTCCGGCTTCTGCTTTGAAATTGCGGCAATCAAGTATGAATTCATGAGCAACAAATCCTGTAGTGCCGGTATAAAGTGTTCTGAAATCATTTTTCAGTGAAGATGAAAGATAATTGGCATTCAGAATGGCATATTTAGTTGCCAGTGTCAGTCCTTCTTCACCCATCATCATAACATAGGCATGCGAGATAGTAAGTATATGGCCGCTCCCGAAAGGAGCAGCGGCTACAGCAGTTGTACCATGACTTCCACCTGTTTTAACAACAGGATGGGAAGGCAGGAATTCCGCGAGTTTTTCATTAACAAGTATTGGTCCCATCCCTGGGCCGCCGCCACCATGAGGTATTGCAAAAGTCTTGTGAAGGTTCAGATGGCATACATCCGCTCCTATCCTGCCGGGACTTGTAAGGCCTACCTGGGCATTCATATTGGCACCATCCATATAGACCAGTCCTCCGGCTTCATGGATTATTTGTATCATCTCAATCACTGAAGCCTCAAAAACACCATGAGTCGACGGATAGGTTATCATGAATCCTGCAAGCTCCTCTTTATGCTCACCGGCTTTCTTCCTCAGATCCTCAACATTAATATTACCTTTTTCATCACATTCAACAACAACTACCTGCATTCCGGCCATTACTGCGCTGGCAGGGTTTGTCCCGTGTGCTGATGAAGGTATAAGAACAAATTTTCTGTTCCCTTCTCCCCTGCTTAAATGGTATTCCCTGATTACAAGAAGTCCTGCATATTCTCCTGCAGCGCCAGAGTTAGGCTGAAATGACACTGCTGAAAATCCGGTTATCTCCTTCAACGCTTCGCCCAGCTCATCCATAAGCTGATGATAACCCAGTGCCTGGTTTGCCGGGACAAAAGGATGAATATTTGCAAATTCCGGCCAGCTCATTGCAAACATCGAAGTAGCTGGGTTAAGCTTCATTGTACATGATCCCAGTGAGATCATACTGTGAGTAAGTGAAAAATCCTTTCGTTCAAGCATTTTAATGTATCGCATCATCTCTGTTTCACTATGATATCTGTTGAATGCTGCTGGTTTCATGAACAGAGAGTGTCTCAGAAATTTCCCTTCCGGATTGCAATTGCACAGTTCAGTAACCGGAACTGGCTTTTTCCCTGCAGTGTCGGCGAATATACCGGTTATGGCGTTAAGCTCTTTAATTGTGGTGATCTCATCGGTGCTCAGCATTACGGTGCCATCAGCCGGATAGAAGAAATTCATTTCCCTGTCAAGTGCAGCTTTCATAATATCCTGTTGGGTAATTCCTGAGGGAAGTTCAATTTTCAAGGTATCGAAGAAACCGGAATTGAGCTGTCTGAAGCCAAGCTTCGTCAGGTTTTCACTCAGAGTGCATGCTGATCTGAAAATATTCAATGCAATATTCTTCAGCCCTTCAGGGCCATGATACTGTGTATACATACCCGACATTGTTGCAAGAAGCGCCTGTGCCGTACATATGTTAGAAGTAGCCCTTTCCCGCTTGATATGCTGTTCGCGTGTCTGCAGGGCCATTCTCATTGCAGGGTTGCCCTGGGCATCTACCGATACTCCGATTATCCGTCCGGGCATGCTCCTTTTCAGTGAATCTCTTGTTGCGAAATATCCGGCATGCGGACCACCAAAGCTGACAGGGAGTCCCATCCGCTGACTGGATCCTATAACGACATCAGCGCCCCATTCACCAGGAGGGGTAAGAAGGGCAAGGCTCATAATATCTGCAGCTACACCAACCAGTGCTCCTGCAGAGTGAACCTTCTCAGTAAATTCCTTATAATCCCTCAGTTCACCAGATGCAGCCGGATACTGAACAAAAGCCCCGAAAAATGTATTGTCCGGCACCAACTCATTATACTTCCCCATAACAAGCTCTATTCCCAGAGGCAAGGATCGTGTTTGTATTACATCTATGGTCTGAAGGAAAACATCTTCATCGACAAAGAACCTGTTAATCCCGGCTTTTATAGCATCACGTGACCTCGAGTTGAACATCATTATCATAGCTTCTGCCGCAGCTGTTGACTCATCAAGAAGCGATGCATTTGCTATCTCCATACCTGTCAGCTCAATTATCATGGTCTGGAAATTCAGAAGGGCTTCAAGTCTTCCCTGTGAGATTTCAGCCTGATAGGGTGTATATGAAGTATACCATGAAGGATTCTCGAGAACATTACGGATAATAACCGAAAGCAGCGCAACACCGTAATAGCCCTGACCTATAAATGACCTGAACTGTTTATTCTTTGAACCAAGACTTCTGAGGTGATTAAGATATTCAAACTCACTCATCGCTTCCGGCAGGTTCAGGTGTTTTTCAAGTCTTATTCCTGACGGCACTGCCCGGTCAATGAGCTGATCGAGCGATTCAATACCGATCGCATCAATCATATGCTGAACTTCATTACCACGGGGTCCGTTGTGGCGGTTTACAAATTTGTCAGTGGACATATTATTGATTATAATTATTTTATTTATGTTGATAACGTTGCAAGGCGTAAGATGTTCAGCGGTTTTAACTGAAATGCGGATTTGTTTTTATTTCATCGCCGATTGTTGTTGATCCATAGTGACCGGGATAAACGACAGTATCGGGAGGAAGGGTGAATAATTTTGTTTTTATGCTTGTAATCAGCGTACTAAAATCACCACCGGGAAGATCCGTCCTTCCAATGGTTCCTTCAAACAAAGCATCGCCCGTAAAAACAATATCCTCTCCTTCGATATAAAAAGCAAGACTGCCAGGGGAGTGACCTGGTACATGAAGAGTTTTTATATTAAACGACCCGAAAGTAATGATCTGTCCGTCTTCCAGAAATCTTTCCGGTTCAGGCGGAGTGTCCATGTTCAGGCCAAAGAACATAGCCTGTTTCACTGAATTTATTCTGTTCATCTCGTCCCCGCTGTGACATAAAGTACCAAGCTTATACTTTTCCAGGAACCACCTGTTTCCAAAAATATGATCAAGATGGCAGTGAGTATTAAGCAATAAAACAGGCTCGAGCTTTTTCTCTTCAATGAAATCAGTCAATTGTCCGAATTCCTCATATGTATAGCATCCGCAATCAATTACGGCGCACTTATTATCTTCACCTTCAAGTATATATGTATTTACTTCAATTGGTGAAAAAACAAGTCTGTATATCTTCATTATTACCTAATTTTCTTTCACAATTCCTCTCAGCATAGGGACGAACACATAATGTCCGTGAGTTGAATAGTCAAAGTCGTCTTCCCCGGTCCTCTTTACAAGTGTCATCACCTGTGATGAGCTGTCTCCCACCGGAGCAACCAGCTTCCCTCCTGTCTTGAGCTGCCGGATGAGGGCTTCAGGGATCTCCCTGGTGGCAGCTGTAATAATTATCCCATCATATGGACCATACTGAGGTTTACCTGCATAACCATCACCAAAAAAGAACGAAGCTTCATAGCCAAGTTCTGACAGACTCTTCCGGGCTTTCATATATAATTGCCTGTGACGCTCTATTGTATAGACCTTGGCCCCCATCTCTGCAAGCACTGCAGCCTGGTATCCTGAACCGGTTCCAATCTCAAGTATTTTATCCCTTCGCCTGACCTCCAGAAGCGAAGTCTGCACTGCAACAGTGTAAGGCTGGGAAATTGTCTGACCGGAACTGATGGGAAAAGCTTTATCGGCATAGGCATGAATAAGGAAAGCCGGATCCATGAAAAGATGCCTGGGGACTATATCCATGGCCCTCAGAACTTCCTCATCGGTAATTCCTTTCTTCCGGAGTTCTGCTATCAGCTTCTTCCTTTTTCCTCTTGCTTCAAAATCATCTGTCATTTATTCTCAGGCAAATCACAGGTTCAGTCGGTAAAAATAAAAAAATTTCTATCTTCGCCGGCAATATGAGGTCAGAACTCATTGAACTTTATGACCGGAACCAAACCTGATTATATACCGAACAATACGAGCATTAATAGTAAAACTGAAAAACCGGTACTCACTGAACTTCTCCGGCAGTTTACAAATGTGCTGTTTTCAATTATTGCACTGCTTATATTAAGCCCTGTTATAATTATCCTTTCAATTCTTATCAGGATATCGGGCAAAGGCCCTGTTATTTATTCCCAGGACAGAATTGGAAGAAACGGCAAACCATTTGTCATCTTCAAATTCAGGTCGATGATCTATAATGCCGAAACAGGATATCCAATGTTATCAGGAATGAATGAAGAGAGAATAACCCGCATTGGTAAGTTTCTCAGGAAATACAGGATTGACGAGATCCCGAATTTCATCAATGTGATAAAGTGCGAAATGGCAATTGTTGGTCCGCGTCCTGAGCGCAAGTTTTTTATTGACCAGATTGTTGAGAGAAACCCCGATTTTACCAAGCTTTTAAATGTCAAACCCGGAATCACCTCCTGGGGACAGGTGAAATACGGGTATGCCACAAACGTTGATGAAATGCTCGAAAGGCTAGAATATGACCTCTACTACATAAAAAACAGGTCATTGTGGTTTGATATAAAGATCCTTCTTTATACGATCATTACCATCCTCAAGGGGAAGGGGCTATGAGGATTGAGGGGGAGATGAGGTGAGGGGGAGATGAGGTGAGGGGGAGATGAGGTGAGGAGCGAACGATGAGCGATGAGCGGTGAGTGGTGAGCGGTGAGTGGTGAGGAGTGAGAGTTTAGTAGCGAGCCATTGGCTCCCCTCCTGGGAGGGGATGGGGGTGGGTTTTTTAAATCAATTTAAAAATACCTATCGGCTTATATACCGGTCCGGCAGGTTTAAGGATGCTTTCATACAGGATCACTTTCTGAACGTTTACTTTCTGGACTTCCATATCCCGGTATTTCTCAACTGCAGATCGTAATGCACCCGGATCCCTTAGAAATTTGATCCTTCCAATAGTTATATGAGGACGGAAAGGCCGGTCTTCGGTCTTAAAGCCTGTATCTTCCAACCCTGTTTTAATCCTTCCGTAAAGCTCAGCAAGCTTTTCCGACTTATTGATACCGATCCATATGACCCGCGGATCATTGAAATCCTTAAAGACCCCTGTTCCGGACAGATTAAAATCAAACTCTCCGAAACCGCTGCATTGTTGCTTCAGCATAATTGCCGCCACCTTTATCCTATCCTCCTCCGTATCTCCCAGAAAAGCAAGTGTAAGGTGAATATTCAGCAGGTCGACCCAGTTAATTTTCTCATTACCAAGGACAGATTTAAGAAAAGCATGTATCCTCAGCAGATCATTTTCCGGCTCAATTTTTATTGCAATGAATATCCTTTTCACAAGAAAAAACTATATAACAAACTATCTGTATATTTTTTATCTGCCACATGTCATTACACCTCAACAGCCTAACCCACAGGAATCACAGCCACCCCGCTTCTATATCCCTCACAATCAATTCTATAAGAGCATCTTCGCCGAAAGGATCATATTCCGCCTTGAGATTTGAACCGAATATTCTGGCTATTCCCTGCCAGAAAGCGGCAGAAAGAAACCCCCGGTATTGTTTTATGAGTTCATAGGATGTATTCTGTGTTTCCCTGTCGATCAGTTTTATAAGTAACCTCCCCTGGGTGATTGTCATATTCCTGGCATCATCTTCAAATTCATCCAGTATCTCCTTTTCAACGTTTTTAAGTAATTCCCTTCTATCTTTTTCGTCTGTCACAGCTTCAAGCTGTGAGTTTACTTCAGCAAGTTTGTCCCTGGCAATGACAGCATAAGGATATGTCTTTTTCAGGTTATAAATGAGCCTGTCATATTGTCTGAGTTGTGCCCTTGCTCTCCTGGGGGAGCTTTTCTGCTGCGGTGCGACAATCGTAACTTCTTTTATTTCAACTTCAGGCAGGGTTAATCCGTCTCTCTGAACATTCTGAAGCACATAAACTCTTCCCGGTAAGGTATCAGTTAAATTCAGTGTATCCCTGACCTGTCTGGTGGTATCCATTTGTCCATAGGTACAGGTCATAATAAGAAGAAAGGATATTATTGCAAAAACATATTTCACAGGATCCTGAATATACTGCAAAGTTATCAAATTACGGGCCAATTGGTAAAGGTGTCGGAAGGAAAGAATACTGTTTGTGCAGTCATGTAGTCGTGCGGTCGTGCGGTCAGGATTTTTTTCAAAAATTTATCCATAATGAAACATAATTGAAAGTTTTTGCAAAAAAATTGATATATGTAATCCATTTTTTTGGTGTAACTTATATGGCATAAATGACCATGATCTTATAAACCTGTTTTTACAGTTAACGGCCGATAAATTTTCACTAAAAATCCATTAATTATGAAAAAACAATTTTTACTCAGTTTGATTTTCACGCTCTTTTGTGGAATAATTTACGGACAACACCTGATCAGGGTGAATAACGATCCGGCAGCTGATGGAGATTATCTGACGCTCCAGGCAGCAAATGACAATGCACTGCCGGGAGATACAATTTATATCGAAGGATCACCTGCTGATTATACCGGCGCGAATATCGATAAAAAACTCATAATAATCGGCCCCGGTTATTTTCTTGCTGATAACGACAGTACCCAGGCGAATGTCCTGGATGCCGAAATTGCTGGTACACTTGACTTCATAACAGGTTCAAAGGGCACCAGGGTTAGCGGTTTAATAATAGCGACTTTATATATTCGCGATGATGAAATTGTTGCATCCAGATGTAAGATTAGCGGAATTGGTATTTGGGATGACAGTAATAATACGCTGATAACACAGAATTTTATTATTGGTCAAATTCAGGTTTATTCAGGAAAATTGACCAATTCAATTATTTCGAATAACATAATGGGTTATGGTATTACTGCCGGTAATACAAGCTATCCTCTGCAGATCACAAATAATGTTATAAAAGGATCATCCGGACTTCCTGTAAATGTTTACTACTCAACCATATCTAATAATATACTTACATCGTCAACAAATAAGCTGCAGGAAAATACAGGAAATTCCATAATCAACAATCTTTTTGCCTATGCCGGCACCAATGCCAACGGAAATAAATACAGCATTATAATGACAACTGTTTTTGTCGATTTCAATGGTACTCTTGGTTATAGTGAGGATGAAAGGTTAAAGCTGAAAACAGGTTCGCCTGCGCTCGGAGCAGGTGTCAGCGGTGTTGATTGCGGAGCTTTTGGAGGGGTGGCTCCCTATGTTTTGTCTGGCATACCTCCTTTCCCACATATTTACGAAGCTACCATACCCGGTACTGCTTATTCAGATAAGGGTCTCTCGTGCACAATAAAGATCAAATCGGGTAAGTAGCATATAACCAAGGGTAACAATGAAAAAGCTACCTTTAATCATTATGTTTATTTTGTCTGTTCCGCTGTGCATGGGACAGAAAATAAATAAGGCGGAATACTTTATCGACAGTGATCCGGGATTTGGACTGGCAGTACCAGTTCCGGTAACCACACCGGCAAAAGTTGTGTCTTTAAGTTTCCAGGTCAACTCATCAGGGCTTTCACAGGGATTCCATACGATGGTATTGAGAGCCCGCGACGACAAAGGGTTGTGGAGTCCAACCCGCCAGCAGGTGTTCTATGTTTACAGGATTGAAAGTATAACCGAATATAAGATCAACAAAGCGGAATATTTTATCGATACTGATCCGGGATTCGGTCGCGCAATCTCTGTTCCCATAGGAACACCAGCTAAAAAGTTATCATTAAGCTATAACGTAAATATCACCGGATTGTCACAGGGCTTCCATATGATAGTCGCGAGAGCCCGTGATGAAATGCGCCGCTGGAGCGCTACCCGCCAGCAGGTATTTTACGTTTATAATCCTGCAAGTACCTCAGGCTCAAAAATCAATAAAGCGGAATATTTTATCGATACTGACCCCGGATTCGGGAAAGCAATACAAATTCCGGTATCCACACCATCAAGACTTCTCTCCCTGAACTTTAATCCGAATATTACCGGACTATCACAGGGATTTCACATGCTTGTTGTAAGGGCCCGCGATGAGATGAAGAAATGGAGTAATACAAGGCAGCAGGTGTTTTATGTTTACAGGGGATCACCATCGGTTTCTCCGGACATCACCGGACTGGAGTATTTCATTGATAATGATCCCGGATATGATAAGGGAACAAAGGTTACAATCCCCGTCCCATCCGACAGGGTGACATTGGAATTTACTGTTCCAATGACAGGCTTAAGCAGCGGAAACCATATTTTATATATGCGGGCCAGGGATGCAGCTGACCGGTGGAGCAATATCTATTTGCATGCGTTTACGCTGACCGTAACTGCAATTGGTGAGGAGATCGTCCCCTGGTTCAGGATGTACCCGAATCCCAGTGAAGGCAACTTTTTGATCGATTTTGATGATCTTCAGAAAGGTTCTGTTAAAATACTTATTAGCGATTTGAACGGAAGGATGGTTTATTCCAATGAATTGAATGGTGAGATCATTCCTATTTCCGTTAATTTGACCGATGGGATCTATATGCTTAGAGTAGAATCAGGCAGTCAACACTTCATGCAGAAGTTAATTATCAGGCGGCAATAAGGTACTAACTGAAGTCCCTGAATCGCTCCTATGTATTATAATACGTATTATAATACTGCTTTTAATACGTTGATCTTTGTCACCGCCCTGAGGTAGAGTATACTCCCTTCGTCTCACAATCACCCGGTCTCAAGATCAGTTTTTGAATGATTTACTTTGTTTGGCGTCCTCAAAAAATTAAATTTGAGTAAATATTCTTTTATGGCGCTTCAGGTGGAGGATCTTGACGATCAGTCGAAATACCGGGAATTCCTTAAGATCCCATATGATGAACTCATTGATTTTGTTCTCGATTATATGAGAAGAAAATCGGAAGTGATGATCTTTTTCTGGTCTGCATGTGTTATTTTTCTTGGAATTGCAATAACTGTAAGGATAAATATTGCCGGATATTTCCCTTTAAAAAGCATTATGTTTCACTCCTTTCTGGGTCTGATAGTTTTTCCGGTATTAATGATCCCGGTGCATGAAATTCTTCATATTCTCACATATTATCTTGCAGGAGCACGCAGAATAAGGGTGGGCATGGATCTCAGACAATATATGTTCTACGTTACGGCTCACAGATTTGTAACAGGTCACAAACAGTTCAAACTTGTTGCCCTGACACCATTCATCACAGTGAGTATTATTCTCATATCACTGATCCTCTTCCTCCCGGGCCTATGGAAATGGAGCCTGTCAGTGCTTTTGTTTGTACATGCGACAATGTGTGTGGGTGATTTTGCATTAATGAATTTCTATTATCTGAACAGGAGCAAAAAGATATTTACATGGGATGATTTCGATAAGAAAATCGCATATTTTTACGAAGAAATATAGGAAGAATGACTGTGGGACTGAGGGACTGAGGGACGAAGGGACAAATAAGGACTGAGTGAGAGTGAGGGCGAGAGGGCGAAAGAGGGTGAAAGGGAGATGAGGAGAGGGGGCGAATTGGCCACGATGTCCCCCCTTGAGGGGGGCAGGGGGTGTAAGCCCCTAGCAACAGAATGCCCTGGATACTCCCTGAACAACTACGTGTGACTCAGTAAACCCCGTGGTAAAAAAAATTAATAAATCAAATAAATCAATATCTATGAAAAAACTAAGTATAATAATTTTGCTGATTGTCAGCATAACTTTTACCGGGTTCGGACAAAGAAAAATCGTAAATCTTCCCGATCTGCCGGGATATGTTACAATGAAATGTGATTTCCACCTGCATACCATTTTTTCCGATGGTAATGTCTGGCCTACCGTAAGGGTTGGTGAAGCATGGAGAGATGGGCTGGATGCAATTGCAATAACAGATCACCTTGAATATTCACCTCATAAGGATTATGTACCTGTCGACCACAATGCAGGCTGGAAGATCGCAGAAACTACTGCAAGAGACTATAATATTATTCTCGTTAAAGGCACAGAGATAACACGTTCCATGCCTCCCGGACATGTAAATGCTTTATTTCTTCAGGATGCTTCTCTGCTGGCTGTTGACTCTGTGATGGATGCTTATGCTGCCGCAATAAAACAGGGGGCATTTCTGCACTGGAATCACCCCGGATGGAAAGCACAGGAACCTGACGGAATTCCAAAACTATATGATATTCATAAAAAATTACTTGAAAAAAAATGGCTCCACGGAATGGAATTCTTCAATGGTACCGATAATTACCCGCTTGTCATGACCTTCTGCAAACAATATAACCTTACCGTAGTTGCAAACAGCGACAGCCACGGTGTTATAAGCGAGGATTATAAAGATGAGAATAACAGGCCCATGACACTTGTTTTTGCAAAAACAAGAACACATGATGCAATAAAAGAAGCCATGTTCGCCGGCAGAACACTGGCTTATTCCGATAATATTATTGCAGGAAAGGAGGAAATTGCAAGACCATTTTTCTTCCAGTGCATTTCAATCGGAAAACCTTATAATGAAAATGCAAAGAATTTTTTCTATGAAATTTCAAATAAATCAGATATAACCTTCTACCTCACTGATGGTGCAGCTGGCACACCGGCTTCAATAACGCTGCCCGCAAATTCCGTTGCAAGAGTTGTGGTAAGCAAAACAAACACAGCACCACTGGTTTATAATGTCAAAAACGTTATTACCGGTGAAAATGAAGTGCTGCAGGTAACATTGAAATTTTAATATTATTACCTCTGTGTAACTCTGTGAACCTCTTACCCACCGAAGCTTTGGCGAAGGTGGGCTCTGTGTAACTCTGTGTAAGTTCTTAAATTAATTTCAATTATACAGAGGGACACAGAGAAGAGATTTGTTAAAGACGTTCCTTTGCTAGTTTCAGAACATCATCTTCCTTAACGACCGGCCTCAGACGGAAACTGTACTCATACTTGTTCCCGAGAAGCCTGTATTGCTTATGGATTTCTGCACCCCAGGAATCATCTCCCCCAACACCCATCTGTCCAAGATCGATATTCAGGTTGACAAGGTCACGGGGTTTGACATCATTCGTATGAGTATTTGCACTTTTTGCATCTTTCCTGTACATGGACAATTTCCCTTTCGGAGATTCAAAATCGTCGTGAATGTTATTTAGTGCGGCAAAACAGAACAATGGATTTCCGCTTACAAGTATTCCGGTACCATTATCGTCGGTCAGCGACAACCAGCGAGTATCTGTCCTGTAACCATTTTCCTGGGGACGTATATAAGGGACATACTGATCCGCAACTGTACTTTCATATAAGCCCACATCTGCCGATGTTTTCCTGTCAACATAGTTTTCATGCGGTCCTCTTCCATACCATTTCAGGTTAGCAAATTCAACCGGAAGCTGCATTTGCATTCCCATTCTGGGTATTTCCGGAAGGCTTCCTGATATTTTGGAAAAAGAGTTGGAAATGACCACATCAGCTGAGCCCAGTATTGTGTAAGTGGTCGAGTACCCTGCGATCTTATCACCTTCTGTTCCCAGGACATCATATCTGAAGGCAACAACCACCTTTCCAAGTCCGGGCTGACGGATATCTGCTCCTGTAACTTTTATTCTTTCTCCGGCTTTCTTCCATATACCAAGCTTCCTGTCCATATTGTACCCGTAATCATTATCCGTGGGCGGTCTCCAGAAATCAGGTTCAGGACCTTTAAGCAGAAGCTCTTTCTCTTTATATTTGAATGATTCCAGCTTTCCGCTTTCCAGGTTAAAGATGAGCAGCATATCGGTCCCTCCTACTTCAAGCTTGTTGCCGTTAGTTTTGGTCTGAAGCACAGCCAGGTTATCCTGTTTCAATGAGACAGTCCCTCCTTCGACCGGCAGTTTAAACTGTCCGCTTGCATAAACATGATCTTCCGGCAGTATTCCCCAGGCTTCGCTCTTCGATATCCTGAGATTAAGAAAATATTCAGCGCCTGGTGCAGGATCTATTTTTTCAACTGGTATCATTATGTTCATTTCTTTCCCGGCTTGGAAATCGGGAAGAGGCACTTTACCTGATTGAATAACAGATCCATCCGATACAACTTCCCAGTCAAAGCCGAAATCTGACAAATTTGTGAAATCATACTTATTCTTAACGCTTATCAGCCCTGCCTTAAGGTCGATTGGCTTAAACCCCACATACTGATATACTCTTTTTATCTCGGCAAGTCCCGGTTTACCGGTTCTGTCGGGCCATGTAAGTCCGTTACAACAGAAATTACCATCACTGGGGACACCCTCTTCTCCAAAATCACCTCCATATGCCCAGTATTTTTCACCATTTTCATCAGTCACAAGAAGTCCCTGATCAACCCAGTCCCATACAAAACCTCCCTGTAGTTTCGGATATTTCTCTATTACATCCCAGTAATCCTGGAGATTACCATTTGAATTACCCATGGCATGGGTATATTCACACATTATGAGAGGTCTGTCATTTTTGGGATCTTTAGCATAGGCTTCAATCTGTTCAATCTTCGAATACATCGGACAAATAATATCGGTGTGCCTTTCGGTTGTATTTGTAAACTGTTCGGCCCTTTCATACTGAACCGGACGGGTCACATCTCTCTGTTTTGTCCACTTATAATTAGCGAGAAAATTGTGTCCATCTCCAGCCTCATTTCCGAGCGACCAGATTATGACTGACGGATGGTTTTTATCTCTCTCCACCATGCTTTGCATTCTTGCCATGTGGGCAGCAGCCCATTGAGGCTTATCGGCAAGCGTCACGTCTTTGTTATATCCGACGCCGTGAGATTCAATATTTGCTTCATCAATCAGATAGAGTCCATATTTATCGCACATTTCATACCATAGCTCCTGCTGCGGATAATGCGAGGTCCGCATAGCATTGATATTGTTAGCCTTCATGACACGGATATCTTTCAGGATAAGTTCTTCATCAACAACATGCCCGTTGATATCATCATGTTCATGCATATTAGTCCCTTTCAGATAAACTGCAACCCCGTTCACTAGAAGCTGGGAATTCTTTATTTCAACTTTCCGGAATCCGATTTTTGAACTTATACTTTCAAGAATCTTACCATCGGCATTCTTTAATGAAATTACAAGTGAATAGAGATCTGGAGTCTCTGCCGACCATCTTTTAATTCCCGGAATACTCTTTTCAAATTTTATGTCTGCTTTGTTTCCTGTAACAGTAACAGGTTTTGATTCGCTGTAAAGTTTTTGTTCCGCATCATAGAGTGAAGCTTCCATAACGAAATCATTTTCATCGCTTCCGGTTTGATTCAGTTCTACATCAACATTGAGCAAACCGTCCTTATATTCATTTCCCAGGTCTCCCTTCGCAAAGAAATCCCTGATATAAGTTTTTGGTCTGGCGTGAAGGAAAACCGTCCGCTGTATACCGCTCATTCTCCAGAAATCCTGATCTTCGAGATAACTCCCGTCGCACCATCTGTAGACTTCCACTGCAAGGGAGTTGTTCCCCTTTTTCAGATATTTTGTAATATTGAATTCAGCAGGTGTTTTACTATCCTGGCTGTAACCGACAAGCTGTTCATTTACCCACACATAGAATGCCGAGGCTACTGCCCCGAATTGAAGTAATATCTCCTTGTCAGTCCATCCGGAAGGTACCTCAAAGCTCCTTTTATATGATCCGACAGGGTTATAGTCGTGCTGAATATCAGGGGGATCATTCTTATGAGGGAAAGTAATGTTAACGTATATCGGGACGTCATATCCCTTCATTTCCCAATTTGAGGGCACTTCGATTTCATCCCAGTCACGGGTGTCATAATCATCCATGAAGAACCAGTAAGGCCTCAGGTCTGGAGATTTTACAAGATTGAATTTCCATATCCCGTCGAGAGACAGATAGTTGGGAGAAGCTGACTTATCCGCAGCCAGAGCTGACACCTCATCATTAAAGCTTACAAGAGTTGCATGAGGTGCTTCTTTATTCTGACCGAACATTTCAGGATTTTCCCAGTCGCGGGGTTCCTTTTCGGTGAATGTCACACCCTCATACTTGCTATATCTCTTACAGGCTGTAACTGCCATAAACATCAATAACAGAAAGACCGGAATTTTTTTCATCAGTATATAATTTTTATTTTAATGGTCTGATGCCTGCCTGTCGGCAGACAGGGAACCCACATGTTTGAAAATTATGTAAATACGTGTTTGTGTTCGCAATACATGTGGGTTTCATCATACATAAAATTTTTAAGCTCATAAAGTTAGTAAAATGAATGTTTTATCAGAACAATCCTGATATTATCCCTTCATTGTCAATGTCAATCTTCTCAGCCGAGGGGATATTTGGAAGGCCTGGCATCCTCATTATCGTACCTGCTATCGGAACAATGAATCCGGCCCCGGATGAAAGCTCGACTTCTCTGATTTTTATCGTAAATCCTTTAGGTCTTCCTCTCTTAGACGGATCGTCAGACAGTGATTTTTGTGTTTTTGCAATACATACCGCCAGATTTCCCATACCGAGTTTTTCGATTTTACCGAGCTGAGTTTTGGCTTTTACTGTATATTCAACATGGTCGGCACCATACATTTTTTTACAGATAGTATCTATTTTATCTTCGAATGACCATGAGAGTTCATATAAGGGTTTGAAACAAGATAGACAATCTTTCACCGATTCAAGTACCTTCTGTGCAAGTTCCAAAGCACCTTCGCCTCCTCTCGCCCATCCCTCATTAACTGCCACTTTCACATTCTGATCTTTACAATGTTTAAACAGGAGATCGAGTTCTGCTTCAGTATCTGAATCAAACCGGTTTATTGCTATAATGGGACTGAATCCGAAATGATTCATATTCTCGATATGCTTATCGAGATTTTCAAATCCGTTCTTTAGAGCTAAAAGATCCTCAACCTGGAGCAATGAAAGTTTAGCTCCGCCATGGTATTTGAGAGCCCTGACGGTAGCAACAATAACTACAGCATTTGTCTTCAGGTTCCCGAACTGAGATTTGATATCAAAGAATTTCTCTGCTCCAAGTTCACTGGCAAAGCCTGCTTCAGTTACAACAAAGTCACTGAGTGATAGTCCCATTTTGGTGGCAATAATTGAATTTGTACCCTGCGCAATGTTTGCAAACGGTCCTCCGTGAATAATTGCCGGTGTTCCTTCAAGAGTCTGCACAAGATTTGGCATTATGGCATGTTTCAGAAGTGCAGCCATTGCACCGTGAGCTTTAAGATCTGAAGCAAAAACAGGCTTGTCTGAAAAAGTATAGCCTACGAATATTCTCCCCAGCCTCTCTTTCAGATCGTTAAGATTATTGGCCAAACAGAGTGTTGCCATTACCTCCGATGCAGCAGTTATATTGAATCCGGATTGCCTTGGCACTCCTTCGGTTGTACCTCCAAGCCCGATAACGATATCCCTGAGTGATCTTTCATTCATATCCATTACCCTTTTCCATTCGATGGTCCTTGGATCAATTCCAAGATTACCCTCCTTCATCTGGATATTGTTGTCGATAAGTGCAGCGAGAAGGTTATGAGCCTTTTCAACGGCTGACATATCACCGGTAAAATGGAGGTTAATATCCTCCATTGGTATTACCTGCGAGTAACCGCCTCCTGCAGCACCGCCCTTAATACCAAAAACAGGACCAAGGGAAGGCTCACGAAGGACAACCGTAGCTTTTTTTCCGAGCTTGTTCAAAGCCTGGGCAAGTCCGATGGATGTAGTTGTCTTACCCTCCCCGGCAGGTGTGGGTGTAATTGCTGTAACAAGAATGAGCTTTGAGTTTTTGATCCTTTCCTCATCAATGAATTTAAGTGGTATTTTTGCTTTATATTTTCCATATAATTCCAGATCATCCAGCGGCAGACCCAATATACCGGCAATCTCAACTACAGGCCTCATTCTGGTTTCCTGGGCAATTTCAATATCCTGCTTCATAATAGATACTTTAATATTATTAAACCTGAAAATTTCATTTAGTCCAAAAATATATGAATTTTATGATTTTTTTCTTAAATTGAAGCCTGATATGAATCATAAATATAACATTAAGTCATAAAGATTATGGAAAAAAGAATCTCCTCCCTCTATGATGACTTCAGGAAAGGTCATACCAGCCGTCGTGATTTTTTAAAGAAGCTGGCAATGATCACCGGAAGTACGGCTGCGGCCTCCGCATTGCTTCCGGTCCTGGAAAACAACCAGGCTATGGCATCTGTTGCAAAAAAACAGAAGGAAGTATCTGTTGTTACAGAATTCATTAAATATCCTGCAGCCACTGGTGAAATGAGGGCTTTTATTGCCAGACCCGAAAAGGGAAAAAAGTTCCCCGCTGTGATCGTAATACACGAGAACAGAGGGCTGGTGCCTCATATTCAAGATGTTACAAAAAGGATGGCAAAAGAAGGGTTCCTTGCACTGGCACCTGATGCCTTATCACCTGTAGGCGGAACTCCTGATGATGTTTCCAATGTGGGTGAACTCTTCAAAAAACTGAACAGCGATGAGACTACAAAGAATTTTGTGGCTGCTGTTAAATATCTGGAAACACATCCAAATTCAAATGGCAAAGTAGGGTGTACCGGATTCTGCTGGGGCGGAGCCATGACAAACCAGGTAGCTGTAAACTCTCCGGAGCTCGACGCAGCAGCTCCATACTATGGAAGACAGCCCTCGGCTGAAGATGTTGCTAAGATCAAAGCTCCTGTAATGGCACATTATGCTGAAAATGACCAGGGAATAAATGCCGGAATTGCAGCATTCGAGGAAGCTCTGAAGAAGAACAACAAGGAATACAAGATTTTTTCCTATCCCGGAACAGGACATGGCTTCAACAACGACACCAATACTACCAGGTACAATGCTGAAGCTGCAAAGCTGGCATGGGATAGAACGGTGGCGTTCTTCAGGGAAAAACTGAAGTAACCTGTCCCCCCTCCGGGGAAATCCCCCCTCGAGGGGGACTCAAGGGAAATCCCCTCCTCCGGAGGGGTTTGGGGTGGGTAAAAAATGTTGCTATTACTTGTAGGTTAAAGTATTACTTAATAGAAACCCACCCCCATCCCCTCCCAGGAGGGGAGCAGAACGAATAATCCCTTCAAAGGGGAAATTTTAAGATTCCTTTCCTTCATCCATGTCCCCTCAAAGCCTGAATGAACGGTTGGCAGTGTTCAAAGAATATCTTATAACCGGAACACAGGTAGTTTAAGCCCGGTTCTCCGTCAGGAGTATTGACAAACCGGTTTTTAGGACATTCCCCATTACACATATCAAGAACCTTACACTCCCGGCAGTAGCGGGGAAGCTTTTCTGATTTTAACTTCCCGAAAGCCTGCTGTCTTTCACTGTCAAGAAATTCTGCAAGCGAACTATGATTTATATTCCCGATCAGATGATCACTGTCAACATAATGATCGCATGAATAAAAATCGCCATTATATTCAACGACCGGGACACCACCGCAGTTGACCTTAAATATGCAAAGAGTATGATCCTGTTTAAAAGCTCTCCGCAGGGCTTCCTCAAAAATCTGGATCTTTATCCTGCCAATATCCTTTTCAACCCATTGATCGAATATTTCAGAAAGAAAAATCCCAAACTGTTCTGCCGGGACAGAACCGATACTTACACCGGTGGCAGAATCCGGATCCCTTTCAACCAATGGAAGAAAGGTCAGGTATTTCGCGCCAAGCCCTTTAAAGAAATCATAGACAGCAAGGGGATGACTGAGGTTCTGAGAATTCAGGACACACAGGATCTCAGTGGTTACACCATTTTTCTTCAGAAGTTCATATCCGCGCATTACCCTGCTGAATGATCCGTTTCCACTGCCATCATATCTGTGCAGGTTATGAATTTCTTCGGGACCATCAATGCTGATACCAACCAGGAAATTTTCTTCCGAAAGAAATCTGCACCAGTTTTCATCGAGCAGAGTCCCGTTTGTCTGAATACCATTGATGATCTTCTTGCCGGCGAGATTATGTTTCTTCTGGAATGCAACTGCCTCTATGTAGAAATCAAGACCTGCCAGAGTTGGCTCTCCACCGTGCCAGGAAAACATTACAACCTCGTCAGTTGTCGCTTCAATTTGCTGAATTATGTATTTTTCAAGCAATTCATCACTCATCCGGGGAGATCCCTTCTCCGGGTACAGCTCCTTCTTACAGAGATAATAACAGTAACTGCAGCTTAGATTACATACTGCACCAACCGGTTTGAAAAATATCTGGAATTCCCTTGCCATTATTCTCTTATCCTTGTAATCCTTTGCGCCTCTGCGCCCCTGTGCCTCTGCGCCATTCAATTATTTTTTCAATACGATGTTTTCGGGGATCCAGTCTGATCCGCCATTCCATGGGATAATAATTGTTTATCCTGCTTCCGATATTATTGATAAATCCAAGATTAACACCCTTATACCGGACTATATTCCAGCCTTTTTGAGCCGTTCCGGGCGAAAACTGTCCGCGGCTGAGATAAACCTGCGCCTGATCGAGACTGAGATCAATAGCCGGGTAAAAATCTTTCCTGCAGCTGACTGACAATGCCATATCATGAAGAGGTATAAATTGTTGGGGTAAAATCCGTCGGGGCGCAAAATCTTGCGCCCTGGCAGTTGTCTTTACTTTGCACAGACGTGTTCCGGCTTTCACAATTTTCAGAACTCCTGATATTCTCCGGTAATCATTGTAGCTGCATGGAAGAGCGATGATTTCATCGTAATACTTAAAGAGTCTGTCTGCCATGGTATCAAAAAGATCAGATATGACCTTTATCTCTTCCCTGCTGATACCGGGATTACTATCCATCTTCGCGCTATTCACTGTTTCCGTCGGTTTTTCTTTTTTCCTCACAACCGAAATAAAAAATCCTTCCCCCCTGATTCTTCCAGGGTAAAAACCATATCCAAAAATTCCCCGGTGATTTATTTCTGTAATGCCTTGAAATTCCGATATATCCAACCTTACCGATTCTGCTTCTTTTTTTCCGGTCAGCCAGAAGATGTTTTCTTCATTTTCTTCAGGATTAAAGGTACATGTGCTGTAAATTAAAATCCCATCCTCCTTAAGGGCCGGCCAAACATCCATAAGTATCCTTTTCTGCCTGTCGGAACACATGGATGCATTCTCTTCGGACCATTCATTTACAGCAACTTCATCGCGGAACATTCCTTCTCCCGAGCATGGGGCATCAGCAACAATGACATCAAAGAAGCCGGGAATCCGGCCAAAAGAAGAAGGATCGCTCTGTGTAACAATAACATTCGGGACACCCCACCTGGTAAGGTTTTCTGCAAGGATGCCAGCGCGGGTCCTTATGACCTCGTTTGCTACAAGAAGACCGCTTGCACCTGTAAGGGATGACAGGTGTGTGCTTTTACCTCCCGGGGCACCGCACAGATCAAGTATCTTAATAGTTTCCTTGTCTGGCTTCAATTGCCTGAATATCTCTTCAAGAAACATACCCGACGCTTCCTGCGGGTAATAACAGCCGGCATGGAACAGTGGATCTAAAGTAAAAGAAGGCCGTGATTCAAGGAAAAATCCATCCCTGCACCACGGAACAGAAGAAGAGTTCAGGGGATTAAGATCCCATTTGTTGCGATTTACACGGATTGCTGCAGTAGATTTTTCTCCCAGCGCCCGAAGAAGTTCGTCACTGTGGATATAGGATTGCTTTTTAATCCTTTCTATGAATGCCTCCGGAATCATAATTATTCATATGAGGAGCCTTTCTTCCCTGAGTAACGCTTCCAGAGATAAAAAACCGGTATACCTAACAGCACAATTACCAGCCCGGGAAATGTGTACTTTGGTTTATAGATCAGCAGAATGACCATAATAACCGTTGTAGTCAGGATATAAATTGCAGGTATCACGGGATAACCGAATGCTTTGTATGGCCGGGGTATATCCGGACGTCTTTTCCTGAGGACAAAAATTGCCAGTATAGTAAGGGTAAAGAAAATCAGGACAGCAAAGATGACGTAATCGAGAAGGTCGCTGTATGTTCCTGTAAGGCAGAGGAGTACCGCCCATACACCCTGAACAACCAGAGCAAAACCGGGTACACCGAATCTGTTTATTTCTCCTGCTTTTTTAAAGAAGAGGCCATCCTGTGCCATTGCATAATATACACGAGGTGCTGTGAGAATAAGACTATGGTTACATCCGAAGGTAGCTATCATAATGAAAATTGCCATTATGATGGCTGCATAATCACCCATAATGGCATTCATGGCCGATGTTGCAACCCTGTCATCTGTAGCGAACTGGATTCCTCTGCTTAGCACATCGGCGCCATCCGGAGAACCCGATAATGGCAAAACACTGATATAAATGAAGTTTGTTAGAAGGTAGATAACTGATACAATGAGAGTTCCGTAAAAAAGACTAAGAGGCACATTTCGTTTTGGATTTATTACTTCTCCTGCAATATAAGTAACATTATACCAGGCATCGGATGCAAAAAGAGAACCGACAAGGGCGGTTCCAATGGCTGCAACAAGTGCAAATCCGACAAGTGGTTGTACCTGAAGACTGGCACCCACCTGGCCTGCTTTCCAGAAAACTTCCCTGTTTATTTCAAGAGAGTTATTGGTTCTCAGTGCAAAGAGTCCGATAATTATAAAGCCTGCAAGAGCAATGACCTTTGTTGATGAAAAGACATTTTGTACCGTTTTCCCCGTTACTATTCCCCTTGTATTAAGCCATGTAAGGAACATGATCATTGCAATTGCAACCACCATTGTTGTATTTAGTTTAAGTGGTCCCACCTGGAACAGAATATTTGATTCAGAAATCGAAGGTAAAAGTACCCCGGTGAATTTTGCAAAGGCTACGGCCACAGCAGCTATTGAACCACACTGGACGACAAGGAAGGTTGTCCATCCAAAAAGAAATCCGACAAGCGGATGATATGCCTCTTTCAAATAAACATACTGTCCCCCCACATCAGGCATCATAGAGGCAAGCTCACCATAGCTTACAGCACCAATAATTGTGATTAACCCGGTTATCAGCCAAACCACCAGCAGCCAGCCCGGAGAACCTACACTACGGGCAATATCGGCGCTGACAATAAAAATTCCGGAACCAATCATGCCTCCGGCAACAATAGAAATCCCGTCGAAAAGATTTACACGTTTTTGCAGCAGGTGGTTCTCAGACGGCATATTTTTTTTGATGTGTCGTGACAAATGTAATTAAACAATTGAATAATGTTTTAAATATGGCTATTTTTAAAGCTCATTGTTTCCTAAAATTTGGAACAGGTCGAAAATTTATTAAACCTTAAAATCATGAAAAATAAACTCACAAGGATCATTATCCTATCGCTCTTATTTACAGTCGTTTCGCTAAATATATTTTCACAATATGGCACACCGCTGATAAAAGTGATAGTGGCTCCTGATCATAAGGACTGGACATACAAAGTCAGTGAAACCGCCAAATTCTCCGTACAAATAATTCAATATGGAAATCTCCTCGAAAATGTCACAGTCGATTATGAAGCAGGTCCTGAAATGCTTCCAGACATCAAAAAGGAAGGAGTGGTATTGAAAAACGGGAAAATGGAGTTTTCTGGTAAAATGAATGTCCCGGGATTTTATCGTTTCAGGGTATGGGCGGTAGTTGACGGCCGCAGATATGAAGGTCTTGCCACTGCAGCATTTGAGCCCGAGAAGATCCAGCCAACCGTAAAGGACCCGGCGGATTTTGACAGCTTCTGGACCAATGCTATAGCCGAAGCGAGAAAGTTCAATCTCGATCCGCGCATCACACTGCTGCCGGAACGTTGTACCAGCGATGCAAACGTTTACCATATCAGTTTCCAGAATGAAGCCTTCGGGTCGAGGATATATGGTATGCTGGCTATGCCAAAGAAACCCGGCAAATACCCGGCTATACTGAAAGTTCCCGGTGCAGGCGTACGCCCATATTCAGGTGATGCACGTACAGCAGGACTTGGATTCATCGTCCTTGAAATAGGGATACATGGAGTGCCTGTCAACCTTGATCCTCAGGTATATACTGATCTGGGAGCAGGAGCTCTTACGGGATACAACAGTGTAAAAATGAATGACCGCAATACACATTACTACAAACGGGTTTACGTGGGATGTGTCAGGGCAGTCGATTTCATTTATTCCCTTCCTGAGTTTAACGGAAAGGATATCGCTGTGACCGGAGGAAGCCAGGGAGGAGCCCTTACAATTATCACCGCAGGACTCGATAACCGCATAAAATATGCAGCAGCACTTTATCCGGCACTTTGTGATCATACCGGTTATCTGAATAAAAGGGCTGGCGGATGGCCGCACTATTTCAGAAATGCCGAACCAAAACCCGGAGAAATAGAGACCCTTGGATATTATGATGTTGTGAATTTTGCAAGGAGAGTTAAGGCTCCCGGATATTATACCTGGGGATATAATGACATAACCTGTCCGCCAACCTCAATGTACTCGGCTTATAGTGTTATTACAGCTCCCAAAGAATTGCACATATATCAGGAAACCGGCCACTGGACCTTCCCGGAACAAACCGAAGCTCTTAATAACTGGCTGGTAAAGAAGCTGAAAGGGGAATAGAAAAGAGGGTTGGTATATACCGTAATATACCCACCCCTACCCCTCCCAGGAGCATAGCCGTCAATCTAAGTCTCAATACAATTTTTTTTGCACACCAGGTGTTATGGTAACATTGCAGGTATCAAATAGTGTGTAATTTACAAAATGTTGTCATTAGTAGGACTTGGGGGGATAAAAGTTTCCCCTCCATTTTTTAAGGAGAGGAAACTTATTTGCCTATATTCCAGATAATTACAGTAGTTTCCGTTATTAAAATATTCATTAAGTTGATGGCTATGCTTCCAGAAGGGGATCTAGTTACCGAAAGTCATTTCTTTGCCAGTTAGTCGTATTCTGCCGGTTAGTACCTGAGTACACTGCGGATCAAGGTCTCCTTTGAATCCTGGTTGTTTTCCTCCGACTGAGATTGTGAACCAGCCTGGTTCAATAACTCTTGCATCTTTTTTATTGATGATGGAGAATTGCCTTGGTTCCAGAATAAATTCCACGTCTTTGCTTTCTCCCGGTTTCAGTGATATCCTCGTGAAACCCTCCAGCTGACGTATCGGTCTGGGTGTCGAAGCTTTCTCATCAGTAAGATAAAGCTGAACCACCTCATCTCCTTCAACCTTCCCGGTATTTGTAACTTTTATCGTCACCTTCACCTTTTCGCCGGCAACACCTTTTTCAGGAACTAATAAATCACTGTACCTGAATGTTGTATAGCTGAGTCCGTAACCGAACGGATAAAGAGGCTCCTGGCTGAAAAATCTGTAGGTCTTTCCTGTCATATCATAATTCTCAAATGCAGGTATCTGATCAATCGATTTATAATATGTTACCGGTAATCTTCCTCCCGGATTATAATCCCCGAAAAGTACATCTGCCACGGCATTTCCTCCCTGCTGTCCGGGATAACCTGTGAGGAGAACTGCAGCTGCTTTCTCCTGTGCTTTATTTACACTGAGTGCGCCCCCATTCATCAGAACCACTATAACCGGTTTCCCGGTAGCAGAAACAGCATCAAGGAGTTGTTCCTGAACAGCCGGCAGATTTAGATTTGTCCGGTCTCCTCCGAGAAATCCTTCAATCTTCACAGGCATCTCTTCACCCTCAAGACGTTGTGAAAGACCCAGTACAAGAATAGTGGCATCAGCATTCTTTGCTGTATTTACAGCTTCTCCGATAAGATCCGGCCTCGGGGGTGCCCATAAAAGCTTCATATCTGCATCACCTCCCAGGTTACTGTATAATACTTCAATCTTATATTTGTTACCTGCCTTAAGATCTACCGCATACTCTTTATGAAATGCATGATGCTCATTCCTGTCGGATATTATCCTTTTACCATCAAGCAGGATCTCATAACCTAATGAACCCCAGCTGCCGATCGCATATGTACCGGAAACAGGAGGTAAAAGCCATGTTGTCCATTTCACACCAAAATTATCATCAGGGATATCAAAACGGGGAGAAAAGTGTTCCCAGTAGAAATTGATCTGATCATCAATTCTTGTAAATGAAGGTTCTCCCTTCATCTCCCGGTTATTAAAATATTCTCCCAGTACACCCTGTTTCCCGCCGGGTGTCTGCAGATAACGTGAGGGGATCACTGAAAGATTATGAATACCTTCAGCCAGGTCACTACCTTCGGCATAAATTATCTTTGTTTCAGGTGTCAGTTTGTTCCTGATCCCTTCCAGAACTGTTACCGGATCCTTAGGAATTCCATTGTAATTACCGATCAAAGCTTCAAAATTATCAGCATTAGGACCTATAACAGCAATAGTTTTTATTTCTCTATTCAGAGGAAGGACATTATCCTTGTTTTTCAGAAGAACAATTGATTTTTGGGCAGCAACCCTGGCAAGGGTATTGTTATAATCTGAACAGTTAACAAAGAAGGGGATCTGTGCATAGGGAACCATCACATCGGGATCGAACATTCCAAGCTTAAATCTTGCAGTGAATATCCTTTTCACAGCGACATCGATATCTGCTTCTGAAAGTAATCCTCTTTCAACAGCAGTCATTAGCTGTTTGTAATCGACACCACATTCGAGATCGGTACCTGCTTTTACTGCCTGGGCAGCTGCTTCAGCTGCATCTTTTGCATATCCGGTGAATTTATAAAAATCACTTATTGCCCAACAGTCTGAAACAATATAACCTTTAAAGCCCCATTCATTTCTCAGTATCCCATAAAGGATAGGATTGGCACAACAGGGTATATCCCTGAACATGTTGTATGCTCCCATTACAGAATACGCCCCACCATCCACAACCAGTGTCCGGAAGGCGGGGAGATATGTCTCCCTGAGATCAACCTCGCTGACCTGGGCGTTGAACGAATGTCTCAAAGGCTCAGGACCAGAATGGACAGCGTAGTGTTTGGCTGTGGCAACAGTTTTAAGATATTTCGGATCATCGCCCTGTAATCCTTTTACAAACTGCATCCCCATTCTTCCTGTCAGAAAAGGATCCTCTCCGTAAGTTTCATGCCCTCTCCCCCACCTCGGATCGCGGAAAATATTGATATTCGGCGACCAGAATGTAAGACCCTGGTAGATCCCTGTTTTTCCCCTCCTCTGAAATTCATGATATTTTGCACGTGCTTCATCGGAAACAGCATTGGCCACATTGTACATCAGTCCTTCATCCCATGAATTGGCAATTGTTATCGACTGCGGGAAAACCGTTGCAAAACCAGCTCTGGCAACACCATGCAACGCTTCGTTCCACCAGTTATAGGAGGGGATGCCCAGCCGGGGAATTGCCGGCGCTGTATATACCAGCTGATCGGCTTTCTCTTTCAGTGTCATTCTTGAAACCAGATCATTTACCCTGGCTTCCGTTGAAAGAGCTGTATTACGAAAAGGATAATTCGAAAAAGTCTCCTGTGATATTGCAAAATACGAAAATTGAACAATGCAGAGGAATAAGCAAATAGAGATGATTTTCTTCATGACTGTACTATTTTTATGATAAATTTCTGAAATCAATAGCTAAAATCAAACTTAATATATTTTATCACTGTCATCCGATTAAATACAGGTCGCTCCTACGGAGCTGAAATATATGGAGAGAACTCATTTCTACAAACAGTTCACTCCTACGGAGTTTGGCTTTTTAGAGTCCCGCTAGGGACGACCTGTTTGTAGAAATTAAACATAAACAAAAATGTAAGCCCCATCGGGGCGGCCTGTAATTAATATTAATAATTTAACTCTCATTCAACAAATTTAGTCGGACTCTGATGATATTTTATTTTACCTTAAACTCACCTCTTAGCCGGATACTCTCCGATGAACTTCCCACCATTACTTCAAAAGTTCCCGGTTCAACAACAGTGTTCAGATTCCTGTCCAGGAACGAAAGGTGCTCGGGTCCCAGAATGAACTCAACTCTTTTCTTTTCTCCCGGATTTAGCTTAACCTTTTCAAATCCTTTAAGCTCTTTCACCGGTCTTGCTACAGAGCTGATCTTATCTCTTAAATAAAGCTGAACCACTTCCGAGCCATATTTCTTACCTGCATTGGTTACATCCAGGCTCACAAGAAATTCACCTTCCGGGCCGTTTTCCTCCGGTTTTATAACGAGGTTACTGTATTCAAAATTTGTATAACTCAGTCCAAAACCGAATTCCCACAAGGGTGTTGCCGGCATATCTGCATAGGCTTCTCCCCAGCCATCCTTTATCCAGTGTTCCTTCGAAGGTTTATGATTATAATAGACAGGCAACTGCCCGGAGTGTCGCGGGAAGGTTACTGGTAATCGTCCTTCCGGACTAAAGTCACCGAAAATAACATCGGCAACTGCCTTCCCTCCCTGTTCGCCACAGTTCCAGGCCTCAACTATTGCCGGTATATTCTCTGCTGTCCACCTTATTGATAAAGGCCTCCCGTTGATTAGAACAACGATCACAGGTGTTCCCGTACTGTAAACCGCTTTGATAAGGTCCTCCTGCATTCCTGTCAGGTCGAGACTTGCCACATCATAGCCTTCACCGTCAGTTTCCGGATTAGTCTGGGATTCCCCGACAACTACTATTGCAACATCTGCACTTTTTGCTGTTCGTTGTGCTTTCGCGATCTCATTCAGATCATTACCTGTAATATTGCAGCCTTTAACATAAGTTATCTTTGTCTTCCCCGACACTTTCCCTTTAATACCATCCAGAACAGTGGATATATCCTGGAGAACTACCCTGGCGGTATAGTCTCCCAGCTGGTTCAGACCATCATCTGCATTCGGGCCGATTACGGCAATTGACCTTATATCTTTTCTTAAGGGAAGAATATTATTTTCATTCTTAAGCAGAACTATACCTTCCCTGGCAACCTGAAAAGCAAGTTCCTGGTTGTCTTTTGTATGCGAGACACTCACTGCATGATTGGGATCAACATACGGATTCTCAAACAATCCAAGGCGGAATTTCTGCCTGAGTATTCTCCGTACTGCCCTGTCGATCATATCCATGCTTACTTTTCCTTCCTTAACATTTTCAATCATAGGGATCATATAACCCTCCTCATAAGAGATCCCAACATCGAGACCGGATTTCAGCACCAGCGCTCCTGCTTCTTTCTGATTTTCAACAATATGTTCATAGACAGGTGTTCCGATCCCACCGCCTTCACCAAGGACCAGACCTTCGAAACCAAGTTCCTCACGGAGGATCCCGGTAAGTATTTCTTCCGAAACGTGAGCAGGAATGCCGTCGATTGCCGGATATGTTGCCATAACACCGAGGGCTCCGCTTTTTTTGATACCTGTCACCCAGGGTGGTAGAAAGACTTCACGAAGCATTCTTTCAGATATTTCCATTGCTCCCCGTTCAAGACCGCTCACCGGCTGACTCTGTCCGGGATAATGACAAAGGCCTGCAACCACCTTATCGGGAGCGGAAATATCATCACCTTGAGTCCCTCTGACAATAGATTCGGCTATCCGTGAGCAAAGCCAGGGATCTTCGCTGTATCCCTCTTCATTCCTGCCCAGCCGGGGATCCCTGTTTGGCTCGATTACCAGGGTAAATAACTGGTGAATACCTATAGCTCTGGCTTCACGTGCCGCTGTTGCATAAATATCTTCAACCAGATCCAAATTCCATGTACTGCCTATAGCCAGACCTTCGGGAAATATTGTACCACCGGAACACATCAGACCGTGAGTGCCTTCCTCGGTCATCAGAAGCGGAATTTGCAACCTTGTCTTTTCAACAGCAATTTTCTGCAGTTCATTCATGAATTCAGCCTGCTGCCGGGCTCCTTCAAAAAGTACATTATTCGGAAGAGTAAAAAACCCTCCGCCCGGACCAAGACCCGGGACCTGTGTGCCTTCAGTAAATTTACGGCATCCTTCCATCTTACTTTTTACATCCTTTCCCAGTCCGCTCACATATACGCATGGCATATTCATCTGCCCGATCTTTTCCTCGAGTGTCATTCTTGAAAGAAGATCTT
Source organism: uncultured Bacteroidales bacterium (assembly GCA_963700275.1). Taxonomy (GTDB): domain Bacteria; phylum Bacteroidota; class Bacteroidia; order Bacteroidales; family VadinHA17; genus LD21. The sequence goes on along the minus strand of CAVOWZ010000002.1, from coordinate 6,585 downwards.
CCACTCTTTTTTCCACCGGTGAGAGAGGATATTTATAGAGTGGTAACTTATTTATTTCCCTTTCTAACCCGAATGCTCTTCCTTCCGCTTTACGTAAATCAGGATTATCAGGCAGCTTTACCGGATTTGCTTGTGCATTGCAATCATCTGAAATTGAAAATAATGTCAATGCCAAAACAAAAACACATACTAAGGTTTTCATAAATTACGGTTATAACTGATTACCGGTCTGGATAATTAACGAGTAGTGAAAATATTAAACCGTTCGATCTCCGGCTTCAAATGTTCTTTTACCATGATCACCTCTATTTGCTTCACAATTTCCGGATGTTCACCCGCTTTATCATTTTTCTCGGCAATATCATTTACAAGATTGAAGAGTTTGATTTTCATATTTCCGTCACGCGTGGAATCCCTTATACCTTTCCAGTTATTTATCCTGACAGCCTGTTGACCTCTCCTTTCCGGGTATTCCCAGTAAAGAAATTCATGTTCCTTTTGCTTTCCTTTTCCGGTAATTGACGGGAGAATGCTTATTCCGTCCAACCCATCAGGATGGTTCGAACCGGTTATATCACAAAATGTCGGGAACATATCCCATGCAGCACAGATATGATCAGTAATTCCTGCTTTCTTAACTTCTGCCGGCCATGAAACTATCATGGGAACATGAAGACCTCCTTCGTAAACAGATCCTTTAAGCTTATCCGAATCCTGATTGAAAGGTTTAGCATTCTCAAAAAACTGGCTTACTGCTCCGCCTGTTGTAACCGGACCATTATCGCTTGTAAAAAATATGATGGTATTTTCAAAAATACCCAGTTTTTTAAGTTCTTCCACGATGCGACCCACCTGATAATCGAGATATCCGACCATAGCTGCATAGGTAGCCATCGGATACCTGCACGGGAAATAGCCTTTGTTTCCTGAATAAGGTTCCTCATCTCCTATTTTCGCCCGATACTTGTCGACCCATTCTTTCGGTGCCTGTAAAGGTACATGAGGGATCACTGTTGTAAAATGAAGAAAGAAAGGTTTCTCTTTCGAAGAGTGAATAAATGAAAGTGCCTCATCGAGCATTAATGCCGGTGCATAATCCGGGAGGTTATACCTTGCATAGCTTTCCTCTTTATAAGGATCCTTATCCCCGTCAAGTTCGGTTGTTCTGGGAATCACAAATGGATTCTCAAGCTTTACTATCTCCTCATTTTTCCACAGATGACTTGGATAATAGGTATGGGCCTGACGCTGGCAATTGTATCCGTAGAAGAAATCAAATCCCTGTTTATTGGGTACTCCGTCAGTGAATGGCGCTCCCAGTCCCCATTTTCCGACACATCCTGTAGTGTATCCGGCCGACTTAAGTATTTTGCTGAATGTTACAGATTCAGCAGGTATAGGGTACTGACCTTCAAGGCGGGGATCTGCTTCCATTTTTTCAAAGTTCCATACATCACCCCTTTCGGGCCATTCATGATTTCCTCTTATGAACGAATGTCCCGTATGTTTTCCGGTCAGAAGAACACATCTTGACGGAGCGCTTACCGGTGAACCGCTGTAATAATTTGTAAAGCGGATACCGTTTGCTGCAAGGGCATCCACGTTGGGTGTTTCTATGATCTTCTGTCCATAACACCCCAGATCATTATAGCCAAGGTCATCGGCAATAATAAAAATAATGTTTGGTTTCTTTTCGACGGTAGCTCCGCCGCCCGTACATCCGGCAAATGTGACAGTTACAGTGCCCGCGATTCCAGTTATAAGGCCAATCTTCATGTTTCCTGATTTGTTTGTAAGATTAGGGTAGATAATATGTACTAAAATACATAAAAAAAATTTACTGTAGAATTTCTTAATATTGTCATATGCATCTGACAATTTCCACTTTTTTTGTATAAACCATCTTACGATTCAGATCGATTATTTCAATCAACCGATAACTCTTTCCATAAGAAGTCAAGGCCGTCAACTTATAGGATTATTTTAATAACGAAAACTAATATAATTATCTGGTTTATAAACAAATAAGTTTCCCCTCCTTTTGAAGGAGGGGTGGCCGGGATTGGTGATTTTGAAATGTTTACAATTCTCCTTTCCCGGCCGGGGTGGTTGATTATTCAAAATGGATTCAGCAAAAGTGGACTTATTTCTCAGATATGATCTGAGAAGTTTGAGACTTTTTCGGTTGAAGAGGTGTTTGTAATCCATTAGAATAAAAGTAATAAAAAAATTGAATCAACCACCCCGGCCAGACCATTTATATTTCTGCACGTCAGATGATTTCGTTGTCTGGCCACCCCTCCTTTAAAAAGGAGGGGAAACTTTTGTCCCCAAAACTCCTTTGGTTGACGGCTAAGGGGTAGGCCCCATATGAAGTGATCATCGTTTATCAGATATTGATTTCCATTTTGACCTTCCACCGGTTTCAGCAAGAAATCTCATTGCCTCGAGGTGTACCACCAGTTCTGCATTAAGGATTATTTCAGGTGTCTGCATCACCGGTTTACCCGAACGATCGGTTCCCGAGAAACCATGAGAAGGAGCTTCCACGACTACACTCAGAGCCCCGCAATGAAGGTTCAGTGCACAATCCAGATTATATACACCACGTGGTGATTCTGCCGGGTCAGCTTCAATAGCCGGATCATTTGTACTTTGCAGTCCCTGCAGAGTCAGTCCTGTGTGAACCACTGTATAAAGAGAATCATAAACAGGATCCAGAACCGGTTCACACATCGGTCTGTGCATCCGCATGAAATAATTATTACCGGGAGCACCTGTATGCATATTTATGATAATATCGGGTTTTTCCCTGGCGACAAGGTCGAACAGAGCCTGGTTCTCTGGCTGGAGATTGCCAAAAAAATCATCATGCATGAGATTAACCCCTGCATCGTTTGGATAACCTCCGGGGAAACCCACCTTTGAGAAATCCATCGGAATATATTCCTTTACATCGGGCCAGCCGATCAGTGTACCATCATGTTTTCCCCCGGTATTTAGGTACTCATGCACTATATAGGAATCTTTGGATGATCCTTTGTGCGATTCCATTATGACAGGAACACGTTCTCTGCCATCAGGATTAAGGAGAGGTATCAGGATTATCCTGTGAACCTTCTCTGTTACAGAAGTTATTTCAGGCCATTCTTTACCGTTCAGATCCATTCCGGTTTCCATCACTGAAATAAGGTTTACAACTCCCATTATCCCTTCTGTTTCATAGCCATGCACCCCGCCCAGTCCCACATAAACGGTTTTCTCATTATCCGGACCGCGATATGGTGCAATATTATTAATGCCGCAGGCTCCCGAGAATGTGGTTGTCCCGTTCCCTTGTCTTGGCTCACCATACATAACTGCCATTACAGGACGGCCACCTGCTGAAGTTCCTATCCTTTCAACCTTTCCTTTGATCACTTTAGCTTTAAGGAAAGAATTGATCTCATCATTAGTGGCTATCCAGAAAGATGGTATATCCTCCGGCTGATCAAGATAACCATCGGGGAAAAAATACTCCCCGGTTTTCATTTCACTGGTTTGTGATGGTCCTTTGCACGAAATAAGAAAGAGCATGATACAAACCGGAATTAGTAGTGATCTGAATGTGATTTTTAATTTTGATATCGAAATTAAACTCATGATAATTAATTAAAAAATATTTTAATATCGAAAACTACTATAACTGCCTGGTGTATAAACATATAAGTTTCCCCTCCTTTTGAAGGAGGGGTGGCCGGGATTACTGATTTTAAAATGTTTACAATTCTGCTTTCCCGGCCGGGGTGGTTGATACTTTGCTGTCTTCTGAATTTTCCTCCTTAAAGATTTGACTTTAATTGATTCCATAAAACTAATTCAGCTGAAGTGGACTTATTTCTCAGATATGAATAAACCACCCCGGCCAGACCATTTATCTTTCTGCAAGTAAGACGATTTAGTTGTCTGGCCACCCCTCCTTAAAAAAAGGAGGGGAAACTTTTGTCCCCAAAACTCCTGAGGTTGACGGCCATGCTCTGTGCCCCTGTGCCTCTGTGCCATTGCGCCTCTGAGCCATTGCGCCTCTTATCGTCCCATCTTCCTGTCTGTCACTTTTATCCTCCGGAACTCTTCCAGCAGAAAATCTGCATATCTCGAAAAACCAAGGTCGGTTAGATGAACCCCGTCGACAGTTGACTCACAATCAATCCCTTTGCCTCCGTCCTGTCCTATGTAATAAATATTTTTAAATCCCTTTCCGGTCATCACCTGAAACTCCTTTTTCAGCATCTCATTTTTGGCAAGCTCGACATCTCGTGTTGTTTTATCGAGATATGATCTGTCATTCAGAAGACCTTCAACAAAAATTATGGGAGTAACCGGATGTTTGCTTCTCAATACCTCAACCAGAGGAATCGCATTTTCATGGATCTGTTCAGGAGTCATGTTGTTTGTCCCGTCGAGGACATAAAACAGAGCATCAATTCCCGAAATAAGTTCTGCCAGAGGCTTCTCCATCCTGCCGTTACCGCTGAATCCGAAATTTATACATTCAACATCAAGTTTCCTTGAGATAATACTCGTATGTACCATTCCGGGCCGGGATGCGCATCCACCCTGTGTAATACTTGTTCCATAAAAGACTATTGGTTTCTTATTTATTCTTTCTGGTTTTATAATATTGCTCAGGCTGTCGATACCTATTTCAAGTTTAGTGACACCATCATAAAGCGGCAGATTCATTCTGTATTCACGCAATGAAGGAGTCATATTTCCAACCAACAGATAATCATTTGATTTACCCGAAGGTCTCGCCGTATTTATATATTGCCATATTCCATTATTTTTAAAATAGAGGTCAATACCCTTTATCCCGGTTTCTGCCATATGGTTCATTTTTGCATCATTGAGTAACTCCCATTTTACCCTTATGGTAGTTGAGTTTGACAGAAACCTTACAGATATTCCCGCAGAGCTCTTTGATAAACTCCACACAGCATCTCTGACCTTACCCTTGTATGATAAAGGAAGTCGGTCGTAAAGGTTTTCTTTAACAGAGTCGGTGAAGGTTGTCCCTTCGATCAGGAAAAAGTCATGGTCATAAAATTTTATACCGCCTTTTTCTGATGATGTCACATTCTGGCCAGATACTAACTGTGATACAATACCAAAGATCAGTACTAAGAAGATATTTCTCATTCTATTACCATTTAAATTCAGTAAATGCTTCATACATGGCTCTTATATTTTCAAGGGGAACATCCTCGCTGATTTCGCCGCAGGCAATTATTCCCCCGTCCGGAGTACCGAGATTATGAAACAACTTGAAGACATATTCTTTTACCTCCCGGGGAGAAACAAAAGGTAATACCTGCTGACGATCGATATCGGTCCTGAAAGCAATTTCCCCGGCATATTTTTTTAGTTTGTTCATATCCATAACAGATGCCTGACAATTAAGAACATCCACTCCAAGTTCAATAATATCCGGCATTATTTCAAGGATGTTGCCATCACTGTGAAACCATACATCAAGGCCTCTATTCTTTACTTTTGAGAACATCTCCTTATAAACAGGCTTAAAGAACGCTCGCCAGAGAGCTGGAGGTATAAGCAGGTTATCCTGACTTCCCCAATCGTCGGCAAAATGAATACCCTGGTAATCGTTTTGAAGCCATTTATCGAGCCATTTAAGATTAAATTCAAGAAGATCGTCGCGCAGACGGTAAACTTCGGGTGTCTGAAGGGTCAGTGCAACAAGAAGGTTCTCAAAGCCGACCAGTTGCTGCATCTGTTCAAAGAATATGATCCATGCTCCTCTGGCATAATACTCATCACTTTGCCCCGACATATGTCCGCTGTAAAGCCTGTATTTCGGAACGCCGGCACTGAATATTTCAGGCCATCTGAAGCTGTTGTAATCCGACAGGTCAGGTTTGATCGGATACACAACCGGTATTCCGCACCGGCCTTCGACAGTTACATACCAGCCTGTCCCCCAATCGTCAGAATGCCTTCCAAGCTTGTATAAAGGAGGCAAATTTTCAATCGGCAGATCAGGTAAAAGATGCCATCCGAAATCCTCATGAAATGAATTAATTATTTCCGAAAGCTTCTCACCGTATTTATATTGTGCTGAAGGAAGTATGGCATGTGATATTGGCGGCCTGTCTGGTTTCTGGAATTTAATTGCCCTTACAACTCTTTCCCTGCTTTCCATCTCTTTTCGGGTTAATTAATAAATCTTATTGTAATGACAATTTTAAAGTTTCAATAGAATGCCTGCCAACCTTTAAGGGTACTGTTTTCGAACTGAATGTTGTTGATTTTGCATTGTATTCAAGCATATCAGTCAATTCAGCATTCCTTACATTAAACCAGCTGTTAAGGTTTACATTTGTTTCGCCTCTCCCTGTTTCATAAAGCCTGACAATAGCGCTGTTATCATCTTCAGCTTTTTTAATTGCCGAAACCGAGATATCCGGTGAATCGACTGAAAAGAAACTTGTCTCTTCAGGCAATGAGGCTGATTTTGCCTCCCATGTATCAACAACTGTCATCAGTTTTTCATTCGCCTGACGTCCCTGTTTAAAACCGTTCTCAAAA
>CAVOWZ010000001.1:0-472549 GCA_963700275.1 uncultured Bacteroidales bacterium | reverse complement strand
TCCAACAAATTCCAATATTGTTGGATTTTATTGGAGTCATTTGGAGATGTGTGTTGTTTTCCAGTTATGAGGGAGGAGCTCTGCAAGATCCCGGCTGTAGTCATTGTTATAAGCAGGGATTCTGGTTAAAACGTCAGTTAACCACTGCCTTGGATTGACATCGCATGATTTACAACAACCCAGCAGTGAGTACATAATGGCTGCATTTTCAGCTGCATCATGATTGCCACAGAATAAATAGTTTTTCCGTCCCAACGCCAGAGGCCTGATTGCATTTTCTACCAGGTTATTATCAATTTGATACCGGCCATCGAGGTGATATCTTGACAGGCGCTGGAATAAAGAATAAGTATATGTCAATGCTTTATACATTCTGCCCTGGAGCAGAGCTTTCGGGTAATAATTAACGATCCATTTTTCAAAAGCACACAATATTGGATATGCCAGCCTCTCACGAAGTGCCGCCCGCTGATCATGATCCAGTTCCTGATCAGTGGCCATAGCTTCTACATTGTACAGCATACCGATTTGTTCCAATGCATAACTTGCCCCGGATTCATCTTCTTTCAATGCATCGTTGAACTTCCTTCGAGCATGAGCCCAGCATCCCAGCAATAGAACACCTTTTTTATTTTCATATATTGAGTAGGCATCATAACCATCCGTCTGTATTGCACCCTGGTAACTCTGAAGCAGTTCTATCACTACCTTTTGAGCTCTCGAGCCTTTATCGTAATGGAAAAACATCAGTTTATCCATTACCGATCTCACCACCCAGAGATAGGATTTAACCGCCCTGTGCTTTTCATCGTTGATCACCGGAACAGTACTTTCATCAACCTGTATATAGTCCGTAGCCAGTACAATGTCCCTCAGCCTGTAATAAAGTGCCCTGAGTAAATCGCTACTCCCGCCAAACCATCCATTTACAGTTGATGCCGGTATGGATACTCCTGCAAGCTTAAACATCGCGATTGAGCGGTGAAAAGGAAGATGATACACATATTTACCCATCAGCAGTTCTGCCAGTAAACTGGCACCGGCATTACTCCGGGGAAGAGGTAAGAGTGGAAGTGCTGCAATCTTCATATTCTTTTGCTCGCTTTCTTCATTTTCTTCCCGGAGTTGCTGCAAGTCTTTTCTTAATGCGTATTTCGGACGAACGATGCGGCGAACATAAAGCTCTCCAGGTTTATGCTCCAATACTTCGGTTACTTCCTCCCCGATGCGAGTCCAGTTTTCATCAATACCCTCAGGTTCAATCACTTCTTCTTCTCGGCGAAGATCATCCGGAAGGGGCAGACGGACAGGTTGCCTTTTCTCTTTTTCTGCCTTCCTGCGCTCGTATGATACGATCTCTTTTGCGGCTTCCTTTATCGCCTCTTCCTCCTGGGGAAGGACATCCAGACCGTCAAAATCAATCCTGCGCTGCGAAGGATCCTGAGGTATGAACTTTTCACTACTTGCCTTCCAGAACTTGCGGCGGTACCAGGCAAGCTGATCAGTTAATTGCTTGATCTTATCTTCAAAGTTTATGACCTTATCTCCAAGATCTTTGATCTTATTATCCAGCTTGTTAACAGTACCATTTAATTGCTTGATCTTGTTATCTTTTTCACTGATAATGGCCTCGTAATGCTCCAAGCCGCCTCCACTGGATTGTCTTAGTTTGGACAGATCCTGATAAAGTTCATCCCGCTCCTGCAAAAGGGCCTCTATTAAGGTGTCTTTATCGGTCGTTTTATCCACTGTAAATTGCTTGTCTTAACCGGGATCGAAGATAACAAAACAAGCAGATAAAAGCATGTTAAAAACAAAGTAAGTTATTAACAATCTGTGTGTTAATAATATTTCTATTTAAGTTTTCTTATTCTGATTTTTACATTTTGGACCATCATCATTAAATCGTTCCAATGGATGGTAAGTGAGGTGGTATCTTCATCAAATCCGGGCAATTTAAACCGACCCGAGTCAAGCTTCTTGTGATAGATGACAAGACCGGCGTATTCCATGTGCAGGATCTTCATTATGTTCTGGTCCCGGTTTACAAATATGAATACACCGCCATCGCGGATATTATTATTCATTGAGGAGGTTACAATACCGCTAAGTGTGTAAAAGCTTTTACGCATATCCACAGGAAGAGGATAAAGGTAATAACTAAGTGAGCTGTGAAGATGGAACATGACCTTAATCCAGGAGACAAACAAGTGTACGAAGATGGTCAAAGTCAGGGTCGCTTTTTATCCTGAGCCTGGTTCCGTTTGGATAGTGTAGCTCCAGAAGAAAATCATCGCCTGATATGTGCAGCTCATGCTGTTCCTGAGTGTAATTCTTTGAAGGACCACTCCTGGTTGCTGGTGTGGCATTAACAAGAAGTGGTATAAAACCCTTGACTGGCGCTTTGTTGAGTTTTTTTCGCCAATAGTAGAATGTAGATTTGGCAATGCCTTCATTGACGCAAAAGGCTGTGATTGTAAGCCCGGTATCCTTGTATCTTCTGATCAGCTCCAGAATTTTTGATTCGTTTATCATCTTTTTATGTTTTGGCTAAAAATAATCAGCCGCGACAACTGTAAAAAGATGTATTACGCCGGATGCTTACTATTATCTGTCATCTGTCATGCTGTTACTTTTTGGTAAATAAATCAATCTGTGATCACATTTTATCCAATTAGTAACAGATCAGGCTTAAAAATCACAAACGAGTCGTTTTATTTTCACAGACACCTGATCTTTTGAGTTAGCGTTGGTTTAATCCCGGTAAAATAGAAGCATTCACGTGTCAAGATAGATTGTCAAGAGAGTGAATCCCGGAGTACGTATCTGTCTCGCAACGGCCTATAAATGAACGCTAACGGCAGTCTGTCTAATAACCTCTTTGGTATTGTTATAATTGACCGCTTCTAAGCGAGTTTAAGCAATGCCTGGTTTTTATACAGCGATATGTTCTCCATAAATCAGATCTCTTATCTTGCATCAAAATGCCTCGTAGGAGGTCGTAAATTGTTAAAAACAGAGAAAAAAGTATCCTCAGATACTCCTTCAGCACTTCCTGTGTTAAAATATTACAAATCCGTCGCAGGTTATATGCAATAAACATAAGTCCAACATCGGAACTGGCCCTGCCTATTCCTCTTTTTGTAAGTATATAACTGAATCCCCATTGTCGCTTTAATGTGCCGATAGGGATGCTCAATTATAGTCTGCCGGCGTTTATAGAGATGTTCCTTCTCTTCAAAGTTCTTGCGATTCCTTTCGTAATATTCAGCAAAGGTGCTCCTTGAAAGAACTCTTCCTGCTTTTGATCGGGTACATTGTGAATGTACCGGACAGGATTTGCATGATCTTGTCTTGTACTGCTTGAATATAATAATATTATCCCGTCTGTTCTGTTCTTTATACCATGTTCCGTTGGTGATGAGCTTTTCTCCCTGTGGACAAGTGTAAGTATCACTCTCCTGATCATATTTAAAATGCTCAAAATTATAATCATGGTTTGGAGCCTGGCTTGTGGATGGAACATCAGGGATCGCAACGATTGTCTCTATCCCCAGGTCCTGTGCTGTTTTAAGTTCGGATCCAGTATGGTAACCTTTATCATACAGAACTGTGAATTCATTTGTTCTGAGAATACTTTTTGCACGCTGCACCATATTACCCATTGCTTTGCTGTCGTTCTGGTTGGTTACCTTATAGTCGATAGGAAAGTTATTCTTTGCATCCGATGTGGTTTGTACATTATAAGCTACTTCTGTTATATTGTTTCGAATCATTATCTGACGGCTCTCGGGATCGGAGATTGAGATCTGGTTTTCTCCGGATTCTTTCAGTTGCTTCTCAAGATTTTTATAATTGTCTTTCCTCTCTAATTGTTTTTTAATCTCATCCAATATCTGCTGATTGTCTCCATCGTTTTCAGCCAGTGCCCTGGTATACTCTTCAAGCTTGTTATCGATATAAGCTATATGCCTGTCTATCTTTGCCTGGTTGTAATTATTCTTCTTGCTGTTCTGAGCCCTGAGTTTGGTGCTGTCACCTGCAATTAGTTTTCCTCCGATCAGATCAAAATGCCTGGCAATTTGAACTGTTGCCCTGAAGACTTTCTTTATGGCTTTTGGGTTGTCTCTGCTGAAATTGGATATTGTGTTATGATCAGGACTGAGACACTTTAAAAGCCACATTACTTCAATGTTCCGTCTACATTCTTTTTCCAGATCGCGCGATGAACGAACCTTATTCAAATACCCGTAAATGAATAGTTTGAGTAAATCAGTGGGATGATAAGCCGGACGACCGTTTTCGATAAAGTCCGTTCTGAATCCATAATCTTTAATAGAAAGGCTATCGACAAAAAGGTCTATTATCCTGACTTCATTATCGGGATCTATTGACTGGTCCAGGGAGACCGGAAAAAGATTGATTTGGGTTCTGTTTTGTCCTTGTATGAATTTCATATAGTTAAGGTACAAAACTACAGATTCGAGACAAGTTAACAAGCCCTTAGTTATCAACAAACAGGGAGGTTTTTAGACAGTCTGACGGCCCGGCAATATGGGGAGTTTGTGTTACCCGACGCAAGCACCGGGCACGTCCTGGTACTTTAGCCAGAAAGCTGTCACGGTGCAAGGGGTACGACGTGGTTTTTGCCATCCGGGTACAAGTTATATCGAAGCCCGGGGCGTGTCGCGGTACAAAGTTGATGCGAAGGATATATTAATCACGATGCAGAATGCTTATGGGTTGCAGTGGCGCGATCCGGGTTTATCCCCGCTTACAAAGCTGTCTTTGGTGCAGTACAAAAGCAAAACTTGTGACAAACCTATTAATTTTATTGTCCGTGTTAGCACAAGTAATTATTTTATTTTCACTTTGTTAATGTCCTCTACTGGTAACCAATCATCCATGTTACCATACGCTGGTCTGTCTACTTTGAACGGATCCAGTTTTTGAAAGGATTCTATTGTTATTAAGACAATATACCTTTTGCCGGAAAACCGTTTGATCAATCCAGAATCAAGGAGAAGCTTATTCTGATTTTGCTTTACCAATTCTTCAGATTTGTTTTTGTAAGTTGCTCTGAGTTTAAAACATCCTTTACTTTTGCTCTTGCCTTAACCAGACCATCTCCTTTGTTTTCAATGAAGTAAAGCATGTCACCTTTGAAAACTCTGCCATAGGGGAGCTTTCTTCCAGTAGCACCTCTAATTATCATTGTTTTTTTCCCTGAAATGAGATTATCAAGTTCCTTCGCTTTATAATCTAGGTATACAATGTTGTCCATTACTATTTTCTTTTTTTGTTTAAAGTTATCTTTTAATGCTGTTAGCACAAGTATTATAAGTCGCGCGGGGGGCAAGTACAGGTACAAAGGCAGTATTGTTAATTTTGTAACAAAAATTGGCAGATGACGGCGGGAAGGCCTATTCTCTGTCGCGCGTGGGCAGGTCCCGGTAAAAGTGCAGTATTTGTCTTGATAAGAAGTAGCATTATTAACATCGGCGCGAGGGCTAAGTCCATGTGCCTGAAATATTTGTGCTAACGGCCCGGCAATATGGGGAGTTTGTGTTACCCGACTCAGCATCCGGTAACTGTCCTGGTACCACGCGCCAGCTGGGCCACGAAACTGTCCCGGTGCAAGCCTGCTTGGCTGACGCCAGTCAGACAGGCAGGGTATGGCGCACTTTTTGCCGTCTTCGCCCTCCGTAGCTTTCTTTGACCTCCGTAGCTAAAGCGAAGGAGGTAGCGAAGGAAATGGGTTGTCCGGGTGCAACGGCCATTACGAATTTGTCTTGAGTGCAGGAGCACCAGCCTGACTGCCGCCCGCTGGCCGAGCCATTCGGACAGGCAGGCAGGCAGGAAAGCAAAAAGCGTGACAAACAACTTACCCATATTGTCCGTGTTAGGTGCTGCCGTATTTTGTTATGCTGTACTGTCAATGAGAATTAGGTAATTTGTCCCACTTTTTAATAAACTTTTCAGCTTTATTCTTGGTCGGTTTCCTACGATTATTAATACTACTTCTGATAAAATCCAATACTTCATCCTGGTCTTTGATTTGCCTGAAAAACTTATCAAACGAAGAAATTGTATGTCCGATTACAATATTCAGGCATTCACCTGTCTGATACTTCGCATTCTTAACCTTTAAAAACTCTTTTGTGATTTTTTCTGTGAGATATGGTTTTGCTATGGCAATTACTGCAGCTCCTTTTATAATATTTGCTGCTGTTATCATAACAGGACCTTTTATTTCAGAGAAGTAGGAATTGAAAACCTCATCAAACTTTTTCTTATTATCACACCTGGTGAGATTAGCTGTAATAAGTATTGCGGACCATTTTATAAACTTATTTTCCGATTTTAGATAGTCTTTAAAAACATCAAAATAAGGGTAGATGATTTCCGGCTTTTTCTCACTCAGTATAAGCAGCGTATTGTTACAACCATATTTTATTCGGGCGTCCGTTTCATTAAGACCCGAAACCAGGTATTTCAGAACTTCAGGTGATTTTATTACCATGTCAGCAACCTGCTTCAAGTCCCTTCCTTTAGGGATAAATTCATTAAATAAATCCTGCTTATTCATAATTATTTTATTGGGATATATACTTCAGTCTTGTTTTTTCCAGGGTTGGTTTTTGAGAACTTAATATATTTCTCAAAACATGGAGCATCTCTTAATTCATGACCACTTTCCGGAAGCCATGTATTGAAAATTGCATTATAAACTGGACCGATTTTGTCAGGACTGCCTCTGAACTTAAAGACTGCGTATTTACCTCCTTCGAGATTCTTTACGCCCATTTCACCTTCAGGTTTAATATCTTTACTTATGGTAACACAACAATCATACTGGCATTTTTCATCTTCTGTGATATTAGGATCGTTATATGCTATTCCCAGGCACTCTTGGTTAAAACCAAACAGCCGTTTTTCTTTAATGAATCCCCAGATTTTTTCCCAGGCCTGACTATAATCATTTGATTTATAATTACCAATAAGGCGGATATATATAGCTCTTTTAGCTGTCCGTTCAGCTATTTTAGGTTTTAACTTAAAGCCATCCGGGAGAATTTTATCATCAATTAACGTTTTCATAGTAATATAATTATTTGTATTTCGGAATTCTGTTGGTGAAACTCCAAAGTTTTTCTTGAAAGCTTTTGTAAATGAAGCCGGGCTATCGTATCCAATTTTATAAGCTATTTCATCAATTTGATGTGAACTGTATTTCAGAAGTATGGAACTGGCCTCTATCCTGCACCTGATAATATAGGAACCAATTGGCTCTCCAAGGTATGCACTCATTATTCTGTGAAAATGATAAGGTGAAATGGCTGAAATATGTGATAGTTTATCCAAGTCAAGTTTCTCATCCAAGTGGCCGGATATATAATCTATAACCATATTTATCCTCTTAATATGTTCTTGTCTGGTAATTGTTTTCACCTGTATAATGAATTATATCTTTTTGTAAAAGTATCTTAAGTTTTGTCCGGAAGTATTTCCAATCTTGCTATTTTAATCATAAGTTGGAGTATCGGTTACACCTAACGGGAGTCTGTCTAAAAACCTTTTATTCCGGCAATAAAGGGAGGTTGCGTTACCCGACGAAAGCATCCGGGCAGGGTCCCGATACTTTAGCTACGAAACTGTCCCGGTGCAAGCCTGCCTGGCTGACGCCAGTCAGACAGGGAGGGTATGGCGCGCTTTTTACAAGTCATGTTACAAACTTTTTGGCTTATACGGGTGTCGCGGTACAAGGTTAATCGAAGCCGGAATCTGTCCCCTTACTGAATCTTAATTGCGAGCAGTGGAGCGGTCCGCTTACCGATGAATTACAGGTCCCCTTTAGAGAGCAGAATGCCCCCCGCAAAAAGCGTGACAAGCAACTTACCTTTATTGTCCGTGTATTAGGCAATGTTTTTTCATTTTATTATAACTACTTTTAATCGATTTAGATACAAGTTAAGACCATCGTCCTGCACGGATAATATAAACTCTTCTTTATTGTTATTCAATGAATTATCCATTGATGAATCAACTATTTCCGAAAAGGCGATTTGATAATCGCTATTAAAGACAACTTTATACTTTGAGGATCCAATTACAGGAACACCAGATCCAAAGATTTTTCGCATAATGAAATAGACATTGTTCTCTTTAATTAAAGTAATACTTTGTCCAGCGAAATTGTCAACAATACGTATTTCCTTATTGAGGTAGTCTTCTATCTTAGGTCTTGGATCTTCAGTACATGCTGAAAGTGGACAGCATAAAATGATAATGAAAAATAAAGTGATTTTCTTTTGCATGTCGTATAGATTTTAAGTTTTATTTAAGGACAGAATTAATTCAAATTTATTAAAGCTAAAGATAAGCTTTAGTCTAGAGGCGTAAAATCGGTTCCTTTGTGATGAATGTTGCCTAACTTAATAGTATTTTATACACAGTCTTATTACAGTTTACCTCTAAAGGTAGGGATAAAAAATTTTCAACCGGTCAATATAGCAACTAAATAAGATTGTGTATAAAACGAGTTGGACTATGCCGTGATTTGCTATGGGCATTTATATCTGTGGATTTTTAGCACTGTCGATCATACAGGGTGTTTTTTCATTAGAAGGCTTTTGTTTTAATTCTCTCAGATACATTTCAATTCATTAATGGTTAATTATCGGATATACCACTCCTTTTAGAGATTGTATCTCTTTATATTGAATGGTAATCTGTCAAAGAACATCTTTTGCGGTATCTCTCATGCAGTCCTTGGTTCAGCATCAATATTAGTTTGTAAAACCATTCTTCCTGTTTTACATCTCTTACAATTAATCACTGTCAAATCCGCCGGCAGGTACCAAAAGGTGAGCATGAGGGTGATAGGTCAGCGCCTGACCCAGAGCCTGTCCCGCTTCGGCGGGATATGCAAAACAGCAACACAACCGGTTTTGGCGCCAAGAAAAGCGGGATTTTCTTCCAGCTTTATGCACCGCCTCTGAGGCTGATCTCATAAGTAAATCATAACAGATTGCCTGGTTGGCATAAAACAATTTGTGCATTGCCGCCGGGATAGTGAAAACGATATGAAAATATTTTACCGGCACTAGCCTGACCTTAAGTTTGTCAACCCACATAATTTGTTTCAGATACTGACATTTGGGACAATGCCTGTTCCTGCAGGAGTTGTAAGCATGCTGAACATATCCACTTGTTAACGCTCCGCCCCGTCAGTCACATATCTATGGTCATTCAAAAAAACAGCAAAGCACCGTTTAAAATGGTCACTGACAATACCATTTGAAAGAAAGTACAATTTATGATTTTTTGGAAATTCCTGTTACGGTAAACGGCTAATTTTATTATGTTCTTATTATAAAATCATACCCTGCGATTTCCAGTGAATTTATATATAGTATGGAAGTATTATCCTGCAATTGTGGTATTTTATCCTCACTTACCCATTATAGTGGGATTAAGTGCTGAAATAACAAGAAACCCGTCACACAGGAATCCTTCATATCCCCAGCACTCGCCATTCCACGTCTTCCAGTCTTTAGTCATGCCTCCCTCTTCACATAGTCCCTGGAAGGAACCTTTGTTAATACCTTCAGTTATTCCATCTGCCATTATTTTGTATTGTTCTGTAAGTCCGGCTTTTTTGAATGCCATAAGTGTAAAATATGACCAGTTAAGCGAGGCGCCTCCGTTCTCATAGCGTTGAAAAGCGTCACTGCCATCTTCAAGCTGACCACCTCCCCAGCGGGGATCAGGATGAGTATAATCTTCCTTCCTTACTGAAACCAGATTGCCGGGAAAGCCTAAAGAAAAATCCGTATATCCCACTTCCTTCATCTTATTCCATAGAGCCATCAGTATTTCCTTTTCTTTTTCTTCCGGTACCAGACCATAATAAACAGCCATGCCGTTGACCATCACGAAATAATAATCATGAAGCTTTCCGTCTTTGCTTTTCCACCCTGCCAGAACACCTGTAGCAGGATTGAAGAAGTTATTGAAAAATGAAGCTTTCATCTTTCCGGCCAGCTTCCTGTAAATTTCTGCATCTTCATTTTTACCAAGCATTTCAGCCACGAAAACAATCAGATTCAGCGCTTCAAATGTAATTGCATTGCTGAAAGCATCCTCGTGTCCGAATCCTATTGTATCCCACCAGTTCGCCGGCCTGATATGCCCGTCCCATGATCCTGAATTGCCGCTCAGTTCATACTCAACGATCCCGTTCTGGTCCTTATCCCTTCTCATCTGGACATCCATCCACTCTTTGATCTTTGGATAATATCTTTCAGCCCATTTTTTGTCGCCGGAACCTTTTATATAATTGCATGCCGCTATAATAAGCGACGGGTATGAATCAAGGGAATTATACGGAGAATTCCATCCGGCAACCTCAGTTCCTTCATAATTATCCTTTCCGTACCCGACAAGTCCATACCCTTTCATCCCATTCAGATATCTTTCAACAGACATCTTTACCAGATCAAGTGCAGTCAGCGAATCGGTGAGAGGTGGAGTATTGAGAGCAAGCATCGATGACATGTATAAAGTGAATGCCACCGGATCGCTGCAGGAATTGTTGGCAAGTACCCTGAAAACCGGGTTTATCTGATATAGATTCAAATAATTACGCCGGAAGCCGTTATATTTCTCCTGTTCAACACCTTCAAAATCAGGATAAATATTTGCAATACGGAAGGTATAACTGACCGGTTCAGTTTTACCGGCAACTCCCGGAATCTGAACTGAAATATGTCCTCTTCCCTGGTATCGTCCGGCATTATAGTCAACAACGGCCCCCGGTTTGTCTGATGTAAATCGGAAAGTCCCCATATCGGGCAAATGCAGGAGTGCAGGAAGCCTTGTTTTCCCTTTGAGAGGCATCAGTCCCAGCAGCGTGGCATGATTCTTATTCTTGTCAAACCTGAAATCAAGAAAATTTGCTGCTGAATCACCGGAATGAAATGATGTGACAGTGAATTGCTGATCTTCAAATTTCAGGGACCAATGTACCTCTGAAGGTTTTCCTTTTTTAACTATTTTAACTTCTGTTCCGGATATCTTTCTTAGTTCAAATTCTCCGTCAGACTGTAGGGATTTCCACCCGATAATGTTGTTATCCAGCTGATTCCTGCCCAATCCATCAACAGAAAAATACCTGATGAAGGGCAGAGAATCACTCAGTTGTATTTTATAAAATCCTGAACTGTACTCAAAATTGTTTACCTGTTCTGAGCATGAAATACAGGTATAAATTAAGATAATTGCTGAAAATAAAGAAGCAGATCTAAGATTCATTTGTTTTTCTTTTATTTGCAATATATAAGAAAATATTAATTTGTGTAATATCTTTAGGTTACATAAGGTTTTAGATTTTTTTAAGTCTATAGTTGAAGGAGAATATGTTACTGATCAATAGATTAATAGTTATGGAAATACAAGATGTGAAAAAGATTGGAAAAGCTTCAGCTTTTGTTTTGTTCCTTTTTATGTTCAGTTCCTGTTCATCCGAAAGAAGAAAATCAGATGGGCAACTGTACGATCTTGGTACCGGAATGAAATCCAGGTCGATCTCTTTTGAGAATCCTACCGGCGAACCGGGCAAGGGTGGTCAAACGGCCAGTAATCTGGGAGTGGGACGTAAGGGATTTCCTGCTAAAGGGATAGCACCGGCAGAAACAGTTGAATTATGCAATATAAAAGGCCCCGGCACTATTCATCATATATGGATGACAGGCGGATTTGGAAATAATAATTCAATTGCACTGAGAAGCATGGTCGTAAGGGCCTACTGGGAAAATCAGGAACATCCAAGTATAGAATGTCCGTTAGGTGACTTTATGGGTTCAGCTCATGCAAAGATAAATTCCTACCAGTCAGCTGTTCACTCCACCGGGATCAATTCTGCTTTAAATATTTGGCTGCCAATGCCGTTTAGTAAAAATGCAAGGATTAGCCTGACCAATGAAGGTGATGAAAACATAACTCTTTTCTATCAGATAGATTATACTGTTAACAATAAACACCCTGAAAATTTTGGCAGATTGCATGTTTGTTTCCGGAGAGAAAATCCAACTAAACTGAAAGAGGATTTTGAAATTCTGCCTGAGAGGCACGGAGAAGGAAGGTTTATCGGAGCAGTCCTGGGAATAAGGGCACTTGAAGGAAATTGGTGGGGTGAGGGTGAATTAAAGATATATATGGATGGAGATAAAGAATTTCCAACCATTTGTGGAACCGGAAGTGAAGATTATGTTTGTCTGTCGTATGGTATGCAGCAGACACCTTTCATTTATCACGGATGCAGCTGGAATCAGAATGGTTTCATTTCTATGTACCGGTGGCATATGCCGGACCCTGTTTTCTGGGAAAAAGAATGCAGGATCACTATTCAGCAGATTGGATATAGCGGTCAGCTGCGAGCTGAGAATAAACCTCCATTATATGAGAGACAGGATGACTGGAGCTCTGCAACATTCTGGTATGAATCCGTTCCCAGCGAACCTCTGCCTGAGTTTCCTGACCTGAAGAGCCCGGATAGCAAATCTATGGGAAGAACCAAAGCTCTGAATCTTCAGAAGTTCATAATAACCATGTATGATTGAACCGGAATATT
The DNA here is from genome assembly GCA_963700275.1 of uncultured Bacteroidales bacterium. Taxonomy (GTDB): domain Bacteria; phylum Bacteroidota; class Bacteroidia; order Bacteroidales; family VadinHA17; genus LD21. The sequence continues at coordinate 459,915 of CAVOWZ010000001.1, read as the reverse complement.
TATTATTGAGCAACGGGGGAAAACTCTTATTATTAAAAATTCAGGGAATGAAGAAGAACTTAACTGACGACAAATCCGGAAAACAGGCAGGCTGGATCACAATCGGGACAATAGGGCTGTTCTTCTTTATTTTTGGTTTTGTAACCTGGCTAAACGGTATACTTAATACCTTACCTGAAGATTTCATGTGAGTTGAATCATTTCCAGTCATACCTTGTTGCATTTGCATTTTACATCGCATATGTTATAATGGCTGTGCCGTCATCCTGGATACTTAAAGCGTACCGGACTCAAATCAGGGATGATGATCGGATTGTTCATTATGTCAGTGGGAGCACTATTGTTTATACCTGCGGCTTTAACAAGGACTTACCTCATTTTTCTGTCGGGGTTGTTCATAATGGGATGCGGACTGGCAATAATGCAGACTGCCTCAAATCCCTATATTACGCTGCTTGGTCCGTTAGAAAGCGGCGCACAAAGGATCAGCATTATGGGAATTTGCAACAAATCGGCAGGTATTATTGCTACTTTATTGTTCGGAGTGATGGCATTAAGTGACGGCGATGCATTGATGGCAAAGCTCCTTGACATGGATGAACAGCAAAGGGCAATAATGCTCGATGAACTTGCCCGGAGAGTCGTCATTCCATACATCGGAATGGCTGCTATCCTTGCTTTTATAGGGATAATGGTTAAAATCTCGAAGCTTCCTGAGCTTGATCCGGACAAAGAGAATGTATCGACAACGAACGCCGAAACGGAAAGAAGAACGTCAATTTTTCAGTTCCCGTACCTGCTTCTTGGTGTTATTGCGATCTTTTGCGATGTGGGACTTGAGATAGTAGCCGGAGATACTATTATAAGCTACGGTCTCAGTCAGGGGATACCCATCTCCATCGCAAAATATTTTACATCAATGACAATGGTGGCAATGATAATCGGATATACAATAGGTATCATAGCTATACCCCGTTACCTTTCACAGAGTAATGCCCTGAAGATATGTGCGGTCCTTGGTATTATCCTGACAATTGCTGCTGTTATTTCGCCAAAAATGGGTTCGGTTGTTTTTATTGCTTTGCTTGGCCTGGCAAACTCCCTGATATGGCCTTCGGTATGGCCGCTTGCTATTGAAGGATTGGGTCGCTTCACCGGTATCGGCTCATCCCTTCTCATAATCGGAAATCTGGGTGGAGCCCTGTTACCTCTTTTATATGGCCGTCTGGCAGATGCTGTTGATCCTAAAACGGCTTATTTAATAATTATACCATTCTATTTCTATATACTTTACTATGCTGTTTCAGGACATAAGCTGGGAAAAGCAATCCAAAGAACTGCCTGAATCCATTGGTTTTGTAGCCATTTCTTTATCTATGGGTTTATGGTTATGTCGTTTTGTTCCGGAAGACCAGGGGCCTTGGGTTTCACTTTCCAAAACCTGAGTTTACTTTTTATTTTCTCCCAAAAACTCTTTCCCAGGATAAACAAGCTGAGATAAAACAAAATCTCACCGGCAATTATCAGTCCGGTTGTGATTCCTGCGATCTGAATCTTCGAAAAACCAATCCATGGGACAATAAGAATCGATAAAAACGAAAGGCATGAGATTGCTAATAATATGTATCCGGTTGTTCTAAGCATAGAAGATAACAAAAATCAGGATTAAAAGTTTAATAAATATTTTTTTCCGGATTAGTGTTTCATTATTTATTTTAATATTCAATTACTCAGTTTGATTTACCGGTGTTATTTAATTTTTGTTGCTTTAATGTCATTACCTGAAAAGCCTGTTACAAGCTGATTTTCATCCGACAGAAATTTCAGAGTACCTTTCGACTCTCTGATAAAAAACTCATCAGGACCGGTGAAATAAACAGGCCAGAATTGACCTTCAGATATTCTTACCAGTAATCCGGAATCTGATAATGTGATTATAATTATTCTGCCGTTTGCATCATACATACCTGTATATTTCGCCAGAACTGACTGGTCAGGCTCAATGACGTTCTTTTTTTCAGGGAGGTAATAGTCCTTCCAATCGTAAACCGTGGCAACACTATTTGCTATCTCTTCAAGTATTCCTGTATTGTTGTAGTGAGTATTTGTCATTATAACAACTCCTTTTCCATTGTTCATGCAGCCTATTGCCGTACAACAAAATCCTTCATTACCCCCGTTATGATTAAAGTATTTATATGAGCCTGTCACTCTTGAGTTGACAAATACCCCCAGATGCCGCATCGTCTTTTACCGGCGTCAGCCTTAATCTGGTCATTTCCGGGGTCAGTACCAATGATGATTTACCGTTGTAAGCTTGCTGTGTTTCAATTATATACCTGCAAAGATCAGTCGGTGTGGTCCATAGTCCTGCCGCCGCCTGTTCAGGGTAGATATGATATTTCCCTTCCACTTCTGTCCCGTCCGAAAGATATCCTGTGGCAAGCAAACTCTTTTTTGAATCAGGAGGAGGCTGGGTAAAGAAACTTTCCTTCATTCCCAGCTTATCAAGCACCCTCTCCTGCATGAATTCATCATAATCTGTAGCGGATACCTCAGTAATTATCAGCTGTAAGATTGTTGTACCTCCGCCGGAATAACTGAATCTTTCTCCCGGCACAAACCCGGATCTCACAGGACCGGTATTTGCAGGCGGCAGACCATCGAGGATCTGAACAACAGTCGGAAGAGGATCACTGGTTTTGTATCCCGGAAAGCCAGGGACTGTAAGCCCTGCCGTGTGACTCAACAGTTGTATCATTGTAATTACCTTTCCTGAGGAGATTGAATCGTATGGGAATTTCCAGTGTGACAGATAGTTATTTATATCCTGGTTCAGACTGAGCTTTTTTTCCTGAGCCAGCAGAAGAACACCCAGGCTGTTAAGTGACTTGCTTATTGATCCTGCCTGAAAAAGAGTTTTTTCAGTTACCCGTTGTTTTCCCTACAGTGCCGGCAAATCCATATCCCCTTGCCCATTCAATCTGATGGTTGTTTACCACTGCTATGCTTAAACCATTGATTTTGTATTTTTTCATTCTTTCTTCAAGGGTCCATCTGTCGTCTGCCCCGGTGAGAACCCAGCCTGAAAGATTGTTTTCAACCTGCTCTATCCTTTTTTCAATCTCAGCCGAATATTTTCTGTTCTGGCATTTGGTCCGCTGAATGCCAATAGTTATAATCAGGATTGTCAGCAAAATAATTCTATTCATGATAATCAATTCAGATGCGTTTCAGTGTCGGATAAAAGACGAGATTAATAAAAAGATGATGCAGATACCGCCAGCCATTTAATGGTCCTCTTTAGGCCCGGCCATTATTCCAAACTGCCGTTGGTGCTGGTTTTTTTGTCTTTATAATCTTCTATTTGCTCCAATAATTCCATTGACTTCATCAACGGTGTCCATTCTTTTCCGTTGAAAATGAATTTAAACCATTTTTTATTTTTGTTTTCGTATCTAATATTGAAGAAAAGCCAAATTGCAATATAGCCTAATGAAAACGTAACAATGCCCTGAGTTATCCACAGAAACCAATTTCCGTTTTCAAGCATACTTGTGTTCCAATAGAAGGTTGTCCAAACAGGAAGTTGTAAAAACAAGATACGGGTAATCCAAAGTGTGGATGTTTTCAGATTTGCAATTCTATTTTGCGTTTTTATAATAGGGTCTGTTATATCAACCTCATAAATCTTAATTAGCTGATAAATGTAGATAATCAAGGCGATTGCAGTTATGCCTATTTGAATAGTGGCAGAAAACAGGAAAAACAAGTTCAATTTAAGGAATAAATTTACAACTAACGTTCCTGTAATACCTACCCATAAAATACCTATCAACAGCGTAAATATTTTAATAGGTTTCATTGAACCTAAAAAATTATGAATCTTCATTTTAGCTATTTCGTCTGAGTTATTTCTGGATATAACAAGACTTTCTTCCAATTTCAGATTGGTTTCTTGCCATAGTTTTTTTAATTCCAATTCGTTCATTGTCTTATGATTTTAATTGTGAAAACCGAGTTTTTAACTTATCCTTGATGCGTCCTATTTTCGTTCCTACGTTGCTTACGGACAGTCCTATTATCTCGGCAATTTCAGCGTGGCCTTTGTCTTCCAGGTATAATATCATCAGGGCTTTGTCTATCTCTTTGAGCTCGTCAATAAATTGTTCCAATAAATTCAATTTCTGTTCGTCTTCTGTTTTGTCATCCATTGGTATTTGTGCAGTTTGTTCATTCAGTACGGTATATTTATTTGCTCTTGTTGACTGCTTTCGGTAAAATGAAATGGCAACATTTAGTGAAATACGATACAACCAAGTCGAAATTTTAAGTTGTTTATCGTATTTATGAATGGATTTCCAAATCTGTATCATCATTTCCTGAATAAGGTCTTGCCTGTCTTCTACGTTTTGGCAGTACACACGGGCAACTTTGTACAAAATACCTTTGTGCTGCTCAATGATTTCTTGAAAATATTGTCTTTTTTCCTTCTCGCTCATTTAATTATGAGGTTTTTAAACATTACACCAATTATTCGCACAAGAGTCAAAAAAATCACAATCGGATCGGAGCGGTCAGCCTTCCGATTAATTCCTGTTACTCATTCGAAGGCAGAATGCCATTGCCAGGTTCTCTATGAAACTTGTCCGATATTTTTGCGGTACCTTTTATCCAGGTTTTTATCCTTTGACATGGATATTTAAATCACAGTGAGACGTTGTTTAGATATTTAACTGATTAATGGATAAAGATTTGAAATTATAAATTGAAATGTTAAAATCATTTTAATGAGTTCTATATTTCTTTATCAAGTCCTTCCATTCATGGAAAATTACCTCGAAAACATTTGATTGATTAATTTCTTTATCTATTCCAAATATTGGCTTCTCACTTTCCTTCTCAAATGTCCCGAAAATTCTGTCGAATATGATTAATATATTTCCAAAATTTTTATCGATATATCTCTCATTTCTTGCGTGATGCACTCTGTGGTGAGAGGAATTAATTATTACAAAATCAATATATTTTAATTTTAAACCAAATTGGGTGTGTTGGAAAAAGGATAGCATGATTGAGATTGAATGAATAAACAAAATAGCCTGGGGTTCAAAACCAAAAATCGGTAATATGGTCCAAACAATGCTATAAAGAAAAACATTAAAAACAGCATTTCTCGTTGCTGTTGAATAATTGAAGTAATTTGATGAATGATGATTTACATGTACGGCCCATAAAAATTTGTTAGAATGACTTAAACGGTGAAACCAATAATAAATGAATTCATTTAAAAAGAATATATATATTAATTCATTAAAAGTAGTTTCATGTTTGAATACCGAATTCTGATATAAGTAATTCCACAAAGCTATTGTGACTCCTGTAAGTAAAATTCTTAAAATTGAAGTCAAAATACCTAAGGTAAGATTTATTCGAACATCTGTTGAATCATAAATCCTTAATTTTCTTTTTTGTGAATATATCCATTCAGCACTTATTGCAACTGCATATATAACCAAAAAAATAAAGGTTATAAAGTTCATTCTATTGAATAATCCTTGAAACATGTAGGTACTTACATTGAAAGACCCAAGTTATAATTTATATGAAGATACTGAAAGCGTATTTTAATTAATTTCAGACCTGAATTGCTTAAATTCCCGGGAAGAGATCCCTGGTATTCAGATTTAATAAATATTTAGAAACAAAAAGATCGATTTATGATTAAAGTACAGGCGAGCGTATCTAAGGGCTGGCTCCATAAATACGGGGGTTTTATTTTCGACTCTAAGTATTATCTGGATCCTTATTCCAGGATGAAACAGGATGAAGCATGTCATGCCTTCATTAAAAACAAATTTCCCGATTACCCGATCTATAATATGGAAGATAACCTGGTCCAGGCTGAATATGTAGTCCCGGATATGATGCTGGTGGGAGCAATCCAGCCGAATATGATAATTGCTGCATCCCTCGGAGCGGAATTTATATTTTCGGAAGATAAGGACTCAGATGTAAAAGGATACCCTCTGAGAGATATGAGGAGCCCGGAAGAACTTCCTGAAATAAAAGGGGTAATGAAACTACCTTTTTTGAAAAATCTTGAGGATCAGTATAGAAGTGCCCTGACTAAATATCCCGGATGCAGGATCATTCCTCCTTTTTTTTGGGACACTTCCGGACGGGCTACAATACATGGAATAATTACAACATCAATGAAATTCATCGGACAGGATATATTTACTCTGATGATGATTGAACCTGATCTGGTGAAAGGGATCCATAGCTGGATAACAGATGTTTATATCCATGTAATTAAATTCTTTTCAGATCTTGGTAATATTCCTGTCACTTCCGTTCATGTGGGTGAATGTTCCGGTACAATGATCGATGAGGCCAGTTATATGGAATATGTAACACCATTCATCAGCAGGATCGGAAGGGAATTCGGATCTGTACGTCTTCACAGCTGTGGTAATGCCGATCATGTCATGAAAGCTATATGCCGGGTGGAAAATTTAAGGATAATTGATACCGGATCGAATACCTCACTGGCAAAGATCAGGGAACTGATGGGAACTGATTTTGAGATAAATGTATTTCCGCCTTCAGAATTGCTGTCGGAGGGCGCGGATACCGGAGAAATCAGGGAATGGTTATATAAGACATTAAAAGACAATAATAACGGCCATCTTAAAATCGCATATCATATTGAGCCTGATTACAATTTATTAAATTGCCTGTTCATTACTGATGAACTTGACAGACTTGGGATCTTAAAGAAGGACAGGATATACTGACAGGATGAATAACAATTAAATTCAAAAATATGAAGTGACGGTTATTTGTTAAAAACGCCATTACCGTCAGAAAACGGGTCTGGCCGGACCGTCATAAGGTTTAGCCCCAATATTACTTGATTTTGAAGGATTTACAGAAATCAATTCAGTATCATCGGTTTCGGGCCCTTTTATAAATCCATGATAACGTCCCATCCAGTAGTCCCTTAAAAATCCTGTAGGTTCCTTTACAATATTTCCACCGGCGCCATCATCCAGGACTGTTGCATTACGGCTTCCTGTCATTACTGCTGATTCACGTGGCGAAATTGCACGTTTTCCACCCTCATAAGATATATATCCGTATTCTAAATATAAATCGTCACGATGCGAATTTTGAAAATTGTGAACTGTGCAATCCAATGTCCATTCACGCAAGTGTTTCACCGATTGTTCAAGTTCACAGTCGTTTCCTGTTATGGCTCCATAAGCAAAATTGAACCATGGAATATGTTCCATTCTTTTTACTTCCCATGTACGTTCGAGGCTTCGCAGGAAAACAGATCTGAGACCAGGATCATCCGTGTACCTGAATAATGTATAATAGCTTTCAAATGCAAGGTCATCATCCCATGGTGCAATACTTTCAGGAGGAAATACATTTTTCTGACGCAGAGTGTTATGATGATAATCCCAGTTAATCAGTTGTTGAAAACCGGTCCTGAATTTTTCATTACCTGTTACAGATAATGCAGTCTGCATAAATGTCAAAGCTTCCAGACTGTTAAGCCCGCGGTCAGCATAACCATAGGGACGATCGAGATATTCAGGATTCCAGCGTCCCCATCGTGTTGGTTTTCCATCCATATCAAAAGAACCCATCCGCATTTTAAAATATAGGAAGCTATCCGGTTCAGATGTTCTTTGGCGATCTCCTTCTCCTTACCTTCTGCCACTAAATCGAGAAACAGCGATATGGCATAAAAATGTGCAGTGACCTCATCACTTGATGTATCACCTTTCCAGAACCATTTGCCATCAGGAGTAGGATACCATTTTGCAGGCAAACCGCCGGAACCTTCACGTCCCCTTTCATCCTTATCTCCGGTTGTCGACCATATTGACCGTGCGAAAAATCCGTCAATCGGCGTAATTCTTTCAAGCCATATCATTGCATTAAAAGCTTCTACAGCTTCTTTTCGTGCAGTTTTATCACCGGTTACAGCATATTTGTAAGACATAGCTGCCAGATAGGTGGCAGTATGCCCTCCGTCGTTATCACTGACTTCTCTTACCCATTCACCATCTTTTTTATAGAGAGTATGTACAAATCCAAGCCGCTTGTGCCCCCATTCCTCTATATGACGTTCGTAAAATGAAGCCTTTTTCAGTAAAGTGTAAGGTTCATAACTGATTATCCCAATCCCCTTATCTGTTGCGATATATACAATGTTTTTGCCCACAGCTATATCATTCACATAATTTCCCGGTAACCAGTGGTCCGCTCCGAAATAATGCCAGTCTGACTTTAACATACGAACGGCTCCCCTGGTTGTACCGATCCATAAATCATCATCAAATCCTTGTTCAAGACAGGTGGTATTTTCAACAGGCAGGCCATCAGTACCTTTGATTGTGGTTACCGCAGCTCCTCTTAAAACAGCCAGACCTTTGTCGGTACTGATAAACAGGCGGCTGCCGTAGCTGAGCATATCATTTGTATTTACTGAAGGAAGGGTACCCCAGTCGATAAAATCCCTGTTGACGGTCAGTCCGTCAAATAATATTAGTCTCCCTGGCTGGAGTAGATGAAGTGTCCCACTATATGATTCAATCCTGGTAACAGGTCCAAGTCTGACAGGAGCGGCGTGGATTTGTGTTCCATCTTCCATCTGCATTGTAATATCGCTGGAATAGTATCCTCCTTCCGGCTTTATTGAAATAAATTTGTTATCTGACAGCCTGAATATCTCTTCTTCTGTGGCGCCATGCAGTACACCATTATGAATGCAAATATCCACAAACTCCCTTTTATCGATCATTTCCCAGTTATTATTTTTTAATCTGTGGATTCCACCGGAAGCAAGCGCCCAAATATCTCCACTTATTGAAATAACTCTTTTTACTCTATCCGGACCATTTTTTTCAATATTAAGAACTTCACCACTAAGCTGCCAGATTTTTCCATCGATAACAGCAAAACACCGGTTATCCTGAACAGCTAATGCCTGAACCGGTCCATCAGTCGGGATTTTTTTTGCAACCTCTTGTAAATAAACATTATCCGGCTGTGGCTCCCATAACCTGTGAGTGGTTTTGTAGAAGTCCTGGGCAATCAGTGTACCTGCTGTAACAATAAATAAGAAGGAGGCATTTACTAATGATCTGATGATAGTCTTCATATAATTATTGTAATAACCACATTTCAGACCATGAACTGTCGTTACCATCCTGTGCAGTAAATGGAGTCTGAACTAAATTAGAAATTGCATTAGTGTAATTAGTCTTATTTCTTTCTCTTTCTGTAGCATCGTAACGGAATCGCAATGGCATGGCATCACGTCTTCCTCTCGGGCCGACAGTAAGAGCCGGCAGACCGGTCCTTCTCCAGTCACACCACGATTCTACTGCAACGGTCCAGTTGGCGATCCATTTCTGAACCATGATCTGATTTAATGTGCCATCATAAGCCACACCCGGATTGACTATATAAGTATCATAACTATCTCCAACCCCCCAGGTATCCAGTGATGCTTCAACTCCTTTTTTATACCATGATTCCTGCGAACCGACAGTCCATCCTTTTTTCGCAGCTTCTGCAAGAATAAAACATACTTCAGCATAAGATATCAATCTTGCTTTCAGCATATCGCCTGAAGCATTTCTGTACTGATTTGCGAGTGCTGAAATATGTACATTATACCCTCCCTGAGTAGGAGCAGGATTAAGATTATAATTATATGGTTCAGCGGCATTGGAAGCTATCGGGATCCCGGCATAATCCATAGTATCCACCAGTGATTTTCCATTATCCAGATCAGCTGTCCAGGTATTTTTATTGTAAATAACAAAATTATTGGCAGTCAGAAAACCGGGAAGCAAATATCTGATCCCATTTACAATGATATCAGGTGAAGGAGCGTATTTAACAGAAACTTTGATTGGTACCTTAACTTTATTGAACCATACTTCAATCCGGGGATCTTTCAGGCCGACAAGTGCATCCCTGAATCCTGCACAAAGCTGGATCCTGCTGAAATTACTTTCAGATGCATCATACTTAGTATTAGCCGGCCACGAATCTCCACTGGAACTGCCAATGTATCCAATCATTGCATCATCATCATTTGACGTAAAGATCGGATATGTTGAAGCATTAGCAATAATCTCTTCAATGCCTGCTTTTGCATAACTGGCAAGTTTGGTAGAAACACGCATATAGTATCTCAACATCAACGAGTTGGCCATTTTTCTCCATTTCATCGGGCTTCCATTATATATTATATCAGCATCGGCATTTATGCCGGAATAAGCATCAGCAGATTTTGATAAAAGGGTATTGGCCATCTTAAGATCTTCGATAATTCCCGTGTAAATGTCTTCCTGTGAATCAAATACCGGGAATATATCTTCCTGCCCGCCCAGTGGAGCATTTAATGCTGCGCTATAAGGTGCATCGCCCCAGCAATCAGTAATATAACCAAAGTTAAATGCTCTCAGGACAATAGCTAATCCCTGCTGGAATTCCATCCCCTCAGTTACGGATCTTTCATTAAGATGCTTTATATTTCGCAGATTATCATACCAGCCGGCCCACGAACGTTCACTGATAAAATCGTAATTATTTAATCCTGACCCCCAGCCACTTTTCTGAACATATTGCATAACACCTGCCAGATCACCCTGGTATCCCATATCAAGATATGGTTGTGCAGTCTGGGTAATGACTGTTGTCAGCATCAGGTTTGGATTCACGGTTGATGGATCAACCCCATTAGGATTAACATTCAGATCGGTTAGATTTTCACAGGAGGCAAAGGCTGTAATCGTCAGAACCAGAAATAAATTATATAGTGTTTTCATTGATTTCATAATTTCTTTGTTTTCAATGTTAGAAACTTACATTTAACTTAAAACCGATCGGTATGGTCCATGGATACACATTAAATCGTTCTATACCCTGCTTGAACTGAATACCGCTTCCCTGTTTACCGCCTTCTGGCTGAAATGCCATTTCAGGATCTATATTAATACCGGCTTTTGTCCATAAAATAATATTACGTGAGTAAATCGAAAATGAAGCATTCTGAATCCCGATTGACTTCAATGAAGGAAGCTGGTAAGTTAATGAAATCTCTCTTAGCTTCAGATAATCAGCATCAAATGTAGCGGTTCGGGTATAACTCCATCCATAGAAATCCTGATATCTGATCAATGGTGTTTCAGGGCCGCCCAGGTTTTCATAATCAGCAATAAATTTCCCGTCATCATCATAGTCACCCACAACACCGGGCATAAATACACCATCATAAAGAGTTATACCGTCTTCAGTGTACTCAAGACCACCTGTTTCCTTTGTCGGGCCCCCCACAACAACAAAAAACTCTCCGTCCGGAGACAAATACTTGTCAGCATTTTCTTTAAGAAAAGCAGGTATGTCGGCAATATTGTTAACCTTTACAGTTCTGTCTATCCACCTTTGAGTATGCAGGTCAGATTCGCCGTAACGTAGTGTCTGAGAAACGAACTGACCTCCGTTTCTCCAGTCAAAACTGGCGCTGATGTTCCATTTCTTATACGAAAGCGAAGTTTGCATACCTAAAGTAAATTTTGGATTAAAGTTGCCAATAACAGGAGCTATCCGTTTGCCATCTGCATCCTGCCATCTGCTGTCAGTATTGTCCCATCCTTCGTCATCAAGTATGGGCCATCCGTAATATTCAGAAGTTTTGTCTTCAACGCGAAGCAGCTTTGCATCAATTATATTTCCGATTTCTTCTCCTACCCACGTTACAGCGCCGCCTTTGGCATCGGTCCACAGGGTAATATAATTGAATCCTGCAGATAATTCTTCAATCCTTGTCCTGTTCCTGGAATAAATAAAATTAATATCCCATACAATTTCATTAGCACTGTATGGAGTAGCTCCGATACTCAGCTCAATTCCTTTACTTGAGATCAGACCTGCGTTGATCTGTTTAGCGCTGTTGCCTGATGATGGAGGAAGCCCGATACTAAGTATCTGGTTCCTGTTTTTAGATGAATAATAAGTTCCTTCGAATCGGAACCTGTTATCCAGAAATGCAAGATCAGTGCCAATTTCCCAGGAAGTCTGAATTTCAGGTTTAAGATCGGGAAGCAATAGTGTACCTGAAGTTGTCAGGCGTGTCTGGTTACCCCATGAACCCATGTCGCCCATCGTAGGCATCAGTTTATATGGATCGGTATCGTTGCCGACCATCGCTATACCTCCTCTTAATTTTGCCAGAGAAACCTTATCACCCATCTCAATTATATTGTTAAGCAAAACACTTAAAGATGCCGATGGATAGAAATAAGAACGGTTTTCTTCCGGCAGGGTGCTTGACCAGTCGTTTCTTGCAGTCAGATCAAGATAGACTGCATCTTTATATCCAATCGATGTTAATGCATAAAGGCTGTAAATGGCTTTCCTGCTTAATGAGGAATAATACTGGATATTATTAAGGGCGATATTACCTACAGAATAGATACCCGGAATGATTAAACCGGAGCCTCCGTCTTTCGCTTTTGTCGTGTTATCTGAAGCATACTGGAACATATAGTTTCCTCCGGCAGAAGCAGTAATGTTAAAATCGGTGATGCGTTTATTGTATGAAATGAGGAAATCAGTATTTTGTTCCCTTCTGTACAGATTTGTTAAGCCATAAAAACCTTTTGGCTCATTGGAATAGCTTGGTGCTATTTTTGTATCGCGGAACTCATGAAACTGATCATGGGAATACCGGGCCATAAATGAAAATTCAGAATTAATCTGATAATCAAATACAGCATTACCGTAAATTCTGTCTCTGTTGAAACCGTTGTTGACTTCATTAGCCAGAAAGTAGGGATTATTAATTGCATCGCCTCTTGAATAAGTCCCATCAGAATTTACTTCAAGGGCGTATGGTCCATTTTGCTGGATACCTTCTTTCCCTTTTTCCCAGTAATCTCTCAGCGTAAGAACATCTATATGAGAATTAGTCTCATATAGAGCCTGCATGGGATTAGCTCCCCTGTTACCTGCGGGGCGGTTTTTTGCACCGGAATTAGTATAGTTTATATTGGTGCTCACTTTTATTTTCTCATTAAGCCTGAATGTTGAGGAAAGGGAAACAGAATTCTTTTTCAGATCGCTGTTTGGTATGACACCCTTATTCAGCATATTGCTGTACGATAACCTGTAATCGATTTTTTCAGTCGCATCAGAGAGTGAGATGCTGTTAGTTGTTGTATAACCGGTTTCAAAGAAATTTTTCCAGTTGTCAGGATGGGAAACCAATTGGGTTGCTGTAAGTACACCATCAGCATTGAAATAGGGCCATTGATATGCCATCGTACCTTTGTCCAGTTCCGGACCTACCCAACCGCTGGTCGATGGGTCAATAACCATGTAATCAAGTCCGTTATTAGGGCGGTTGTTCTGGGTATAAGGACGGTTACCATTGGCCATCAGGTTATGTTTTTCAAGATATTTATATGGATTTTCAATTACCGTATTTGTGGTAAATGTAACTCCCAATCCCTTTTTCATACTACCTGTTTTTGTTGTGATCAAAACAACACCATTACCGGCCCTTGAACCATAGAGTGCTGCAGCACTGGGACCTTTCAGAATCGACACACTCTCAAAATCCTCAGGATTCAGGTCAGAAATAGAATTGCCATAGTCTGCCCTGTTATCCCTGCCCATCTGCTGAACATTGTTAAGAGTATTATTCATGGGGATCCCGTCAACCACAAATAGTGGCTGATTGTCACTGGTTAAAGAAGATGCTCCCCTGACTATCATACTTACAGAAGAACCGGCACCACCAGTCGAACTGATACTTACGCCGGCTACTTTTCCGGCGAGTGAATTCAATACATTTTCCTGGGCCACTTTTTGCAAGACATCACCTTTTACCTCTGCGACTGCATATCCAAGTGATTTCTTTTCCCTGGAAATACCCAGAGCAGTCACAACAACTTCCTGAAGGCCCATAATTTCAGAAACCAGTTCAACATCTATTACTGTTCTGCCTGCAACAGGAACTTCCTGTTTAATGTATCCTATAAATGAGAATACCAGAACAGCATTCTGATCGACCGGGGCTGGTATTGCATACCTCCCGTTTGCATCGGAAATGGTTCCTGTAGATGTTCCTGATACCTGGATATTTACTCCGGCCATTGCCTGCCCTGTACCAGCATCTGTGACAGTGCCCCTGACTGTAACCTGTTGTGAATCATTGATGAGATCAGGGTTACCCTGTGCGAAAACTGACGCCGACAGGTTAAAGGTCAATGAAAGGACCAGAATAATTGTCAGATTCAGGGTCAGGAGCAATTTAAGTTTTCTCCAGGAGAAAAAAACAGAGAAGCATTTTCTATTCATAATTTTCAGGTTGTTAGTTAGTGTTTATTCAACTAAATTACACCATTAAAAAACAAAGTCAAATTTTTTTTTCGGGCAATTGATGAAAATACCTTATCAGTTATTCTGATGATTCCATTAATCCGGTGTAAGTCCAGGCAGGTCAGAGAATAAGGAAATGGCTGTATAAGACAATAAAAGACAATAATAATGGTAATCTTAAAATCGCATATCATATTGAGCTTGATTATAATTTATTAAATTGCCTGTTCATTAATGAGGAACCTGACAGACCTGGGATCTTAAAGGAGGGCAGGTAATACTGACAGGATGAATAAAAATAAAATGCAAAAATATGAAGAGACGGTCATTTGTTAAAAACGCTATTACCACTTCTGCAGGAACCATTATAATTCCGGAGATTGTTCCTCATTTCTATAGGGAAAATGCGCCGGGTGATATGATCAACATTGGACAGATTGGCTGCGGACGTATCGCGAGGGAGCATAATCTGCCGGATATCCTTAAACTTGATAATGCAAGGGTGATTGCAGCCTGTGATATTGACCGGAAACGACTGGCAGAGGGAAAGAAATTCATAGAAGATCTTTATGCAAAGAAAACTGGTAGTACAAATTATGTGAATGTTAAGACATATGTAGACTACCATGAACTTTTATCTGATCCGGAAATTGATGCCGTAATTATCAGTACGCCTGACCACTGGCATACCCAGCCGGCTATTGAAGCCGCACTTGCCGGGAAAGACATCTATTTGCAGAAGCCTCTTACTCTTACCGTTGCAGAAGGCCGGCTTTTAAGTGATGTTATTAACAAGAAGGGGATTATTTTACAGGTTGGTGCACAGTGCAGGTCGAGAGATCCTCAATACAGGAGGGCAGCAGAGCTTGTCCGTAACGGAAGGATAGGTAAGATCCATACGGTGAAAATAGGTCTTCCCGGTGATCCGCCAGGACCTGAGGCTCCTGAAATGAAAGTTCCTTCAACCCTGAATTATGATATGTGGCTCGGGTCAACTCCTGATGTTTATTATACCGAGATGAGGGTTCATCCGCAAAATGACTATTCCCGTCCCGGATGGTTGCGCTGTGAACAGTTTGGTGCAGGAATGATAACAGGATGGGGATCACATTTCTTTGATTATTCTGCATGGGGAATGGATACTGAATATACAGGTCCGGTTTCGGTTCAGGCTGTTACTCAGTTCCCGCGGCAAGGCCTCTGGGATGTCCACGGCGATTGCATGGTAAAAGCTGAATATGAAAATGGCATAACAATGCTTGTTAGCGGAGGTTACCCCTATGGTATAAGGTATGAAGGAGATGAAGGATGGATATTCGTTTCACATGCACATGAAACAAAACTTGACGCCAGCGATCCGAAAATACTCTCCTCGGAGATCAAAGAGAATGAAATTAAGCTGTACATGAGTACTGAGCATCATGGAAACTGGCTGGAATGCATTAAAAGCCGTAAACAACCCATATCTCCTGTTGAGGTTGGTCACCGGTCATGTACGGTATGCCTTATCAGTCATATTGCCATGAAGGTGCCCGGTATACTGAAATGGGATCCGCAAGTTGAAAGATTTAAAAACAGTGAACTTGCTGATTCAATGCTGAAAAGGGAACAGCGTTATCCCTATGGAACAGATTATATTAAAGGTATTTAGCAAGATATATTAATTTGATAAATAAAGCTATTATGGAAAAATCATGCATCTCACGACGTAGTTTTCTTGGTAAAACAGCAACTGCCGGAGTAGCTGGTGTATTTGTTCCTGCAATCATTACAAGTTGTGCCCGTGATACAAAAAAGAGGGTAGTGGCTGCGTTAATGCCTGACCAGGCACCCGACGGACCAGTTCTGAGAGCTGGTCTTATCGGTTGCGGTGGTCGAGGAACAGGTGCTGCGCTTAACTTTCTCGACGCGGGACCTAACCTTCAGATTGTTGCCCTGGGGGATACATTCCAGGATCGTATTGACAACTGCAGAGCCCAGATACAGAAAGCAAAGGGACAGGAAGTTCCATTGGATAAGTGTTTTGTGGGTTTCGATGCTTATCAGAAAGTTATTGATGCGGGAGTTGATATCATTCTTGATGCAACACCACCCTATTTCCGTCCCCGGCATCTTGAAGCCGCAGTACAGGCTAGAAAACATGTATTTGCAGAGAAGCCGGTCGCTGTTGACCCGGTTGGCGCAAGATCAGTTATGGCTTCTGCACAGAAGGCAAAGGGCATGGATCTGTGCATAATGCCCGGGACACATTACCGTCACCAGCGGGATAAAGCTGCCGCATGGCACCAGATAAAGCAGGGCGCAATAGGTGACATCGTCGGCGGAAATATTTATTTTATGACGGGTAAGCTCTGGCACCGTGATCCAAATCCTGCATGGAGTGAAATGGAATATATGATCCGCGACTGGGTAAACTGGTGCTGGCTCTCAGGCGATCATATTGTCGAGCAGCATGTTCATAACATTGATCTGATGAACTGGTTTACAGGATCACACCCGGTAAAGGCAACAGGTTTTGGTTCCAGGCAACGACGAGTAACCGGGGATCAGTATGATAATTTCAGTGTTGATTTCGTATTTGAAAACGGAATGCATTTCCATAGTATGTGCCGTCAGATTAATGGCTGCGCAAATAATGTTTCTGACAGAATTCAGGGAACAAAAGGTTCAACCGATTGCACTGGTTCAATAATTGATCTTGCCGGTAATGAAACCTGGAAATATGAATATCCTCCTGACAAAGACGGAAATCCGGGAAATAGTGTCAGCGTGGAGCCTCATCTTCAGGAGCAGATCAACTTTGTAACTGCTATTCGAACAGGGAATGTGATAAATACGATTGAAGAAACTGCGATCTCAACGCTTGTAGCAATTATGGGTCGTGTTTCAGCTTATACGGGTAAAGAAGTGACATATGAGGAAATGATGAACTCCGACATGAAGCTCGGACCGGAATCACTTGTATTCGGCCCGGTTAATATTCCAAAAGAAGTGCCAATACCTGGTGAAGCTTATGTCAGGAATACCTGATACAATGACGGAGCCTTTAATGTACCGGCAATGGTTCGATGGCCAGGTAAGATCAGACTATCAAATTCATCAAAAATGAACAAGATCCTGATATTAATATTTGGTTGGTGTTGGTTTTTATTAACAGGATGTGCCAATGAGAAAATTATTTTACCGGAGAGGGGATTGTGTGCACACAGAGGCGCAATGGGAACTCATCCTGAAAATACTATCCCGGCCTTTCGTGAAGCTGTTAAAGCCGGCGCCCATATGATCGAATTTGACGTTTTCCTTACAAAGGATAATGAAATGGTGGTTATCCATGATGAAACTGTAGACAGGACCACCAACGGAACCGGGAAAGTATCTGATCTTACACTTCAGCAGATAAAGGAGCTTGATGCGGGCGGCTGGAAATCAACTGAATTTGCCGGAGAAAAAATACCGACAATTGATGAGGTTCTTGCAGTAATGCCGGTAAATGTCTGGCTGAATATCCATCTGAAAGGAGAGGGGGATCTTTCGGTCATGGTGGCTAAAAGAATTGAATCGGAGAATAGACTTCACCAGGCATTTCTTGCCTGTAGCAAAGCTGCTGCAGGTTTGGCCCGACAGGCTGTCCCGGGAATTATGATCTGTAACATGGACAGACAGGAAGAGGATGCTGTTTATGTCAGCGAGACCATTGATTCAAAATCAGAATTTATTCAGCTAAGGCAGCCAATTAAACCTGAACTGCCGGATCATACACGACGATTGAAAGATAATGGCGTGAAGATCAATTTTTTTGGAACTGATTCACCGGAGGAGATCAGAGATTTATTCAATTCCGGGGTAGATTTTCCTCTGGTCAATGATATCAGTAAATCCATCCATATCGTAATTGAGCTGGATATTAAACCTGTAAAACCTTTGTATCATTTTTGAAAAACAAAAAGAAATGAAAGGTAGCTTTTTAAAAGGAATTTCAGCAAAGAGAGATCTGTTACAATCTCTCAATTTGTTTCCAGGGGAAATCGCCATCATTAATTTGTGGGTCTCCTGGTGTACTGCGGCCTTCTTTTATATATTTCCTCAGTATATTCGTTAATTCATAAACTATTTCAGGATGTTTGTTCTGCAGATTCACTTTTTCTCCCGGATCATCTTTCATATTGTACAATTGTACCGGAGGTAATCCTGCCTCTTCAATGCCCGGTCTTGGCGAACTCCATCCTCCCGAACCTGGGGATAACAGCAATTTCCATTCTCCTTTCCTTATTGCAAAGTTCCCGTTTATCGAATGATGTACGGTCGCTTCACGTATGATCTTTTTGTATCCCGGACTGAGGATGGCCGGTAACAGACTGTAACTGTCTTCAGCTTCATTATCAGTAAGCTTATAATCAATGATATCGGCAAATGTTGCCATGAAATCGTTCAGGCACACGGTCTGGCTGACTTCATACGGCTTCCTGATCTTTGCCGGCCATTGCATAAGACAGGGGATATGATGACCTCCCTCATACAGATCAGCTTTGTGACCCCGGAAAATATAACTCGGATTATGTCCTTTCGATTTAAGTATTTCATAATCAGCCCAGGGTGAACAACCGTTATCAGAAGCAAAAACTATAATGGTATTCTTTTTTTCACCGCTCTGCTCAACCGTTTTAAGAATTTGTCCAACTTCTGAATCAACCATCATAACAAAATCGGCATACTGATTGAGCTGTGCTTTGCCTTTAAACTCATCTGAAGGAAGAATAGGAGTGTGGGGTGAGGGATATGCAAGGTACAAAAAGTAAGGTCTTTCAGAAGATACATTGTCCTGTATATATTTACAAGCCCGCATTGTCAGATCCGGTGTGCAGTCCTGATGATTAAAATCACTGCCGGTCGGACCTTCCCTCCAGAATGAGCCGTCATAACCAGGATTCCCGACCGGAGAATTATTCCCCATGGTCAACCGGTCCGGAACTGTTGTGGGTTGATCATTTTCAATCCAGACATATGGCGGCATATCAAGCGATCCGCTTATACCATAAAAATAATCGAATCCCCGTGATACAG
Source organism: uncultured Bacteroidales bacterium (assembly GCA_963700275.1). Lineage (GTDB taxonomy): Bacteria > Bacteroidota > Bacteroidia > Bacteroidales > VadinHA17 > LD21. Next base: position 440,436 of record CAVOWZ010000001.1, on the reverse strand, counting down.
GTCCGTTCGCCACCGGTTTGGAAAAATCAACACTATCCTTCCCCTTGTCTATATTGCTCCAATCCCAACCCAGATGCCACTTCCCGAAGCCGGCAGTCTTATATCCCATTCCTTTCAGCATCATCGGCATGGTCTTTCTTCCCGGCTCTATAAGAGCTTTTGAATAACCATCGAGAACTCCGCTTTTTAATTCACTCCGCCAGTTATAACGACCTGTTAATACCCCATACCTTGTTGGTGTGCTGACAGCAGAACTTGAGTGTGCATCGGTAAATGTTATGCCCGAAGATGCAATTCTGTCAATATTTGGAGTTTTGATCTTTGAATCACGATTCAGGCAACTGAGATCACCATAACCAAGGTCATCAGTCAGAATAAATATAATATTCGGTTTATCCGCTCTTCTATCATTCAGAGAGCATGATGCTATCACCAAAATACCACTTACTCCCGCCAGGCACAGGTTAAGCTTCATCAGAATAACCTGCAGATGTGCCTGTCATACATATTCTCATATACACACTGAGATACAGTCTTCTCATTTGCATCAAGCAGCCTGAAATACTCATCCATTTTCATTGCAGCAAGCTTATACCCTACATGGATGAGCTGCCGCATATTGGGATTGTAGTCAGGATTACCCGGAACATGCCTCAATGCAGCAGCAAATTTACTGCTGTTCCATCCGGACACTTCATCTTTTGAAGGAAGCGCCGATACATTGATATCTATAACGTCGGCATAGGGGGCACATAGTTCTTCGATCTTCTCAAGAGCTTTTGCATAGACATCCTTTACGAATGCGAGGGCCTCGCCTCCTGATTCAGCAAGACCGATAACTTCTTCGAGCCAGGTTGTGCCTGCAGTTTTAAGATGAATGCCCTTATCATGCTTTTTGATGATTGATCCTATGTGAGGATAAATAGCAAATTTGTCCGACCCGGAATGAACACTCATTTTAAGGTTTTCGGGAAGTCCGAATTCTTTAACTGCCATATCAATTACCATAAGATCAGCTTCAAATTCAGCGGCAAATTTCAGCGGATCACCCACATAATCGACTCCTTTGTTGAATCGTCCTGAGAATTTCGGAGCTATGGTCTGTGCAGGAATATTTTCCTCACCGAGCATTTTGAGGATGAAGAAAAGCTCAACTGGTGTCTGTGGTGAAGGAACTTCATCCATAGATACTTCTGCGACAAAATTGCCTTTGCCTTTTACAGCCTCAATTTTCCTGTAGATCTCACCTGCCTTTTTTGCAGCAAACAGATACTTTTCTGCAATTTCTGAAATCTGGGTTGCTTTCACGACAGGAAAAGGGTTGATACCTTTTATCTTAAGCTCACCTGCATATTTTGTACAACCTGAAATGAAATTACGGATCGCCTCCTCATCAGCCTTTTTGCCGATATACGATGCTACATCGATTGTGAAGAAATCAGAGCTTTCGATGAACCTGTCGACGTTATCCAAATTAATGTGGTCGGCATCAACATAATATGGTTTAGTGAAACCTGCTTTTTTAGTCACCTCATCTGCTTCTTTTCTTACATCACCGGGTTCAGTGCCTATTATCATATGTTCCCTGTTGGACTTATTCCAGACAGGTGTGATGTCGATACCTTTTTTCCCGGCTTCAATTATTGCTGCAAGTTGTGCACTTCCCTGATGGCCGAACCTGTCGCCCATCCCTATAGAGTATTTTCCTAATTTTTTCATTTAATCCAGAGCAACAGTTTTATTTTTGGGTGCAAAAAAGAACATTATAGACCAGGCAAGAAGGTACATGCTACCTGCAATGGCGAACATAACGACATAACCTGTTTCGATATGTCCCAGATCTTTAAAATGCTGGAGTATACCTCCAGCGATATATGAAATAAATGCACCGCCTACAGCGCCTGCCATTCCGCCAATCCCAGTAACAGAGCTTACGGCTTTCTTGGGAAAGGCATCCGATACTGTAGTAAAGATATTTGCTGACCATGCCTGGTGTGATGATGCTGCAAGTGCAATAAGACATACTGCACCCCAGGTACTTATACCTTCCGATGATGCAAAAATTATCGGAACAACAAGAAATGCAAAGATCAGCATGGTCCACTTTCTTGCTTTAAAAGGAGTCATTCCTTTTTTGATCATATAACCTGAAACCCATCCTCCTCCGATACTGCCGATTGTTGTCATTGTATAGATAAACGCCAGTGGCAGACCGAAAGATGACAGACTAAGTCCTGTGCCTCTGACAGTTGAAAGCCAGCCGGGGATCCAGAAAAGATAGAACCACCATATCGGATCGGTAAGACCTTTTCCTATGAAGAAAAGCCAGGTTTGCCTGTACTTCAGAAGCTGGAGCCAGGATACTTTTTCTTTTGTTTCAGCCTGTTCGTCCACATCACTGTGAATGTAAGCAAGTTCACCTGCGGAAACCTTTTTATGTTTTTCAGGAAGCTCGTAGTAAATGAACCAGAGGATTACCCAGATAAATCCAATTGCTCCTGTGATTATAAAAGCTGCCTGCCAGTTCCATGCGACAATTATCGCGGGAATGGCAATCGGCGCCAGTATTGCTCCGACATTTGTTCCCGAGTTGAAGATTCCGGTGGCAAGGGCTCTTTCTTTTTTCGGAAACCATTCTGCCACGGTTTTAATTGCTGCAGGAAAGTTGCCGGCTTCGCTTACTCCGAGGAAACCTCTCCAGAATCCGAAACCCCATACACCTTTTGCCAGGGCATGACCCATTGCTGCAATGCTCCAGAGAATAACAGCAACTCCATATCCTATTTTGGTGCCGAATTTATCTATCAGCCGGCCCGCTATGACCATACCTACTCCATATAATAGCTGGAAGGCCATGATAATGTGAGCATAATCTTTTTCACCTATTCCGAGATCTGTTTCCAGCAATGGCTTCAGGATCCCTATCACCTGCCTGTCGAGGTAGTTCACTGTTGTCGCAAAGAAGATCAGAGCGCATACAGTCCATCTGTAGTTACTGAACTTTTTAGTTTCTGTCATATTATTAAGGTTGTTACTGAATTAAACATTGTAGGTAGATGAAGCTGTTGTTCCGCCCCTTCCAGTCCAGTTTGTATGGAAAAACTCACCTCTTGGCTTGTCAATCCGTTCATAGGTATGAGCTCCGAAATAATCTCTCTGGGCCTGTAGAAGGTTAGCGGGGAGTCTTTCACAGCGATACCCGTCGAAATACCCCAGTGCGGATGATATTGCCGGAACCGGTATCCCGTTTGTTGCTGCAGCCGATACAACGTTTCTCCATCCCTTTTGTGATTTTTCAACTTTGTCTTTGAAGAAAGGATCAAGAAGGAGGTTGGTTATGGATGGGTTTTTATCAAATGCTTCTTTGATTTTTCCCAGGAAAGCGGACCTTATAATACATCCACCACGCCACATCAGCGCGATACCACCATAGTTGAGATCCCATTTATATTCGACAGCTGCGGCTTTCATCAGTGAATATCCCTGGGCATAGGAAACGATCTTTGATGCATAAAGTGCATTTTTCAGATCGTCAATGAATTCTGGCCTGTTTCCGCTGAATGTTGCTGAAGGGCCGTTTAGTATTTTTGATGCTTTCACTCTTTCGTCCTTCACAGCGCTAAGACATCTGGCAAAGACAGCCTCTCCGATAAGGGTAAGCGGAATGCCGAGGTCGAGAGCGGTCACAGCGGTCCATTTACCTGTTCCTTTCTGTCCTGCCGTATCCAGGATCTTATCCACCAATGGCTTGCCGTCTTCATCCTTATATGCCAGAATATCCCTGGTGATCTCGATAAGGTAACTGTCCAGCTCACCGGTATTCCATTCCTTGAATACAAGATGCATCTCGTCGGCAGTCATTCCAAGCAGGTCTCTCATAATCTGGTATGCTTCACAGATAAGCTGCATATCGCCATATTCGATCCCGTTATGAACCATTTTTACAAAATGTCCTGCTCCGTTTTCTCCCACCCAGTCGCAGCATGGGGTACCATCATCGACCTTGGCAGCAATTGCCTGGAATATGGGTTTTACAAATGGCCACGCTTCTTTTGATCCTCCCGGCATAATTGACGGACCCAGGAGTGCTCCCTCTTCGCCACCTGACACTCCGGTTCCGATATAAAGAAGTCCTTTACTTTCCACCAGGGCTGTACGTCTGTTGGTATCGGGGAAATGTGTGTTCCCTCCGTCAATGATTATGTCACCTTTCTCAAGATGAGGGATCAGAGTATTTATCATATCATCGACTGCCGATCCGGCTTTAACCATGACCATTATTTTCCTTGGACGGGCAAGGGAATTCACAAGTTCTTCAATTGTATGTGCTCCAATGATTTTTTTACCTTTAGCCCTTCCTGCAAGAAAATCATCAACTTTCTGTGTAGTACGGTTAAAAACCGTAACCTGGAACCCCTTGCTTTCCATATTCAGTACAAGGTTTTCACCCATCACTGCAAGTCCTATTAATCCAATGTCCGATAGTTTGTTCATAATTTATATATCATTAAGTTAAATCCATGTTACCGTCATTGCGAGTCCCGCCCCCCGCGGGACGAAGCAATCCGTCCCAATCCGTTCCATCCCCGTTACCGTCATTGCGAGCGAAGCGAAGCAATCCGTCCCGTATCATCCCCTTGCATAGTACCCTTCCACCACCTCATCCATTACCTTGCTCGTCCTTGCCGCTGTTATTCCTGTTGATACAGCCGTTCCCTCTCCTGAAAGTGCCTTCACAACCTGCCCGATAAGGTAATACTGTACATGTTCGGGTCTTTCATTTATAAATTCTTTTCTGCCTTCGCCATTCTCCAGGATAATTGGTTCAAAGCTGAAAGTGGAGAAAATCAGTTTTCCTTTATCTCCGGTTATTTCAAAAAGGTCACAATTGCTTTCCGGTGCTGCACTGAAGCACCATATTCCTGTGCCGGCTATGTCCTGAGGGAATAGAAATGAAGCTGAAATAAAATCCTCGGCTTTATACAGACCGGCCTGGTTAAGTGCAAGTGATGAGACCCTTTGTACCGGTCCCAGAAGGAAATCAAGATAATCAAGCTGATGCGAAGCCAGATCAAAAAAATGTCCGCCTCCGGAAATCTCAGGTTGTACTCTCCAGGATGTTTTGCCTGATAATTCATCTGCCGATGGCGATTTGAAACATTTAATGAATACATGCCTTATTGTGCCAAGGGATCCTTTGCTGATTAAATCCTTTACCATAAGAAAACCCGGAAGAGCTCTCCTGTAATAAGCTACAAAAACGGGTACTTTATGTTTCTCCGATGCTTCATTGATTTTCATGCATTCGGCATGATTTAATCCCATCGGTTTTTCAATATAAACGGGTTTGCCGGCTGTGATCGATTTTATTGCATATTCTGCATGATTTCCTGGTGGAGTTGCCACATAAATTGCATTAATATCAGGATCGTTTATCAGATCTACGGCATCATTGTAGAATTTTGGCACTCCGTGTCTCCTGGCATAATCCTCTGCAAGAGCTTTATCTCTCCTCATTACAGCCACAAGACGTGATCCCCCGACCTTGTTAAAAGCAGGGCCGCTTTTTACCTCTGTTACATTTCCACATCCGATGATGCCCCAATTGATCATTCCGGGTAATTATCAGTTTATTTCAGTCTTTCCCTTGAACTCCAGAGCCCTGTTGCCGGATTCGAAATATAGAAAATTTCCTGTCCGTCAGAAAGTTTATTGAATCCGTCTTTCAGCTTTCCGGGATCGTATTTCTTTGATGCTTCTTTCAAATCGGCATATTTGAAGTTTACAGATTCAATCTGTTCACGTGTAAGGTGACCAGGACAGTAAGTGACTGAAAATCTCCCTTCTGTACTGCCATGAATAAGGTGGGCGGCTGCACTGAGATTCTGTTTTAGTTCTTCATTCTGTTTCAGGGCTTCCATTGTTGCAGGAGTTCCCCTGTAACCATATTTTCTTATAAGCCTGTCAATCTCCTTGTCTTCACCAAATTCCTTTAGTCCGGGAGCAAGAACGATCAGTTCCCCGTTATCAGCCATTGCCATCCTGGTTCTGTAAATGCTCTTATTTCCCAGCCAGGTGCTTTTGAATTCTGAAGGATCCAGATATACCACAACTTTCTCAAGAGGTTTTTCAAAAACAGTGAAATTAACCTTAAGGGAAAGAGCAGCTGCCAGAGAGAAGACATCAGGATCATCACCGATATACAGTCCACGGATAACAAGTTTACCTGTTTCGTCCCGGCCTACAACCGTATGAACATAAACAACCGGCAGATGGGTTATAAAATGTTCTGATGCATAATTGAGCATCCTTCTTACCGGATTATCGGCTTTTCCCAGTATCTTTTCAATCCCGTGAACAGCACCGACAAAATGACTTTTATTGATACCTTCCGGACCGCCTGTACCCACGAAAAGATTTTTGTTATAGTTTGCCATGCCTACAACCTCATGGGGAACAACCTGCCCGACAGATAAAATGAGGTCGTGACCGCCATTACAAACAAGTTTATTAAGCTGGGCCGGCCAGGAATAGTCGAGTGCACCTCCGGTTATCTCCGAAATATATTCTCCCGGAACAGTCCCCACTGTAACAACATCTTTTCTCCAGTCATGTATCCTGAACAGTTCTCCGGGTACACCCGGGAACATCTCGGTCATCTGCTCGTCAGTCATCGGGGCATGTGTCCCGAGTGCGGGAAGGATATCCCTGAGATTCTCTTTATAATATTTAAACAGAAGGCTTGTTATGTCCCCGGCTCTTGAATGAAACCGCGTAAAGTCGGGAGGAATGACCAGAACCTTTTTCCTTGGTCCGAGCTTTACCAATGCTGAGTAAAGGCCATACTCAAGCTCATTTGGCCCAAATACCTTATTTTCCGAACCTTCCTGATAGTATATCATCTCTTTGTTACTTATTCATACTACTAACTAACCTAACCTGCACCGTCATTGCGAGCGAAGCGAAGCAATCTGTCTCAACTATCTACACTCAGCCACGCCCCTACACCCCGCTGAAAGCACTGAATCCCTTATCCACCGGGATAACTACACCAGTAACTGCTTTCGAAAGATCCGAGGCAAGATAGAGAAGGGTCCCTGTAAGTTCCTCCGGAACACAATACGCTTCCATGGGTGTGCTGTTAAGTACTTTTCTTCCCCTTGGCGTCGGACCTCCCGTTTTTTCATCGACCATCAGGAACCTGTTCTGGTTGGTAAGCAGGAAGCCTGGTGCAATAGCATTGACCCTGATGCCAACCTTTGCAAAATGAACTGAAAGCCAAAGGGTGAAATTATTCACGGCTGATTTGGCAGCAGAGTATGCAACAACCTTTGTAAGTGGCCTGTAGGAGTTCATTGATGAGATATTTATTATAACCCCTGATCTCTTTTTGACCATATCGGTAGCAAAAACCATCGAAGGAAGAAGTGTCCCTTTGAAATTAAGGTCAAAAACTTTATCAAACCCTTCTGTCTGAAGTCCGAAAAATGTGTCTTCAGGGTTCTCGTTTCCTTCCATTTTCTCGACTTTGGTTGTTGCAGAAGGTGAATTTCCTCCCGCTCCATTCACCAGTATATCTATTTCTCCGAACCTTTCGTGGATCTCTTTTCTGGCTGCCTCAAGCGAGGCTTTATCAAGTACACTTGCAGAAATTCCGATACATGGTGTTTTGAATTCCTTCTCAATATCTGCGGCAACTTTCATTGCAGCTTCCTTATTCAGATCAAGTACTACCGTTTTTACACCCTGGGCAGCAAGCGATTTTGCCATTTCGGAGCAGATGACTCCGGCACCACCGGTAACAACTGCCACTTTATCCTTAATATTTAATTCATTCATATCTGTTGGTTATTTTAAGTTAATGCTGTTTCGCGTTAGTTTAAATACTTTGTGCTCTTTGTGTTATACTTTGTGCTCTTTGTGGTTAAATGATTTATTTTCCGAATCCAAAGTACTCTTTCGCATTCTTATATGAAATACCTTCAATAATGGGTTTCAGCAATTCCTCTTCATCAGGAATGGATCCCTTTTCAACCTCTTCGCCTATAAAATTACAAACGACCCTTCTGAAGTATTCATGTCTCGGATAGGAGAGGAAGCTTCTGGAATCCGTTACCATACCGATAAATCTTCTCATTAATCCGAGCGCTGCCAGTTCCTTTATATGCTTTTCCATTCCCGTTTTCTGATCAAGGAACCACCAGGCTGCACCATACTGTACTTTGACCGCCGTTGTACCGTCGTTGAAATTACCGGCCATGGTAATCATCATCTCATTATCTGCAGGATTAAGGTTATAAAGGATTGTTTTTCCAAGTTGTGAGGTGTCATCCAGACTGTTCAGGAATTTTGATATTTTAAAAGCATCCTGAGGCGCTGCAATTGAATCCCAGCCTGTGTCAGGTCCCAGGAGGCGGAATGCCCTTGAATTATTATTCCGAAGTGCACCCACATGAAACTGTTGTGTCCAGCCTCTTTTATGATTCATCCTGCAAAGCTCAGTCATAGCAGCAGCCCTGTACTTTTCAGATTCTTCATCGGATATCTGTTCACCTTTCAGCAGTTTCCTGAATATCTTATCTGCCTCTGCTGCTGTAAATTGTGCATAATAAAACCTGTCAAGTCCGTGATCAGATAATCTTCCGCCCATCTGATGAAAGAATTCATGCCTGCTATCCAGAACTTCAATAAGGGTTGTGAAATCCTTTATTTCCCTGTTTGCCGATTTTCCAAGTTTATCAATATATGCTTTAAATTTTTCGGGATCCTCAGTCTTGATGACATTGTCAGGCCGGAAGGTGGGGAGAATAAGAATTTCAAATGCTCCTTTGAGCTTTTTATGATATTCCAGCGAATCAGCCGGATCGTCGGTTGTACAAATGACTTCAGCTTTGAACTTTTTTAACATCGACCTGATACTGAACTCCTTTGTCTTCAGCATTCCGCTTGCTTTTTCATAAATGGCATCAGCAGTTGCCGGAGAAAGAAGATCATAGATGCCAAAATATCTGGCCAGCTCAAGGTGTGTCCAGTGATACAGGGGATTGCCTGCAGTAGCCGGTACGGTCTCAGCCCATTTCCTGAATTTTTCAATGTCCGGAACTTTACCTGTACAGTATTTTTCATCTATACCGTTAGTTCTCATGGCGCGCCACTTGTAATGATCACCCTCAAGCCATGCCTGTGTGAGGTTGTCAAACTGCCTGTCGTCAGCAATCATTGCCGGAGATAAATGACAGTGAAAATCAATTATCGGCTGTGCTTCGGAATATTGATGATATAATCTTGAAGCAGTTTTATTTGTCAGCAGAAAATCATCATGAATAAATCTCTTCATCCGGGGAAATATTTTAATTAAAATTTGCTGTGAAAAACAGCTAAAATAAACGTAGTATTTTAAGACGTCGAAAAATAGGAATAACAATTCAATCTTCCAAAAAACTAATCATAAGAGATGTTAAATAATCAGATTTAAGTTTTTATTTGATGAGGCATTATGACTTATTCTCGGACAAAGATTGTATTTTTGTTTGGAATGACTTTCAAGGGATCATTTCGCATTTTATTATATGATTTCAATCACTTTTAAATAACTAAATAATAATTCATGAAGACAGAAATCCGATATGCAGGACATCCGATGGATGTTAAAAATTATGACACCGGGAAATTGAGAAAAGAATTCCTCATTGAGAAGATCTTTATACAAGATGAGATCAGCCTGGTTTATTCGATGTACGACCGTTATATGGTTGGTGGCGCGATGCCAGTAACAAAGCCTCTTAAACTTGAAACTGTCGATGATCTCAAAGCTCCGAATTTTCTGGACAGGAGGGAGATGGGTATTATTAATGTCGGCGGACCGGCCATTATTGAAACAGCCGGTGGAAATTTTGAGCTGGATTACAAGGATGCACTTTATCTTGGTAAAGAAACCAAAGATGTTGTTTTCAAATCGAAGGATGCGAAGACCCCCACAAAACTATATATCAATTCGGCTCCGGCACATCATGCATACCCATCAAAAAAAGTAACGAAATCAGATGCCGAAATAGTTGTAACAGGCAGTGCTGAGGCTTCGAATCACAGGTCAATAATTAAGTTGCTGGTTAATAGCGTATTACCTACATGTCAGCTTCAGATGGGAATGACTGAATTCTTCCCCGGAAGTGTCTGGAATACAATGCCTGTCCATACTCACAACAGAAGGATGGAAGCTTATTTCTATTTTGAGGTTCCGGAGAAACAGGCTGTATGCCATTTTATGGGTGACCCCGATGAGACAAGACATATCTGGATGGTGAATGACCAGGCAGTGCTTTCTCCTTCATGGAGCATTCATAGTGCCGCCGGTACATCGGGCTATACATTTATCTGGGGAATGGCAGGTGAAAACCTCGATTACGGAGATAAGGACGAACGTTATCCTGATACCTTAAAATAAGAAAATACCCCCAACCCTTTCTTTTCACCCCCCAACCCCCCTGAAGGGGGGCTAAGATCAGGTTGGATTTCAACCACTCTCTAAATGAGTTAAACAGGATGGATTTCAACCCCCCTTTAGGGGGGCAGGGGGGTAGATAGATTGAGAAGGGCAGGGGGTGAATGAATAGGAAGAAGGAAGATTTGGAACATAACATTATAACATCATATATATGAAGGAACTATTTGATCTGACCGGTAAGGTAGCCCTCATAACAGGTGGTACTCATGGAATTGGTCTTGCTATTGGCTTGCTTCTCGGGAAAGCAGGTGCGAGGATCTGCGTGAATGATATCCAGGAAGAAAAGCTTGTAAGCTGCACGGAAGCGTTCAGGAAAGAGGGACTTGATGTTTATACCCTCAAATTTAATGTTACTGATGAAGCAGATGTGGACAGAGGGATTTCAGACATTGAAAAAAACGTGGGTCCGGTTGATATCCTTGTGAATAATGCAGGAATAATTAAGCGAATCCCCATTCTGAACATGGCAATCGTTGATTACAAACAGGTTATTGATGTTGATCTTGTTGCTCCGTTTATTGTTTCAAAACGGGTTGTTCCCAAAATGATAGAAAAGAGAGCAGGAAAAATAATCAACATGTGCTCAATGATGAGTGTCTACGGTCGTAATACTGTTTCTGCTTATGCATCTGCCAAAGGTGGATTAAAGCTGCTGACGCAGAATATGACCTGTGAATGGGCGAAGTATAATATCCAGATTAACGGGATTGGCCCCGGCTATATCGTAACGGCTCAGACAGGACCGATCCGTGAGAACGGTCATCCTTTTAACGACCTGGTAATGACAAGAACTCCTGCCGGAAGATGGGGTCAGCCTGAAGATGTGGCAAATGCCGCATTGTTCCTGGCTTCAAAGGCAAGTGATTTCGTTAACGGTCATATTCTTTATGTAGATGGGGGGATCCTTGCCAACTTCGGTTACGTAAAAGGTGAGAATGAACTCTGAACTCTAAACTCTAAGCTAAACTCAAACCTGAACCTTATCAATTAAAAATTTATCATGATAAAGAAAACTAACTATTCCCGGCGTGAGTTTGTGAAAAAAAATTCTCTTGCAGGTATTGGAGCTGCCGTATCATTAAGTGTAGCTCCGGCAATTCTTGCAAACTGTGCAACTGATACCGGCACTCCGGCAATTCTCGGAGGCCAGAAAATAAGGACAAAAGACTGGCCGGTATGGCCTATGTGGGATCCGTCAGTTGATGAAGAACAGGTTATAAAGGTACTCCGGAGCGGAGTATGGTCACGGGCCGGTTTAGTGACCGAATTTGAAAAGAAATGGGCCGAAACGATCGGATCCAAACGTTGTCTGGCTGTCGTTAACGGTACAAATGCACTGATAGCTGCATTAGTTCAGGCAGGAATAGGAGGAGGCGATGAGGTAATTGTTCCTCCATACACTTTCATTGCTACCGCTATTGCAGTTCTGCAGACGGGAGCAATGCCTGTGTTCGTAGATACAGATCCTGAGACTTTCCAGATAGATGCAAACAAGATCGAAGCGAAAATCACTCCCCGGACAAAAGCAATTCTTCCTGTGCATATCCTCGGATTACCTGCGGATATGATAAAGATAATGGCTATTGCAAAGAAACACGATCTCGTTGTAATAGAGGATGCCTGCCAGGCCTGGCTTGCCGAGATCGACAATAAAAAGGTGGGTACATTCGGTAAAGCCGGCTGCTTCAGCTTCCAGAATTCAAAAAACATTCCCATAGGCGAAGGTGGAGCAATAGTGAGTGATGATGATGAGTACATGGACAGGTGTTATTCTTACCATAATTATGGAAATCCATATGGCTCGCTTGTTGGTACAGTAAGTTCAGGAACTATAATGGCTGGCACCAAACTGAGAATAACGGAGTACCAGGCTGCTATCGGTCTTGCACAAATAAAGCGACTGGAAGAACAAACGTTAAAAAGAAACGAAAATGCTGCTTATCTGAGAACGCAGATTAAGAAGATTTCGGGGATATTACCCTATAAACTGAGTAGCAAGGCCACAAGGGCTGCATTTCACATTTTCCCATTCCGTTATAAAAAAGAGGAATTCAAAGGTCTTACACGATCGCAGTTCATGAAAGCTCTTGATGCAGAAGGAATCCCGGCAATGAGCGGTTATACCCCACTGAACAAGATGCCTTACCTGAAAAATGTTATGGAAACGAAGAATTTCAAGCTGATGTATCCTCCGGAAATGCTTGATTATAATAAGTATATGGAAAGAAATCAGTGCCCCGAAAATGACCTGGTCTGTGATGAGACCGTCTGGTTATTTCATAACATTCTTCTTGGTGAAAAAGAAGATATGGATGATATAGCCACGGCAATTGAAAGGGTCTCAAGAAATGCCGGGAAACTTATAAACATATAAACATGCCTTAAATAATTACCAATTATGATCAGAAGAATTTTAGTTGTATTTATCTTTTTTGCTGTCATTACCGGCTGCCGGCAATCTCAGGTACAGGTTCCCGAACCCTCTCCGGTATCGACACCTGATGCAAAAATCACAGCAACAATTTATGATTCGGGATTTGAATACTCGCATGATACCTACAATGGATTATCATCGGCAAGTGACGGAAAGATTTACTATGTACTCTGTTCTGAAAAAATGGATGTGGCAGGTCAGTTTTATTGTTTTGATCCGGCTGCAGGTAAAATTGAACATCTGGGTGATCTGACTGAATTATGCGGGGAAAAGGAGATGAAAGTGGTTGCTCAGGGTAAGAGCCATGTGAATTTCTGTGAAATGAAGGGGAAGCTTTATTTCTCAACACATCTGGGCTATTACAGCATAATCGACGGAATGGAAAAACCAGGATTGCCAAAGGATGGATACGGTCCCTACCGTGGGGGCCATCTGCTCGCATTCGATATGAAAACGAGGAAAACGGAAGATCTGGGGATCCCGCCTGACAAAGGAGGGATTCTAACAATGAATATGGATACAGTCAGAGGATTGATTTACGGGCTTACCTGGCCGGCAGGTAATCTTTTCAGATTCACCGTTGAAACCGGGGAAATGGAAGATCTGGGCGCTTTCACAGGTAAAGGTGAAAACGGCAAAGGTCAGGAATTCCGTGTAATCTGCCGCTCAATAGCTGTTAATCAGGAAGACGGAACAATCTATCTTACAAATGCGGAAGGAGAAATTAAACAATTAAGGCTTGGACACAACAAGGTTGAGACAATTGAAGGTGAGGATATGAGGAAAGATTACTTCGGCACCTATGATATCTTTACATCCGGCAGTATGGCATATAACTGGCGCCAGGTTTTCTGGTTTACTCCCGAAAAGAAAGTCTATGGAGTTCACGGCAATTCCGGCTATCTTTTCAGTTTCGATCCTTCGGTTCCCAGGCTTGAAGTACTTGAACGGCTGACATCAATTCCCTCAAAGCTGACAGGTATGGGCGATCAGTTCAGCTATGGTTATCTGGGTTTTAAACCCGGACCTGATGGGCACACAATTTACTACCTTACCGGTGCTCCGATATATATCGACGGGAAGCGTGTCAAGGGTGCAACCTCAACAGCAAAAGGCGAAGCAAAGGGACTGGAAGACCTTCACCTGATAACTTATGACCTTAAGACCAAACTATACCTTGATCACGGCGCGGTTTTCTATCCCGACGGGGAACGACCGCTTTATGTGAATTCAATTGCAATCGGAAAAGACGGAACTGTTTACAGTATGGGCAGAGTTACAAGGAATGGCAAGGTAGTGACGGATCTGTTCAGCATTCCAGCTCCGGTGAAAACAATTCTTTAAAATCCACCTTCTGATTAAAGCTGAACAACCAGGAGTTTGGATGACTAAGGACATTTATTCATGTTATAAAGTTTACCCCCTTTCCCGTCCCGCTTAAGGCGGGAAGCCACTCCAGCACCTTCCCCCGTGGGGGAAGGATGGGATGGGGGTAATAATAAGAGAAAGAATAGGGAACGATTATCTAATGGCAGGCTATTTAGAAAATTATTTACAAATAATGAAGTATACTTATGACTTTTAAAGGAAATCTTCCGGTAGCTATGATCACCGGATTGCTTTGTATTTTGATCACCCCGGCAGTATCTGTCTGTTCTTATGGATTTCCGGGTGAAGCGGAACCTGGTGCACGAAAGGTGAGGGATGTTGTTATTTATGAGAATCCTGCGTTTTATTGTGCTTTCCCATCGGTTATTAAACGTCCGAACGGCGAATTGATAGTTGCTTTCCGAAGAGCTCCCGACAGGAGGATGCTTGGAGAAAAAGGGTATACTCATACCGATCCTAACAGTTATCTGGTGCTGGTACGATCGAAGGATAATGGCATTACCTGGACAGATGAGCCTGAACTTATTTATGCTCATGCTTTTGGAGGGTCGCAGGATCCATGCCTTCTGCAACTGCGTGATAAAACGCTGCTATGTACAAGCTATGGCTGGACTATTGTTAAATCAGAAGTAAAATCAAACCTTACCTTACCTGTAGCTTTTTCAGGTGATTTTATTTTTCTCGGCGGGTATATTCTGCGGTCAGAAAATGGCGGTAAAACATGGAAAGGCCCGTATTATCCTCCGGCCATACCATCTGAATTTAAAATTAATGCACTTGGGGTACCACTTCCGGCATTTAACAGAGGAGCTTTGTATGAAGCCCGGGATGGACGCATTCTCTGGGTTGTTGCTTCTTCTGATCCGGAAACGCAAACCCGGACTGAAACCCATCTTATAGTCTCTGATGATAAAGGATTAACATGGAAATATTCATGTCCGGTTGCAAGGGATGAAAAGGCAACTTTCAACGAAACCTCGGTTTATGAGACTCCGAAAGGTGATATTGTAGCATTTCTCAGGACAGCAAATCTGGAGGACCAGGCATGTATAGCACGCTCAACGGACGGGGGAAAGAGTTTTGAGCCATGGCAGAAAATGGGATTTCAGGGCCATCCGCTCAATGCACTCAGACTTCCTGATAAGAGGGTATTGCTCACTTATGGCTACCGTCATAAACCGTTCGGTATCAGGGCAAGAATATTGAATCCTGAATGTACTGATTATCTGACTTCCGAAGAAATAATTCTTCGTGATGACGGAGGGAACAGCGATATAGGCTATACCTGGCCGGTTATGCTCGATAAAAAAAGAGTTCTGGTAGTTTACTACTTCAACATCGGAGACGGAAAGAGGCATATTGCAGGAACAATTCTGGAAATTAACTAAAGAATCAGAAATGATTGACCGGATATTCAGAATCAGGAAAAATATTCTGACATTTATTTTCCTTTCCCTTTGCATTTTATTAAATCAATGCAAATCAGGTCCGCACGACTCTGTTGCTATTAGCAATGAATATTTCGAATATGCAGTTTCCAGTGATGGGAAGAACATCCATTTCATAGATAAATCGACTGGCAAGGATTATCTTGAAAAAAATTCAGAATCATATTGTGCTTATATTGATATAGCCGGGAAAGAATACAAAGCCAGCTCTGTATCCCTTTCGGGCAGGCAAATGAAAATTGAATTCGGCGGGACGGGTATTACTGCTGTCATCCATATTAAAACTGAAAGGGACAGGATCACTTTCAAAGTTGAAGATATAAAAGGAAATCCTGAATCACTGACTTTTCTGAATATCCCTCTGGATATTGAGGGCATGCCTGATGAACCTTTCGCTGCATGCGTTCTTTCAATGAACCTGTTTACCCACGTTCGTCAACTTCCGGCTTTACAGACACACCTATGGGCGACATGCTATTCCGGATTCGGTTTCAGGGGAGCTGAAATTACTTTATTGGGAGTGCCTCAGAAGGATATTTTACCTGTGATCCGCGATGTAATTTCAAAAGCAAAAGATATTCCGTTTTCTGATAAGGGAGGTGCCTGGGCTCTCCAGCAGAAAGCGGGCTATGGCTCATACCTTATGAATTTCGGAACGCTTACAGAAAAGAGTGTCGAAGAATGGATCGGGATGTGCAAAAATTTAGGATTCAATCAGATAGATAGTCATGGGGGAGGGGAGTTCTTCAGGTTTGGCGATTTTGAGCTTAACCGCGAAAAATGGCCCGACGGATGGGAATCCTTTAAACGTATTAATGCCCGCCTTCATGAGGCCGGGATCTCTTCAATCTTTCATACCTATGCATTTTTTATTGATAAGACTTCGCCTTATGTAACACCGGTGCCAAGCAGGGATCTTGGCTATTTCAACTCATTCACCCTTGCAGAACCTCTGAAAGAAAATGACAGTACAATAGTTGTAAAAGAATCAACAGCTGATATCACAACCACAACCGGCTTCTTTGTAAGGAACAGCCTTTCACTCAGAATAGGTGAAGAGCTGATATCATTTGCCGGTGTTACACATTCGCCCCCTTATAAATTTACAGGATGTAAAAGAGGAATTCTGGGAACAAAAGCAGGTACATTCAACCGTAGGGGAGCAGGTATTTCATCTGAGGGAGATGTTTGGGAGGTTTGTTCCCGGACCTGAGACTGAATTATTTAGTGAAATTGCGGGAAAAACGGCAGAAATAGTGAGTAATTGTGATTTTGACGGAATTTACTTCGATGCTATTGACGGAAGCGATATACTTGCAGGAGAGGAGAATTTCTGGTTTTACGGGACAAAATTTATTTTTGAAGTTGCAAAAAAGCTCAGACGGCCGGTCGGTATGGAAATGAGCTCAATGTCGCATCACTGGTGGCATTATCGCTCAAGGTGGCAGGCATGGGACAGACCTGTGCGCGGGTATAAACGTTTTGTCGATATTCATTCTGCGGCAATAAAATCGACACGACTCTTTCATTCATCTGAAATCAGATCCAATGAAAATGAGCATGGACTCTGGCGTGGCCACTCCCCGCTTATCGACAAATTTGCAAAAGCAGAGAACGGGTCACTGATGCTGCCTCTTCACCTTGGCTGGTGGGGCAACCAGACATGGAATCCGCCACAGATAGAACCAACTTTCCCGGATGACATTGAATACCTCTGCTGCAAAATGATTGGAAACAATGCGGGATTATCAATGCTGGGAGGTGCTGATGAAAAAACTCTCGAAGCTAATCCTTTGTTCCGAAAACTTTTTGACATTATCAGGCAGTATGAAGAACTCCGGCATCAGAATTATTTTAATGATTCTATTAAAGCTATTCTTCGGCAACCAGGTAAAGAGTTCACTTTAATAAAAGAAGAAAGCGGAAGATGGAATTTCAAGCCGGTATCGTACCATAAGCATAAAGTGTCCGGTCTTACTCATCCAAGCGCAAAATGGATCGTAAATAATGAATTTGATGCTCAGCCTCTTAAGCTCAGGATTGAGATCTTAATGTCGGTTAAACCATACAATGATCCTTCAAATGTTGTGCTGGCTGATTTTTTAGTTCCTGAAGAATTTGCTGATGCGGGACATTCTGAAAGAGTGACCGCAACTTTAACCGGGTCGGCTGAAAAACCTGCTCCGGGGATAGCAGCAGGACAGTTTAAAGGATATGTCGAAGGAATTGCCCCGGAGGAAGGATTATGGGTTAAGATGGAAAAGAGATTTGATCCCTCGCTTGATCTGTCGGCAAACCAGGCTCTGGGCGTCTGGGTAAAAGGTGACGGGAAAGGCCAGCTGCTTAATTTAAGGGTTGAGAGTCCAAAACATATTTCTCATGGTGCAAGGGGTGATCACTTTATTAAAATAGATTTTACCGGATGGAAATACTTCGAACTGGTCGAAATCGAATCTTCAGAGTTCAGTAATTATATCTGGCCTGACTCCGGATTTTATGTGTATGATTCATACAGGCATACTGTTCAGTTTAATAATATCGACAAGCTCCAGATATGGTATAATAATCTTCCCGCAGGTGTGGAGTCCGGGTGCCTGATCAGCAACATAAAAGCTTTACCGATGGTGCCGGTCAGAATTACTGATCCTTCAATATCCCTGAATGGTCAGAAAATCACTTTCAAAACTGAGATTGAATCAGGAATGTACCTGGAATTCTATTCAGTTGATAATTGTAAATTATTCGGGCCGAAAGGAGAACTTCTGGAAGAAGTGAAAATCTCCGGCATTGTTCCTCAGCTTGAAAAAGGGGAGAATGATTTATCATTTTTATGCGGGTGTACCAGGTGAAGTAAATCCAAGAATCCAGGTTACTGTCATTGCTGAAGGAGATCCGTTATAAAGCAGAGGGAACCATAGATAAGTATTAAGTTTTTTTATAAATTTAATCTGGCAATTTTTATTCGAATTTACTCTGATAAATATTTAACTAAATGAGAAGACGTAAATTTATAGGTACAACTTTCACCGGAACAGCTGGATTGGCTATCGGGGCATCAGGCATGTTTTGTCGTCCTGCAAAGGAGCAAACGATAAGGTGGTACTTGCTCTGATTGGTGCAGGCAACCGCGGTCTGACAACTTTAACTACATGCTGCCGCGAAAATACTACAGTTGAGGTAAAAACCATCTGCGATGTCAATGATCTCAATTCTGCGCGTGCTGCAACAGAAATTGAGAAGCAGTTTGGCTACAAACCAGCAACAGTCCGTAATATGAAAGAGGTGTTTGACGACAGGGATATAGATGCTGTCTATATTTCAACACCCGACCACTGGCATGCATTGGCAACAATATGGGCATGCCAGGCAGGCAAGGATGTTTATGTTGAAAAGAGTCCGACCCATTCAATATGGGAAGGAAGAAAGATGGCTGAAGCTGCAAAGAAATACCGGCAGGATAGTCCAGGTAGGTTTTCAGAACAGAAGCGGTCAGTATAATTATGCTGCAAAGGATTATATACAGAGCGGTAAGCTTGGACAGGTTGTTCATATCCGGATATATAATCTTCTTCCGGTAAGCAAATGGATTCCCCAACCGGAGGAGGCTGTCCCTCAAGCCCTCGACTGGGATGGATGGCTTGGCCCTGCACCTTTCAGGACATACAACCCGGCATTGCTCAAAGGATGGATCTATTTCTATGATTATTGTCCCGGATTCCTCGATGATGCAGTTCATCAGTTTGATCTCACCCGCCTTGTAATGGGGGATCCCGGTCACCCGCAGTCAGTATACGGCTGGGGCGGCAAGCATATCTGGAATTCTGACCAGCAAACACCTGAAGTCCAGTCAATGACTTTTGACTATGATAAATTTACAATGACATGTGAAAGCGGGAATGTTACAGGAATATATGTCAAAAACACCAAACGACATCCGGATGGATCCGTCACGATTCCCCGAATGGAAAACCAATGCCGACAGAATTGAGATCTACGGAACCGATGGAGTAATGTTTCTTGGGACGTCAGGGTGGCGGATGGCAGGTTTTTGGTCCGAAGGAACAGATAGTGGCACAGCAGGGAGGAATACATTCCGACAAGGAACATCAGATAAACTTTATCGAATGCATCAGAAGCCGTAAACAACCAAACAGCACAATAGAACAGGGTCACATAAGCGCAACTCTTGCTCATATGGCAAATATTGCCTACCGGACAGGTAATAAACAATTGCTGTTCGATGGTGAAAATGAAAAGTTTATTGATAATGATGAAGCAAATAAGCTCCTTACAAGAATAATTCTACCAGTCGAAAATTTTATAGGTTCCGGAAAAAATTTAATTAAATAAAATAATAATCTGAAATTATGGCAAGTGCAAATGATAAAGTAGTTCTGGCGCTTATTGGTGCCGGAGGCAGAGGAACACAGGTTATACTAAGCATGCAGAAATGCACTCCCGGGGTGGAGGTGAAATATGTATGCGAGGTAGATGAGGAAAGAGGTGGCAGGGCAATTGACGAACTTGAAAAACAACAGAAAGTCAGGCCAAAACGTATAGGTGATATGAGACGTATCTTTTGAGGATAAAGATATTGATGCTGTTGTGATCTGTACTCCTGAACACTGGCATGCTCTTGCAACAATACGTGCATGCCAGGCAGGGAAAGATGTATATGTTGAAAAGAATATCTCCTTAAATATCCCTGAGGGAAGAAGAATGATCGAAGCCGGAAGAAAGTATAACAGGATAATACAATGTGGATTCCAGAACAGAAGCGCTCCATATAATTTCTCACGCACGTGATTATATTAAAGATGGCAAACTGGGTAAAATTGCTGCTGTGAAAGCATATTGCATGCTTCCCGGTAATAAACCATGGATCTATAAGGAAGATGAACCTGTACCTGCGGGCTTGACTGGGATCAGTGGCTGGGTCCGGCACCACTGGTACCCTATAATGTGAGCCGTCATAAAGGTTATAATGAATTCTGGGCATATTCCTGCGGCTTGCCTCTGGCTGATTGCTGCCATGTAATCGATCTTGCACGAATGGTGATGGGCGATCCTGATCATGCCCTGTCGGTTATTGTGCTGGTGGACGGGTGCTTTATGATGATAACAGGGATATTCCGGATAATCAAACTATTACTTATGATTTTGGCGACATTCCCGATGACTGTTGAAGCTTCAATTTATGGTGAATACATGTCCAAGGCATCTCCGGAAATACGATATGGAAATCTATTTCCCAACTGGCCATTTAACAGCGACAGGATGGAAATTTACGGGACCGAAGGTATGATGTACCTTGGCCGTCATGGAGCAGGCTGGCAGGTGCTGGGAACTGGTGCGGAAGTGATAGCTCAGGATTACGGATATTTTCCCGATGAGGTTCATCAGCAGGATTTTATTAAATGTATCCGGACCCGGAAAGTGCCCAATTCAAATATCGACGAGGGACACAAAAGCGCTACTCTGGTTCATCTGGCTAACCTGTCTTATAGAATCGGTAAAAAACAACTCTATTATGATAAGTAAATGAAATTGTTACAAATTCTGAAGAGGCAAATTCAATTTCAGGGGGTAGCTACAGGAAAGGTTATGAAATTCCTGAAATAGCTTGATAATGATTTGGTTGAGGAAAAAGACATTCAAAACCCTGCTGCTTGTTTTTATATCAGGGATGGTTATTGTGATGATCACGGCTGTAATCCTTCTTTTGTCAAACATGGGGAAGGACACTCATTCAGGTAGATATTCATCAGAATAAGAATCTTATCCATCTGTCGACCTTTGCAGAACCTCCGCAGTTTGCCATATGGCTTGAAAATCCTGATACTAAGGAACTAAAAACCATCTTTGTTACCCACAGGGTAGCAGTGGGCGACTGGGAAGGAAAAGCAAATGTACCAGTTGCACTGCCGCAATGGTTCAGACTTTTCAGAGGGAACAGTAAATTCCAGTGCAGGATCTCCGGTCATCCGGAACCGGAAAATCTGACCTTGTTATTTCAGCGGCGCAACACCGAAAGATGACTATTTTTCAATAAGGGTTGAAGTAAAACCTGAATCAGAATGGATCTGCTGGATCGAGATGAATCTTGCAGGGGATTTCAATGAGGCTTTTCCGGAGTTTGACAGTGAAACACTGACCGAAGATGAATTCAGCAACGGGCAACCGGCTCTTCTCTTCAAAGCAGATGTTAAAGCCATTGAAAATGAAAGTTCACACCTGTTTTACATCACAAACGATCTGGGATAATGGTTCAGTAAGTGTTGAACATGTGAGCAATGGTATAACTACAGCGAGGGATGTTTTTGATACAATCAATGTTTCTGTTATAAGACCTAAACCCAAACTGATTGATAAATACAAGATCAGAGATCCTGAATAGTTATTATTAAGTACATACACAGGAAATCATTATCAGACTAAGTACTACTTATATTTATTTGAAAATACCTTTGTGACCTTTGTGTGTACTTTGTGCTCTTTGTGTTTAAATTTTTTTTATCTAAAATAATTCTCAATATGGACAAAATGAGTAAAAGAACATCACGCAGGAAATTCCTGCAACAGACCGGAATGGCGACTGCCGGGATGGCAATCGGTGTAAAGGACTCAACGCCATGAGCTATGACAGGATACTAGGCGCGAATGGGAAGGTACGTGTCGGATTTATTGGGGTGGGAAACCGGGGAACCCAGATGCTTGAAACATTCATGAGAATGCCTGATTGTGAGGTCGCTGCACTTTGCGATGTGTATGAACCATATATAACACGCGACCGTTCCAAAGTTGATCCACGGTATATTAAAGATATGCCGGGACAGATCCCAAGGATGGGAGAGCTATTCCCGGATAAAGTTGAAAGATATACGGATTACAGGAAACTGCTGGAAAATAAAAGTATCGATGCCGTCTGTATTGCAACTCCCGACCACTGGCATGCACTTCAGACCATACATTCGATTCAAGCAGGAAAGGATGTTTATATCGAGAAACCATTTTCGAAAACAATCAGGGAAGGCCGGGCAATGGTAATGCGGCTGCAAACAGCAAGCAGATTGTTACGGTTGGACTGAACAGGCGAGGAGCTTCAACATTCCAGAAGCTTGCAAAAGACATACCCGCAGGCAAAATTGGAAAAGTTACTTTTGCCACTGCGTGCCATGTTAGCAATATGTACCCTTCAGGAATCGGGAAAATGAAGCCGGAGAATCCACCTTCAGATTTCAACTGGGATGCATGGCTTGGGCCAAGGGCATACAGACCATACCAGTATAATATTGCTCCGTATAAATTCAGATGGTGGGAAGATTATGCAAACCAGATCAGCAATAATGGAGTACACTATCTCGATCTTATACGATGGATGCTGAATGAGGAAGCTCCTGTATCGATAACCGCAAGCAGGAGGTAAATTTGCCGTTGATGATGACCGTACAATTCCTGATACATTGCAGGCTACTTTTGAATTTGGATCCGGAACACTGGTACAACAAACATTATTGAAACAAGCTCCGGAAGCTTTATCCCATATGGATTCATTGAGATGAGAGGAACTAAAGGCACTCTTCTGACAGATGAAAATGATTATAAGATAGTACCGGCAACCCCGGGCAGTTCCAGACCTGGGAAAACTTGTTGACGCTGAAACTGTAAACATGATGACTGATGACAAATTATACCTGTCCGATGGCAGATTAAGCAACAGTACTGCAAACATGATCCGTAATTTTCTCGACTGTGTTAAATCGAGGCAAACACTTATGTCCTCTTGAAGAAGGTCATCGCTCAACATGCCTTGCTCATCTGGCAACTATTGCACTGATGACAAATGAGAGACTTAAATGGGACGGAAAAACTGAACAATTTACAAACAGCGAAAAGGCAAACCGGTTGCTTGAATATAAATACAGAAAGCCATATCATCTTTAATTTAATTAAGACGGATTTTCAAATATAAATTATCATCTGAAATTTTGCTTTTCCTCTTTTCTAGTTTTACTCCCGGCCGGTATGGGGTCAGGTTCATAAGAAAACATTTGAAGAGTATCGAAACTGAACGTACCGATCTCTTATGCCAGACAGCTTGAAAACTATCTCGGGATTTATCTGGTTGATCAGTATGATGAGCGTTCAGGGAAACTCTGGAACCGTGATTACAGCAGTGCTGATGCCTTTTTAAGGAGTGTGGAGCCTAATCGGGAGAGGTGGAGATCGGTTGTTATAAAACCACCTGTTTTTACAAAAACCGGCCCGGTTATCAAACGACCTTATAATATTGAAGGTATTAAAGGAGAATGGATCGAACTGCCCCTTGGGCCGCTTACAGCCCAGGCTTTTATTGCATTTCCCGACATGACAGACAGAAGAAACTTTACCCGTTGTTATTGCACAGCATGGGATAGGAAGCACACCTGAAACACCTTTCAGAGGAGGAGGCTATCATGTTTATGCAAAAGAACTTCTGAAAGCCGGATTTGCGGTTCTGGCCCCGATGAACCTCAGATCAATTGAAAGAAGAGACCGGATTGAAAGACTCTGCCGGTTGCCGATATAAGTCTTCCGGGGATTGAACTTGCGCGCGTACAGCATCTTCTTGATGTTGTTCTTGAAGATCCACGTATTGATGAGGAGAGGGTGGGTATGTGGGGAGTATCGCTTGGTGGTATGGCCACAATGTTCTGGATGCCTCTGGAACCCCGGATAAAAGCAGGTGTGGTATCAGCATGGTTTAACCACCGCCGTAATAAGATGGTTATCCCTGATGAGCGCTATTCATGCTTTCTTGTAACAACTGAAGAACATGCATTTTTTTCAGGATGGCTTACTGAATTTACCGATCATGATGTAGTATCGCTTATATGTCCGCAGACCGCTGCTTATCCATCACGGAAAGCAGACAGGATTGCCTGGTGGCCCCAGGTGATTGAAGAATTCAACATTGCTAAAACACACTACGAAAAACTCAATATCCCTGAGAGGATTGAAATCGACATCCACGAGGGGGGACATGAAGCTATAATTGAAAGCGGTGTGAAATTTATGGTAAAGTGGTTAAGTTCTGATCAGAAGAACTGACCTGTTCTTCCCTTGCCTTTCCGTTGAAGTAAAGAATAGTACCAAGGATAGGTATTAATGGATAATAGAGAGCACCAACCAGAGCTGAAAGAGTAACATATACCGGATTCCGCATTATATCCATTGTATTCATAACTTCTTCGGGATTTGTCAGGCTTTTCAGGAAACTCCCGGTAAAAGGCAGCATTATGAGAGTATTGAGTATCATGGATGCTATCATCAGGATCACAAAAAAAATAGCAACCCAGCCAATGTTCGACCAGAATCCTCTGTGAGCCAGTTTAAAAGTACGGCTGATCGCATTGGCAATATCGGGTCCTTCAACCATCAGTACAGGCATGAAGAAAAGGAATAATGTCAAAATATAGATCATGGCGAATACAACGCCGATGATCAGGAGCATAAGACCGAAGATCATGGCCACTGAAGCAAAAACTGAAAAGAATACCATAATAATCAGAAAGAGGATATAATATTTCAGTGACTTATAAATTGATACAAAGATTGTGACATTGCTGTCAATCGGATTGTAGATAACATAATAATGAAGGATAGTTGTGCACAGAAGGCTGGCAAGGGAAATGGCAATCATCGGCCATATCATCTCCCGGAGCTTGTCCAGCATCTTCATCGGATCGGTGGTATTCAGAAAATCACTGAAATCGAAGGTCATTGTCAGGAACTGAATGCTGAGTGACATTACAAATGACGCAAGGAATAATACAAGGAATCGTTCCTTGTAAAATTTCCATAATGAACTCATTGCGCTGTCGAGATCATGCTTCCTGTATAGGGGGTGGCTGCTGAACTGATCCATGTTTTAATTGAATTTAAATTATCAAATTTACCGACTTTTTTTTGCTAACTGCCAACGCCAATTACCAACTTAAAATATTCCTACAACTTTAGGCACTCCAGGCACTTTAGGCACTTTAGGCACTTCACTTCCCCTTCCTCCATTCTCTCAATATATTTGAGAAAGGTATCACGTTCTTGCGCTTTCTGGGATTAAATATACCCTCATTGACAGCTTTAACATCTTCGATTGTATAGAATGCCTTTGGATTAAAACCTTCGATGATTGTAAGCACATCTTCCATCTCGTTTCTCTGAACTATAGTATAAATAAGGTGTACCTTTTCCTTAGCACCCTGGGCCTGAACTGAAGTAGCTCCGAATCCTCTGCTGTTGAGCGATTGAACAAGATCCTGCCCTTTTTCATTAGTAAAGACCCTGATCATCTGAATTCCCATGGCCAGTCTCTCCTCTATCAGCATTCCAACATAATTTCCTGTGGCAAATCCGGCCGCATAGGCGATGTAGTTAAGGTAATTGTCGAGGTTCTGCATAATCCTGCTCACCGCAATTATCCAGATAAGGACTTCAAAAAAACCCAGAAACGGAGCAATATTTTTTTTGCCTTTCGAAATAAAAATTATTCTGAGTGTGCCCAATGATACATCACAAACACGGGCAAGGAATATCAGCAGCGGTAAGATTCCGTAACTGAAGGTGTTCGATTCGAAAAAAGAGGTTTCCATGTTGTTCCAATTTTGATGAACAAATATAATGATAATGGTGTTACGGCATTATGGCGTTATACGGCATTACGGCATTACGGGGTGTTTCGGATCTCACGCCTTAACGCCTAACCCTTAACGCCATAATGCCGTAACACCTTAATAATATTATTGCAAATTATAATTAATTTGGCTAATTTGTCACCGATAAAAACCAATCCGTAAAACCATGAAACGTCGCGATTTTATCAGAACAACAGCAGTGACAGTCCCGTTGATCGGACTGTTTCCGGCAAATCTTTCGGAGATCAAAAGAAAAAAAGTGAAAGGCAAGATCGAGAAAAGAATGCTGGGTAAAACCGGAGAGATGCTTTCTATCATAGGATTCGGAGGTATTGTTGTTAAAGATGCAACAACGGCAGAATCTACCGAACGGGTTAAAATGTCCATTGATGCGGGTATAAACTATTTCGATGTGGCTCCTTCATATGGCAATGCCGAGGTTATGCTGGGACCGGCTCTTGAACCCTACAGAAAAGATGTCTTCCTGGCATGTAAAACACAGAAACGTACACGTGATGAAGCCAGGGCAGAACTTGAACAATCCCTGAAGAATATGCGCACGGATCATTTTGATCTCTATCAGTTCCACGCTGTAACAACCCTTGAGGATGTTGAAAAGATTCATGGACCCGGTGGTGCTATGGAGACCTTCCTTCAGGCAAGGAAAGATGGTAAGATACGCTTCATTGGCTTTTCAGCCCATTCCGTGGAAGCAGCCATGGCGATGATGGACCGTTTTGATTTCGACACTATCCTCTTCCCGTTTAACTATACTACATGGAATGCAGGTAATTTCGGTCCTCAGGTACTGGCACGGGCACAGGAAAAGAATATGGGTATTCTGGCATTAAAAGCTATGGCCAAAGGACCATGGCCGAAAAATGCCGACCGTACGAAATATCCAAAATGCTGGTACGAACCTCTTGAAACCAGTGAGGATATTGTAATGGGTTTAAGGTTTACATTGTCTCACCCGATTACGGCCGCAGTTCCTCCGGGAGATGAAAACCTTTTCAAAATGGCACTTACAGTAAAGGATCAGATCAAACCGCTCGGGAAAGCTGAAATTGAACTTATCAAACAAAAAGCTTTAAAGGAAGAACCGCTTTTCAGGTATAAGGGTTGATTATCAAACACCTTCAGTTTCATATTCTTACCCCCTTTCTTATTTCCCCCAAGGGGGGAAAAGATCTCCTTCCCCAACTGGGGGAAGGTCGGGAAGGGGTTAACAACCATACCTATATAACTATTTGGTTTATTCATGATTATCGTAGTCATTTAAGAATAAAAAGGAGGCGGGACTATTTCGTATGCTTCAGCTTCAGGTTTAACGATCCTGGAGACGTATAATAGCACGGTTCATCACAGCTGCTCTCACTATATTTTACCCTTGGAGTGACAGAATTCAGAGCAATGTAGGTTTTATAGTTTATGTAATATGTTGCTGTGATTGAATATTTTTTATTTATGGGTAAACTTAAAGTCATCTCACTACCCGAAGTCTGAAATGAGTCGAAGAGTACCTCATCTTCCAGATTGCCTTCAAAAATGTCGATAAAAACTATGTCGTCTGCTGATCCGAATCTATAAGGATCAGCAAGCTTAATCCGGATATCGGCTCTGGATGGCTCATCTACGGTGCATTCATTACAATCAATGATTGAAAAATCTTTAAGTACATCTTCATCGTACTCACAGGAGAAAAGAAGTGTGAAGACGAGGAAAATAAAAAATATCTTATAGGATTTAATCTTCATGTTTAATACCATTTAATGTTTTTTCCGGGAACCCTGTCAGTATCGAAAGAAAAATTAAAGGCGCATCCTGTCCTGATCCATATGGGACCTGTTCTGTAAAAGCCGGAATTAAAATATTCAAGATCAGTAAACACAACGAAAGCATTCTTATTCCATTTTAAGGATGCTGCCGGCAATATCCTGAATTTGTTGCCTGGTTCGATTTCTGTTCCTTTAAACTTATTGCCAAATGAATATCCTGCCGCAAGAGATGCAGAAAAATAAAAATTACCTTTAAAAAGATTATCTGTAAGCTGAAAATCCTTAAATACTCCGGCATATACAAGTGAACTTTTATCAAAATACTGATAATAAACTTCATCCGACTCTTTTACCAGGACCCTTGTATACCATAGTTTTGTATCCAGGCCGGCTGTTATGCCAATATTACTCATTGGCTCAAGAAACGCAAGATTCAGACCATAATAGTAATCCTTCAGATTAAATTTTGACGACAGAGCTATTGTCATTCTGTCAAAATGTGGCTGATACTTTCCCGGAACTTTTTCTCTGGTCAGGAGTTCCAGGATCTCTTTTCTCCTGTATTTAGCTGCAATATCATATGGATTCATTACATTTCTTCCCTCATCAATCCATTTATCTCCTGCTTTGAGAAGAAATTCCGTGGCATGGATCTGGTTTGATTTGATTGTAAGTGCCAACGCATCACAGTCATGGATATTTTTTGCATAAATATCCACCCCTTTTTTCCGCAGCATATTGAGAATTAAAGTATCACCGTTTTGTGCTGCAATCATGAAGGGAGTGAAACCGTCATTGTCCCTTGCTTCCATATTCGCCCCGTTCCGGATAAGAAGATCGGCTATGTCGGGATAACCTGCCCATATCGCAGCCATTAACGGAGTTGTGCCATCATCGTCTTTGCTGTCGATCCCGGCTTCGTAATATAATAGCAGGTCCACAAAATCAAACAGGCCGTAAACTGATGCATAGTGAATTGGTGTAACAAAGGCTTTGTTCTGGTAATTTATATCAGCTCCGCCCCGGATAATGGCTTCTGCAGTACTAAGGTCTTTGCTGAATATCGAAAGCAACAGGGGAGTCTCGCCCCTGAAAGAAACCTTGTTGACATCCGCTCCCAGCCTGATCAGTGTTTTAACAGCCTCAGTTTTCCTGTTTAGTATGGCAAAGAAAAGAGGAGTGGCGCCTTCGGTGTTCTCTGCATCAATCTCTGCTCCTTCTTTTATCAGTCTCTCAATCTCAGTAGTGTATCCCAGTATTGAAGCAACTGTCAGGTTATACTCCAGGCTTCCGCTGTAAAATAACGGAAGATATGCAGAAGTGTCAATTTCCGTTACCTGCGCATTTAACCGTCCCGTAAGGCAGATAATAACCGCTGCTGACAGAAATCTGAGAGCTGATCGTTTTAGTGACATAATACAAAGTTAATTCTTTGATTCTATTTTCAATTACAGTAAAGTAATGGATTTATGATAAAAATGTGAATAAAAAAGAACAAATCTTTAATAAATTGTAAATTTGTCCGTTAGGCTGTAGACAATACTCTTTAATTTAGTACCCTGAAAAGTCGATTCTGTTGCCAAAGTTGAAAAAGATATTGCTTGTTGCCCTTCTGGGAGCAACTGTTACCTGGAATCCTGGTGCAGTTGAAGAAGTAAATAACACTTCCGGGATGCTTGTGCCGGATAATGTTCGTCTGATAAATGAAAGGTCAGAAGGCGGAGAATATTTTGCCGTTGAAAAAAGTATCAGGTCTTTCATGAGAAGATGGGCGGTTTCAGGCGCATCTGTGGCAGTGTCAAGAAACGGGAAGCTTATTTATGCCAGGGGGTTCGGACTTGCGGATACAATAACAAGGGAAGAAACAGAGCCTTATCACAAATTCCGGATAGCAAGCATTTCAAAACTCGTCACGGCTGTCACTGTAATGAAGCTTGCCGAGGAAGGCAGGTTATCTCTTAATGACAAAGTTTTTGGAGAAAATGCAATTCTTAATGATTCCTGTTTCAGCAATCCAAAGGATAACAGGGCTTATGATATTACAGTGGCTCATCTGCTGAGCCATGAAGCCGGATGGTCGCAGCGATGGGGTGACCAGATGTTCATGCCACTGACAATTGCCGATCAGATGGGTGTGAAGCTGCCGGTTGATACAAAGACGATTATCAGGTTTGCACTCGACAAAAGGCTTCATTTCACACCCGGTACAGGCCGGGCCTACTCAAACCTGGGATATGCTATCCTGGGTCTGGTTGTTGAAAAGGTAGCAGGAATGCCTTATGACCAGTATTGCAGGAAATCAGTACTGGAGCCGTTAGGAATATTTGATATGACCCTTGCCCGTAACCTTCCATACCAGAAAGCTCCTTTCGAGGTCACATATTATGAACCTTCCGATGTTCTCCCCAAGCTTTCCATTTATGGTACAGGAGAACTGCTCTCTCCATGTTACGGTGGAAATGATATTGAGGCTCTTGGTGCGGCAGGGGCATGGCTTGCAACAGCTCCTGATCTTTTACGACTCCTCCTGGCTATTGACGGATTTGATTCACGTCCCGATATCCTTTCTCCATTGAGCATCAGTCTGATGACAGATAATAATAAAGGACTTGCCCCGGCAGGCTGGAAAACAACCCTTGATAACGGGACATGGTGGAGGACAGGATCATTCCCCGGCACTTCCGGAATGATGAAGCGGCAGCAGGATGGTACTGCGTGGGTCGTTCTTCTGAATTCAAGTACCTGGAACGGTCCGGAGATCCACTCATATATAAGTGATCTGATGAACAGGGTTGTTTCAAATCTTAAGGCAGATCCCGACTATGACCTCTTTGCCTTTTCTCTTCCGGTACCGCTTTCTTCAGGAAATGATGATGAATTGTTTTTCAGATAATGTGCTTCTCCGTTAATGTAAATCTTGTCAAGGAAGAAATTGAAGACAGGTATGGTGTTAACTTCCCTGATAAATACCGCTATGAACCAAGCTATTACTATCATGCTTTCAGCCTTCCGGAACTGACTGCGATTTGTTCAGACAATCCCGGGACCGTCAGGTCACTTAAATGGGGACTGATACCTCCCTGGGTCAGAAGTGCTGCAGATGCGGATGAAATACGATATAAAACCTTTAATGCCCGTTCGGAAAGTCTGGGAGAAAAACCTTCATTTTCTTCGTCATTCAGATCAAAAAGATGCCTTATCCCAGTGAGAGGTTTCTATGAGTGGCAGCATGTGGGAAAAGAAAAGATCCCATGGTATATCTATAGTGTAAATAATGAAATACTTACCCTTGCCGGACTCTACGCAGAATGGCAGAATAAAGAGAGCGGGGAATTGCTGAGTACTTTTTCAATAATAACCACCGATGCAAATGAGATGATGGCTGAGATCCATAATTCGAAGAAGAGGATGCCTGCCATCCTTTTAAGAGATGATGAAAAAAGATGGATCGATTTGAACACGTCACCCGAAGTTGCATCTCAAATACTGAAACCCTGTCCGGTAAATATTCTCAAAGCCCATACAATCGGGCCGCTTGTTAATGACCGTTATGCCGACAGGAATACTCCTGAGGTTATAAGGGAGTTTAAACGGGATATTAAAAATACTCTGTTTTAATTCGCCACTATCAACTGGCAGGTAATTTTTTTTAATCTGGTATCCTATAAAATTCAGTCCCTTCACGCTATGGCGCATAGCGGTCCATTTAAGGAGTATTCGTAACGAAAGTTTCCCCTCCTTTTTTCAAGGAGGAGGGGCAAGCAGCTACTCACCCCGATTAATGTTGAAAATACTCATCTACTCATATATAGACAAGATATACACCAATCGACGGATAGAAAAAGCTTTAAGGGAGAATATAAACTTAATGTGGCTAAGTGGTATGAGCACTCCAGACCATACAACGATCCACAACTTTCGTTCTAAAAGGATGAAGGAAGCAGTAGAAGATGTTTTCGGTTCGATAGTTGAAATTTTAATAGATGGTGGATATGTTAAAGCTGAAAATCTTTTTGTAGACGGGACAAAGATAGAAGCTAATGCAAACAGGTACAGCTATATATGGAGGAAGAATGTAGAAAGGCATGAATCTAAGACGAAAGAAAGAGTAAAAAAATTATTATCTCACATTGAACAACTTCAGAAAGAGGAAGATGCTGAATACGGTATACATAACCTGGAAGAGTTAGAGGGCCATATAACAGCAGAGAAGGTTGAGAAGCTGGTAGATGATATCAACCAGAAACTATCAAATGGGACAAAATCAAAACGAGTAACCTCTGAGGTCAAAAAGCTTAAAAATGAGTACGTGCCAAAGTTGAAAAAGTATGAGCAGCAGAAAGATATGTTACAGCAGCGCAACAGCTGTTCAAAAACCGACATAGATGCCACATTCTTTCGTATGAAAGAAGATCATCTTGGAATGGGTCAGTTAAAGCCTGCATATAATGTTCAGATCGCAACTGAGGATCAGTTTATATTGAGCTACGGTATATATCAGAAAGCTGCGGATACATCTGTATTAATCCCGTTCTTTGATAAGGTAAAAACACAGCTAAAAGCGCTGCCGGCAAATATCATAGCAGATGCAGGATATGGCAGTGAGGAGAACTATAAGTTATATAACAGACCAGAAGCTTGGTAACTATGTAAAATATAACATCATTTGACATCGAAAAAACTCACGGTCACAATAAGAAAACCTTTCTTTCAGATCGTTTTGAATATGATAGTAAAGAAGATCAATTTAAATGCCTGGCCAGACCACAAAATCGTCTAACGTGAAGAAATGTAAATATTCTGGCCGGGGTGGTTGATGTAATTCTGAGAGATTAGTTCACTTCTCCTGAATCCGTTTTAACCACCCCGGCCGGGAAGGCATAATTGTAAACTTTTCAAAATCAGCAATCCCGGCCACCCCTCCTTGAAAAAAGGAGGGGAAACTTAAATCCCAAACCTCCTTAGGTTTCGGCCATGCGCTTTGGCGGGGTAGCTAAAATTAATATTAAGTCCACACTCACTAAATTTAATCGGACACTAAGGATTTTTTTCTAAATTAGGGCACTATCTTGAATTTAAATAATTGAACCATGATTTCAAAACTCAAACTAACTTTCATACTGTTATCAGTATGTTTTTCATTATCAGCAACGGATGAGGCAAGATTGCTGAGATTCCCGGCAATAAACGGCGATCAGATAGTTTTCAGCTATGCCGGCGATCTTTATTCGGTAGCAGCTGCCGGTGGAATAGCCCGTAAACTTACCACCGATACAGGATATGAGATATTTCCGAGATTCTCTCCCGATGGTAAACAGATTGCTTTTACCGGCCAGTATAACGGAAATACCGAAGTATTCCTCATACCGTCGGAGGGCGGAACTCCCGAAAGGCTTACTCATACCGCCACCCTGTCGAGAGATGATGTTGGCGACAGAATGGGGCCAAATAATATAGTAATGACATGGACACCTGACGGAAAGAATATAGTTTACAGGTCAAGACAGAATTCAATAAGCGATTTCCTCGGACAACTTTTTATGGTGTCGCCTGAAGGAGGAATGTCGAAGGAGATACCCCTTACTAAAAGCGGATTCTGCTCATTTTCTGCAGATGGGAAAAAACTGGCATTTAACTGGGTGTTCCGTGAATTCAGAACCTGGAAATATTATGAAGGCGGAATGGCCGATGATATAAGAATATTTGATTTTGAATCCGGGAAGGTTGAAAAAATAACCGATACAAAGGCCCAGGAAATCTTCCCGATGTGGATAGGTAATGATATATTCTTTCTCTCCGACAGGGACAGGATCATGAATATGTTTGTTTATAATACAGTTTCCGGGAAAACAGAAAAAGTGACTAATTTCGATACTTACGATATAAAATTCCCGTCCGCCGGCAAGGATCAGATCGTTTTTGAGAACGGAGGATTCATTTATAAGATGGATGCAAAATCGCGCAAGCCTGAGAAAGTAACAATTTATATTGCAGACGATTTTGAGGCAGGAAAGAAAGCGCTGAAAGATGCTTCCGAAAGGATAACTGCTGTAAGTCCATCTCCGGATGGGGAAAGAGTCATTTTCAGCGCCCGGGGTGATGTCTTTAATGTTCCTGTTAAGGAGGGTGTTACAAGAAATATTACAGCAACTTCCGGAGTGCATGAAAGAAATGCCCGGTGGTCTCCTGATGGTAAAAACATAGCATGGATATCAGACGCCGGTGGTGAGTTTGAGATCTGGATGCAGAAAGCTGACAGATCACAGCCGGCTACCATGGTAACAAAAGACCAGAATACTTATCTGTTTGGAATAACCTGGTCGCCCGACAGTAAGAAACTGCTTTATACCACCAAAAAGAATGACCTCAGATATGTGGATGTTGCGTCTGGGAAGATAACAATTGTTGATAAATCACCCAAAAGTCCGGCTTATGATGCAAGCTGGTCACCCGACAGCAGATGGATCGCATTCGTACGTGAGGAGGTCGGATTCCCGATCATCAGGATTTATGATCTTGAAACACAAAAATCCACTGCAGTAACAAATAACTGGTATTTTTCGGCTGATCCTGTTTTCAGCGAAGATGGGAAATATCTCTTCTTTACCTCTGAGAGAGATTTTAATCCGGTTTACAGCGAAACTGAATGGAATCATGCTTATGTGGATATGAGCAGGATATATCTTATTACGCTTGCAAAAGATACTCCTTCCCCTTTTGCAGCTTCAGATGATAAGGTAAAAGAGGCTGAGGCTGAGGCTGAGGTTAAGAGTACACCGGCTCCGGCTACAACAGGAAAAAATAAGAAAACACCCGAGGTTAAAAAACCGGAAAGCGAATCAAAAACTGTGAAAATAGATTTCGACGGGATAAATGACAGGGTGATTTCCCTTCCAGTTAAACCTGGAAATTATAATAATCTCCAATCATCAGGTGATAAGTTGTTTTATAATATGAATTCCCGTCTCGGAGGCCAGCCTGCCACCAAATATTTTGATCTGAAAGAAAAGAAAGAAGTGGAGGTCGGAACAGGAATATCATTAACTCTTGTCCCCAGCGGAAAAAAGATGGTCATGAGGCAGGGAAACAGATATGGGATAATACCTGTTCCATCAGGAAAAGCAGAGTTGAAAGACCAGATAAACACCGGGGATATGAAGGTGATTGTCGATCTCTCAGCGGAATGGAAAAATATCTTCAATGAATCATGGCGACAGATGCGTGATTTCTTTTACGATCCGGGAATGCATGGTGTTGACTGGAAGAAAATGCATGAAAAATATTCGGTTTTGCTTCCTTATATCAACCATAGAACTGATCTTACATATATAATCGGTGAAATGATTGCTGAGTTGAGTGTCGGACATGCATATGTTATGAATGGTGAACGTCCCATGCCTGAAAGAATAGAAACAGGACTTCTGGGAGCAAGACTCAGCAGGGATCCGTCTGGTTTTGCCAGGATTGACCGGATTCTTATGGGAGCCAACTGGAGTCAGTCTCTTATTTCACCGCTTTCAGTAAACGGTGTCGATGCAAAGGAAGGTGAATTCATCCTGGCTATAAACGGAGAGCCGGTAAACAAGGTTGATGATATTTATGAACTGCTCGTTGGGAAGGCAGGAACCCTGGTTGAGCTTACATTAAATTCAAAGCCTTCATTCACCGGAAGCAGGAATGTTATTGTTAAGCCTGTTGCTTCAGAAAAGGATCTGTATTATTATAACTGGGTGCAGGAAAATACAAGAAAAGTGAGTGAAGCCACAAACGGTAGGGTCGGATATATCCATATTCCCGACATGCAGGTTCCGGGCCTCAATCAGTTTGCCGAACATTTTTATCCCCAGCTGCATAAGGAGGCGCTGATAATTGATGACCGCAGCAATGGCGGAGGAAATGTCTCCCCGATGATAATCGAGCGGCTGATGAGAACAATTAACTATGTTACAATGAATACAGGTGCCACCGTTGGAGATATTAATCCGGGAGGTACCCATCTCGGGCCGAAAATTGCCCTGTGTGACAAATATTCTGCATCTGACGGTGATCTGTTCTCTTACCGGTTTAAGTATAATAAACTGGGTACTCTTATCGGGACCCGTACGTGGGGAGGGGTAGTGGGGATTTCAGGTCCGGCTCCCACAATAGACGGTGGTAATATTAACACACCATCGTGGGCTCCATATGCAGCCGACGGCAGCAGCTTTATTATTGAGGGTTACGGAGTCGATCCTGATATTGTTGTGGAGAATGATCCGCATAAGGAATACCTTGGGCAGGATGACCAGCTGGATAAGGCTATAAGTGTTGCTCTCGAAAAACTTAAAACTGAAGCAAAACAGCTTCCGGCAATACCTCCGTTCCCGGATAAAAGCGGAAAAAAATAATATTCCTCTGCGCCTTCCCCTGATCGACCAGTCGGCAACTCAAAGAGTTTTAGGGATATAACTTTCCCCTCCTTTTTTTAAGGAGGGGTGGCCAGACAACAAAATCATCTGACGTGCAGAAATATAAATGATCTGGCCGGGGTGGTTGATGTAATCCTGAGAAATTAGTCCTTTCTGCTGAATCCGTTTTAACCACCCCGGCCGGGAAAGCAGAATTGTAAACATTTCAAAATCAGCCATCCCGGCCACCCCTCCTTAAAAAAAGGAGGGGAAACTCTGCCCCCAAAACTCCTTACGTTTACGGTTATGCTCCCAGGAGGGGATTATTGGGTCCGGCAATCCCTGCTCTGCGCTCTGAGCACTGAGCCTTAACCTTAACCTTTACCTATATTTTATTGTGCAACGAAATGATAGGTGAGCGTTCCTGTCTGAATTCTCGGTGCGCTGATGTCCGGGTTGAATTTTGAGATCCTGGCGGTTGAAAGGGCGGTCTCAATCAGGCAGGGATCATTTGTGGTGCTTAATGCTTCCATAATTCCGGCATCTTCGACTAAACCTTTCTGGTTGACCTCTATCTTAAGAACCACCTTTCCCGATCCACGGCATTTATATATGGGAAT
Source organism: uncultured Bacteroidales bacterium (assembly GCA_963700275.1). Classification (GTDB taxonomy): domain Bacteria; phylum Bacteroidota; class Bacteroidia; order Bacteroidales; family VadinHA17; genus LD21. The sequence continues at coordinate 403,203 of CAVOWZ010000001.1, read as the reverse complement.
TGGAAGATATAAATGATTCCGGCCGGCCAGATCGTAATATATTCTTGTAGGACCCTGATAATTGGCGGCCATTTCATTTGAATCCTTCTTTTTTAAGGAATCCTCCTCCTGGTTATTGTTTTCATATGCAAGCTGTTCTTCTCCTTCCATCTCCTGCATCCTCTTCTGTTCATCGATATAATTGTCGGGTCCCAACTTTCCGCTTTCTATCAGCTCCTCCTTCACTTTGTCGATATAGTCAGCAGGATCAATCTGCTCTTCAGGTCTGTTTGCCAGATTCCTTGCAATATTCAGCAGCTCCTCATTACCCTGGAGAATACTTTCAAGTGAGGATGCCGGAAGCTCGATAAGCTGTTCTTCATCTGATGCCTGAACCGCTTCAAACTCCACGGTAAATTCTTCCCTGATCTTTTTGAGTGTATGAATCCTGAACGACATAAAAATTATCGCTGCAACAAGATGTATTATTACAGTTCCAAGAATTCCGACCAGCTTACCCTGATAATCTTTCATCAGTTTTTACCCTGTTTCTGTTTCTTCTTCTTGATCACTTTCGACTGTTGTGGCCTGGTGAAGGAGTGATTCTTCAGAAGGCCTCTTTTGACCTCACTGATGAACCTTGACCATGCAAAGGGATTCAGAAGGTTATTTACAGGGAACTGATTCCGGGTTGACATTGTACTGAAATTCTGCTCCATCGCATATCTGTAACCCGCTTCGGGCGAAACGTTGAGGTTTGACTGATTTGTTATTGCAACATAGATAGATGCAAGATTCTCATTCATATTTTCAATTAATGGATCAACTGGCTTCTCTTTGGTCATATCCTTGATAAATTCATCATAATTGCGCCATGGCATAATAGTAACCTCGGCAATTGAAATTGTATCGGGTTCAAGAACAATATCAACCATGCAACGTCTGTCAGAGTATGATGGTGGAATAAAAGTATGATACCTTTTGTATCCCAGTGCCCTGTAAAACACCGTATCTCCCGGAGCAGTGGTTATTGAATAGATCCCCGACCTCTCGCTCACGGCTCCCCTCTGAAGCTTTTTCGATATTATGGCAACTCCTGCCACAGGCCTGTTTGCTTCATCAGTGATGATACCGCTCAGCTGGATGAACCTTTCCTGGGCAATCATCCGGCCTCCGGTCGAAAAAATTATTAAGATCAGCAGAACAACGGTATGAAAGAATTTATTCAATTAATTAACTGCTAAAAATTAAGTCACTAATCCTGTATGCACCTGCAAAGTAAACATTATTGAGTGTAACGGGAAAGATTTAACTAAATTTTAATAATTTCAGAACTTTAAATTTCTCATTATGAATAGACTTCTTTTGCTGGGAGATGAGGCAATTGCACAGGCTGCAATTGATGCGGGACTGAGCGGGATGTATGCTTATCCAGGCACTCCCTCGACTGAAATAATGGAATATATACAGGCATCAGCCATTGCAGCGGAACGCAGGATTCACCGGGAATGGTCTGCTAATGAGAAGACTGCCATGGAAGCGGCTCTGGGAATGTCATATGCTGGAAAGAGAGCAATGGTGGCCATGAAGCATGTCGGACTTAATGTTGCTTCTGACAGTTTTATCAATTCTGCCATGACAGGAGTAAATGGCGGTCTTATAGTCGTTTCAGCTGATGATCCGTCTATGCACTCCTCCCAGAATGAACAGGATTCCAGATTTTATGGAAAGTTTGCTTTTATACCCTGCTTTGAACCTTCCAGTCAGCAGGAAGCTTATGATATGGTGTTAGATGCATTTGAATTATCTGAAAAATACAGGATCCCGGTACTTATGCGGATTACAACAAGACTCGCACATTCCAGGGCAAGCATCGAACAGGTAAATTATCCGGTACCAGAGAATGAACTTAAACTTCCGGCTGACCCTATCCAGTTCGTTCTGCTTCCCGCTCTTGCGCGAAAAAAATATAAAAAACTTCTGGCGACTTATGAATCACTACGATATGATATAAGGATATCGAAATATAATTCCTTCACCGATTCAAAAAGGAGAGAGCTGGGAATAATTACATGCGGGATAGCTCATAATTACCTTATGGAAAATCTGGCAGAAACGGCAATTGACCTTCCTGTACTTAAAATTTGTGCTTATCCGTTCACTGCCGATCTGATAAAAGAAATAGTGAACAGGTGCAATGAGATACTCATCCTGGAGGAAGGATTTCCGCTGATTGAGGAGGGCATAAGGGGAATACTTGACAACGGTGTGAAAATCCTGGGCCGGCTTGACGGTACAGTACCAAGAGATGGCGAGCTGAATCCATCTGTTGTAGCCAGGGCTCTGGGACTGAATATCAGTCAGGGCCGAAGTGTTCCAGAAGTTGTAAAAACACGTCCGCCATCATTTTGCAAGGGATGCGGACACTCAGACACGTTCAATGCTCTGATAGAAGCTATAAAACCATTCGGACAGGGACGTGTTTTCAGCGACATAGGATGTTATACCCTGGGAGCATTGCCACCATACAATTCAATTAATTCATGTGTGGATATGGGAGCATCCGTTACAATGGCAATTGGTGCTGCCGATGCAGGGCTGATCCCGTCTGTTGCAGTTATAGGTGATTCAACTTTTACCCATTCAGGCATGACCGGCCTGCTGGATGCCGTAAGCAAGAACTCGCCGGTTACAATAATAATATCCGATAACCTTACCACGGGAATGACAGGAGGTCAGAAATCAGAAGGTACCGGTAAACTCGAAAAGATATGTTCAGGCCTGGGAGTCAGCAATGATCATATCAGGACAATCATTCCCCTCAGAAAAAATCATGAGGAGAATGTAAGGATCATGAAAGAAGAATTTGAATACAGGGGTGTTTCGGTTATTGTTTCTACGAGAGAATGTATTCAGACAGCATCGAGAAGGAAGAAAGCTGAAGCTTCAAACGAATAAATGAACTCTTTTTATATGAAGAATGATATTATACTTGCCGGAGTGGGAGGACAGGGGATCCTTTCCATAGCTGCTGCAATAGGGCTGGCAGCTCTTGAAAACAATTTGTATTTCAAACAATCGGAAGTTCATGGAATGAGCCAGAGAGGCGGGGATGTATACTCTCATTTCAGGCTTTCCGACAAACCTGTTCTTTCTGATCTGATCCCTCACGGAAAGGCAAGCCTTATCATTTCCATGGAACCGATGGAATCTCTTCGGTACCTTCCCTGGCTTTCAAAACAGGGCTGGCTGGTGACAAATTCCAGTCCCTACATTAATATCACCGACTATCCTCCTGTTGAGGAGATACTGGCAGAAATCCGTAAAATAAAAAATCATAAAATCATGGATGCCGACACCATGGCAAAGGAGGCCGGATCTTCAAAATCGATGAATATGGTTATCCTTGGCGCCGCATCACATTATATTGATCTGCCATTCACCGACCTCGAAAATGCTGTCCGGAAAATGTTCTCAAAAAAAGGCGGGGAAATGGTTGAAATCAATATAAAAGCCTTAAGGGCAGGAAGAAATGCCTGAGCCTGATAAAGGTTAAAGCAGAGGACGGACGGAGCTACCGGTCTTTATGGTGTTATATACAAACCAAAAAGAGGCTGTTTCCACACCTAACAGCCTCTTCACGGGGAAATGCAGGGCGACTACTCAGCCTTTTCCTCTTTTGTCTTTCCTTTTGAAGACTGAAGGAACAGGAAATCATTGAGCACTATTTCCGTAACGTTCTTTATTACACCTTTTTTGTCTTCAAAGGTTCTGTAGACTATTCTACCTTCCAGCGCTACTTCCCTTCCTTTTTTAAGGAATTTTGAAGCAGTTTCAGCGATACCGTTCCATGCAACAATGTTATGCCATGTTGCTTCTTCAATTTTTTGTCCGTCGGCGTTTTTAAAGCCATCATTTGTTGCAAGGGTGAAATGTGCGACTTTTCTTCCGTCGTCAAGCGTCTTGATCTGAGGATCCTGCCCCAGGTTTCCGATCAGAGTTACTCTGTTTCTTAATGAACCACTCATGATTTCCAGTTTTAAGTTTGACATAGATTTAATTTCATAACAAACTTAAACCATACTATTCACCTGATCCGGTAGCTAAATAATTATATACGACTGGTAATTCTTTATAGTCGTTTGTAAATGATTAGCTCTGGGAGGTGGATCAGGACTTTTGAAACAGGGGTAGTCTTTGTAATAACTACGTATTAAAAGGCTCTGTTCTAATCTATAAATCAAATGACCTGAGTCGTTAATGCCCTTCTATGTTGCAAACCAAATTTCAGATGAACTTTTTTCATTTTATTTTTATTTTTTAATTTTACAATCGTGAAGCCCAAGAGGAAACAGGCTCTGCTGAGGAGCAACCTGTCAGCAATAAGCTTCATGGATGCACTGCATTTTGGGAAGGTTTTATCCTTCCCTTTTTTTATAAATGCAGGTATCCTGTATGGCTAAGAAAACCTAACCTTAAAAAGTAAACACAATAAAATTAATCTACAAAAATAACCTTCTATCAACAGACCCTTTATGAATGAACACGGGCTGCATTGCCTCGTTTTAATTTTTATAGAATGTGAGCTGTAGCCTACGGGTAGCAGATTCTTAAAGAACTGCAAGGGCATTTAACAGGCTCACAAAATTGTTTTTGTAGATATTAAATTATTAAATCCTTGAAAATGCATATGGCTGTTTGTTTTTCAATACAAATTTTATTCTGCTGAGTAGTTTCTTTGCTATTCTTACTATGGATTTATTTGCTTCCATTCGTTTGCAATAATCAAGATGGCACTTTAATAATACAGGATCATGGCGTATCGCAGTCCATGAAGCTTCAATGATTGCAGTGCGTAAAACGCTATGGCCCCTTGGGGTAATATCACCTGTTTTTTCTTCTTCTCCAGAACTGCTCGTAGATGGAACCAGTCCAATATAAGAACACAATTTATCGATATTGCTAAATCTCATTATAGTCTCCAGCTCAGTCAGTATTATCATGGCTGTTAATACTCCTATACCCGGAATACTTCTTAATAATTTAATATCATTTTGATAGGATTCAGTCTGACTTAACCTTTGAACTTGTTTTGTCAAATCCAAAATGGTTGCTCTTAAATTCTTACTCTGATGTATAAAGGAATTGAGGGATATTTTAGCGCTGTCTTCTTTTAATTCAATGGATTCAAGCCAGGAAATAAACCTTTTGGACCAATGACTTTTAGGATTGCTAAATGACTCAGGAAAGTCAATGCCATGAAAATATAAGAATGATTTAATTCGGTTCTTAAACCTGGTCAGATCTCTTACCATTGTAGCGCGTGCTCTTAAAAGACTTCGATCTTCGAGTGTTTTTAAACCTGGAACATAAATGGCTTTAAGATCGCCGTTGCGCAATGATCTTGCAATTTTTCTGCTATCTCTTTTATCTTCTTTTTGCACTCTTTCCTTATTTGTTGTTGGTATATCAGCAGGATTTACAACAATGGATTTTATCCCAAGTGATAACAGTTTATTATGTATCCAATATCCACAAAACCCCGCTTCATAGGCGGAATGATAAATGCCTCCGGGAAAGTTCCATTTCAAATACTGATACAGGATCTCAGGTTTTGGGTCCTGCGAAAATGTCTTCACTGCTACTTTTTCTGTCAGAATCGTTACTTTCCAGCTTCTTTTATGCACATCAAAACCCACATAAATGTTTTGATTGCTGAAATCAATTTTGTTACTTTGTGTTTCCATAAGTTTCAGGTTTTTATTTGTTTAGACTGTCAAATCCAAAAATAAATAACTTCCTGGAACTTTTTTTATGCAAACATAGGGCCTACGGGCAATGGGGTCATAGGTGAGATGATCTGTGGTTCTATTGTCATTAATGCCCTTCGGGCAAAAGGGTTAAAATTATAACATAGCCATTAAAATACGTATTATAAGACATATTATAAGACATATTAAAAGACATATTAAAATATGTATTTAAATAAATGCAACGCTTAATATTCATTTATTCAACGAGTTGTACCCCCTTCTTTGCGAAGCAGAGAAGGGGGTAGGGGGATGAGTTAATGTTAAACATAAAAAAAGAAAGCACCCTCACAGGTGCTTTCTGATTAAATGATTTATGAAATTCCGGGTTGCCTAGAAGTTAGGACCTGCGGGAGCAAACCACAGGCGGGTATTGATAAGATCCGGACCACCCAGTTTTGTTGTTGCATCGGCAACAGCTGCAGCACTACCCGTTCTCTCTGCATTTACAAAAGGCATCCTCTGAATCCATCCATCTGCAGGAATAACTCCCCAGTCGGGACTGCTGTCATTCTTGGCAACATGAGGTATCCTGGGATATCCGGTCCTTCTGAAATCGGACCACGACTCAAGAGAGTTGGTGAAATTATTGATCCATTTCTGGGTCATGATCTTCTCCAGTTTCAGCTCATTATTGTCAGCATCATTCCAGGCAACCGTTATTGTTGAACTGGCTGTGAAATTATTTCTTGCATCCTTTGGATCGACATAATCAACCGGTTTGCTCGTTGCATCTGCCAGGTAGGCATCCACACCGCTTGCGCCCCAATCGGCAAAGGAGAGCTTAACGCCATCTTCATAATTGGTTTTTGCATCACCTGCTCCTGTCCAGCCCCTGAGAGCTGCTTCAGCTTTAAGAAAACTTACTTCAGCAGCAGTTATGTTCCTTCTGGTTTGTACAGATTTAAAATCTTCGGATACCCTTGAGAATGGCACTCTGTCGATTTTAGCGTCACAATAAGCGCCATTGCGGATTCCTTTATATGAATATATCGAAAGGCTAGGGGCTTGACCAAGATTTGGGCCCTGGAAGTATTTCGAAATCCTTCCATCCTTTAACCCAAGCAGGAAGGACTCCATTACAGCACCCATTCGTGTATCATCCCATTCAAAACAAATTACATTCATATAAAGCTTATTTCCCAATAATGCAACGTTAAAGTTGTCTGCGTTGGCGGTAATTAATCCGGCCGGATCACTCATCGCTTTTTCTCCCTGTGCTTTAGCGAGTGTGGGATTGATCTTTACTATACGCATTGCCAATCTCAATCGCAGAGAATTAACCACTTTCATCCAGGATGGAATATTTCCTTTATAGCTGCCATCGAATTTTGCAAAACCTTTGTAATCCTTGTTCGCGGCAAATTCAGTCTGAATGGTGTCTAACTGTGCAAAGAACAAGTTGTAGAGATCAGATTCTTTGTCATAAAGAATGACATTGGCGGTTGAACCATAATTGGTATAGATCATCGGTCCATAAATAGAAGTCCCTTTAGACACAGAAAGTATCCGTATCAATTTCGCCCATGTTGCAAAAAGTGGCAGGTCATTTTCTTTCGCCAATCTGATAACTTGCTTGGAGGGAGACATCACGCTGCCATAAACGCGACCCCAGTATGAATTCCAGCGGATATAATAGGTGGTATTGTTAACGTTACCGACAAAAGGAGTCGGTGTATTCAGATGTCCCATCCAGGAATCCTGGCAGAGGTCTTCTTCAATTTGACCTCCGTAGAGATTGTACAATAATCCTGAGAATGGTGAACCCACCAGGTTAAAGTCCTGCTTAAGCATCTCATCAGAGATCTGATACGGATTCTTGTTCTCTTCTTCAAAATTCTTAGTGCACGCAGTAAGTGCAACCAGGAATAGTGATAATATAAATAGCTTTTTCATATTTTATTTTTTTAAGATTTTAGAAATTTACCTTAAGATTAACTCCGTAAGTTCTTGTCGCAGGCATACTGAATACCTCATTGGATTGCATATTATTGGCAGTACTCATTGATTGTTCCGGATCATACGGAGCGTCTTTGTAGAAGAAGAATAGATTTCTGCCTATAAAGGATATCGAAGCTGCTTTAAGCGGCAATCCGAGTTTTTGTACAGGAAGGTTATAACCAACGACAAATTGAGCCAGTCTGATATTGGTTCTGGAGAAGACATAAGGCTCCATGATCCTGTTCCTGTCACCAACAGCACCGTAATAGATATACGGATCAATTGACGTTACAGTAGTTTCTCCCTGGACAGCGTTAATCGGCATTGTTGCACCTGCATCACGGATATCTCCGGTTCTTTTACTTACACCGTATGAATCAAGAAAAGCCTCAGTTTTTGAGAAAGCAACTCCTCCTAACTTGCCATTAACCAGTGCACTGGCGAAGAAGTTTCCAAAAGTGAAGTTATTGTTCCATCCTATAACATAATCAGGATTAGCATTTCCGACTTTTTCCTGCTTGGCAGCTTTTGTAGGAACTCCTTTACTGTCAAGGATAATCTGACCGGCTTCATTTTTTGCAAATTTGTAGATCCATATATCGTTGAATGATCCGCCTGCTTTGATAATGGAAGCAAAACCTTCGTTGTCGCCACCAACCTGGTAATCAGGATTCTCAGCGATAAGTTCTACAATTTTGTTTTTATTTTGTGATAAATTTACTGATGAATTCCAGGTTATGTTGCCTGATTCAACTGGCGTAAAATCTAACGTTAGTTCAAATCCCTTATTCGTTATTTTACCGGCATTTACATAGTAAAAGGTAAACCCTGATCCGGATGGAGCACTTAATGTCAGGAACTGATTTTTGCTTACATCATCATAATATGTAAATTCAAATCCTGCCCTTCCGTTGAAAAATCTCATTTCTGCTCCAACTTCAGTACTTGTTATCTCTTCAGGTTTCAGATTGGTAAAAGGTACCTGTGTATTTCGGGTAATACCTCCGATTCCGGTGGGGGTGCCCGCACCACCAATACTATTTTGAGGATTTACAACATTAAAAGGTACTTCATTGGATGTTTGAGAAAATGAAGCCCTTATTTTAGCGAAAGATATCACTTCCGGCAATTTAAACATATTGCTAAGTAAAGCCGTAATACCCACAGCAGGATAAAAATAAGATTCATTCCCTGTGCCTGCCAGAGTAGAAGCCCAGTCGTTACGCCCCGAAAGATCCAAAAACAACATATCTCTGTAACCTAATTGCACGTTGCCAAACGCTCCTTGTTTAAGTGTTTTGTTTATCGATTGATTAAACATGATGTTGTAAGGAAAGTTCGCGAATGAGAAGAAATTGGGGTACTGTAAACTGACAGTGCCATTAGATACAGACATACCATCGTTTAAAATATTATGCTGCCAGCTTGCACCTGCAAGCGCAGTTAAGCTGAAATTGCCAAACTTATTATTGTAACTTAATATTCCATCTGTATATAATGCATTATCATTGTATTTAGAATAATTCCATGATCCGTTTGGACTAACGCTCACAGAGTTACCGGCAGCTGCATATCTGTAGTCATTTAATTTGTCATTATAGTCAATGTTTCCCCTGACATCAAATCTGAGGTTCTTCGCTATATCCCATGACAACTTTAAACTGGCAATTACGCGCATGGATGTATTCAACTTTAGAATTATTATTGATCTCCCAATAAGGATTGTTCATCTTTTCCTCAGTCGAATACCAGTTCATTTTATATAAATTCCTGGCCGGATCCAATACCTGATAGGTCTCTTTATAAGATTCAAAATCTCTTTCACGGGCAAACAGGTATAATCCTGTAAGAGCGTTGTTGTAATAACCGGCCCCCGGCCGATTGTTAGTCGACTCACTTGACAACAGGACATTTGAACTGATTGTAACTTTATCATTCAACAGTTTTGTCGACTGATTAAATGAAAAGTTATTTTTTTGATACTTATTGGTAGGATAGACACCCTTGGCATAGGTATTACCATATGAGAAATATACTGTTGTTTTGTCAGTTCCACCACTTATAGAAATTGAATTTGTGGCGGTAATGCCAGTCTGGAAAAAATCTTTGATATAAGAATCCTGATAATTTCCGGGTGTCTTTGACCAGCTATAATCCGAACCTCCTGTTGCACCATAATTGAACTGAAATTCAGGCAGGCCGGATACTGTTTCAAACATGGTATTTGAGTTAAGGGATACATTCACTTTTCCTGATCTTCCCTTTTTGGTAGTGATCAGAACAACACCATTTGCGCCCTGACTACCGTAAAGTATAGAGGCGTTAGCACCCTTAAGTACGTTGATACTTTCAATATCATCGCTGTTTAGTGCCGAAAGTCCGTCACCTCCATCAGTGCCGCCATATGAATCAGGCTGTCCGCCTTTATTATTGATCAATGGAATACCGTCAATAACATAAAGAGGTTCACTGAGTCCGACAAGTGATTTATTCCCTCTTAATACTGCTTTTGTTGAGCCACCCGCTCCTGAACTGCTGACTTTAATATCAAGACCGGAAGCTTTACCACTAAGACCTTCCATCCAGTTATAGTTACCAGCTACCCTGATATCGGCGGCTGAAACCTGTTGCGAAGCATAGGTAAGTGTTTTCTTTTCCCGCGTGATCCCCAGTGCTGTAACAACTACTTCCTGCAAGCCTATACTCTCGGATTGCATGGTTACATTTATAGTTGTCCTGCCGTTTAATGGTTCTTCTATGGATGTCATTCCAACAAAAGTGAAACGCAGGACCGCATTGGCAGAAGTTGCATTAAGTGAAAAACTTCCGTTTAAATCGGTTGTCGTCCCGACTGTTGTTCCAACCTGAACAACAGATACACCGGGCAGAGCTAATCCATCTGCATCCTTTACGCTCCCGCTTACTCTTACCTGTGCCATTACATAGGCAGAAGAAATAAGCAGCACGAATAGGATGAGGTACATTTTTTTCTTCATAAAGATTTAATTTAATTAATAATTAGGGTAATAGAGAAATGCTGATTTGTACAGTATCAGCTTACTGTTTTCATTATTATGGTTTAATAAGATTTTCTTCATAATAAAAATCTAAGTTTCAGGATTTGGTTATTTATTAAAACTTTTGGTCTATCCCACCTTTTAGATTGGACATGCAATTATAGTGAAATTTTGTTAAAAAAAGTTAAAGTTGGAAATTAAAGTTTAAATCACGGTGTTACGACACAATCAGGGTAATTGATTAAATAAATTCATGACAAGATAATTCTAACATCACGATTTTCTATGATTTAAATCACCTTTTTCTTGCATTTTTGTTATTGATTGGAGAATTTCTCCTGACCGGATGCATTTAAATAATTGTTACTTTGCAAAATCTATTTTTAAATGAATTAATACACTTAAAACATTGATGGATAATGAAAAAACTGTTTCTAATTTCATATTTCGCATTATTGGTGACTTATATTTATTGTCAGGAAGCCACCATCAGGGAAGAACTTATTCCTTTTTCAACTTATTCCTTCAGTGATCCCGACCCTGTAGCCCGGCCGGGAAAGATCTATCCCTATTTCAGATATGATTATTTTTCCGCAGACCCGGAGGAGAAAAAGCATAAAATGGTGGTCCTCGAAAATAAGTGGATCAAGGTCTGGGTTGCTCCGGAAATAGGAGGGAAGGTATGGGGCGCCCTGGATAAGAAGAACAATCAGTATTTCATCTATCATAATAATGTTGTTAAGTTCAGGGATATTTCAATGAGAGGTCCCTGGACCTCCGGCGGTATAGAACATAATTTCGGATCAATCGGGCATGCACCGACGGTTGCCACCCCTGTTGATTATTCCTTCAGAAAAAATCCTGACGGAAGTGTTTCATGTTTTGTCGGATCACTCGAGCTGACCTCACGCACTGAATGGAGAGCTGAAATAAGACTTCCTGCTGATAAAGCCTGGTTCGAGATAAATTCCTACTGGAATAATCCGACGGATATGAAAACATCTTTATATCACTGGCAGACCGCTGCAGCTGATGGCAAAGACGATCTTAGGTTCTATTTTCCCGGGAAGGCGGAAATAGGTCATGACGGGGACGCATCCGACTGGCCTGTAAGAGAAGACGGAAGAGATATCTCATTTTATAAGAATAACAATTACGGCTCATCTCACAGTTATCATGTTCTCGGAGAATATACTGACTGGTTCGCAGGGTATTATCATGACACCCAGTCGGGATTCGGCCACTGGACAAGACAACCTGTAAAACCGGGGAAAAAGATTTGGATATGGTCCCTTGCCCGCGACGGAGCTATCTGGACAGATCTGCTTACTGATCCTGAGAAAGGAAATACACAATATATTGAAATGCAGACCGGACTTCTTTTTAACCAGGAAGGAGACGCAAGTACCAGAAGTCCGTTCAAGCATCAGTTCTTCGAACCGGGAGCTGTTGAAACTTTCTCCGAATTATGGTTCCCTCTGAGCAATTTCAGTAATGTGAAGGCAATTTCACGTGAAGGGATATTTAACATTGAAAAAGAAGGAAATGAATATAAACTGGAATTCCAGGCTCTCTCATTCGTTAATGATAAACTCCTTATAACCGATCCGTCCGGAAAGATCCTTCAGGAATTTCAGCTTGACCTGGAACCGGAACAGGAACTTGAAAAGAAGATCACACTTCAAACTGAAAACGTAATTTTCAGATTGGCAAAGGGTGAATTAAATTACAATATGTCCGATAAAGAGGCAAATTTTCTTGACCGTCCGCTTGTAATCCAGGAAGATTTTGACTGGGAATCTGTTTTTGGTCTCTATACAACAGGTATTGAAAAAGCCAAACAAAGACTTTATTCTGATGCTGAAACTTACTTTAAAAGATGTCTTGAAAAGGATCGCTGGTATTTGCCTGCACTCACCGGTCTTGCCGATATTGATATCAGGAATCTGAAATTTGATGAGGCTGAGAAGAAATTACTTGAAGTGATCAGGTTCAATACTTATGATCCGGATGCAAATTTTCTTTACGGTGTTCTTCTTACAAAGAAAAAGGAATTTAATAAGGCAAGAGATGCTTTTGGAATAACACTCCGTTCGCCCCAGTACAAAGCAGTATCACGGAATAAGCTTGCTCTTATCGCCCTTCAGGAAAACAGGCTCGATGAAGCCTGGGAATATGCAACTGATGCAGGTTTATATAATGCAATCGATAAGAATATTTCTTATACCAGGGCAGTTATTGCCAGGTTGAGAAATGATTTGTCAGTTTACAATAAAATTCTGGCTGACCTGCTTGAGAAAGATCCGCTCAATCATTTTGCTGCATTCGAAAAATACTATTCGACGAAAGATCCGGGAGCTCTTAAGGCATTTAAATCCGGAATAACAAATGAGCTTCAGTATGAAACCTATACAGAGCTGGCATTATGGTATATGAATGCCGGACTGACAAAGGAAGCATTTAACGTTATGGAGCAAAGCCCTTCAAATCCTGTTGCAGACTACCTTGCTGCTTATCTGGCTGAAAAAAATAATGATGCTTCCGGATGTGACACTTACCTCCAGAAAGCCCTCAAAGGAGATGACAAGTATGTGTTTCCGTACAGGGATGAATTTGTCGACATATTTAAGTGGGCTGAAAGTAAAGTTCCGTTATGGAAAACTAAATATTATTCAGCTCTGTTGTACTGGAGTAAGCAGCAGACTGAAAGAGCAGCCTGGTACTTTGATCAGTGCGGGAATATGCCTGATAGTTACGGCTTCTATATGACCAGGGGTACATTCAGACAAAAAGAAGGTCAGGATGCAGAAACAGATCTCCTGAAAGCCCTCTCACTGAGTCCTGATAACTGGAGATCGTATCATGTATTGTATGGATTTTACACTTCAGAAAATAAGTATGACAAGGCTCTTGACATCACAACCAGGGCTATGAAAGTTGCCGGAGAGTCATACATAATAAAATTCGATCATGCGTTGGCTCTGTTATATAATGGCAATTATGATGGAAGTATTAAAATTCTGGAGAATACTGAAATTCTTCCTCATGAAGGTGCAGGCTCAGGAAGAGTGGCATGGAAGACTGCAAATCTGATGAATGCGTTAAAATATTATTCTTCCAACCAGGCCAGAAAAGCGCTTGTTTATACGAATAATTCCTATAAATGGCCTGAAAACCTGGGCGTCGGCCGGCCATTTAATGTCGATGAGAGGGCTGAGAATTTCATAAGTTCAATGATTCAGGAAAAACTGGGTAATAAGAAGCTTTCGGCCGAACTGCTCGCGAAAGTTGCAGATTATAACGGAGGCAAGCCATCGGGAGGCAATTCAATCAATTACCTGTCGGTTATGGCGCTGAAAAAACTTGGCCGCACAGAAGAATCTTCGGGTTATTTTAAACAATGGACAGAAATGACCAGGAACAAGAAATTAATCGATTGGGCTAAGCTGATGTCAGAGAATAAAAAGGAGGATGCCGCTGCTCTTCTTAAATCAGTAACTGACGATGGAGAAGGTACTCCGTGGAATCCTGCAGGGTCCGATGACGATTTCAGACTTGTAAATGAGATAGCACAGAAATTCAAAGGACTATGACGCTTCACTTAATAATGAAGAAGTTAACTATTATGAGCAGGTATATTGCTTTTTCATTATTCTTATTATTAACACATTTTCTGACAGCTCAAAATTCCGAACCTGTACTGGTAAAAGCAGGGACAAGAGTAACTGATTACTTCCCTTTTAATATCCGGTACAGGTATCAGGATTTTGCCGATGGAAAAGCTGTTTCAAAAAACGGAACAACCAATTCCGCGAGGTTTAATTATAATTTTCTTTCCGGTGAAATGGAATTTATCCGGTCAGCTGACACACTGATAATTGCAAACAAAAAGGATATAAAATACATTACTGTTGCACAAGATACATTTTATTACAGGAACGGTTATCTTGAAATTATCCGGAGTGGTTCGTTCAGAGTCTTCTTAAATCAGAAAATCATAATTAAAGATATCCAGAAGGAAGGTGCTTTTGGTACAATAAACAGAACTTCTGCCTCCGAATCATATAGTTTTCTGATAACTAAGGGGTTTACAAATGATCTGGTACCTGATGAGGACTGGCTGCTACAGAATACACCTGGTTATTATTTTTCAACACCAGCACACGAATATCTTCAATTTACCAGAAAAAATATATTTCTTTTGTTGCCGGCGAAGAAGGATATAATCAACAAATATCTTAAGGCAAATAAGGTTGATTTTAATTCCAGGGCTGACCTTTTAAAACTGGCCGATTTCCTGGATGATCTTATTTCGCAGGGTCCATAGCAGCCTGAAGAGCAATTTTTTCCCACCATAAAGTCCTTTTTTCAGATCCGTTTCTAGTCGTTTGTAAACGTTTTTTTTTATCTTTATCAAAACTTTAGTGCTGTGGAAAAGAAATGTCTCGATTGCGGCGAAGTTATTCGCGGCCGCACCGATAAGAAATTCTGTTCCGACCAGTGCAGGAATAATTTCAATAACCGTCTTAACCGCGATTCAAACAATTTTGTACGGAATGTGCATGGTTTACTGCGGAAGAACAGAAGGATCCTCTCAGATCTCTATAACGAGGGTAAGCACGATGTTCATAAAGATGCGCTGTTTGCCCTTGGTTATAACTTCAGCTTTTTCACCCATATAATCGAAACATCAGGAGGACAGAGATTCCATTATTGTTTCGAATATGGTTACCGGGAAACTGGCAACGACTTTATTGAGTTAAAGCAGAACAGCCAGTATCTCAGTTACCAATAAATGGGAAGTACTTTTTGATATTATCTTTTGTGAGTCGGGTACCGTACCCTGAGTCCTGGAAAGCTTCACAGTATCTGGCAGCCGATGCTTTTTCTTCACCGTATAATTCGGTTAGCTTTTCGCGGTATGCCCCGGCATTGGATGAGCTTTTACGGGTCTTTCCAAGCCATTCCCTTCTTTCAGCTTCAGTTGCAGGGACTTCTGAAAGTCCTCCACGGTTATAAGGAAGCCACTCATACATCTGCGACGTATGCTGATGATACATATCGATCTTCTTTTCTATAACGTCATCGATAATAACGCATACATCCGGTTTAAATGGTTCGGGATGAACGAATCCGTCGCTCATATAGAGGAAGACAGGATTTTTTTCGAGATGCGGCACCTTCGGAAGAATCCGGGGCACAGTAACCATATATGCCGCATCAAGTACAAGAGTTCCCGTATACCGGTGATCGGGATGGTAATCATAAGGTCTCGGAAAGATCACCAGATCGGCTTTATGTTCCCTTATCAGCTTAATCACTTCAAGTCTGTTTTTATAGGTGGGCATTAGTTTTCCGTCGTGGTTACTGAGTGTTATATACCGTACTCCGATAGCTTCACCGGCCCTCCTTGCTTCTTCTCTCCTGATCTTTGCCAGTTTTGCAGGCTTGAGTGACTGATGCCCGGCATCCCCGCTGGTCAGAGAAACCAGCAGGACATCATGTCCCAGCATAGCCCATTTATGAGCTGTCCCACCTACCTTGTCGGGGTCATCGGGATGCGCCCCTATCACAATAATCCTAAGCTTCTCGTTGGCGTTTACCTGTGCCTGAATAGTTGTTGCCAGAACAAACAAGACTAACAGCTGTAAAATGAACATTCTCCGTTTCATAGTATTTGGATTTAAATAAAATAACATTTCTGCATTGCTAAAGACCGCATGACTGCATGACCGCACGACCAAACCATCGAGCCTTCGAACCTATTACCCTCCGAAGCTTTAGCGTAGGAGGGCTCGTACCATTCACTCCCTGTTCGCCATCTCCCAAACATTCGCAAAGCTAATCCTTACAATCTTCTCCATTATATCCCAATTGAGAGTTCCTGCTTCATCAGCCGGTGTATGATACTCTTCCCGATGACCGGGTTTAAACCTCATTATTGGGATACCGGCTTCAACAAACGATCTGTGATCACTGCCTCCCGGAGGATCATCAGATGGCTGATAATTAACTTCCAGATCGATACCGTATTTTTTCAGGTTTGACTCCGTGATATCTTTTAATCCTTTCAATGAGGTTGTATATGTCATTACAACCCCATTTTTACTGTCATCGGAGATATACCTGGAGATCATATCAAAATTCACATTGAGAGTTATGCTTTTAAGATTGAAAGGAGAATTCCTTACAAAATAACGGGATCCGAGAAGACCCAGCTCTTCAGATGACCATAATGCAAAAATGATCGACTTCTCCGGTTTTACACCTGTGGCTGTCAGGGCTTTGGCCAGTGTCATGACTCCCACGGTCCCTGAAGCATTATCATCTGCTCCGTTCCAGATAAGTCCGTCTTTCATACCCATATGATCGTAGTGGGCCCCGATCACGATGAATTTTTCAGGATCATTTCCTTCAATGAGGCCGATAATATTCCTTACAGCCAGTTGTTCTGCAGTTGAGTGTGATTTAAAACAGATTGATTTTCCAGTCAGGGGAGGTATTTCGTATTGCTGGTTTGAATCTGCCCGTTTCAGATAGTCTTCGACATTTATTCCCGATCCCTTTAAAATTTCATCCGCTGTCCTTGCGGAGACAGAGATTCTTATAAATTCTTCCTGAAATGTTTTCCCGGGCAATGTATATCTCGCCCTGATCCTGCCACGATTCTGATCTTTTTCCGCAGGGGAGAGGTTCAGGAACTCTTCCGGTTCTGCTCTTCCCGCCACTGATGCCGAAGGACTGAATTCAATTATGCCTGCTGCTCCCATTTCCCTTGCATAATTTTCTAATGAGGATGTAGAGGCATTAATTTCTGAAGGACTCAGTTTTTTTTCAGCAAATGCCGGGTAACCCGATATTTTAAGGATAAACTTACCCTTAATATCTGTCTTGCCAAGGTCGTTGAATTTTATTTTTTCATTCTTAAATGCATACCCGGCAAAGACAACAGGAGCTGTAATCTCCACAAAATTGTATAATGGCCGGACAGAAAAATCGACGTTATATGCAAAGCCTGTTTCCCGGGTCAGATCTCCTGAAACCGATCCCAGTCTGAATTCCGGTTCATTGTCAGGCAGGGTCTTTATCAGGGTGAAGTTCTGAAAATATGATCTTCCCCCGGGAACAAGGGAATTAAGATAATCAGTACCTCTCAGATAATCACCTCCGGGCTTCACACCGTAAAGTTGCAGCATGCTTGCAATATAATCTCCTGCCAGATATTCTCCTTTTTCACCCGCAGCCCGGCCTTCCATCCAGTCTGATGCAAGGAACCCAAGCTGCGCTTTCAGTGCATCGGCAGTTATTGCCTTCAATCCTTTCTCTGTTGGAGTATCCTGGGAATACAGAATTGGTGCAGCCAGTATTGTGATAACGGTCAGAATATACTTCAGCGACTTCATCAAGTCAAATTTCTACTAAGGTAAAAATATTTATTAACTCCAGGCACTCTAGGCACTTTAGGCACTCCAGGCACTTGTTAGTTAAAAATGAACGTTTGTCATAATAAATTGTTTAATAAATTTGGGGAATTTAATTTGATAGTAAAGTTTTATCATGGAAAAGAAGTTTGTGTTAGTCCTGACGGTTATTTTTTTAGTGGCATTATCCTGCAGCAATGCTCAAAAAGCAGATGAGAGAGGTTATATCGTGAAAGTTGGAGATATGGCTCCCGATTTTCATGATCAGGGAAGCAGGCGGAAAGATCATACAGACTCTCTGAATCTGAAAGGAAAAGTTGTAATGCTGCAATTCACTGCAAGCTGGTGCGGCGTATGCAGAACCGAAATGCCTTTTATAGAGAAAGAAATATGGCTGCCAAATAAAGATAAAGATCTTATTGTAATAGGTATCGACAGGGATGAACCCCTGGAAACAGTTCTTAAATTCAAAAATAATATTGGTGTTACTTACCCTCTTGCACTTGATCCAGGTGCGGATATTTTCGGATTATTTGCCCTTAAGGAAGCAGGAGTGACAAGGAATGTGATCATTGACAGGCAGGGAAAGATTGTTTTTCTTACCCGCCTCTATGACCGGGAGGAATTCGACCTCATGAAAAAGGCAATATCTGCAACTATCGCAGCGAAATAAAGCTCCTGTTTTTCCCGTTAAACTTAAAAGCAGAGTTTTTCAATACTTTTTGTAACCTTTTTATGCTTTAAACGTTTTACTTAAAATAGTGATGAAAGTCCTATTCCTAAATTCATTTAAATAATTTAAAATACAAATTATGAAAAAATTACTGGTATTTACCTTAGCAGCTTTTCTGGTTCTGCCGGTTTTTTCGCAGATCAAATTCGGACTTAAGCTGGGTGCCAATACCGCCACGGTACCGACCTATAAAATAAGCTCAGGGACAAATAATATTGAAACCCTTAAGGATGCACAATGGGGTTTGCAGGCTGGTGCTTTTCTGCGTGTTGGACTCGGTGCAATTTTTATTCAGCCTGAAATAATGCTGGCCTCCAATTCTTATGATTACACTGTTACAACAGTAACCGGTCCAGGATGTTCTCCACCAGAAATTCACCCGTCTTGAAATCCCGTTACTCCTTGGTATCAAGCTTGGTCCGCTTCATATTAATGCCGGACCATCGGCAAATATTAATATAGGTTCCCCGAAAGCCCTGATTGATGATCCGGATTTCGGTGATTTGTACAGGAGTGCAACATTCGGCTATCAGGCCGGGATTGGACTGGACATTTTTAACAAGCTGGTTATTGATGCCAGATATGGCGGAAGCCTTAGTGAAAGATTCGGCGAGTCGGTGTCAATTGGAAACCAGACATTCAATCTCGACAGCCGCCAGCCGTCATTCATATTAAGCCTAGGGATAATGTTCTGAGGAACATGGGAGTTATTAAAAGGGTCGTGCAGAAGGTATGACCCTTTTTTTATTTGCTTAAAAGCATTCTGGCAGCAACAAGAAGAAGCAAAATGCCAAATATCTTCTTTAGTACCGGCTGTGGCAGGGTGAGAGCCAGCTTTGATCCGAAATATGAACCAATTATAAATGTCACTGCAAGGATAAGGGCAAATTTTATATTCACCTGTCCTGCTTTCCAGTAATTATATGCAGCTATTATTCCGATAGGAGGGAGCATAACTGCAAGGCTTGTTCCCTGTGCCATCTGCTGACTGAATCCCATGATGAATACAAGCGCCGGAACCATGATAATGGCACCACCGATTCCAAGCATTCCGGCCATCACACCGGTAACTAAACCGATTGCCAGAAGTAAAATTAACATCGAAACAGACATTTTAAAGGATTTAATTATTATTCGCTCTGTAAAAATATTAATAAATATTAAACAAGTGAGGTAAAAGTATGATCTTAAAGTAGAAGAAATAATTATGAAAGGGGGAATTAAGAACTTACACAGAGTTACACAGAGAATCACAGAGTTACACAGAGTCAAATCCGTGCGGCCTTCAATGTAATAAAAGCTACAGCTTGTAAAATTTGACCGGAAGACCATAGACTGCATGACCCTAAGACCTTTTGCTCTTTCCAACATTATCCGTAAATTTGCGCATCCGTTGTAAGCCAATGATAAATAAGACACTGAAATTTCTCCTGTTGTCTGCCGGACTGATATTTTCGGTTGCCTTAATACTGCTGATTAAAGTATTATTCGGAATGAATATTGTCCCACCCGGGAAAGAGATAGTACTGTTTATTCCCGAATCAGCTTCATACAGCCAGGCAATGGATTCCATAAAGGCACATATCCCTGTAAAACACCCTGTGGTTTTTGACCGGATTGCCAGGAGGAAGAATTATCCGGCAAATGTTAAACCCGGACGGTATGTTATCAAACAGAAGATGAGCTATGTCGAGGCAATAAATATGTTCCGTTCAGGCGATCAGGCTCCTGTGAATGTAACTTTCAATAATGTCCGTACTCTTTACGACCTTGCAGGCAAAATAGGCGGCCAGATCAGTGCGGATTCAGCCGGAATAATAAACTTTTTAACGGATAGCTCATATTACCAGGATGATGGTTTCTCAAGAGAGACTATCATCTCTGTTTTTATCCCGAATACCTACCAGTTTTTCTGGAACACTGATCCTGAAGAACTGTATGAAAGAATGCTGAAAGAAAACCGGAAATTCTGGAACGATGAGCGGAAATCCAAGGCTGAAGCCATTGACCTGACCCCTGTAGAGGTCTCCACCCTTGCTTCTATTGTTGATGAAGAGGCTGCAAAAGCAGATGAAAAACCAAAAATAGCAGGAGTTTATCTTAACCGGCTTAAAAGGGGAATCCCCCTTCAGGCTGATCCGACAATCAAGTTTGCGCTTAACGATTTTTCATTGACCAGGATTCTGAAAAGACATCTCGGGATTGATTCACCTTACAATACATACATTAACGGAGGCCTGCCTCCGGGTCCCATAGGATGTCCTCCAATTGGAAGTATCGATGCTGTATTGAATGCTGAAAAGCATGATTATCTATATTTTGTTGCAAAAGCTGATTTCTCGGGATATCATCATTTCTCAAGGACTCTTTCAGAGCATAACAGGTATGCAGCCATATACCAGCGGGAATTGAATAAAAGGAAGATATTCAGGTGAGTCCCGGTAAATCAGACGGCAAAATAGCGTTCAAAAAACTGACTGCAATTCAGCACTTCAATCTCTGCAAAATGAAAATCGCCGGTATCTTCCGTAATTATTATGCCACATCCTGCATTCAGTGCAGAGTAATACTCCAGACCATCTTCAAAATCAAGGATTTTCCTGTTGGAAACAGTTTGTCTTACTTCATTCTGCCCGGATGTTACTGTATTTATTTTTGAAGCAAGCAGGGAAATTTTTTTCAAAGCAATCAATGTTCCGCTTTTCTTTTCTGCAAAATAGAATGCAATTGCCAGACATATTGGTGAAGTATAGACTGTAAACCTTTTATAATCCTGAAGGCTCATTATTCTTGATGCAAGACTGAAAAGCGGATATTCATTGTTAATGACAGTCACAAGAATGTTGGCATCAAGAAAAATCTTCATAATTGGTTCTTAAAAAATTCATTTTTCATTGATTTTCTGGATCGCCTTCGTATATGATATTCAGCCTTACCCTCTGACAATTGCATCACCCATTCTGAAACCTTTATATCTTCAAGGGTTTTCGTATTACTGCTGGTAATCTGTCTTAGTAAAAACTCAGTAAGACGGGAAAGACTTATATTCTTGGATTCAGCGAATTTCTTTGCTTTCGCAATTACATCTTTGTCGAATGACATTGTAATTTTTGCATCCATAAATTGTTTATATACGACAAAAATAATAAATTTATACGTATAAATAATTTTCTGTTCTTTTTAATTCATAAATATACTTAAATTATTGAATTCCTTTGTGTTCCTTAGTGCTAACCTTAGTGATCCTTTGTGGTTAAATAACAATTTTTGTTTAACCCTGCCTGACGGCAGGCAGGCACAAAGAGCACTAAGGATTTCACAAAGGACACAAAGTTTATGAATTATGAAAGCTAAGGAATTAATATTAATTATTACATTTGATTACAAAGCAAGATCAATTAAATGCGGTATGTTGAATCAGACAGAACAAAAAGCGGATGCCCGAATCACATGAATCCCATACTAAAAGCTGAATCTCTTGTCAAAAGATACGGTAAAATCACTGCTGTTAATGACATATCCTTTGAAATTTATCCCGGGGAGATATTTGGCTTTTTAGGTCCGAACGGGGCAGGCAAGACCACCACGATTAAAATGATGACCGGTCTTCTGAAACCTGACAGCGGAAGAGTGATAATCGATAGTAATAAAAACGGCAATTCAATAGGATTTTGTCCGCAGCATATTGTTATATGGGAAAACCTGACCTGTCTTGAAGAGATTGTTTTTATGGGCCGTATGTACGATATGTCTGCCAGGGAAGTAATTCTGAAAGGTGAAGAACTTTTGGAGTCACTGGGGCTTTCTGGTGTTAAGAACAGGATTGCCAAAAAGCTTTCAGGCGGAATGCAGCGAAGGCTGAATATCGCTCTTGCCCTGATCCATTCGCCCCGGATACTTTTTCTGGATGAGCCACAGGCAGGACTCGACCCCCAGAGCAGGATTCTGGTGCGTGACTATATAAGATCGATAAAAGATAAGACGACAGTGGTCCTTACAACACATGATATGGAGGAGGCTGAGAAGCTTTCCGACAGGATATGTATAATTGACCATGGCAGACTGCTCATTTCAGGAACAACAGATGAAGTCAGGAAAACAGGCGGCTATGAAGATCTTATTGAGATTGAGATCAGCGGCGATCTTCAGAAGAAATTCATCTCTTCCCTTAACCTGGAGCTGGTGAAAAAAATGACAATTACTTCTGATAGTTTGTTATTCAAAGTTAATGATCCCATACCGGCATTGGATGAAATGCTGAAAATCTTAAGAGAAAATGGAATTAAGATACAGGATCTTAGATTGAGAAAGAACAGCCTGGAAGATATATTCATTAATCTGACCGGAAGGAGTTTAAGAGAATGAAGACAATTTCCTGTTTTATAAAGACATTGAAAGAAAATATACGTGACTGGAAAATTCTGATCCTGGTGTTACTCTTTGCACCCTTTTTTGTTTATCTGATGCATTTCTATTACCTGAATGCTGAGAGTGCCGGTATATCTGCTGATGATTTTAATGCATATATTCCCGCAATGCTCGTTATGGGAATAATCATGATCTTATTTACCTCAGGTGCATCAATTGTGCGCGAGATAGAAAAAGATACAATAACCAGACTTAGTTTATCAAAACTCAGATCCTCCGGATTCATGACTGCAGTGAGTCTGAATCAGATAATTATAGGTCTTTTTTGCATTATCCTCACTCTTTTTGCTGCTTTCTCAATCGGATATAAGACTTCGGGTTCTATCATGCTGTTTTTCCTGACCGGCATTTTAACTTGTTTTTCCGTGATCAGTATCAGTATTATCACTGCCTGTTTTATCAGGACAATGTTCGGATTGCTGACCCTCGGATGCTTCCCTTTCTTTATCCTGGTTTTTTTCTCAGATTGTTTTTTCCCTGTACCAAAGATAAACCTGGTCAGATTAGCCGGTAACCAGGTTTATCTGACCGATATCCTCCCAACCGCTACCGGGACAAGAGTTTTTAATGAGATACTCAACCATAATGCTGGTTTCCAGGATATCTTTTTTGAGCTTATATGGATATTGGTACTGTCGTTGGCGTATTTTGTTATCGGAGTACTTCTGTTTAAGAAGAAATACAGATACTAGGTGGCACAGGGGCGCAAAGGAGTATAGGAGCATGGATGCAACGACAGGACTTTCACCTTTTCGCCTTTTCTCCCATTCACCCTCAGCCCCATAGCCGTCAACTTAATGAATATTTTAATAACGGAAACTACTGTAATTATCTGGATTATAGGCAAATAAGTTTCCCCTCCTTAAAAAGGAGGGGAAACTTTTGTCCCTAAAAGTCCTTAGGTTGAAGGCTATGCCAATCTCCCCCTCACCTTCTCTCCCACTTCACATCATTGAACTACCGGTAATCCCTTTGTGCCTTTGCGCCGTATTCCTTATCTTTACTTCATGAGTAATCGCAGACAACTCCCCACCGCCGCTTTTTCCGTCATAAACTGCATCTGCCACGACCAGAGGGTTCAGAAAATGGCAAAGACAGTCACTGATCTTGGCTGTGTGGTCACAATAATCGGAAGAAGATCGGGGAGCTGTTGTGAAAATGACCAGGTTCCTTTCAGAACAAAAAGGTTCAGAATGTTCTTTCACAAAGGATTTCTGTTCTATAAATTCTTTAACATCCGCCTCTTCTTTTACCTTCTTTTTCACAATTATGATATCCTGGTTGCAAATGACCTTGATACTTTACTTCCGAATTTTCTGATATCCAGACTGAAACGGAAAATCCTTGTTTATGACTCACATGAATATTTTACTGGAGTGCCGGAGATTCAGAAGAGACCTGTTGTTAAATGGGTATGGAAGACAATAGAGAAAAATATTTTTCCGCATCTTGATCATGTTATTACGGTAAGTGATTCAATAGCACAGCAATATGAGCTTGAATATGGTATCAGGCCGGTAGTTGTAAGGAATTGTTCCAGGTCGTCAAAAAGAATAGCAGGATTTTCTAAGGCAGAAACGGGCCTGAATCCTGAGGATCTTCTTCTAATTCTGCAGGGAGGAGGAATTAATGTCGACAGGGGAGGAGAGGAGCTGATAGAAGCTATGAGCCTGGTTGAAAATGTAAGTCTGATAATTGCCGGATCGGGTGATGTATTGCCCGAACTCCGGAAACAGGTAACTGACCTTAAACTATCCGGCAGGGTTAAATTTGTGCCAAAATTACCATGGCATGAACTAATGAGGTTTACACGAACTGCAGATGCAGGTCTGAGCCTCGACAAGGATACCAATCTCAATTACAGGTTCAGTCTGCCCAACAAGCTGTTCGATTATATATCAGCAGGGATACCTGTAATTGCCGGGAACCTGCAGGAGGTTTCAGCTATCATAAATAAATATGATTGCGGACTGATCATTCCGGAAATTACACCTTCAGCAATTGCCGATGCTATCAATAAACTGAGAAATAACAGGGAACTGCTGAACAAATTGAAGCAAAACGCTGTTACAGCAGCTGAAGAACTTACCTGGGAGAAAGAATCCGTAAAGGTAAGAGAGTTTTATGAAAAAGTAATGAAGTCAACTAAAACAAAGTGAAAGTTGGTGAAATATGGCATCTCCTTCATTTTCATATCTCTTTCATAAACGGTGTAAGTTTAATGAGTTTAATGAATACTTAAACAAGACTCAATATTACATTGATTTTTTTCTATTTTGTTGAAAAAAACTACCTGAAACCAGGGTAACAAATTCCTATCATTTCGGATTAAACCAAAAATTTAAATCATTTCGGGTTTATTATAATAAAGGTACAATTATTACAGTAATGGGAGATTATAATGAAATTGAAGGAGGTATACGGGGGATTTTTACAGGATTTTAAACTAAATTAAAATGGAAAAGAAGAAAATATACTTGGAGGTTGAAAAATTATTAAATGATTGGGATCCAATTGGTATACTTCAGGAATTTAAACCTATAAATTATTACGAGGGTACGACTGGTGAATATTCCAGATATGTTGAACCCATAATTGAAGTCTATAATTCAAAAGAATCTATATATAATTATATGATAGAGCTTCAAACCGACCTATTGGATTATCCCAATGAAAAAATGAAAGAAAAAATCAAGGTAATATCTGAACGAATAGTTAAATTTTTGTCAGAGCAAGAGATCGAAGGTAATCTTGGTGGTTAATTATTGATATAGTAGAGGTGTATTTGAAGTATATTTTATTGTAAAATTCTTTAACTCATTTGAGCGGATCAGTGCCGTTAACCGGTGCTTCAATGATGGTGATTGCTTTTAATTTGTCCATTTTTCTTTGTGCAAGTTTTTGCTTCAGGTCGTTTTTGAGTATATAAGAAGATAAGAAATCCTTTACAATCCCCTTCTGGCGTTCGCTCAGTAGCT
The DNA here is from genome assembly GCA_963700275.1 of uncultured Bacteroidales bacterium. GTDB lineage: Bacteria > Bacteroidota > Bacteroidia > Bacteroidales > VadinHA17 > LD21. The sequence goes on along the minus strand of CAVOWZ010000001.1, from coordinate 376,896 downwards.
GAACCTGTTTGAACATCGAGAGCAGCTCACGATCTAAGATAGACTGTTCTGCTTTATTATCCTGATCTCCGTATACAAGTTAATCAATTGAAACTTCCAGTGCATCGGCAATCTTTTGAACGACTTCAATAGAGGGTACACTCTGCCCTCTTTCATACCTGGAAAACTGAACCGGGTGAATGCTTATTTTTTAGAGATCTCTTCCTGGGATATCCCCCTTCTGCGTCCTGCATTTTTTAAGATTTTCTGCGAAATCGTTCATACCTTTAGTAGCGGTAATGAATTTCTTGCAGCTGGCGATCTGGCCAGTTTATGCTATATTTACAGGTACGATAAGAGGCAGAGAATGGTAGTAAAGAAGCTTCCAGGTGCAGATTCGGTATTGATGGTTTATGACCGTCGCGACAGGCTTATTGCCACCCAGGACGGGGAACAGCGTGTAAAGTCACCCAAAGAATGGTTGTTTACCAAGTATGATGAGTTGAACCGGCCAATCCTTACCGGGACAATCCAGTCGGCCAATACACGGGTCCAGATGCAGACAGCAGTAAACGCATATTCAGGGACGAACCTGTATGAAACAAGAACCACAAGTTCCACACATCATTATTATACTCAAAACTCTTTCCCGAATTCTACATTTACAAAGACCTATCTGACAGTAACCTATTATGATGATTATGATATAAACAATGACGGTTCTGCGAACTACACTTATACTACTGATGCCGATTTCCCGAATAACAGCGCATTCGGTAGACTCAGGAATAAACCTGCTGTTACAAAAGTAAAAGAGCTAGACCCCGCAAGCAGTTCCGAGGTATGGTTTACCACCGCAACTTTTTACGATAAACGTTACAGGATAATCCAGACAAAAACAACGGGAATACAGGGAGGGAGCAACCTTGTGACCAATGAGGTAAATTTCCCGGGATGGCTCGTAAAGAGCAAAGAGAGCCAGACAGTTGTGCAGGGGGCAACGACACTTACAAATTATGTGCTGACAAGAAATGAATATGACCACCAGGGAAGACTGGCAAACATATATCATAAAATAAACTCAGGCACGGAAAGGAACATATCAAATATTTCGTACAACGAACTCGGACAACTGCTTACAAAGAAGCTTCATGTAACGTCGGGGACAGGATTACAGAAAATCGATTATACTTATAACATTAAAGGCTGGCTTAAGAAGATCAACGAGCCTGACCTTAGCGGAGGAGAGGGCGACTTTTTCGGCGCAGAACTTCTGTACGATGAAGGCTTTGCAGCTCTAAACGGAACGGCCATGAACGGTGCAGCAGCATATAATGGTAATATAAGTGGTATAAAATGGAAGAACGGAAGTTCGGGATCCACTCAGAAAGGATACGGTTTTATTTATGATCAGGTGAACAGGCTGACAACTTCCAGATATGGGGAGGGTATCTCTTATGCTACCAATGTTAACAGGTATCGTGAGATCATGGCATATGATAAAAACGGGAATATACTCAAACTCCTGAGGTCAGGGCAGATAGCCACCGGATCGTTTGGAAGGCTTGACAGTCTGACATATAAATATACTGGGATGGGAAACCAGGTAAGGTCAATCGCTGACTCGGTACCAGATGTTGCAGGGAGAGGTGACTTTTATGATGCCACAAACGGATGCACAAATAAGGAATACTATTACGATAAAAACGGTAACATGTGGCTCGACAGGAACAAGAGGATGAAGACCGTGTACAATTGCCTTAATCTTCCTGCAAGGATAAGTGACACAATTACCCCGGCAAACAAGATAGAATATGTTTATACTTCAGCAGGAGAAAAGCTAAAGCAGAGGCTTTCAACAGGGACAACACTTCTGTACTTTGGAAACTATGTATACACATTGGACGGCACAGCAAACGGGATAGCGGTGAAATATATCCTCACTCAGGAGGGAAGGGCAACAAATTCAGCAGGAACATACACTTACGAGTATTTCATGAAAGATCACCTTGGCAGTACAAGAGTGTCATTTAATGTGCCTTCAACAACAGCAGTTATTGTGCAGCAGGATGATTATTATCCTTTCGGAATGCTTCATAAGCCTCAGGCGACTACTACAAGTGACAACAGGTACCTCTTCAATGGTAAAGAGTTCCAAAACAATCTTATTGGAGGTCTGAATCTTGATCTATACGACTATGGTAGCCGCTTTATGGACCCGCAAATAGGAAGGTTTTTGGTTGTTGACCAATCAGCTGAGAAATACTTTGGTATTTCCCCATATACTTATGTAGCTAATAATCCCATTTCTCTGATTGACCCTGATGGACAAGAACCTATTAAACCTTTAGCTGGAACTGTAGAAGGCCTATTGCGTTTTATGAATAATATTGAAACTAAAATTGGTTTAACATCTGGAAGATCGGCTCATTCAGCCATGCTACGTATGGGACAAAGTCAAATGACTATGAAAGGACCAAGACCTGCAAACACAGCTCCATTTAATGAGGCTGGTAACAACAGGTATATTTATACTGAAAAAGGAGGATGGATAGATATAGCTCATTTTGTGTTTTATTCAGGTAGGGCCTATACATATAAACAAACTAAGATACAAACTCAGGAAAAGGTTTACAGTGATGATTTTTCCAGAATGACACCTGAAATACAAATGTACTATCTGAACCAGGCTGGTTTAAATCCTGTTGGAGAAGCGGTTCAAGAAGGGTATATGCAAGAAAGATTTGATCCAAAATATTCAAAATATAGCTACGAAGATCTACCAAGTGATAAATACGGTGCTGATTTTGGAGCAAACTATTTTGACCCGAATAGTAATATGAATTTTGGGGAACAAGTGCAGAATTATTTGAATAATATTCTACATGCTACCAAACCAGAAAATGCACCTAATTTTAACTCCTTACCCAATGTCCAGTCAAGGGATAAAAAGCCATCCAAACAGAATAAATCTACCAAACCTTTGGATTTGAGTAAACTTGAAGATGATTTTAACAATTAATTGTGGAGGTTTATATTATCAAACTATGATCCAGATGAAACATATACTCTCACTAAAAAGAATAAATATTATAGTCATTCTTATTGTCCTATTAGTCTCTTGTAATAGGTATGAAAAGAGAATGATTAAAAAAGGGGATGAAATAGTTGGACTGGTTGAGCAATTTAAAATGGAGCACGGGAGGTTACCAAATAATATGGTCGAACTTAAAATAGATACTGCTTTATATGAGAAAATTTGCTACTTAAAACACGATAGTATTAATTTCAAAATTTGGTTTGGAACATCGTTAGGAGAATCAATAACATATTACTCAGATACAAAAAGATGGGAAGAAGTTGAAAGGGGAATCGGTAATAAAAAGTAAATACATATTAAATGAATATAAAATAAAAAAACCGGCGAACTATACATATACTATCGATACCGATTTCCCGAATAACAGCGCTTTCGGTAGACTCAGGAACAAACCTGCTGTTACAAAAGTAAGAGAGCTTCATTAGCGGTATAAAGTGGAAAAACGGTAGTTCAGGGTCTGCACAGAAAGGATACGGTTTTATTTATGACCAGTTAAACAGGCTGACAACTTCCAGATATGGGGAGGGTATCTCGTATACTACCAATGTCAACAGGTATCGTGAGATCATGACATATGATAAAAACGGGAATATACTCAAACTCCTGAGGTCAGGTCAGATTGCCACCGGATCGTTTGGAAGGCTTGACAGCCTTACATTTAAGTATACTGGTATGGGTAACCAGGTTAGATCCATAGCTGACTCAGTACCGGATATTGCAGGGAGGAGTGATTTTTATGATGCTACAAACGGTTACACTAACAAGGAATATTATTACGATAAGAATGGTAACATGTGGCTCAACAGGAACAAGAGGATGAAGACCGTGTATAATTATCTTAACCTTCCTGCAAGGATCAGCGACACTATTACCCCGGCAAACAAGATAGAATATGTTTATACCTCGGTAGGAGAAAAGCTGAAGCAGAGGCTTTCAACAGGGACAACACTTCTGTACTTTGGGAACTATGTTTACACATTAGACGGCACAGCAAACGGGATAGCGGTGAAATACATCCTTACACAGGAGGAGAGGGCAACAAATTCAGCAGGAACATATACGTATGAGTATTTCATGAAGGATCACCTTGGCAGTACAAGAGTGTCATTTAATGTGCCTTCAACAACAGGAGTTATTGTGCAGCAGGATGATTATTATCCTTTCGGTATGCTTCATAAGCCTCAGACGACGGCAACAAGTGACAACAGATATCTTCACAACGGTAAGGAATTTCAGAATAACCTTCTTGGCGGCGTGAATCTTGACCTTTACGATTACGGCGCAAGGATGTACGATCCACAAATTGGAAGGTGGCATATGCCTGATCCATTGGCAGAATACCGCCTAAACCTTTCTCCTTACAACTATGTGAAGAACAACCCTATCCGCTTCATCGATCTATTTGGATTAATAGACACAATTAAACTACCAGAAGTAGTAGTTGTTGCAGAGAGAAATCCCCCAAATCAATCATCTCATAGTTGGCTATGGATTTTGGGTAATAGAATTGATTATTTTTTATTAGGTAATACTTATGAACGTAAAGTAAGAAATGCCACAAATTTCGAAAATTGGATGATAAGAAATGTTGACCAGCAGATTCTTGAAGATATCGCAAAAGCAAGTAGCGCTCATCTGACCGATCCAGCATTACATAATTATGTCCGATCAAATGAAAGTTACGAGGGAACAGAGGATAAAGATATTATTAAGGAAAAAGCTGGGAATAATCAAGAACTCATTCAAAACAATCCTCTTGTGAAAAAGTATACTAAAGAATCGGAAAAGAATGAGTATGATTATAAATCTGAAGGGAAAGAATCGGATTCTTCAGTTGTTCAAAAAACATATTATTTTGATGATGTAGACGGGGATACAGTTCAAGACTGGAAAGTACATAAATTTACAAATATGGGTAGACCTGTTTCAAAGAAATACGTAAAAAAGACAAAATGAAAAAAGCAGGCTTTTGGTTGATTATTTTATTAATTATTTCTTGTGGTAAACAGCAAGCAACTGAAATAGAAATAAAAACAAACGGTGATACCATTAAGTATGGCACTGATTTTATAGCGGAATTATATGTGCCCTACCATAAGGGCTTTTTACCCGCATTTAAAATAATTAGGGGGTCAGATACATCTTGGCTTCCAATTGATACGATAAAAAAATGTGCAATACTCAGAGCAGCAAGTAAAAGGTCTGGAGAGAAGTCATATAGCGGTATCGTTGAGTACATTGATGTGCGTGGTAATAAAAAATCAGAAAAGTTTTCTATAAAGTATTATGTTAAACCACAGGAATGATAATGAGTTTTTGCATCGTTATTGAACAATAAAACAAAATCCGGCGTTGAACCGGGTTTTGTTTTTATATTAAGTCTCAAGCAGGGAGATACTCTTTTACGATAGCTGCTGCGTCCAGTATTGCTTTATCAATGTTTCTTCTTTTTTTGTCTGGAGGATCTCCCTGATCGAAAGGGATTAGTTGAGGTACATAAACAAAGTCAATTTCCTTTTTTCCCTCCGAACCTATTGGAGCATATAATTTGTGAGCGGTTGCTATTACAGGAGAAAAGCTATGCAAGTTGCTAAACAGGGTAATAATATAAGAAATGAACTTCTCAATGTCGTAATCTGACATATTATCCTCAGGATCAAACCTTACATCAGCTTTACTATGATCATTGAATCTGCTAATTGTAACAAAATGCCCCTCACAGCATCGTTCATAACTTTTAGCAGTGGCAATGACGTTCTGGTAGCAGGACTATGATATAAACAATGACGGCTCGGGAAGCGGCGATCCTGTATATACGACAGTTACGGATTTTCCAAGCAATGTGGCTTTTAGCCGGTTGAATAACCAGGTTGCCAGTCTGGTCGGCTCCTTTCGTTCGAAAAATTCAAAAAAAGAGCGTATTGCAGCATAATCGTCCCATCTATTCAGAATTATGCACTACTTTTGAGGGACACAATTTTGCTATACTGTAATTATAGCTGACAAAACGATGAAAGAACTTATAAAAAAGAATATTCTGTTAATAATTTTTGCATCAGCCGGCGCCATAGGAGGCTTCATCTATTGGAAATACGTTGGTTGTCTCTCCGGAACCTGTCCCATAAAATCTGTCTGGTACTGGAGCACACTTTACGGAGGATTGCTCGGATTCATTGCCGGGAGCCTGATCAATGATATTGTAATCAAATTCAGAAAAAAGAAAGACTTGCCATAAGTTCAATAAGACAAAAGATAAAAGTTTAAAGACAAAAGGCAAAACATTACAAATCGGATGATTTCAGAGGAAAAATCGATAATTGTGTGTTACAATTGCCTGACATTTATCTTTTTACATTTGTCTTTTAACTTTTTCATGAATAAACCAGGTTAGATTACAGGATCATTCCTAATACAAGGACATCGTCAGTCTGAATATTCTTTCCTTTCCAGCGGTTAAACTCCTTCTCCAGCCTTTTCTTCTGCTCCGGCAGCGGCCTGTCATGAATTTTCAGCAGCAGCGATTTGAAAGCCTGCGACTTATATCGTTTATGCTCTTTACCTCCAAACTGATCGGTATAGCCATCTGTAGACATATAAATAATATCGCCGCGGCTGATGCCGATTGTCTGACTCGAGAAAGTGGCTCCGGGTTCATCAGAATACCCTACCGATAACCGGTCGGCACTGTATTCTTTCAGCTCTTTGTTGCTTATCAGGTAAAGATTATTATGAGCTCCTGAAAACTGAAGTGAACTCTTAACCCGGTCTATTACGCAGACAGAGATATCCATACCGTCTTTTGTTTCATTTCTCTCACCTTTTTGTTTCAGGGCTGATATCACCTTCAGGCTTAGTTCATTAAGTATCAGATCGGGTTCGGTGATCCTTCTGTTGTTTATTATTTCTTCAAGAAAGGAAATCCCGAGAATGCTCATCAGTGCGCCTGGCACTCCATGACCAGTACAATCGGCAACAACGATCACATGTTTGTCGTCTATCCCTGAAAACCAGTAAAAATCACCTCCTATCACATCTTTCGGGATATAAAGGATAAAGCAATTTTTCTTCATAACGGGTATTTCGCCGGGATCCGGAAGAACTGCCATCTGGATGCGGCTTGCATAGCTGATATTGGCAGTTATATCCTTATTTTTTTCATCAATGATGTCATAAGCGGTTTTCAGTTCAACATGCTTTAGCCTGTAAATCTCTCTTTCCTGTTCCGATTTTTCAATTGCGTGTGCTACTTCAATACTGCTGAGCCGGTTCTGCATTACTTTACTTTGAAACGCTTCCCTGGATTTCAAATAGTGTCTGAAGCTTCTCAATGCTTTCAGAGGTTGCTTATTCAGTTCATAGTGATTCGCTAAAGCAAGATGAGCCTCTGCCATAAGCGCAAGTGATTTCAGCTCCCCTGCAATCCTGAGAGCTTCCTTAAGTTTCTGTTCCGCATCATCAGCATTTCCCAGACGGCTTTGCACACGACCTGCACCCATTATGCACTGAAGCATGCATCGCCTGTCGCCATCCCTGGCTCCCTGTTCATAATAGCCAAGGGATTCCGGGAATTTCTTCATTCTTTCATATGTGCTTGCAATGCCCAGAAGAGTCCACTGAATTGCCGAGGTCTGATTATTCCTTTTTCTTATTTCTAGGCTCCTGAAGTAATAATCGATCGACTCATTATATTTTTTCATTTCTCTCAGAACCATACCGATCCTGTTACAGGAAGAGGCAAGGGCATTTTCATCATGAAGGATCTCCCTTATTTCAAGCCCCTTGTTAAAAAATTCCAGTGATCTTTTATAATTACCCAGCCTCAGCCATATCAGGCCAAGCTGATTACATGCTTCTGCCTCAGATTCCCTGTCTTCTGTTTCGCGGGAGATATTATATGCTTCAAGCCATAACTTTAAAGTCTTATCATAATGACCGAAGCTTTCAAGGATATTTCCCTTTAAAAGGAGGTAGCGAACATATCCTTTTTCCTTCTTTTTGTTCCTGAACCATTGAAATGAATCTGACAGAGATTTGAGTGCAGCATCATTCCTTGAATTCAGAAAATTCAGTGCTGCAATATTCAGATTTGCATAAGCAATTCCCCTTGAATAGTTTATCTTACCCGCATCTTTCAGTAAACGTAAGGCTTTCTTTATAAGTGGTTTATTATCTGAATACCGGTCTCCCCACACACTTTCATTGAGGCTGTCGATCTTTATTTCCCGCTTATTGAGCATTTATTTGATTTTTTTTTACTTTTGCGCCACCAATCGCAATCATTTAAATATACCGATGAGTGCCATTTTGTTTCTGCTAATCATTTTCCTGTCGTTTGCCATTTTTATAATCCCGCGATCCTTAAAATACTACTATACTCTTTTTCTGCTCTTAAGTATTGTTTTACTGACAACATTCTGGAGTTTTCAGATATTTTCCGGAAGTGACGGACTGATAAAAATAAATGCTCCCTTCGATTTTCCCGGTGAGAGTTTAATATTTATTATCGACAGGCTTTCAGCGTTTTTTATTATTGTTATAAATATAACAGTTTTTACCGGATTTCTTTATGCCAGGGGATACCTTGCACCCTATGAACAAAGCAGTAAAAATCTGCGCTTCTCGATACATTATTTCTCCTACCTGTGGCTATGTTTATCAATGCTTATGGTAGTTATGTTACGCAGTGGTCTGTATTTTCTGATAGCATGGGAAATAATGGCGCTGTCTTCCTTTTTTCTTGTGATTTTTGAAGCGGAAAAACGGTCAATCATGAAGACTGGTATCAGCTATCTGATCCAGATGCACGCCGGTATGTTTTTCCTGTTAATTGCCTTCTTACTGGTTGAAAGGGCAACCGGCAAAATGAGTTTTGATGCTCTGGAACTTTATTTTTCCGGTAATTCAAACATCCTTCTTTTCATGCTTTTCTTCATCGGATTTGCAATTAAAGCTGGTTTTATTCCTTTGCATACATGGCTTCCTGAGGCTCATCCTGCAGCCCCTTCCCATGTATCGGGTGTAATGTCGGGTGTAATGATCAAAATGGGTATTTACGGAATAATCAGGGTCATTATACCTTTACAGCACGATCTTCTTCTGATCGGAGTGATAATCCTGGTCATTTCCCTTATCTCAGGTGTTCTGGGGGTGATGATGGCAATTGTACAGCACGACCTGAAACGGCTTCTTGCTTATCACAGCATTGAGAACATCGGAATAATCGGAATAGGTATCGGAACAGGTGTAATCGGCATTGCAACAAACAATAATCTTCTCGCTCTTTGCGGTTTCAGCGGCGGATTATTACATGTGCTGAATCATTCTCTGTTCAAATCGCTGCTTTTCTTCAGCGCCGGATCCGTTTATCAGGCTGCACATACCAGAAATATAGAGAACCTGGGCGGACTGATGAAGAAGATGCCATACACCGCAGCATTGTTCCTGATCGGCTCCCTTGCAATCTGCGGTTTACCCCCTTTTAACGGATTTATATCAGAATACCTTATTTATATGGGGATGTTTAACAGTCTGTCAGCTTCAAATCTTTACCAGTCAATCATGCTGATAGTTGTTATCGCCGGACTTTCCCTTATAGGCGGACTTGCAATATTTTGCTTTACAAAAGCATTCGGGATCGCATTCCTGGGTGAAGCCCGTTCAGAAAAAGCTTCAAAAGCTTCCGAAGTCTCACGGATCATGCTTTTGCCCCAGATAATACCTGTTGTGTTTATTTTACTGATCGGACTTGCATCTGTATGGTTCGTAAAGCCTTTAACCGGAATAGTTACAGAAGCATTCAGCCTTCCCGGCCTGGCAATTACATACGGACCGGCGCTTAATAACCTTGCCATGATCAGTATTCTGAGCGGTATATTTTTGCTTTCCGTCACAGCAATGCTTATTTACCGGCACTATCACCTGAAGTTAAGACAGGTTACTGCCGGACCTACTTGGGGATGCGGATATACTGCCCCATCTGCCAGACAACAATATACCTCAACATCATTTGCATATAATTACAATCACCTTGCAAAGCCTCTTCTGCAGACAAAGAAAATTATGAAGGAGATCGGACAGGATGAGATTTTTCCTGCCGGGAGAACCTTCGAATCACAGAGCGATGATATTATTAAAAAGCTTCTTATTGACAAACCAATGGGATGGATTTCTGATCTTCTTAAAAAAATAGCTGTGATGCAGACCGGACTTATACAACACTACATCCTGTATGCCTTTATTTTTATGCTGGTTGTTTTTTTACTGACTTATTTAAAGATTATCTGAAAATGTCCGGGATTTTACTTATAGTTTTCGTCTCCTTTCTGTTTCCCGGAGTTATTCTGAGAACAAAGAGTATTTCTTCAGGAAGGAAAGGTCCCGGGATATTGCAGCCTGTTCGCGATATTATTGTCCTTCTGAGAAAGGGTAGCGTTTTCAGCACCACAAGCGGGATAATCTTTCAGATCGCACCTGTTGTGACACTTTCTTCAATTTTCTGCGCCGCCCTGCTTATCCCCTTTGCCAATCAGAATTCCCTGATATCCTTCGATGGCGATTTTGTATTTTTTTCTTACATGCTTGCTTTGGGCAAATTCTTTATGATAATTGCAGCCCTTGATACCGGAAGCAGTTTTGAAGGTATGGGCGCCAATCGCGAAGCATTCTTCTCAATGCTTCTTGAACCGGCATTTTTCATACTGATGGGCACTTTCGCAATGCTGACAGGGTATACTTCCTTCACGGAAATATTCAGTCATTTTTATATTTCCGGAAGCCAGTATGTGCTGATCTATGGGATACTGGGATTCTATTTACTGCTTCAGATAGCCCTTATTGAAAACAGCAGACTGCCGGTCGACGATCCTAAGACTCACCTTGAACTTACAATGATCCACGAGGTGATGATACTTGATAACAGCGGTTTCGATAAAGCTCTTATTCACATAGGAACATATCTGAAATTTGCGATATATGGCACTCTGATATTTAATGTAATAGTCCCTGCGGGCTGGAATATTTTTCTCCAGATCGGACTGTTTCTTGCAATTCAGGTTCTGTTTGCACTGATAATTGGTCTCACGGAGTCATTCAGGGCCCGTAATAAGATGAATAAGAATCCCAAATTCATTCTTACCCTTTCTTTTATTGCTCTGCTGGCTTTTGTAATAATCCTCATATCAACCGATAAACTGATCTGAACGGATGATACCTTACCTGATAGTATTATTCGCAATTACACTTGTATATTTTGCATCCGCAGAGAGGCTTATAATTTATATACGACTGATAGGACTACAGGGGCTTTTATTATGTGGAATCGCACTGTTTGAGCTCCGAGAGGTCAATACAGCCAATCTTATCTTTATCGTTGCCGAGACTTTGCTTTTCAAAACTATACTCATCCCTTATCTTCTTAAATGGATCATAGACCGTTCAGGTGTAACCAAGGTTCACCGTCAGGCAATGCCGGGTTTTTATTTACTCCTCTTTTCAATTGCAGCATTGCTGATCAGTGTGATACTTTCCAGATCACTTGTCAACCAGTTCGTCAATACAATATTCATGACAATAGCGCTCTTTACACTGTTTACCGGCCTGTTGCTCATTGTAACGCATCGCCTTATAATTTCACACCTGATAGGTTTTCTGATAATTGAAAATGCTGTATTCATTTTCTCTCTGGCGGTGGGGAACAGCATGCCCATGCTCATCAACATAGGAATTTTGCTTGATATATTTGTCGGAGTACTGATCCTGGGCTTTTTTGGTCTGAAGCTCAGACCAAATACAAATGAACTAACCAGGTTAAAAGATTAACTGATGATACTGTTATTGTTTTTTATAATATCCTTTTTATTCTGCGGACTGATCTTTGTGTTCAGGAACAAAGCGGTAACACGGATTCTTGTAATTTCATATGCTGTCATGCATATCGCCCTTTCAGCTTACAGCTTTATTAATATAAATACAACAGAGCTGGTTTATTTTACATTTACAAGTACGGGTGTAATGTTACTGGCTGTCCTTTCGGTACTTGTAATACCTGTTATCTATCATGGATTCATCTATGCGGCTCAGGATGAAATTAAGCGATATAACATCTATCATTCAGCGCTCATAGCCCTGATGACTTTTATGTCGGGAGCCTATCTGGCAAACGGAATGACTGTATTGTGGATCTTTGTTGAAGCCACAACACTGGCTGTAGCTGTTCTGATCTATCACGACAGGACTGAAACAGCGCTTGAGGCTACCTGGAAATATGTATTCATCTGCTCTGTAGGGATTTCTCTGGCTTATCTTGGAATACTTTTCCTCGGATTCATTTATGGACGGGAAGACGCCGCCAGCCTTTCCTTTTCATCACTTGAAAATATAATAAATGAAGCCAACCCCATGTATCTGAAAATAGCTTTTGTATTTGTGGTAATAGGTTTCAGCACCAAGATGGGACTATTTCCGATGCATACAGTTACAATTGATGCGCATTCTGTTGCACCGCCTCCTATCAGTGCATTAATTTCCACTACATTAATGAATGTCGGTTTCCTGGCTATCTTCAGGGTATATACATTATTTTCATCTTCATCCATTCTGTCATTTATGAATAATGTTCTTATCCTTTCAGGAGTTCTCTCCCTGTTAATGGCCGCAGGATATATGCTCAAGGCTAAACACCTTAAAAGGATGCTTGCTTATTCCAGTCTCGAGAATATGGGACTCGTGGCTATTGCCATCGGAGTCGGCGGTGCCGGCTGGTATGCAGCATTTTTCCTTATTGTACTGCATTCATTTGCCAAATCAAGCCTCTTCTTTCAGATGGGACAGCTGTCAAGAGTTCTTCATACTTTCAAACTTGATGAGACTGGCAGGTACATGCAACTCTACCCTGCTGGTGCAATGGTACTACTGACCGGCATGATCTGCGTTCTTGCCATTCCTCCCTCCGGATTGTTCATTTCGGAAGTAATGATCATTAAAGGTATGGTCTTTAATGATCAGTGGCTTGTTCTGATCATTTCTGTAATTCTCCTTTGTTTCGTAGTTTATGCAATGAGTACCAGGGTCATGCATATAATATTTTCAGAACCCCGTACACTTCCGGCCTCATTTTCTTCTTCCGGCGTGAAATCAATCGAAGCATTAAGCCAGTTTATACTTCTTGGCGCTGTGATCATCCTTTGCTTCTATCATCCTCAGTTTCTTACTGAACTGATAAACCAGAGCATTTCAATACTGCCTAAATAGAACAAATTAATGACCCAGAAATATTCCGAAATACAAAATAATGCATACCCGGTTGATCTTCAGCAGATACCTCTTTTAAACTACGATGATTTTACAGGAGCGGTGAAAGATTTGCTGAAAGCGGAAGAGAACCATTGTCTGAATTATTTTACAGTCGGGAAAGAGGGAGACCTGATATTTTATTGCTTCATCGCCAATGATTCTGAAAGGAATATTAAGATTTTTTCTCATAGACTAAACAGTAATAATCCTTCGCTGCCATCATTAACGCCATACTGTTCAGAGCTTCATATTTTTGAAAGAGAGATCCATGAAAACCCGGGAGTAAAATTCATGGGCCATCCCTGGCTGAAGCCTGTACGATATCCCCATGATAATGCCATTAACACAGCTATGGCTGGTTATCCTTTTTATTCTATTGAGAGCGAAGAATTACATGAGGTGGGAGTGGGGCCAGTTCATGCAGGAGTTATTGAACCGGGGCATTTCAGGTTTATCTGCAATGGAGAAAAGGTGCTTCACCTCGAAATTCAGCTGGGATATCAGCACCGCGGAATTGAAAAACTCTTTATTCAAAAGGACAATGCTTTGCAGAGATGTATTCTTTCTGAAAGCATTGCGGGAGATACCTCTGCCGGACATGCTCTGGCTCATTCGCAACTTATTGAATCTCTGGCCGGCATTCAGTCAGGCGAATCATTACAGATCGAACGGTGCATTGCTCTTGAGATGGAAAGAATAGCGATCCATATCGGCGATACTGCCGCTCTCTGTGGTGATGTTGCCTATCAGCTTGGCCAGGTGGTCTGCGAGGCTCTCAGGACCTTGATAATCAATACTACCCAGCTGTGGTGCGGGAACCGGTTCGGGAAAGGACTTATAAGACCGGGAGGAAGTAATTATCCGTTGACTGATGAAGTTTCAGATGCGATCCTGAAAGTTCTCGGCGAGACAGAAAAACGGTTTGGTGAGATTACCGCCCTGATCTTTTCATTACCCAGTGTCCTTGCACGATTTGAAGATATCGGCCAGGTTACAAAGGAACAGGCATTGGCCATTGGCGCTGTAGGAATGGCTGCACGTACCTCCGGTCTCAAAAGGGATATCAGGAACTCACATCCATTTCAGTATTTCAGGGAATTTCCAGTTTCTCCTGTCATTCTTGAATCGGGTGATGTGCTGGCGAGGGCCATGATACGGAATCTTGAATTCCGCGAATCTGTAAGGATCATCAGGGATCTTATTGATATCAGGAAAAGGAAAAACAAAGTATCAGCTAAACCAGTCTATGATTATGATTTAAAGCCCGGATCACTTGCCGTTTCAATTGTGGAGGGATGGAGAGGTGAGATTTGTCATATTGCAATGACCGATAATATAGGGAAGATTGTCGGATATAAGATAAAGGATCCTTCACTTCATAACTGGATGGCTCTGGCACTTGCTGTACGTAACCAGGAAATATCCGATTTCCCGGTGTGCAATAAAAGCTTTAATCTGTCATATTGTGGTAATGATCTTTAATTTTTAAGAACCTTCCGATGCTTAGAGGAATAAAAGTCATTAAAAGTCATGGCGTACAATATGTGAAAAACCTTCGCACCCAGCCTGTATCACCATTATTCCGGGGACAGCCGGTAATTGAACGCGATATCAGTAAAGATGATATCAGGAAGGTCTCATCTTTGTGTCCGTCAGGAGCAATAGATCCGGAATCAGGGTCAATTGATCTCGGACGGTGCGTCTTTTGCCGGGAGTGTTCTTTTGTATGTCCGGGGAAGATCAGATTTACTAACGATTTCAGGATATCGGCAAATACACGAAACGGACTGATCATCCATCCCGGGGATGAAAATCCCCTGAGGCTGAATGAGGAACTGATAAGGAAAGAGGTCAGAAAGTTATTTAAACGATCACTAAAACTCAGACAGGTTTCGGCCGGTGGTGACAATTCCTGCGAGATGGAACTGAATGCTGCCGGAAATGTGAATTTCGATATGGGACGTTACGGTATTGAATTTGTTGCTTCTCCCCGGCATGCTGACGGTATAGTTATAACCGGTCCGGTAACTGAGAATATGTCAGAAGCATTACAGATAACCTGGGATGCAGTTCCCGAACCTAAGATCATCATTCTTGCAGGAACAGATGCCATCAGCGGAGGAATGTTCGCAGATTCTCCGGCCATCAATAGGGACTTTATCGATAAACTCATATTGATTTGTTTGTTCCGGGAAATCCCTGCCATCCGCTGACCTTCATTAACGGGATTATGGATCTGCTGGGGCTGAAATAATCTCACTACTTATTGCTCATCGCTCACAGCCCTGCGCTAAAAACCCACCCCCTTCCCCTCCCAGTACCATATCCGTAAACCTACGTAGTTTTGGGCACAAAAGTTTCCCCTCCTTTTTTTAAGGAGGGGTGGCCAGACCACAAAATCATCTAACGTGCAGAAATATAAATTTTCTGGCCGGGGTGGTTGATCTATTTTCTTATTACTTTTATTTTAATGGATAACAATCACCTCTTCAACCGAAAAAGTCTCAAACCGCTCAGAACATATCTGAGAAATAAGTCCACTTCTGCTGAATCTGTTTTATGGAAATACCTAAAGTCAAAGAATCTTGAAGGAAGAAAATTCAGAAGACAGCAAAGTATCGGTAATTATATAGTTGATTTCTATTGTCCATCAGAAAAGCTGATAATTGAACTTGATGGAGATCCTCATGGGGATTCAATACAGATCCTGAAAGATATTACCAGGGACAAATATCTTGAAGCATTGGGATTCACTGTTCTAAGGTTCGAGAACAGGTTTGTGTTTCAGGAACCCGAAATTGTTCAAACTTTTATCCCCAAAACTCCTTAGTCTGACGGCTAGGCTCTCAAGCCTCAGGTCTAAACCCTGCGCTCTGCGTTTTGCTTTGCCAGCCCTAGCTTAGTAGCCCGCCGCCTGTCCATCCTTCCTCGATTCGGAGGCTCCGTAGTAGACCTTGTTCTTTTCGTCCCACATTATTGCCTGGTATCCCCCGAAGCCGCCAAGGTTCCACTGCATCTTATGACCCATAGACAGCAGTTTATGAACAACCTCCGGTCTGAACCCGCTCTCAAGCATGAGGATCCCTCCGTTGGTCATTTGCTGTCCTGTCGGTTCGGATGATCCTGTATGATAAATACGTGGAGCGTCACCTGCTTCCTGAAGGTTCATTTTGAAATCTATGAGGTTTACTACGATCTGTACATGGCCCTGAGGCTGCATATCTCCGCCCATTACCCCGAAACTGATATATGGTTTTCCGTTACGGGTAATAAAGGCAGGGATAATTGTATGAAAAGGTCTTTTCCCCGGAGCATATACATTTGCATGCCCTTCCGCCAGACTGAACATTTCACCCCTGTCCTGAAGAACAAAACCCAGACCTGTGGGGCACATACCTGAACCCATTCCCCTGTAATTGCTCTGGATGAGAGATACCATGTTCCCGAATCTGTCTGCAACGGTTAAATAGATTGTATTCCCCGCCTCAATCACTCCGGCATCAAAGACATTTGCAGCTTTGTCAGGATTGATGAGTTTCCGCCTTTCGGCAGCATATTTTTTCGAGATAAGCTGTTCAACCGGCACGGCACTGAAAAGAGGATCAGTATAATATTTTGCCCTGTCCTCAAATGCAAGTTTTTTGGCTTCCGTAAAATGATGAATATATTCCGAAGAACCAAAATCCATTTCTGAAATATTAAATCCTTCGAGGATGTTCAAAATCTGAAGCGCTGCAATTCCCTGGCCGTTCGGAGGAAGTTCCCACACTTCATATCCCCGGTATATTGTGCTTACCGGTTCAATCCATTCTGAATGATGTCTCGACATGTCATCATATGTAAGAAATCCTCCCTGTTTTTTCATGAATGCCGCAATATCCCTTGCAATACTTCCTCTGTAAAACTCATTCCGGCCTCCTTTGACAATCTTCTCAAGTGTATTCGCGAGCAATGGATTCTTAAAGATCTCGCCTTTTGCCGGAGCTTTTCCTCCCGGCATATAAACATCTTTTATGTTCGGATATTCCTGTAATGCTTTGGTATTCCTGTCAATATAATATGCTATTACTTCCGTTACCGGGAATCCCTCAATTGCATAGTTTATAGCCGGTTGAAGGATATCTCTCATGGGAAGTCGTCCGAACATATCGTGCATCTCAAACCAGCCGTCCACACATCCCGGAACAGATACCGGCAAAGGCCCGTATGACGGAATGAACTCATAATTGTTTTTTTCAAAATATTCAAGTTTCAGGGAGCGGGGAGACCGTCCGCTGGCATTAAGCCCATAGAGCTTTTTCTTGTTGGCACTCCATATCAGTGCAAAAAGATCACCTCCCATCCCGCAGCCTGTGGGTTCAACCAGTCCGAGTACAGCATTGGCCGCTATCGCAGCATCAATAGCATTACCACCCTTTTTAAGTATATCAAGGGCAACCTGGGTTGCAAGGGGCTGGCTTGTTGCAGCCATTCCATTCTTTGCAATTACTTCCGACCTGGTTGCAAAATCACGGCCTGTGATCCTGTTCTGTGAATATGAAACTGCAGTCATAACCAATAATAGGAATAAGGTAAGAAATCCTTTCATCTCGCTAAAATTTGTTTACAAAGTTAATAAAAACCCAACCCCTTGCCCCCATAACCGTCAACTTAAGGAATATTTTGATAATGAGAACTACTGTAATTATCTGTTTTATAAACAAATAAGTTTCCCCTCCTTTTAAAGGAGGGGTGGCCGGGATTGCTGATTTTAGAATGTTTACAATTCTACTTTCCCGGCCGGGGTGGTTGAAACGGATTCATCAGAAGAGGACTAATTTCTCAGACTTAAATCAACCACCCCGGCCAGACCATTTATATTTCTGCACGTCAGATGATTTTGTAGTCTGGCCACCCCTCCCTAAAAAAAGGAGGGGAAACTATTGTCCCCAAAACTCCTAAGGTTGACGGCAATGCCCTCACCCCTCACCTTGCCATCGCCTTCGCCTTAAGATCTGCCGGCATCTTTTCGATAGCATACCTCAGGGCCGTCCTCGGCATTGTGGCCTTTTTCTTCATGACATAATCAAATACTTCCTTTTGATGAGCCTGACTTGCAGCCTTCAGCATCCAGCCATAGCCCTTCTGTACCATATCATCGGGATCGGAGTGAAGTAAACCGGCAATTTCAAATATATCTTTAAGAAATTTGCCCCTTCTTGCAGGAACAATGAGGGAGACGGCAGAAGCACGTTTAACCCAGCGGTTTTCTGACATTGTCCATTTTTTCAGTTCAGCCAGATATGAAGGATACATTTCAATAAAGGTCCCGATAGTATGATTACATAGTGTATCACATGATGCCCAGTTGGTTACATATTCCCTCACCCATCTTTCGAAAACCCTGATATCTTCAGGAAGATATTCTTTCCTTATATTATAGGACCATATACAGGCTATGCCCGTTTCTTCAAGGTACCCCGATTGCCATAATTCTTCACATAGATCCAGAACATTTAATCTGTTCCTGTCGGGTAATTTCCTGTAGAATTCACGGGCAATCAGATTAATCTGAGCTGATTTAAGCCCGTGGATTTTTACATGCTCCTTAAAGAATCTTTCACCGGATAACCTTGTCTTTTCATCGGCATTTTTTATTATTTCCGCCTTAATCTCATCAAGTATATTTTTCACTGAAATAGCTTTTGAGTTCTTAATAAATCTTATTTTTATACCACGATGACCCTGTTATACAAAGGAACACAAAGAAGTCGCAATATTTTATAAATATGATGAAAAAATTAATGTTTGTTATTTTATCAGCATCGATGTCATTTACTACTAATGCCCAGGAAAGTGAATCCCTGAAATGGCATAAATACGAAATCAGTTTCACAAGCACTAGCTCCTATGAAAATCCTGTTCAGCAGGTCAGAACATTCGAAGTAAACTTTACTTCTCCGACAGGAATAATGAAGACTGTTAACGGATTCTGGGACGGCGGAACACTCTGGAAGGTGCGGTTTATGCCTGACGAGGCAGGCAGATGGAGCTATGAGACTATATGTTCGGATTTAAAAAATGAGGGACTGCACGGTAAAAAAGGCACATTTCTTTGCAAACACTCTATTAATGAGACCAATGCTATATACAGGCATGGACCTGTGATCAACCCGAAAGGAACTTTTCATCTCACCCATTCGGACGGGACTCCCTTTTTCTGGCTTGCCTGTACTGCATGGAACGGCGCTCTGAAATCGACCGACGAAGAATGGGATCAGTATCTTAAGCAACGTGTAGTCAACAACTATACCGCCATACAGCTTGTAACAACCCAATGGAGAGGTTGTGATAAAAGCAGCGAAGGACTTGTCGCATTTGAAGGAAGCGGAAGAATAAGTATCAATCCCGAGTTCTTCAGACTTATCGACGGAAAGATTGACAGGGTAAATGAATACGGGCTTGTTGCAGCTCCCGTCGTTTTGTGGACTCTGCAGAGCGGAGCAGGAAGGGAATTGAGTCCGGGTTATTACCTGCCTGACGACCAGGCGATATTGCTGGCAAAATATATTGTTGCCAGGTATGGTGCCAATCATGTGGTGTGGTTACTTGGCGGTGACGGCAACTATACAGGCACCTATGAACAACGCTGGAAAACTATCGGCCGGGCCGTTTTTGACGGGAAACAACAGGGGATAGTTGCTCAGCATCCACAGGGAAGATCGTGGATAGGAGAGATCTATAAAGATGAACCATGGCTTAATATTATCGGCTATCAGAGCAGCCACAGCAATGCAGAAGGCACGGTCAACTGGATAACTAAAGGCCCGATGAGCAAAATGTGGGCAAATCTTCCTCCGCGTCCTCTGATAAACCTCGAACCCAATTATGAGGAGATCCGGACATCCATTACCGACAAAGACGTGCGTAACGCCTGTTACTGGAGCCTTTTTGCAACTCCGATAGCAGGAATTACCTATGGTGCTAACGGGATCTGGCCCTGGATAAGAAAAGGCGAAAAAATACTGAACCACACCGATGCGCCCTGGACCTCAACATGGGATGTAAGTATAAACTTGCCGGGTTCAATCCAGTCAGGATATCTTGCAGGTTTTATTACGAAATTTGCATGGTGGAACTTTTATCCTGCACAGGAATTACTTGCAGATCAACCCGGCGACAAGGTATTCAATGAATTTGTATCAGTTGTGAAAACGCCGGATAATAAGACTGTATTGGCTTATCTTCCTGTAAAACAAACAATCAGAATAAGAAAGCCCGAAAACCATAATTATACAGTCAGATGGTTTGATCCTGTCAAAAACGAATATTCAACAGGCAGCGGTATCGAGGATGGTAATATGCTAACAATTTCCTCACCTTCCAACCATGACATGCTGCTTATACTTGAGGAGCTTATCATAATAAAAGATCTGAAGATTCGGGAGCGGAGAGTATTAGCCAGCCCCAAATAAACCTCTCTCTCTTTGTTTTCTCTGTGTCCCTCTGTGAAACCTCTGTGGACCTCTGTGTAAGTTCTTATATTTCTTTTTATTACACAGAGTTACACTGAGGATTCACAGAGTTCCACAGAGGTTTATTACTCTTCCAACAAATTTACTTCCCTGATCTGCCCCGATTTACGGTTCAGCCGTAATGTTTTTATTTCATAAGGCTTGAATTTTCCCTGCCATTTTTTTCCTGCAATTTTCAGATCGATCGTTGCATCTGAGGCCAGGCCTTCTGTTTCAACACAGCGAATTACAAGATCATCATTGGTTTCGGCAAGCTTTATGGATGATACCATTACATTTTCCGGATCCGCTGACAGGAATGAATTTGATTTTGGCAGTTTTCCGCCATGAATACCCTGGTATATTGCCACCGGGGGAGCATGCAGTTCTTCAGCCGTCCTTACAATGCTGTTATTCTTCCAGTCACCCTTGTGAGGAGCAATAACCATCCGGAATGTTTGAATGCCCTGGTCCATCCATATGTGCTCAGCCTTCATATCCAGCACTTTGGGATCGTGATGTGCAAATACTGCAGACCGGGCAACTGAAAGCCTGAGATCATTCCCATGGACACTGTAACCATATTTTGCATCATTGAAGAGGCAGAAGCCGCAGGTGTTTCCATTGTTTTTTCCGCTGACATCAATCCATCTTTGTCCGGGATCTTCGTCGCCGTTTGTTTTCCTTTCTATGTTTCCGTAAGGTGTTTCGTATGTGGCAACCGGCGATTCAACATTTACCGGGAATGAGAATTTAAGCATCTTAAGACGTTCATGCCAGTTCAGGGAGACTCTTGCTTCGAGCATTCCGGAACCCGAGGTAAGAAACCAGTCTGTTGTGAGTGATGAATTGCCATAGGTTGTGATTACCCGGATTGCTCCGCGCAATGGTCCGTTTTCCAGAATTTTGAAAGTAGCATTTCCGAAGGCGCCTATCTCTTCCGAAAAAGTTTTGATGTTATGGCTCCATGTGTCACTTGGATCATTGATGATCAATGCCCTGCAACCGGTATCTTTTCCGGCAAAAACTTCCCTGCCGGCTTTTTTATCAAATATTGATAATGCGCCTGAAAATGAAAAAGACACTCTCAGGAAATCATTTTCGAGCAGCTTTTCCTTAACAATGACCGCATCCGCAATTGATGCAGTTTCTCCCTTTGATATCCTGATCTGACGATAACCCAGCGCCGGCAGACTGACTTTGGCAACGAGCCTTGTACGGTTGCCTGTTTCGGTTGATCCGGCAATCCATTGGTGAAGTAAGGATTTTCCTGATTCATCCTCCACCTTTGAAGTGTTTTTGATATTCCAGGAAAAATCATATTCTATATTTCCTGTAACCTCCCATGCATTCGGATTAAATGCAAGCAGATACTGTGATTCGGGATCTTCGGAAGCCACCATGCTTTCCAGCTTCTGAACAGCAAAATATGCTGCCTGGTGTGCCGTTTCGAGTGCAAAGCCATAGCCTTCGCGGGCATGCTGGCTGTGTTCCGGTACTGATGTTCCGGCAAGGCTGTCGTGGAACTGGAGGAAAAGCACTTTTTGCCACGCGGAGGTTAATTCCTTCATCGGATATTTTGCTCCCCATGCCATGGAACCTATGGCTGAAATTTTCTCTGCGGTTACCAGGGCAGCTTCGGACTGACGGTTACCCTTTCTTTATCTCTGATTCTGCCGTGTAGCATCCTGTTGCATGATGCTGGAGATCATCACTGACCACCGGAAGATTAATACTTTTATCCGCCCTTATTTCATTGAAATATCTGTCGGTTGTACTGTAGAATATCAGCGGAGCTCCTTTTTCGGTTTTCAGTTCATTTATGGAACGGATATTTTCTTTTGTTGCGCCTCCTCCATGATCACCTGCACCGTAATAAGCCATGAATTTCTTCACCGGCTGATCCCTGAACTGGGCAAGGGTGTCATTCACCCGCTTCCTCACAGATCCGGTATCATTATAGCTTATCGGGATCCTGTATGTAAGTACACGTGATCCGTCCGGACCTTCCCACCAGAAAAGATCGGCAGGAAGTGTTTTTTCCAGGATGCCCGGCCGCATGAAAATATAATTCTCCATGCCCTGTCCCCTGATAATCTGAGGTAATGTCCCCGTGTGTCCGAAAGAATCCGGATTACATGCCACTTTTGCCCTGTGGCCCAGCAGGCGCTGGAAAGTAAGCTGACCATAGAGACCCTGTCTTACAAGAGCCTCACCTGATGGAATATTTACATCAGGTTCGATCCACCATCCTCCGACAACATTCCATCGCCCTTCATCCACCCGTTTTTTGATCTCTTTCAGCATCAGCGGATCATTATCAGCTATCCACTGGTAAAACTGTGCAGAACTGGCGGTAAAAGTGAAATCCGGAGTCTCATTCATTCGGTCCAGCGCTGATCTGAAAGTGCTGTAGGCAACAGACATACCTTCCGGCCACGGCCAGAGCCATACGGGATCGATATGTGCATGTCCAATCATATGGACACGGAAATCCGAGGCTCCTGCCGGCCAGCTCGTGGCATCCTGAATTTGACTACCGAATACTGAATTAACCGGACCAAGCATTACGACAGCGCTTCCTGCAGCAGCCTGTCCTAAAAAGGTCCTCCGCGAAAGATTCATTTTATTCTCCTGATTTTTTTTGGGTTCCATGGTAAATATTTAAAATTTGTTTAATTCATCAATTTCAGGAAAGACAAAAGACAAAAGTTTTGAAGACAAAAGGTATCAAACATTATCAAAAATAAATTAAAAAATCATTTTAAGACGAAAGAAATAATGATATGATGTAACTGACTGACTTGTATCTTTATCCTTTTGTCTTTTGTCTTTTGAACGTATCATGAAGGCAAGGTCATTTGATATTTTTCCAGAACCTCTTTTCCGAACGTAAGAGCTCCTTCCTTTTTTTTCTATCAAGAAAATAAAGATAAGCGATCACGAAAAATCCTGCAACAAGAATTCCCAGAAGCAAGTATCTCATTAATTCTGAAATCACGGGATCAGAAACAGGCCGTATGGACTC
Organism: uncultured Bacteroidales bacterium; assembly: GCA_963700275.1. Taxonomy (GTDB): domain Bacteria; phylum Bacteroidota; class Bacteroidia; order Bacteroidales; family VadinHA17; genus LD21. The sequence goes on along the minus strand of CAVOWZ010000001.1, from coordinate 353,006 downwards.
AGGCGCTAAAGTACCCTCCGCTATCCTGTGTCCGACATCAATATTGAACATGTTTTTAAAGAAAAACAGGGAAAGAAATGTAAGGATGCATGTTATAACAGGAGTTGCTATCCATCCTGCGGCTACCTGGCCAAGAAGGCTGAAATTGATGTTCCTTATACCCTTGTAAAGGCCTATGCCAGAACACAACCGATAATTACCTGTGAGCTTGATATGGGAACAAGTGGTATTGAGGGAAGGCCTGCTCCTTTCAGAAATGAAGACAGGGAGGAAGATGAGAACAAAAACAGAACAAGAGAATGGGCAAGCACTACAACCATTGCTGCTTCGGGACTGAGTTGTACAATATTTGCCCCGATAGTCTGCATAACTCTTTTTGAATAAGTGATTATTCCTGCCGCAATAGCTAATCCGCCAAGCAGGAAAAGCTGCTGGGAGGAAGTCAAAGTTATAATTCCCAGGTTCAGCTCCTGAAGGTTAAATGCAGGCAGAAATACTCCCATTACGTTTGCAATATTATTTGCACCTAAACTGTAAGCTGCGAAAGCCCCGGTAATAATAAGTCCGGTTCTGATATAAGATTCAAACCTTATCAGGTGAATCCCCGATCTCTTTTTTATGGAGATTATAAGCATGAAAAGAGGGATGGAAAACAAGGCCCCCAGTACAGGACCTGATACCCAGCTGGCAACAATTGTTGACAGAGTGGCGGCATCGGTTTTATTACCCGTGAAAAGGTTCCAGCCGATTATGGCACCTACAATTGCCTGCGTTGTCGATACCGGAAGAGATAGCTTTGTCATCAGGTAAACAGTGACTCCTGCGGCCAGTGCAAGAGTAAATGATCCTCCGATGGCATTTACCGAACCGAGTTTCCCCAGTGTCTGGGATGTTCCGGCTCCCTGCATTACTGCCCCGAGAATGACTGCTACTGATGCAATAATTGCTGCTTTACGGAACGAGACCATCTTCGATCCGACAGCTGATCCGAATGCATTTGAAGCATCATTGGCGCCCAATGACCATCCCAGAAATAATCCGCTTGTAAGGAATAAAAGTATCATTTCTATTGTTCCGGGTTTATCATTAAGTTATATCAGACTTACCGTCATTGCGAGCAAAGCGAAGCAATCTTTAACTTTATGTGATAATTTTTATCGCCATCGCAGAAAGCAGATCCGCTGCTTTCTGGGCAATGTCGGAAATATTTTCAATATGATGAAGAATATATCTCAGGTGAGCCTTATGCGCAAGATCCAGCTCAGGCATTTCCTGAAAGATATGCTTCTTAATCCTCTTTGATACTTTATCTGTTTCAGTTTCAAAATAGTAAACTTTCAGGAGTTTTTCCCTGACGGTATAGGGAGCTTTAAAATATGCCCGGGCTGCAGGGATCAGCTCTTCCGCCGCATTGGAGGAAACCTCAGTCAGGTTAAGCAGACTATTATTCAGTGATGCAGGTATTTCAGGCAGTTCAATATTAAAATCATTGAGAGAGCTCTTTACAGAATCTATTATCTCGTCAAGCTGGTCTATAAGCCTCGTTACTTCCTCCCGGTGCTGCGGCAGAATGGAATTGGTGATCATATCATTTTCAATTTCCCGCTGCAGTTTATCGGCATTACTCTCAAGTACATTGACCTTCTGAAGATGCCGGGCAAAATCTTCCTGATTATTAATAAGATAAGATTTGATGCCTTCCCTGAAAACAAGTATGCCAAGCTCAACATTATCAAAAAACTCCTCAATCTTGATGATAAGGGTTTTTGTTGTTCTTGTAAATATAGCCATATCAGGTTAATTTAGGTTATTAGCAAAAATAGGAGTATTTGGTATATCATCATGGAATCAGAATTCAATAATTTTCTCCACTTTATTGCTGCGGAGATATTGTTTAAGGATGACCTGTATATCTATGTTATCCTGTGCTGTTTTTATGCAGTCGTGTACGGCATTCAGCCCGAATCCGATATCATTTATGTTGAAATACCCATACCCGGCATACTTGCCATTAATGATCTTGATGGCGCTTTTCTCCTCATCATTCCTGCCTTTGTCGATTATTAAAAAATTTCGCCGTAAAAAAACAAATTCCTCAATAGCTTTCACAGCGCGACAATTATAATCTGCTGTTGTTTCTTTTCCGCAGCACGCTCCCCTGCAGATACCAACATGATGCTGAAAACATGGTCCGTCACATTCATAAAGGCCGGTGAGCTTCTGGCAGAGATTATATTTCCCGGTTAGTGATTCCAGTTTCGACCTGGCTCTTTCCCTTGAGGTGAAAACCGAAAGTGGATTTTCTTCACTTGTCACAGGAAGGAAGCTGAAGTGAATGTACCCGTTTTTATCTGTTGTAGTATAAATACCCCACTGGAACGATGACCTCCTCTGCGCCCTGTTATAGACCGGCTTATTATCCTTGATCTCGAACGATTCCCTTAAAAGCGCAATAAGCTCGCTTCCTGTAGCCTCCCAGCTTATGTCAGCAATGAGGTCGCGCATTTCCATTGCCCGGTTTGTTGTATTATTTGAAAGATGAGTGCTTATCCTTTGCTGCAGATTCCTGCTCTTTCCAATATATATGAGATCACCGCGTTCATTGTAAAAATAATATATTCCCGGTTCCTCAGGTATCGCTTCAACTTTTAACAGATCCAGTCCGGGATTAAGCTTTGAGATCCTTGTATTCTTCATCAGGCTTGACCTGCCGCAATTCAGCTCCATGTCTTTTTCAATCAGCAGCTCGAAGAGTTTTACGGTTGCCATAGCATCCCCGGCTGCCCTGTGCCTGTCGTTAATGCCAATCTTTAACTCCCTGCAGATATTTCCAAGACTATATGAACGGTATCCGGGAAAAAGCCTTCTGCTAAGGGAAACAGTATCAAGGATACTTCTTTTATAATTATATCCTAACGATTTAAATTCCTGTCTTATAAATGAATAATCGAACCTTGCGTTATGAGCAACGAAAGTCCTGCCTTCAGTAATCTCCACAATAGTCCGGGCAATTTCATAAAACCGGGGTGCATTTTCCACCATCTCGTTCGTAATACCGGTAAGGTTGGTTATAAAATAAGGTATGTTTCTTTCGGGATTTATAAGTGTGGCATATTCACCCGTAATTTTTTTACCATCATGCAGGTAAACGGCAATTTCCGTTATCCTTTCAAGCCTGGAACTTCCTCCGGTGGTCTCAATATCAATTATTGCGTACATTCTGAAATATGCGCCGGCTTAAACATTCACGAATATAGTCAGAAAAGCGGGCAGAGTGGCTAATAGTTAGTAAATTTGTTGACAAATGACATAAATATGAATGAGTGTTTCGGAAGGAAGTATATTCTTAATGGTAAACTTGAACAGGCCGACTCTTTCGATAATACCCTTGTTTATGAGGGCGATTCGGTATATGAAGTTATCAGGATGATCAGGAATACCCCCGTCTTTTTCTATGATCATATGGAACGGCTTGAATCAAGCGTAAGGAACCAGAAAAAACAGATGCTGGCTGAAAAAGAAACACTTAAAAGGGATATTTTAAATCTTACAAAGGCTGACCGGAAGAAGGAAGTTAATCTGAAGATTGTCTTTAATTACAATAAAGACTCCTTCAACTATCTTATTTATTATATAGAACCAATCTACCCTACTGAAAAACAGTACAGAGAAGGGGTGAAAGGGATCTTGTACTATGCCGAAAGAAAAGATCCGGGTTCAAAAGTCATTAATCATAAGCTGAGATCATCAATTTTTCATAAGCTCATACTTGATGGTGGTTATGAAGCTCTTCTTGTTAATGAAAATGGGCAGGTAACAGAAGGGAGCCGTTCAAATATATTTTTTCTGGGGAAAGATCATCTCGTTACTGCCCCCGAAAATGTTATCCTTTGCGGCATAACCCGAAAGCATATCCTCGATATCTGCACCGAAAACAATATTATGGTTAAAATGGGCTGTGTCAAAGCTGACCGGCTCTCAGAATATGAGGCCGTTTTTATGACAGGAACATCCCCGATGGTACTTCCTTTTTCGCACATCGATGATAAGAAGTTCAATGTAAAGGTACCTCTGATAAGTGAATTGAGAAGACTCTACATAATAAAAGCGGAAGAGAGTGTAAGACAGTTCAGGGTGGAATGAACTTCTTAATTCGGTGTTCGTTTGTTCTGCTGGGGGATTTAGGGGTATAGGGCATAGCCGTCAACCCAAGGAATATTTTAGTAACGAAAACTAGTGTAATAGCCTGGTTTATATACAAATAAGTTTCCCTCCTTTTTTTAAGGAGGGGTGGCCGGGATTGCTGATTTAAAAATGGTTACAATTCTGCTTTCCCGGCCGGGGTGGTTAAACGGATTCAGCAGGAGTGGACTTATTTCTCATATTGAGTCAACCACCCCGGCCAGACCATTTAGATTTCTGATCGTTAGATGACTTCGTAGTCTGGCCACCCCTCCTTAAAAATAGGAGGGGAAACTTTTGTCCCCAAAACTACGTAGGTTGACGGCTATGCCCCATGAGGCATTTAGTACTATAGGGAGCTGATAATGAATTTTCGAAGTGTCAAAAATCAGATTTGTCAGTTCCTGCTTGAATGCGGGAAGGAGGTGAAATGTTTGTAAATCTGCGTTCCGCAGCTTTTACAATTGCCCTTCTGATCAAGATTCAGAATTTTAATATTATATCCTGATCTTCTAGTCACTGTTTTGCCGCACTGCGGGCAAACTGTATTCTGGCCGGTTTCGGAGACAAGGTTGCCGACATAAACATATCGCAGATTTTTTGAGGCTGTTTCTGCCAGCTTTGTAAGTTTTACCCCGGTTGTTGCCGGATCCTCCCTTTTATACATGGGGAAGTAACGGCTGAGATGGAAGGGGATATCATTACCAAGTTCACCTGCTATCCATTCTGTCTCCATCGTCATCTCCTCTTCACTGTCGTTCTGCCCGGGTATAATAAGAGTTGTTATCTCGAGGTGTCTGCCCGACCTGGCAATAATTCTCAATGATTCCTTTACCGGTTCGATGTCAGCCCCTGTAAGACGCCTGTAAAAGTCGTTGTTAAATGCTTTCAGATCAATATTGAATGCATCGGTAAAGGAAATGAACTCTTCAAGAGGTTCCCTGTTGACATATCCGTTACTCACCATCACGGTCCGCAGGCCATTATTCTTTGCCAGCAGGGCTACATCCCTTATATATTCAAGCCAGATAACAGGTTCATTGTATGTAAATGCTATCCCGATGTTATGAAGTGCTTCAAGGGCATTTTTTACGATCTGTTCGGGGTCGGTCCGGGTAACAAACCCTGCTGCCTTCTGCTGGGAAATGCTGTAGTTCTGGCAGAAGTCGCACTTCATGTTGCAGCCATAGGAACCTATCGACAGAATATTTGTTCCGGGGTAAAAATGGTACAATGGCTTTTTCTCGATCGGATCCAGAGCATAGCTCGATATTACACCATAGGTAATCAACTCAACTGAACCGCTGTTGTTCCTTCTTGCTCCGCATATTCCTGAATTGCCATCTCCAATCATGCAATTATGGGGACAAAGTATGCACTGGATCTTATCTCCCGCCTGTTTGAAGAAAGTGGCCATATTGATAAAATATGATCTGTAAAAATACACATAAAACCTGAGAACCAAGTATAAGCGTAATTATTAAGGTGAAGGGTGTCCCGACTGCATTGATGCCTGTAGGGGTATTGGTTTATCCTATAAAACAATTATATTAGCCACATGGAAAATTCGTAGGGGCGTTGCATGCAATGCCCGTTTACGAATAATCCCATGCAATATCCCGGTTACCGTTGGAGCGTTGCATGCAAAGCCCGTTCAACGAATATTCCCATGCAATATTCCGGATATCGCTGGGTCGTTGCATTCAACGCCCGTACAATATAATATTGATAATTATGATAATTACGAAAAAATTTGCGGTTCTTTCGGTTTTTACAATCATTTCAGGCAATATAATCTGTGCCCAGTCATTGGATAGCTGGAAAGCGTCTCCAGAATTAGCAGACAAGCTGACAGAATCCCGGTCCGGAATAAATTATTATGAGGGGAAAGTCCCTGCTTATACGCTTCCTGATGTATTAACAGGTTCCTCAGGCAAACGGATAACTTCAGCCGGCAAATGGAAGAAATTCCGCCGTCAGGAGATACTTGAACTTTTCAGGGAAAATGTTTATGGCAGGGTTCCTTCGACACCATATACAAAAGAGTTTAAACTGGTCAGGGAAGACAGAAATGCAATGAATGGCGATGCCACTCTCAAGCAGGTCGATATCACAATCAGCTCGGAAGGAAAGTCCCTGGTCATTCATCTGACAATGTTTGTTCCAAACAAGGTTAAGAAGCCTGTTCCTGCTTTTCTGCTGATCGATAACAGGGGACCAGCCAATACCGATCCTTCAAGAAAGGTAAAAAGTGAATTCTGGCCGGCCGAGGAGGTAATTGCCCGGGGGTATGCCATTGCAGTGTTTTATAATGCCGATGTGGATCCCGATAATTTCGACGATTTTAAGAACGGGATTCATGGTATGCTTGACAGGGGAAGGCAACCCGATTCATGGGGAACAATAGCTGCATGGGCATGGGGTGCAAGCCGCTGCATGGATTATTTCGAGTCCGATAAAGAAATAGACAGCAGGAAGGTGGCTGTGCTGGGTCATTCCAGGGGTGGAAAAACAGCATTATGGGCAGGCGCAGAAGACCAGAGGTTTGCTCTTGTCATAAGCAATGAATCTGGTTGCGGGGGAGCTGCCCTTGCAAGAAGGAAATACGGTGAGACTATTTCTGTTATAAATAAATCTTTTCCTCACTGGTTCTGCCTGAATTACAGGAAATACAACAATAATGAGAATGAAATGCCTGTGGACATGCATATGCTTATGGCATTGATAGCCCCGCGTGCAGTATATGTTGCATCAGCTTCCGATGACCTCTGGGCCGATCCCCGCGGTTCATACCTGTCGCTGTATCATTCTGTTCCCGTTTTTAAGCTCCTGAAGACAAAAACATCCCTGCCCGAAACCATGCCCCCGCTGAATAAGCCTGTTCATGGCGGAAACGTAGGATATCATGTAAGGGACGGTGGTCACAACATGCTGCTGAAGGACTGGAACTGGTTCATGGATTTTGCCGATTCGGTATTATGATGATGATTGTTGGGACATTGAATTCAATGCCCGGCCTACGATTATTACCATGTAACGTCTGTTCCACGATTATTCCATTGTTCCTGTCGCAATGATCACCATGCAACGCTTTTTATATGATTATTACCATGTTACGCTACTGCCAATATATTAAATGATATGTCTGATAACAACGAAACCATCCTAATTCCATTTGAAAATATGAGATCGGAATTCACCCGGATCCTTATCCGATCAGGATTTTCCGATAATAAAGCTGAAAAATGTGCCGGCATTTTTGCGGTAAACAGCCTTGAAGGAGTTTATTCCCACGGTGCAAACCGGTTTCCCAGGTTTGTGAGGAATGTCCGCGATGGTTATGTAAAGCCTGATGCAGAGCCTTCACTTATCCACAGAACAGGCTCTCTGGAGCAATGGAACGGTAATCTTGGACCCGGACCACTGAATGCGCTTTTTACTACTGAGCGGGCTATTGAGCTGGCAAGGGTGAATGGGATCGGTCTGGCCTCCCTTTCGAATACAAATCACTGGCAGAGAGGCGGAACATACGGCTGGCACGCTGCCCGTAAAGGATTTATCTTTTTCTGCTGGACCAATACCGAAGCAAATATGCCTGCCTGGGGAGCTAGAGATGTCAGGCTCGGGAATAACCCATTCGTGATAGCCGTTCCTTATAAGGACGAGGCTGTTGTCCTCGATTTTGCAATGACACAGTTTTCGTATGGCAAAATGGAGAATTACAGAAGAGAGGGGAAAAGGCTGCCTTATGCAGGAGGATTTAATGCTTCCGGAAAGCTTTCTGATGATCCGTCGGAAATACTGGAAACACGCAGAGCACTGCCGATAGGTTACTGGAAAGGATCAGCCTTTTCAATCCTTCTCGACATCCTGGCATCGGTGATCTCAGGCGGGCAGTCAACTCACGAAATTACCGGATCTAAAGTGGAATACAGTGTTTCACAGGTTTTTATAGCAATAAGCAAAGATAAGCTGTATAATGCTTCCTCAATTGAAAGCTCAATAATGCAAATTCTTAATGACCTGAAATCTTCACTGCCTGAAGATGAAAATACATGGATCCGTTACCCCGGGGAAAATATAATTAAAACCCGCAAAGAAAATCTGAAATCCGGAATACCGGTTAACAGGGAGCTGTGGGATGAGATACAGGCGCTCTGAGGATTTATTCATAAAAATTGCAAGTAGGGTATTAATCTATTTTATTACAGGTACCCCATGAAATTGTTAATGGAGCTCCGGATACATTTTATTGGCATTAATTCCCCACGGGAAACAGGGATCATAAAATACCGATGGTTCTATTGTCAATAATTCCCTACGGGAAACAGGGATCATAAAATACCGATGGTTCTATTGTCATTAATTCCCCACGGGAAACAGGGATCATAAAATACCGATGGTTCTCTTGTCATCAATTCCCTGGGAAACAGGGATCATAAAATACCGATGGTTCTATTGTCATTAATTCCCTACGGGAAACAGGGATCATAAAATACCAATGGTTCTATTGTCATTAATTCCCTATGGGAAAAAGGGATTAAAAAATACCAAACGGGAAATTAATAAAGGATCTTTACATGCCACATTTTGCCCGTCAGGGCATTTATGACAATAGAAATGGGATGTCTGATCAGGAATAATTGTCCGTAGGACATTAATATCTATTATCCTCCTGGTTCCCCAACAGAATGAGGGGATCAATATTTGCCAATATTCCTATTGATATTGAATCATTCCGCCCTGCGCTCTTCGCTCTGCGCATAAAAACCCACCCCTACCCCCCCAGGAGATTCCGGTGCCGGAGCTCTGCGCTAAATTTCCTCCGGAACCTCAATCCATGGAATGCCATGGTCGTCAGCAAACCCAATAACTTCCTGCTTCACGGGATCGATTATCTCGGGATAACTTATGCCAAAGCGGAACTTTATTTTTTTGCTGTTTTTAAGAAAAAACTTAATGCTTAAAGGGTAAAGCTCTAGCTTATCAATATTATCTGACTGTATGTCTGTTACCGGCAGTACCGAATGTTGCTTAAATGAAATGCTGTTAGGAGTCAGCCTGAAATATATCTTTGTTTTACCCAATCCCGACATTATCTGGTAAATACCAAAAAAAAGAAGAAATAAAAGTGCAGTCAGGAGAGTAATTTTTGAAGTTCCGGATATTATGCCGGAAAAAAAATAATACAGTGTCGCGGCAATACATAATATTCCGAAAATTATCTGTAAAATCTTTACCAACTGCGTCTTATTATCAGGATCGAGGTCGAAGTATTTCTCTTTCATTTTTAAATGTAAATCTTTATTAAGCAACTAAAATGATGAAGAAATTTCAAATATCAGAAGGTTTTCGTTATTGACTGCAGCCACCAGGCAGGATTTTCCCTGAATAATAACAGGAAGAATTTTCCTTGCATCACCATTTACAGTAAGCCCGCTTTGTACAGGCATGAATGCTTTGAAACTTGAACTGTCATTGCCTGAAAGGTACCAGCCGTAACTGGCATCATAACGGCCCATGGATGGTCTTACTGTATAGTCGTTCCCCACAGCAACAATATCCATTTTGTCATCCCTGTTAAAATCCTGTACCAGAATATCCCGCACCGGTGCAAATTGTGCTTCCACGGGCAGGCTGACCATTTTAAAAGTCCCGTTTCCTTCGTTCAGGAAAATGCAACTCCCGGACATTACGACACTTAATAGTATAGAACGCTTTAAGGTTTTCAGGCCGAAAATATCCTTTGCTGTTTTCCCGGCAAAATCAGAATATTCGGGATACTTCTTCTCCAGGAAGGGCATCTGGCCGGTCATGTCATCCAGATAAGCCACAGGATAACTTATTCCTTCCCTGTATGTGCAGATAATATGATCCAGTATCCCATTATTGTCAAAATCATTTATGTACATTTCAACAGGTTCCTTTACTGAAGCTTTAAGTTTGGTATTTAATCCCAAATTTCCGCCGACTATATCCGGGTCGCCGTCTCCGTCAATGTCGGCCGAACATAAAGCGCTCCACCAGCCCGAGGTTTCTTCCAGACCTGCTGCCCGGGTTGCATCCGTGAAGACCCCTTTATCATTTTTTAAAACAAAGACCTTTGTCCATTCACCGGCTGCGATCAGATCATAATCACCATCCATGTCATAATCCATCCAGCATGCATCAGTTATCATCCCGATCTTTTTCAGACGTTTCATTCTGGTGTCCGTTGCATCGGTAAAACTACCTTTTCCATCATTCTCGAGTAATAACTGATTGGGCGACAGTCCGTATGCACCTGGAATTGATCTTGAGCCGACAAAAAGGTCAATATCACCATCATTGTCGAAATCGCATGGTCTGACGCATGATCCGTTGTTGGCTGTATAAGGCAGGGATCCCTTCTCACATTCCCTGAAGACTTCCTGTCCGCTATTTATCAGCAGCTTATCATCGAGCAGAGGAGAACCGATTGATACATCATTTCCTCCCCTTACTATGTATATGTCATTATCACCATCTCTGTCTGCATCAAAAATTGCGGCATCCACGTCTTCTGTATTTATATCTTTTTTAAAGATGGGAAGTTCCAGTGTTTTAAAGCTACCATCGGCTTGCTGGATGAAAATCCCGGATTCCTGTCCTTTTGCACCTCCCACAAAGAGGTCATCCAGTCCGTCACCGGTCAGATCACCCGTTGCCAGGGCAGGTCCTTCATTAAAAAGACTGTGTGGTATCAGCTGCTCACGCTGGAAATCTGCAATTTCGTTTTCAGTATGCCTGAATTCCAGGCCGGGGACAGTGGTCTGCAAAAACAGTCTGGTATCTTTCTCATTCTGGTCATTCTTCCTTCCTGACTTTTCCGCGTTTTTTATTTCAAGAGTGATGACCTTGCCGGCAGACACATTTTTTATAACTTGTTCTGACAAATCGGGCCAGCGAACAATAAGAGAATCAATAACATCAGTCTGACCCAATCCGAAATGAAGGATATCGCTGACAGCTGAAGAAAATCCTCGTGTCGGGAATTGTTCGGCAATCTGTATCTTACCTCCTGAATATATTGTAACACGCGTTCCGATCCCTCTTTTATTCATGCCTTTGCCTTTTAAGACCACAGACAGGAAATGGTTCTTAAGCAGGGTTTCCGAATTGTTCCTGTAAATAAAAGCATTGTCATTAATATTGTTGACAATAAGTTCCAGATCGCCATCATTGTCAAGATCAGCATATGAGGCGCCATTGGAGTAAGAACGGGTATTAAATCCCCAGGCCCCTGCCATATTGGTAAAAGTAAGGTCGTGATTATTCCTGTATATATAATTATAGTAAGGATAGAGGGGCATCTTTTCATAAATTATACTGTCCGGCACTTCGGCTTCGCTTACCGATTCAAAAAAATTGTTACTTTCCATGAATCTGATGTAATTCAGTTCATTGGCTCTGCGGTAAATACCATTTGTAATATGTAAATCTTTCCATCCGTCATTGTCAACATCACAAAGCAAAGACGACCAGCTCCAGTCTGTGGAATATATTCCTGCAAGTAATCCGATCTCACTGAACATCCCGCCTCCAAGGTTAAGCTGAAGCATGTTACGTACATATTGATGTCCGAATCCGTATTTCACCTTTAAGGAAAAAAGTTCGTAATCGTCATCTCCACCCGATTGCTTCCTGATCAATTCCTCTTCAGGTACCATGTCCAGAACTACAAGATCGATCAGCCCGTCATTATTGATATCTCCTGCATCATTGCCCATGGAGGATTTGGTTGTATGTCTGATAAATTCCTCCATCCGGTTTGTAAATGTACCATTACAATTATTTATATACAGATAATCATTTTCATGAAAATCATTAGAAATATATATATCGGGGTGACCATCGTTATTTATGTCTGCTATATTCACTCCCAGGCCGTATCCGATCTGGCTGTTGTAGATACCGGCCTGGCTGGTGACATCACGAAAGATCTGCTTCCCGTTCAGTACATCATTCCTGTATAACCTGTCACCTGCAAGGGAATCATGTTGAAATCTGTAAGATACATCCCCATAGCTGCGTGAAGTATGTACCGAGTGGTTAAGAAGATACATGTCGAGATCTCCATCCATATCATAGTCAAAAAAGGCCGACTGTACGGAATAACCCACAAAATCAAGTCCATATTCATGGGCTTCATCATTGAATGTAAGATCGCCCCTGTTTATGAATAACTGATTCCTGCCGCGCATACCTTTGTAATTTCCAACCTGACAGACATAAATATCCAGAAGACCATCTCCATTCACATCTGCCATGGTTACACCGGTTTTCCAGTCACCTGTTCCTGAAACTCCGGCTTTTTCGGTTATATCCTCAAATTTCAGATCTCCCTTGTTCAGAAAAAGTTTATTGGGGTTCTGGTTTGATGTAAAATACAGATCCGTCAGGCCATCATTGTTGATGTCGCCGGCAGCAACACCTCCGCCATTATTGAAGTAGAGATATTTTACCATGTTGAATTGTTCATTTTCAGTCAATTGGTTTTCAAAATCAACATAGGTAACATCAGGTGACATCAATGTAAACAACACTGGTTGTTCCTCTGCTGCTTCGCGGGGTTTGCAGGAAAATACCATTAAAAGTATCATTAAAGCGAGTGCCGTCCTGTTCATTTCAGAGAATTGTAACTACAAGTTAATCATGCAGGATAACCGGTGTTTATTTTGAAATATGTCATGATGCTTAATAAAATCCGGGTTAAAAATAATCTTTTAATCAATAGTATCCGGTTAAATTTAAGGGGACATGCCATGAAATCGATTTGCTCAATTGAGTCTGCTCTCCGGGCAGGGTGAAACGTACTCTTTTTTATCCCTGATTGTTGATATAATTTTGCCGGTTTTATTCAAAATTAATTTTGATTTAATAATATTTTAATATCTTGTCGCAGATTTGATAACTGAATTCCCAAAATCCTGATTTAACTTGAATGCCTATGAAGAATAACGGATCTCCATTAAATTATGTATAGATTTATCTGTGACCGGAGATTTGCCGGTACAAGAAATTATTTTTTAACCTAATCCTTTTATTTTATGACAAAAAAAATTGCACGATCTGTTTCATTGCTGTTTGAATCGAAAAAGATTAAAACAGTATTGAAGCTTACAGTTGTCCTGTTATTGTGCGGATCTTATCAGATTTCAGCGTCATCCATCCCTCCGGATGACAAAATAAGGTCTGTAAGCACAAATGAAAACAGGGAATTAATTACACCTGTGGCCTCTCCGGCCGTTTCTTTGAGTCAGCTTATTGATCTGTCAGCCGGCAAAGCTGAGGCAGATCCTCAGCAGTTGACAGTAACCGGGAGGATCACTGATAACGACGGCCAGGCTTTGCCCGGTGTAAATGTTGTAGAGCAGGGAACAACAAACGGAGCTGCATCAGATGTTGACGGGAGATTCAGTATCAATGTTTCTTCCTCCAAATCAGTTCTTGTATTTTCGTTTATCGGCTATGCATCCCAGGAAGTGAATGTCGGTACTCAGACAACAATTAATGTGACACTTGTTGAAAGTGCTGTCGGGTTGGATGAGATTGTAGTTGTCGGTTATGGAACACAGCAGAAGAGGGCGATATCCGGCTCTGTTACAAGTGTTGCGGAAAAAGACTTTAATGCCGGTATTTCAAGAACAGCTGCTGATTTTATCCAGGGGAAAGTTGCAGGATTAACAATCACAACCTCAACAGGCGATGTTACTGCACAACAGTCCATAAGGCTGAGGGGTACTTCTTCATTAACAGGAAGCAGTGAACCCTTTGTTGTTATAGACGGTGTTCCGGGATTGAGCCTGAACTCTGTCGCTCCCCAGGATATAGAATCAATAAGCGTATTGAAGGATGCCTCGGCTGCAGCAATCTACGGTTCACGCTCGGCAAGCGGGGTCATTCTGATCACTACCAAAAAAGGAACTCAGGACAGAACGACTGTAGATTATCATGTATACGGCGCTATTGACAAGCTGAGCAACAAACCTGACGTATTGACTGCTGATGAATACAGGCAATGGGCGAGTGACAACAATGTTAATATAAGTGTTTTCGATAAAGGAGCCAATACAAGCTGGTTTGACGAGATCTCAAGGACAGGATACAGCCAGAACCACGATCTGTCAGTTTCGGGAGCAGGAAAAAACAATAGTTACAGGGTTTCTGTATCTTATCTCGATCAGGAAGGTGTCATGATGGATAACTACATGAAACGTATTAATACAAGGTTCATGGTCAACCAGAAGGCTCTTGATAACAGGCTTGACCTGAGCCTGTCGGGAGGCCTTAACCAGAGGGACTATCAGGAGACTCAGACATACAATTTTGTTCTGGCTTATAATGTTGTTCCTACAATTCCGGTGAAAAACGCTGATGGAACCTGGTGGGATTCTGATGAATATGACCAGGGAAACCCGGTCAGACAAATGACCCTTAATCAATTTCCCCGGAAAACCAGTCTTATTTTCGTAAATGGTAAAGCAAATATGCTGATATTCAAAGGTTTTACTGCAGGAATAAATTTTTACAAAGAACGTACTTCAAGAGATGAGGGCAATTATACTGACTCACGAACCCGTCAGGGAAGAGGAGAAAATGGGATTGCATCGCGTTTTTTTGCAACAAGTGATAAAAACCTGCTGGAAACAACTCTGAATTATGCCAGAAAGTTTGGGAACCATGATATTAATCTGTTGGGAGGCTATTCTTATGAAGATTATTATTATCAGAATGCTTTTGCACGAAACAGGTATTTTGTAACCAACCTTTTTGGTTTCAATAACCTGGCTGCAGGGGAACAGCTTACCACCGGCGATGCAACTTCTGCTGCAGAAATGAGTAAACTTATCTCCTTTTTTGGCAGAATCAATTATTCACTTTTCGATCGTTACATTATTTCTGCCACACTGCGTCGCGATGGCTCATCAAAATTCGGCCCCAATTATAAATGGGGTACTTTCCCGTCAGTATCTGCTGCATGGAGACTTATTGACGAGCCCTTTATGCAGGGAATAACCAATGTATTTGACGAATTGAAGTTGCGTGTGGGTTATGGTGTCTCAGGTAATCAGAGCGGTTTGAATCCTTACCAGTCATTGTCACTGTACGGTTCATCAGGTTTATATTATGATAGCGGGGCATGGCATACAGCTTATGCAGTAAGCCAGAATCCGAATCCGAACCTCAGATGGGAGTCAACATCAATGTTCAACGTGGGAGTCGATTTCAGCGTTCTTAATGCAAGGATCAACGGAACAATTGAATTTTACAACAAAGTAACAAACGACCTGTTGTATAATTATTCAGTACCTGTACCACCCTATATGTATTCCAGCATGATAGCAAATGTGGGATCAATGGAAAACAGGGGAATTGAAGTCCTGCTTAACGCTGATGTTATCAGAAAAGACAATTTGAGATGGACAATATCGGTAAACGCCGCTAATAATAAAAATAAGATCCTTAAATTATCCGATGAAGAGTTCGTTACATCATTTATTAAGACCGGAGATGCATGGGTGAGAGGGGGTTCGGCAAATACAACCCATATAATTCAGGAAGGATATGAAGTGGGCCAGTTCTTCGGACCTGAATGCACGGGAATAGATGCGAATGGCCAGTATATCATAAATGATATGATAGACGGGAAAGCGGGCTTTACAATTGCCGATTATACCTATATCGGACGAGCACAACCCAAACTGACTTATGGTATAAATAACACAGTCACTTATAAGAATTTTGATGTGTCAGTATTCTTCCGGGGAGTATATGGAAATGATGTTTTGAATTTTTCAAAAATGTCATTTGCAAATTTACAATGGCTGCCCGGTGCAAATGTACTTAGCTCCGCTCTGACTCTAGGATTGAAGCAAAGTTCGTTTTACAACAGCTTCTATATTGAAGACGGTTCTTTCCTCAGACTGGATAACATGACCCTTGGCTATTCAATATTGCCAAAAGCGATGCTTGGCGTAAGCAGGATAAGAGTTTATGGAACAACCCATAATTTGCTGACAATAACAAAATACAAGGGAGTTGATCCGGAGGTGCCAATGACAGGACTTGATCCCGGCGTTGAGGGAAGGCAGTATTATCCGAAAACCAAGACCTATATTTTAGGCATAAATGTGACTTTTTAACTTTAAAAACTAAAAGATTATGAAAAAGTTAACAATATACGTGACATTAGTCGCACTTATGGGTCTGCTGACTGTAGGATGTACAAATCTGGATGAGGAAGTATATTCTCAGCTACCAATGGATGCTTACGGATCAACCGAAGCGGAGATAACTTCTCTGATTGCTCCTATTTATACCAGGAACAGGGATTTTAATGCGATCCATGGAATAAATAATGTTTCTGATCAGGCAGTAACGCCGACCAGAAGAGGCGGAGACTGGTGGGATGGTGGAGCATTCAAGGAAATGACGATGGGCCTGTGGAGACCACAGACAGGTAACGCCATAACCGGCACTTACAATACAAGTTTTAATCGTATTACAGAATGTAACAAGATCATAAATCTGATTGAGAATAGTCCTGCTATTGCGGATAAAGTTCCTTACCTGAGCCAGGTACGGGCTGCCAGAGCATGGAGGTATATTCAGCTTGTTGACTGTTACGGGAATGTTCCGATCGTGACGGACTTTACAGATCTTTCAAAACCTACTACCAAACCACGTGCTGAGGTTTATGCTTTCATTATGACGGAGCTTAATGCTATCAAGGATGTAATAAGATCCGATGTAAGTGCTTCAAGCTACGGGAAGTTCACCAAGGGTGCCGTTTACACAATGCTTGCCAAAATGTATCTCAATGCCATGGTATGGAACCCTTCGGGCGGTCCCAAGTGGCAGGAATGCATTGACGCCTGCAATGTGGTGATGGGCCTTAATTATTCACTCGAACCGGTTTGGAAAGATCAGTTTAACGATGCTAATGATAATTCCAAAGAAGCTATTTTAGTGGCTGTTAACAATTTGGCTAATTCGTTCGGGGTGCGTGGATATACGCTTCATTATCTTGCCCCGATCGCACTGGGCATTCCGGGAGGCGCTAACAATGGTATTGCAGCTATGCCTGATTATGTTAAATCATTTGATCCGGACGATAAGAGGTATCTCGGAAGCTTTATGATCGGGCCGATGATAAATCCGGCCACAGGAGCAGTTTTGGTTACGGCTCACGGCAGACCTCTGATTCATACTGTCGATATCACGATGAAATATGCAATCGATGCCGATGGATGGGGACAGACAGAACAGGAAGACGGTGCAAGATGCAATAAGTGGGAATATAAAAAAGGCGCCAGAGCAATGGAGAATGATTATGCTATCCTGAGGCTTGCAGATGTTTATCTGATGAAAGCTGAAGCGCTGCTAAGGCTGCCTACCCCAAATGTCGCCGAAGCTACTACTCTTGTTAATGCTCTCAGATCCAGGGTATTCACCGACCCTGCAAAGCTCAAAACAAGCGTAACGCTGGATGATATTTACAATGAACGCCGGTTTGAGCTGGCATGGGAAGGATGGGGACGACAGGATATGATACGTTTTGGTACATTCCTGAATCCGATTCCAGGCTGGAGACCCAAAGCACTTGATAGTTACCGGTTGCTGTTCCCTATTCCTCAGACAGCAATTGACGCAAATCCGAATCTTACACAAAATCCGGGTTACTAAAAAGGGATAGGAACTGTATTTTTCACAGTTAGAAATATTAAAGGGTGTACATGGTCAGTTATTTCAATCAGATCATGGCACCCTTTTATTTTGCTGATTGAAAAAACCCGGATAGTCAGATTATTTATAGATCAGACAATCTTCCACATTATCAATGTAATATGCAGATTAAAGGGGAATCTTAAATAAAGTTAAATAAAACTTAAAACATTCATACAATGTGTTAAACCTGATTACATTTGAGAGGTTCTGTTACACTAATCCCTTTGAGATTAAGCTAATTTATAGAAAATAATTTTAAATACTTACTAATCAGAATTATATGAAAAAACTAATTATCCTCAGCCTTTCACTGCTGACAGGCGCTTTCACCTTTGGTCAGCCTCAGCAAAGCCCCGGTCCGCCCGCAGGCGGAACCCAGAAGCAGGAATTTCCTGCACGTATGACTCCTCCTATGACCGAGATTATGGAACCGGAAGTTAAAGTTATCCAACCCGGCGATCAGACAGCAATGCCACCGTCAGATGCAATTATACTCTTTGACGGTACAGCCGACATTAATCTTGAATGGCAGGATAGCAGAGGAAATCCTACAAAATGGATAGTTCAGGACGGTGCCCTGGTCTGCGTTAAAGGATCCGGTGTGATACAGACCAAACGCAGATTCAATGATTTCCAGCTGCATATAGAATGGAAAGCACCTGCAGAAGTGATTGGCGACGGGCAGGGGAGAGGCAACAGCGGAGTTTATCTGCAGGGCCTGTATGAAATACAGGTACTCGACAGCTACAACAATAAAACTTACAGGAATGGCCAGGCAGGGAGTCTCTATAAACAGTATGCACCCCTTGTTAATGCCAGCAGGAAACCCGGTGAATGGCAATCTTATGACATAATTTATACAGCACCACGTTTTGCCAACGATACAACGACATATTTCACACCTCCACGTGTTACTGTTCTGCATAACGGTGTTCTGATACAGAATAATGTAAGCCTCAGAGGGCCCACTCTGTATATTGGCATGCCGGAATATTCCGTTAAAAAACACGGAGCAGAACCTCTTGTACTTCAGGATCATGGTAATCCGGTAGCATACAGAAATATCTGGATCAGGGAATTGTGACCAGCATAAAATAAATCATTAACACATTAAAATAATATATTGAAATTATTACTTTTATGTTCAAATAAGTTAAATAACACTTCAATAACTAATAATTAAATCCACTTGAAAATGAAAGAAGAATCTAAAAACATGACACGTCGTTCTTTTATTGGAACAACGGGTGCAGTTGCTGCCGGTTTAACCATCTTCCCGGCTCCGTTATCAGCGGTCTTGGACACAGAGCGCCGGGCGACAAGCTTAATATCGCTGTTGTAGGCATTGGAGGTATGGGTAACTCAACCTCAGAGCTGTTTCTCCGACAGAGAATATTGTTGCTCTGTGCGATGTTGACTGGGCATATTCGAAGAAGGTTTTTGATGCCTATCCGAATGCCAAAAAATACTGGGACTGGCGCAAAATGTATGATGAAATGGGCAAGTCGATCGATGCTGTAATCGTGGCAACAGCTGACCATACCCATGCTATTGTTGCCGCAACTGCAATGACGATGGGTAAACATGTTTATGTTCAGAAACCACTTACCCACACGGTTTACGAATCAAGGCTGCTTACAAAGCTTGCTGCAAAACACAAGGTTGCAACACAAATGGGAAACCAGGGTTCATCCGGAGAAGGCGTTAACCTGACTGTCGAATGGCTTCAGAATGGCGAAATTGGTGATGTAACAAAGGTTGAATCCTTCACTGACCGCCCGATATGGCCACAGGGATTAAATATTCCTAAAGGAGAATGGGTTCCCGATACACTTAACTGGGATCTTTTTATAGGCCCGGCAAAAATGCGCCCGTATAACAGCCTTTATACACCATGGAACTGGCGTGGCTGGTGGGATTTCGGAACAGGAGCTCTTGGTGATATGGCCTGCCATATCCTTCATCCTGTTTTCAAGGGACTTAAGCTTCAATATCCGATCAAGGCACAGGGTAGTTCAACACTGCTTTTAACCGATTGTGCACCGAATGCCCAAAGGGTTTCCCTTATTTATCCTGCAAGAGTTACAGATAAAAAAGCAAAAATGAAACTTCCTCAGGTTGAAGTTATCTGGTATGATGGCGGTCTTCAGCCTCCGAAACCTGCCGGATGGCCGGCTGGAAAAAATATGAATGACGCTGGTGGCGGAGTAATATTCCATGGTACAAAAGATAAACTTATATGCTGGTTGCTACGGAAAAGATCCGTGGCTGCTCTCAGGAAGAGTACCAATTGCTCCGAAAACCGAACGCAGACTTCCGGATAAAGTAACTCATGAAATGGACTGGGTACGTGCATGCAAGGAAAGCCCGGAAAGCAGAGTTCCTACAAAATCCGATTTTGCAGAAGCAGGACCGTTCAACGAAATGGTCGTTATGGGTGTCCTCGCTGTAAGATTACAGGGACTGAATAAAGAACTTGAATGGAACGGGGAAAAAATGGAATTCACAAATCTCACCGATTCTGAAACTGTGAGAACAGTTATCGAAGATGCATTTACTATCGCTGACGGTCATCCTACATTCAACAAAAAGTGGACCGAACCGATGAATGCAAAACAGTTTGCAGCAGAAATGGTTAAACATAACTATCGCAATGGCTGGTCATTACCGGCAATGCCTTCGTATAGTAAAAACCCGATGTCTGGAAACGCGATGCTCCGTTTTCGAAACGCAATGCATTGCGTTTCAAACATCGCGTGCATTGCGATTCCACCAATAACTCAAAATAAATCATGAAAATATTAAACATTCTATTATCATTTGTAATTGTGATCGGAATCACATCATGTGCATCTTCAGGCAAGAAGAAAAGCGCTTCAGGCGAAAACTGGACATCGATCTTCGACAGTAAAACCACCACCGGATGGCGTGGATACAACAAAACTACCTTCCCGTCACAAGGATGGGAAGTTGTTGACGGAACATTGCATTGCATAGGCTCAGGCGGAGGTGAAGCCGGAGGTGAGCGGTGGCGATATCATTTATGATAAAAAACTCGGAAACTTTGAACTTTCACTTGAGTGGAAAATATCTGAAGGAGGCAATAGCGGAATCTTTATCCTTGCACAGGAAATACCTAACGAACCAATTTATAAATCTTCACCCGAGATGCAGGTTCTCGATAACGACAGACACCCCGATGCAAAGCTGGGTGTTAATGGTAACCGCATGGCCGGATCACTTTATGATCTTATTCCCGCAAAGCCACAGAATACAAAACCGGTGGGGCAGTGGAATTCAGTGAAGATAACTGTTTACCAGGGAACGGTAGTCTTTAATCAGAATGGCGCAAATGTAGTCGAATTCCACCTATGGACAGATGACTGGAAGAAAATGTGTGCCAATTCAAAATTCTCAGAATGGCCATGGTTCATTAATACTGCAAAAGAAGGCTATATAGGACTGCAGGATCATGGAAATGATGTATGGTTCAGGAATATTAAAATAAAGCAGCTGTAATAATTTACGGCATATATATGATCTACGTATTAAAATACGTTTTAAAAAACGTATTTTAATACGTATTTTTTTAGTTAATTGACCCCTTTAAACCTATCTGCTCCGCAACTTCCCTCATACCCATTATACAGTCTGTTATCAGTTCATCAAGCGTTACGCCAAGCATTGCCGCTCCCTTTTCAATAACAGTTCTGTCGACTCCCGCAGCAAACCGCCTGTCGTTCCACTTCTTTTTCACCGACTTTGCCTCCATGTCGATAATACTTTTCGAAGGTCTGACAAGAGCGCTTGTGGTGACCAGACCGGTAAGCTCATCCATTGCATAAATCGTCTTTTCAAGCAGGGTCACCGGTTCGACATCAGTAACCAGTCCCCAGCCATGACTTAAGACTGCCCTTATGTATTCTTCAGGCCAGTGATTCTCCTCAAGTATTTTCTTTGTCATTGTACAATGCTGGCCGGGATATAATTCATAATCGAGATCGTGTATCAACCCAATAACTCCCCATTTCTCTTCATCTTCACCTGTTTTCCTTGCCATATATCTCATAACTCCTTCAACGGCAAGTGCATGCTTCAAAAGACTTTCTGTTCGGTTGTAATTCTTAAACAATTCAAGGGCATCTTCCCTGGTTGGAATATAGGATTTCATAATTAATTATTTTTATTTAACCACAGAGAGCACAAAGGTTTACACAAAGAGCACAAAGGTTTACACAAAGGGTTCACAAAGTATATCAATTATTAAAGTGAAAGGTTAAAGCTAATATTTTTATCCCGGGAATAAAAAAGGATCAGGGTCTGGCCTTTAATCACAGGTATGATTTTGCTCCATCCCGGATATTCAACTTTTATATAATAAACGGCAGGAGCAAGTGAAAGTTATTCCTGATTATTTCCTCATTTCTGCCCGGCTGGATAACTTTTTCAAAATCAATAATTTTCTTTCCCGCTGCATTGACGAGTGAAATATTGTGCAGTTGCATCAATTTCAGTATTTATCACAATATTCAGTTCATTTATCGAAACGGGTTGGGAAATACAGAAAGAGGTTCACTTATATTGGTATTTTCAATATTTATTCTGAGTGTGTCATTATGCAGGTAATCGTCACTGTTGTTATAGCTGTAGATAACTAGTTCATAAACTCCGTATCGTGACAAATCGGCATTGGTGTTAAAAGTAACTGTTACCGAATCGCCGAATGGCATCAGTTTGTCGCTGAAAAACTGTCTGACCGGAATTCCGCCGTTTATCGAGTATGCCAGGTTAAATCCGTTAATAACACAGGACCGGCATTCAGAACCTTCACAGTAACCGGTTCTTTGCCTATTTTATCTTTCTGGACCGGATTGACGATCCTTCCGGTTACAATATCTTTCTGGATATATTTCACGCCACCCGGACCTGCGAAATCGATCATGTCAATCATTGCATAGTCCCTGCCCTGCGAAACAGATGGATCTTTTTTATAGCGCCATTCCATCTTGTTGTACCCTGCAGGTACCGGTATGATTTTCCTTTCCCACAATGTTTCACCCGATTTGCGGAATATTTCCGCATCATTGAGATAGAATGCAAGAAAATCATAATTTGTCTCTGATGAAACGTGATAATAAAATTTCAGTGTATCAGCAGATTCATAGCGGGTTTTAATAATCAATGATGAGGTTTCATTGTGCCCGATAGCGCCTGATCGTGCTGATAAGTTGCCATCGGTGGAACCAATGCATCGGTAATTACCCATGGTTTTGGACTTACATTGATCCAGGGAAATACCTTAAATGAAGATGATTCAAAAGACTCCCTTATTTGTCCGACTCTGAATGAGAATGCTCTTTCAACATGGTATGGACCGCAATCAAGCAAGAGCAATTACCGAAAATGGTTGTACCTGAATTCACTGACTGGGAAAGTTTTACGAGTACGGGAATTTCGGTCATCACACCATCATTCAATATTCCGGAATTCTTGGTAGGCTCAAGAATTGTGATCCCGGCATCAGATGCTTGAAATGGAGAATTTTCCTGATATACTGCTGCTTCCATCATTTTTCACGGAGAATACAAGACTTAAAGTCTCTCCCGGATTGGCGATCCGATCTCCGTTCCCTGTTGTTGCATCGTCAAGATAAAAGCTCAGAATATCAAGTTCCGGTGCATGTACAGTTAAATCGACTGGAAAATGATATGATCCCTCATGATCCTTAAGAAGTATATCAAGAGTTACCAGACTTTTATCTTTGATATTATCCGATACCCTGACTGACAGTTTGTTGCTGATCATTTTTCAGTTCCTGCGGGAAGTGATCCTATCATAACCGAATCACTCAGGATTGTAATATATTGTAGATCCTGTTGTGACCTTTGCATACAGGTCAGTTGCATCCGTGAGTCCAAGATTAGCGACTGTCATGTCGATGTACAGAGTCTCTCCAAAATCTGCCTTGCCGTTGTTATTGCCCGATACGTCACTTACGCTTGTTTTCGTGAGGTTTATGAATTCCTTGTTTACTCTTGAAAAATATATGGTCTTCATCAATGGAACTTTATTCTGGCCAGTGATTACTAACAGACATGAATCTTCCGACAAGCCAGGCATATCAAGTGTAACTGCGCCCGAGGGGCTGGCATGTGAAGCATCCCATAATGTATCGGCATGAGATACAGCAACATAAGAACCGGGTTCAGATGTAAATGACCACGATTTTATTGTATTTGGTAATGTGTCGGGAAGTTTGATCTTAAATGAATCAGGAGTCCCGATTATAGGGATCATGCTGGGATCACCCACAAGATTATAAGTTTCCCAGTAATATTTTTTTCGTGAGCTTGTACTGGCACTTACTGAAAGATTGCCTGAATAAACAATCTGTCCCATTGTAGTGTACCATTCTGATTGTGGTTCTCCATGGGTATGGAATAACCTGTCGAGCGCACCCGGGGCCTGTGGTCTCATATGTGGGATTATCAGATGGTGTGCAGACACCGACAGCCCAGTAGAAATCCTCATTCCAGAATGAATCGTTCGAACATCCGATAAATCCTATAGCTCCTTTTTCTTTTGTAAAACCATCCTGTTCCCAAGTGATTTCATATTGAACTTCGATGTCTGACATGCATTGCTGATTATAAAAGGATACATGTTGTATATTATTCAGCTTTCTGACATCCGATGTATCTATATTGATATGAAGCCATGCGGTGGATGATCCATGACCTGTATAATTAATAAACGACATTCCTTTGTTTATCAGCTTAATGACTGAATCTTTATGAGTTGCCTGGGTTTGAGGATAATAGAAATGATATTCATGGATATTATTTTCAGTGGTCAGGTAGTTGGTGACAGCATATTTTATCTGCCCGTTCATATAATTTGCATAACTCGCGTCGTATCCCGATGTGATCATTGCATTTGAATGGAACAGGTTTGTTTCGGCATATTCGAATTTTTCATACCTGACAAGCTTATCAACAACACCCTTTAATTCATTTGTATCTGCAACCGGCAATCTGCCAATGAACATCTCAGGAAAATAATCTCCATTGCCGTCAAATTCTCCGTAGTACATATCTGTAACATTGTCTGTGCCGTAATAAGGAATTTTCGCAGTATTACCAACAATCAGCAGATATTCGGGAGGAGGATTATCCTCAGTGGCGGAATTATACAATTTCGCAATGGAATTTTTTATATCAGTATAAGTCTCTCCTGCAAAAGCAGCTCCTTTATATAATATATCAAGCTTTAATCCTTTAATGGTCTTCCATTTAATAAACGGTTGCAGGTGACGCCTGAAAGCTGTATCCGTAAGTATCACCATCCTGATGGGTTTATCGGACCAGGTGGGGATATCTGAGCTTTCATTGTAATTAAGAATACCCTTACTCAGGGTTTTCTTAAAGACTTCAGACTCTGCAATCGATTTTGAACTTCCTTCTGATCCTGTGAAATGGATCTCAATTTTCATCGAAGTTATAACCTCAATGATATTTGACCGGGGATTATATCTGAATGGTGAAATAACAAGGTTGCCAAGTTTTGTTCCCCTTACTGTTCCTGCAGGTGTGATTGTAACTGTATCCGCATTGAATGAAATTCCGTGATGAATATATTGCCTTGTCAATCGAAAATAAACGTTTTTTGTCCTGTGGCTCCTTTGTTTCTCCCTCCTGGGCAGGATAAAGGAGGCCATCTATCTTTTTGCGGCCAGGATTTATTTTTTCCGTTGTAACATCTGTAATTCTAACCTCATAAATAAAATCGCCAGGAATTGAAATGAGCCGGCTGAAGACAGGAAGCTCAGGTTTGCCGGGCGCTGATGTATGTATGTGCCCTGGCGCAGATATCCTGTAAAATGAACCATTATCGTTACTGAAACCGGTAATGATCAATTTCCGGAAGCGAATAATTGATCACAACAGATCGCCCTGAAGCAACTATATCACTATGTAAATCCTTGTCAAATCTGATCTTACAGTTCTTGATTGCCTGACCATTGATAACAGAAGTGAAAACCAGAAGACTAAGCAGACACAATGACTTTTTTATATACCCTAAATGCATCAACATTAAATAATTGATCCATTAACCTAAACCCCGGGGCAAGTTATTAAATTTACTTTATTCTAACATGCCTTGGCTTATAATAAATTTGATAAAAATGATAAGATTACTACTTTTATGCCTGTTTTTGTATGACGAATAAACACATATCATATGAAAGTAACAAGACTGATTTTAACAATTTTAATCTTCATGACGATGACTACAGGTGCATTTTCTCAGGATTCCTATGCGGCTGATGTTATAAAAACATCGGCCGGCGATGTTGAAATGTACTTTATAGGACACGGATCGCTCATGTTCAAAGTGGATGAATATTGCATTCATATCGATCCTGTCAGCAGTTCGGGAAGCTATGATAGAATCTTCCGCAGGCCGATCTTATCCTGGTGACACATGAACATTACGATCATCTGGATGCCAATCTGATCTCATCTCTGCGTAAGCCCGGACCGTTATGTTCTGCAATCAGAAGGCTGCATATGAAATAAAATGGGCTCAGTCATTGAATGCCGGTGAAACCAGGAGTGCCGGCAGTATCAGTATTGAATCTGTCCCTGCGTACAATATTGTTAATATGAGATCACCGGGACAGCCATTTCATCCGAAAGGTTCGCGGTTTAGGATTTATTCTTGCAATAGGAGATAAGAAATTCTATATTGCAGGAGATACTGAAAATACTCCCGAAATGAAAGCTCTGAAGAATATTGATGTTGCTTTCCTTCCGATGAACCTACCTTATACAATGACCCCGAAATGGTGTCCGATGCAGCTCTGGCTTTCAAACCGAAAATCCTGTATCCTTATCATTATGGTGATACAAAAACCGAAAAACTAACACAATTACTGAAAGATTCAGGTATTGAAGTGAGAATCAGAAACTTAAAATAATTATTAATTGCCATGGTAACAAGAAGAGGATTTCTTAAGACAGGGATTGCAGGAGCAGGAGCGGTTGCTTTCTCTCCGGATAATTTCTTCACCGGTACAGGAAAAGAATATTATTTACAGAACTCTTGGCAGGACGGGAATAAAAGTTCCTGTTGTCAGCTTTGGAGTGATGCGATCAGATAATCCGAACCTTGTTAAAGCTGCACTATGAAAAGGGAATGAGACTTTTTGATACTGCCAACGGATATCTGGGCGGGAACAGTGAAATTATGCTTGGAAATCTGTTTAAAGATTTTCCGAGAGATTCATTTATTATATCCACCAAAGTCAAACCTCCTACTGACAGGGATGGAAAACCAACAGATCAGGCCACGGCAGAACGATTCATGGAAACTTTCAATGTAAGCATGTCACGGCTTAAAATGGATTATGTTGATATTCTTTATGTTCATGATATAAGTAACCCGGAATTACTTGGATTATAAGCCTGTTATCAATACCGTAAAACAACTGAAAAAAGAGGGAAAAATAAAATATATTGGATTTTCAACCCACAGGAATGAACATTCGGTAATCGATGCTGCAGCGGAATCTGATGTGTGGGATGTATCCTTACACAATATAATTACAGGCTTGCAACAATTACCCGACCTGAATGCAGCAATAAAGAAGGCTGCATCAGCAGGAATTGGTATTGTGGCAATGAAGACAATTGCAGGAGGATTTCTTGACAGAGAGAGAACAAAACCGGTAAACGCACCGGCAGCTCTGAAATGGGTGCTGCAAAATCCGGATATTCATACAACAATTCCGGGGATGACAGGTTTTGAGCAGGTGGATATGAATGCAAAGATAATGGAGGATATTACCCTGACCGATTGGAAAAGAGTGAGCTTGTGGCATCATTGGCAGAGCCAGGATTAATATGTTCGGGATGCGGCCATGTGTTCTCAGAGCTGTGCGAAAAATCTTCCCGTGCAGGACCTGATGCGGGTATACATGTATGCATACGGATACGGAAATCCGGCAATGGCAAAATCCCTGCTGGCTGAACTGGGGATTTCAGGTAATCCGTGCAACGGATGCGATACATGTACCGTAAATGTCTGAGAAATTTTAAAATAATGGATAAAATTGCTGACATTTCAAGACTTGGCAATGTTCCATATGATTTTCTTGCCTGACATTATTTATCTATTTCCGATTCACAATGAAAAATAAATTCCTTGCCGGCATCTTGTTTGCTGTCATTTCGCTCACTGCCACAGGACAGGACATAGTATTTCCTGATCTTCAGGGTTTTAAAAAACTGACGAAGTATCCTGTATATCTTCCTGAAAATTTATGGGATTTTATTAACGGAGCTGCTGACGGTTTCCTTTCGCTGGGATTCCAGGACCTGCATGTTGCCGAATATAAAAAAGGCAAAAATGTAATAAAGCTTGAGATTTACAGGCATAAGGATCATATTATGGCTTTCGGGATATATGCATCGGAGCGTTCCCCATCATACAATTTCACAAATCTAGGCGCTCAGGGCTATAGTATTGACGGGACTACCAATTTCTTCAAAGGTAACTATTATGTTAAGATCCGGACTTATTCGAATAAGCCAAAGATCCTTCAGGCTGCCGGATCACTGGCTCAGAGAGTCGCGAGCATGCTCCCGGGAGAAACTGTAATGCCGTCGCTCCTGACCAGATTTCCTTCTGAAGGGAAAAAACTTAATGAGGAAACCTATATTAATGATAATGTTCTGGGACATCAGTTCCTGAGTTCGGCATTCCAGTCCCAATACGGCATCGGCAACGATTCTTTCAGTATTTACATTATACAGAAGGAGTCTGCTGCGGAAATTCTTAATATGGCTAAGACATATCTATCCGGCGCCGGAATTGAGTCTTTCCTGGACCGATGAAAACAGATTTGTATTTACCGATGGCTACAACGGAACTATCTTTCTTTCATGGAAGGACAATCTATGGTGATCATTTCGGGACTCGCGAAGGATCAGTCAGATATAGCATACAAATACACTATGGAAATCCTTAAATGATCTGGAAACCTGACTCATTTTACCGGATTTTCCCGGTCAGTAATTAATATATTTCCAGTTTTTCGGCAATAACCTTTTTCAGGCTCAGAAAGGAATTTACAACCGCGAGGTCCTTATTATCATCAATGACGTTCTGTGGCGGTTTGAAAAGAACACCCATTTCAGCTTTTCTCAGCATCAGGATATCGTTGTAGGAATCGCCGACCGCTATTACCTTAAACTTTAAATTCTGAAGCGCTTCCACAACTCTCATTTTGGCTTCCGGCTGTCGCAGGTTATAGTCGGTGATGATCCCATCCTTATCAATAGTAAGGTGATGACAGAACAGAACAGGCCATCCCATCTTCTCGAGAAGAGGATCGGCAAATTCCCTGAAAGTATCAGACACAACAATCATCTGTGCTTTACCATGAAGCCAGTTGATAAAATCAAGCGCTCCGGGCATCAGTTCCAGAAGTGAAATCACTTTTTGAATATCATTGATTGTTATGCTGTGCTGGTGAAGTATTTCAAGCCTCCTTTTCATGAGGGCATTATAATCATTAATATCTCTTGTGGTAAGCTTAAGTTCATCAATCCCTGTCCATCTCGCAACGTTTATCCAGACTTCCGGAACAAGCACTCCTTCAAGATCGGTGCAAATAATATACATAGGTCAGTTTTGTTTTAGTATGTTTTCTGAATATATTCCTTGAATGAATTGTAATCGATTTTCCATTAATGAGATAGTCTTCATCCAGTTTCTGCCAGTCTGTTCAATGATGGCGGAGCCTCGGGCATGAAATTCAGTATTCTTTGAATTTCATCCGGAAATTTGGCCGGATGTGCTGTTTCGAGTGAAATATACACTTGGCCATCCTGTGCTGCTGAGATTCATCCGACATGTAACGCTGAAGTCCTTTCCATGCAACCGCACCATGTGGCTCAGGAGAGCACCATGGTCGTGATAACAGGAAGAGATCGTTTCCCTGGTAGCCTTATCGGAAACACTTACAGCATAGAAATCGTTTCTGCATCCTCTTAAGATCAGGAGATTTAAGGATCTCACCTGTTTCATCCATTATTCCACCATAAAGGGCAATGATCCTTGCCATATTGCTGGGATGTCCCACATTCATTGCACTTGATATGCAATTAATTGATGGTGTGATATTTCTGGTAAACTCCCGTTCTCAGATATTCAGGTACCTCGTTGTTCTCATTTGCCGATACAATAAACTTCTTTACCGGAAGACCCATTTCGCGTGCAATAAGTCCTCCCATAAGGTTCCCGTAATTCCCCGAGGAACACTGAATACCGGAGGGTGATTTCCCGATCGCGACCAGGCATATATGTAATAAACAGATTGCGGAAGCAGTCTTCCGATATTTATTGAATTTGCCGAAGAGAGGCACATTTCTGCACAGGTCAGGATCGGGAATGCCTTTTTTACAATCCTCTGACAGTCATCAAATTTACCATTTAATTCCAATTACGCGGATATTGTCTTTCAATGTAGTCATCTGTTTCCTCTGGGTATCGCTTACTTCATCCAGCGGAAAAAGTATTATAACATCAATATTCTTCAATCCGTGAAAGGCGCTTGCGACGGCGCTGCCTGTATCTCCTGATGTGGCAATAAGAATGGTATAATGGTTATTTTCCGACAGGATAAAATGATTCATCAGCCTGGCCATCATCCTGGCAGCAAAATCCTTGAATGAGGCTGTGGGACCCTGATCGAGTCTCATGATATAACTTTTGTCAGTAACAAACTCCAGGGGAACATTAAAATTATAAGCATCCCTGCATAAAATCATCAGATCTTTATCCTCAATCTCATTTTTAAAAATTTATGAAGTATCAGGTATGCAATCTCATAGTATTCTTTCCCGGAGAAGCTTTCCATCTCTTCCCTGGTAAGTCGGGGAATTGATCCTGGCATATATAATCCGCCGTCAGGGGCGATACCTCTGAGCAAAGCCTCCCGGAAGGTACTTCCGGTGCTCTGAGATTGGTGGAATAATATTTTATTTCATCTCTCATCGCTCATCTCTCATCTACTCATCGCTTTTCACTCATTCTCATCTCTGATCTCTCATCGCTCATCGCTCATCGCTCATGCGTCTCATCACTCATCTCTCATCTCTCATCACTCATCGCTCATCTCTCATCGGGATCTCATCCTCATGCTCGTCACTCATCGCTCATCGCTCACCGCTCATCTCTCATCACTCATCGCTCATCACTCATCGCTCACCGCTCACCGCTCCACGCTCTGAGCTCCGAGCTCACCGCTCTGCACCCTCGCCCTACGCCTACTCCAAACCCTGCGCTAAACATTTACGACTCTCATCAGATCTGCAAAAACCCCTGCTGCAGTAACATCCGCTCCGGCACCATACCCTTTTATGACCATTGGAAGTTCACGGTATCTCTCAGTTGTCAGAAGAACAATATTATTGCTCCCTTCAAGGTAAAAGGATGGATGTTCAGGTCCGACCGTAACCAGTTCAACCTTTGCTGAACCCTGGTCGAGAGTTGCGCAAAACCTCCATTTCAGGTTAAGTCTCTCCAGCTCACGTCTCTTTATTTCAAATTCAGCATCGCACGCTTCAACCCTTGGTATAAAAATTATTTATATCACCGCTGAAACAATCATCGGGTAAAAACTTACTGACGCTAACATCTTTCAGTTCAAGCATGTAACCGGCTTCACGGGCCAGGATAAGGATCTTTCTTACCACGTCTGTGCCGCTCAGATCGATACGGGGATCCGGTTCTGAATACCCTTTCTCCTTTGCCATCCTTATTGCTTTACTGAATGGCAATGAACTGCTCATCTCATTGAAAATGAAATTGAGAGTTCCCGACAGTACTGCTTCAATCTTATATATTTTGTCACCGCTCAGAACAAGATCGCTTATTGTCTTAATTATCGGCAGTCCGGCTCCAACCGTTGTTTCGTACATGAATCTTACATCTTTTTCGGCAGCTGTGGTTTTGAGATATTTATAATACATATAATCAGATGAACAGGCGATCTTATTTGCAGTTACAACCGAAATATAACCTCCCAGTATCTCGCCATATCTTACAGCAACCTTTGAATCTGCAGTACAATCGATGAAAACCGAATTCGTGAGATTCATCTTTTTCATCCTGTCGATAAATTCAGCAATATCAGCTCTCTCTCCTTCACTTTTCAATATCTCCCTGCAGGTTGAAATATTTATCCCTTTGGCTGCTGTGATCATTTTACGGGAGTTGGTAATTCCCATTAATCTTACATTAAGCTTATATTCCTCCAGAAGAACTGTAAGCTGTTGCTGTAACTGTTTTAAAAGACTTGTTCCTACAAGACCGGTTCCGGCAACAAACAGATTCAGTACCTTGATTCGGGACAGGAAAAATCCGTCATGTATAACATTAAGGGCTCTGTGAAGACTCTCATTTTTGATAACTACTGATATGTTCAGCTCTGAAGAACCCTGTGCAGTAGCCACTACATTTATTCCGTTACTTCCGAGCGATCTGAAAAGAGTGGCCGAAATCCCCGGCGTGTTTTTCATCTTTTCACCCACGATGGCAATTATCGACATATTTTTTTCGATAATTATCCTCAGTTCATTATTCCTGCTGATCTCGGCTGCAAATTCTTTTGAGATGGCTTCTGTTGCTGAATCACTGTCTGATGGCTTTACGGCAAATGTTATTGAGTACTCGGAGGAGGCCTGGGTAATAAGGATAATATTGACTTCATTTTTCGCGAGGGCACCGAATAATCTTGCCGATATGCCTGTTACTCCGACCATTGCAGGGCCCTGAAGAGATACAAGGTCTATATGATCGATGGATGAAATTCCTTTTATAGGACTTGGACCCTGATCAACCGGCTTATAATTTATCAGTGTTCCCTTTCCTTCGGGATTAAATGTATTTTTGACCAGAACCGGGATGTTTTCCCTGAAAACCGGCCGCAGGGTGGGAGTGTAGATTACTTTTGCCCCGAAGTGGGAAAGTTCCATCGCTTCGGAATATGACAAACTCTCAATTGTATAGGCTTTCTCAACTTTCCTGGGATCGGCAGTCATAAATCCATCTACATCCTTCCATATCTCAAGTATTTCCGCCTTTAGATGCAGCTGCAACAATTGCGGCTGTATAATCTGACCCGCCTCTGCCCAAGAGTTGTGGTGTCTCCGTTGTGATTGCTTGATATAAAGCCCGGAAGAACAGTAAGCTTTTCGGTTTTTTCCAATGCTGATCTTATCAGCTCATTGGTTGCTTTGAACTCAACAACGAGTATATCCCGGTTTGCCTTCTGTTTTAATCAGCTTGCCTGGAGTCTTTTAATATTGACCATCAAGAAAAAGACTTATTATGAGGGAGGAAATTCTTTCACCAACAGCAAGAGCCTGATCAAGAGCATGTTTTGTTGATTCACGTAAGAGAAAAAAACCTCTGAATATCTCACCGAGCTCATTTGAAATAACTTCAATTCGACCTGAAGCGTTGTTTAAATCATCAGGGTCACTCAGCAGAGCTTTTGCAAATTCCCTGTGGTTATTAACCAGTTTTTCAAATTCAGCTTTATAATCAGAATTTCCCCGGGAAGCAAGCTCTGCTATCCGGAGCAGATTATCGGTTACTCCTTCAAAAGCCGACACAACCACAATACATGGAAGGGGCTGGACTTTAATAATTTCCTTTACTCCCCTTATACGCTCAGGAGTTCCGAGTGACGAACCACCAAATTTGAGTACTTTCATGCTATTCTGTTCTGTTAAGAATGCATCATCGGGATGCAAATATTCGATTGAAAGTCCCTCCCTTAGCCTTAAGGGAGGGATTCAGGGAGGGTTATTTTTTAGGTCGATGCAGCTTTCTCCAGTCTCTTCAATATTGAGAAAATAAATGTTGCTGACAGTATCAGGCAGATTATGAATATAAGCCAGAGGGTGCTCAGCTGTATCTTATCCCACAGCAGGGTGCCGACAAACAATAGTTTATTACCTGCGGCTGTTGCCAGCAGCCAGCCTCCCTGCATAAGTCCCTGGAACCTTGATGGTGCCACCTTGGAGACAAATGACAGTCCCATCGGGCTCAGGAATAACTCGGCAACTGTAAGTATGAGATAGCTGCTTATCAGCCAGTAGGGAGAAACCCTGTCGGAGTCAGCAACCGGTGATCCCTGAAGTGATGCTGGTGAAGGAGCTCCGATTGATGCTATAAGAACAATTAAAAATCCAACGGAGGCAATAATGAGTCCGATACCGATTTTTTTAGGAGTCGATGGCTCGATACCCTTCTTGTTCATCCATGCGAACAGGGCCAGCACCGGGAATGTGAGAGCCACAATGAAGAGCGGATTGAATGACTGGAATATTTCAGGAGATATTGAATTCTGTGAACTGAAAGGGGTCAGGAATTTATTAAGTAATCCTGTGGGATCAAATCCTGTAAGGAAGAATGAAGCGAAAAGGAGTGCCACTGCAAATAATACTCCCCCTGCGATTTTGAAATTCTTTGTCTGGTTTTTGTAAAACAGCATTACAATACCTGCGATGGCGCCGATAAAGGCAAGCATGGATGGTAAAGTAAAGAACAAGCCTGTAAAGGGGCCAACCTGTTTGGCCGTATAATCTCTTGCAAAAAGGGTAAGTGTAAGTCCGTTCTGATGGAATGACATCCAGAAGAAAATAGCAACAAAGAAAACGAGTACAAGAGCGGTGACTCTTGCTCTCTCATCTTTGCGTGAACTGAGTATTATCCAGGTTACAAATCCTGCAAATAACCCGAAAGCGAATCCTGTTGCAACATCAATCTGCTCGAGAAGCTGCAGAACAAATGCGGTAACTCCTAAAGCCACTATTGCAGCAATTAACGGAACCGGCTTGAAATCAATCTTTTCTGAAGTTTTTATTGTTTTTCCCTCAGTTTTAGTGGCGACTGCTATCTTATCCTTGCTCGGAAGAAGCCTGTTAAATATCACATATACAAGAAGGGAGAGTATCATAGCTCCTGCTGCCACTCCGAATGCATAATTGTAACCCTTTGAGAAAACGTTAAGATAGTCATTTGCAAATGCTGCAAGATCAGTTACCGGTCCGCTGATATTTACTTTGTCTGCCAGCTGCTGGAATACGGTTGTATCTGTCAGAGTTCCGTTATTGAACTGATGACACAATGAAGGTAAACTACCGTCATGGAGAAAACCATTGGTTTTGAGCCACCAGTTCCGCATGCCATTGGCAGCAAAAGGTGCAAAAAATGCACCTACATTGATCCCCATGTAAAAGATCATAAAGGCAGTATCCCTGAGCTTTGAATATTTCGGATCATCATACATCTGGCCTACCACCGCCTGGAGGTTACCCTTGAACAATCCGTTCCCCAGGGCAATAGTACCAAGCCCGACTATTGTAAAGGTCAGCGACATGCCGGGTATTGCCATAATGAAATAGCCGGCAAACATTATAACTATGCCGACCAGTATTACAAGCTTGTATTTCTTTGTGGAGTCAGCAAGAATACCTCCGATAAGTGCAAGCGCATAAATTGCAAAATAAAACCAGCTGTAAATATCTCCGGCATCTTTTGCCGAAAGACCATACTTAGCCTGCAGAAAAAGAACCAGAATGGCCATCATTGTATAAAACCCGAATCTTTCTCCCATGTTTGAGAAAAAAGCAACGAGTAATCCTTTTGGATGATTTTTAAGCATAAAATTCTATTTTAAGTAAGCATTAATTTAAGTATATCAAGCTGGATATCAGTACAATTACCCGGAAAATATTTTTCATCATTATACATCCGGAAGGAAACAAATATATCAATCTTTTTTTATTAATGGTCGAAGAGATTAAATTTGTACAATAATGAGAAGGTGTTATGAAGATATTCCGCTCGGAACAGATCAGAGAGATTGATGATTTTACGATCAGGAACGAACCGGTGCCTTCGGTCGATCTGATGGAGCGTGCAGCATCCAGGGTCTTTGATTGGTATGTTGACAGGTTTCCCAGATCGCGCCGGATACTGATCTTCACCGGACCGGGCAACAACGGCGGTGACGGACTGGCTCTGGCCAGGATGCTTGCGAATAACAGGTATGAACCGGAAGTCTTTCATCTTCACTTCACGGAATCAGTATCGGCTGACTGGAAAATAAACAGGGAAAGACTTAAAAATGAGACCAGTGTTCCTTTTACTGTTATTGAATCAGGAAATCAGTTCCCCCGGACAGCTTCTGATGATATAATTGTTGATGCTGTTTTTGGAACAGGACTTTCCCGCCCGGTAAATGGTCTGCCTGCCGAAATCATTCATCAGATAAACGGATCAGGCTGCACTGTAATAGCTATTGACATACCATCAGGATTATATGGTGAGGATAATAGTACAAATATTCCTGAAAACATAATAAAGGCTGATTTCACTCTCAGCTTCCAGTTTCCAAAGCTGGCATTCATGTTCAGGGAAAATGAGGTTTATACCGGTTCCTGGACGGTTTTACCGATCGGACTGGACCACAGAGCGATCTTCAATACAAAGACTCCCTTTGAGTTCCTTGAAAAAACAAAAATAGCTTCCCTCCTTAAGAAAAGGAAAAAATTTGATCACAAGGGCGATTACGGTCATGCTTTGCTTACAGGCGGATCGTATGGTAAGATGGGTGCAATTGTCCTGGGAGCCAGAGCCGCTCTGCGAACAGGCGACAGGTCTTTTAAGTTGCCATGTTCCTTCGTGCGGTAATCTTGTGTTACAGACCGCAGTGCCTGAAGCAATGGTAATTCATGATAATTCGGAATTGTTTTTAAAAGATAACGTACAAACCGAAAAGTTTGATGCGATCGGAATAGGGCCGGGGATGGGCACCTTGCCGGAATCATATAATCTGCTTCATAACCTTCTCCTTACTTGTAAAAAGCCACTGGTAATAGATGCAGATGCACTTAATATTCTTTCAGCTAACAGGGACTGGCTTTCGGTGCTGCCTGAAAACTGTATCCTCACACCTCATCCCGGGGAGTTTGACCGTCTTGCCGGTAAATCGGCTTCAGGTATGGCCCGGCTGGAAAAACAGATTGAGTTTTCACAGAAGTATAAATGCATTGTTGTACTGAAAGGCGCTCATACTTCTGTAACTTCTCCCTCAGGTGAGGTCTGGTTTAACAGCACAGGTAATCCCGGAATGGCTACAGCAGGAAGCGGGGATGTGCTCACAGGGATGATCCTCTCTCTTCTTGCACAGAAATATGATCCTGCCTATGCGGCGATAACAGGTGTTTACCTGCATGGACTTGCCGGCGATATTGCTGCAGAAAGATCATGTTACGAATCTGTAATTGCCTCTGATATAATAAATAGCATACCGGATGCATACCGGAGAATAAGAGAGCAGAACTGACGTTAGCTTTATAGGTTAAGAGAATATGATAGAAAGTTAATAAATAAATATGAATTTTATGAACAGATTATTACTGATACCGTTGTTTACAGCGATTATGATTAGTACTTCTTCCTGCTTCCTCACGAAGGGAAAGGTAAATCCATCAACGACTGTAACACACCTGACTGACACTCTTGCACTCAGGGATGGTAGCCTGGTTTATGCCCTTCCAAGGACTGTTTTTACAATCAGAATTGAATTTGAGCGGACAATTGAAATTCCCGGACCTTATGCCCGCTATGCCGGTGAACTGTTGGGACTTGATGATGTTATTCTTAGCGAAGGTGAAAACTGGTCGGTTAAGAGTGTTTCGTTAAGCTCTCATGAAGAAGCCGATCCGTCGGAATTCTATGTGATCGAAAGCAATACTTTGATGAAGTCAAATGTCCTTGCACTCAAAAAGGAAGGATTGATCCTGGATCTGAATCCTGAGTCCCAGGTAAATCCGAATGGCATCGAATCCGGTAAAGAAGCAGATCTTAACTTTTCAGATCATTTGATCTTGGATCTGATGAATACTACAGGGTTCAGACCGATACTGTTTACAGACGTGTGAGTGTTGAAGAACAATTCATAAGGATCCCCTATATTGTTGAACAGAAAAAGAAACTTTCAGACGCCCAGCTTGCAGAAAGAGCGGCAAGAAGACTTATGGAACTGCGTGACGGGAAGTTTCTGATTCTTACTGGTGAAGCAAATGTATTTCCACAGAGTGAAGCTGCGATAAACGAAATAAACAGGATGGAAAAGGAACTCACTGAGTTATTTGCCGGAAAGACCTTCAGGGATGTAAGGATATTCACTTACAGCATTTCACCGGAAAAAGCGATGACAGAATCACCGGTTACGGTTTTCAGATTTTCTGAAGTTACGGGTCCGGAGGAGGGTAATTCGGAAAATGGCACACCGGTAATTACTGGAAATAATACCCGAAAAGAAAACCAAGGATCTTTCAGTTCTTACAAGAAGCCGTACAGCGCCATCCGTATCCGTTACCGATAAGTTATATTACAGAATACCTGATATTGTAAATGTGGCGTTTAGAATGGGAGATGAACAGCTATATAGCTCGCGGAAAATGATTTATCAGTTCGGTGAGGTGATGCAGCTGCCGGCAAATTATATAATCGGAAAATAATTGGATTTTACACCCCCCTTGCACCCCCTCAAGGGGGGACCTGTGTGCACTCTTCCCCCTTTGAAGGGGGCAGGGGGATGTTGATATACGATAACCCACCCCTTCCCCTCCCGGGAGGGGATTCTTATGGGTAACCCTGTTCTGAACCCTTAACTCCAAACTCCAAACTCCAAACTCCAATCTGCGCTCTAAACTCTAAACTCCAAACTCTATTGAACCTTTCCTACAAAGCTCTTCTGAAACTCATCCCATTTCCGGGTTTTATATGCATCATCGGCAAAGAAGCTAAGGAGAACTTCCATTTCCTTTGCAACCCTGAACCCTGGAACAGGTGACACGGCAAACTTTTCATCTTCTTTCGTCATGAAAACAACAGTGGGGTAGGAGAGCTGTCCCTGCAACAGTGCAATGCAAGCTGATGAGTCCTTCCTGCCTTGCCGTCATTGATAAATGTTTGTCCCATAAATGTCACACTCTCTTTACCCTCGGCATTAAACTTGACCGGGTAAAATTTCGTATTAAGAATATCTGCAATGACAGGATCTGTAAATGTCTCACTGTCCATTTTTTTGCACCATCCGCACCAGTCTGTATATGTATCAATGAATATCGGACGTGGCGATTTATTGAAAAGTTTTTCAGCTTCCTCTATTGTATACCATTTGATGTCTGAATTACCTTCTGCAATTTTATTCTGTGCTAATGTATTGTAAGTAACTGATACTATAAGTAATAATAAAGGAATTCTTTTCATTTTGCTGAAAATTAGTTTTAATTATTTTGCAAAATAACTTTAATTATCCCAAATAATTATCATTTCGGATTCTTTTAATGCTTTAACAAACGGAAATAATTTAAGTTCATTATTAGTGATTTTACCGGGCATATCAACCGATTTATTTTTTACATTTACTCCCCGGTAACAAATCTGAATAAATGGAAACTATTGTCAGAGACATTACGCGAGAAAGCTGCACTGAGGTGGCTTGTGCTTGTTTTATTAAGTGCACTTATGTTTTCAACTTACTGGTTTCAGGATTTCTTTTCCGGACTAAAAGGTCTGATGGAATCGGAGCTTGGATTTACAAGTGAGGAATTCGGCAGGCTTATAGGTCTGACGACTATTGCCAATATGTTTGGGATGATAATAGTCGGAGGAATAATCCTTGATAAATGGGGTATACGGATTGCAGGAATAGTTTTTGGAGCTCTTGCGGCTGTTGGTGGTGCACTTTCAGCTCTTGCCGCTGCAGGGGTATTTGGTACCGATAAAAGTACAATGCTTACAGTAATGATCATCGGCAGGATCATGTTTGGATTCGGGCTTGGAGATTACATGTGTTGTGGCTACCCGGACAATAGTCAAATGGTTCAAAGGATATGAAATGGCTCTTGCCATGGCAATCAATATCGGATTCGGACGACTGGGTTCAGCACTGGGTATTGCGGTATCACCCGACATTGCAAATGGTCATGTATCACCTGCAGTAACTTTTGCAGCAACGCTGATTGCCCTGGCTTTGATACTTTTTATTATTTATACATTCTTTGATAAAAAACTCGACAGGCAGAGAGCAGGATTGGCTCCTGAAAATGATGCGGAAGAGGAAGAATTCAAGTTTTCCGATCTTGTCAAATTAGCTACAAATCCTTCATTCATCTATATAGCACTTCTCTGCGTATCCTTTTATGCTGCTGTTTTTCCGTTTATCCAGTATGCACCTGACATGCTTGTCAATAAGTTCGGTTTCACTTATGTTCTGCCGGATAATCCGGATAGTAATATCCTCCTCTTTGGCAGCAAGGCTATCGGGAATTCAAGTGTTTTTATTGCCCTTTTTATATTCGGACTTGCATTTTCACTTGTTCCTTCGTATATCAAAGAAGAGCAGGAAAGAATCTTTCGATGGTAATTATATTTCCTGGTTTTCCTGTTATTTGCTCTTCCTTCTGAAGGATACTTTCCGACTCTGGTTCTCAAATGGACCGAAAACTGCTTCACTTATTCCGCTGGGGACGATTCTGTTTACCCCAATTTTCGGGAA
Organism: uncultured Bacteroidales bacterium; assembly: GCA_963700275.1. Classification (GTDB taxonomy): domain Bacteria; phylum Bacteroidota; class Bacteroidia; order Bacteroidales; family VadinHA17; genus LD21. The sequence continues at coordinate 312,421 of CAVOWZ010000001.1, read as the reverse complement.
TTATGTCGATAAGAAAGGACGTGGAGCATCACTTATGATACTTGGATCACTTCTCCTTATTTTTGCCCATATTGCCCTTTCGCTTTTCAATGTAAAGATCCTTGCTTATCTGGGTCTTTTCAGCCTTGGTATCGCGTTTTCACTTGTTCCTGCCGCAATGTGGCCTTCTGTTGCAAAAATTGTTCCTGAAAACAGACTAGGGACGGCTTATGCTTCTATGTTCACGGTTCAGAACTGGGGTCTGGGATTATTCTTCTGGGGAATAGGAGCAGTACTTGACCTGGCGAATAAAAATAACCTTGAAGCGATAAGGGCCGGACAGATGACTTATAACTACACTATTCCGATTTTTATACTCGTGATTTGCGGAATCGTATCAATATTTCTTGCATACAAGCTGAAACAGGCTGATAAAAAACAAGGGTATGGTCTTGAACTCCCGTCAGGTCAGAAACCATGATCTGACCAGTATTTCAGATTATCCTGAATTCTTTATGTATAACCGAGTATTAATTAAAAATTATGTTTATGAAATCCAATGAATTTGAAAAAGCAAAGGTTTTCAGTTTCAGTGATTCGGTGGAATATGCCAGCGGAGGAATTCTGAGCAAGACAGTTCTTAAAAAAGAAACAGGTAATATTTCTCTCTTTTCATTTGCCGAAGGCGAAGCCCTTAGCGAACATACAGCTCCATTCGATGCCATGATACAGGTGGTTGACGGGAAGTGAGGTAATAATCAGGGGGGAAGTCATTCATCCTGGAATCGGGGCAGACTATAATAATGCCTGCAAATATTCCTCATGCTGTGAAAGCAGTTGAGAAATTCAAGATGGTTCTGACAATGATTAAGAGTAATTAGCGGATTAAAATGCCATCAGGCCATCTTTATAAGCATCGATTTTATTGTATCAGTAACATCTTCTTCTTCATCAACACATCTCTCAAGAATTTCAAGGATCTTGTTATTCTTAAGTAATTCCGCTGCATCTTTTTCTTTGTCGAAAAGCTCTGCCACTGCAATATAATAGTATTCATCTACCTTATGCTCAATAGCTGTGACCTTCGCACAAGCTCCGGCGATCTCTTCCTTATTGGCTGCTGCATCACTTAAACAGTGAATGCCTGTCTGAATTTCCATGGCTGCTTCATGGATCATATCAGCCATCTCTTATATATTCAGGCAGCAAATTCTTGGGCTTGTACAGGCATATTCTCCTGCTGACTCCGTTAATTGAATCAACAACATCATCTATATGCGATGCCAGTTCATGAATATCTTCCCTGTCGAATGGGGTGATGAATGATTTGTTAAGCTGTTCGTACATTTTATCTGTTATCTCATCCCCGATATGCTCCACATTTTTGATCTCCTTGTGTATTCTTTTCATGGTATTCAGAGTCCGTGGAAGAGAGCATTTGCTTAAAAAGTTCGGCAGCTCTTACAAGGTTTATTGCATCTTCCTCAAAAAGGGGATGGAAAGAGTGATCCTTCGGAACAAAGAACTTAAGAATTTTATCAATATTCATTTTCTGATCGGGTATAAATTGCGTCAAAATTTATCAGAACCTGCCAGTGGGCAGATTTTAAAAACGGAATAAACTTACAGATTATTTTTACAGTTTCAACTTTTGGCAAATGCAATGCTCAGGAATTATCTTATTTGATCCGGACTTAAGCTCATCGCTTAAGGAGAAATCACGGTGTGCTTTGGTCACGTTCAGGGTATGAAGGACAAGATTTTTGCTTTCGCTCAGCAGATTCAGGTACAGCATCGTATTTCTGGTTCCCACGGCTTCTGATCTTACCAGCCTGATCTGTTTCTTTTTCATTTTGGAAATCTGATCAAGAATATCATGCTGTTGGGCTATAAGCTTATTAAGGTCTTTATAGGTTTTCTTTTTCATTATTCTCACTATCTCCTCGAAGTAAGATTTGATCATTTCGTTAAGATGCTCCATTTCTTTGATCTGTTCGGGAAGGAGTGAGGGGTGATTGTTATCAAGATGCTCGTAGATGGGCACAGCAATGAATTCAAGACAATGTGCAACTTCTCTGAGATAATCCAGTATCTGAACATAATACTGACCGGTTTCGATATATTCCTTTTCAAGCTTTTTTAAAGTCGGGAACAGATTATATTTTAATTGCTTTGTGAACTGATTCAGCTCTTTAACCTCCTTTATAACTTTTTTCATTCTCTTCCTGTTCTCCCTGTTCAGTGAAACAATGCTGGAAGAATAGAGTCTTGACACGGATTCTGTTACACTGATAATGTATAAGTTGCATCTCTGAAGGATATTTTCTCCGGTAAGTGTTAACTGCTGGTCAAATTCATCTTTTTTAATTTGTTTTTCAACTTGGCTCTTATGAATGAAATTGGTTTTAATAACAAAAAACAATGCTGCAGTCAGGGAAATCAAAATAGCTGCGACCCCACCCCAGTTAAGAAAGTTGGCAATTATGAAAGCTGCCGTAAAAGCAATGATTGCAGTAAAGAACCAGCCTCCGATCACTGTCAGTACACCTGAAACCCTGTACACTGCACTTTCTCTGCCCCATGCACGGTCGGCAAGAGACGTTCCCATTGCCACCATGAAAGTCACATAAGTAGTTGATAACGGCAGCTTAAGTGAGGTGCCTGAAGCAATCAGTATACTTGCAACAATGGTATTGACGGAAGCTCTCAGCAGATCGAAAGATGAATTATCTCTCGGATTTTTAGATCCCTGTTTTATTTTTCCGGAGGAGAACCTCCTTTCAACAAAAGTATGAACATTTTCGGGGATGATCTTATTAAAAACTTTTGAAAACCCTAAAACACCATGAACAACTGATCGTGAAAAAGGAGTTGATGACCATCTCTCATCACCGACGTCCTGTCTTGCAAGGCTTACTTCTGTCTGGGTGACACTTCTCGCTTTTCTTGAAGTGAATAGTGTAATTACCATTATTATCCCTGCACCAAGAAGGAACATTGTCGGTGTTTTGACGGGCCCTGCAAGAGAATCCATTGCTAATGTATCAGGATTTAAGGAAGGATCGCTGATGAAAGTCAGGTATGAATCATAACCTGCCAGAGGGAACTCCGATAAAATTCACCAGGTCATTGCCTGCAAATGCAAATGCAAGGGCAAAAGTTCCTGCCAGAACAACTATTTTAAGTACGTTGATCCTGAAAGCTGATATGAGAACCTGAAGAATAACTGTAAAGCATGCAAAGGCAGTAAACCAGTATCTTCCATGTATTTTCTTCAATCCAGGAAATGTTTCCGGTGTCATGAAACGATGCTCCTCTTGCTCCTTTTACAAGGAGGAAATAAATTATTACGGTAAGTGCACCACCGCCATATATTCCCCCGGCATATTTCATGTATCGTTCATAACTGAAAGAGAATATAAGGCGGGTAAAGAACTGAACTACCGTTCCTACCGTAAACGCAATTGCAACTGATATAAGTATTCCTGATATTATTGCCAGAGCTTTTCCGGAGTTTATAAAAGTATCCATTGAGACAGCAGGATCAACCGCCTGGCTGATCTTTATCACTGATAATGCTACTGCAGCTCCCAATAATTCAAATACGAGTGATACCGTGGTTGAAGTCGGCAATCCGAATGTGTTGAATGAATCGAGAAGAACTACATCCGTTATCATTACTGCAAGGAATATGATCATGATCTCGGAAAAATAAAATTCGCCGGGATTAAAAATTCCGGAACGGGCAATCTCCATCATCCCTCCGGAGAATGTGGTACCGATGAAAACCCCGAGAGCAGCAATTAACAGGATAATTTTAACAGGAGCAGCTTTGGAACCAATGGAGGAGTTAAGGAAGTTCACGGCATCATTAGCGACACCGACAACAAGATCGGAAATTGCCAGAATAAAAAGGATTATTATAAATACAAGATAAATATTCACTTTATCTCCGGGTTCAGAATAATATTTTTTTAGACGGCATGAAATTAATATAAATGCCATTAAGATAGAAATCAGAGGTATGGTTAAGTTTTTGTTACAAATTAATTTTTACGAATTCGATTAATTGAGATGCTAATATATCTATGTTCTTTCAATAGACTTTTTTTATTCCACGGTTTTTGTATTTTTATGAAATAATATTAATTTAAAACATGATTACCATGAGTGATATACGAAAACTTGAACCGGAGCAACTATGGAATTTCTTTCATGACATAACCCGGATTCCGCATCCGTCAAAGAAAGAGACAAGGATAGTGGAATATGTGGTAAAATTCGGCAAGGAACATAAGCTGGAGACTATTGTCGATAAAGTCGGTAATGTCATAATCAGGAAACCTGCAACAAAGGGGATGGAAAATCGCAAAGGGGTCATCCTGCAAACTCATCTCGACATGGTACCTCAGAAGAATAACGATAAGGCTCACGATTTTGAGAAGGATCCCATTCAGACGATCATTGATGGGGATTGGGTAAAAGCTGATGGTACAACTCTCGGCTCTGATAACGGCATCGGAGTTGCAGCGGCCCTTTCGGTGCTTGCATCAAAAAATCTGCGTCACGGACCTGTTGAAGGCCTGTTTACGATTGATGAAGAGACAGGAATGACCGGAGTATTTGGTCTGAAAAAAGGTCTGCTGAAGGGCGACATACTGATGAACCTTGATTCGGAAGATGAACATGAACTGTGCGTCGGATGTGCCGGAGGAATGGATATTACAGCAACAAAGAAATATGCGGAGGAGAAAGCCCCTGCAAGGATGGCTGCCTACAGAATTACGGCAAAAGGCCTTAAGGGAGGGCATTCAGGCGTTGATATTGCTCTCGGCAGGGCAAACTCCAATAAGCTGATGTTCCGTTTCCTCATGCAGGCTGAATCTGATTTTGCTATCAGACTGGCCGAAGCTGCCGGCGGTAATCTTCGCAATGCAATACCCCGCGAATCTTATTCAATACTCCTGGTTTCTGCTGCCAAAGCAAAAGCTTTCGAGAAATTTGTTAAGGGATATGAAAAGATGTACAGGTCAGAATTCTCCGAATCTGAACCCGATCTCATCTTTTCATGCAAAAAATGCGATGCACCTGCAAAAGTAATGGCAAAACAGGATCAGTACAGGATAATCAGGGCCGTATTTGCATGTCCGAACGGAGTGCAAAGCATGAGCCAGGCTGTCAAAGGACTTGTTGAAACCTCAAACAATATGGCAATTGTCAAATGCATGAAGGGAAAGTTCGAAGTGCATAACCTGTGCCGCAGTTCTGTAGACTCTTCAAAGGAATCAACCGCATGGAGAATTGCTGCAGTATTCCACCTTATAGATTGTAAAATAAATATGAGTGGAGGATATCCCGGATGGAAACCCAATATGGACTCCCCGATACTGGCCAGTATGAGGAAAATTTATAGGAAAATGTTCGGTAAAGAACCCGACATCAAAGCTATTCATGCCGGACTGGAATGTGCCATTATCGGAGGGAAATATCCGAACCTCGATATGATATCCTTCGGCCCGACTATAAAATACCCGCATTCTCCTGACGAAATGGTGAATATTCCTTCGGTTAAAAAATTTTACGATTTTCTGTGTAAATCACTCGAGGAAGTCCCGGCTAAATAGCTCAGGGCTCAGGGCAAGAGAATACACTGCGTGATTATGTGCTCTGCGCTCTGAACTCTGCGCGCTGAGCTCTGCGCCCTGCGCTACTCAACCTTTATCTCCACCAGAACATCATCCTTCATCACATTGGTGTTTGGCTTTGCATGGACTTTTACTACCCTCCCGTTAACCGGAGATTGAATCTCATTCTGCATTTTCATGGCCTCAAGAATTACCAGAGGTTCGCCACGGAGGATTGGAGAACCTTCCCTTACAAGCACATCGAGAAGCTTACCGGGCATAGGAGCTCTGACCGACACCTGCTCGGCTTTTCCCTTACCTGAATTAAGTACCTTCATCCTTTGAAGTGAAAAAGGAGTCTCTACAGTAAATGTGTAGCTGATATCATTGAATAAGATCTCATATTTATTCTGTCTCGATCTGATTACCTCAACGGGATATTTCCGGTTTTTCCATAAAATATATGTTCCGTACTTATCGTCCGACTTTAACTGTACCGGGTAGTTCCTTTTACCAATCCGGATCTTATTCTTCAGGGGTACCGAAAAACTGAATTTCCTCTTCTCGGAAGAAAGTGCAAAGAGTTTATTGATATGCAATTTATCGTTCATCGCTTTTCATCCTGATTTAAAACTGGTTGATCCTTTTATTAAGAAGCCATGGACTCATTCCTTTTCCTTCCTTCTGTTCAACATTAATGCTGTTTGCCTGAAGGTTCTCTTCTATGAACAGCTTTGTGGCCAGCCATGCTGCCAGCATCTCTTCATATTCGCTGTTATAGTAGTATCGTTCAAGATCTTTTTCAATAAATGCTGTGGTGAAGTTCCCATCCTGGAAATTCTGATTCCTCACCAGCAGCCTGAAAAAGGGAAGTGTTGTTTTTGCTCCTTTGATCCAGACCTTGTCAAGAGCCATTTTACACCTTGTGATAGCTTCCTTACGGTCTTTTCCGCTGATGATCAGTTTGGCGATCATAGAGTCATAATTTGCAACAATGGCTGATCCTTCCCTGACACCCGTATCAACCCTCACATAGGGATAATCAGGCATACTGAGTTTTTCAATTCGTCCCGGATCGGGGGCAAAGCCTGCCTGGACATCCTCGGCATTAATTCTGCACTCAATAGCCCAGCCTTTGATTTTAATGTCACCCTGTTTGTATTTCAACTCTTCACCGTTCGCAATTCTTATCTGCTGCTCGATCAGGTCAATCCCGGTCACAATTTCGGTCACAGGATGTTCCACCTGTATCCGTGTGTTCATTTCCATGAAATAGAAATTCTTGTCAGAATCCAGAAGGAACTCAACAGTACCTGCAGAATAATAATTTACAGCTTTTGCTATAAGGATAGCCATGGCTCCCATCTTTTTTCTGAGTGCGGGATCAAGAGCGGCTGAGGGAGCCTCTTCAAGCAGCTTCTGATGTTTGCGCTGAATTGAACATTCCCTTTCCCCAAGATGTATTATATTTCCTTTTGTATCACCAAGTATTTGAAATTCAATATGTTTGGGGTTTTCTATATATTTTTCGATGAATACTGACGGGTCTTTAAATGCTTTTTCTGCCTCCCTGCTTGCAATTGAAAACATTTTTAACATTTCAGCTTCATCACGGGCGATTCTCATTCCTCTTCCACCTCCGCCCGATGCCGCTTTAATTATAACAGGGTAACCGATCTGTTCTGCAATTACCAGGGCTTCTTCTTCGTCGGCAATATTTTCTTCGCTTCCCATCGCCAGAGGGAGCCCGTTCTGCATCGCCAGTTTCCGGGCAATGGTCTTGTTACCCATTTTATAAATGGCATCAGGAGAGGGGCCAATGAAAATTATTTTGTTATCCAGACATTTTTGGGCGAAATATGGATTCTCGGCAAGAAATCCGTAACCCGGGTGGAGAGCATCGGATCCGGTAGCAACAGCTATTGAAATGAGTTTCTCAATATCGAGAAATACAGGGATGTCAGACGTGTCCTCAGTATTGTCACAGATCTCATCGGCAAATGAAAGATACATTGCTTCAGGTTCTGCTGCAGTTTTAATGGCAACCGTAAGGATCTTCATTTTCCTGGCGGTTCTCATTATCCTTATGGCTATCTCACCTCTGTTCGCTATAAGTATCTTTTTCATCTTCATCTTCTTTCCGTTGTGCCATTGCGCCGTTGCACCATTGTGCCTATAGCGGCATATTACCATGCTTTCTGTCCGGCACCTTTACCCATTTATTACTAAGCGCATTGAGTGCCGATAAGATTTTCTTTCTTGTCATTGCAGGGTCGATCACTTCATCAATATAACCCGACTCGTCAGCAATGAAAGGATTGGCTATTTTATCCCTGTATTTCTTCACCAGTTCTTTTTTCAGTTCCGCAGGATTTTCCGATTCTGCAAGCTCCCTCCGGTAAAGGATGGCTACTGCGCCATCGGGACCCATCACAGCGATTTCCGCTGTAGGCCAGGCAAAGCTGAAATCCCCGCCAAGGTTTTTACTGTTCATTACAATGAAAGCTCCCCCGTAAGCTTTCCTGAGGATCACGGTTATCTTAGGCACTGTTGCCTCACTGTAGGCGAACAACAAGTTTTGCTCCGTGACGGATAATGCCCCGGTGCTCCTGTTCAACACCCGGAAGGAAACCCGGAACATCCTCAAAAGTGATTATAGGGATATTGAATGCATCGCAAAACCTTATGAATCTGGCTCCCTTTGTCGAGGAATCGATATCCAGAACACCTGCAAGAACCTTTGGCTGGTTTGCAACAATCCCGACTGTCTTGCCTGTCAGCCTGGCGAAGCCGGTTACGAGATTCTGAGCATACAATTCCGCCGTCTCGAAGAAACTGTTTTTATCAACAACCAGATTAATGACATCCTTAACATCATAAGGTTTGTTAGGATCATCAGGTACAATATCTCTGAGCTTATCGCAAACATCCGGAGTGATGCTGTTGTCTGCCACAACCGGAGGATTTTCAATATTGTTTGAAGGCAGATATGAAAGGAACTTTTTCAGCGCAAGGATCGTGTTTTCCTCATCGTTATAGATCATATGCGCAACGCCGCTTTTTATAGCATGTATATCAGCCCCGCCGAGGCCTTCCAGGGTGACTTCTTCATTCAGCACTTCCTTGACAACATTCGGACCGGTCACAAACATATAGCTTGTGTGATTCACCATGAAGACGAAATCGTTCAGGGCAGGGGAGTAGACGGCACCACCTGCTGTCGGGCCCATTATAAGTGAGATCTGGGGTATTATCCCGGATGACTGAATTATATTATGAAATATGGAAGCATAGCTGCTCAGGCTGGCCACACCCTCCTGGATTCTCGCACCGCCTGAATCCATCATTCCGATGATCGGTGAACCCATTTTAAGAGCCATCTCCTGTATCTTCGCAATCTTTCTTGCATGGATAACTCCAAGAGAACCTCCCATGATTGTAAAGTCCTGCGCATAAGCAAAGACCAGGCGACCGTTTACTTTGCCATGACCTACTATGACTCCGTCGCCGAATGTTCTTTCAACTTTTCCGAATTCAACAGGCTGATCGGCTGGTGTGACGAAGGTGTATACTTCCTCAAATGTTCCCGGATCGAAAAGGAGGTTGATGCGTTCGTGTGCAGTGAGCTTACCCTTCTTATGCTGTTTTTCCGCCTGCTTGGGGCTGTACTGTTTTTTCAACGCCTCCCGGCGTTCGAGGAAGGCTTTATAACTCTTACCCGAAAGATCCATTCCGTTATGTTTTTTTATTAACCGGGATCAGATGAATTTATTATCCATCCCTGAAATTATCCCCGTTTTTTCGGGTTCAAAAATAGTCAATCTCAGTATAATTCCAAACTATTCTTCGACCGGATTAAGTTTGTTGTAATTAAGTGGTTTATTACTAAGAATTTACGAAAATGAAATGTTCGAACACTCACCATTCACCGTCGGATTCTTAACTCTGAGCTCTGAATCTAAAAAAACCCACCCCTACCCTCCCGCTGCGCGGGACAGGCTCTCCCAGGAGGGGAGTCTGGCTCGTCACTCATCCGCTCACCACTCACCGCTCACCGCTTCTTTTAGTTCCCGGCTTGAACAGTCCCTCCGGTTTGGATCCGAGCATTCCGGCTTTCATCATAGAATCGCTTGCAGGACTGAGGTTACTGATCATCTTTGGTGTCACTAACGGAAAATGATGAAGCGACTCAATCTTATCGCCGATATATTCAAGATCTTCATCGGTGGTTTCCCATTTCCTGGATTCATAAAACGAAAGATCGAAGGGCAGGGAATATGACCTGAGCGATTTAAATCCGTTTGTATTGAAGAAAAAATCGAAATATGACATCACGAGCTCTCTTACGGAGCGGTAAACAGGTTCCCGGAATCTGAGCGAGGTGAAGTTCGATTTTGCAACAGCTCCCCAGTAACCATCAACCTTAAAGACAGCTATTACATGATCATCATCATCTTCGGCCAGCATATCTACTATAAGCGGTTTGTTGCCGATGAACTGAAGAGCTGCAGCAGCAAAAAGAGCACCCTCAAAGCAATGTGCCGTTTTAGTCTTAATCACCCGTCTGGGCGACCGGGATGTATAATCGGGATTATAATCGATGGAATCGAGAAATGACTGGATCTTATCAGGATTATTCAGTGATTTTAAAAACCTGGCCTCTTCGCTTGTCCATCCCATAAGTTTTCTTTTACAATTCCTTCCTGCTTTTTACTTCTTACTTATTGCCAACTGCCAACTGCCTGTAAGCTAAACAAGCTTTGCAATGATCTCCTTCATCCCTGCGTACTGCTCCTCCATACTTTCCACCAGCCGGAACTGGGCCCGTGCACGTTGAAGGTTATGATGCTCGTGATGGATCTTGAAATAATTATCACCGTCGATATAATCTGTCAGGAATCTCAGGGCAATTGTAAAGGTAATCAGCCGGGGGGCAAAAGCAAGATAATCTATCTCAACCGGATTGAGTGTCTCCTTAGTCTCTGAAAGATAACCGGAGGCATAGGCTTCAAACAGGCTGATATCCATTTTTACCCTCGAAAGTTCCTTCTCATCTTCTGCAGCAATATTTGCTGCTGTCCTGATGGCATCACCAAAGTCATAATGAACATAACCGGGCATAACAGTATCCAGGTCGATCACACAAAGCGCCTTGTCATTCTCATCGAGCAGGATATTATTGAATTTTGTATCGTTGTGCGTAATGCGTACCGGTATTTTTCCTTCTCTGCCAAGTTTCAGGATTATTTTCATCTCCTCTGCTCTTTTAAGAACAAAGTCAGTTTCTTCAGTAACCTTCGCTGCTCTTCCGGCAGGATCTTCGTTTAGTATTCTGCTGAATGTTTCCAGCCGCTTTTCTATATCATGGAAAAAAGGGATTGTATCAAAGAGCGGTTCTCCCGGCAGATCAGCGAGCATGGCCTGAAAACGGCCGATAGCTTTTCCACCTTCAAAAGCTTTAATCGGAGTATCAACAATATTGTATGAACGATGATTCGAAATGAAGATATACATCCTCCAGTAACTTCCGTTTTTATCAGTGATCCAGCTGTTCCCGTTTTTTGCGGGGATAAGCTGTAGACACTCCCTTTTGATATCCGAGCCCGGAACGGAGATAAGCTTTTTTCTTAAATGGATTGTAACCCTTTCAATATTATGCTGAAGTTCAGGTATGTTTTTGAAGATTTTGTCATTCAGCCTCTGAAGAATATAATTATCCTTTTCCTTTTCGGCTGTTTCAATCCGGAAAGTATCGTGGATATGACCACTGCCGTATGGTTCACCGTTCAGATATATTCCGTCAGCAGCAAATTGGTCAAATATTTCCTTTAGGTCAACTGACATTTTTTAATCCTGCTTTATAACCTATGAAGGCATAATACATTATTACAAGGTAACAGGGAACGCAAAGCCAGTATGCCTGTTGTGTTGAAAAAGCTACTGCCAGCTTGCCATAGAGTAAAGGCAGGAGAGCGCCGCCAGCTATAGCCATTATGAGCATTGCAGATGCTGTTTTGGTGAATCTGCCCAGTCCGTAAAGTGCCAGAGGCCACATCGCAGGCCATACCAGTGAATTGGCCAGGCCCATAAGAGCGACAAACAGTACTGTAACAGGCAATACAAGCTGAATGGGTTTTAAAGTGTTAAGATCAATGAAGGGCATTGAAAATGATACATTTGCAGGTGTAAATATTGCTCCGAATGAAAATATCAGACCAAGTACCACGCAAATCTTGAGGGCATTGCCCTGCTTCAGGTATTTAGGTATGAGGATGATCCCCAGAATATATCCTAAAACCATTGCAAGCATTGTGAGGGAAGTAAAGTATTTTGCAGATTCCATTGGTATGTTGATAGATTGTCCGTACCTGATTATTGTATCTCCTGCAATCACTTCAACACCAACATAAAAGAAAAGGGCTACCACTCCGAGGATCAGATGCGGGAACTGCCAGATACTTGTTCTTTTGCTTAGTTCCGCACTTGTCGACTCATCTATTTCCTCAGCTTCCACTTCGGGAAGATGAACGAACTTCATAAACAAACCGAGAAGCAAAAGAATGCCTGCCATAACAATGTAAGGAACAATAACTCTTTCTGCCAGTTCATCAAGAAGCAGTCCCCGTGCTGCTGCATCTGCAGCCTGTGCAAGTTTCTCTTCAAGGATATGGGAATCTTTAAGAATGATCCCTGCAAGGATGATCGGGGCTATAGCTCCTGCAAACTTATTGCATATACCCATTATGCTTATCCTTTTTGCAGCACTCTCACGCGGCCCCAGAATAGTTATATACGGATTTACGGCCGTCTGCAGAAGTGCCAGTCCTGCTCCTTCAACAAACAATCCGGTCAGGAAAAGAGCATAAGATCTGGACATAGCTGCAGGTATAAAGATCAGCGCCCCGACTGCCATTACCCAGCATCCGACTGAAATTCCGAACTTGAAACCGGTTTTCTTCAGTACAGCTGATGAAGGAAGCGCCATAACAAGATAAGAGATGTAGAAAGCAAAGGTGATAAAATAAGCCTCAAAATCACTCAACTCACAGGCAGTCCTGAGAAAAGGAATAAGAATACCATTTAGCCATGTAACGAAACCGAAAATGAAAAAGAAAAGTCCGATAATTGTTATCGAAAAGATATAGTCTTTTTTACTAATCCCACTTGATGTAGTATTGTTTGCCATAGATTTTATGATAAGAATTTCTAAATGATGAAGGTTTCAAATCTAATCTTTTTCTCCCATGTTGCAAAAAAAAATCCTGATTTGTTTTTTTAGTCTAAAAGTTATTATCTTTTTACCTTATTTCATCCTCACTCAGCACAATGTAACAGGAACCTGATCAACTGACTTTTATCAAAAATACTCTTTATGAAAAATTCAGAATACGAGGCATTAAGCTATTCTTCCGCGAAAAAATCAAAGACTTTTGTAGTGATAACCGCCTTCTTTTCCTTGCTGGCAATAGTAGGATTTGCACTCTATGGCTTGCCTTTTTTCTACGATTTTTATATCAGGGAATTTGGCTGGTCGAGGGCTACCGTTACATCCGGAAACGCACTGGGAAAACTACTTGTTGCGCCTTTATTCGGATTTATCGCCGGCTGGATAATCGACAGGTACGGTCCTAAAAAAATGCTGATAGCGGGAGCACTGATGACCGGTGTTGCACTTGTCGGACTGGGTTCCATGAATTCCCTCGGGCTGTTCTATATCAGTTATATCTTCGTGGCAATGGGATATGTTTTCGGCGGACCTTTACCATGCCAGGTACTTATTTCCAGATGGTTCACAAAGAACAGGGGGAAGGCTATGGGAATTGCCTACCTCGGCATTGGAACAGGGGGCTTTCTTGTACCGCTTATTGCAGCCGGACTAATAAATAATTTTGGCTGGCGTATGGCACTGATATTACTTGCTGCACTTATTGTACTGATAGCTGTCCCTCTTGCTTTATTTGTGAAAAATTCACCATCAGAAATAAAGACGGCAGTTAAAGCCGAACCGGCTGTTCCGGTAAGAGATATTCTTAAAAATCCGTGGTTTTATATGCTGGCCTTCGGGAGTATGTGTTCAATAGCTGCCGTGGGAGGTATCAATCAGCATCTTAAGCTCTACCTTCTTGATTCTGATTTTTCACAGAACCAGGCTGCCCGGGTGATATCTCTTGTACTGCTGATGAGTCTTGCAGGAAGGGTGTTAATGGGCTGGCTGGCCGATCTGTTCCCAAGGAAATATGTGATGATCCTCATTTACCTTATCGTTGCGGGATCGATACCTCTTCTTTTGCTTCCCGATTTCCCGGGAAGGATCTATGTTTTTGCTGTTATATTTGGTATTGGTCTGGGTGGCGATTATATGATCATCCCACTTATGGCCGGTGATCTGTTTGGTGTCAGAACACTCGGCAGGGTAATGGGTATAATACTGGTTGCTGACGGTATTGCTGAAGCATCAATGCCTATGCTTGTCGGAGCGATCCGCGACAGTGCCGGTAATTATATTCCCGGATTCATTGTATTAATAGGAGTGGCTCTCACCGGGGCTTTCATTATATCGTTTCTTCCACGCTTCAGGAAAACAACTGACTAAAAGGGCTCCAGCCTTCCTAAAGCTTCGGCTGGCAAAGCAGGGCTCAGGGCAGGGAGTGTCGATTACAGGAATCCCCCCTGGAGGGGGGCAGGGGGGTGTAAAACATTCAAAAACATCCCCCTGGCCCTCCCGCTCCGCTAACGCTCCGCGGACACGCCTTCAAAGGGGGAAAAGAAGCGTTATCAACCTCCGGGCATTGACTTTATTGTCGTGGTTTTTTATCAGTATTTTCCTTCTCTCTTCAATCATTTCTTCCGTGAAGGGTTTTCCCATCAGGGAGTTGATTTTCTGCACCAATTTTTCCTCTGTATCTGCAATATGACAAAGAGAATACAGCCCCGATCCGTTAATTGTTGTGCTGTTCACCACACAGTGCCTGCCGCAATAAAGTGAAATAAGCAGTTTTAGTTTCAATCCGTTTGCAGCCATTGTGGGAATCACGTTGATATGTGCATTCCTTATAAGCTTATCCATAGTGTCAGTTGCGGATCGGGAATAAGTTTTATGTTGTCGTGGTGTGAAATTATCAGAGACTTTTCGGTGCAGGAGGTTTCCTGCCGGCAATTATACATACGAACGGGCATCCTTGAAAATACTTTTGATATCAGGAATCCTGCGACTGCAACATTCTCATTTACCGACAGATCGGCATGATATAAAATGAAATCCCCTGATCCCTGCCGTACAAACGATATTATCATATTGGTGGGATGATGGTATCAGAACGGAATTGTGAAATCTGCTGTTATAATATTCATGGTCTACAATTGATACTGTCATCAGGTAGTCCGGTCTGTATCAGGATCTTTCATATCTCCATAATTTTAAGGCTTCGATAATATAATACAGCTTTCTTGCAAGGTTCTTTTCATATCTTGCAAGGGTCATTATAATAACGCGGTTCGATATTATGGATCCTTACAACTTTTGTTCTTTCAGCCAAAGCCGGATCATCCAGAAAAATTGTAGTCTGTATCCCGTCGAAAAGGATTGGATAATCATCTTTAAGCAGGTTTTTGAGCAGCTGATCTGATCTTCTTGAAATAACAGAATAGGGGAGTAATGAGAAATGTCGCTTTGACGATGTATCTCTGGGGTAATAATTCACACTGCTGCAAAGGGCTTCAATTTCTTTACTATGCGGACGCCCGTATTCATAAGCATGCAGATGTATCTTTACTCCTTCTTTACTCAGCGATCTTATCCGGTGAAAACAATCTATCATACCACCATAATCCGGCGGATATGGAATGTTCAAAGTGACTATATGGAGGTTTTTATCCAGAATTTATTAAGTTTACTTTTTACTTATGTTGAATTAAAGAAGCGGCAAGTTAATTTTTATGAATAGATTTGATATGATAAAATTGAAAAAAATAACATTTTAATAAAATGAAAAATAAAGAAATTTATTAAGAAGGCCTTAATTATTGACTGCTTCAGCAACAATTTCTGCCGGGATTAAGTCTGAAAAGGTATTAAATAATCCAATAGATGTAACAAAATTTATCTATGTTGATCAGAAATCACCGGATCAGAATCAAGTCCAAGGAAGAATAAATTGATAAGTTTGAAAGAGAAATTCTTCGGTTGCATTGCCGGTTGTCACATTGGTTCAGCAATGGGAGCTCCTGTAGAAGGACAATCGTGGGCAAAAATAGAAAAGGACCATGGAACTCTGGATAAACTTCTGCCTTATCATCATTACGGGAACAGCAATAACTGGATGCGTGAGCCTGGTACTACTGAGGATGGTGTGGAACGACAAAAACTGATGATTACGGCAATTCTGGAAAAACAGGACAGGATCAATGCAGAAGATCTTCGTAAATCGTGGGTGGATCATATGAATCCAAATGCTGCAGGACTGGTTTCTGAACCATTTGAAGGAGCTCTTCTCACAATGGCAAAATCACATATACCGGCAGCTGATATTGGCAAATACTGTGATTATTCCGGTCTGGTGTCTCTTTCACGTTCCTGTCATCCGATTGCATTGATCAATGCAGGAGATATACAAAATGCGATAGATGATATCAGGGAGGTGGGACAATTGTACAATACGGCGAACAGCAGGGGAATTCTGTGGGCTGAAGTTGTTGCGATCGCAATCGCAGCAGCAACAATGCCAGACGCTACAGTGGATAGTGTTCTTGGTGCAATTCTCGATAATTGTGATAATGTCGATATCAGGTTTACCAGAAAAGCAGGCATCAGGAGCGAAATTGAGAGAGCCTTAAAAGCAACTTCATCATGCACAGATTTCAGGCAGATGAGGGTTAAATTCGATGAAATTTATAGTGGCGCCGGAGTTCCTTATGCTCACAGTTATGCAAATGAAATAGTAACAAAGGCTGTATGTGTTTTCAGAATGACCAGGGCAAATACATGGGAATCAATGAAAGCAGGTGTTAACATGGGCAGAGATACCGATTGTCTGACAGCTGTTGCAGCCGGTATATCAGGCGCTCTGACCGGAGCCGGATCTATACCTGCTGAAATAATCAAACAAGTTGACTATGCTACTTCAGTCAATCCTCATACAAATTCCAAACGAACTCTCGCTGAATCTTCCGATGGACTATATAATGCATTTATGGCCAGGCTTGCAAGGATGAAATCATTTGCCATGAAAATGGAAGTCATGCTGATGATTGTGCATAAAAATTAAATTTCGGAGATGAAAAAGACATTACTGTTTATTGTGACAATCCTGTATACATTTCAACTATCAGGTCAGCCATCAGAACCTGTCAGGCTGGGAATTGCAGGTCTGTCCCATTCACATGTTCAACCCCTTTTAAGGGATATGAATTCGCCCTGGTTTAAAATAACCGGAATTTATGAACCTAATGTTGAAATGGCCCGGAGGTATGCTCAGAATTTTGGTTTCGATCCGTCATTGATTTACACTTCTCTGGAGGAAATGCTTGACAAGACCAAACCTGAAGGAGTTCTTACCTTTACTTCAATTTATGATCATCTGAAAGTTATTGAAGCCTGCGCTCCGCGGGGAATACATGTTATGGTTGAAAAGCCGCTTGCAGTAAGTACGAAGCATGCTGACGCGATGGCGAAACTGGCTGAAAAATATAAAATCCTTATTTTTACCAACTATGAGACATCCTGGTATCCATCAAATTTTAAATGTTTTGAAATGATTCATAATGAAGATATTGGAGATATACGCAGGATAATTGTTTATGATGGACATAAAGGCCCGGAGGAGATAAGAGTTAATAAGGAGTTTCTTGAATGGCTCACCGATCCGGTGCTGAATGGAGGAGGAGCTGTAACCGACTTCGGCTGCTATGGGGCTGATTTGATCACCTGGATTATGAAAGGTCAGAAACCTGAGTCAGTTTATGCTGTGTTAAAACAATACAAGCCCGGAATCTATCCCAGGGTGGATGATGATGCAACCATTATACTAAAATATCCTACCCTTACAGGAATAATCAATGCATCATGGAACTGGCCATTTAACCGTAAGGATATGCATGTTTACGGAACAACAGGGTACATTTATTGTGACGATTCCAGGAATATGAGGTACAGACTGAGCGAACGATCCGGTGAAACAGGGATTGAACTTCCTTTGATGGAAGAACCTGTTAATAACCCTTTCAGCTATTTTTCTGCCGCTGTAAAAGGTATTGTATCAGTAAAGGAAAACGACCTGGGTTCTCTTACAGTGAACAGGATTGTGGTTGAAATTCTTGAAGCAGCTGTTAAAAGTAATAAGACAGGTAAACCCGTCAGATTAAAATAATGATATACCGAGCGGTAGTATTATTGACCTCATTTGTTAAAACATATCAATTATGAAAAAAATAATCTTATTTACCATTTTAATTCCCTGGTTGTGTCGTTCCTCAGCACAGGAAAGAGCTATTCCGGATGCAAGTATTTCAAACAACCTTATAAAAGCTAAACTGTATCTTCCTGATTTTGAAAAGGGCTATTACCGCGGAACCAGATTCGACTGGTCAGGAATTGTTGCAAGTCTTGAGTACAAGGGTCATAATTTCTACGGACAATGGTTCGATAAAGTATAATCCCGAAATTCACGACGCTGTAATGGGACCAGTTGATGAATTTGGACAGGTTGGTTATGATGATGCAAAAGCGGGTGGAACTTTTCTTAAAATTGGAGTTGGCATTCTCACCAAACCTGATGATAAGGCATATAACAGTTTCAGGCTATATCCGATAACTAATCCCGGGAAATGGAAAATAAAAAAGTATGGAGATGGAATTCAGATTTATACAAAATGTGAAGGATCAGGTGTATTCATATTTATACGAAAAGAACATTCAGCTGATTGAAGGAAAACCGGAAATGGTCATTTCATATTCACTGAAAAACAGAGGCAGGAATGCTATCGAGACAACATCTTATAATCATAACTTTCCGGTAATTGATAATCAACCTGCAGGCCCGGATATGTGATCAGTTTTCCGTTTAACCTGTCAGGGACCGGTCAGGGTTTTGGGGAGGTTATCAGGATTCAGGATAACAAATTGATATACCTGAGAAACCAGACCTGAGCCGATAGGGTCTACAGCGGTGATTTGCAGGGATTTGGTAAAGAATCAAAGGATTATGATATCAAAATTGAAAACACAAATGTTGGTGCCGGGATCAGAATTCAATGCGATCAGCCTCTTTACAGACTTGTTTACTGGTCTTCTCCCACAACTGTATGCCCTGAACCATATATCAGAATTATAGTAAAGCCAGGGGAGGAGTTAACCTGGAAAATCAGATATGAATATTATACACTTCCATCAGATAACGGGTTGTTCATATTCAATACGTATTTGATAAAACACAAGTCCGGAAAACTTGTTATGATATCACAATTTGCTCAATCCTCCGGTTCTGAATCTGTCTCTAAAAGTTCTCAGACCTATATAGTGATTAACCGCCTTTTTGTCTCTGTTTGCTCTTGTGGGATTCGCTTACTATGGGTTGCCATTCTTCTTTGATTTCATGACAAAGGAATATGGCTGGTCAAGGACAGTGATCACATCGGGCAATGCCCTCGGCAAGCTTCTGGTTGGTCCGCTTTTCGGGTTCATTGCAGGATGGCTGATTGATAAATATGGTCCGAGGAGATTAATGCTGGCCGGTGTGCTTCTGATGGGAACGGCTCTTATAGGATTAAGCTTTGCTGACTCACTGCCGCTCTTTTATCTGTTTTATATTTTCAATGCCCTTGGATATGTCTGTGGGGGCCCGCTGCCGTGCCAGGTTCTTATCTCAAGGTGGTTTGACAAGAACAGGGGAAAGGCAATGGGCATTGCATATCTTGGAATAGGTGCCGGAGGAGCAATAGTACCGCTGATCGCTGCCGGTATCGAGAAGAACTTCGGGTGGCATAATTCACTGGCTGCATTGGGTGTAATGGTTATCTTAATTGCTTTTCCGATGGTATTTCTTTATAAAGGGAGCATCAACGCTTGAAGGGCAGTCATGCACACAAAGAGCCATCAGTACCGATAAAGAGTATCCTTACAAATCCAAATTTTTACCTGCTTGCAATTGGCAGTATGTGTGCAATCGGAGTTGTTGGCGGAGTAAACCAGCACCTGAAGCTTTATCTGCGCGACCTGGAATTTTCCCAGTCACAGGCGGCACATGTAATATCACTTGTGCTTCTTTCAAGCCTTGTCGGAAGAGTTCTGATGGGCTGGCTGGCTGATATCTTTCCACGGAAATATGTGATGATTCTTATTTACCTTATAGTCGCTTTAGCTATTCCCTTATTACTGGTGCCTGATTTCCCGGGACGTATTTACATTTTTGCAGTCGTATTCGGAATAGGTTTGGGAGGCGATTATATGATAATACCGCTTATGGCAGGTGATCTTTTTGGTGTCCGTGCCCTTGGAAGAACGATGGGAATAATTCTTGTTGCAGATGGTGTGGCCGAATCTCTTTTCCCAATGTTCCTGGGCGCAATGCATGATGCTCAGAATACTTATTCCACTGCATTTATTATTCTGATAGGTGTTGCCCTGACCGGTGCACTGATTGTTTCATTTCTCCCAAAAACAGGAATTAAAACCGGATGATTTTACAGGCCGGGCATACCTGAAAATTCCAAATCATATAACGGAAATGATCCGTAAGGATTTGCAGAAGGATCAACCGTATTCCGGACCGCTTATGAGATAATAGTTTTGCGATATCCCCTTATGGGAATTGCTTTTAAGATACATCCTTGTAAAATGCCTTTGTTTCTGAAATCCAAGTGCTTCCAGCCATGTTATGAGATCTTCCTTGTCCTGTGGAATATCAAGAATTACCGGCTGACCTTTCAGTGTCCCCAGTGCAGTAGCAATTAAAATGCGGGCAGAATCTACAGATGTTGCAACAACTGGTCCCATGTAATTGTATTTCAATCCATTCCTGCCTAAAATATAGCCGGCAAGGATTTTATTAATATCAAGTTTTAATGCTTTTTCGGGATAATCTGTAATTATTTTATCCAGCAGATAATATCGTGAGGTTCCGAACACACTCTCATCGGCTTTGACTATGCCGGGAAAATCAGACTTTCTTATTATTTCAGGAATGTTATCATGAGGTGAGATTTCCGCACCTGAAACAGACAGATTGAGCATCCGGTCAATCATGTATTCATCAACAAATCCCAGTTTCCTGTATAATGGCAATCCTGCGGGGGTGGCATCCAGTTTGACCGACTCAAAATTCTCCAGTTTTTCAATAATAGTCGTCATAAGTAATTTACCGATTCCCTGACCCCGGAATGCCTTATCCACGATGACCATTCCTATCCATGCAACCTTTCCATTATGATTAAGAGCATTGCAGTTCCTATATTCTGTTTTCAGACTCAGCACCAATACAGGTGTTGAGTGGATTTTCAATCAGCAATCTCCAGTCTTTTTCCGTCTGGTTCCATCCTTCTGACGACGAAAGGTACAGGGCCTGATTCAGATCATGATTGATCAGGGGCCTTATTTTTATGCGACGATCATAAATCATAAATCTATATGGCAAAATATGGCTTATTGGTTTTCCATTTTCCCTTTGTAAAATCAGGAAATGGGACCGGCATTTTCTTTTCTGCAGAAATGCCTGATAATTCAACTATTGCCGACATAACTGCAGAATCATAAACATCGAGAGGAACAGGACCTTTTTTCTCACAGCATCAATAAACAGGTTCAGCATAATGAAATCAGCACCCCTGATAACCTGTGACGGAAATTCAGTCTGCCACCACCTGTGATTATACTTTTCCTCGTAAGGTTGCCATGGTTCCCATTTCTGGTAATCAGGACTGTGGTCAGCAAGGTAAATGGCATTTTTCTCTTCATCATATACGCCCCTTGTTCCCTGCAGCATCCATCGGTTGGCATAGGGTCTGGGTAACTGCAGATCGTTATTGATTACAAGCGTCTTTCCCATCCTTGTCGTGAGCAGTGAGGTAACTATGTCACCCTGTCTGTATTTCACTTTTACATTAGGATGATCCTCTCCGAACTTCTTCCTGAAATATTCATTATTCCCGAAGGGGGCAGATGTTACTGTATAGATTTCGTTAAAAATATCACCGCGGTTAATATCCATCCAGCTTAGAACAGGACCGACTGCATGGGTCGGGTATTGCGCCCTGTTGTATTTCACGAGATATTCCGCCTGCCATTGGGGTTCTCCTGTTGTGCTGTCGAAGAACCAGTGGTCGATGCAATTATGGGAATGGGCACAATGGCAATGCACAACAGAGCCGAACATCCCCAGGCGTATCATGTTCAGAACGGCGAGATTGTCCTTCCTGAAGCTCCAGTTTTCGAGCATCATGACAAGGGATACCGGTTTCTTCCGATGTTTCAACCAGTTGCCAGATATCCTCCACTGTGAGTGCAGCCGGCACATCAATTCCGGGATAAATTCCTTTTCTCATCGCATGAAGTGCAATTACTGCATGAGAGTCCCAGGTTGTTGTTATTATGACAGCATCAGGATTTTCGTTATCGAGCAGTTCTGAAACAGAATCTTTTTTCCCTCCATAGACAGCCGGAGCTTTCTTCCCTGAATCTGCACAAATTTCAGCTGCATTTTCTGCGGCACTTAATACCACATCACAAACTGCAACGATTTCAACACCATCTGCCACAAGAAGATAGCTGAGCAGTTTCGTTCCTCTTTTGCCTGCCCCGATTAGGCCAATCCTGATCATCCCAGCCATTTATCCATGTTTTCAGCAATAAATTCATCGTCATTAAGATGCGGATATGCAGAATATACCCTGTCGATCTCTTTTTTCTGTCCGGGTGACAGTTTTTCATCCGGATCGAGAGTCCATATGCCTTTGAACAAACCCTGCCGGCGTAAAACTTCATGCAAACCTGCAATACATCCTTTGAAATTATTTGTTGTATCAAAGAATGCCGCATTGCAATCGGTGATCTGGTTCGACAGGATCAAAGCCTTTCTGACATCTTTATCAAAAACACCCTTTTTAACATCTTCAAGAAGCGTTACAGCAGATCGGGTCCATACAGCCCAGTGACCCAGCAAACCGCCAACTATCCGCTTACGGATCACTTTCCCGTTAAATTTAATCTCATATTCAGACAGAAGATCTACCACGATATTATCATCATTACCTGTATAAAGGGCAATATCATCTGCCCTTCCTGATTCAATAACACCTCTCACCACATCAAGGGTCTGGTATCTGTTGAATGGAGCAATTTTTATTGCAACAACATTTTCTATGCCGGCAAATTCGCGCCAGAAACCGGTATCAAGCCTTCTTCCTCCGACAGCCGGTTGAAGGTAAAAGCCAACCAACGGAATTATTTCAGCAATCCTCCTGCAATGAGTAATAATTGTTGTGTTAGGATCATCCTTAAATGCAGCAAGGCTTAAAAGTGCAGCATTATAACCATTCTTCAGTGCGAGTTCTGCCTCTTTTACAGCCTGGTTCGTTTTACCAATAACACCTGCAATTTTTATTACAGATATCTTTTCCCTTCGGGTGAAGATGTCCATTTCTTCACTGGCAAGCTTAAGGAGAGGTACGTAGATATCGATTTCCGGATTTCTTATTGCAAACTGAGTTGTATGGACTCCGACTGCTATTCCACCGGCACCGGAATCAAGGTAGTAACGTATAAGCGCCCTTTGCCGTCTTTCGTCCAGCTTACGGTTACTGTACAATGCAAGCGGAAGCGCAGGTACTACCGTCCCTTTTTTCAGAAGATCCTCAACATCAGATGGCATTATCTGTTTATCCATTTTTTTGTATTTCTAATATTTACCGTCTCTTACTTCAAAGTGAGTCGGCTTTCCAAGAACTCTTCTGCCTCCTTTCAGCCATTCGTATATCCATTTTATAATGTTTGATGCCGGTACTTCAGGTCTGCCAAAAAGCCTGTAAGCTTCTGTTGAATTGCTCAGCAACGCCGTTTCTGATTCAACGTTTATTGAAAACTGGTTTTATCCCTGACAACCTGCCAAATTCATTTGCAACCTCCCTTACGGAAAGTGTCTCAGGACCTGTAATGTTCAGAATCTTTGCAGGAGATTGAGCATACTCAAGCGATCTGAGTACAAAATCATTCATGTCGCCCTGCCAGATCACGTTGAAGAACCCCATGGCCAGGTCAACCGGCTGTTTGTTCAGAACTTTTGTTGCAATATCAACCAGTACACCATAACGCATTTCAACAGAATAATTAAGCCGGATGAGTGTTACCGGTGTTTGATATTTATTACTGCCATATTCAAACATTCTCTCTCTTCCCAGGCACGACTGGGCATATTCCCCTATGGCTACCGGAGGATCAGATTCAACCGATCCGCCTGAATTTACGGGAACCAGGGGATATACACAGCCGGTTGAGAAGGCGACAATCCTGGAACTTCTGAAATGTTCGGCCACAAGGGCAGGCAGGTAAGAGTTTACAGCCCAGGTAAGAGGCAGATTCTCAACAGCACCGAATTTCATGCCAGCCAGAAAAAATACATTTTTTGTTAGCGGAAGCGACTGGAGAAAATCATTATCAAGAAGATCGCCATGAATAGTTTCAATGCCATGTTTTTCGATTCCTTCCTGCTGGCCGGGAGAATTAAAAAGCGCAACACCTGTTATGTGTTTTTTGACACCGGCTTCATAACATGCCCTTTTTGCCATCCTTGCAAGATATGGCCCTATCTTGCCTGAAACACCCAGGAAAATGATATCGCCATCTAACCGTGAAAGCATTTCTATAACTTCTTTTCCCGGGTCTGGAAATCATTTCATCCAGTTGCTCTTCGTCTTTTATTATCTCAGTATTCATTTCCATTATTTATTTCTGCCATTTTGTAATAATCTCTTTGTATATCCTGACAGATTCCATGAGCCTGTCTGTATAACAGTATTCATCAGTAGTGTGTGCAATTTCAGGTTCTCCCGGACCAAGAATGACAGTGGGAGGACTGCCGAAATATTTCTGAAGGACTGCTCCGTCGGTGAGATAGGGGAGAGCCAGTGGAAATCCCGGGTCATTCTTTTCAATACCACATATTTCATACAGGAACCTGACGAACGGATTGTCCCCATGAGTAAATACAGGCTGCAGGTCGGTTATTTTTTCTATAATTGCTTCATTCAGGATTTCTGAAGCAATTCTTTTAAGTATTTCAGAATGATCAACTTTTGTGGTAGTGCGGATGTCAACAGTAAATTCTGCATGGTCTGCAACCGAATTTATATTCAATCCTCCGTTAATCCTTCCGACATTTATTGAAGGATATCCCAGTAACGGATCAGGTTCTGCTCCAAATTTGAGGTCAGATATTTTAACAATCGCCCTTGCTGCCTTGTAAATTGCATTTATTCCTTTTTCCGGCATTGAGGAATGGGCGGTTTTTCCTGAAAATAAGGCTTTCAGATAAATTGCACCCTTATGTCCTGTGGCGGGAAGATTTGAAGTCGGTTCTCCGACGATGATGGCACTGGCCTTTGCAGGTCCTTTTAAAATACTCACCAGATGCTGAACTCCATGACACCCCGGCTCCTCATCTGCAGTGAAGATCAGTTTAACGCCACCGGGAGGAGGGGTTTCATCAAAAGCCTGACCAGCAGCTATGATCATTGCAGCCAGACCACCCTTCATGTCACACGATCCGCGGCCCCAGATCTTCCCTCCATGCACTTCACCGGCAAAGGGATCAACGCTCCATTGACTGTTGCCCAGTGGTACAGTATCAAAATGACCGGTAAGTATAACGGGCGACTTATCAGGAACTATCCCTTTTTCAGCGATAAGATGTAAGCGGGATCCCTTGTAAACGGGGCATTCAACAAAAAAACCATGGCGGGTCAGCAGATCTCCTGTGAATCGTGCTATCTCTCCCTCATTTCCTGGCGGATTAACAGTGTTAAATGATAATAATTTCCTTGTAAGGGAAATGACATCCATAGTTAGAATCTGATGTTTCTAAGGCTAAAGGTAATAAATCCTCCGTCTCTAAAATTATAAAAATGCCATGCTTACAGTTGTTCTGTTTCAAAAATAATATTACTTTGCTTCTGAATAATATGCCTCTAAGGAACAATGGCGCAATGGCACAGGGGCACAGTGGCACAATGGACCAGGGGCTTTACGGCGTTACGGCATTACGGCTTTACGTGTTAAGGTATTACGGTCTTAAGGCTATAAGGGTTGAGGTACAGGAAAAGTGATTGTTGAGTTTTAAATACGAAAAAATTATTATTATGAAGAGTAAGTTGTTCATTTCAGCTGTTTGTATTCTAATTTTCCTCAGCTCTTTTACCTGTACCGGTAACTCTCAACCCGGGAAAGTAAAAACAACAAATACGGAAAGCGGCACTCTGGTAATTAAAAAATGCCAGGATTTTAAGGTAACCGGTGATGGAAGCTCCGATGCATGGAAAAGCGCCTCCTGGGTCGATCTGGTTCAGCAGGGACCTGACTATGCTTCCTATGCAACCAGAACAAAAGTCCTTTATTCCGAAACGGGGATCTATTTCCTCTTTGATTGCGAGGATAAGAAATTAACATCAACAATAAAAGGAGATCAGCAGAATATTTATACCGAGGATGTTGTGGAAGTTTTCCTGTGGACGGAAGAGAATTTTCCGGTTTATTTTGAATATGAGCTTTCCCCTTTGAATTATGAGCTGACAATTATGGTTCCGAACTATAACGGCAAGTTTTTCGGATGGCTGCCATGGCATTATGAGGGTGACAAAAAAACACAGCATGAAACAAGCGTAAGCGGTGGAAGCAGGGAAAGCGGAAGTGCGGTAAGTGGCTGGAAAGCTGAATTTTTCATACCATATAAGCTTCTGGCTCCGCTGCCAAATGTTCCTCCTGTATCGGGAACAAAATGGAGAGCGAATATGTACCGTATTGATTATGACAAGGGAACAGCTCACTATGCCTGGCAGAAGACAAATAAATCCTTCCACGAATACAATAAATTCGGCACTTTTATCTTTGAATAGGTAACGAAAGGCATAGCAGATATTGCCTTGTGAATTTAAACTATTTCCGGTTGTTAATCGGGCATGACTGATAATGAAATAATCAGCTCTGTTCTGCAGGGTAATCCGAACAATTACCGCTATCTCGTGGAGAAATATCAGCAGATGGTATTCCGTACCTGTATAGGTTTTGTTCATAACAAGGATGATGCTGATGATCTGAGCCAGGATATTTTTATTCAGGCTTATCAGGCATTACCACGCTTTAAAGGTGATTCAGCCTTCTCTACATGGCTCTACCGGATTGCAGTGAATGCCTCACTTAATAAGATCAGGAAATCACCACTAAAAAATATACTTCAGAGGATTGAGAACTTCACAGGCAAAAGAAATGAACATGAAACATTTATGTCTGTGAGCACCGGAGAAGATCCGGAGAATATGCTGATCCGTCAGGAACAGATTGAGGCGGTACGTCAGGCGCTTGACGCACTTCCTGAAAATCAACGCACTGCTATAATATTAAGCAAATATGACGATCTGTCCCAGAAGGAAATCGCTGAAATCATGAATAATAATGAGGGTGCAGTCGAGGCACTTTTACAGCGGGCAAAGAAAAATCTCCGGGATAAGCTGTCAGGTAAGAGAAAAAATAATTAAGGTAACCGTAGGAAAAAAGTTAGTTTTGTTTCTAACAATAAATATCAGGAAAAATGAATTGTGAGTTGTGCCATAAAGAGTTTGATGCCTGGCATAAGGACAGATTAACTCCGGACATGAGAGATCAGGTTGATTCTCATATTAAAACATGTAGTGAGTGTAATGAGTTTTACAGGGTTCAGATACTGACTGACCGGGTCGTTGCAGGGGAAAAAGAGCTGCAGGTAAATCCTTATTTATCAGCACGCGTGATGGCAGAAATAAAAAACCTTCAGGCTGAAGATAAGGTATTTTTTCCCGGGATTTTAAGGCCTGTCCTGATGACTGTATCAATGGCCGCGGCCATTTTTCTGGGTGTAATGATGGGTAGTATCCCGCAGAGAAACCTGAATGGAAATGAACTGCCGGTTGAGCTCGCATTGATAGATGATGCGGGACTTGAGTCAATTGAAATTCTTTTAAATGAATAATTCCGGGGCTATGACAACTGAAAACAGACACAGGTGGATGATATGGGCTATAGTGGTCCTTGCAGTAATGAATATTACCACACTCATAACCATTTTAATTCAAGGCAGCAATTCCCGGGAGACTTCAGCGCCGGTATTATCAGATAAGGTTAGGCCTGAAAATCCATCGATTGAATTTAGTGGAAGGTTTTTCCGCGATCAGCTGAATCTGAATGGTGATCAGATGGCAGAATTTGCAAAATTCAATCCTGAATTCCGGAATAATGTAAGAAAGATAAATATCAGCCTGGCAAAAATGAGGCAGCAGATGATAATGGAAATGGCAGCGGAAAAAACTGATACGGCAAAACTGAATATGCTTTCAGATTCGATCGGCTATCTGCATGCAAATCTTAAAAAGCTGACATACGGATATTACCTCGACTTTAAAAGGATCTGTGATAAGGAGCAGCAGGCCAGGCTCGAAATGCTATTTGGTGGCATGTTTACACCCGATTTTCAGATGGGAGGACAGCACAGGCAACGAAATCGCTTTGGAAGAGGATATGGCAGAAGGTCAGGTAATTAATCCGGTAAGAATGGAATAAGAAATGTTGATTTAAGAATAATGATTAACGATTTTTGATTTTAGAATTCAAGGTTATCTTATCTTAAATTCTTTTCCTTTGTGCTCTTTGTGCTTACCTTTGTGGCCTTTGTGGTTAAGGAAATTGCTTAATGTTCAGTTATCTGATCTTTCATTATTTCCTGAACCATTTTGGTAACGGTCCGGAAATCTATCTTACCGGAACTCATCATAGGCAGCTGGTTAATAACTATGAATTGCCTGGGAAGAGCAATGCTGGGAAGATCATTCATCATCTTTCTCAGGATCTCAGTCTTGTTCACTTCCTGTGAAACTGTTGCTACAATGTATGATCCTTTCTTTTCATCAGCTATCTCGACAACGCAGCACGATACTCCTTCGTGAAGATATTTTTCCAGAATATTCTCAACCTTCACAAGTGAAATCATTTCTCCGCCTACCTTTGCAAATCTCTTAAATCGGCCGGCATGCCACAGATATCCATCCTTGTCGAAGAATCCCATGTCACCGGTATTATACCAGCCGTCATTGAGTACTTCCGCAGTAAGCTCCGGATCCTCAAAATATCCTTTCATCACAGAATCACCTTTTACAATTATCTTTCCGGTTTCTCCCGTTTTACAATCCTCTCCTGTTTCAAAATTTTCAATCCTGACCGTGAACACCCGGAATTACTTTCCCTGTGCTTCCCGGTCTGTTAAATTCAGATTTATTGACAGCGATGACAGGAGATGTTTCTGTTGCTCCATATCCCTCGAGAAGTATGACCCCGTGTTTTTTCATATAACCTTCCCTCAGGGCATCCGGGCATTTATCAGCGCCTGCAACCATTAACCTTAAGATCTGAAATCCCCGGGATCTGATTTTTGAGATAACCCCAGAAGAAACTGGGGGTAGCAACCATAATTGTCGGCTTTTCATCACGGGCAATTTTACTGATCGTCTGAAAATCAAGCGGATTTGCATAAGTTATCATTGTCATGCCATAATATAAAGGAACCCAGAGATTGACTGTTAATCCGAATATGTGGTAAAAAACAAGGTTTGCCAGCAGAATATCCGATTCACTGATATTCCACATACTCACCAAAATTCTGAATATTTGAGGCAGATATTGCGATGGGAGAGCTGCACGGTTTTCGGATCTTTTTCGCTTCCGCTTGTAAATAATATTACGCATGTATCATCTTCATTCTCCCTTATGAATTATACTAAGGAGTAATATTGACAGGAAGTTTGCTTTTAAGAGCTGCTTTTAATTTTTCAACTGTTGTAACACCTGCCATTATATCCTCAATCAGAACCATCCCGTCGATCAGCGGACAGTTGATTTTTTCCAGCAAGGCTTTTGAAGTAATTATTGTTTTGAATTTACATTTTTTCTGGGCATATTTTGCATTTGATTCCGCACCTGTTGAATAGTTGATCATCACAGGTATCCTTCCGCTCATCAGTGCTCCGACAGTAGCAAGAGCACATCCGGCAGAAGTAGGGATCATTATGCCAATATATCCTTTTCATACTTCTCAAATTTTGAACTCAGGATAAGTGCCCCGATCAGGGCTGTGGAATAATTTATATTCTTCCCTGTGGATTTGTCAATAATTGCCATTTTGGCCGCATGTTTCTTTGCCATGCGAACGAACTGCTGGTGAAGTAGCATAAAATTAGATTTTAGTCAATATACTTTTTTCAGGGAAGCAATTTAAACTAATAATTTGAAAGAATAGTAATTCCGGGATCAATATTTTTCTTCGGTTCGAAAAAGATATAAATCGAGGTATGTTTATATATAATTGTATAATAAATAATTATTGAAGATAAAATGTTTTTCAGGACTAGGTGATGCTGAAAAATTCAAATTCGAAAAATCGCTACTTCTTTGCTTTCTTTATACTCCTCCATCAGGGATTGAAAGATTTCTTTTACAGATGATATCTTAGTTGCTCTGAATGCATTGCTTCCGGCAAAAGCAAAACCATTCTCAAAATTTCCCTTAAGGGCATTGATAAGTGCAATGATTATGCAATATGGACTTTTGGTGATATCACAGGTTCTGATACATTTAAAAGGGCATTTTAAAGGTTGTTTTTTCCCTTCTTTCACTTTTCGGATGAAATCTGAAAAAATTGCTCTGCCCGGCATTCCGACGGGACTCTTTATAATTTCAATATCTTTTTCATCTGCATTGATATATGCCTGTTTAAAGCCCGGAGAGGCATCACATTCATGAGTGGTTACAAATCTGGTTCCCATCTGAACTCCGGATGCTCCCAGATCCATTATTTTTTTAATATCCTCACCTGTATAGATTCCTCCTGCGGCAATCAGCGGAATAGGTTTATTGTATTTTTCTTCAAACAGTTTCAACTCATCAACTATCTCCGGAACCAGCTTTTCAAGCTCATAATCTTTATCTCCGATCTGTTCCTCCTTAAAACCCAGATGACCCCCCGCCTTCGGTCCTTCAACAATAACAGCATCCGGAAGATAATCATAGTTTGATTTCCATTTTTCACAGATTATCCTTGTGGCTCTGGCTGATGAAACAATGGGTACAAGTTTTGTAATACTGTCCTTCTTTAAAAAGGAAGGCAGATCAAGCGGAAGGCCTGCACCTGCTATAATGATATCCACCTTTTCAGAAATGGAAGTTTTGATCATATCCACAAAATTGGTCATGGCAACCATAACATTGACCCCGATGACACCCCTGGTTTTCTCCCTTGCTTTCCGTATCTCCTCCTTAAGTCCGTGAATACTGGCCTCAAGAAAGTTTTCAGAAAAATCCCTGTAAAAATCCAAGCCCTGCACTCGAAATTACTCCAACCCCTCCTTCGTTTGCCACTGCTGCAGCTAATCCCGAAAGTGAAATACCTACTCCCATGCCTCCCTGGATGACCGGAACAGCAATTGCAAGATCCCCTATTCTTAATCCTTTCATCTATATGGTTTTATAAATAATTTAAGGGTCAAAGGTAATTTTTTATAAGGATTATATCATGAAATATGATAATTAAGATTAATTTATTGAAAGAGAATGAAATAGAACAAACGCCATGTATAGCGTATTTCCGGGGGGAATTTAATTATCTGCATTCGGGGGCTCCGGCATAAAAGGGATGTGGCTTTTCTGTCCGATGCTTAAAAGATTGAACCTGTTTATAGCAGAAAAACAATCAGCTACAATTAGTTCAGGTTACAGGTGCCGGATTCTTCGGCAGTATGAAAGTGAACTTCGTCCAGATACCTATTTCACTCTCTGCCCATATTTTACCTTTATGATCTTCAACGATCTGTTTTACAATAGAAAGACCTAATCCCGATCCTGGTTTGATGTCTTTGGGAACATTCGATGCGCGGTAAAATTCATCAAAGACTCTTGTAAGATCCTCTTTGGGGATGCCAATCCCGGAATCCGATATTTCCGTTACAAAATGATTGTGCCGGCTCTTTATATTCAATTCGATACGTCCACATGAGGGGGTGTATTTTACTGCATTTAAAAGGAGATTTGAGTATAATTCTTCAAGGGTATAAGGATTTCCAGTTACTATGCCTATTGCTTTATCGATATAAATATCAAAGTCAATCGATTTATCCCTGGCAAGTGTTTGAACAGGTTTTACAACTTTATTGATAAGGTCGGTCAGGAGGAATTCTTCCAGCTCATAATCGTGCTTCAGCCGCTTCCTTGTCAGGTTAAGCAGATCTTTTATAAAACCCGAAAGTAGCTCTGTTCTTTCGAAAGCACGGATGGTAAATTCTTCCTGCACCGGATTTAAGGATTCCTGTCGCTTTTGACCTGACCACGTCAAGGCAACTCAGGATTGCAGCAATATGACCCTTTTATATCATGTGTTACCCGTAATACATATTCATTCTTGAGCTTATCTTTATTTTCCAGTTCAATGTTTGTTTTAATATATGTCTGCTCAGTTTTTATTGACCTGGTAATGATCATATGTGAAAGAAATACCAATAGTGTCGAAGTGCATGCAAATACAAATCCTGCTCCGAAAACATATATAGTGTTCTGATATAGATTCGCTGAGATAAATCCTTCAAGCGGGTAATGAGGAATTACTGAAAAATATTCAAGAAGTGCCAGTGAAGCCAGAAGAAAAAATGCGAAAAAAGCATATAAATAACTTTGAGCGGTCGAAAATATCGAGCTGGCAATGATCATATGGAAGAAATAAAACAGGACGAGTGGATTTTCCACTCCTCCCGAATAATGAAGAATAAGGGTCAGTAGGATCAGATCGGTTATTATCTGAAAATGGATCTCATGTTTGATTTTACGTATTGCTTTTCCACCGTCCTCTTTTTTTATCTGTCTGCAGGATCAGCCTGTGAATAACATTTAATACCAGGAGAATTGCAGCTACAATATATATGGAATATTTCCCTGACTGATATGTCTAATAATATGTTTGACAACGATGGTTGCAACAATTAATACTGAAATTGCCATCCACCTTATCCTGATGAACCATTTTGTAAAGTGTATGTGTGCCGGGATCAGTTTTGTTTCCAAAATCCACTTTATTTATTCTCTGTGAAAACAGAATATTTAAAAAAGGTAATAGCTCTTATATCACACCGAATAATCCGTCGACCTGTGCGAGTACCTGCTGATCGGTAAAGTGTCTGCCTTTTATTGCCGATGAAGGGCATGCTGCAACACAGACTCCGCAGCCTTTGCATAATGCACTTATGATATGACTAATTTTTCTGTCTTCAAAGAATTCAATGGCACTGTAAGGGCATAGCTGTATTACAAAGCCTGCAACCGGAGCAGAGGTTCTCATTAACTTCAGAATAGAGTGCATCAACTTCGATCTTTTCTTTGGCTATTCTGGCCAGTATCCTGGCTGCCGCAGCTCTTGCCTGTGCAACCGTATCAGGAATATCCTTCGGGGCGACACATGTCCCTGCAATAAATATTCCATCTGTTGTAGTGGCTACCGGTTCAAGTTTGGGGTGACTTTCAATGAACCATCCTTCCTTATCCTGGCTGATATTTACAATGCGTGCCACCTCATGAGAGTCTTCCCGGGCTTCCATACCCACCATCAGTATAACCATGTCAGCAGGTATCTCGATTACCTCTCCTGAAAGCTTTTCATTGACCTCTATAAGCATTTCACAGTCATCTTTAGGTGAGGCTTTATGAATTACAGGGCGATCACCTTTTTCATACATTAGAAATAAGGTTTTTGCTTCCGATGATCTCCGGTAAAAATCCTCATGTCCTTTTCCGAATGCATGCATGTCAATATAAATATCAGAAATATAGCTTTCAGGATTCGCGGATTTGATCTCATGTGCATATTTTAAGGCAGTCATGCAGCATACCCTTGAACAATAAGGATGAAATTCCTGGCTCCGGCTCCCTACACAGTGAATTATGGCTACATATTTCGGGATTTTTCCCTCTTTCGTCTCGATCCGTCCCGCCCTGATCATTTTCTCGAGCTCAAACGAGGTAATCACATTCGGTAATTTTCCATATCCGTAGTGCACTATCCGTGATGCATCAAATTCCTTGTATCCGGTAGCGACCATAACATTTCCTATTTCAATCTCAGTGGGTTTTTGGTTTCCGTGATTCTTTCCCGTTCACTCGAATTTATTGTCGCTTTAAAGTTTCCGATGAATCCTGTCAGGTCTGTTACTTTTGACTCGAAGGTGAATATGAATCTTTTTATTTTGATTGGTCCGGGTTATTTTTTCTGTCAGAAGATCACGGGCTGAATAAAGATATGGAGCGGTAAGGTCAACACGGGCAAGGTTTCCTCCAAGATGATTATTTTTTTCAACAAGATAAACATTATTACCTGCATCAGCCAGTTCAAGTGCAGCTGTCATTCCTGCAATTCCGCCGCCGATCATAAGCACATTCGGGCACATATCTACCGACATGTTTTCGAGTTCTTCATGGAGCTCAACCCGGCAGATCGCAGCATAAACCAACGCTTTTGCTTTTTCAGTTGCTTCTGTTGTATCTGTATGTACCCAGCTGCATTGTTCACGGATATTTGCCATTTCAAAAAGATACTGATTCAATCCGGCAGATCTCAATGCGTGACGGAATGTCCGTTCATGCATATTCGGACTGCAGGCAGCCACAACAATCCTGTTCAGGTTGTTCTCTTTAATATCCTGGGTTATCATCTCCTGGCCCGGATTGGAACACATATATTTATATGTCTTTGCCAGAACAACATTCGGCAGCTTTGATGCGAATTGGGCAACAGCTTCAACATCAACTATCTTGGCGATATTTGTCCCGCACATGCATATATATACACCTGTTCTGCACTCTTTCATTGGCTGATTTTTTTATTTAACAACTACCGGATAAGAATTTATAAAAGAGGTTTGCCTGGCCAGTGCATCCCTCCGTATAGCCGCAAAATACATGGCCAGAGGACGATAAATGAGATGTGCCCATTTGCTGAAAGGCATTCTCAGCAGCCAGGGAACAACACTCATTAAATGAATGACATAAGTTATATTGGCGAGCTGAAGCAGACCGGTACGGTGGAAAATATGCTGGAGTATTCCGGTTACGACGATGATAAACAATAGAACAACGAATACCCAGTCGGTCCCGTGTGATTTTTTGTACTGGATATAATGCTTTTTTAACCGGCTCCGGATAAAATATATGGTCCCGATAATCAGACCGATTGTTGCAAGGTATCCGAAAATATGTACCTGCCAGCGTATTTCAGGACCTGCCTGCAACTGTTCAATATAGACCATTACCAGTATCAGCATGGTGACATATCCCAGCATCAGTCCCAGATGGATCATCCAGGGCATATAAAAAGTATGTTCACGCTTTTTTTCACATTCCGCATAACGTTTCTGTGTGAAGAAATGCCAGGGCAGCTGGTAAAATTGTTTGATGTAGAGCCACCATGGAACATCGAAGGGTGTGCCTTTGATCATGACCAGCTACCACATATGGAATGCATTGATGACCAGAAAAACTGCCAGTATTCCTCCTACGGAAAGGTCAAATTTATGGATGAATGGACTCGGCAGAAAGGCGCCTTCCCCATCATAAATATTTATGCTGCCACCCGAAAATCCATATATTAAAAGAAAAGTCCCTGTCAGCACAGCTATTGTAAGGATGGCAATGATTTCTGTACTCCTCGATTTGAAAAAATGCCGCGCAATTCCGGTAAAATCATAGCGGGCGATCAGCCAGCGTCTAAGGCTCATCATTGTTTCCCCGGGATCTGCTTCCCTGGGGCATTGTTCTGAACACTGGCCGCAATAGTAACATAACCATGGTTCAAGTGTTGTCTCAAGCTTTTCTTCCAGACCCATCTGAAGCAGACGCATCGATTTCCTGGGAAATTTATAAACCTCATCTGCATGAGGACATACCGTGGAACAATCCCCGCACTGGTAACAAAGCTGTACATCTTCTGCACCATAACGGTCCAGATCATCAATAAACATTGGATTTACCCTTATTGACATAGCGACCTCCCTATATTGAATGAATTGTTTTAGCTTTTGCTTCTATTTCACTGAGAGTAAGGCTGCTCATATGCCCGATCCCTTTGCCGCTTGTTAAGCTGCCCAGCACTCCTGCAGCCACTGCTGATGCCTGGGCAACCGTATCAGGTATATCTTTCGGTGCCTGGCACATTCCCGCCACATAAATTCCTCCCTTGTCAGTATCTGTCGGGCTGCCATTGTAATCGAGCTCGGAAAACCAGCCATCATCATCTCTTTGTATTCCGAGCATCCTGCTAAGTTCCTCGGTTCCGGGAGAGGGAATAAGACCTACTGCCAGCACTACCATATCGACTTTGAATTCAACCAGTTTATCATTAAATATATCTTCTCCGCGAACAACCATTTGATCCGTTGATTCATATCAACGGATGCGGAGTGCCCCCGGACTATAAATGTTCCTTCCTGTTTTATTCTTTCTGCAAACTCTTCATAGCCTTTGCCAAATGCTCTCATATCTATATAAAACTCGTAGACATTTACATTTGGGACCTTTTCTTTGATAAGGTGTGCAAATTTAAGCGAGTACATACAACAAACCCTGGAGCAGTAAGGATTATATTTCTTGTTCCTCGATCCTACGCAATGAATAAGTGCCACACTTCTCGGAGGTATACCTTCAGGTGAGAAAAACCATTCTTCCTTCCCTGTTTTTTTATTTATTCTGCTTGTTTTTGTAACGATTCTCCCTCCTGTGGTTCCGGATGCATTTGTCAAGCGTTCAAATTCAATAGATGTCAATACGTTAGGAAAATACGCCATATTTATATTGCTCTATTTTGCTGACATCGAGAAATTCATAACCTGTTGCCAGGATTATGTTTCCAACTTCAATATCAATTGTATGTTCTGTTTCTTTCAGATTGATACATTCCTTGGGACATTTTTTCATGCAAACGCCGCATTTTTCACCATCTGAAAGAATATATGTGCAACTCTTCTCATCCACCAGGTATGCATTTGGAACTGCTTGCGGAAATGGAATATATATGGCTTTCCGCAGAGAAATCCCGGCGTCGAATTCACTTTTAACCTTTACCGGGCATACCTCCGAACACTGATTGCAGGCAACACACGATTTAATATCAACATATCGCGGACTCTGTTTTATTTTAATACGGTAAGATCCTGGTTTACCACTGACAGCAACCACTTTTGATTTCGTAAGGAACCTGATCATTTCGTGTTGTCCTACTGAAACCATCCTGGGTGTAAGAATACAGGCTGCACAATCAAGAGTTGGAAATGTTTTATCAAACATAGCCATATGTCCTCCTATTGTCCCTGTCTGCTCAACAAGAAACACCTGTTTGCCTGCATTGGCAATTTCGAGGGCAGATTGAATACCTGCTATTCCACCTCCTATAATGAGTGTGGCATGGTTTACCGGATTTCCTCCCGGAACAGCTGCAAGCGGAAACGGAACACCCATAGTGGCACAGGCTACAATGGCTTTTGCGCGGTCCATGGCATTTTCACCTCTCGCTCCATGTTCCTGGAAAGAGGCAAGACGAATTTCATCCGGATTACCTCCTGCCATAGCCATTGCCCTTGTAAAAACAGGTTTGTAATAACCCGGTATGTCTCCTGCTATAACAATTCTTTCAAGGTTGTATGTCTTTATCTGTTCAGTAATGAATCTTAAATCAGGAAGAGGTTTCAGCTTCAGTATCTGGACTGTCTCAACTTCAGGAAGGTTTGCTGAATATTTTGCAATCGAATCAATGTTCAGATTCCTGTTGTCTGCAGTCTGGCAGAAAAATACTCCGGTTCGCATAATACCTTTATATTATAAATATTAACTTTTTTTCAGTCTATATTTCTAAATAACCGCTTCTGCAATTCTCCGTCCGATCCCCGAATTTCAACAACTAACGGCATTTCACCCGGCAGGCGATGTGTGGCACATGAAAAGCAGGGATCATAAGCTCTGAAAGCCATCTCGATAAGATTGAGAATTCCATCATTTACCTCAACACCTTTTTTGATAAATCCTTCCGCAGCTTTTTTGATCGACATGCATATAGCAGCATTATTGTTCGTTGTTCCGACAATTATATTGACTTTGTTTACAATTCCTTTATCATCAGTCCAGTAATGATGTGTGAGAGTCCCTCTCTGAGCTTCAACGATACCAACTCCTTCCCCGGGAATCGGACCAAGCTGTGCCCTGAGCTCTTTGCCGGTTATGTCGGGATCAAGTGCAAGTTCAAGACATCGTTCAGAGGAATATAGCAGCTCAATAAGCCTGGCCCAGTGCATTGCGAGTGTTGCATGGACCGGCTTGCCGCCAAGAGTGCTGTACATTCGCTCATACTCCTTCTGAGCCAGAGGTGTTGCCATCCCGTCCGCTGCATTCAGCCTCGATAATGGAGTAGCATGGTAAACACCTGAATTCTGACCATCAATAAATCCTTTCCAGCCTATTTTTTTCAAATACGGAAATTTCAGATAACTCCATGGTTCAACATGCTCCGCCACATGATCAAGATATTCAGGCGGTGAATATTTGCATATTTCATTCCCTTCAGTATCCACAACCCTTACTTTACCATGGTAGAAATTAACCTTATTGTTTTCATCCACCAGCCCCATTGAATGTAGCTTAAGGGAGTAAGGACCGTTGAGAATTATATCTAAATAGGTCTTATTATTAAGGACAAAATCTTCAAATATCTTAAGTGAGAATTTCGAGAATTCAATAAATCCTTTTGCCTTTTCAACTATATCATCCCGTTCATTTTCAGTAAGTCCTTTTCGAACCCCTCCCGGAATATTCATTACGACGAAAGTCTGGTGTCCGCCAAGCAATGCCTGTATTTCCTGTGCTAATCTACGTTGTTTAATAACCTCAATACCTATCTCCTTTCCTACTTTTTCTATCACCCCGAGTATATTTCTTTTTGCTGCAGGAGCATCAGGTCCGACAACAAAATCAGGTGCTGCCAGGGCATAGAAATGGGCGGTATGGCTGTGAACAAAATGAGCCATATAAAAGAGTTCCCTGAGTTTTTTTGCAGTCGGAGGGGGATCAACCCCAAAAACTGCATCTACAGCTTTGCCCGATGCCATGTGATGGCAACCCGGACATACACCGCATATTTTTGCTACAATGGCAGGAAGTTCTTCAACAGGTCTTCCTTCACAGAATTTCTCGAAACCCCTTAGTTCAGGGACCTGGAAATAAACATTACTGACTTCGCCGTTGTCATTGAGGAAGATTTCAATCTTTCCGTGACCTTCAAGACGGGTTATAGGGTCAATTGTGATCCTTTGCTTAATCATAACAATTTTCTCCTTATTAATGAAACAGGCAGACTGAAACGATAAAATAATCCGGCCGGATCGGCCAGATCTTCAAGGACCCGGCTGATTTCCTCAGGTTCCTTTTCATCTATTATACCTGCAACAGCTGACATCATTTTGGCGCCCGGGTCTGTTACTCCGTCAGTGGGACCGTAACAGCCACGGCAGGGAGCATTACCTTTTATACATCGGTATCCGCAACCTGCCCGTGTTGCCGGACCCATACAAAGAACACCCTGTTCCATGAAGCAGGTAACTCCGTCATCTTTTATCTCCCAGGGACGATAAAACTTTTTAATGCGCTTATTTTCAGTCTTTTTCCTTATACATTCATCACACTGGGTTTTAGTTTCCGCACCGATAACCGATCCCTTTGGTGGCAGCTCAGCACCGCTCACAATGGCCGTAAATACTTCCAGTAATCTTTCGGTCTGGGGAGGACAACCCGGGATAAAATAATCCACATCCGTTACCTGTGCCAGTGAATGGACATCATTGTAGAATTCAGGAATTTCTAAAATACCCTCTTTAACTTCATACTCAGGAAGAGGAACGATGTTGTCAGGATTTATAACTGACTCACTTTCTATATAGATCCTTCTGAATATTTCTTCTTTATCGGAAAAATTTGCAAGTCCGGGAATGCCTCCAAGATGAGAACAGCTTCCATAGGCAACGAGAATTTTGCTTTTTAGCCTTAAAAGTTTTGCCATATGTTCATTCTCGCTGTTCCTTACTGCTCCGTTAAACAATGTCACATCAATGTGCTTATCGGGCATATTTTCCACATCCCTGTATTTGATATCGAGAGCAATTGGCCAGAAAACAAGATCAGCAGCAGCAACAACATCAAAGAGTTTCTCATGAACATCGAGGACAGATACACAACATCCTCCGCAGGCAGAAGCCCAGTAAATTGCCAGTTTAAGTTTCGGTTTTGATTCTTCCATGTTTCAGGATTTATGATTCAGGTTAATGCCTTCATTGTTTCTTTTATTTTACATGGACCAAGCTCGGTAATTGTCTCCGTAAAACTGTTTACGAGTTCGGCAAACTGTTTCCCCTCGCTTGCGCTTATCCATTCAAGTTTAAGCCGTTCGGTTTCTATACCCATCTGCCGGATGTACTTTTGAAGTAAGAGAAATCTGCGGAGGCAACGGTAATTTCCCTCCTGGTAATGGCAGTCACCCGGGTGACAACCACATATCAGAACACCATCAGCGCCTTTTGTAAAAGCCCTGAGCACAAATGTCGGTTCAATGCGACCCGAACACATAACCCTCACAGCCCTGACATTTGCTTTATATTCCATCCGGGAAGTTCCCGCGAGGTCAGCTCCTGTATAAGAACACCAGTTGCACAGAAATGCAACTATTCTGGGTTTAAATTCACCCTGATTTAACATATTTAGAAACACTTTTTTTGTCAGGTAATAAATTTAAGAAAATTTCTATAATAAGCAAATAAATCACTAAATAACTAAATATATAACGTGAATTAATTCACAATATTATTTCATAAAAACTTGACTTATGTTCATTAATGATGTAAATTTATATCATACAAAAACTTACATATATGGCATTTCTGGAAATCCGTACTAATACTGCAATTAATGTGATCATTATACAAACCTGAGACGTCATTTACAAATTTTATGAGTAAGTTGAATTAATTAATTGAAAAAAAGTCATGAAAAAGTTATTATTTTTAATGATTATTTTATGTGTAATAGAAGCAAATGCACAACCTTATCTTATTACTTTTACAGGAACTGGTGCCTCCGCTAATGTATTAACCGTCAAAGTTGAGAACTTAACTAAAGGTACATCTCTCACTTTAAACGGAAGCTGATATTTTGCGGCTGACGGGAGCAGTACGGGTATTAATTCAGATTGAGAACAAACAATCATCGGAAATAAAAATTTACCCGAATCCAATGACTGACAATTCAATATTGCAGATTTATCCTTCTTATGCAGGAGATGCTATTATTACTGTATTTGATATGACCGGAAAACAGGTTGCTCAGATTAAAAGTTTTTTAGAAAATGATCTGCAGGAATTTCGTCTTTCAGGTATTAAATAGTGGTTTATATCTGATCAGTGTTAAGGGGAGCAAATTATCAATTTTCAGGAAAATTATTGTGCAATGGTAAAGCAAACGGAAGAATCAGTATAAAGAAAATCAGTAATAATCAGACAGCTGAAGAAAAAACAGTAAAAACGGATTATAAAGGAGATATGGCTACAATTGATATGGCATATACTAATGGTGACAGGTTAAAATTTACAGGTATATCAGGAATTTACAGCACTGTAATAATTGACATCCCTGCATCAGACAAAACAATCACATTTAATTTCATTGCCTGTACAGATGGTGATAATAACAACTATCCGGTTGTTGAGATAGGCACACAGATCTGGATGGCAGAGAACCTTAGAACCACAAAATTCAAAGATGGTACGACCTCTATTACCAATATTTCCGAAGATAACTCATGGGGAGTATCAACCCCTGCATATTGCTGTATAAAACAATGAAGCTGCCAACAAAGCTACTTATGGCGCATTATATAACTGGTACACGGCAGGAACCGGCAATCTGTGTCCCACCGGCTGGCATGTACCTACCGTTGAGGAATTTACAACCCTTTACACTTACCTTGGTGGCACAGCAGGTGGCAAATTAAAAGAAACCGGTACAACACATTGGTCAGATCCCAATACAGGGTGCAACCAATGAGAGTGGTTTTACTGCCCTTCCGGGTGGTTACCGTCACAATGCCGGTATGTTCACCAACATTGTGACCCTATGCCTATTCGTGGATGGCTTCAGAGGGAGGTGCTACATACGCATGGTGCCGCTACCTGGATAACACGTCCGGCAATGTGTCCG
Source organism: uncultured Bacteroidales bacterium (assembly GCA_963700275.1). Classification (GTDB taxonomy): domain Bacteria; phylum Bacteroidota; class Bacteroidia; order Bacteroidales; family VadinHA17; genus LD21. Next base: position 270,277 of record CAVOWZ010000001.1, on the reverse strand, counting down.
GCCTAAATGTTGATAAGAAAAATGGTATGTCTGTTCGCTGTTTGAAGGATTAGGTGTATCCTGAATTTAATTTCAGGATCTTATTCGTCCTTCTGTGGCCAGTTGCGCCATTTACTGATCTTTTGTTTTAATAATTCTTCGACCTTCGAATAAAGTTCTTCAGTTTTCACAGGTTTGTCGAGGAAAGCATCAACAGGCAGGAATTCACTGTCAGTCTCGGGAGAGAAATTAAAAAGAGGTTTTTCTGTGTTGATTGCTGTCATCATTAATATAGGAATATCCGATAACGATTTGTCACTTCTTATCTTCTGAGCAAAATCAAATCCTTTTGATTCACCTCTGTTTCCAAACATTACATCCAGAATTATGAGATCTGGCCTGTTTTGTTTTAATTTATCCCAGCCTTCTTCAGGATCATAAGCGGCTTCTGCATTAAATCCTTTGTTTTCCAGAATTTTTGTTAATGCTGCAACCAGATCATTATCATCTTCAATGATCAGAATTTTTGCTTTTTCATTCATTTTTTGATTCCTCCATGTTAGGTGTTCCTGACTTCAGGCAGGTACATGTCAAATATCTTCATCAATATAATGAAAATCTTAATCAATATTACAGATTTCAATTTAATAAAATTATTAAGAAATGTTCTAATAATATAACGATTTATGTGAAATATATGCACAATATAAATGTAATTGCAATAGTCTCTGGTAATTGTGCTTAAACAATTACCTCATCATAAAAATTTTATTTTTTCAGCATCTTTTTTATCAGTGAGTAAACTTTCTCCAGTATTGAAGAATATTCTTTTTTCAGGGGAAGGGTCAATTCTTCGCTGAATTCCATATCCTCAAGAATCTCAACTGCAATTATATGTAAATCAGCAGGTAAATCCAGTTCAAGCTGGTTGCCGAACTTTAAGGCTGTAAGAAAATTAATATCATGGAGGTTTGATAAGTGGCAGGTTTCCCTGAAATCAGAGGTTCTAAAATAATATACTTCCCCCGGTTCACCATCACGGGTCCGGATCGCATCAATTATAATCACTTTTTCATAACCTTTGATATTTTCCATTAATTCAAGCCCTCCGCAGGAGGCAATATTAAAACTGATATCTGATCTGACTATCATCTCTGACAGATCGTGAACCAGGCGCGGGCCTATTCCATCGTCAGAGAGGATCTCATTCCCCAATCCCAGGATCAATATTTTTTTTGCATCGGTCATTCGATTAGGAACACCAGAATATTTTAGCAGAAACACCATACGGTGGTGTTTTGAACCAAAGTCATATATTGAATAGAACCGCCTTGCATGTCGTTTCTGACAACCGCAATGCATGACGATTTTATTACCTTTGATTTGCAGTCCGGATTATTTTCTGAACCGTTAATCTTTTATTCTCATCGAGAGAATCCATTTTCTCAATAGCGTTCCGGATCTTCGTTCTGAAATTCCAGCAGGTCATCTGTCTGAGAGATAACCTCCGGGCAAACTCATAAGTTGACAGCTCTTCTTTCCCTTTGCAAACATTGTAAGCTATAAAGAATGCCTTATGTATCGGGAACTTGCAGTTATGAAAAATGGTTCCCGAAGTTGCTGATTCTTCAGTTTTACACTTTGTGCACCTCCTTGAATAAGGCGTTTTACCTGCACAATAATTTATCATGTCCGCATTTATGACAGGTAAATCCATTTTCCCATTTTACTTCTGCAAGGAACTCGCAGACACTTTTCATCGCTGTTAAACAGATCATTTATTTGTTTTTCCGATAATTCCTTTTTAAAAATAATGCCCATGATCAAAGTTTATGATTACAAATTTAAAGAAAAATTAGTGATATTAAAAAGATTTAGGTGATATTATTGCGATTTAAATATTTTTATTATTATCTTTGTGCCGGAATATAAAATAGCATAAAGGATCAGAAAATCTTTTGAACCGTAAAAATTAATATCAGAACAAATGAATTATGCTTCGATAGATGAAAGATACAGTCAGCTTGCAGAATCCACATGCTGTCTTTCCTGCGGAGGGGCAATAAACTATGCGGAGGCTGCGAAAAATGAAGTATGTGTCGATCTGGGAAGTGGCCGTGGTACAGATGTCCTCCGGCTTGCAGAAACAGTGGGAGATAAGGGATTTGTTTATGGTATTGATATATCTGAAGGAATGCTGCAGAAAGCAAGGAATACGGCTGAAAGGCTGGGTGTTCAAAATGTTGAATTTATTAAAAGTACGCTTGAACATATCAATCTTCCTGATGCAAAAGCCGACCTGATAATATCAAACTGCACAATCAATCATGCCTCCGACAAACAGATTGTATGGAATGAAATATTCAGGATACTTAAAAGCGGAGGCAGATTTGTGGTTAGCGACATTTATTCAAAAGAACCTGTACCTGAAGAATACAGGAACGATCCGGTTGCTGTTTCAGAATGCTGGGCGGGATCAGTAACAAGGGAAGATATATCTTGAAGCAGCTCCGGAAAGCAGGTTTCGAAATAGTTAAGATAATTGAGGAATCTGAGCCTTATGAAAAAGGAATGATCAGGGTAGCGAGCTGGACAATTGCCGGCCGTAAACAATAAATATATTTGAATTCTGACAAAGGACTATTAACAAATAAATATAAAAACAATGAAAAAGTATATCCCCGTTCTTACAATTTTGCTTACTTTGGTATTCAGTGAATGTAAGGCTGATAATCCCGGTGATCCCGGGATCAAAAAGTACGGCAGCCAACAGTGTAATTCAACTTTCAGATGACGGATTTAAAAAAATGATCTTCAATTATGAAGTTAATAAAGAATGGAAGTTTGAAGGGAATAAGCCGGCGATAATTGATTTTTACGCTGACTGGTGCGCTCCATGCAGGCAACTTTCTCCAATTGTCGAGGAGATTGCCAGGGAATATAAGGGTAAAATTGATGTCTTCAAAGTAGATACGGAAAAAGAAAAACTTTTGGCTCAAAAACTTGGTATAACGGGTTTGCCAACCCTGTTATTTATTCCTGCAAAGGGGAAACCCCAGGTCACAATGGGCGCTCTTCCGAAAGAAGATCTGATAAATGCGATAAGTGAAATTTTATTAATCAAATAATAATTAAAGAAAATGAAAAGTCTGATTAAGAACAAAGTGAGTAAGGTCAAAGCTAAAGTTGCACAGTGCTGTGCAAAAATATCAAAGACAGTAGCAGGTTGTCATGACTGATCCGCGAGGAGCTGATCAGGATATATTTCATACATCCCTGATTAAACCCGGGGCAGATTCAGAATGAAAGGAAAACAGTGAAATTTTCAAAGTATAATATTTTCTCAAAGATCAGGGATTCTGAAAATCATTTCATTGTTAATCTGCTTTCGGGTAATGCAGATATACTTAACAGCTCTGATGCAGTTAAAATAGATGCAATCCGGCAGGGTGAAGGATGTGCCGATATAGCCTTTTTCGATGAACTTACCGAAAAAGGCTATATCACTGATGAATCAGATGAAGCCAAAGCCTACCGCAGAAAATACCTCGATTTTATTGATTCAAGGGAAAAGGATGAGATCCAGATATTTTTTGTACCCAATTACAGCTGCAATTTTGCCTGTTCTTACTGCTACCAGGATCAATATCAGAATTCCGGGAGTGAACTGAAAAAGAATGTAATTGATGCTTTCTTTAATTATGTTGCTAAAGAGTTCATATCCAGACGAAAATACATTACAATTTTCGGCGGAGAGCCTTTGCTGAACAGTCCACGGCAGAAAGATATAATTACTTACATTATCAGCAAGGCGGTTGAGGCTGATCTTTCACTGTGTTTTGTTACAAACGGATATTACCTCGAAGAGTATGTTCCTGCTTTAAAAAAAGGGAAGATCAGGGAGATTCAGGTAACACTTGACGGAACCGCCTCAGTACATGATAACAGGAGGTTCCTGAAAGGAGGTGGACCCACGTTCGAAAAAATTGTCACAGGAATTGATGCCTGTCTGAATGCGAACATTGATGTTAATCTTCGTGTAGTGATTGACAGGGAAAATATTGATAATCTGCCTGACCTGGCTCAGTTTGCAATTGATAAGGGATGGACAAAAAGCAATTTTTTCAAGACTCAGATAGGAAGTAATTATGAGCTTCATCACTGCCAGTCATCCCCGGATAAACTCTTTGACAGGGTTTCCCTCTATGAAAATCTTTATGATACTGATAAACAAAAATCCTCATATTACTAGAATTCTATAAACCTGCATATTCAATCTCAAAATTCCTCTCAGAAAACGGTGAACTTCCTGATCCGCTTTTCGATTCATGCCCCGCTTGTAAAACCGAATGGGCATTTGATTATACAGGAAATATTTATTCATGCACGGCAACGGTCGGTAAGACCGATGAATCACTCGGAACTTTTTATCCTGAAGTTACAAGGAAGGAAACTATTATCGAACAATGGGAGTCGAGAGATGTCACTTCAATTCAGGAATGTAAAGAGTGTTCCCTGCAGCTTGCCTGTGGAGGAGGATGCGGTTCGATTGCAAAAAACAAAACCGGCAGTATATGTTCTCCCGACTGCAGACCGGTTAAGGAATTATTGGAACTCGGCTTTGCAGAATATTTTAATAATGGTACCGATTAAGTAAGCAAGAGCGCAATGGCAATCAATGGCACAAAGGCGCAATCGAACAATGGTACTATGTAATAATCTTGAGATATATTAAAAAAATAAATTATAATAATTACGGAAAAATGAAAGAGATCACTTCAACAGAATTTGAAAAAGAGGTATTAAAAGCCGATAAGGTAATTCTTGATTTTTATTCAACTGAATGTCCTCCCTGTGAGGCGCTTGCATCAAAATTTGAGGATCTTTCGAAACTATACGGCAACGATATTAAATTCCTTAAAATATTCCGTCAGCAAAACAGGGAACTTGCCGATAAGCTTGGTGTTAAATCATCCCCTACATTGCTTTTCTTTAATAAGGGAATGGAAATAGCAGGCAGACTTACCGGCGGTATAAAAAGAAGCGAAATAATAAAGAACCTCGACAGTATGCTTAATGCTGACAGGGTAAATGAAATAAGATCACGCATCAAACCGTCAGTTTCGGAATTTGATGTTATAATTCTTGGAGCCGGACCGGGAGGACTTACAGCCGGATTATATCTGTGCCAGTCGAAAGTAAACACTGTACTTATTGATATTGCTCTTCCCGGTGGTCATGTTTCAACAACGCATGAAGTATCTAACTATCCGGGATTCATTGAACCTCAGGCAGGATATATGTTTTCGCACAGCATGAGTGAACAGACAAAAATGTGCGGAACTGTTTACAAGGTAGCTGTTGATGTTACCAGGGTTGACCTTGAGAAAAAAGAGGTGGTTATTGATGAATATGAAACAGTAAAAGCAAAAAGAATAATTATTGCAACCGGAACAACACCGAACCTTACCGGAGCTCCCGGTGAGAAAGAACTTAAGGGGAAAGGGATCTCATATTGTGCCACCTGTGATGCAAAATATTTCGATGACAAGGATGTAATTGTAATCGGTGGTGGTAATTCAGCCGTTGAAGAATCAGAATTTATAACAAGGTTTGCAAAAAAGCTCACCATTGTCCATCAGTTTGATAAGCTCACTGCAAATAAGCAGGCACAGGAAAAGGTCTTAAAGAATCCAAAAATTTCAATACTTTTTGATAATGAGCCAAGAGCATTTATCTGAAGGAAGGCGACAAAATAACTACCGAAGTTGAAAATGTCAAAACCAAAGTACGTCAGAAGCTTATAAGTGACGGTGTTTTTATCTTTATCGGAATGAAACCTAATATAACTATGTTCAGGGATAAACTTGAACTTGATCAGTGGGGCTATATCAAAACCAATGAGGACATGAAAACCAGTATTCCGGGAGTCTATGCAGTGGGAGATGTGATCAGCAAAAAATACAGACAGATAACGACCGCAGTTGCTGATGGGACCATTGCAGCAATGGCTATTGCCAAAGATCTGGATTAGAGATAAAATTATAAATCAACAAAAAAAATCTAAAAACCAGCGTAGGAAAAAATAAAGTATCTGTTTCTAACCATAAAATCAATTGAAAAGAATTATCAGTATTAACATTTTAAACTTTATGGTTATGAAAACAAAACTTTTTATTACAGCAGCAGCCTTTAATGGTTTTAACAGCACTGGCAAGCGCCCAGGATAAGGCAGCAAATCAGGATCAACAAAATACCACCAATAACAGAGGTGTTGCATGGGTTGATGCAAATAATGACGGTGATATGCGATAATTTTGAAGCCCGCAAATCAGGAAATTTCAAAGGAAGAGGACAGGGCAATATGAGAGGTGCCGGACAGGGTCAGGGCCAGAGAATGGGTAATGGGCCCGCGCGGAATGGGACCATGCGGAATGGGACAGGGACGGGCAATGGCAGGAATTATGTGGATGCCAATAATAACGGAATCTGCGATTTCCGTGAAACTCCTGTTAAAAAGTAAGATGTCCGACATTAAAATCTGTGAAATGAAAACAATTATTAAAAGCATCCTTATTGGTTCCCTCATGGGAATGTCCCTCCTTGCTCTTGGTGCATGTTCAAAAAATAACAGCTACTATTGAAGATGACGGCAAGGTGAATGTGATTGATGTTTCAGCCGACGGTACTACGACTTTGGTTACCGCCAGACTTAGCGCTTGCAGCTTCGGATGACTTTTTATACAGTGATCCGAGCTCGAAATGTTGCTTCATATGAAAGAGGAAGAAAAGCTTGCAAGAGATGTCTATTCAGCTCTGTCTGTAAAATGGAAAATCCCCGTGTTTTCAAATATCTCACGTTCGGAGAATACCCACATGAAGGCAGTTCTGTTTCTTCTTAAGAATTATGGCGAAGAATATACTGGCGTGGAAGAACCCGGGAAATTCACAAATCCTGAATTCCAGAAACTTTATGGCAGACTTATTAGCTATGGGTTCAGAATCTCTTGCCGGAGCCTTTAAAACAGGCGCCCTTATTGAAGAACTTGATATTAAAGACCTTATGGATTACCTTGATAAGGTTACAAACGATAATGTAATCATGGTCTTTGAAAACCTTTGCAAAGGTTCCCGTAACCACCTGAGAGCTTTCAACAGGCAGCTTGTTTGGCGGGGAATCACCTACAATCCTGAATATATTAGCCAGGAGGTATTCGACAAGATCATCAGCTCCCCACATGAAGCGGGCAATGCATATTACAGAGGCAGGTGTATAAAACAAAACTAAACACCCTGAAAGATAAATGCCGGTTGAATTTTTTAAACAACCGGCATTTTATTTTATTAATGTATAGCTGAATTTCATTCATTCTTCATCAATTTACGTATAATATAGCCGGGCCAAAACATTAACAACATGAAGTTAAAAAGAAATATCGCTGTCAGCGAATCAGGATTTCTCTTTGATCCTACAAACGGGGAGTCATATTCCCTTAATGAACAGGGACTTGAAATACTGAACCTTTTAAAGGAAAGTAAATCTGATTCTGAGATAACATCCTATATGACTGAAAATTATGATATCCCGACAGATGAATTTGAAAAGTATTATCTGGATTTTATGGGATTGCTGAGACAGTTTAAACTTCTTGAGGATGAGCAGTAAAAGAAAACTGACTGTAGCAGTCACGGGGCTTAATAATACAGATAATCCCGGTCCGGGAATACCGGTTATCAGAGCTCTGAGAGAATCGGAAGAATTTGATGTAAGGATAATCGGATTGGCTTATGAAAATCTGGAGCCCGGTATTTATATGCACAATCTTGTCGATAAAACATACCGTGTTCCATACCCTTCGGAAGGATCGGATATTCTTGTTAACAGGGTGCTTGAGATCAGCAAAATTGAGAAAATTGATGTCCTTATCCCAAATTTCGATGCCGAACTGAGGGCTTTTATGAACGCCCGGAAAAGACTTGCAGATTCAGGTATCCATACCTTCCTTCCCGGAACTGGATATGTTTGAAGAAAGAAGCAAAAACAACCTTCCTGAATTCGGTAAAAAATATGGGATTAAAGTCCCGGAAGGAAAACCTGTTGCCACTCTGGACGAACTGAGGGACTTAAAAGAAGATTTCGACTATCCCTGTTGTTATCAAGGGCAAATTTTACGATGCATATATTGCCAATAACTTTGACCAGGCATCAATGTATTTTCATAAGATCGCTGCAAAGTGGGGATTACCGGTTATCATCCAGGAGTATATCAGCGGAACTGAGGTAAATGTTGTGGCGCTTGGAGACGGCAAAGGCAATACTGTCGGCGCCGTGCCGATGCGAAAGCTTTATATTACCGATAAGGGTAAGGCCTGGGCCGGAATAACCCTTGATGATGAAAGAATGCTCGATCTTACCCGCAGACTGATCAAATCCACCAAATGGAGAGGAGGGATGGAACTGGAACTCATCCGGTCGGATGATGACGAATTTTACCTTATTGAAATTAATCCGCGTATCCCTGCATGGGTCTATCTGGCGGTAGGAGCAGGGCAAAATCTGCCTGAAGCCATGGTAAAACTGGCTTTGGGTATGGAAGTAAAACCTTATACCGACATATAAGAAAGGTGTCATCTTTGTCAGATACTCTTTCGATCTGATTACCGACATCAATGAATTTGAGAAACTATCAATATCAGGAATATTATAAAATAAATATTTCAATGAAAAAGCCATTTGAACGTCCATTGATAAAAAAGATAAGGGCAGGGATGCCCTCAAAATTCGGAATGAGTGTCCAGAATGATCCGATAACACATATTGAAGATACACCTGTTGCAGATATAGTAAAACAGTACGGATCACCTGTGTTCGTTATTTCTGAAAAAAGTATCCGCGAAACTTTCAGGGATGCAAAGAGAGCTTTTGAAACACGATATCCGAGGGTCCAGTTTGCATGGTCATATAAAACAAACTACCTCGACGCCGTTTGTAAAATATTTCACCAGGAAGGATCATGGGCCGAAGTGGTATCAGGTTTTGAATATGAGAAAGCAATCAGAAATAAAGTCCCGGGTTCTCAGATAATCTTTAACGGGCCGGGTAAATCGCCTGAAGAGATCACTATAGCAATCGAAAATGATTCATTCATCCATATTGACCATTTCGATGAACTCTATACTATCCTGGATATAACAAAAAAAACAAACAAAAAAGCAAAAGTTGCAATAAGGGTAAACATGGATACAGGCATTTATCCTATGTGGGACAGGTTTGGCTTCAACTATGAAAACGGAGAAGCCTGGGATGCCATCAACAGAATAATGATGAATGACAATCTCGACCTGGTCGGGTTGCACACACATATCGGTACCTATATTCTTTCCACCGATGCCTACAGGATTGCAATGTCGAAGCTTGCAGATCTGGCATACAGGACAGATAAGAAACATAATAAAACAATAAAATATATTGATATCGGAGGAGGATTTGCTTCAAAGAACACTCTGAAGGGAGCCTATTACCAGGGACGCGATGTAGTGCCCGGATTTGATGAATATGCTGAAGCTATAACTTCTGCTCTTGTCAATTCCGAAATAAATCCTTCAAAATTGCCAATGCTTATACTGGAGACAGGAAGAGCTCTTATTGACGAGGCAGGTTATCTTCTTGGAACTGTCCTTGCCAACAAAAGGCTGTCTGACGGACGGAGATCAACAATTGCCGATACAGGGATAAATATGCTCTTCACTTCGTTCTGGTACGACCATGAGCTTCATCCTGCAAGACCAACATCCGATCATCTTGAAGAGACGACAATTTATGGTCCTCTTTGCATGAATATCGATGTGGTGCGCAATGCCATCGCATTCCCGCTTTTGAAAAAAGGCGACAACTTCGTCATTAAAAGGGTGGGAGCCTATAATATGACTCAATGGATGCAGTTCATTACCTACAGGCCTAAAATAGTACTCATAGATCTGAAGAATAAACTCCATGTGATCCGTGAATCGGAAAACCTGCAAATAGTGACTGGACCGGAAAATCTTCCCGAACATTTATTATAACACACCAAACACTAAGTTGCACAAAGCATTATATAATACTGTATCTATTAATTAATTATGCAATCCGGAACCAGTAAAGGAATTTCTCAAAGGATGTATCGAAGGAATACTTAACAGCTATTCCCAGATATTCTTTTCAGATAAGAAAATATTCTCAATAATCCTTATACTGGTTTCATTTGCAGATATATATGCCGGACTTGCCGGAATAATATCAGTAATCGTTGCAAACGTTACGGCAGTACTGATGGGGCTTGACAGGAATGTCAGCAGGAAAGGCATTTACGGTTACAACAGTCTCCTGGTCGGGCTGAGTCTGGGAATATTTTATTCCCCCGGACCGGTCCTTTTTGTCCTGATCTTCCTGGCGTCAATACTCACACTTTTCATTTCAGTGAGCCTCCAGGGTGTGATCGGAAAATACGCTTTACCTATTCTTAGTGTTCCTTTTGTTCTCAGTGCCTGGATAATGACACTTGCAACAAGGAACATGACATTTCTCTCAATAAGCGAAAGAGGAATATTTACAATAAATGAGTTCTATACACTTGGGGGGCGAACCATTTGTAAGGCTGTATGAATGGTGGAACAATATCGCGCTTTTAAAACCCCTGAAGGTTTATTTCATATCACTCGGGGCAATAATGTTCCAGTATAATGTGCTTTCAGGATTAATTCTTGCTATCGGATTGCTGTATAATTCAAGGATATCATTCACACTCTCTTTGCTGGGATTTTTTGCAGCATATTTTTTCTATGATTTTGTTGGTGCGGATATAACCGAGATCAACTACAGCTATATCGGGTTCAATTATATACTGACTTCGATTGCGATAGGCGGTTTCTTTATCATCCCCTCAGCCCGCTCATATCTCTGGTCGCTTTTGCTTATCCCGATAGTGGCAATTCTGTCAATCAGCCTTTACTCATTGTTTGCATCAGCTGCACTTCCGATTTTTGCCCTTCCGTTTAATCTGATCGTCCTGCTTTTCCTGTATGTTTTGAAATTCAGGATCAAACCATCGAAAAAACTTGCAGAGGTTGTTATTCAACAGAATTCTCCTGAGAAAAACCTTTATGCCTGGGAAAATGATGTTGAACGTTTCAGGTATGATATGGTGCCAATGAGACTCCCTTTTTACGGAACATGGTTTGTGTCACAGGGATATGACGGTACAATGACCCATAAAGGATCCTGGAAACATGCGCTTGATTTTATTATCCTTAATCAGGAAGGGAAGCAGTTTAAGGACAAAGGCGATATCCCGGAGGATTATTTCTGCTATAACAAACCGGTACTGGCGCCTGCTGACGGATATATTGAATCGGTAACCGATAATATTGATGATAATATTATAGGTAAACCAAACATCAGGGATAACTGGGGCAATACCGTAATCATTAAACACAATTCACATACATATTCATCATTAAGCCATCTTCGGAGAGGTTCAATCACTGTTAAATCAGGCGACAGGGTCATGCAGGGAGATGTTATAGGCAAATGCGGTAATTCCGGAAGATCACCTTTCCCTCATCTCCATTTCCAGGTTCAAACACTTCCATTTATGGGTTCCTATACCTTAAATTACCCCCTGAGCTATTATATGGAACAGAAGGAGAATGGGTTTGAGCTTAAAAACTATTCTGTCCCGGAGGTTAACAAGGCAGTATCAAATATTCAGACCAATGAGCTGCTTGTAAAAGCCTTTGATCTTGTTCCCGGTAAAACATACTGCTTTGATATGTTAAAGGATGGGAAAAATGAGGAACTGAAAAATGGGAAGTTGATGCAAATGAGTTCAATATTCCGTTTCATCAGATGTCTTTCAACCGGAGCCATTGCATATTTCTCAAATGATGGTAACATTTTTATGTTCCGTCATTATGAAGGAAGGAAAGACACTCTGCTGTATTATTTCTTCCTTGCTGCATTTAAAGTTCCGCTTGGGATTCTACAGGAATATTGAAATTAAGACCATTTCCCGCTGAACCTTGTAATGAATAAATTCTGCTCTTCATACAGGATTTCACTGCTCCGTTTCTGAAATTTATCAGATCGGAATACCGACTGAAATATGATTATATCGATAATGAACTGATGACATCACACATTTGTTTAGCTTCATCTTCATCAAATTATTTTACACGTCGCAGATCATCAGGATATGATTTCATTATCGAAATTGATGAAAAAGGTATTTCATCATTAAAAATCAATAATGCAGAAAATTTCAATAACAGCAACATCATGCAAAGAATAATAATATTAACAATACTTATCTTTTTATCATTAAAAGCTTTCTCCGCAGGATGCAATGAGCTTCAGATATGCTGACAGCCTTACCTACATCTTTATGACCAGAAGAACTGGAATGAACTGATCAATAAGGGTAAAGAGGCAATTAGCATCGGACATGATTATTATTATATGAGAATGAGGATGGGAATAGCTTATTATGAACGGCATAATTATGCACAGTCTGCAAAACACTTCACCAGAGCGCTTGAATTTAATGCTGGCGACCAGACAGCTCTTGAATATCTGTTTTACAGCTATTATTTGTCCGGAAGGTATTTTCAGGCATGGACCGTAGTTTCCGGAATGAATTCATCCGACAGGGAAAGGATCCTTAAGGAAAGCAGGATAAAAAAGAATTCAGTCACTATTGAATCTTACTATCTTAATGCTGCAACGGAAGTTATCACCTCAGACCCGGATCTGAATTTCACAAATAACGAAGGAGGGAGCCAGGTGGTGACAAAATCTTTTATCAATAATGCAATTTATCTTTCACATCTGACAGGAAAAAACAGCAGTTATTACCACTCTTTCACCAATCTTATCAAGCATAATCATCTTCATTATTATGACGGGATACTCTATAATAGACCTCGGGGATCAGAAGGTTGTTCAGAACCAGTATTACGGAAGATTTAATTTCTTTACCCGCTCAGGATGGATATTCAGTCCTTCATTCCATTTACTTACAGCCGGGTATCCTCTTGTTGCCTTTTCCTATACCGGGATGAATCCCTCACCATATACTTATGATGGAAGATCAAACGGTTTTGCCGGCGGATTCGGGATAACCAAAACCGGAGGGTATGTTTCTTTCTCAGGTGAAGCTGTCTATTCAAAACTGAATAAGATCGAACAGCTGCAGGGGACATCTGTCGCTCATCTTTTACCCGGCAGGAAACAGGAATATTTATCTGGGAGGTAACTTTACTGCGCTTTACAATCCCGGGACCGATTCCCCTGAGATTCGTCCGGTTACCGGATTTATAGCAGGTTTTGCGATCAGCAGCAAAGTCTGGTTTGAATTTTCCGGAACATCGGGAAACATGAAAAACCATACTGAGAGTAACGGGCTTATAATTTATAATGGTATCGACTATCCTACAGGCAAATACAGCGGAAAGATCATAGTACCATTTTATAAGTCAGGGATAACCCTTTATGCTGGTGGAGGTATGGGTTCATATTCAAGTGAATTTATTCCATTCGACGGATACAATAATTACGATCCGAATAAATTAAACTATAAAAACTATTCAGTTACAGGAGGCTTGTCATGGAACTTCTAAAAAAGATCATATTAACATTAATAGTATTTGCATTCGCCGGCCGGGTTGATTATGCCCAGGAATTCAATAAAAAACTTGAAGCTTTTCAGAAAAGTTATGCTGAAGAAGCAAAAAAACAATACCCGGCAGCAATCAATTCCCTGAAATCAGTTTATGATGAAAAATCATATGAGATAAATCTTCGTCTGGGCTGGCTTAATTATCTCACCGGGAATCATAATGAATCAAAAACATATTACACAAGGGCAGTCTCAATCATGCCTTATGCTGTGGAAGCAAAGATGGGAATTGTATATCCGCTTGCAGCGCTTGGAAATATGAATGAAGTTATTGCCCAGTATGAAAAGATACTTGAGATAACTCCAAATTATTCAATACCGCTTTTCCGGCTTGGATTGATTTATTACGAAAAGGGTGATTATGATAAAGCGCTTAACTATTTCGATAAAGTCGTAAATATGTGGCCGTTTGATTATGACGGGCTTGTTATGCTTGGCTGGACATACTTCAAGCTAAATAATTCCCGTGAAGCCAGGGTGCTTTTCCAGAAAGCATTATTGAATACTCCTGATGGAAAATCAGCCCTGGAAGGACTCGGTCTTTTAAAATAAAATGTTCCAAGTTCCAGATTCCAGATTCAAGGTTCCAAGAGTATCATCCACAGGTATTTAAAAGTTATGATCTAAATTTTCCTGTAATAAAATGGATCTTATTGGATCATGATTTTCTTCGTTAAAGAACGAAGATTGTTGTATTCAATATTGTAATAGTAGACTCCCGGAGAAAAATCGCTGACATTCAGTTCAAGATGATCAGTATGGTCATCAACAGTGAAATCCCTGACCAATCTTCCGTTTGAATCCACCAGACTTAGTTTGGCGATCCTTATATTTTCAGGAAGTTCGTATGTCAGTCTGATCATTTCACTTGCAGGATTCGGAAAAGCGTTCAGCTTCATATCAGGTTGTGCATAAGCCAGGTTTTCAGCTGAAACCAATACACCGGGAAGACTGTAAATATTCGTCCAGATCACTTCGGGCCAGACCGAGTAGTCATAACAGAATGCAAAGAGCTTATTCTCATTCTCGCCTGTTTTATAAACATAAATGAACCGGGCTCCGTTTATATCAAGAATATTACTGCCATTCTCATTTATAATCACGCGATTTATACTGGTAATAGTAGATATGGATCGGTGGTGGTGACGATATATTCATAATAGGTATAAACCAGCTCGATGTCCGAATCGGAATCGAACAAGTTCTGCGAAACATATTTAACATCAGCCAGGTAGTTATTGGCCGGAACAGCACAATTGATGGTTTTGAAAAGTGAATGATCCATGTTGTAGATACGGCACTGGCTCATCGGTACATCCATCAGATAGTATTTATAGCCAAGTGTTTCGAGCTTTACAACACCGGTTGAATAGTTATATGTATGCTGAAGGCTTATCTGCGCATTCAGAGTAAAAGCCAGTACATACAAACAGGCTGGTTGCTAAAAAATATTTCTTCATTTTTTCAGGTTTAAGATCGGTTTAAACGTGAAAAATATTTATTCAATTGATGAAGATATGATGAATTTCTGATAAAAAAAAGCCCCGAATATTTAATAACTCAGGGCTTTTTTCAGCACGGGATTTAGTTTACTTCTTCACTCCGGGGCCAGCGCTTTTTGACATTTTTGCACCAGTCCGTGGTGGAATTGCCTTATGAGCACTTTTGTTCATTGTTGCAGTTTTTTCCCTCTCCATATTCTTCTCCCGATTCTGTATTGCATCCTGATTCTTAATTTCCTTCTGATGATTATTCATCTCCCTCTGGTGTTTTTTCAACTCTTTCTGCTGTTTTTTCATCTCTTTCTGCTGTTTTTTCAACTCTTTCTGCTGTTTTTTGAGAGCTTTTCTTTCCTCGTTCCTGGCATGTTTTTGTGCACTTGTCATCTGGCCGTTATTTTTATATCCGGCCTGCATGGCTTCCTGTCTGCCGGTTTGGGTACGTGTCGGTGTTCCTTTTTTTTCATAGGTTTGAGTCATTGTACCAGATTGCTCCCGGGTCCTGTAATGTGCCTGAGTCTTTCCCTGTCCCTGAGGCCGCGATTGTTGGGTGGTCTGTGCTGAAAGTGCTGCACTTAATAATAGTACAGCTGCAGAAATAAAGATTTGTTTTTTCATCAGTATATAATTTTTATTTTAATGGTCTGATGCCTGTCCCGCCTAAGCGGGAGAACCCACATGTCTGAAAATTATATAAATACGTGTTTGTGTATGAAATACATGTGGGTTTCATAACTTATAGTGGATAAAAAACATTATTGGTCAAAAATACAGACCTGCAGATGAATAATTGATGAATTTTTTGAAACGGTTGCGTGATTATGTTGCCAGACTGCACTTGCCCGGAAGGGCAAGATATGAATAACCCCCAGTGCAACTGGGGGTAAGTGATGTACTGATACTGCCCAGCTCTAAAGGAGCTGAATATGACGAAAATAATAATCCTGGCAGATTTATCTGCCAGGATTATTATGATTATTCGATCAATTTCAGTTATGAATTATTGGATCAGGATTGCCATCAGGATCACCAATAACATACCCGCTAGTTTTAGGATTCCCACTTGTTAATAGCAATACCCCGCAAGCATGCGGTGCAGCCATTGATGTTCCGCTCATCGTTGCAAGCGCTCCTCCTTTATATGTTGACAGGATACTTACACCTGGGGCACAATAATCAATAGGAGGATTTCCGAAATTTGAGAAAGATGCCCAACCATCACTGCTGTTACAGGCTGAAATTGTATAAATATTAACTCCATTAGCCCTTGCAGGAGAATGATTACTAGCATTGTCACTTTCATTACCAGCAGCCAAAGCAACAAAAAGACCTTTTGCACCCATTGCAATAACTTTTAAATCAATGGGTTCGTAAACACCCCCTCCCAGGCTCATATTCACAGCATCACCTGCAATGCCGTTTGCAATAACAAAATCCACTCCGGCAATGATTACTGAATAAGCGCCAGAACCACGTTTATCAAGAACCTTTACAGGTACAACTTTGGCTCCTGCTGCAACTCCTACTACACCAACAGTATTGTCTATAGCAGCAACTATTCCGGCACAATGAGTGCCATGTCCATTGTCGTCATTGGATGTTGTTGTCCTTGAAACAAATGTTTTCCCGGCTGCAGCATCAACATTCAGATCAGGATGCGTAAGGTCTATACCTGTATCGATTATCCAGGCTTTCTTTGTACCTGTATAGATTGTCCCTCCTCCAACTCTGGTAATCCCTGGAGGTGTTACTTCAGCGGGAAGAGGAGTAGGTGAGGGAGCAGGTCTGGCAAGAACAACCATTTTATCAGGCCATACCCCTCTTACTCCCGGATTATTTTCGAGAGTAGCAGCTTCTTCTTCAGAAAGCCTAACAGCAAAACCTTCAATACCTGCAGAGTAGACCTGCAGAGGTTCCCTTTCAGCAATTTTGGATGCACTCAGGATTTTCTTAACTTCCGTGCGCATCAGATCCTGCGATCCTGGATAGCTTAATTTTGCGGATTTTACCGAGGTAACTCCCTCTTTGAGCAATACAACATATTGCCCGGGAATTATATCCCCGTCTTTCAGTCCGGCTAAAGTCTGATCCTCTTCCTGCGGTAAATCAATATCGTTCTTATTACAGGAACCCAGCATCATAACTGATGCAACAGCAAAAATCAGTAGAATTTTTTTCATAGGTCAAGTCGATTTTAATGTTAAGGAAAGTTAGTAATTCCGATAATAAACTTATATAATTCCACGGAATATTATGGGATCTGAAGAATATTTTATACAATATAGGTCTTTGACTATATTCTTTGTAACGGAAAGAATTTTGGGCTAAAGCCCGGATATTGTACAGTATATTCGAGTCCGTTGGCTGAAGCCAACGGGAATTAATCGGTTTTACTTTTGAAGACTCTTCTGAATTCAGATGTGACTAACAATCGACCTTCCCGGGACAGATTTTGCGTTTTTTTTCACTTTCTCGGAATCAAAAAATACCCGAATCCCAGTGCCAGCAACAGGTAAAGTATTACGATCAGCCAGCCGAGAGCATTTACAGAACCGGCAAGAACTGCGATCAGGGCAACAATAAATCCAATAGCATCATAAACAAATAATGCGAGAACAATCGCCCATCTGGCATCTGACTCCTGCGAGTTCCTGGCAAACCAGGTAAGCATCAGGTTACCCATCATCGATGCACCATATTCCCTTGCTGCAAAAACACCTCCCACAGCCAGGGTGGCACCAAATATGGAATAGATGAAATTAGGGACCAGCAAAATCGGGATCCCTAAACAAAGGCAAACAACTGCTTTAATGATCAGTAACGGTTTTAATTTCATGACAATGCTCCTTCCATAATTAAATTTTCAGATAAAATTATTTAACCGGGATATTTCCGGACCTTTCTTCTTAGATAATTACCTGTTATCAAATTTAGATCATATAGCAATACAAGTCAAATATATTTCATTGAAAATCAATTGTGTTTGTTCAGCCACTGCATTGATGGATTTCATCTGCTTTTTGTGAAACCACGGAGTGGTTCCACAAGGTGCCACAAGCTAACCGTAAGATGTTTGATAAAATTATAGGAAATACGTATTAAAATACGTTTTTTAATACGTATTATAATACATAGATCTTTTTTACGATTTCAAGTGTCTCATCCGATGCAGCCTTCATCACTTTCCCTGCTGCCTCCGGCATTAACGCTATCATCTTTCCGGCATCCATAATGGAAATAAAAGTAATTCCGTCTTCCTTCTGGTAAACCGATATCCTGCAAGGCATCAAAACAGAGATCATCCTCACTGCATCAACACTGAGGATCTTCCCTGAATATGCCGGCTTGCATATCTCGATGATCTTCACGGGTTTTACTTCCTGTCCCGATTTTAATAGCGACATCTGCAAATCGTGGATAAACGGAACCTTCCAGCCTCTGCTTTCGGCTTCCGCGGAGATCATTTCAACTGTTTTGTCAAAATCAAATCTGCTTTCCTTTTCAATTATAAAGTTTTCCATATGGTATTTAGTATTAATTTAAAAACTGTAAAAAAGACAAAAGATAAAAGTTTAAAGACAAAAGGTTAAAAACATTATCAAAAAATATCTTCAAAGGGAAAAATGATAGTGGGCACAATTACCTGACTTTAGTCTTTTTACTTTTGTCTTTTATCTTTTCCATGATTAATCCGGGTTTAATTGATAGCCGTCATTATTGCTTCAGAGATGCTTTTGTAAAGATATGATCAGGTATCTTCTGATCGAATTTAATTGATGTCATCCTGAATTCCGTTCCGTCTCCCTGTTTTAACATATCCTTGTAAACGACTTTCATCGGGAACCACCGGCCATTAATATTCTCAGCTTCGGATAAGTGTAGTTCGCTTCAGCAGCTGACCGCTTTTGGCAAATAGCTCTTCGCGCACAGGCACATAGCGTTCAGCATCGACCCACATCTTTCTTTTATGGTAGGCCACGTCACTCACTTTTGCAGTAAGTTCCAGTATCCATGTTTTCCTGTTGTCAATTATTTCATCCCCGGTAACGATTGCCGAATAGATCTCTGTTATTTTCCTGTCTTCCATCATATCTTCATACGACAGATCCGAGCCCATGACCGACTGCCTTAACATATGACCGGCTATCTGTATTATCCTGTCTGTGGAAGGCGAATAGATCCACAGCTGGTTCTCTAGCTTAAGCATCTTTGTTCCCTGTTCTCTTGCTGGGGAAAGATATTCAGTAAAGGATTGTTTGTCACCAACAGCATAGGATCTTGAAGTAATTGTCCTGCTGGCTCTTGCTCCATGGATTGTCATTGAGGATTCAAAGATCCGGTTGTCCGATGACATATTCTGTTCAACCCTTTTTAATATTTCATCAGGATCCTGGGAATGGATCGTAAATGATCCTGAGTACCGGCTATAATTACTATCAGAAATATTCTTTTCATCTTATCTTTTAATTAAGCCTCCAGCTCCTTGAACAATTTTGCTGTCTGACGTTTATATATCCCTATCCCCGCAAGCATCGTACCAATCACTGTTGAAATGAGTCCCGGGATGAATCCGATCTAGAAATCAACAGGTTGTATCCTTGCTCTGATGTGTGATGGTATCATTACAGCTGATCCCTCCATCATACCTGACACGTTGATGCCATACTTCTGTATGAGCCAGGCAAAGAACAAGGCCGATAATGGTACCGCAATTGATCCTGCAATACCTATCATCACCGCTTCGTATATCATCGTCCTGAACACATGTCCTTTTTCCTCGCCCATGGCAAGGCGTAATCCTACTTCTCCATAGCGCCTGAGCCCCCCAAGCAGACCGGCATTCCAGAGGACCAGCGACATTGCAATAATGAATATCATCGAAATCATGAAGGTCCAGAGTTCAACCATATTCACATACAGGCCGAGCGATCCCTGATTGCTGAGGCTTTTCATTACAGGCGAATAATTATCGTTTCTCATTATTGAAGGATGAAGTAAAGCCTGCTGCCATTGACAGGGCCTTGTCATCATCATAAAATCCATTTTTAAAGAATCCGGCTATTTCTCCTGCTGCATTTTCCATGTTAAGTGCAGCTCCTGATATCATCGATATCTGCAATCACAGTACCGCGGTCAAGTGCCTCAAGTCCGAATAAAACAGTTCCGGAAACAATGAAATTATAGAAAGCCATGCTTCCGTCCATTGTGGAACTGATAAGCGTAACCTCATTACCGGGATCCACTCCGAGCTTTTTGGAGAATGCCTCGCTGAGAATCATTTCTCCTCTTTTTGACGGCAGATTACCCCTCACGATTGAAGCTGCAAGATTCAGTCTTTCAATTTCTGCTGATCCCGGGGTAAGAAGATCAATCCCCAGTCCGGCTGCAGGACCCTGAGATGCTGTTTCACCGTTTTCGTCAGGAACATCAATAAGTCCACCGAAATGTATCCTTGGAGACCATACAGCTTCAGTATAGTGAGTATTCAGGTAATTTATCAGGCTGTCAGTATCTGTCAGGGCCAGGTCATTGGGAACCTGGTCCATTTCCCGGGCATAAGCCTTTGTCATTACCTTCATGTGCCCTGTGGCATACCGGGCATTGATCTCAATTATATCACCCATGAATCCGACAATATAGGCATGTACCACCACGGTAAGCATAACACCGATCGTGACAACTATCAACGGAATTCTGCTCCGGCTTTTGTCCCTGAGTAATCCTTTTAAAAGAAATTTTATCATTGTATCCTCCCTCTTAAGGCTTCTGTAGGATTCATTTTGGCAATACGTCTTGACGGCCAGTAACTCACTATCATTGTCACCAGCATTATGACCAGAACTGTCATGATCACCAGACCTGCACTATATGCAGGATAGAGAGTCTGTGCTATCGACATCCCGAAATCGCTTGTATCAATGGGCATTGTCCAGCCCACTTTAGCCTGCCATGCAAGGAACGGAAATCCATATGCAGCGCCGAGAAGTGCAGCCAGCACTGCATTCATGGTGCCTTCAAGAGTGAACAGACCTACTACCTGCGGACGGGTATAACCAAGGGCAATGTAGGTACCAATCTCCCTCTGGCGCCTGAAAATCGAAAGAACCTGTGTGTCAAATATTCCCAGCATCGCCAGCAAAAGAAGGACAGCATACATTATTGAAGTCCCGGCGCTTTTCATTTTTATTACTATCATCGACTGATTTTGTAAGTTCTGTTTTTGTCTTATGTGTCCATCCTGATGGAGCTGAAGATTTGCTTGCATCACCCTCCCTGTATGTAAACAATGTCGCTTCGCCGGGCATATTCATCATCGACCTGAGTTTTTCGAGAGGTATATAGACCTGCCCCTGGTCGATATTCGGGACGTTCGCTGCAAATACTTCAGTGATCAGTATTTCGGAGGCATCAAATGTTCCGGAGGCATCACGCCATTGTATCATCATCCGGTCGCCGACGCCGATCTTCAGGTTTTTCGACATGATTGATCCTATAAAAGCCGGGATAGCATCACTTATAAGAGTGTCGAGCTTATGAGAGGGGAGAAGGAAGATCGACTGTTCTGGATTGATCCCTTTGATCATTATTGATTGTATCCTTCCGCGCGGGTAGATTGAACCCTGGGCGATAAGATATGGCTCCATGCCACCCTTTTCAATTTCAGGAATGAATTCAGCTGGCACAGGACCATGACTTTCGGTGAGTGTGAAAGGATCGAAAGGATCAAACTTTTCATGCCAGTACTGGCCTCCGCCGATCTCCCAGTCGGTCATATCATTCTTTGCCTGCTGGTTCCATCCTTCAATTATACCTTTCATCCAGATGATAACAACGAATGAGAATGAAAGGACAAAAACATTCAGCCAGGTCCGCAGTCCTGCTCCAATCAGATTCCTGTAAGCAAGTTTTAAAGCGGTTTTCATTTCATTCTTAATTTACTTTTTGATATTCTCATCCCTGTCAACCCTGCCGTCAACAAGATAGATCTTGCGCCGGAGGTAGCTGATGACCTTATCGTCGTGAGTCGCGAACAGGAAAGTTGTTTTAAGCTCCCTGTTAAGAGTTTCCATTGTTTTAAGGATATTGTGCGAATTTGCAGCATCGAGGTTCGCTGTAGGTTCATCTGCCAGTACGATGGAAGGCATTTTGACCATAGCTCTTGCTATGGCTACTCGTTGACATTCTCCTCCCGAAAGCTGCGGAGGTTTTGATTTTACCTTATCTGTGATCCCCACCCATTCGAGGGCAGCCATAACCATCTTATTCCTTTCAGATGTTGTATAATCAAGAAGAAGAAGAGGAAATTCAACATTTTCAAAAACTGTATGGACAGCCAGAAGATTATAGCTCTGAAAAATGAAGCCGAGCTCTTTCCTTCTCGAGCATTGCCGCTTCCCGTGCATTTAATCTGCTGATTGCCCGGTCGAGGACAAAAGCTTCCCCCTCAGTTGGGATATCAAGAGAGCCGATAATATTAAGCAATGTGGTTTTTCCAGATCCGCTTGGACCAACAAGTCCCGCGAATTCCCCACGGGAAAGCTGTACATCTATCCCGTTCAGGGCTGTAAATTCTCCCTTCCCGATAGGAAATCTTTTTACAAGCTTTTCAACTTTAATAACAGGAGCATTTTCCATTATTATTTATTTAATGATTCAACCTGATTGATTCAACTTCAAAAAAGACAAAAGATAAAAGTTTAAAGACAAAAGGTTCAAAACATTATCAAAAAAAATAATATCACAGGAAAAAATAATATTTGTGTACAATTGCCTGACTTTTATCTTTTTACTTTTGTCTTTTGTCTTTTTCTTAAATAGTCCAGATTAAGACGAACATAATTCATGAATCTTATTTCCTTGGTAGCCACGGAATAAATGTACTTGTTTTTTCAATGTACTCTTTATACTGTGGTTTCTGGTCTTTCAGGCTTTTTTCAAGAAGCGCTACACCGGATACTTTGATGATCAGAGCAGTCATAAGTATTGAACCCAGTACCGGCAGATAACTGCCGGCTGAAAGACAGATCAGCCCATATCCCCACCAGACTGCCGAATCACCGAAATAGTTGGGATGACGAGTATATTTCCAGAATCCTGTATCCAGGACTTTCCCTTTATTTGAAGGATCGGACTTAAACCTGGCAAGCTGAATATCACCTCCCGTCTCGAATGTGAAACCAATTATCCAGAACAGAATACCGGCTAAATCAAGTAATCCGGGGCTCCTGTCAGCGCCTTCAAACTGGGCCCCGAGAAGAGGAGCGGAGACCAGCCACATTAATACACCCTGTAAAAGAAAAGTCTGGAAAAAGGATACCCACCAGTATCTTTTCTCACCATAGTTTTTCCTGAACTCCCTGTACCTGAAGTCCTCACCCTTGCCATAATTACGCCATGTAAGATATATTGAGAGCCGCAAGCCCCAGATTGTAACGAGAATTAAAAGAATTACTTTCCTGATAATGTTGCCATCCGTATTGATGAAGTAGAAGACATTTGCCAAAACGAATCCAAATCCCCAGAAGAGGTCGGCAATGCTTACATTTTTTAAGATAATGCTGATAATCCAGAGCAAGGTCATCATACTTATGATAACTAACAGGGCCTGGACGTAAATTTGAAAAAATGTCATTTCTTATTCATACATCAATGCTACAGATGCTGCTCCGACACCTGCATTTAAGCCGACTACCGGAGAGATGTTGACTACCGAAACCGGTTTTAATGAGGTCAGTTTCTCCATCTCTTCTGAATACCAGGCTGCAGCAGCTTCGTTGCTGGCATGCAGAACTATGTAATTCCATATTGTTTTTCCTGCTCCGGACTTCTTTATATGGTCCATTACCTTCTGCATATTGGCTTTCTGGCTGAAAGCCTTGTCGAAGACTATGGATTTTCCGGTTTCATCCACAGATACGATCGGGTTTATATTCAGTAAACTCGCTATCCATCCTTTAACATGAGAAACCCTGCCTCCGCGGACAAGATATTTAAGTGTCTTAACGCTGACCAGGATACGGGTATTTTTTATCCATTTTTCTGTCATGGCAACAATTTCATCGTGAGATTTTCCGGCTTCAATCGCTTTTGCGGTCCTCAGGACTATCAGTCCGAGTGCACCAGAAAGATTCCTGGAATTTATTACGGTTATTGGTTTTCCAAACTCCCTTGAGATCTTTTGCGCTGCTTTCTGACTGCTGAAACAGGTACCGCTCAGCTTTTCACTCAGATGGATTGCGATTACCGAGTCGTAATGTGATGCAAGGTGTGAATACAGATTTATGAATGTATTTTCATTTACCTGAGAGCTTTTGGGGTATTCTTCCGATTCATCCAGCAGTGAGTAGAACTGTTCAGGGTGGATAGTTACCTTATCAAGATAGTGGTTCTCCCCGAAGCTGATATTGATGGGCGCCATGTTAATCTGGTAATGATCAAAGAATTCCTGCGGAAGATCGCAGGTTGAGTCTGTCACAAGTGCAATATTCCATTTTCTCTCATTTGCCGTCTCATAATGACGTATCATGTCATCGGCTTTCTGAAATGTAATGGTTCCGGCTTTCCTCAGATCCTTAAAAAGTTCAGCAGGTTCATTGGTATGAATGTGGATCCTTCGTATTTGTCCGATCCGGCTATAACAACCGAATCACCGAATTTGCCGAGAGTATCTGACAGCATCTTTTTGTCGTAGCGGCAGTCCCTGATGACAGCTTCAGTACAGTATCTGAATTCAATGACTTCCGGAAATGTCTCTTCAATTTTCTGCAGATCGGCTGTAGCAGCTGCCCCTGCCATTATCATTTCCTTGATGTTCCTTTTATTTATGAATTCAATTATCCCCTCAATAAATACCACAAATCCTTTAGCTCCGGCATCCACCACATTATTTTTTTCAAGTACTGCCAGCCTGGTCCTGGTTTCCTGCAGGGATTTCTTAAGGATCTCATGTGAACTCATCATAAGGTGATTGAAATCCGGGAACTTATTCCAGCTGCTGTAAATATAATCGGCCATCTCCCTGATAACCGTAAGCATTGTTCCTTCGACAGGTTTTGCCACAGCTTCATAGACATAACTTACAGATTTTTTAAAGGCCTCGGCGAATTGCTTGAGCGTTACCGATTTATGATCACCTGTTTCATGACTTAATCCATAGAAGAACTGAGCAAAAATAATTCCGGAATTTCCTCTTGCGTTCATCAGGGTAGCTTCAGCTATCCTGTCGGCAGTTATTTTATATGAACGGTGGGGGTGAAGCGATTCAATAGCTGATCTTACCGTACCGGCAAGATTTGTACCTGTATCACCGTCCTTTACAGGGAAAACATTGATCCTGTTGAGCTCCACCTGATGCTCGATAAGTTTCCTTGCACCGGCAATAAATGCATAGTACAGATTCCGTCCGTCCATCTCAATAAGTGGCGCAGCTGCTGTTCTTGTCATTAGGATTGAAATAGGTTTTGTAAAATTAATAAATAAACAGCCATTATCCGTGTTTGTTCGGCAGAACTGTGAGATTCAATTTATTCCAGTTCAAGGTTTCAGGATTTCAGGCTTTGCCAGCCGATTCACAAGTGGTTGCATGTCGACTTAAGGATATTTTGATAATGCAAACCGCTGCACTTATCGTATACTCAAATGCACCTTGGAAACCCTGCACCCTGAAACCCATAAGTTTACGCCTATGCCCCATCCCCTGCATGGGAGTGCCTGCCACTATCTGGAACCACAGCCTGCAACCTTGCACCGAACTTCACCTTGGAATTCTATCGTAACAAGTCTTCTAATGCATCCTTCAGTTCCGGGAACTGAAAATTGAATCCTGCGGATCGTATTTTTTCTGACGAGATCCGGCTTCCTTCAAGAAGAATCTCCGACATTTCGCCGAACATTATTTTCATTAAAAATGACGGAACAGCAGGAAACCAGAACGGTTTGCCAAGTTCCTGAGCCAGTGATCTCATCAGATCGCTGTTTGTTATATCCTGTGGGGCTGCAGCATTATAAGCTCCATTCAAATTTTGATCCTCAATCGCTTTGATGAAAATATTACATAGATCATCTATATGTATCCAGGGCACATACTGTTTCCCGCTGCCAATAGGTGATCCCACTCCCAACCTGACCGGAGTTATTATCCTTGACAGTACACCGCCTTTCCGTGCAAGCACAATACCAGTTCTGATCTTTACTACTCTCGATCCCGATTCGGAAAATCTGTCAGCTGCTTCCTCCCAAAACCTGCAGACCTCACCCAAAAAATCTACTGCCGGAGGGTCTGTTTCATTGAAAATCTTTTCCGATGTAAGTGTGCCATAATAGTTTGAACCTGAGATTGTAATAAAAGCTTTCACTTTTTTGCCAGTCTCTCTGACCACTCTGTGGATAAGATCAGCCGTCTTTACCCTGCTGTCGATTATATCCTTTCTCCTGCCGGCTGTCCATCTTTTGTCCCCGATACCGGCTCCTGCAAGATGAATTATAAAATCGGACTCAGTGATTGCAGTATGATCAATCTCATCCTTTGCCGGATCCCAGAAATACGACTTAATGTCAGTACTTTGTTCCGGAGACCGGCTCAGCAGGGCAACATTATAACCCTTATCCTTCAGTTTCATGCTAAGGTTTCTGCCTACCAGACCTGAACCACCGGTGATCAGAATTGTATCCATTATTTCTCCATTTCAATGTTCCTTATCTGTTCCTGGAACTGTGAAGGGGTTATTCCCTTTATTTTTTTGAACTGCCGGTTGAAATTTGAAATATTACCAAATCCTGAATTATAGGCAATCTCCGAAATATGGTGAGAATCTTCGGTCAGGAGCTTGCACGCATACCCGACCCTTATATTCAACAGATAATCCTTGAAGTGCATTCTGTATGTCTTTTTGAAAGTCTCGTAGAAAGCTGTGTTCGACATATTGGTTATCTCCAGCAGATCCCTTATATTGATGCTGGTCTGGAAATTCTGCATTATAAATCTGCTCGCTTTCTGCATGGAGCTGTAGTCGTCGAGCCAGAAAGGTCCGCTGAATGCAGGACTGGAGAGGATATTATATTCATTTGTTCTGGAAAATATCCTGAATATGTCAAAAAGGGCATAAAGTCTTTCCTGATCATTCATATCCTGCATTTTCAGCATTAAAGATGTAATCTGTTTTTTTGCCTTGCCAATAAATACATATCCCCGGGAGGATTCGGTAACAAAACGGTTAAGGTTGCTGTTTTCGGGCAACATGAAAAATTTGTCTCCAAGAAAATCATACATAAACTGAATGACAATTCCTTCACCCTGAAATCCATCGGGGGTATCAAAATATTCCGGATCACATAAACTTTCATGCGGGGTAAACGCACCGATGAAGACAAGATCGTTATTTTCAAACCGGTCTATATTATCTCCGATCATCCTTTTACCTCTGCCTTTCGTTATCAGGCATAATTCATATTCGGGGTGATGATGCCATTTGGTAAACTGATTATTCTCCCTGTAATATATAAATGATTTATGGGGTTCCTGGAGCAGCCTGACTTTTGCAACCTTCATATCTTCCAGATTATAATGCAAATAAAAAATAAAAAGATGATTTTACGGTGCAACCCGATGTTAAAATTGCATAAAAATACAATGTATTAAGTTTATTATCATCAGAAATACGACGAAAAGTATTTTCATTAAGAACCACGGTTAGTTATTTTTGATTAAGATATAGTACATCCGGTGAATGAAAGAGTGCCACCTTCCCCCGGGGAAGGTTGGGATGGGGGTTTTAATACTTAAAGGGAGAGGGAAACATTGAATAGACATTAAGTTACTTATAATTTCTGAAGGATGAAACTTATAACTTTTTATGTACTTCTACTCTGCTGCGTATCAGCTTTTGCATGGGATGTAAGCTTCAGCAAACAGGGTGAAATGCTCTGCAGAGAATTGCCGGATCCTGAAGACAAGCGTCCTCTGATCTTTCCATTTCCGCTTGATATTCAGGTTTATGAAGGTAATTTTATTATAGATTCAAATACCTTTATTCTGATTCCGCAGGAACCTTCCGGGCAGGACAGATTTCTGGCCGGGCTGATTTCCAATGAGTTTGCTGATAAATATGAGCTTCCGGTACTGATCAGCAGTAAACCTTCTCTGTCAGGTAAAGAAAGGTTTATTCTTATTGGTGATATCACAAATCCACTGATAAAATCATATTGTGACAAGAAAAGGCTGTCGGGGGAATTAAAAACCCTTGGCGAGGAAGGTTATATCCTTTCGGTTACTTCAACCGACATCGTCGTGGCATCCAATACTTCGAAGGGAGCTCTTTGCGGTCTCGGATCACTCCGGCAACTGATTCGACTTGTTGACGGAACCTTGCAGGTCCCGGTTGTAAAAGTTAAAGATTCACCCAGGTATCCTTTTCGCGGTATCAAGCTGTATCTTCCCGGAAGAGAGAATATTACATTCTTTAAAAGGTTTGTGAGGGATTTTGCAGCCTATTACAAGTTCAACACAATTATCCTCGAACTTAATGCAAATATGCGTCTGGAGCGCCATCCTGAGCTGAATACCGGAGCTGTTCAGTTTGCACGGATGCTCAATTTCAGCCGGCTCGACAGACCGCCGGGATTGAATATGGAATACCAGAATTCGTCCCATCAGGATAATGCTGACGGCGGCATTCTGGAGAAGGAGGAGGTGGCCGACCTTGTCAGCTACATGAGGCAGTTCAACCTCGAGGTGATCCCGGAACTTCCATCCCTGACACACGCTTACTACCTGCTTGCAGGTCATGAGAAGCTCGCTGAGAATATGGACCAGCCGGTTCCCGATACCTACTGCCCGCTAAAACCCGGCAGTTACGATCTTTATTTTGATGTTCTCGATGAATATATCGAAGTCATTCAACCTGCAATGATTCATATAGGTCATGATGAATGGAGAATGGAAAAGGATCTCTGTGAATTATGCAAAGGAAAGGATTACGGAGAACTGTATGCTGCAGATGTAATAAAGATCCATGATTACCTTGCAGGAAAGGGTATTAAGGTTGCATTATGGGGAGATCATCTGCTGGAATCGGTAACTGACAAGGAGTTTCAGACATGGAAGTCTTCGGCAGGA
Source organism: uncultured Bacteroidales bacterium (assembly GCA_963700275.1). Classification (GTDB taxonomy): domain Bacteria; phylum Bacteroidota; class Bacteroidia; order Bacteroidales; family VadinHA17; genus LD21. The sequence goes on along the minus strand of CAVOWZ010000001.1, from coordinate 240,971 downwards.
TATCAGTACAGGATCCCGGGGGCTCTTAAACCGGATCAGGTTTTGAAGCTCATTCCAAAGGATATACTGGTTTTCAACTGGTTCTGGGATGAACCGGCAAACGATAGACAGGTCTCTGAGTTCGGATTCAAACAGATTTATGGTAATCTCCGGGCTGATATCGGTCAGTGGGACGAAAGACATAATACAAAAGGACTTCTGGGGGGAGCCCCGTCTTCATGGGCTGCTACAACCGAATTTAATTTCGGGAAGGATCAGCTTGTTGATTTTCTGGGTTGTTCAAACCTTCTGTGGTCGGGTAAAAGTATTCCCGTCAGCCAGCTTGCTCAGATTACAGATGCACTTGTAAACGATATTAATTTCAGGTTCAGCGGAAAGAAACTTCCATCTCATGCCGGAAGCATAGTGACTCCGGTAGATATCTCACCATGGTTTAACTCGGCTTTAACCAGCGGAATTGACAGCCTTAATTCCGGTGATCTTTTAACAGGAAACTTAAGTTCCGGAAACAGGTTATTTAAACTTAATGCCTCTGCAGGTGACAAACTCAGGGCGGCTGTTGTGTTAACCCAAAAAGATTATTCAGGAAAGCAAACAATTTCGGGTATTAAAATAAACAAGGATGTAAACAGCCTGATCTTTCTTCATGCCTGTGCCAGGGAAGGCAGTAACCAGAAAGCCTATGCTGCTATTTACAACTTTGATGACACTTCCGAGCTCCTGGGCTGGTACGAGGTAATTTACGACGATGGTTTGGTTATAACCATACCGGTTAGATATGGGGTTAATATTCTGGACTGGAGGTGGAGGAAAAGATTATCGGGAAATGAAAAGTCCAAAGTTAAATATAACCAGAATCAATATGCATATTCTGCCCCTTCTGTGCTTTGCTTGGCCGATGGCGCCGATCAGGTCCACTTCTTTGCATTTGAGTGGGAAAATCCAAGGTACGGTAAAGTAATTCAAGAAATAAACCTGAGAGCAGCCAATTTCAGTCGCAATAATACAAATGGCATCATCCTTCTGGGCTTGAGTATTGCTGAGAACACAGTAAAAATTCAGTCAAAAGGGACTGAAAGACAATGAGTGTAAAAACTGACCATGAACTTATGATTACAGAACCAAAGTCACAATCTGCATCAGGCTCTGAACGGCTTGTATGTGTTGATGCCCTCCGGGGTTTCGACATGCTTTGGATAATAGGTGGCGCTGAAGTAATTATGTCACTCGGCAAAGCTTCTGGAATAGGACTTCTCAGCAACATGGAGGTACATTTTGACCATACCTGGGGACAATTTCATTTTTATGATCTTATCATGCCTCTCTTCCTTTTTATTGTTGGTGTGGTTATGCCGGTATCTTTTCGTAACAGGCTGAAAAAAGGCGTGCGTAAAAAAGAGCTTTACCGGCACATTCTGAAAAGAGTAGTTGTTCTTTATATTCTCGGACTGATCGCTTCAGGACATCTTCTGACATTCGATACAACTAAAATGCATCTTTGGACAGATACCCTTCATGCAATTGCTGTCGGGTATCTTGTGAGCTCAATTCTGATCCTTCAGCTCAGCCGAAAATGGCAGCTCTCTATAACAGCTGGATTATTAGCACTTTACTGGCTGGTTATGGCCTTAATTCCTATCCCCGGCCATGGAGCAGGAATTTATAAACCCGATGTGAATCTTGCTCTTTATATCGACAATGCTGTTTTAGGTCATTGGCAAGAAGGAGCGGGCTGGACTTATATTCTCACAAATATGACCTTTGTATGTTCGGTTATGCTGGGTGTTTTTGCCGGACAACTTCTTCTTTCTGATATTAAACCCATCAGGAAAGCATGGTTGCTGGCTCTGATAGGGATTTGCTGTATGATCGCCGGAAAGGTCTGGGGAATATGGTTCCCTGTTATCCATCACCTGTGGACCAGCTCTCTGGTTCTGTTTGCAGGGGGACTAAGTTTCCTCCTTCTGGCCTTTTTTTATCTTCTAATAGATATATGGGGTTATAAAAGATGGGCATTCTTTTTCGTGGTGATAGGGATGAATGCCATTGCTGTCTATGTTGCCACACATCTGTTCGACTTCACGGAAATCGGGAATGTGTTTGTCGGCGGGCTTTTAAGATTTCTGGGACCCTGGGCTGATTTTGTCGAATCTGCAGCAGCCCTGGCAATTGTATGGCTGATCCTGTATTACATGTACCGTAATAAAACTTTTATTAAAATCTGACAAATAATTCACCCTATACATAAAGATGACAAAACTGATAGTTAAAATAATCATACTGCTTTTCTGGGTGTCAGTTCCGGCTGGTTTTCATGGCTGCAGGAACTCTGAAAAAAATAAAGCCTCCGTAGCCGGTAACCCGGTTAAAGTAATTAGCAAACCTTTCCGTGTGCTGGTGATCATCAGTGATCAGTGGACCGATCCGATGAGTTATAATATTGATCCCTTCAGGGTAAAAAATGAAGACTTTCTGGATGTAGTTACAATGCTGAAAATATGGGGAGTTCCGTTTGATATTCTCCGGCTTGACGAACAGAGGCTGCAGATAAACAGATTCCTTGATTATGCAGCCAGACCGGCTTATGGATGCGTAATCTGGATGGCAGACCCCGATAAGCTCACCGGAATGTCTGCAAATTATGAAACACTGGAACGTGCAGTAAATGAATACGGTATCAGTATGATTGCACTTTTTGATTATATAAAAACGGAAAAGGTTGCCAATCTTGCCGGCGTCAGTTTAAATGGTATAAAGAAAGTAAGATTGAACGGCAACAATAATTTTCAGATATCAGGAAATCATTTTATAACGACGGAAGCACAGGATGTGCACCTTCCAGACAATAGGCAGCTTGCGGGATCGAGCATACCTGAAGCAAACGGAATTACTGTAAAAAAAATCAATAATGAGGAAGATATATCAGATATCGGATTTGTAAATTGTTCAGTAACCGGAAATGCAACTGTCCTCGGAAAAATAGGTGATATCCCTCAATTTGTGGTCAGGGACGTGGATAATGATACGAAAACAGTCTGGATCGGTGGCGGATCAGACTGGTTTCGCAAATACCCGGTCATGAGAAAACTCTTCAGGAAGGCGCTCGTTTATTCAATTGGTTATGGCGTATTTAATGATAATTTCGAGAATGGTTTCATTTGTATAATGGATGATGTGGGATGCAGTGAGCATGCATGGAGCCTGGGCTGGCACTATCCAACCCCCTCCAGGTATACTCTTATTAAATATCTGATTGAACCACTTGAGAAATACGGGAAAATGATGGTTCAGAATATCACTCCAGGTTTTGCGAATCCTGAAAAGAAACTTATCGAATCCTCCTGGGATGTGCCTCCCTTCAGGGATATTTTCGGAAACTGGCAGGATTACGGATCGACAAAAGAGGGGCTTGATGAAGGCCTCAGAAGAGGTGTCTTTGAGCTTCAGCCTCACAGGGCCTGGTCACATATGAACTGGGATCTCGATTCACCCCCAGGACCATGGTGGGGAAGTCCGGTTGATGGTGAAATGAAAATCACTGACTGGTACAATGAGGTTGTTGACGTCAGACGCGGCCATGCTCCTGTTCCTTCAAATGATCTGCTGTTTATTTACAGAAAAGGAATAGAGGCAATTCAGAAATCATTTGGTGTTACACCTCTTGCTGCTGAGGTTCGTCCGGGAGCCGAAATCATGGAAGGTTCGGCCGGAGGTAATGACAATGGCCGGATTGCCGCAATTGCCGGCCTGGGTGTCAGCCGTGAATGCTATGTGGGCATCGACAGAACAATCGAATTTAAAATGATGATGCCTGAACAATTCACCTTTCATGATCTGGACCTGACAGCACAGACAGAAGACCCCGGAGATTTGATGGAGGCTGACTGGGACAAGCTCCGGTCACTGCCGGCAGAAAAACTTATGAAGTCAAAAATTGCCGGAGGGAGGAGACTGAATGTACATGACGACCTTAACTGGATCGAATCGAGGAAGGATAAGTACTGGATGGGATTTAATGAGACATGTGCCTACCTGCATTCAGAAATCTTTGAAACGGAAGATGATGTTTTCGGAATTAATTTCACCTATGATGCCCACTATTGCAGATATTTCGAAAAGAAACCATCTGTCTGGACCGTTGAATTTTCAGAACACTTCAGGGAAGCCATGGGAACCGGTATTTCCGTTCAGGTCGATGGTAAACCGGCTCCGACAGCTTTAACTGCCATTCAGAAAATTACCATTCCTCCAGGACTTGGAATTCACACAATTAAAATTGTCAAGTAATTAATCAATCAACCAATCAACCAATTCACCATGACGCGATTATTCAAAAAAACAATTTTCCCGGGTATAATATTGGTTCTGCTTTTGACAGTAACAGGATGCAAAAACGCCGGCGATTTGAAAAATGAGGCTGCACAACCGTTAACACAGCCTGACCTTCCGCAGTTGGTACAAACACCACCTATGGGCTGGAACAGCTGGAATCCTTTCGGGAAAAATGTAAGTGAACAGGTGATAAGGGAAACGGCAGATGTTATGGTAAGCTCAGGATTGAAAGATGCAGGGTATACTTATATTGTAATTGACGATTTCTGGCAGGGAACAAGAGATTCTGCTACCGGGAAACTTAATTTCAATTCCGAAAGATTTCCATCAGGGATCAAAACCCTGGCGGATTATGTGCACAGTAAGGGTCTGAAATTCGGGATATATTCCGATGCGGGCACTCTGACATGCGGCGACCAGCCTGCCAGTTTCGGGTATGAGGAAAATGATGCAAAAATGTTTGCAGAATGGGGAGTGGATTATCTGAAGTATGATTATTGCTATTGTCCGGATTACGGATCAGAGAACAACGACTACAAAATGGCAATTGCCAGATATCAGACGATGGGAAATGCACTTAAAGCAACAGGTCGTCCGATTGTCTACAGCATCTGCGAGTGGGGCCCCCGTTCGCCGTGGTTATGGGGAAAGGAGGTCGGCGGACATCTCTGGCGGGTATCATACGATGTAGGCGACAAATGGGATGAACCGCGCAATGAACACAGCCAGATCGGCATACTTACAGCAATCGACGTTATGTGTGACCTTGAAAGGTTCTGCCGGCCCCGGAGCCTGGAACGATCCGGATATGCTGGTCATCGGGCTGAAAAACTCAGGATATATAAAGGGCGGAGGATGCACACCTGAGGAATACCGCACTCAGATGAGCATGTGGTGCATGTTCTCAGCACCTCTGATGCTGGGATGCCCGGTCAGTAATATGACCGATGAAACAAAGAGCATACTGCTTAACAAAGATATTATAGCTATTGATCAGGATCCGTTGGGAAAACAGGCTTTCAGAGTCTGGCGTAAAGATGGTGTTGAAGCCTGGAAGAAACCTTTGACCAACGGGAAAATTGCAATGGCATTTCTCAACAGAAATTCGAAAGAAACATCTGTATTAGTACCTCAGGAACAACTGGAACTTGATGAAAATTCCTCTTATGACGCATATGATGTATGGCAGCATAAAACGGTTAAACACCCGGCAGGCAGTATGCAGGTGACAATGAAATCACATGAAACACAAGTATTTGTGCTTACTCCATCAACTAAATAATCAGAAGTAAAATGTTTTATCCCTGACAGGAATTCACATTGCATTCAAAAGTATTAACGACTAAAATATGAACAGATTAAATCTATACTTCATGAAGAGGAAATTACTTTTACAAATGATCCTCCTTTCAGCTTTCATTTTTACATCTAAATTGTATGCTGAAAGTAAAACTCTCATTTTCCCTGTTCCACAGAAAATTCAACTCACAGATGCTTCATTTGCCCTGGATAAGAAAATCACGATCCTTACACCTCAGGAACCGGGGCAAAATGACATATATCTTGCAAGTTTCCTGATAAGGGAACTGAGTGATAAATACGGGATTGCCCTGAAGACTGTGAAGTCAAATGCGATTCCGGTTACAGGCAGGTACGTTTTAATGGGCAGGTTTGATAATCCGCTTATCAGCAGGTATCTTAAGATGAATAACCTGACTGTTTCAGAAAAAAATCCCGGTCCGGAAGGCTACTATCTTGAAGTTTCTGCTGACAGGATAATAATTGCAGGGAGCGATGATGCCGGTGCTTTCTTCGGATTGCAGTCGCTGAGACAGCTGATTGATGCCGGCGGCGGCAAAAAGGTTCAGGGATTAAATGTTACTGACTGGCCTGCTTTTCCATTCAGGGCTATCAGGTTATATGTGCCCGGACCTGAAAATGTTGCATTTTTCAAGCGGTTCATGCGCGATTTTATGTCGCTTTACAAATATAACAAGGTGATCATAGAACTGAACTGCATGCGCCTCGACAATCATCCTGAGGTAAACGCCGGCTGGATCGAATTTTCAAAATCGCTTCAGTATTCGAGATCAAATTCTACCGAAGGTCTCCGTGGTGAGGAGAAGAACTCGAGTCATTTCGATGCCGGCGATGGATTCATAATCGAAAAGAATGATGTGAGGGATATTGTCAGATCTGCAAATGAGAATTTTCTTGAAGTAATACCTGAAATTCCTTCACTGACACATGGATACTGGCTGCTCACCCGCCATCCTGAGTTGGCTGAATATCCCGGTGACATCTGGCCGGATACTTACTGTCCTTCAAATCCGGATTCGTACAAGCTCATGTTTGAGGTTTATGACGAATATATTGATGTGATAAAGCCGAAAATGATCCATATCGGTCACGACGAATGGTGGGGGGCACCCGTCGGGGTCTGTCCGCTTTGTAAGGACAAGGATTATTCGGAACTTTTTGCTGGCGACGTGAAGAAAATTCATGATTATCTGGGATTGAAAGGAATAAAGGTGGCAATGTGGGGCGATTATCTTCTCGAAAGTGTGAGAGAGAAAGGATTTCAGAACAGGACCTCTTCAACGGGTGTTAAATATCAGACCCCTGGCGCCGTCCGCCCGGAAATTGTCCGGTCGACAATTCCCAAAGATATCCTTGTATTTAACTGGTTCTGGAAGGACCAGAGCAAAGAGGTAGAGCTTCAGAATATGGGATTCAGACAGATTTACGGAAATTTCACTCCAAACATCAGTAAATGGGAAGAAAGGATCAAAAAAATTGATCTTCAGGGAGGTGCTCCTTCATCGTGGGCCTCCACAAATGAATTCAATTTCGGCAAGGACCTGATCCTCGATTTTCTGGGATGCGCTAATTTCGTATGGTCAAACCATACAGTTGACCAGAGGGAACTGATCTCAATTGTCAATGAACAGCTTCCTCATATAAGATCAAGGCTGAATATCAGCAGGATACCAAGCAGGGACGGAGATCCGGTTGAATCAATAAATATTTCACAAGCATTTAACTTTTCTAAAAATTCACGTTCGTTTAATATTAACCTGAGCTCCCTGAAGGCCGGGAAAGCAGGAGTAGAAAATAAGATTTTTAACATTGTCAGCCCTGCGGATAATACAGGAAAATGTGCAGCAGTAGCCGGAGTTAAGGGAAAGGATGAAAATCCTTTGCCGGAAAGAGTCGATGGTATTCCTGTCGGGGAAGATGTCAGCAGCCTCATTTTCCTGCATGCCTGCGCACTTCCTTCCGAAAATCAGAAAGCCTATTTCAATATCCCTGATTTCTTTGACACTTCTGATCTTCTGGGCTGGTATGAAGTCGTTTATGAGGATGGATTCACTCTCACTGTCCCTGTCCAGTATGGGGTAAATATTCTTGAGCTGAATCCCGGGGATGAAGACAGGCTTGATCTGAATGAAGGGGAAACAGGGTCGGCTCAGAATGTCTATTGCTATTATGCAGATCCTGTAATCTGCTCATCCGGAGATCCGAAGCTCACGTTTTACGCATTTGAGTGGGTCAATCCAAGATATGGGAAACAAATAAAAGCAATAAACCTGTGCGGTACACAGAATTATCAGGCTACACAGACTGATTACGGAAAACCGGAATACGCACCCATGAAGAGCAATGCAATAATACTGGCAGGACTTAGCAAAGTTAAGAAGAGACAACCCTATGTGCCAAAAGCAGAGTAAAATACAAAAAAGTAACTAAGATTTTATTTATTAATAATCAAATTAAGTAAACACTATGAGCAAAAAGGAATTAATGTTTACCGGTTCTGATACCGAAGGTGGAATAACTTCAGGTTATCAGATGAATGACGGAGTAAAACTTAAAGTTCCGTATTCATTTTTCGGGTCCATTTACGATGAAATGGAAGAAAAGGCGCTTCTTGCGGTACTTAAGCAGGAGTCCCAGACAATGGGGCCGCAGGTTGCGCTTTTCCAGAAAGAATTTGCACAGGAATTCACTGTAAAGCATGCACTTGCAACCTCTAATTGTACCACAGGCATGCACGCGGCAACACAGGCGATGGGGATTAAAGCCGGTGATGAGGTTATTGTCACACCCATAACCTTTATAGCAACCTCACTGGTGATCCTGAAGGAGGGTGCAAAACCGGTCTATGCTGATATAAATCCCAGAACCTTTAATATAGATCCAAACGAGATTGAAAGCAAGATCACCAAAAAGACAAAGGCGATTTATGTAGTTCACTATGGAGGGCAGATGTGCGATATGGATCCTATAATGGAGATTGCACGCAGGCATAATCTTTTTGTACTGGAAGACTGTGCTCATGCCCATGGTGCAAAATATAAGGGAAAACAGGCAGGCAGCATCGGAGATGTTGGTGTTTTCAGCTTCCATTCGCTGAAAAATATGGTAACGCTTGGAGAAGGAGGGATGATTACAACCAGCAATGATCAGCTTATTGAGAAGATTCAGCGGATGAGGGTAATGAGCATTACCCACTGGGATCCAAAACAGACAGAGTTCGAATTTGCCGGTATAAAGCTTGAAAAGAAAGATGTGAAAGATTACTGGATCCCCTCACATTTTGATGTAATAGATGACGAAGGCAAGTGGGGAAACAATTACAGGATGTGCGAAGCCCAGGCTGCTGTAGGCCGGGCACAGTTAATGAAGCTTGATATGCTGATTGAGAAAAGAAGAGCAAACGGTCATCGCCTGAGTGAAGGAATAAAGGGTATCGAAGGAATTACTCCGACATATGAGGATCCGGATTGCTTCCATGCATTTCATCTTTATACACTTTGCGTGGAACCGGAAATTCTTGGCGCTTCAAGAGATGAATTTCTGAGAGTTTTGTATCAGGAGGAAGGCATTCAGGGTATCCTTCATTACCAGCCGACATATCATTTCACAGGAGTGAAACGCACCTATAACTATCCTGATAAGCTTTGTCCCAATGCTGAAAAATTCTTCTATGCCCGGCAGTTGAACCTGCCTATGAATCCGCGGCTGACAAACAATGATGTCGACATGATGATCGAAGGAATCAGAAATGCTGCTAAAAAAGTCAGGAAATAGTACTTGTGACCGGTAAAGAATACAGATTAACAGGGGTGTACGACTAAGATATGAGGAAAATCGTAATTTCATGGGTTCTGCTTTTTGCCTGCAATCTGATGTGGTCATTGCAGTTTACATGCATTAAGCTTACCCAGGACCAGGTGGGCCCCTACTTTACGGTATGGGCGCCTATGCTTTTTGCCGTCCTCCTTCTTGCTCCCTTTGTTGTAAGGGATTTCAGAAGGGGTGGCAAGAAGTTTAAAGATATCCTGGTATTTGTTCAACTCGCGATTCTGGGAGCATTCCCCGCCCAGGTTCTTATGACATGGGGAACACAGTACTCCCTGGCTAGCAATTCAGCAATACTGACTCTGACACTTCCTGTTATTACTGCAATTTTTGCATTCCTCCTGCTGAAAGAAAAAATGAACAGGACAAGATGGCTAAGCTTTATAATTGCAATAACCGGGGTAATTCTGATTTCTTCCGGCGATATTAAACAATTGAATTTTGGGTCTAAATACGCTATTGGAAACCTGCTTATTTTCCTGGCTATTATCGGCAATTCATATTATAATGTAGGCTGTAAAAAAGTTTCTTCCAGGTACAGCGAAATAGAAATGGTATTTTATACCTACATCGTAATTGTTATTTTGCTTACACCTCTGGTACTTCATTTTGAGAAAGATGTTTTTACACGGATCCCTCAATTCACTTTGCAGACGTGGACCGGAATGGCACTACTTACAATATTCCACAATTTTCTGTCGATGGTGCTGTTCTTCAAAGCCCTTAAAACACTTGATGCAATGCAGGTTGCCCTTTCAAATTACCTTATAGCCTTTTTCGGACTTCCGATAGCCGCTATATGGCTGGGAGAAAGACTGAGTATTCAATCTGTCACCGGAGGAATACTTGTACTTCTTTCAACATTGCTGATTACAATTGCCGATTACAAAATGAACCGGACTTCGTTTGAAAATGGCCGGTCTTCCACTAAAACCTGAAAATCAAGTTAAAATACAATAAAAAGGATGGAAAAGAAAGTCAAATGGGGTGTTATTGGTTCCGGCGGGATTGCAAAACGCAGGACCATTCCCGAAGGAATAACAAAAGCTGGTAATGCAACGCTTATATCGGTTTATGATATTGATCATGAGGTGAATAAAAGTGTTGCGGCCCAATTTGGAGCTGTAGCTTCATCAGGAATAAAAGAATTGCTGAATTCCGGAATCGATGCCGTCTATGTAGCTTCACCGGCAAACAAGCATCTGGAACAGGTTATATCCTGCGCGATGGCAAAAAAGCATGTGCTGTGTGAAAAGCCTCTGGGAATGACGGTGGCCGAGGCGGAAAAGATGATCAGGATTTGTGAAGACGAAGGTGTTATACTGGGTGTCGGACTAATGATGAGATTCGTCGAACAGCATAAAGCCGCTCTTGAAATGATACAATCCGGAAAACTCGGGAAACCTGTTTACGGAAGAGCTCAATTATCCTGCTGGTACCCTCCTGTAGCAGGTGCCTGGCGTCAGGATCCCGTAACCGGAGGAGGCGGATCCCTGATGGATATGGGTAGCCACTGCATCGACTTGCTCGAGATGTTCTTTGGGAGAGCTAGGAGTGTAAGCTGCTTCATTAGTAATATAGTTCATGCATACAAATCCGAGGATAGTGCGGTGGTTTCTCTCTTCTTTGAAAACGGGGCACTCGGTACAGTTGACACCTGTTTCTGCATTCCGGACAACAGCAGCAAGAATATTCTTGAATTATACGGTTCAGGTGGAAGTATAATTGCCCGTGGGACTATTGGACAGGGCCCGGCAGGGGAGATGACTGCCTATCTTGACTCAGATTCATCAGGATATAATGCAGAACAGGAACGTAATGCCGGAGATGGGATATTGATTAATCCTGTTCCGAAAAACACATATCTGGCAGAAATAGAGGAATTTGGAAAATCCATCCTCGAAAACAGAAAGCCTTCAAACAGCTTCGTACCTGGTCTGCGCAGCCAGCAGGTGCTTGAAGCCTGCTATAAATCAGCGAAAACGGGGAAAGTTGTAGATATATAAAAAAAACAAACAGATGAAAAAGACATTACTTGCTATTTTTGCCCATCCCGATGACGCTGAGATAGTGTGCGCAGGGACATTGCTGCTTATGAAACAGGCAGGCTGGAAGGTACATATTGCTACTATGACACCCGGCGATAAGGGTACTACCGTTTATACAAAAGAAGAAATCGGGAATATAAGGCAACGAGAGGCAGCTGAAGCAGTAAAGCTTCTGGACGGATCTTATTCCTGTCTCGGACTCGAGGATGTATATCTCATGTATGACCGTGAATCCTTGAACCGGACAACTTCCCTGATCCGTAAAGTAAAACCTTCAGTCGTTATTACTGCCAGCCCCAACGACTATATGGTTGACCATGAAATGACTTCCAGAATAGTTAAGACCGCCTGTTTTGCCGCCGGAATTAAAAACATGGATTGTATGGAACCCCCTTTAAATTTCATACCTTACCTGTATTATTCCGATCCGATGGAACTGAAGGATATCTTTGGCGTCAGGGTTAATCCTGCTTTCTTCGTTGACATATCAGGGGTTATGAAACTTAAAGAACAGATGCTGGGATGCCATAAAAGTCAGAGGGACTGGCTGCTGGCGCACCATAAAGTAGATGAATACATTCTGTCAATGAAACATTTTGCTGAAATCCGGGGAAGCGAAGCCAATACCATATATGCAGAGGGTTTCAGGCAGCACCTTGGTCACAGTTTTCCGCAGGATAATATTATTAAAGATCAGCTCCCGGAACTCTGCATAAAGAATGAATCCCTGGACTTATTAAAAATCAGATGACATGGCTCGTAAACTTAGTATGCTTGCACCCGGATGGTGGGACTTCACCACCCTTGATGATGAACTTCTTAATGATGCTGCAAAGCTTTCCCCAGGGGATCTGCTTCAGCTTTCACGGGATGGATTCAAAGTAGTGATGTATGATACAATTGAAGATTTTTATCTTGCGGAAGCGTTGGAGTACATCACTGCCTGGAAACAGGCAACTCCCGGTAGGCCTGCAGGTATTTGTGGTCCGATCGGCCCGACGGAACAGCTTCCTCTGGTAGCCAGGATAGTAAATGAGTTGAAGATGGACCTCTCCGATGCACATTTCTGGGGAATGGATGAGTGGTATGTTAACGGGAGGGAAGTACCGGCCAGTCACCCTCTTTCTTTCGAAAAGGCAGACAGGGAAATGTGTTTTAATCGAATTGAAAAGAAGCTCAGAATGCCGGATTCCAATCTTCATTTTCCGAAAGCCGATACGGGTCCGTACATTAAAAGCTGGGAGAATGGCGTCAGGTGCGTTGTAATGCAGGGCGGACAGGGAGATACAAAGCACTGGGCTTTCAACGACCCTGTCAGAAGAGAAGGAAAATATAAAGATGCTCCGCCAACTCCGGAAGAATTCAGGAAGCTCACCACAAGGGTTGTGGATCTTCATCCAATAACCTGCATGCAGAATGCCAGAACCAGCGGGGGAGGGGTTGTAACCGGTGTGCCGGTCCAAGCGCTGACTGTCGGTCCGGTACAGACATGGATGGCAGAGAAGGTTTCAATATGGCATGCGGGAACTCACGATAATGCTTTCGGACAAAGGCTCACAGCGCTGATGATCAGCAAAAGGATCACCGACAGCGCTGTTCCGATGTCGTTGCTTGCTGATCACCCGAACGTACAGTTTAACTACTATATCGGAGGAATTGGAACGTGTGAACCTGAAATGCATTAATGTCAAAAATATGAAAAAGATTACTGGGACAGGCAGACTGATCCTGATGGTATTAATAATAATGCCATCTTTCTTCCTTATGAACGAATTTGTTTCAAATGCCCAGTCATTTAAATTATCAGCGGTAAGTGATATGGTGAGGGTATTTGAGGATGGTTATAAATTGCCGCCAATGAATGATTCTGTCAATCTCTTCGGGATTCGTGGAGAGATCATTTCCGGACAATTCACTATCAGTGCTAAGAAAGATATCGAAAAAGTCACGGTGGAAGCGGGTGTACTCAGGAATATCTCCACAGGAAATTCCTTGCCTGTTGACGCCATTGAATGGAACTTTACCGGGAGCATCCCTCTGGCAAAAAATACTCCAAACCAGCCGGTGACGATACTCGTTCGTCAGGCACCGGCAAGATTTCCTGATTACCTTATGCCTGAAAGACAGGTTAACATTAAAGGTAAAACATGGCAGTCGGTCTGGCTTACAATAGAGATACCCAATAATGCTCAGGCAGGGACCTATTCATGTGGAGTAATCGTCCGTGCAGGTGAGGAAATGCAAACTCTGCCCCTGACCCTGATCGTTTACCCGTTAGCGATTCCATCAGAACGGCATCTGAATGTGGTTGAATGGTATAGTACCGGAGGTTTTTCAAGGTTTCATGGCATAAAGGAAGATTATTCTCCGGAATGGTTTGCTATGCTTCGCAAATATGCCGATAACATGGTTGAACACCGGCAGAATTCATTCAAAGTGGAGATGGATATGATCGGGATTGAACAATTAAAAGACGGCTCTTTTTCTTTTGATTTTTCAAAATTCGACAAGATAGCCGACGTATTCTGGAATACCGGAAAGATGGACTATATGGAGACTGGTTTTCTCGCAATCAGGGGAGAAAAGGGCTGGGGTGACACAAATTTCAGATGGAAAGTTCTAATTGTTAAAAAAGCAGATACAGGTGAAACAGTTAAAATGCCCGGCAAGGAAGTCATTCCATTACTCGTGACAGCTTTTGAAGCTCATCTTCGCGAAAAAGGCTGGCTTCATAAAACATGGTTTCATATTATGGACGAGCCGGCGGTACATAATTCTTTGTCGTGGATTGAGTTTTCGAGGGTCATAAAAGAAAATGCTCCAGACCTTATCCGCATGGATGCAATTGAAACTACACATGTGCTGAGCGATATAGAAATTGCTGTTCCCAAGCTGGATCATTTTGCCACCTGGTATGATAACTATAAGGAATGGGCAGAAAAAGGAAATGAATTATGGTTTTATACTGTCGGTATTTACCAGGGCAGCCTGTATCCGAATAAAACGATCGATATGCCTCTTTCCGATTCAAGAATTATGCATTGGCTTAATTACAAATATGGAGCTACCGGCTATCTTCACTGGGGATGGAACCAGTGGGGGAGCGAGAGCCCTTACGAACAAACCGGCATGCATATCGGTGACGGCTGGCATGTCTATCCGGTCAAAGACGGGGTCCTGAATTCAATGAGATGGGAGCAGATGCGCAACGGGCTTCAGGATTATGAGTATATGTGGATGCTTGAAAATAAAACTAAAGAACTAAAAGATTCACTTGGTTCACGTTTTAACTGGATTGATCCTCCAAGGCGGGGAATTGAGATTACAGGCCGGGTGATCAGGTCATTTGCCGACCGGACCGATAACCCTCTGGATGTATATAATGCAAAACTTCAGCTTATTAAGGAAATCATGGATTTTAATGAATCGCCCCGGATCTATATCCAGACCAATCCTCCGGAATTATCTTCAATGACAACCCGGTCTTCAGTGGAAGTATTTGGCTGGGCGGAGCCAGGGACTGAAATTATAATAAACGGGCAGGAAATTCCGGTAAGTCAGCATGGATTGTTCCTTGAGCAGTTCGGACTCTCTTCTGAAATGGATTTTATAAGCATCCGGGCTACAAAAGGAAATGTATCGAAGGAGATTAAAAGACTTTTTAATGTGAAATGAGATGAAAGATATTCTGGTTGATGCCCTTAAGAATGCAGGCTTATTATTGCTTGGATTATTTTGATAAACCTGTTACTTCCATAGCAAAAAGAGTCGCAAAGCAATATTGTGACAGTTGCCGATCTTGAAAGCGAGAAGCTGATCGTAGATATAATAAAATCCCGTATTTCCAGGGCATAATATTCTGTCGGAAGAGTGCGGATTTATTGATATGCGGTCGGAATATACATGGATTATTGATCCTCTTGACGGTACATCTAATTTTGCAGCAGGAATCCCATGGTTCGGTGTGTTGATTACCCTTTTAAAAGAAAATTTGCCGGTAATGGCTGGTGCATATCTGCCTCTTCAGGATGATCTGTACTATGCTGAAAAAGGCAAAGGTGCCTTTAAAAATGGCAATCCTTTTATAATACCTGCAGATAAAGAGCTGAAGGATTCATTATTTGCATTTTGCGTTGATTATACCGAAGATCAGGATTTTCTGAACAGAGGTCTTGAAACATATAAATCAATTGTCCGGCACTCACGAAATATCAGATCGACAAATTCGCTTGTCGATTTTCTGTATGTTGCGGAAGGGAAATTTGGTGGTGTCTTGAATCTGTTTACAAAGGTCTGGGATATTTCAGGTTTGGGATTAATAATTTCTGAAGCCGGAGGAATAATGAAGAATATCAATGGGAATGATATTCATTTTTCCATCAGTAAAGATCTTATGGATGAAAATTTCCCGGTCATTGCCGGTAATCAAAAGATCGTAGAAACAGATTTTGAATATTAATTCCCTACTGGAAATTTAAAAATTGTGGATTTAAAGGATATTTTTTCAAGACCTCTTCTGACTCTGACCATGACAAAACCATTATTGTCGGGGTTAGTACCATATGCTGTTGACCCTCCGGAAATGTAATGCTTGCCATTAATATACAGGTTCATGTAAATATGATTATGTCCCTGGAGAACAATTTTCAGATTATGATTTTCAAAAAGATCAAGCACTTTATCCGAACTGACTGAAAGGGCATCTGATCCGGAATCTGTCATTGCATGGGGATTTATCAGTGGTGTGTGAATTGCAATAATCAGGGGTGTATCCTTTCCCGTCGACAGAAGCTCATTTTCAATCCATTTAATCTGATCTTCGTCAATTCCCGAAGTGTAATCTTTTTCTTTTTCACGTATCCTGATCCCGTCAAGAACGAAGAATTTCCATCCTTCATAATTAAAGGAATAGTACCGTTTATTGTACCTTTCCTCAAACATCTTTTTTCCCCACATGGGATTTGAACTGTCTATTCCGCTTTCTGAAGTAATTCCAACGGTTTCATGGTTTCCCATTGTTAAATAAACAGGCATATTGAATTTTTCAAGCTGTTCATCCATCAGATCGAAAAGTACGGATGCCTTCTTATCATCAACACTTTTGGCGGTATAGATCATATCACCTCCGGTTATTACGAAATCGGGCCTCATTCTGTTAACCTGCTTCGATACAGAATTAAAATTTGTCAGAACTTCGGTATCAGGGTTTAGATGGAGATCAGGAAGGAAGATAAATGAGAAATTCTTCTGGGCGGACAGGATTGTCAGATTAAAGAATATGACAATTGAAATAGTTAGCTTCTTCACGATAAACTGGTAGTTTAAAAGTAAAAGCACAAAGAAAAGAAAATCTTAAATAATATTTCTCCGGATTAATTTATCGTCTGATAAAAAGATCGTAGAACAGATATTAATTATTAATTCCCTACGGGAAATTTAAAATCTATCACAAATCTGTTTCTATTGTCATTTATCCCCGACGGGGAAGGGCATTTTGCCCGTCTGCAGGATTGATATGGTTTTTTTCCCCCCGTCAGGGCATTAATGGCAATAGAAGAGCAGGATTTAATGCGTGTTTTATTCCCCGTCAGGGCATTAATGGCAATAGAAGAGCAGGATTTTAATGCATGTTTTATTCCCCGTCAGGGCATTAATGGCAATAGATATATGCAGGATTTCAATGCGTGTTTTATTGCCCGTCAGGGCATACATGACAATAGAAGAGCAGGATTTAATGCGTGTTTTATAGCCCGTCAGGGCATACATGACAATAGAAGAGCAGGATTTAATGCGTGTTTTATTCCCCGTCAGGGCATTAATAAGGTCATATTTATATAACGTTTAAGATTTTTTTTTGCTCCCGATTTTCTATATTGCGCTTCCTAATATATCTATTTTAAGATGGAGCATGATCCATGAAACGAAATCCTCAAATATCTGTTTTGCTGTTATTTATTTTTTGCCATCTGCTGCCTTTTACTTCCTGCAGGAATAAGCCGGAACAAATTTCTGTTTCCACAATTGAGGCAAGGAACATTACCCAATCCGGCGCTGTTGCCGGCGGACAGGTTATCGCGGCAAAACCAGGTGCAGTTATATCCAGAGGTCTTTGCTGGAGCACAGTTACATCCCCTTCCCTCAGGGATAATACTGAAAAGAGCGGGGGTGGTACGGGCGATTATTTTATTACAATCACTGGCCTCCGGCCGGGAAGGGAATATTATGCACGGGCTTTTGTTATCAGTGTTTCCGATACTGTCTATGGAGAAATAATATCATTTGCCACCCCTGACTATGGCACACTTACAGATATTGACGGTAATGATTATAAAACTGTCACAATCGGTAACCAGACCTGGATGGCGGAAAATCTTGCAGTATCGAGGGATAATGACGGAAAAGCCATAATGCTGGTTAAGGATTCTTTAAAGTGGACTGCTTTACAGGCTCCGGCTTTCTGCTGGTACAGTAATGATGAAGCTGTATACAAATCATCTTATGGTGCATTATACAACGGATATGTTGCAGAATCAGGAAAGATATGTCCTGCCGGGTGGCATGTGCCGTCTGATATGGAATGGGATATACTTGCCGGTTCTCTGGGTGGAGCTGATATAGCAGGCGGAAAGATGAAGGAATCCGGAACATCCCGCTGGGTGAGACCGAATAATGGAGCCTCAAATCTGAGTAATTTTAATGGTCTTCCCGGCGGGTTGAGATATTATGATGGCAACTTCCGCGATCTGGGATTTGGTGCATACTGGTGGTCTTCAACACAGCTTAACTCCACCAGAGCGTACTTCAGATTTATTTTTCATGAAGAGAGCAACCTTTACAGGTTCGAAAATAATAAACGCATAGGGTTTTCTGTCAGGTGCCTGAAAGATAAAAAGCAATAGATCAAAGCCTGAAAGATCAGTCACTTGGGGGTGGCCTGTGTTTTTATGTTACGGGTAATTTACCTGCCGGGAAAATATTACTTATCAATAATCAAGGTAGAAGTTCCTCTGACCGGGCGATAACTTCAGTTGGGTCATTTCAAAAGCATCATTCACAGGTATCCAGAAAGTAAGAGTAACCGTAATGTGCCAGGGAGTATCAAGCTTACCGCTAATTCTGCCATTTTCAAAACTGATATCTTCAATCTCCAGACCTCCGCAGGCAAAATTCAGGTCAGTCCCGATAAATAAAGGTGATCTTCCGTCCCATGGGATTATCTTCATAAGCATGCTATGGTGACCTTCTATTGTTCCGGACCTTAACATTTCACCCTTTGAGAGTCTGCTTAAGATCTTTTGCTTTTGAAAATCAAAAACAAGGAATTGATCTCCGTTAAGATTTCCGGTAATCTCCTGATCAAGAGCTATTTCATACTCCTTTGGCTTATTTGTCCAGTTCACAACGGAAAGCATGTTCCAATTGTCCAGTTTGTCGCACCGGGGAGTGATACCGGTAAGCATTAATTCCGGAATTGCGGGATTAAAAATGTCGACTGGTTTTGATGCTACATTTACAGATGGAATGACGTGTTTGTAAAGCATTTTCCGGTCTTCATCAATAATTGCAAAATCCTCGGTAAAAGTTATAAGGTTGCCGCCAATGAACTGGTTTAATGTATTTGTAAAAGCCTCGCCATCGCTGAAAAGACCGGAAGTAAGTTCACGTCTGTCATTGGGAAGTGTCTTTTCCTGGCGCCGGACCATCATGGCATCCGGATCGACATGCCAGAGATCAGCCATCCAGGTACGCAGAATGTTCTGCCTGTATTTTGGCAGTTCTTTTTCATTCCAGAAAGATTTGACATCACTGCCTGAGCGTTGTGAATCAGCAAGTCCAAGGGAGGCTCCATAGTGGCCGCCGCAGACAGAAATATATGCATCATCCCCAGCTCCCCGTCTTATCGCTTCAAGTCCTTTCCGGTATGCTTCAAGTGAAGTTGCCGTCTTATCAAAAAACTGCTGATCGGTGTCAATAAAAACTGACCTCATGAAATCGAATTTGAAATATCTAAATCCCCAGTCATATGACAGCTTCCTGAACTGGTCTTCAAGATATTCACATACACCAGGATAGGTGAGGTCAAGGATCAGATGATCCCGTTCATTCATGAAGAAAGTGCATAACTTGCCTTTGCTGTTCTTCAGCAGCCATTCAGGATGATTCTCTGCCAGTTTACTCTCGTGGTCAGCCAGAAAAGGTGCCAGCCAGATACCCGGAATATAGCCGGCCTTACCAATCTGCTGAGCAACACGCTTCATTCCATTCGGGAAACTCTCGTTTTCCTCGAAGTCTCCCCACCTGTCCATGTCCCAGCATTCATCTATAAGGAACACATCAAAAGGCATATGATCCTTCTTAAATGCTTCTATATCAGCATCGAATATTTTTTCATTATAGTTATCCGCATGATAATACCATGTGCAATATGCCGAAAGCGCATCCCTGCCAGGTTTGTCAGCGTTATGAAATTCTCTCAGTCTCTTCGTATAGTCATTTATCAGCTTGTGCGGATCATCCCCTTCCGATAAAATGATCCACTGGCTCGCTCTTATTCCGTTAACAGGCACTTCAATTCCTTCGAAATCACAATTAGCAGATATTTCATTTAGTGCCGGCTTATTGCTTATTGAAATTGCAATATCTGCAAGGTGGAGGCTTGCAGTCTGATAACCGATCATAAGATTTCGTCCCGTACCTTTGTTATTGTTTATTATCAGGAAAGGATCGCAGTTCTGATCGGCTTTTGAAGATGCCTTTACTGCTTCAACATCAGAAATATTTTCCGTTCTTGAAGATCCCGGGGAATAAACTGAAGGAAGATCATTTTTATGACGGAATTGCTTCAGAATTCTCCAATCCGCAACATTTCCAAACTTAATGGATTCATTATCTTTTATATAGAGCGGGTATAATGAATTCAGCAGGATGTTTTTCCTGGTTTTATTTACGACTGACTGCCGGAATGCAATCAGGGTACCATTGTCTGCAATCCAGTAAGCCTCACGGATCTCCCCGATATTTGTTGAATACACCATGATATCAAGTTTGCCATTCAGACCGAACAGAAATTTATCATTCTTAGTTTCACTCACTAATATCCACTTCGACGGCTCGTCAGTCTGAGGAAGTGTTTCAGGTTTTCTGAGTGTTGAAGTAAGAATCAGATCTACTGAAGATACAACTCTGGTCAGTCCCTTCTTCTCAATTTTGAAACCCGGGTCAGAATTTACAGGCTTTTGAGAAGAGGCAAGGACTGAATATCCTGTTGCTGAAATGAAATTTAACAGCAGGAACCAACCAATTAATATTTTTCTCATTATAATTTTATTTAACCACAAAGGCGCACAAAGGATTCACAAAGGATTCACAAAGGACATAAGTTGTGGTAGTTAAATTCAAACAGTTGTAGTGCCGGAATCCTGTCATTTTATCAATTCAACAAATACCGGATTAGAATAGAACCAAAGGTCAGAAAATGCTTTTGCTGCAGTATTTTCATCGGCGGGGTCGGGCAGGGGATTTCCTGAACCGTCAAGTTCTTCCGGAGTGTTCAGGGCAAGATTTGTTCCCCGGAGCCGGAAGTACATTTTGCCATCTATCTCAGCCTGGTAGGTGATCTTTTTCCAGCCATCTCCTGATTCAGTCCATTTTATGCTGGTCAGTCCGTTGGCATCCGTCACACCTCCGGTCTCATCAAACCTGGCCACTACTTTAGTGGTCGATACATTATCCTTTTTATAATCGGGATGGTCGGGAGAAATAATACCTGTGACCTGTCCTGCAATAAGATCAATGTGATCAAGTTTCGGATTGGTATAATCACTGTATGAATTAAAATTTTTACTGTCAGGATCAAATACTTTTATTTCAATCCTGATCTTGTTTTTGTTGGTCATCAGTGTCTGCCCCATTTTTTTATTTCCTGCAGTGAAAACAAGGTCTGTAACCAGACCACCGGAGGCAATGAACCTGTTCCCGGAGCGCAATCCGTCAATCAAGGCCTGAGGATCATTTTTCCTGGTTACCCATACGTACGTTTTCTGATATTCACCGGGATAAAAGTCTTCATCATCATGATAATCGGAACTTGCTGAAATCCACCATCTTCTTCCTTCACTCAGAAGGGCATCCCATACGCCGCCGATCTTTGAAGCAAACATACCTGCACCTCCGAATGTTGCACCTTTCTTCCCGTTCATTTCAAACTGATAAGGAGCTTCGTCCAGATCATAGCTTCCGCGTGTACTGTTCTTCTGATGTCCCGGCATGGCATCAAAACCGAAGAAGACATCGGGTGCAATGTTATTGAAATCCCTGAAATCAGAAATCGTGTATAAACCGGATTTGTCAGGATGACTGGGTACAACATAGGTCTGCATCGGATAATTTTCCTGCAGCCATTTTACTGCTTCACGGGCTTTGTCCTTACCTTCAAGTTTGCTTTTTTCCCATCCGAATTCCCTTCCTCCTGTTGTATCTGAATCTTCTTCATCAAACATATATTCGAACTGAGCAAGCGGATCACAGTTTTCTTTGCCGGGCTCAAACTGGCCGGCAATTATTGAAATATTTGCATGTTCATAACCCGGAACATTCCATTCGAATGCCTGGAGGATAAGTTTGTCGTGGTATACCTTACGCCAATGTAATATATCCTGGAAATTATAATATTTCAGGGATTGCCAGCGCCACATATATCCCATATCTTCAGCTTCCTGCCGGGAACCCAGTGTTTTTATTCCGGCACAGGTCCAGGTAACTCTTGCCCCAAGATCTATTCCTGAAGCTCTTCCCCAAAGCTCACGTGTGCCACCATGATCGCTGTTAGCCCACCAGTCGAGACCATATTTATACGAAGCTTCCATAACATGGCCAAAGGAATATTCTCCTCCTGAATAAGTGGTATGCTGATGAAAATCTCCGGAAACATATAAGCCATCCTGAGATTTACTGCGTTCCCCCGGGGAGCATGAATTCAGGATGATGAAAGAGAATAAAGTTATCTGCTGAAAAACTTGTTGAAGTCTCATTTTTCTATTATAAAGTTAATATTATCTGTTTTATTCAAAAATGTACTTAATCTATTATATTCCTTTGTGTTACTTTGTGATAACCTTTGCATTGGTACTGCTATTCGGATTTTCTTTCGACAGCGCCAATATCCGGAGCGGTACCTGAAATGTATTTCGGATCAATATCAATCAGAGTTTTTCCGTTCTGAACATAATTTTTCTTTCCGGCATCAATGCAACGGCTGTTGGAGGCCGGTTTGAAGGTGATGTTATCCATATAAGGATCAGCCGAAAAGTTATTCCCCTCTTTTATCACTGATTCATTGAATTCGACGAGATCCTCAGCTCCGTTTGAAAAGAACAGGTTGTTTATGGCAGCTGAATTCTTTCCGAATTTCTTGAATCCACCCTGGGTATTACCCATTACAAGGTTATTCATTGCAATCAGACTGTTTCCTCCTGTTGCTCCCATCTGATTGTCAACCAGTGTGTTGTTATAAAAGCAGATCAGTTCATCCATCGTAGTTGCACCGGCTATATTTTCCCTTGTATTTGTACCCTCCATACAGCCCAGTCCAACCTTGCATTCACTTATTATATTATGATGGATATCGAAAGTCTTGCCGGTGAATATGTCATAGGAGATTATCTGGATACCTGCATTATTGCTGCTGACGATCTTGTTATTCCTGAGTATATAGTGAATGTTCTGATCGGGATAATCATATAATCTTATTTCTATACCGTCGTCATTGCTGTCGATGATTGTATTATGCTCAATCACTATATCGCTTCCATGATTATTCCCGCCCAGTCTTATATCAAGGTCGATCCCGTCGTCTCTGTCGTTTTCAACAAAATTGTAACCTACGTAGCCGCCACCTGAACCTTCAAAGCTCATGGCGTCAAGATTACCTGAGAATAGATTCTTTTTTATAGTTGCTTTTGCCATGATGTTAAGCGGGTGATCACCATTGATGATATTCAAGCCGCTGACCTCAACGCCGTCTTTCTTAATATTGAAAAGAATTGAATCTTGTGAATCAATTATTGTCTCCGCAATTTTTGTACTGTCACCTGTGAGTTTCCATTCCGATGAGATTGCAACAGATTTATCGACATCAATTTTCATTTCAAAATATTTACCGGTAGCGAGAATTACCCAGTCTCCGTCAGCTGAGTTCTTTACAGCTTCAGCTATTGTTGAATAATCTGCCGGGACTTTTATTATCCGGCCATTTTCATTTGTGATTGTTCCTGGTTTCTGAGTGCATGACAGACAGAGCAGAATGCTAAAAAGCGAAAGCAAAAATGTGTTTCTCATAATCTGGATTTAATTTTATTTTTAATAACTATTTTAATCATTCGGCTCTTGCTCGGCGAAAAACAGCATATGTATCATTCCCCTGAGATGAAGTAACAAGATAACCTTTATCAGCAGTTAGTTAATGTTTTTCAAAGTGTTTTTCACGGACTCAGCAATTCCTTCACGGTAGATGCTGTCAAGTGAATGGATATAATTATCTGTAAATCGTTTTGACTTTACAAGATCCCCGAAAATAGATTCTATTCTTAAGAATGCCAGATTGTCCCGGTGGGAGAGGAGAGCTTTTTCCTGAAGAATATCTTTCATATCGTCTTCGATATCATAGCGTTTTCCGGATTCATCAATTCCTTCGGCATATCTGCACCATGCAGCAATTACCAGGGCTGAAATCAAAACTGAACCTCCGGACTTCAACTGATCCCTGACAGTTGGCAGGAGGAACTTCGGAATTTTTGCAGAGCTTTGGAGGCAGATACGTGCCACCAGGTCTCTGATATTCTGATTACCAAACCTTTCAATAAGACTGTCTTTATATTTATTCAGGTCGATCCCGGGTACTTCATCAAGAACAGGTGTTACTTCAATATCCATGAATTTTCTCAGTAGTGTTGAATAAAGTTTGTCGTTAACTGTTTCATGAATATATGTATATCCGTGAAGGGCACCTGTAAATCCGAGTAATGAATGACCTGCATTCAGCAAGCCTGATCTTCATCTTTTCATAGGGAGCGACATCCTGTACAAACTTAACACCTGCTAATTCCCATGCAGGTCTGCCGTTTGAATATTCATCCTCGGTGATCCATTGAATGTAAGGCTCACAAACCACCGGCCAGTTATCCTCAATTCCGTAAACTGATTTTAATTTGTCAATATCAGTCTGCCTGGTGATTGGTGTTATTCTGTCGACCATGCTGTTTGGAAACGTAACATGCTCACGGATCCAGCCTGCCAGCTCAGGTTCTGCCTCCATTATGTAAGCCAGCAGCATTCTCTTCAAAAGGTCACCGTTTTTCTGAATATTGTCGCACGACTGAATTGTCAGGCCTCCTGTTCCTCTTTCCTTACGACGTTTTAGTCCACCTGTCAGGAATCCGAAAACCGTCCGCGGATCATCCGGATGAATGAGATCCCATTGGATTGATGGTTCATTTATCCGGAACTCACCTGTATTTGAATCGAAATTATAACCCCCTTCTGTAATTGTAAGGGTGATCAGTCTGGTATCCGGATTGGCTATTTTATCCAGCACGGCACCGGGATTTTCCGGAGCAAAAAGGTACTCAATGATTGAACCTATCACCCTGGCTTTTATACTGCCATCCTGTTCTGCAGTAACTAAAGTGTATAAGCCATCCTGATCTTTCAGTGTATTGATTATTTTTTTATCAGAATGAAGAAGTCCGACAACACAAATTCCCCATTCTTTTATTTCCACCCTTGTTGAAGGACCTGATCCGTATAAAATGCCTGATGTGCCCTGTGAAAAGCTCCGGGGCCGATATGAAGAATGCCGGTTTTTATTTCTGACCTGTTGTAAACCGGAACAGACACATCTGAGGGAAGCCGGCTGAGATTTTCAGAATTTAATTTTATGGTCTTCTTCATGAGAATCCTTATTGCAGTTTCATTTTATCCGGAATCTTTGCAGTATTACAGCAATAATTATTATAAGTCCTTTGATTATCTGCTGGGAGTAGGCGGGAATATTCATCAGGTTCATGATGTTACCGATCATTCCGAGTATAAGCACGCCCAGCAGAGTATTGACAGCGGATCCTTTTCCACCGTTTAAACTTGCGCCACCGATCACAACTGTTGCAATGACATCGAGTTCCATTCCGGCTCCCATAACAGGAGAGCCTACTGATGTTCTTGCTGTGGTAATTATACCTGCGATTGCAGATAATCCTCCGCAAATAACATAAACACTGAATTTATATGCAGCTACTTTTATACCGGAAAGACGGACAGCTTCTTCATTGCTGCCTATTGCAATTATTATCCTTCCGAAGACATTATATTTCAGAAGAACAGCCGTAAGAATAAATATCAGGATCATAACATATGCAGGGTTCGGAAAGCCTAAAAAGCTACCGCTGCCAAAGTCAGTTAATGCCGATGCATTTTCACTGACCATTATGGGAGCGCCCTTTGAAAAAATGAAGCCTGATCCTCTTACTATTGACATAAGTGCAAGTGTGGCGATGAAGGGCGCCATTTTATGCACGGAAACGAGATAACCTGAAACAGCCCCGGTGAGGATACCGCATGCAAGTGACAAAATTATTGCTGATGGCAGGCTAATTGTCCGGGTAAAAATCGCACATAGGACACCTGTCATCGCCACTATTGAGCCTACAGAAAGATCTATTCCTCCCGTAAGGATAACCAGAAGCATTCCCATGCTTATTATTCCTACGGGAGTTACCTGTCTTATCAGATTGAACAGGTTGGAAGAGGTAAAAAATACATCCGATACAATTGCAGAAATCACAAGCATGACAATGAAAATTATTAGTGTATTATGCTTTGCGATGAATTGCAGAACTTTTTCCAAGCTCTTTTTTCTGTTTATTTCAGTCATTTTCTTTCAGGATCAATCAAGAATAGATAATCGGAGAATCTCCTCTTCCGAAAACTCCGGCCTTGTCAAAACACTTTTTATCTTACCTTTCCTCATCACAAGTATCCGGTCGCAGATACCTGTTAATTCATGAGTTTCCGAAGAAATAACAATTAACGCCACTCCTTTTTTTGACAGTTCACAGATCAGATTATAAATCTCGACCTTTGCCCCGATATCGATTCCTCTTGTCGGTTCATCAATTATCAGCACCCTGCAGTCGCGGTTAAGCCATTTTGCAAGTGCAACTTTTTGCTGGTTCCCTCCGCTCAGGCTGACAGTTTCCTGGTTTTCATTTTCAGCTTTAATGGAGAGCTTTCTTATAAGGTCGATTGTATTTTTCTTCTCTCTTTTTGTTTTTATGAAACCAAAAATACCTGAAACACTTTTGTAGTTTGTCAGGCTGATATTCTCTGTTATTGTTAATGGCTGAATGATTCCATGTTGTTTTCTGTCTTCGGGGACCATCCCTATTCCGGACTTTACCGATTTGCCGGGTGATCTGTGCCGGATTTCCCTGCCATCAAGGAAGATCCTTCCCTTGTTTAATTCATCAGCGCCAAAAATCGCTCTTACCGTCTCGGTCCTGCCGCTTCCGACAAGACCTGCAATGCCGAGTATTTCGCCTGCTTTTAAGGTGAATGACACTCCATTGACCTTTCCTCCGGATGAAACTCCTTCAATTCTTAAAACCTCTTCACCTGCAGAAGTGTCATGAACCGGGTACATGGCATCGAGTGATCTGCCGAGCATCATTTTAATTACTGATTCCCTGTTGGTTTCATTTACGGGAAAACTTCCGGCCGTTGAGCCGTCTTTCAGGACAGTGATCCTGTCGGCGATCTGAAATATCTCACTCAGGTGATGAGATATATAAATTATTGCGACACCATCTTTCTTAAGCTTTATCAGTGTATCAAATAGTTTCTGAACCTCCTTGGGGCCCAAAACTGCAGAGGGTTCATCGAGGATCAGTACTTTTACCTTCTCCGATAATGCCTTGGCTATTTCAACAATCTGCTGTTGTGCAATGCTGAGATCACCAGCCCGGAGAGATGGATTGATACTGAATCCTATACTGCTGATAAGCTCTTCCGCCCTCATCTTCATTTTTCTCCATCTCATCCAGAAGTCTGTCCCGAGCTGATTCAGGAATATATTCTCGGCCACTGATAATTCAGGTACGATTGAAAATTCCTGGTAAATTATGCCTATACCATGTTTCCTGCTGTCATGTGTATTCCTTATCAGGACTTCATTACCGTCGATGAAAATCTGACCGCTGTCTTTTGTATGGGCTCCTGAAAGAATTTTTACAAGGGTTGATTTGCCTGCACCGTTTTCTCCGGCAAGTGCATGGATTTCACCGGGGAGAACTTTGAATGTAACGTCCTTCAACGCAGTGATCCCACCGAATGTTTTGGAGATATTTCTTAATTCAACCCTGTACACTTTCGCGTCATTAACATTTCAAAAAATTGCATCCGGGTCGTAGTACCTGTCTACATTATCCTTTGTTATCAGAACGGCAGGTGTGTATATTATTTTATCAATCTGCTTTTCTCCGTTCAGGTACCTGACAACCGCATCAACAACCAGTCTTGCAAGTTCATCCGGACTGTTAAGGGCAGTTGCACCGAATTTTCCCTGCTTTATTAATTCATATGCCTCCTTCTGTCCGTCAAATCCGGCAATTGTGATATTAGCTGATTTGCCGGCCTCATCAATTGCTTTCATGGCACCCATCGCCATTGCATCATTTTCGGCTACAAGTAAGTTAATATCAGGATAATGCCACAAGTATATCTTCCATAGCTTTTAATCCTCCGTTATTGGTCCAGTTACCCCAGCCCTGTGATACGATTGTGAGATCAACACTTCCCTGTGTCATTAATTGAGTTTCAGAGAAGCCGCGGATAAATCCAAGCCGTTTCTCCCTTCCCACAGGATTGCCCTGGCTTCCGCTTATCAGTGCAGCCCTGATTTTGGTTCTGCCCATTTTCTTTACGATCCATTCTCCAATCAATTCCCCGTTACCTTCATTATTTGCCTGAACTGAAGTAATGTAATCTGCTTCAGGATCAATGGCGCTATCGACTATAAATACAGGCACACCCGATTTTACGGCAGCGTTTACGGCAGGTACCATTGCTTTATGGTCAAGCGGATTCAGGATCAGTACATTTATACCTGTAGCGATCAGATCTTCAATTGATGTTATCTGTTTGATGATGTCATCCTGGCCATCGGCAGAAGAAAACTTCATACCGTAACTTTCAGTGTATTTCTTTACCGACTGTGTAAGAACAACATAAAAAGGTGCATTCAGTGAAGGAGTGCTGTAGCCTATCCTGATACCCGACAGATCTCTTGCTGATCCTGCTATCGTTGATTCGCTGTTCACATTTGCAGTTGATCTGACCTTTTCAGTACCGCTGTTACAGGAAGAGATCCATATCTGAATTATGCTTATAGGAAGATAATAGCGGACTCTTTATCAGCAAGCTGTTTCTTTTCATTTGAGATGTTTTTAAAGATCGATCATTACTTTCAGACTTTTTTCTCCGTTTTCAAGGATGAATTTATAAGCTTCCTGATACTGGTCAAAAGGGAAGCTTTCAGTGATCAGTGGTCCGGTTATTATTTTGCCTGAAGATATCATTTCCACGGCAGTCTCATAATCTTCATGCCGGTACATCAATGAACCAAGAATATTAAGTTCATGTTCCCCGAGATAGAACATATTGACTACCGGATTACGGCTATAAACCCCGAGAATCACAATATCGCCACCTTTCTCAATATTTTTCATCAGTGCATCCAGAGATGAATCAACACCGGCAGCTTCAAATCCGGCCTGGAAGCCTTCATCGCCAAAGAATGATTTTACGCCATCCTCAAAGGAACCGGTTTTTACATTCAGTATTCCTTCTATTCCGCATCCGGCTGCAATTTTCAGCCGGTGATCACTGATGTCCGTTATAAGTACTTTGGCGGCACCTCTGGCTTTGGCGAACTGGGCCACCAGGTTGCCAATGGTTCCTGCTCCCGAAACGACTACATTCTTACCATTAAGTTTATTTATCCGGCTTGTGGCATGGGCGCCTACTGCAGCCGGTTCGATCATTGCACCCTGTTCAAATGACATATTTTCGGGGAACGGAATAACCCTTTCTTCCGGGACAACAAATAGTTCCTGTGCAACCCCCGGTGCCTGAAAACCCTGAACCCTAAGGTTCTGGCAAACATTATACTGTCCTCTTTTACAGGGATTACATTCTCCGCAGACAATCTGGGGCCTGGCTGTAGCTCTCATCCCCGGTTTTACTTTACTTACTTTATCACCAACGGCTTCAACAACGGCTGAGAATTCATGTCCCTGAACAACAGGATAAGGAGTTGCAGGGTGCTCACCTTTATAAACGTGTATATCTGACCCGCAAATGCCTATCTTCCTGATTCTCAGAAGTACGTCATTTTCTGATATCTGTCCTGGTTCGGAGATATCCCGGTACTCAATAATACCGGGTGAAGTCATAACAGCTTGTTTCATTATGATCTTTTATTAAAGTGATAATAATCTGATCTGATATAAAGATCAGAATAAAACATTTAATTCATGATTTTTGATCGGGATATTTAATTCTTAATCAAAAACCTGCCTCCCGGAAATGAGAGGCAGGTTGTCGATTTAACCGAATTCAATTTATGTATAACAAACCATTATCGATAGCAAATCTTTTAATAGCCCGGATTTTGCGGGAATTCTTTGGTTAGATTAGCATCAATTACATCCTGTGGTATCGGGAAGATAGTATCACGCAATGTGATCTTTTCTCCACCGAATTTGTTGTATTTCTGTGTTCTTTCGAACCATTTATGCGTCCTCAGCAATGTCATCCTGCGCTCCTCTTCAATGAACAGCTCGCGTGAGCGTTCATCGAGAATATAATCAATTGTGATGGTATTAGGATCGGTAACCAGTGTTGCATGTGACCTCCCCCGGATTACGTTTACATCTGCCATTGCTTCATTCAGGTGACCAAGTTTCATTTGTGCTTCTGCTCTAAGCAGGTAGGTATCAGCCAGTCTGATATAGATCTGGTCTGTCCATGCGAAGTCTGCCTGCACATCCACTGTGCTGGTTCCTTCTCCTTTTCTTGAATAAGGCCAGTCATTGACTTTAAACCTTGTAGCTGTAATCTCCTTGTCCCATTTGAGCCAGATAGTGTCTCCGTAGTGATAACCGGCAGGCAGCTTATCAGCTGGTAATTCGCCTACACCAGTGTATCCATTATTATTCTCTTCTTTAGTCTGAAGCCTGAATGATGTACGCATTATATAATTCTGGGCCCTGTCATCGGTTTTTTCATAGCTGTCGAACCACCATTTTGTCGCCGTAAAATATGATTTACCCCTGCCGCCTCTATCAATAGTATACTGGATCGGGGCAACTTCTTTACCGTCTGTTCCCTTAATCTTCATACTATTGTAAGTACCTACCGTGGAGCGCGACAGTTGATGACCCTGTTCGTCAATACTGTTATACAGCTCGAACTGGAATACCCATAGTGCTTCCTTGTTGCCCTGTTCCCTGTTCTGGTTTCCTTCCTTGAACATATCGCCGAAAGCGCTTCCTGTCGGATCATCCAGTTGCACGCCATACCTTGCAGTTGTAAGCTTATAGGCCGGATTGCTAATTACCTGGTTGCACCAGTACAGGGCACTATCGGGTTTATTTACTGTAAGATACATTTCAGCCAGAAGGGTCTGGACAGCGCCTTTAGTGATCCTGCCCTGCAACGAAGCTTCCGTTGGGACATACTGCTGGGCAAATTTATAATCACTTATTATAGCTTTTCTGACTTCAGCGACAGGTGTACGTTCCCAGTCGGTTTTTATACCCTGAGGCATTGTGAGTACCAGCGGTACATCTCCCCATGAGTAGGCGAGCCGCCTGTATGCCCATCCCCTTATGGCCCGGGCTTCTGCAACAACTCTGAGCTTATTGTTCTCAGGGGTATCCTGACCACCTCTCCAGTCGACATCCTGATCTGCATAGTAGATGATTGTATTGGAGGCATTAATTATCTCGTACAACCATTGAAAGGTCTCCAACAGGTCGTCATCTGAAGGATTGTTGGAGGTGGTCCAGTTCCAGAAAATATCGCTTCGTTTGGCGTTGCTGGTCATGTTATCAACTCCGTTAAGCGCATTTTCAAGTTTTTCCGATTGCCACCTGGCGTACCTTCCAAGGAAGTAAAGTCCATTCAATGCTGCTTCGAATCCATTATAGTTTTTAAGGATTGTCGGCCCTGACAATATGTTGGGCGGATTTTCCTCAAGGACATCTTTGGAACAGCCTGCCAGCAAAATGATCACCAGCATAATTCTGATAGTATAGTTCAATATTTTCATCGTGTTTAATTTTACTGTTATCACTTTCTAAAATCCAAAGGTCAGGCCGAAAATAAGCTCTTTCTGCATCGGGATATTCCTCTGTGCGTCCTGATCCACCAACTCAGGATCCAATCCGCTCCAATCCGTGAAAGTAAGCAGATTACGTCCGGACACATATACTTTTATATTGCTAAGGCCTATCCTGCTAATAGCGTTCTGAGGGAGACTATAGGCAAGGGAAACGTCCTTCAACCTTATGAAATCCGTGCTTTCATACAGAGTTGCACCGTGTCCTGCCATCTCATTGGCCATCTTTTTGTTCATATACCAGGTGGTACTTGGATTGGTCGCCGTCCACCAGTCCTTTTTAATCGTGTTGTAGCGAAGATCGTCCTGGACACTGTCAGTCATCCTGTCGTTATGTGCTGTTATACCGGTTACACCATGGAAAAAGAAGCTGAATGACCAGTTGCCGTAGATCAAAGTGTTTGTCAAACCCCATAACATTTTCGGGTCTAACTGACCCATGATCCGGCGATCATTATTAGCATCAATCAATTTGTCTCCGTTCAGGTCTTTTAATTTGACGTATCCGGGCTGTGAATTATAAACAGCAGCAGCTTCCTCTTCGCCAAGCTGCCATATACCATCCCACACATAATCGTAATTCACCCGCACAGGCTGACCTATGAACCACCCGTTGGAGATATCATCCATTTCTTTTCCTGTTGCCGGATCTATAATGCCATAAAGTGAAGTGATTTCATTTTTGTTAAATGAAAAGTTCCCGTTCGTCATCCACTGGAATTTTTGCCGAACCACATTTCTTGAACTGATTGAGACTTCAAATCCTGTATTCTGTGTTTGTCCTATGTTCTGTGTAACAGCAGGATGGATCCAGTCATCGGTTGTACTTTCAGTCAATCCATGTATTACCGAGATACTTCTGTCGAGCAACAGGTCAAATGTGTTTTTCCTGTACCAGTCGATTGTAGCGGTTATACGATCCTTGAACAATCCTAAATCCAGACCGATATTAAATGTTTTTGCGGCTTCCCACCCCAGGTCTACGACGCCCAGGACCATGGGCTTATACCCAACCTGCGCTTCATTGCCCGACATTATACTGGCAATTGTAAACTTCGGAAGAGAAGAATAAGGACTGATTGCCTGGTTACCGTTGAGACCGTAAGAAGCCCTGAGTTTTAATGTATTAAAGATATTCTTAAGAGGGAAGAAGTTTTCATTTGAAATATTCCACCCAAGAGCAAAGGACGGGAAAACACCCCATTTGGTATCTTCTCCGAACCCTGAATATCCGTCACGCCTGATTGTGAATGTTGCAAGATACCTGCTTGCATACGAATAATTGGCACGGAACATCTGTGAAACCAATGCAGATTTCCTGTAAGAAGTGGAAGGAGCAAGAATAGCAGCCTGGGACACTCCGTACCAGGAAAGGAAATCATTCGGGAACTGCTCTGCACTGAGTGAATTTGATTTACTGGTGTTAGTTTCATAACTGTACAATCCTGTCAGAAAGATTGTATGATCGCCAATTGTCCTGTTGTAATTCAAAATATTCTCGAGAACCACGTTGCTGCTGACCGAGTTGCTCGATCTGGACTCTCCCTGGGTCCTGTATCCACTATACGTATTAATCCCGCCGTATCTTGCTGCATCGGTGAACCTTGTCCTGACACCTGTATTCAGCCTGTATGTCAGTCCTTTTATAAATGGCACATCGACATTCAGATAATTGTTGGTAAGTATCTGGTATGATTTATCAAGATCGTCATAGGCCAGATTAGTCAAGGGATTGATTATGGTTATATTTTCAGCAATCGGGTAAATCAGGTAATTGCCATTATCATCATACGGTTTTCCAAGGGGATTGGCAATCATTGCTGAATACCAGCTCACGTCATTTCCGCTGGCATCATCGTAGTTAAGCTGGGTTCTTGTTCCGACGGCAAGCCAGTCAAGCAGTTTGGTTTCAATGTTTATCCTGGTTGTAATACGCGTGAAATTGTCGCCTCTCGCGACTCCGATGATATCAGTCAGACCGGCGCCGATATAGAATTTCGTATCCTTAAAGCCTCCGGAAGCAGAAACATTATGCTCCTGCGACTGACCTCTTCTCAAAGCAAGACTAAACCAGTCTGTTGATACGCCCTCGGCTAAGTTATCAGTCTCTGTCTGATATACATATGCGGGATCTCTCGTCATTTTAAAATCATAGAACTCGGGGCCGTTAAGAAAATCATATTTCTTGATGAACTGGCTGACGCCATATTTTCCGTCATAAGAAAATACCGTCTTTCCTGACACGCCTTCCTTGGTTGTAATAAGGATAACTCCGTTTGAACCTCTGGATCCATAGATCGCAGCTGCAGATGCATCTTTAAGGATTTCAACCGAGCCGATATCTTTCGGATTGATGTCTGACATGCTTCCGCCGTAAGGGATGCCATCAACGATGATGAGTGGTGAGTTGTCAGCAGAAATTGAACTCCTTCCACGTATCATTATCGACTGGTCGGGGTCTGCACCTGCACTGTTTGTCTGGATCAAGACGCCCGGTACAGCCCCCATAATAGCCTGGGTAACATTAAGGTTGGGAGCCATCTCCAGTCTTTCTTTATTAAGAGAAGAAACCGTTCCGGTTATATCGCTCTTCTTCTGAGTACCATATCCCACAACAATAACTTCATCAAGACCAGTGATTTCAGCTTTAAGTATTACATCAACTACAGCCTGGTTTTGTGCTGCCACTTCCTGGGTTATAAAACCGATAAATGAAAATACAAGAGTCACATTACGATTGTCGACATCTATCGAGTACTTTCCGTTCGCATCGGTAATTGCTCCCATGGTAGTTCCCTTAATCAGGACAGTGGTACCTACCAGAGGGTTGCCGCCCTCGTCGGTCACTGTCCCTGTAATCGTAATTCTCTGGGCAAAAACCGTGGTTGATGCCAGGAATAACAGGATCATCAAGAAATTTTTCATAAATAAATCAGATTGGTTAGTAAAAATTGGTCATAATTAAAATCGGTTATTCTGCCAGACATTGGAAAGCAGAATCTATGAAGCAGAATTACTATCATACAACAATATGATTCTCTTTTTCTCAAAGTTAAATGTAGCAATGATTGTTTTATGGTACTAATATACAGAATATTGATATTAATCATTGTTTAACATTTTTTAACTAAAAATTCCGACCTGCTCGAATTACTGCCCCCTGAGATTTTCCTGTGATCCTACGCTATATATAATACATATTATCGTATTATAATCGCGCTATGAATCGGAGTGGGTTCCACAATTGACAGATTCGAAAATTATTTTTCTTTCCAGGAAAAGATCTGAAGGGCATTTTCAGCAAAGCCTTCTCTCGTCACAACTACAGGTTTTGGCAGGGTGGGATCCAGGTTAAGTCGCTGCTCCTTTATCTGAATAGGAGTTTTAAGAATATATGGCTTGCATGACCTGATGACGCTTACTGCACGTTTTGCTCCCTCATAAAGCGCCTTACGAGTCTCTTCAAACGGATAAAGTTCTGCTGCTTCTCTTGCAATTCCTCTTTTTGTTGCAACAGTGACGATATTATTCCCCAGGAATTTTTTTGCTTCACGGCATGTTGCCTCATCTCCTGTCACCATTATTGTCGGAACGCCAAAATAACCGGCAATCGCTGAGCTCTGAGCGATCTCTCCCGATTCGACTCCGTTATACCAGTACCGGTTTTCCGATTTTGATGACTGGGTATGACACAATACACCGTCGGGGGTGCCCATCATTGCATGAAAGCCAAGCAGGATCTGACCGGCAAAAGAAGAGTCCAGATCAGTCAGATTCCCTGCACCATAACGGGGCGTTCCTGTTATATATGTTGCCCCCGGGACCATCAGGTGAGGCAAATATTGCCTGAGTTCCATGCCCGTCAAGAACAACAATTTCATCAGCCCCTCCGTCGCGAAGACCCTCTTATGACTGCAGCAAGATCGCCCATGAAATATTCACATGCCTGGATATTCAGGGGAGTATCTTTCTCTCTTGTCTGGGAGAATTTGAATACTCCGCTGATGCCTTCAAGGTCGGTATTAATATAGATCTTCATCTGGGATTTTACAGGAGCAATCCATAAAAAAGATATTGTCAGTATCAGGATAGTTACCTTCAATCCTGAAATTCCGGAGAGATATCGTTTTATTCATCTGTTTAAAATTTTAAAAAATTTTCTTATATCTTACATATTGTAAAAATAATAATATAAACTATTATATTGAATTTCGCGGCTGGTTACCATTTTTATTTTTATAGCAACAGTTATAATGATTTTAAAAATTCTTAAGTTTGACTTACTCAATTTATATTTTTTAGAAAACTGATCAAAAACATTTACCCGAACAAACCTAACCAATGCAAATATGAATTCAAATCCTCAAACACCACTTTCTCCATTACCTGGAAGAATTACATCGGTTGATTTCTTCCGTGGTTTTACTATGTTCCTTCTGGCTGGTGAAGCCTCGCATCTCTATGGCAGGCTTTTAAAAATTGACAGTGGCTTCTTTCAGTTTCTTGGAACCCAGCTGGAACATCATGAATGGCACGGGCTTCATTTCTGGGATCTTATTCAACCATTCTTCATGTTTATTGTGGGTGTTGCCATCCCTTTTGCAGTTGCCAACAGGATAAGGAAAGGCGATACCATGAAGAAAATAAACAGGCATGCCTTCAGGAGAGCTTTCCTGCTGTTGTTCTTCGGATGGGCATTATATTTTATAGAGGCCGATCATCTGGTTTTCCGTTTTCAGAATGTCCTGGCACAGTTATCTGTGACATATCTTGTGGCTTTCCTGATAAGAAATAAAAGCTTTAAGTTTCAGATCATATTTACTCTCATTATTCTTCTTCTCATCGATCTTGCCTACCGGTTTTTCCCGGTTGAAGGATTTAATCATCCATGGGTCCCTTATAAAAATCTGGGTTCCTGGTTCAATAATACGATTGAAGGAGTTGATAAGACAAGTATCTGGGCAACACTGAATTTTGTTTCAACAACTGCACATACAGTCTGGGGTGTACTCTGCGGCAAACTCCTGATGAGTGAAAAAAGTCCGAAGGAAAAGATCAGGATCTTATTAATTGCAGGTGTTATCTGCTCTGGCCATTGGATATGCTCTCGACCTTCTGAATGTGACTCCCATTATCAAGAAAATCGCAACATCTTCATTCGTATTTGCAAGCGGCGGATGGACAATCCTTGCTCTCTGTTTTTGCTACTGGCTGATAGATGTTAAGAAGAATATTCTCGAAAATTGCCTGGTTCTTTATCATTGTAGGGATGAACAGTATTTTTATTTATATTTTTTTCCATATCGGAACCGGAGATATTATTGGAAGTATTGTGGGTCCATTTGTTAAATTACTGTTTTCATGGACCGGAGAGCTGACAGTAAGTATACTAACCAGTCTTGGAATATGGGCAGGTTTCTGGTATTTGTGTTACTGGCTCTATAAAAATAAAATCTTTATAAAAATCTGAGATGACCTGCAGATCAATCAATCTGAATACTGTAATTATAGGCGCTGCTGTCACAGGTATTTTGTCATCCTGTGGTAACAAATCCGCAAAAGAGCAAAAGCAACCTTATAATATCCTTTTTATTGCCATAGATGACCTGAATGACTGGACAGGCTTTCTGGGCGGGCATCCGCAGTCGCAGACTCCGAACATGGACAGGCTGGCATCAGAAGGTGTTGTGTTCGAAAGGGCTTATTGTGCTGCCCCTCTTAGTAATCCTTCAAGGGTTGCTCTGATGACAGGTTACAGGCCGTCGACCAGCGGTATCTATGAAAATGAAAGCTTTATGCGGGATTCGGAACTGCTGAAAGATGCTGTAACTTTGCCGAAATGGTTTTCAAACAACGGTTATTATTCACTTGCAAGAGGAAAAATATTTCACACTCCCAACGGACCATGGGCTGATCCACAATCATGGGATCTGCATGTTCCAATTGAAGGAAGCTATGGTAATACTGTCAGTCAGGATGGCTATATGGTAAACGGGATCCCGGTGGGGGAGGTGGATGCGAATCTTGACTGGGGCCCGACGGATGCTACATTCGAAGCTACCCCGGATTATCTTAATGCAAAATGGGCGGCCAATCAGTTATCACAGGATCATGAAAAACCATTTTTCCTTGCCTGCGGAATATTCCGTCCCCATCTGACATGGTTTGTCCCAAAGGAATTCTATGACAAATTTGATCCGGATACCCTTGTTCTTCCCGAAGTAAATGAAAATGATTACGATGATATTCCCTCAGCTGCCCTTCAACCTCAGAAGAATTACTTCTCGGTAAAAAAATACAATAAGCAGAAGGAAGCCATACAGGCTTATCTCGCCTGCATTAACTATGCTGATTCCTGTGTTGGTGTTGTTCTTGATGCCCTGGCAAAAAGCAAATATGCTGATAATACCGTTGTGGTTCTCTGGGGTGATCATGGATGGCATCTGGGTGAGAAACTCAGGTATAAGAAATTTACATTATGGGAAGAATCATGCCGCATGCCGCTGATAATCAAAGTGCCCGGTATGACAAAGCCCGGACAGCGCTGTGATGCCGTTGTAAACCTTCTTGACCTTTATCCCACACTGACAGAGCTTTGCGGAATTCCCGGAAATACTGAAAATGAAGGCCGGAGTATTGTACCTCTGCTTAAGAATGTTAATGAAAATTGGGATTATCCGACTTCTGACTACCAAGGGACGCAACCGGCATTCAGTCCGTTCGGAAAGATGGCGGTATATAAGATATGAAGACGGCTCCGAAGAGCTTTACGATCATGAAAATGATCCCATGGAATGGAAAAATCTTGCAGGTAATCCGGAATATAATAACATTAAAACCGAGCTCAGTAAATCACTTCCGGAATTAAA
Source organism: uncultured Bacteroidales bacterium (assembly GCA_963700275.1). Lineage (GTDB taxonomy): Bacteria > Bacteroidota > Bacteroidia > Bacteroidales > VadinHA17 > LD21. The sequence goes on along the minus strand of CAVOWZ010000001.1, from coordinate 202,125 downwards.
CGTTGAAGAAGTCCCGTTCAGAAAAGGAGGAAAAGAATAGTATTTATTAGTTAACCCTGCCTGACGGCAGGCAGGCACGAAGGACACAAAGTTCACACGAAGAGCACTAAGGTTAAATATTATAACATTATGGTTATGAAATACTTAGCTGTAGTTATTGTAATGTTTTATTCAATAGATCTTTTTGGACAGGATTATTATAAAACAGATAAGAATACCATTATCCTTGATAATGGAAACTATCCGCCGAGAAATTTCCACAGAAGGGAACAAGTTCTTTTCATCGGCTCTGTTAATGCCCGGAATGAAAGAGAACTTTATTAGTGACAGCAGGGAGTTTTCATTTTCATTGAACGATAAGATCACTGGATGGCAGAAGCGGCTGGAAAATAATCTCTACCATCACCGGTTAACGATTCGATGCAGGGGAAAGGAGTAAAAATCATTCTGGAACCGGAAAATTCTTCGGAAATCCGGATTGAATTAAATTACCTTCTTTATCCCGGTCTTCCTGTTGTAAGAAAATGGATCGGTTTTAAAAATACAGGTAAGGAAGATCTGAAAATTGAAGATCTGAACATCGAGGATCTTGAAACCAGGATCGGATATGTTGCACGCCATGGTTTATCATAATTATGCCAGGATGAAACATATCGGACCTTTTGTCGGTAACTGGGATGATCCGGTTGTTGTCATTCATGATCCTGACCGCAGACGCGGTATTGCAATGGGGAATGAAGCTCCCGGTGTTCTGAAGCGAACGGCTTATCATACCAGGGGAAACAATCTTGAAGCCGGACTGACCCATACTGTCAGGGTGTTGCTTTCAGAAAATGGCTTAAACCGGGAGAAGAGTGGGAGAGTCCTCTTACCTTCATCTGCCTTTATCAGGGTACCGACAACGGATTTGATGTGATAAATGGCGATGTTAACAAATTTATAATCCGCCATATGAACACCAGGATCGTTTCCTCAGATGAAAAGCCGGTCTTTGTATATAATACCTGGAATCCTTTCAGGACCTTTGTAAGTGATTCTCTTGTCCGCGATGTGGCCAGGGCCGCTGCCGAATGCGGTGTCCAGGAATTTATTATTGATGACGGATGGCAGATAAATGAAAAATCTTCATCTTCCGATGTCGGCTGGGGAAAGAATTACGGCGACTGGATCGTGGATGAGAAAAAGTTCCCTGGCGGACTTAAACCTGACATTCGATTATATCAAATCGCTTGGAATGAAGCCGGGTCTGTGGATCAGTATCGGATCAGCAACCCCCGATGCAAAAGTATATAAAGAGCATCCCGAATGGTTTGTGAAAAGCAAGGATGGTCAGCCCGGTAATCTTCACCAGGGATCGGCAAATAAGGATTTTGTCACATTCTGCTTTGGAACCGGATGGGTCGATTATATAAAAAATAAAGTATTATCGCTGGTAAATGATTATGGTCTGGCATATGCCAAGCTCGATTTTGCTGTAATCACAAGCGCTTACGTGAATGATGATGCCATTTCGGGCTGTTATGCAACTGATCATCCTTTTCATAGGGATCATAATGAATCATTTATTGTGATTTATGAAAGATTGCTTAAGCTTTTTGATGAACTTCATAAATCGGCGCCTGATCTTTTTATCGATTGTACATTTGAAACTGCCGGCAAGCTTCAGCTTATGGATTATGCAATTGCACAACATGCGGAAGGCAACTGGCTTTCGAATGTAGAACAACCATACCCGGCGGGCCCGCTCAGGGTAAGACATCTTGCATGGTGGAGATCCCCGGCAGTGCCGGCAAGCTCACTTGTTATCGGAAACCTGCAGATGAATGAAGAGACTTTCGAATTCAGCCTTAAATCTCTTATCGGGAGCCTGCCGATCGTTCTTGGTGATCCCCGGAAGATTCCTTCCGAAAAAAGAGCTGTAATAAAGAAGTGGTCTCTATGGATGCAGGATATGCAGAAAAAGTATGATTATATGTCTTACAGGAAAGATCTGCCCGGTTTTGGTGAACCTGCCGAAGGTATGTGGGACGGCTGGATGAGACTGAACACTGAAACAAAAGCAGGAGGGATCATCGGAGTATTCAAACAGGGTGCCGCTGACAACAGAAGAACTGTCATGCTGACAGACCTTGATCCGTCAAAGCAATACTCAGTCCGACTGGCACCAGACGGAAAGGAAGTAATTACTGCAACAGGAAAGGTGCTTGATGGAGAAGGGTTTCGAGGTTGTTGTCACAGGGGAGTATGATGCTAATATATACGAAGTTGCAGCAAGGTAGATATTATGAGAAAGGCGCAGAGGTGATTAGTTGTTTAAATAATGAGAATCTTTGTGTAACTTAGGTGTCTTGGTGTCTTAGTTGCAAAAAAATGCCATAAAGTCACAAAGACACTAAGAATCACAAAGTCAAAATTTTATATTCTCAATGAAATTCATTCAACTTAGAATTATATACTGACTGCATATGAAAAAGAAATCTCTTCTGATAACGATTCTGTTGCTAACAACAAGTATTTATGCTTTATACTCACAGGAGTTTGTAGCGAATTATGATGAATCGAAAGTACCTGCATACACTCTGCCCGATCCGCTGATCTTTAATAACGGATCTGAAGTGAAGAAGAAAAAACAATGGGAAAAACGCCGGACTGAGATCTTTAAAATATTCGAAAATGAGGTTTATGGTGTTGCACCTAGAATGGGATGGTGAAATCATCACCAGTGAATTATCATCAGACATTAATGCTCTGAACGGTAATGCAATCAGAAAGGAAATAAAGATCACCCTGAAGAGAGGAAATAAAGAACTGGCCATGGTAATGCTTTTATACCTGCCGAAATCCGCTGAACCGGTCCCGCTGTTTCTCGGATATAATTTCGGAGGAAATCATACTGTGACTGATGAACCAGGAATATCTGTAACAACTTCCTGGGTAAGGAATAACAAAGAAGCAAATATTAGCTAATAACAAAGCCGTTGAATCTGGGACGGGGAGGGATGCATCCAGCTGGCAGGTAAAAGACATCGTATCACGGGGATATGGTCTGGCAACAATATATTACGGCGATGCTGATCCTGATTATGATGACGGATTTAAAAACGGGGTGCACGGATTATATGATTCCGACCCTGATAACACTTCATGGGGAAGTATTGCTGCATGGGCTTGGGGATTATCGCGGGCAATGGATTGCCTGGAGAAGATTTCGTCTGTGGATTCAAAGAAGGTAATAGTTATAGGTCATTCCAGGCTTGGAAAGGCCGCTTTATGGGCAGGAGCCACCGACAGAAGATTTGCAGTTGTGATTTCAAATAATTCGGGATGCGGAGGTGCTGCACTTTCACGAAGAGCATTCGGAGAAACTGTCGGACGTATTAACCGGTCATTCCCTCACTGGTTCTGTGAAAATTTCAATAAATATAACGAAAAGGAAGAAATTCTGCCGGTCGATCAGCATCAGCTTCTGCATTGATTGCACCCCGTCCCTTATATGTTGCCAGTGCCGAAGAGGATCAGTGGGCTGATCCAAAAGGTGAATTTCTTTCATGTGCTGCAGCATCACCGGTATATAAATTATTGACTGGCAAAGTATTTCCTGCAACACAAATGCCTGCAGTCAATTCACCTGTTGTCAGTAAAATCGGCTATCATATCCGAACCGGAGTGCATGATGTAACTTTATATGACTGGCAGCAATATCTCGATTTTGCTGATCTTCATTTACGCGGGAAATAGTCAGGACTGAAAAGATTATCTTGATTTTTATAGAGACCATACCGATTATAAATATTAAAATGCTAAGAATCATGAAACGGATTTATTCAATTATTTCAATTCTTGCATTTGCAGGATTATCTGGATTTGCGCAAAATAGTAATACAAAAATATTTACAATTTTCACAAGCGGAGGCTGCGGTTGTACGGGATCAGGTGGAGCTCCAAAAACATTCACAACTCATGAACAGGTTGTAAGCATGCTTCAGAAAGCATGTCCGGGAATAGATTTTATAGTATGGAAGGGTACAAATCAGGATGGATTGACTGAAATAGAAAAAAATAAAGGAAATTATCACGGGATGCTTGTTGTAGGCGAACTGCACGGAGATTACCGGCTTGCTTTTACCGGTTTACCCACAATAGTTGTTTATAATCTCTGGGAATTCAATGCAGGGCATCCGTGGAACCTTTTTGCAACAGGAAAAGCTCCTGAGGGGAGTGTCCTTATCGGAGGCACAGATTATAAGGAAGTGAAAATCCTGAACGCACAGCTCGACAGGAGAAATACATGTGCTCCGGCAGTCAGGGAATCTATGTTCAACGACCTGGTATATAAGATCAAACTCATCAAGGTAATAAAGGAACTGGGAGAGACCAGGATACTGATGGTAACCAACACCGTTGATGAGAATATTGCACAGGTAAATTACAGGGGAGATGTTAATCAGACCTTCCCTGATTATCATAATCTTCAGTATACCCAGAAGCTGAAGGAATTATATGGAGTAGAGATAGTCAGGGTAGGAGCGGAAGAATTCTATGAAGCTTGTACAAAAGTGAACACAAAAGAAGCAGAAAAGATTGCAGATCAGTGGATCAAAGGCGCCCAGAGGGTTGAGGTGAACAGAAATGAGATAATAAAAACAGCCAGGGGATATCTTGCTCACGATGCTTTAATGGAAAAATATAACTGCAATGCAATTTCAACTCACATCCGGTCCATTGCTGCAGGGGATCAGCTTAAAGACAGATATAATCCTGGATTGGGCTTGGAGCTTGGATTCAAACCCAGGGGAATAATGGCTGTCTGCCAGAATTACCCTGATCTTCTGATCAGTGAAATCATAGCTTATAAACTGACCGGCAAACACAGCATGTTTGGTGATGTGATGTATGATAATGCCAATTCCGTTGAAATTATATTGCATTGCGGCATACCCATAAATATATATGGAGATGAAAGACGGATACCGTATATAATCAGACCGCATGCTGAAAGTCCGGTAAGGGATAAACCTGATGAACCTGGCGCTTCTACCGGAATGACAGCAGAATGGCCTGCCGGAGAACCCGTTACCATATGGGAGATGCATTCCCTGCATAATAAGGTCAGGCTTCATACAGGAGAGGTTGTTGATGGTCATAAGATCTACACCGGAGGAGAAGACATATACAATATTATGTGTACGGCAAAAGTGATAGCGAAAGTTGATGTCAGAAAATTGCAGGATCAGTTCATGCCCTCATATTATGGAATTCATACGGTTGCCACACCCGGTGACATCCGGCAGCAAATCATAGATCTGGCTGTTTTGCTGGGCCTAGAGACAGATGAGTCAGACAAATAGAGGTTATTGGATCTGGCAAGAAAAAGGGCGGCACGGAGATGTGAAGTGAAACTATTTGCGATGTAAAACTTCATAAGCAGGATATGCCGCCCTGATTCATGCAACCGTTTAATCCGAATAGGCAGCAAATTGTTACCCTCAAAAAGGGATTATTTTTTAAAAATCTTGTAAGGGTATTGTAAATTAGAGTAATATTTTAAAGAAAAGGCCGGCAGAAGAGGAGAAATGAAAAAACCTAAAACCATGATAACTTAAACCCATTAAGATGCCGGCCTCCGCGACTATCATAGCAGCAAGAACATCAATATCCGGGTGACTGTTTCAAAACCAGTCAATGACCATTATTAAATCTGGTCAACAATCAAACTTTCAAAATAACTTTCAGTTCTCTTTTATCAGTGGTAAATGTAGTATTACAAATTTTTTATTCCACGTTAACATTTTTATATAAAACTGTTATTAACAGTCTAACTATCTGTTAGATATTCGCGAGACATTGTCTTCGCTGCCTGCAGTAATAAATTGGTTTTCCTGCAAAGGTCAATCCATGATATTTAATAAACATTATTAAGACAATAAGTGAATAAAAGTAAGGTAATGGTTGTAACCTTGGAAATTTAATTACGTATCAGGGAATTGAATACAATCCGACTCCGAATTAGTACATTTAGTATTAAAAGTCTGAATATGAATGTTATAATAAGGTAAAGACCTTCTTATCAGAAACGGATCATTTATTTTAAAACTTCAATGATAAACTTGTGATTATGAAACCCACATGTTATCCAAACACAAATACGAATAAATATAATTTCATCGACATGTGGGTTCCATCATACAATTAAAATCAAAATTATATTATGATGAAAAAAGAGTATGAATCCACTGACAATCAACCGAAAGTATTGTTAACTATTCCCTTTAAACCACTATCAGCCTGGGATGGTAAGCCGGGAATTAATAATCATGAAGATATTACCGAATGGAGCCTTGCTGAACGGCTTTCCAAAGATTACGGTCTTACAAGGGAGAAAATCAATCACCTGATCCGTTATGTCATGTATGCTTTTGGAACAGGTTCATATTTTGAGGAGGAGATTAAAGTAATTAATTTCGAAAAGGCTCCGGAGCCTCTTTTATCTGTCCGGTTTGAATCCCGCAATAAACAAATTACAATCAGGGACCCAAAGATCATTGATAAACTTTATAAATTACTTCTGAGTGAAAATAACCTGTTCAAATTACAAAACCCTTATGATAAAGAAATCATTAAACAGGTTGCAGCCGAAGTGCTGAAAGAACTTACAGGCAAGGAGAATATTCCCCCACCGACAGCCTGCTGCATAATAGGATTCATTTTTGCTTACCATGGTTATGGTATATGTAAAGAAAAAATTATGACTGAAGGAGAGTTCATTTATGACTGTATAGAAAAAGAGAACAAAAACATTTCAGTAACGGAAACCTACCCTCAATATCTTACCCGCAGAATTAAAGAATATATCGAGGACTAAACCTGAGTTTACTGGGAAGCTGGTGGACCTCCACACAACCTGAGCCCGGTTTTGCATTTTTGAAGGAACTTCAATTCGACATGATTGTTGTAAATCAGGCCGGAATGGCCAGAAACTTCGGGCGTAATGTCCGGTGCGTGAAAGAGTAAATAAAAACTTTCAGATTTCTGTGTGTACTTATCTGACAGAAAAATAGAAGGGAGTAACTTACGTTAACTCCCTTTTTTAAAGTGATCCCGAAGGGATTCAAACCCCCAACCTTCTGATCCGTAGTCAGATGCTCTATTCAGTTAAGCTACGGGACCATGTTTCGAGTGGTTGCAAATATAAGAAAATTTTGAAAAAGTGCCTAGAGTGCCTAAAGTTCATAGAGTACCTAAAGTTAATTGTCAGTAGCATGGTTCCGAAGCAATTTCAACTTTAGGCACTTTAGCTCACTCTAGCTCACTTTAAGCACTTGCACATCTTTTTTTACAAATCCCCGATAATTTACTACTTTTACTCCGTCAACACCGCATACATTTCTGATAATATCATAAATTCATGATTCAATGAAAAAGACTGGCAAAAATCATTAACATTTTCTCTGCTCGGACTTATACTCCTGATCCTTATCCTGCTGTTTACTGTTCCTGTAATCTTTAAAGAAAAAATTAAAGACCAAAGTGGAACAGGTCATCAATGAATCAGTAAATGCAAAAGTAATTTTGAGAACTATAAGCTGAGCTTCTTCCGCAATTTCCCGAACCTGTCATTCGGACTTGATGACGTATCTGTCGTGGGAATCGGCAAGTTCGAAAATGATACACTGGCAGGAGTGAAATCTTTCGATCTTGTATTTAACCTCACGAGTCTTTTTAAAAAATCGGGTTATGAAATAAGATCTGTAATTGCGGATAAAGCCCTTGTTAATGTCAGATATCTTAAAGACGGGTCGTTTAACTGGGATATTTCCAAAGATACTGCAACAACCGAAATTGAAGAGGTTGATACAACTTCTTCAGCAATGAAGATACTTCTGAAAAAAGTTGCCTTCCTTAACAGCTCGTTTATTTATAATGACGAGACATCCGACATGAAAGCGATCATAAATGACCTGAACTTTGAGCTTACCGGTGATATGACCGGCAGCGAAACCGACCTTAAAATTAAACTGAAAGCCGATGATGTGAACTTCATCATGGAAGGTATAAAATACCTGAACAGGGCAAAAGCCGATGGAGAACTTGACCTTCTTGCAAACCTTGATACCTATAAATTTACTTTCAGGGAAAACTACCTGACAATAAATGATCTGCTTAATCAATTTTACGGGCTGGGTGGAGATGCCGGAAGATGATATCACAACAGATCTTACTTTTCAAATCGGACCAGACTTCTTTTAAAACATTGCTTTCGCTTGTTCCGGCAATATATATGACATGATTTCAAGGATCTTAATGCCACCGGGGAATTTTCACTTTCGGGATCAGCCAAAGGTGTTTACAGCGATGCCGACAGTACCCTCCCTGATATTGCTTTAAATCTGAGCGTGAATAATGGACTTATAAGCTATCCTGCATTGCCGGAGAAAATATCCAACATCAACCTGAATGCAGATATTTTTGTCGACGGAAAAGATATGGACAAGACTACCGCCAATATCGAAAAATTCCATATGGAACTGGCGGGCAATCCGTTCGATATGACATTCGCCCTTAAAGACTCCTATGAGTGATCCTGATGTAAAGGCCTCAATGATAGGCAAAATAGACCTTACAGCTCTGTCAAATGCAATTCCCCTCGACAGTATGAACCTCTCCGGGATCATAGATATGTCCGTGAAAATGGCCGGACAGATGTCGACAATCGAAAAGGGTCAATATGATAAATTCCAGGCATCCGGGAATATGGGAATAAAGGATATGCTGGTTGAAATGACAGGTTATCCCCGGGTGAAAATAAATAATGCCGGTTTTGAATTTTCCCCGGCTTTTGCGGCTCTTACCGGTTCTGATATTAAAATAGGAGAGAGGAGCGACTTCCGGATCAATGGCAGACTTGAAAACTATATTCCTTATCTATTTAAAGATGAAACTATTAAAGGGAATCTTGAACTCAGGTCAAACATGGTTGATGCCGGAGAAATATTATCCAGATCGCTGCCGACACAACCGTGGTCGAAGATACAACAGCTCTGGCTTTAATCAAAATTCCTGAGAATATCGACTTTGATTTTAATGCTCTTATAAACGATTTAAGATACGGGAAAATAAAAGCAAGTAATGTAAAGGGTCATATTCTTGTAAAGGACGGAGTACTGAGTCTCAGGGAGACCGGGATGAATATTCTCGGAGGTATTGTGGCAATGAATGCCGATTATGATACCCGGGATACGCTTAAACCCATGATGAAAGCTGATTTCAACATTCAGAGCATAGGAGTAAAAGACGGTTTTGATGCATTCAATACAATTCAGCAGCTGGCTCCTGCTGCAAAAGGTGTTGATGGGAAAGTAAATATCAAAATGTCCTATCAAAGCCTTCTGGGCAGCAATATGATGCCGGTGATCAGTACAATTACCGGAGGAGGAAGGCTGCAGTCGGATGAGATCACTCTTCTGGAATCGGCAGCTTACGACAAAATGAAAGAGCTTCTTAAACTTGGGGAAAATTATACCAACACTTTTAAAGACCTTAATATCAGCTTCAATATTAAAACCGGCAGGATCTTTGTCAGTCCCTTTGATGTTAAGGTTGGAAATATTAAAGATGAACATAGGAGGAGATCAGGGGATTGATCAGACAATGAACTATTTGATTAAAACAGAGATACCGAGATCGGAATTGGGAAGTTCGGTTAATTCATTTATTGATGGATTATCTGCCCAGGCATCTGCACTGGGATTTTCTCGTTAAGATGCCTTCGGATATTATGAAGGTAAATGTAAAGCTCACAGGTGTTTTTGGGAAACCGGTGGTTACTCCGGTATTTGGAAGCGGCAGTGCTGACAGTACCGGAGGAGTAAAAGCAACTGCTATTGAAACTGTCAAGGAAACGGCGACAAAGCAATTGATGAAGGAAAGATAAACTAAGAAAGGAAGCTGAAGCTCAGGGTGATAAACTTATTAAGGAAGCAGAGGCTAAGGCACAAAAACTACGCGATGATGCTGCAAAATCGGCTGAGACTATGAGAAAAGAGGCCGACCTTCAGGCACAAAAACTGCTTGACGAAGCTTCCTCAAAAGGTCCGGTTGCAAAGCTTGCAGCACAGAAAGCTGCCGAGACAATAAGAAGGAAGCAGATAAGAAAGCCACTCAGCTCGTTCAGGAAACCGATAAGAGGGCAACTCAAATGGTCGAAGAAGCCAAGGCTAAAAAAGAAGAGATGATCAGTAAGATTTAAAAGTTACACAGAGAAGCACAGAGGTACACAGAGTCTGAATTCTGATCTCTGTGTCTCTCTGTGTTTCTCCGGATTTCCTCTGTGTAATATTTTTCTTACTATTCGATCTATTAATAAATCCCCCTCTTTACATTGTAGAGAGGGGTAATTTATAGTGGTGAGTTCGTACACTTTCTCCTAGAATTTCTTTTCCTTGATCCTGGCTTTCTTACCGGTCAGATCGCGAAGGTAGAATATCCTCGCCCGGCGTACCTTGCCATGTTTGTTAAGCTCTATCTTGCTGATGAATGGGGATGATATCGGAAATATCCTTTCAACACCAATGTTTCCTGACATCTTTCTTACAGTGAAAGTTTCAGTATGTCCGGTTCCAACTCTCTGAAGAACAACGCCACGGAACTGCTGTACTCTTTCCTTGTTTCCTTCTATTATCTTATAATGTACCGTGATGGTATCTCCTGCAATGAATTTCGGGAATTCATTCTTTACCTCCAATTCTTTCTCAACAACATTCATTAAATTCATCTCGCAAAATATTTTGTGTTCCTGTAATAATCTCTGAAAATCGGTCGCAAATTTACATAAATATTTTTTATAAATCATCCAAGACGAAAATTGTTTTTAATTACATGTTCCAGGTATTCGGTATTCGGTATTCAGTATTCCGGTATTCGGTTTACGGAAACTTAACGCAGCACTACACCGATTACGTCTGGTTAAGCCTGAATACTGAACCTGATTACCTGAACACCTGAACCCTTAATGCGCCTCCCCCTGCCGGTACCAGCAATTTCTTCCCCGTATCCTGAATGACCGATTTCTTCCACGAATCGGGATAACCAGGCTGTTTCGGCATTACGGGATATCCGTCAGGACTGACTTCAAATTTACCGTCTTTTTCATTCTTGATATTACCGTCGATATATTTGACAAGAAGGTATTCACTGAGTGATTTCCATTCCTGTAAAAGTATTTGCAGCAGTTTTCAGCGAATAATCCGTAAGGAAATTCACGGGCTTTCCAGACATCATTTTCATGCAGTTTTACTGCTTTTTCATCAACCGAAGTCGTCTGGTCAATATAACCAAGTTCCAGTTTCCGCTGAATTTTCAGAGCATCCTCGCTCATCAGATCATATCGTGAGTAGCACATGTTCGCTACAAGGTTGAAAAGCCAGAAAGCTGAAGTGGGGGAGTAGGTCACCAGGTCGCCGTTACCCACCTTAAAACATTCAGGGACTTCCGTTATTCCACAGTAGATGGGATTGAAAACGGTTGTTGCTGCATCATCCACTCCGAACCAGAATATTCCGCCTATCGGATCAGGAAGCCAGCTGCGGCTTTCTGCAACAAATACAAAACCTGTCTGCTGTGTGGCAGTGGCCCTTTCATTACAATATGCGGGTGCATTTGGATCACCCGATACCTGCCATGTAAGCGGACGCCATCTGTAGGGAGATGCAAAAGGACCTGCACCTATATCTTTTCTCATGTCAAATTCAGTTCCTTCAAGATGATCACGCATGAAATTCATCATGTCGTAGTTGGAAATTTTACGGTCTGGCTTGATCCAGAGTGGCATACGTTTGCTCAGATCATGACCGGATGCATAGCCGGCGTATTGTTCCATTCCATTGTTCACAGCCCTGAAAAACGCCCATACTCTCATCTCGCAGAACCTGGCGCCGGAGAAACTGATAGGATTGTATGTATCTGAAAAGCTGAAATCCTGATCAGCTCCGCTGAATAAATTCTTTGCTCTTGCAACTTCAATCACATCCCATGCATAAACGCATTCAACCAGCAGGATCATTTATCCTTTTCAGGTCTTTCGAAGTTATCGCTATACTGTTCTTTTTACCTGTTGCAAGCGGAAAGGTCTGAATACGTGCCTGGTTTGCATGTGCACATACATAGCCGTCAGGAACAAGACGGGCAACCCAGACAGCACCCTTATTTCCAGGGTCCTTTTCCGATCATTTCAAATATCCATGCTTCATTGGGATCAGATATTGAAAATGATTCTCCCGAACTTGCATATCCGTATTCGGAAAGAAGCTCAGACATTACTTTAATGGCTTCCCGTGCTGTTTTTGCCCTCTGAAGTGAAATATAAATAAGGCTTCCATAATCAATTATACCTTCAGGATCCACCATCCCGTCAATCCCTCCGTAAGTTGTTTCACCTATGGCAAGCTGATGTTCATTCATATTTCCTACCACTGAATAAGTATGCGGAACCTGTTTTATCTTTCCCAGGAATTTCCCGGTATCCCATTCGTAAATATCCATCATAGCGCCATCGGGATAATCCCTGGCGGGACGGTAATAAAGTTCGCCATAAAGGACATGTGAATCAGCCGAATAGGTGATCATTACCGATCCGTTCTTCGAAGCGCCTTTTGTTACAATAAAATTTGTGCAGGCATTTGTGGTCTGGTCGTTGAAAAATGTAACAACCAGAATAGTCAGAAGTATTGCACCAAGTTTTCTCATAAGTATTTATATTCAGTTTATATTCTTAATATGTTTACTAGTTGGCAGTTGGCAAAAAGCAGTTGGCAATTTCAGATCTGACTTGCCAACTGCCAACTGCCAACTGCCAACTTTTTCTCGACTGCAAAGTTAAAAAGTCAGACTGAATTTCAAAATCGATGTCAAACCCTTTTGAGGATTTTATGATTTTCCTTATCTTTTCTGGGTCAGCCACTTTTCTCGAATATTCGGGGATATCCGGGAATCCTCCCATTGGGATTCCTTCACTCCTGAACATCATTCTGCTTTCAACGAATTTTCTTCCTGTCAGATGAAATTCTTTTGCTCCTGTACTCTCGCCATTCTGCAATATTTGATTCATCAAGCCCGCTTCCCGGCATTATAATAATCCTCTCCCCGGCCATTTTACCAATCTCCTGATGAGTTCTGCCCCTTCAAGTAGCAAGATTCTTTTGTCCGGAAGTGAGGATCCTTGACGCCCCGGTCAGGATAATATCTTCCAGCCCCTTTTACAGGATCGGAACACAAATCGAAAGCCCTGTGAAAAGTGACAGCCATTGGAGCTGCTGACTTCAACAAGATATTTTGTTCTTTCCACATCAATTGTTCCATCTGCATTCAGAAGGCCTATGACCACACCGTCGACTCCTGATTGCCTGCATATTTCAATATCCTTTATCATAATTTCAAATTCCTGCGCGGAATAAAGAAAATCTCCGCCCCTTGGTCTTATTATCACATGGAGACCTATGCTCAGATTTTTTCGTGCTGAAATAATCATCCCGTAAGATGGTGTGGTTCCTCCTTCGGTAAGATTATCGCAAAGCTCAACCCTGTCGGCGCCAGCGGACTGGGCATTTATTGCCGATTCCATGCTGTCGACACAGATTTCAAGTTTGAAATTCATTGTCAATTTTTTCAGAATTTACTAAAAGTACCGTTTTTTTCCTTATAATTGTGCAGATCAAATCATTTATAGTATGAAACCTCCATGCTTCAAACGCAAAAAAGACATGAACATAATTTGCAATCATGAAGGTTCCATACGGACCAATTAATTTATAAATAATTAGTAATATTATTCTCGTATGAAACCTACACTTTTAGTTCTTGCAGCAGGAATGGGGAGCCGGTATGGAGGCAATAAGCAGCTCGATGAAGTCGGACCCTCAGGTGAAACGATTATAGATTATTCAATTTATGATGCTATCAGGGCCGGCTTTGGGAAGATAGTTTTTGTCATACGCCGCGATCTGGAAGCGCAGGTGAAAGAGAGGTTTTTTGAAAAACTGAAGGGTAAGATCGAACTCGATTATGTTTTCCAGGAAATTACTAATGTACCCGAAGGCGCACAGATAGCTCCTGATCAGTGCATTAAACCATGGGGAACAAGTCATGCAGTTCTTGTTGCTGCAGATAAAATAAAAGAACCTTTCGGCGTTATCAATGCCGATGATTTCTATGGTTATAATTCGCTGAAAATCCTTCGCGATTTCCTGGTAAATGACAATGATCCTGACTGTTATTGCATAGTGGGTTATAAGCTTGGAAATACCCTTTCCGACCATGGGTATGTGAACCGGGGTGTATGCAATGTCGATGAGAACGGTCTTCTGAAGAATATCGTTGAAGTACTCAAAATTGAAAAGACATATAACGGCGCCAAAGCTCCTGCTTCTGATGGTACAGAAGAACATTTCAACGGAAGTGAAATAGTCTCCATGAATCTGTTCGGATTCAAACCCGGTTGTTTTGATATTCTGAAGGAAGATTTCGGGAATTTCATTCATAAAAACGGAATGGATATCAAGTCTGAGTTACTTATTCCAAGCACTCTCGACAGGTATATTGCAAAAGATGAAATCCGAATAAAAGTACTGATGAGCAACGACAGATGGTTTGGCGTAACCTACCGCGAAGACAAACCGTTCGTTGTTGAAAGTATCAGGAAAATGATCAGGGAAGGAGTTTACCCGGCGAGGATATACCAGTAGGAAGTTCGGAGTTTGGAGTTTAGAGTTTGGAGTTAGGAATTGAGGATGACTACAGTTCTGAGCTCTGCGTTCTGTGCTCTGAGTTCTGAGCTCTGCGCTCTGAGCTCTGCGCTCTGAGACCTGCGCTCTGAGCTATCACCATTTAAAATTACCTGTAAAGGTACTGACATTATCCCTGTTATCAGTTACTTTCAGTGACAAGGTTATGATTTGTGCCTTTTGTAATTCGTTTGGGATCAAATGTATAAGTCAGTAGACTGTATTTCTGATCATATTCAAAGAGAGCCCATTTTCCATCAATAAATGGTTCATATGATTTTATTCCCGAAAGATTATCAGTAATCCTTATCCTTATCCCGGTCTTTGATGAGAGGTCAGCGCCAGGGGAAAGTCCATTTGCTGATATCACCGGAGAAACTGTGTCAATACCTACATAGAACATGCCGAATGAAGTTGTCTCGGTATTTATAAATCCGTCAGCCATTTTTCCTGATAAAGGAACCCTTGATCCATCATCTCTGAGCATGATAATCAGCAACTTGGATTCTTTTCCTGCCGGGACGGTGACAGGTTTGATTGAAAGTGAACATGACCTCTGCAGCGGGGTATACTTATTGTGCACATGATGAAGTTCAGAGAACATTCCGGAAGACGGTGGTTCTTTTTTATAACTGAACATAAGAGTATCATAAAGCGCTCCCGCCGGTATTGATACATGCGATGTTACCGGCCCTGAACCTGTTCGCCCTGTTATAAGGCATCATGATCAGGTCCGTTTCTCAATTATCAGATGGCAGACGTGCTTTTACAGGCGGTTCACTTTTAACAGGAATGAGAGTGATTGACAAGATTATTATGTACATCCCTGATCTCAATTACCACATGGTGAATTTTATTGTCGCTGAAATTGTAAATTCCGTCTGTTGACAACACTTTCATACGTGCTCAGCCGATTACCCGGAAGGAGATAAGTTCTCTCAAAATATACTCTTGTCTCTTCATATAAGTCTCATAATCAATATGACTGTTGATGTATCTTGACTCAGCAAAAGAGAATTCATCCATTACATTCCTGAAGATTGTAGCGCTGTCTATTTTCACTTCAACAGAATAAACAGCACACTTATTATAACTGTCATTCAGCAGATCATACTTTTTATCCCGAATCCGGCAGATCCGCTTATTTTAATTTCATTCCCGGCAGGTATATAGAAATTCCCATGTCCGCCTGATAAATCTATCTTTTTCATGGCGTTACGACCATTTATCAGTGTGTTCCTGCTTATCGGGATAAATTGCCAGCTTCTCAAAGGCAGGTTCCATATTATCGCCTGTTCCGAATTCAAAGAGCAGCGGATTTACCGGCTTCTCCGAATCAGATCTCCGGATCTCATAATGCAGGTGTGGTCCTGATGACCCTCCTGATTGCCTGAATATGCAATAATATCGCCCTGTTTAAAAACAAATTTCTCCACTTGGCGGGAAATATTGAAACCGAAAAGCTCTTCTGTTCATACTGGTAATCTTTAACATATTTTTCAATTTCAGGAATGAACCGGTCGAGGTGGCCATAATACTGTTGAATATCCTGACTTATGACTGACGTAAATTGCGTTTCCAAACCCTCCTGGTGTTATGCTTATCCTGTAAACATAATCCGTCCGCGGGAGCAACAATCTCCTTTCCTGTAACACCCTCGGTTTTAATATCAATTCCTGAATGAAAATGATCTGCTCTCAGCTCCCCGAAATTGGCAGATAGTGCGAGTGGTATTTTAACGGGAGAGATGAAGATTTTGTCTTGTCTTCAGGAGTATCTGTTAATGAATTGAAATACAAAAAAATGATAACTAAAACTTTTATAAATGACATTGTATTGCAGTTTTCTGATTATGTCCTGCAAAACTAAACATCTGGCGCAGTTGAGCAAACTATTTGAATGCATTTTTTTGAAAATTTGATTAACAATGATTAACTTTGCAGCTAAAGATTTTGATATGTCCGGTGATCTTTATGAAGAATTAAAACTTTTAAACAAAAAACTGGATGAATTGTTAATCAGGTATGAAAACCTCAGGAACGAGAGTCAGAATCTTAAGAAAGCTGATGAAGAGTTAAAGAATATTCTTCAGGAAAGAGAGAACAGAATAAAGGAACTTGAAATTAAATACGAAAGGATTAAGTTATCAGGAGCACTGTTGGGTGATGGCGGGAATGCCGGTGAAGCGAGAAAAGAAGATTAATGAGTTAGTGCGGGAAATTGACAGATGTGTTGCTCTTTTAAACAGATAAAATATACCAATGGATGATAAGCTTTCGATCAGGGTAAATGTGGCGGACAGGTATTATCCATTGAAGGTGGAACGGGAAAATGAAGAGAAGATCAGGAAAGCTGCCAGGATGATTAATGAAAAAGTGCTGCAATACAAGCAGCGCTATACTGATAAGGATGTGCAGGATTTTCTGGCAATGGCAGCGTTACAGTATGTGATAAAACTCACAGAGGAAGAGGAAAAGCTTGAAAATGATTATGTTCCCGGATGCCATTAATGAACTGATTCAGAAGATCGATTCGGTTCTGGAAAAACAAGAGTAACAGCGTTCTTTTATATAGCAGGAAAATATTGCCCGCACTGTTTCTTCATTCATTTTTGAAACTCAACAGTTAAAACTTTGGAGCCCATCCTTAATCTGGCAAGGACAGGCCTCATCCCGATTCGTCGGGATCATGCTGACGCATGACAGTGGAAGTCCGACCCGGATTAGAAGCTTCAACCATGTAGATATGGGGTTTTATAAAATCTGAAGGAACTTTGCGGGTTTTTTTTAACATTAATATATATATAAATTATACAGATTTATGACAATACTAATGACATCAATAAACAGCGTCCTTGCGACTTATAACTGGGAGTAGTTGCACTGCTGGCCGGATTTGGAACCGGAATATTTTTCTGGCACTCGGCACTGAGAAACAAAAGCCGGAAGATCATAAGCGATGCTGAAACAGAAGCTGAAGTAATACGGAAAGAAAAAATCCTTCAGGCAAAAGAGAGATTTTTACAGCTTAAAGCCGAACATGAAAAAGTAATTAATGAAAAGAATAACAGGGCTACACAAGTCTGAAAACAGGATCAAGCAGAAAGAAGCTTACTCTTTCTCAGAAAATTGAAGAGCTTCAGCGAAGGAAAAACGAAGCTGATACTATTCACGAAAATCTCAATTACCAACTGGAGATTAGTTGATAAGAAACACGAAGAACTTGAAAAATTTCACCGCCAGCAGGTTGAAAAACTTGAGTCGATCTCCGGATTTTCTGCAGAGGAAGCAAAAAACCATCTTATCGAATCCCTTAAGGAGGAAGCAAAGACAGGTGCAATGTCGTACATTAACGAGATACTCGATGAAGCCAAGATGACTGCAAATAAGGAAGCTAAAAGGATTGTTATCCAGACAATCCAGAGGGTTGCGGCTGAAAATGCCATTGAAAATGCTGTTACTGTCTTTCATATTGATTCCGATGAGATGAAAGGACGGATAATCGGCCGTGAAGGCAGGAACATACGCGCTCTTGAAGCAGCCACCGGTGTTGAGATAATTGTCGATGATACACCTGAAGCAATTGTCCTTTCGGCTTTCGATCCGGTAAGAAGGGAAATTGCCAGGCTAGCGCTTCATCAGCTTGTAACTGATGGCAGAATACACCCTGCAAGGATTGAAGAGATCGTAGAAAAAACCAAGAAACAGGTTGAAGAAGAGATCCTTGAAATAGGAAAAAGAACGACTATCGACCTGGGAATCCATGGCCTTCATCCCGAACTCATACGACTTATCGGGAAAATGAAATACAGATCATCATACGGTCAGAACCTTCTGATGCATTCGCGCGAAGTTGCCAATCTTGCTTCAATAATGGCAGCTGAACTGGGTCTGAATCCTAAACTTGCAAAAAGAGCAGGACTTCTCCATGATATTGGTAAAGTACCGGATGATGAACCGGAACTTCCACATGCAATCCTCGGAATGAAAATAGCCGAAAAATTCAAGGAAAAACCGGAAATATGCAATGCTATCGGTTCACATCATGATGAGACGGAAATGACCACACTTCTTGCACCTATTGTCCAGGTGTGTGATGCAATTTCCGGTGCCCGTCCCGGTGCACGCCGCGAAGTGGTGGAATCCTATATAAAAAGACTGAAAGAGCTTGAATCTCTTGCCCTTCAGTACCCGGGTGTCACTAAAACTTATGCAATACAGGCTGGCAGGGAACTCCGTGTCATTGTCGGAGCTGAAAAAGTAAATGATAAAGAAGCAGAAGGACTCTCTTTTGAGATAGCCAAAAAAATCCAGAACGAAATGACTTATCCGGGACAGATCAAAATAACTGTAATCCGCGAAACACGTGCGGTGAACTATGCGAAATAGCGATCTGTTAAAAAATATTTATTGAAAGGAATTGATAATTTGGCTAAATTTGCTTCCCATATTTCGTGGAAAGTAATGTCGCAGATAAAACTTTTAAATATTGTAGGAGCCAGGCCTCAGTTTATTAAAGCTTCGGCAATCAGCAGGGCAATAAAACTGTTTTTCCGGCACCTTACCAGAGATAATCGTTCATACCGGACAACATTATGACAAGGAAATGTCCGATGTGTTCTTCGATGAACTGGAAATCCATCAAACCTCACTATAACCTTGGAGTTGGGTCTTCAACTCATGGCAGACAGACTTCAATGATGATTACCGGCATTGAGGAGGTCCTCCTTAAAGAGAAACCGGATTGCGTCCTGCTTTACGGAGATACAAATTCAACTCTCGCCGGGGCAATCGCTGCTTCAAAGTTGCATTTTCCCGTTATTCATGTTGAAGCAGGACTGAGATCGTTCAATAAAACAGATGCCCGAAGAGATCAACAGGATTGTGAGCGATCACTCCTCAACACTTCTTTTTGCTCCTACAAATGCGGCTTTTAAGAACCTTATGAGGGAAGGATTCAGGCCTGAAAACTCTCCTCCGTATACAATCGATAATCCCAAGATCTACCTGACCGGTGATATCATGTATGATAATGCCCTCTTCTATGCGGACTTGCCGAAGGAAAGAAAGCTTCGTTCCTCGAAAGCCTTGCAGTGAACCGGAATGGCTTTGTCCTTGTGACAATTCATCGTGAAATAAATACTGATGACACTTCCAGACTGGAGACCCTGATGAAAACACTGATCACACTTGCCGAGGAAAATTCCGGTGACCTTTGTTATGCCACTTCACCCCAGAACTGTCATGTCGCTGAAAACTAAACTACCGACCCTATTTGACCGATCTCAATAATTCACCATTTATCAAGATAATACCTCCGGTATCATATCTCGAGATGATCCTTCTTGAAAAGACATTCCAGAATGATCATTACTGATTCGGGGGGTGTACAGAAGGAATCTCATTTCTTCAGGAAACCCTGTCTGGTATTGCGGGCCGAGACTGAATGGGTTGAGCTTGTAAAGAATGGAACGGCAGAACTTGTTGATGCTGATCCTGTTAAAATCCGTGATGGATTCATGAAATTCATTAATGACGGATCTGGTCTTGAATATCCTGCATTTTACGGCGATGGGAAAACTGCGGAATTCATTCTGGACTGAGATCATAATGATGTTCGAATAATCCCGATCTTGACACTGATTTAATCACAACTTTATTTTAATATTGACTATGGAACGGCTTGTTAAAAATAAAAAGATTCTTGTTACCGGGGGAGCTGGCTTTATAGGCTCAAACCTTGTTGAATCATTGTTATCTTCAGGTAATCAGGTTATCTGCCTTGATAATTTTTCAACAGGGTAAACGGGAGAACCTGAAGGATTATACGGATAATCCTGATTTCAGGCTTATTGAAGGTGATATAAGAAATTATGATGATTGCCAGGCTGCTGTAAATGGTGTTGACATTGTCTTTCACGAAGCAGCTCTCGGATCGGTGCCGAGGTCAATCAAAGATCCTGTTTCAAGCACTGATGTCAATATCGGCGGGTTTGTAAAGATGTTGTTTGCATCGAAAGAGGCAGGGGTAAAGAGATTTGTTTATGCCGCAAGCTCATCTACCTATGGCGATCATCCCGGATTACCCAAGGTAGAGGACAGGATAGGGAAGCCATTATCGCCATACGGGATAACGAAATATGTTGATGAGCTTTTTGCAGCAAATTTCGCATCAACTTATGGCATTGAAGTGATAGGATTAAGATATTTCAATGTTTTTGGAAGAAGGCAGGATCCCCATGGGGCTTATGCTGCAGTGATCCCTCTATTTGTGAAAAAGCTTATGAATCACGAAGCGCCTGTTATCAATGGCGACGGAACCTATTCGAGGGATTTTACCTATATTGATAATGTTATCCAGGCCAATCATCTGGCTGCACTTGCTGCGGCATATGAAGCCGTCAACCAGGTTTACAATGTCGCCCACGGAGAAAGGACCGATCTTAACCTCCTTTTTGAACTCCTAAGGGAGATAGCCGGCAGGTATGACAGTGAGATACTTAAAATCAAACCTGTTTACGGTAATGAAAGGGCAGGGGATATACCTCATTCGCTTGCATCAGTTGAAAAAGCCAGGAAACTTTTAGGTTATTCTCCTACTCACAATGTCAGGGAAGGGCTTCAGGAGGCGTTGAAGTGGTATTGGGAGAATTTATAGCCATTCATATTGTTTATCTGATAATTTAATGCCGGTAAACTCAAGGAACAGAATTGCTGTTAATGTAGCCTCTTCTGTTATACAGGTTATAATAACAGGAATTGTATATTTTTTTCTTTACAGAATACTTGTGATAAAACTCGGGGTTGAAATGCTTGGAGTCTGGTCGCTTATAATTGCCACTGCATCAATCTCAAATCTTTCAAATCTTGGATTTAATTCAGCAGTTGTAAAATATGTTGCAGAATACAATGCTAAGGAGGAACCGGAGCGGATTAACAGACTCATCTACACCTCAATCATTTCGATATCAATTCTTTTCCTGATTCTGGGAGGAATAATTTATCTGCTTGCATTCTTCTTTATCACAAGGGTAATCGATCCTGAATATAAAGATCTTGCAATGGCCATTCTGCCAATATCTTTGGCGAGTCTCTTTTTTTATACTACCGGTAACGTTCTGACCTCCGGATTGGAAGGGTTACAGAAAAATTATATAAGAAATTTTGCATATGCAATTACATCTGTTCTTTACCTTTTACTGGCAATTTCCCTGATTCCTTCAACAGGACTTGCAGGACTTGCCGTTGCACAGACTATTCAGGCGATAGTTGTATTCATAATATCTTATTTCTATCTGAAGAGGTCAGTTGTCGGATTCGGAATTAGAAAGTTGAAATGGGACCGGGAGGTATTCCGCGAATTATTTGCATATGGCTATAAGATGCAGGTGATTTCGATTTGCCAGATGCTGACAGATCCTGTTACAAAGATTCTCATAAGCAGGTTCAGCGGGTTAACAACTCTGGGTTTTTATGAAATGGCGAGCCGTGTGATTACACAATTACGCCAGATCATTGCCGGAATTGACCAGGTAACTATTCCCATTGTATCTCATTTTCAACAGACTGACAAATCAACTGTAAGATATATTTATGAAAAGGGAGTCTCATTCATTATATTTATTGTGTTTCCCCTCTTTGCCGGCATTATCTTATTTACACCTTATTTGTCGAAAATTTGGATCGGAAATGTGGAGCCAGTCTTCGTTTATTGTAGTTATATCCTTGCAGCCGGGATGCTTATAAATGTTCTTAATGCACAGGCATATTATAATTCCTTAGGTGAAGGTCAGTTGAACGGCATTATGTTTATGACAATCTTTGTATTGGTTTTTAATATTTTAGCGGGCATTTTATTAGGTTCATTAATTCCCTCTTATGGGGTCGTAATTGCTTATGCAGTATCCACTGCTCTGGGTTCGTTGTTTCTGATTAACTATTATCAGAAGAGTAACAATATCAGAACTAAGGAAATTATCAGGAAGCAGGATCTGATTATAATCATCAGCAGTCTGGTTTTCTCATTGTTGTCAGTTTTTTTCCTGGTCAGAATAGGTAAGCAGTATGAGTACAGCCTGACATCTATGTTTTTATATATTTTATTGTTTACTGTTATTTTTATTATGGTCTCTTACAGAAACAGTAATTTCAAACTGTTGAATATTTTTCAGTATTTTGGAAAGAAATAGTATGACAGAATCATCTTACATTTATCCTGTAAAAAGTGATCTGGTATTTAATTGTACCTGACAATCAGAACTCTGATGTTGAAAATTAAAACTGTACTCACCTTTCCGGACAAAGCCGGATTTGCCAGGATAATATTAATGTCTCTGTTGTTCAGTTTTCTGATTCTGTACCTTTTCGTCTCAAACAAAATAATCTGGATTCTTTATCTTTTATATCTTTTTCTGATAATTTTAGCACGGATGAAGTTAACACTCAGACCGGTACTCATCCCGGCCCTGCTTACTGCTCCGTTATTATCGGCTTTACCTATGTCCCTGAACAGTAATATGTATCATTTCACTCAGGGATTCTTTTATCTGTCAATACCTTTGATTCTTTTGATTACCGGTTATCAGATGTCCAAAATATTCTCACCAGGAATGTTTCTTTCATTTCTGGTAAAAGCCGGGATACTGATGGCACTTATTTTTATAGTATTTACAATAATCAGAGTTGGATTTGTCGCATTTCTATCGCCATATACCGAAGCCAGATTTATTGTCGCTAGCGGTTCTCCGGTTTGTGTGTTGAGTCTTACAATTGCAGCATATTCAGAGCATTTTGAATTTAAAATATTTAACAGACCTTCATCAAAATACCTTGCAATATTTGTCAATCTGATTGCCATTTATCTTTTTGCATCTAGGACTTACTGGGTTTTACTTTTCATCTTTGTGTTACTGTTCAGTATTAAAACAATCAGGAAAGACAAGCTGTTATTCTATAGCTTTCTGTTCATTGGAGGATTTTTAATTCTCACCTCAATTATAAATGCAAAATCAGGACTTACATTCCAGAACAGCATACTTTACAAGCTTGTTAATTCTTTCAGGGAAATAAAA
This sequence comes from uncultured Bacteroidales bacterium, assembly GCA_963700275.1. Lineage (GTDB taxonomy): Bacteria > Bacteroidota > Bacteroidia > Bacteroidales > VadinHA17 > LD21. Next base: position 178,281 of record CAVOWZ010000001.1, on the reverse strand, counting down.
ATCAGCGATTTCAGTGATTATGGGGATATAAATACATATTACAGAGGATATGAAGCTTACAGAAGCTGGATAACATTTACAGAAGGTAACGTTATTGAGAAGATATTCGGATTCGGCTATGGGAAGCTGGTGAATCTTGATGCCAGTGTTTTCCTCGATGGTAAATATTGGACTGCCGTACCATGGATTCATAACGGTTTCTTTTTCATTCTTGTTAAGGAAGGATTACTGGGTTTACTGTTAACCTTTCTATTCTTCATTTATCTTCTTATTGAAAGTATCAGGGGATTCACACCTTCTGATCTGGGAAAACAATTCCTCCGTCTGATACTTCTTGGCTGTTCACTCACCATGTTTATTGCAAACTTTGTTGTTTCAGGATTGTTCAACCATGAAATGGCGATTCTTACGATCACGATAGGTTATGTGCTGCCGGTATTATCTCAGAAAACAATGTAAAATGGAGCTTCGACTTATAAAAGTTAAAAACCCTGAAAAACAGCATGTTTCAATGTCCGATGTAGACGATTTTGAATCGTCGATAATGGAAATGTCAGATTTTGAAATATGTAATGAATCACGATACCTCAGACGACTCATACGACCACATGTAGCCGCCCTGATTAATAAATTATGTCCAAAATTCAAAGCACCTTGTTTCTGTATTTCAATGGGAGCATCAGGAGTAAGCAGAAGCTTTCCGCACATGTTCTTTTCAGATGGCAATGTTCTTTATCTCTTTGATGCCTGGCCGGAAACATTCGACGTCATAAGGAAAATAGTAAGGTCATATAATATAAGAATACTATTTATTTCATCAAAGGATTCCGCAGAACGTTTACAGGCACTGATCCCTGGTTTATCGGTTATCTGGTGCCCTGAGGGTGTCAGGAATCAGTCCTACAGGGCATCTGAGTACCCGATGAAAGATATTGATGTTTTACAGTTGGGACGGAAATTTGACCTGTGGCATGAAAGGGTCGTTCAGAAGTTACAGGAATCAGGAATCACATATCTTTATGAAAAAGTAAAAGGCGAGGTAATCTTTAAATCCAGGGATCAATTCATCGATGGGTTAGGCAGAAGCAGAATTTCTGTCTGTTTTCCCAAATCAATTACTCACAGCATCCAGTCCGGAGAAATAACTACCATGACACACAGGTATCTGCAATCTATTGCATCCCGATGCCTTATTTTGGGTGTAATCCCTGATGAAATGAAGGAACTCTTCGGATATGATCCCGGGATAAAGGCTGATATGAATGATCCGGCAGGCCAGATATTAGAAATTCTCAAGAATTTTTCTGATTATATTCCATTAATTGAAAGAAACTATAAACAGTGCTTGATAAACCATAGTTGGCAATCCAGATGGGTGAAAATGCTTGATATTATTGAAAATCAATGATCATGGAGCAGGGTGGCTTGAGACTAAAGAACCAATCTAAATGTAAGAGAATCGGTGATAGACCGCTGATTAGCATTATAACTGTCGTATATAATGGAGAGAAAACTATTGAAAGGACAATTAAAAGCGTAATCAGTCAGACATATGACAATATCGAGTATATATTAATCGATGGAAATAGTACGGATAATTCAGTTGGAATAATTAAGAAGTACGAAGAATTCATCGATTACTGGATCAGTGAATCCGATAATGGAATATCAGATGCATTTAACAAAGGTTTATCTTTTTCAACTGGTGATTATATTGGATTTATTAATTCTGATGACTGGTATGAAACGGACGGAATATTTAGCATAGTAAAGGAAATTAATTCTGAAGGATTAATTTATTGTGGTCATCTAAATCTTTTTTCTTCTGACAAATGTGAATTTGTAAAATTACATAAAAGCAATCCGGAAAGAATCTTTCAGACTATGCGTATTGCACATCCATCAACATTTGTTTCAAGGAGTGTTTTTGATCACATTGGTGGATTTTCAATAAACCATGAGTTTGCTATGGATTATGACTTTTTTCTCAGAGCCCGGATACATGGTTATAAAATAAGTATTGTGGATAAAGTTATTGCAAACCAGAGGATGGGGGGGAAAACCAGTGATCTTCTAAAAGTCTATAAGGATGAGCTTAGGATAAAAAATAAGCTACTCGGCTGTAAACTTGAACATTGGGTTTGGTATCTTACCAATGTAATTCTTTATCTCCCATTGAAGTTGGTAAACAGATTAAAATAATGATTAAACTTCTAAGTAAAATTGTTTCAGCCATAAAAGGAGAACCTTTTACAGTGGATTCCAGAATTCCATTTTGGTATCTTATGAAATTAATTATCAATAGATTAATTATGCTATTAAGAGGTTCTCTTACATACTGCAGATCAGATGGATTATTCTTCAGAGGTCGTAGTACTATTATGAAAGCTAAAAGTCTTATTAAACTTGGCCGGGGTGTCTCGATAGACAGAAACTGTTATATCGATGCTTTGTCATCGGAAGGCATTATTCTGGGCAATAATGTAAGTATTGGGAAGAACACAACAATTGAATGTAGCGGTTCAATTAGGGAAATAGGGATTGGACTAAAGGTCGGTAGTAATGTAGGATTAGGCACTCATGGCTTTTTTGGTTGTGCCGGAGGAGTTGAAATAGGAGCAAATACGATCTTCGGAAATTTTGTTAGCATACACTCTGAAAATCATAAATATTCTGATTTAAATACACCCACAAGGCTTCAGGGTGTGGAAAGGTTGGGAATAAGGATCGGAGAAAATTGTTGGATAGGAGCTAAGGTTACAATATTAGATGGTTCAAATATAGAAAGCGGTTCAATAATTGCTGCAGGGTCAGTAGTTACAAAAGGGACTTATGAAAGTAATAAAATTTACGGAGGAGTACCTGCGAAAGAATTGAAAATACGATAATGATTTATGAATTCCAGAAAACTAATATTTTTCCATTCCTATAATGATTATAGTGGCAGCCCTAATGTTTTATCATCAGTTATTAGGGGACTCTCTGAAAAAGGTTTCTCCATCGATCTTTATACTTCTTCTTCAGAAATAGGCCATCTGTCAGGTATTAGCGATGTAAATTATCACAGAGTTAGTTACAGGTTCTCACCCAACAGAGCTCTTACTCTTTTTCGCTATATTATCCTTCAGGCAAGGTTATTTTTCATAGCCTTTAAATATCTTAAAGATCCAGAGATCATATTCTATATTAATACAATACTTCCCTTTGGTGCAGCACTTGGAGGTAAGCTGATTCATAAAAGAGTGATTTATCATGTACATGAAAATCCTGTGGTTAAGAATTTTATTCATAGAATTGCTATTCTTGTTTTTAAGAAGTGTGCAGATAAAGCAATATTTGTATCCGAATATTTATACAATAGTTATAAAATAGATATTAATAAGAAAATATTAATTTATAATGCCTTATCTCTGGAATTTGTAAAAATTGCAGAACGTAATAAGCCTGTTCTGAAACAACCTCTATATATTATGATGGCATGTTCCCTGAAAAAATATAAGGGTGTTGATGTTTTAATTGAGCTTGCAAAAAAACTTCAGGAGTATAGGTTTATTCTTGCCATGAATGCATCTGATTCTGACATAAGAAAATACTTCAGAGGTAAAATGCTTCCCCAAAACATTGACCTCATCTGTGGGCAGAACGATCTTCATCCATATTATAAAAAAAGCAATCTGGTAGTGAATTTATCTAATCCTGATCTTTTTGTAGAATCCTTCGGCTTAACTGCCCTTGAATCTCTGACTTACGGAATTCCTGTTATTGTCCCTCCCGCTGGAGGAATAATTGAAATGGTTGAGGATGGTATTAACGGTTATATAATAGACCCTCGTAATGAAGTGGATCTTATAAAAATAATACATATGATTTTTTCTGATGAAGAAAAATATCTTCTTTTGTCATCAAATGCCAGGCAGATCGCAAAGAAGTTTTCATTTGCCTCTATGATAAGTAAAATTGAACTTGTTTTAGTACAATAATTCATGAAGATCGCACTCGTCGGAACAAGAGGTATACCAGCAAAATATGGAGGATTTGAAACATTTGCAGAAGAAATATCCTCCCGGCTTGTTAAAAATGGGTATGATGTTTCCGTTCAATGTGATAATAATTCTTACTATAAGGATACTTTTAACGGCATTAAGCTCATCTTTTCAACCGTAACTAAATCTGATCATCCGTTGAAATATTATTTTGAGGGCTTCCGTTGGGGTATGAAGAACTCCGATGTCATTTTAGCAGCTAGTGCCGCAGGTTCAATCTTTTATTTTCTTAATATTTTCAAGGGAATACCAGTAATAACAAATCCCGATGGTCTTGAATATTACAGACAGAAATGGTCACCATTGAAAAAAATGTACCTAAAAATATCTGAAGTGCTAGCGATCAGATTATCTGATTATATAGTTGCTGATTCTGAAGAAATTAAGAAGCATCTTTGCCTTTCCTACAGACATGCTGAAAGAAAGATAAGGGTAATTGAATATGGCACTTCGATCAATGATGAAAAAGATTTTGAAGTTATTAAAAAATACAATATTAACCATTATGATTATTATCTGGTAGTAAGCCGCCTTGAGCCTGAGAATAACCTCCATGTAATAATTGATGGATTCATGAAGGCAAGAACTGACTCATTGCTGGTAATAGTAGGAAATTTAATTGATAATCAATATGTCAGAAGCTTAACCAGTAAAAATTATTCAGAAAGAGTCAGGTTTCTTGGAGGTATTTATGATAAAAGGGAGCTTAATCCGATAAGATTCTCTTGTAAAGCATATATTCACGGTCATTCAGTGGGAGGAACTAATCCATCATTGCTTGAAGCAATGGGGAGCAGAAATATTATCCTCACCCACGACAATAAGTTTAACCGCGAAGTGACTGCCAATTCACAATTTTATTTCAGCAATGCGAATCAGGTCAAGGAAGGGATTAATTGTATCGAACAGCTTGGAAAAGATGAGATAGAGAAATATAAAGAATCAAGCTTGAAAATGATAATCGGAAAATATAATTGGGATAATATTTTGAAAAAGTACATGGATTTCTTTAGAGAAATCAACCTTGATAGCCGATAGTGAGGTCAAAAAAAATAAAATTTGTAAATTATTTTTTGCTTATCATTTAGTAACTTCACATGTTTTTAGATTTAACAAAAAAATGAATCTGTAAATATAAGTACAGATGAATGATGAATTATTGCCGGATGTTTTAAAGCTTCCGGAAACGATACGGCTGGTTGCAGGATTCCTTAGTTCGCTAATATTAACCTGGGTATCTATTCCTACCATAGTTAAAATATCGAAATTTAAAAAATTATTTGATGTTCCAAATAAAAGGACTTCGCATTTGCAGGAAACGCCAACCCTGGGAGGGCTAGCAGTTTTTAGTGGATTCACTGTATCGATAATTATTTTTTCGCATATTTCCGGGGCATTTGAATTGCTTTATATAGTTGGAGGTCTTATTCCCCTGTTCTTTATAGGTATTAAAGATGATATTTTAATAATCGACCCCAAGAAGAAGGTCTTTGGTCAGATATTGTCCTCGTTAATAGTTATCTGGATAGGAGGGATACGTATAACTAACTTCCATAATGTGCTGGGATTAGATTCTCTATCTCCTTTAAGTAGCATTTTATTTACAGTTTTCCTTTTTTTAGTCCTGATAAATGGATTAAACCTTATTGATGGGATCGATGGTCTGGCATCAGCAATTGGCATTCTGATAACATTATTTTATGGTGCATGGTTTATTCTTACTGGATATTTCAATTATGGGATTATAGCTGTTTCCCTTACCGGTTCATTAGCTTCTTTTTTCTGTTTCAACGTTTTTGGCAAAGAAAATAAGATATTTTTAGGTGATACCGGATCTACAATAATTGGATTTATTATAGCCGTTCTGACTGTAAAATTCCTTGAATGTAACCTGCTTGCGAATGAAGAATTCAGAATTCATTCAGCACCAGCAATTGCTATCAGCTTTCTGATAATTCCCCTTTTCGATACTTTCAGAGTATTTATTTTAAGGATAATGAATGGTAAGTCTCCTTTCCAAGCTGACAGGAACCATATGCATCATTTGCTGTTGTCTCTTGGAATTTCACATTTAAAAGCTACAGTTATAATAATATCAGTAAACCTTTTTATTATATCGATTGTATTTATATTTAGAAATCTTGGAGTGGTAATGGTAACAGTGCTAATGCTGGTTATAATAATATTTTTCTCTTTAATATTAAAACAGAAAATAGGTCATCTAAATCAGTAAAGTGTATGTCTTATGTTTCTGGAAATATGTACAAATGAAGACCACTGAAAGCTTTTTGACAAAATATTTTTTCGAAAACGATAAGTGGATTCAATTTGGATTTTATACACTTTGTCTTACAGTCTTCTTAATGCCCTTCCCCCGCAGTTGGTCTCTCTATTCTCTTGGGGTCTTCTTATTCTTAGGATTGATAGTTTGGTTAACTGATACCCGTCAAATCTTTAATCATTTTGTAGAGAAATTAAGGTATCTTTTACCAATGTTTCTGTTCTTTTTCCTTTATTTTATTTATTTCCTTTTAAACAAAAAATGGGATTATATCGAAGATAAATTAATGTTTATTCTTATACCTCTGCTTGGTTTTCCAATGTTTGATTCAATTTTTTTTAAAAACAAAATTCACCAAATCCTTTTTTCATTTATAACAGGGATAATTATAATTTGTATCTACCAACTAACACGAGTCACAGTTGACAGTTTAACAATTACTAATGAGATAATTAAGTTTGATCCGTTTATCAGTCCTCAGGTTTCTAGATATAACTGGATGCAACTTTCGTCTTTCGAGCATCCAACCTATCTGGCAATTAAGATAATGTGGGCTGTTACATTGTTACTGCTGGCGAATGGGTATACCCGTTTTACAAAACCTACCATCATTTTTTATATTTTGGTCTTTACGATATTCATTTTCCTCCTCTCATCCCGTACAGGTATAATTATCTTCATAATCATCTTTATACATATCATTTACATTAAGTTAAAGACTTTTAGAAAAAGAGTTTTACTATTAATACTTATCCCTTTTTTATTATACGGATCATTTAAACTTGTTCCATTAAGTCATAGAATGAATGAACAACTTAATATGCTGAAAAACAGTTTTACATCAGGAAATATTGAATGGTGGAATATTGATCCCAGAACACGTGCGTGGTACTCATCTCTGATATTAATTAAGGGAAAGCCCTTGTTTGGAGTAGGCCCCGATTCCCGAAATAAACTGACAGAAGTATATAAGGTCAAGGGATTTACGGCGGAAGCATATTTTATGTTAAATGCACATAATCAATATCTTGAAACACAACTTGCATTTGGAATTCCTGGAACGGCAATACTGCTAATGATGTTAATAATTCCTCTCATGAGACGCAAAGAAATATGGCTAAAAGCACTTGTCTGGCCATTTTTTATTATCATATCAGTGAGTATGTTCTTCGAATCAATCCTTGTCCGGCAATGGGGAATAATGTTCTTTGTGCTATTCTCTTGCATTCTACTGATACCGGATAAACCAGGTTCAGAAAAAAAAGCGGTCTGTCGCAACCGGTCATTAATTAATATTTCGCGAATATCTCTTTGATCTTATTCCGGTGTCTTCGTAATATCAGGGAAATTAACATGAGGGCAAAGCAGGCCGGAATAATTATTTTTCCATAATACCAGCCTCCGTTATACCGTTTAAAAGGCTGGTAGAAATCGTTGATGACAGTCAGAATATCATAATACAGGTTTTTTTGCTGGTCAAGTGCCTGCTTCCTGTCATAAAGATTATAAATATCACCATATACCAGCTGTGTTGCATGTTCCTGAATGAAAATCATCTGTCCGCCTTTATCCGGCTTCATATTCCTTGTCTCCTCAAAATATTTCACCTTCTGAAGACTGTCCAGCTGTTCAATATCGTAGTTGAGCCTTACCAATAGCTCATCAATCATTTTTAATCTGAAATCATTCTGCTGCATGAAGACAGGGTTATTATTTACATACGAAAATATTCTTGATTTCATCTCAGGAATGTCAGCAAGATCTCTTAGTTCAACCTGTATTACAAACCTGTCTTCCATCCTGACATTGACAGAATCATACACATTATGCGAGTTCTTATAGTCTACAAAATCAGGTATGCTGTCATAATTCCTGTCAATTATCCAGCATGCCCTGATATGTTTGATTTTTCCCGCTTCTTCAGGAGTGATTGACAGTGCTGTTGAAAGGCCGTTAATATTGTTTTCTTCAAGAAGTATATCAAGCTGGTTTATGTTTGATATCATTTCTGAAGTGGGTATTGAATTGCTTCTAACACTCATTTCTGAAATATAAATCGGCCTGGTGCCCCATTTCATGGCATATGATAATCCCACACCGAGAATAACACTAATTACCAGCGGAATAATATTCTTTAACAGGAAAACAATAGTGTACAGAACAGCTCTTCCGATAGCACTGAACCATCGGGATAAAGTCCGTCCAATTTTATTGAAGAGATCACGCAGATCTATTTCATCAGAGTGAATTTCTTTTACAGGATCTGTTGGAGACATTGTTTTTTTATTTAGAAAATACTCTTAACAAAATTAGAAATAATCAGAGTTATTCCAAATAGCTGTCAGATGATCTGCAATACATTCAATGCAAGCTCTTTTACAAGTGGTTTATAGTCGGTTATGAATTCACCACTTACTCTGTTGCCTATTACTGCACAGATTGTCAGTGCTTTATGACCAAGAAGGGCTGATAACCCATAAATTGCCGAACTCTCCATCTCGTAATTGCAGATCTTTTTGCCTCTGAAAGTAAATTCAGATAATTTTTTATTTACTTCATTGTCAAAAGGATCAAGCCTCAGTTTCCTGCCCTGCGGACCATAAAACCCCGGTGCCGAGATAGTAATTCCCTTGATGTATTTATCGGCAGTGAATAATCCGGCAAGCTGATCATTTGATTTTACAGCATACGGATAGGAGAGAGTATCCGGCCATTCCAGATATTCAGCAAGAAGATCCGAAAGCAAGGTATCCAGGATCCAGTCATACTCCGAATAGAAGTGAAGAAGTCCGTCAAAACCAACAGCTGTCTCGGCAAGAACAAATGATCCTGCCGGTACATCACTCCGCAAACCGCCTGATGTGCCAATCCTGATCAGAGTCAGAGAAACAGGTTCTTCTTTAACTATCCCTGTTTTCAGATCAATATTTGCCAGGGCATCCAGCTCATTTATAAGGATGTCAATATTGTCTGTTCCAATGCCTGACGAAATTATTGTTACTTCATTATTTTCAAATGAGCCGGTTACGGTCTTAAACTCCCTGTTCTCCTTCCTGACACGGATGTCCTGCAGAAGAGTGGAAATCATATCAACCCTTCCCGGATCACCTACAATGATTATTTTATCAGATATATCTTCAGGCAGAAGATTCAGATGGAAAATACTCCCATCCCTGTTTGTGATCAGTTCGGTTTTGCTTTGCATAAGTCAAATGAATCACAAATATATAATATTCAGCTGACAGGCTACTGATAGTAGTCCATAATTCTGCCAGAAATGAGCAGCAACGAAATTTCGGCAAGCTTTGTCTGATACTGAACTGACAGAAGGCTCTCCCTGGCATCAAGCAGACTTTTCTGAACTTCTCTTAACTCTATCCCTGAAAGACTGCCCAGCTTGTACCTTTCCATTGCTATGGTAAGGTTCTCTGTTGCTGTCTGAAGGTTTTGTTCCTCAAGGTTCACAAGCCTGAGATAATTGCTGTAAGCACTGTGAATTGTAAGAAGATCGGCTTTTACTCCCTGCTCGATCTCAAAGTATCGAAGTTCTTTATTTTCAATTTCGATTGAGGAGTTACGGATGCTTCTCCTCTGATTAAAACCGTCAAAGAGAGTCATCCCGAGTGTCAGTCCGTAGTTCAATCCGCTTGTTGACTGATCCCTTGTGGTACTGTTTGAAAAGGTATTAAAACCATAGGAATATCCCGATGAGAGATTCAGGTAAGGGTATGAACGTGGAGACAACGAGTTTATAGTCATATTCGGAAATTGTCTTGTTCTTCGATGCGATCTGAAGGCTTGTGTTCTTTGCAAGTGTTTCTTCCAGAAGTTTCTGATAAATAAGCGCATTGGTTAACTGATATGGTTGTGTCCCTTGTGGTGAAATATTCTCCCAGGTCCTCAACTGCCATCAATCTCATTCAGCCTGATCCGGGCAGCCCTTACAACTTCTGCCTGGCGGGAGAGCCTGGAACTGTCTGAATTGAGATAAACCCTCGACTGCAATACCTGAGCTTTGAGCTTGATCCAAGAAGATAACGGTACTTCGTCGATTCTCAGCCGTTCCTTTGACAGGGTCACTGCATATTTGAGGTTATTAAGAAGCTGTATATGCTGAATATAATTATAGTAACCCGATATTATATCAGCAACCAGGTTCTCTATGCCCATCTGTGTATTCAGTTCTCCGATCTGTTTTAACTCACCCAGCTTCTTGTAGGTTGTGAGAACATTGAATCCGTTGAAGATCGTCATTCCGAGGGCTACACCGGCAGAGGAAGTCGTATTGAAAACATTCTGGGATTTGCTCTGGGTACCGTCAGTAAGATTTTGAGTGACATCATTGTATGTGGCGTTGTGTCTGCCGTTAAGGTCGACAGAAGGAAGGAAGCCGGCATTGCCCGGAGTATAATTATTCTTTGCTATTGCTTCACTGTTCCTGGTAATATGGAGTGAGTAATTCCTCTCCAGTCCTGTGCTGATGCAGTCATTAAGTTATATATTTTCTGTGCATAATATATATGGCGATTTGGGAAAGAAGCAATATACTAAGCGAGCAGCAACTTTATTTTCATCCGGTACTCTTTTTTGTTTCACTTGAAATATATGTATAGATTGCAGGTACCACGAAAAGTGTCAGGAATGATGCAAAAAACATACCTCCGACCACGGCAATACCCATTGAAACACGGCTTTGTGCGCCTTCTCCAAAACCAAGTGCCAATGGTGAGATTCCAATGATTGTTGCAAGGCTGGTCATCAGGATAGGACGGAAGCGTGAAGCAGCAGCAAATTTGATTGCATCAATTTTTGCCATGCCGGCATTTTTCCTCTGGTTTGCAAATTCCACAATGAGAATTCCATTTTTCGAAACAAGACCTATAAGCATGATTAATCCTATCTGGCTGAAAATGTTCATGGTAATGTCAAAGTACCACATGCATGCCAGGGCTCCTGTAAGTGCCAGCGGAACGGTGCCCATCACAATCAGAGGATCTTTAAAGCTTTCAAACTGTGCCGCCAGAACCAGGAATATCAGAATCAGCGCCAGGATGAATGCGAACATAAGACTTGATGAACTTTCCCGGAAATCTTTTGAATCACCTGCCAAAGCCGTTCTGAACGACTCATCAAGAACTTCATCTGCAATCCTGTCCATCTCTGCCAGTCCTTCACTTATTGTCCTCCCTTTTGCAAGCCCTGAAGAAATTGTTGCAGCAACAAACCTGTTATAACGGTAAAGCTGGGGTGGTGCCGTCTCTTCAGTGAGTGTTACCAGGTTATCAAACTGTATCATGTCGCCCTCTATCGGTTCTTACATATAATGATTTGAGATCAAGCGGTTTATTTCTGTCTTCACGCGCAAGTTCACCAAGTATCTGGTATTGTTTACCGTTCATGAAGAAGTATCCGAATCGCTGACCGCTAAAGCAAGCTGAAGTGTCTGCCCGATATTCTGGGTGGATACTCCGAGAGTTATGGCTTTTTCACGGTTTATATGTATCCTTAACTCGGGTTTTGTGAATTTCAGATTTACGTCCGCCATCTGTAGATACATCGCTTTCCATTACCTTTGCCCATAAATTCCGGGAGTATTTCCCTTAGCTTTTCAATCGATGTGGACTGAAGGACATACTGCACAGGCTGCCCTGAACGTCTGCTTCCAAAAGTCGATTGCTGCATAACGAAAGAGCGGGCTTTTGTTTTCTTCCTCAGGTCAGCCGACAGGTCATCGGCAATTTCCTGCTGCGTCCTGTCTCTTTCATCAGGTGTGGCTTTAAGCATTATACGCCAGGTTGGTAAAGCTGCCGCCTCTCATCATTGTTGTATAACCTATACGCTCGGGAACTTTCTCCTCCATCAGCTCTGCTATATCGTCAGCATAAGCCAGCATGAACTCATAGGTTGCTCCCTCAGTCGCTGACATGTTCACTGATACCTGCGATCTGTCCTCAAGAGGTGCCATTTCCGCAGGAATGATGTCCATAAAAGAATATTAATCCAAGTGCAAAAACAGTATTCCCAGGGCATAGATACGGTGTTTTAAAAAATGCTCCAAGTGCATTCCTGTACCATGTATTCAACCTTTCAAAAAATATCTCGGTTTTCCGGTAAAACCAGCTGTGCCTTTCTTCATGCTTTAAGAGCTTAGAAGAAACCATCGGGGTAAGTGAGAGCGCAAGAAATGCTGAAATAGCCACGGCACCGGCCAGCACAATACCAAATTCCCTGAAAAGCCTTCCTGTTATTCCCTGTAGAAAAACAATCGGGAAAAAAACGGAAATAAGTGTTATTGTAGTCGAGATAATAGCAAAATATATTTCCTTCGATCCCTTAAGCCCTGCTTCAACAGGATTTAATCCCGATTCTACCTTTACATAAATATTCTCCATTACAACAATTGCATCATCGACAACGATCCCTATAGCAAGTACAATTGCAAGAAGTGTCAGAACATTTATTGTGAATCCTGCCACATACATTATGAAAAATGATCCTATAAGTGAAATGGGGATCACCAGGATTGGTATAAGTGTTGCTCTCCAGCTTCTCAGGAAAAAATAGATAATTACGACCACAAGGGCGAATGCTATGTAAATTGTATGACTGAACTTCCCTGATTGATGAACGGATATACTCAGTATTATCGTAGTTAACATTCACCTTAACATCCTCAGGAAGGTCTTTTCTGATATATTCCAGTCTCCTGTAAACTTCATCGACAATATCAATATGATTTGATCCGGGCTGAGGTATCATCGCAATCATTACCATCGGGATACCGTCCCTTTTCAGGATGCCGCGGATATCTTCAGGGCCAAGTTCAGCTCGCCCATATCCTTAAATCTTACTATCAGCTCTCCGGATTGCTTAATTATCAAATCATTAAATTCCCTGGGGGTTGTCATTAATCCCATCGTCCTGATTGTCAGCTGTGTATTAGTGCCTTCGATTGATCCTGATGGCAATTCGACATTTTCGCTGTTAATCGCATTTCTTACATCCATTGGAGTAAGGCCGTAACCTGCAAGCTTTGACAGGATCTATCCACAGCCTCATGGAATATCGTTTGTCACCGAATATGCTTACTGCGCTTACACCTGAAATTGTCTGAAGCTGTTCCTTTAAAGTCAGGTCCGCATATTCCGAGAGCTGAAGCAAGGATCTTTTACTGCTCTCCACTGTCAGGTACAGTATCGGGTTTGCATCAGCATCAGCTTTCTCAACAGTCGGAGGGTCGCAGTCACGCGGGAAGTCTCCTCATAGCCTGGGAAACTTTATCCCTGACATCATTCGCTGCTGTTTCAAGATCGACCGAAAGTTCAAATTCAACAGTGATCCTGCTCATTCCCTGGCTGCTGACGCTGGTGAGTGAACGTACGCCCGGAATACCGTTTATCGATTGTTCAAGTGGTTCAGTTATCTGGGTTTCAATCACATCTGAATTAGCTCCCGGATATGATGTATTTACCGAAATTATTGCCGGATCAACGCTCGGAAACTCACGAACACCCAGGAAAGTATAACCTACTATACCAAATAAGCAGTATTACTATTGCAAAAACCGATGCAAGTACAGGTCTGTTAATACTTGCTGATGAAATGACTCATTTGTCAGATTTTACATTTGTTAATTTTTCATTAAGTGTATCCAAGCACAACAGGCAGATTTTCCCGCAACTGCAGAATCCCTGTTGTGATCAGCGTGTCTCCGAATTTCAGTCCCTCAGTAATCTGGATCAGGGATTCGGTACGTAAACCGGTGGTGACTTTAGTGAAGATGCTTTGCCATTGCTGTATACATATACCATTTCACCCTCCATTTCAGGGATGAGGGCTTGAGTCGGTATTGCAATTGCTCTGTCGATCTCATGACAGCAGAAGGGTTATCTGGGCGAAGCGTCCGGGCTTTCAACTCCTCTTTTTGTTAGGATAAATCGCCCTGATCACAATAGTTCTGGTTTCCAGGTCAATCTGTGGGATCAATGGCATATACAGATGCCTAAATAATTCTTTCATCAACATAAAACGCTACAGGGAATCCGATTTTAATTTCGTCGGCGTATCTTTCGGGTATTGAAAATTCAATTTTTAGGGGGCTGATTTTAACCAGTCTTGCTATTTTGGTTGAAGGATTTGTATATCCACCCTCACTAATGTATCGTAACCCGATTCTTCCGTCAAAAGGAGCATTAAGTTCAGTCTCGGATATCCTGGCCTTTATAAGATTTATATCTGCATCATTTGTTTGAAGTTCTGTTACAATCTGGTCATAGCTCTCCTGGCTTATTGCATCTTTGCCAAGTAAGCTTCGCTGACGAAACTCCTTTTCCTCGATAAGCTTCCTCTGTGCCACAAGTTTCTGCAGTTGAGCCTGCAATGGCTTATCATTTATTTTTGCAAGCAGGTCACCTTTTTTAACACGTGTACCCTCCAGTGAATTTGATGCTGACAATTTTTCCTGAAGTTTCAAAAGAAAGATCTACTCCTTCATCAGGCTAATAAGGTGGCAATACTGTTAATTGGATCATTCATTTGCACAGGCTTGATCAGTAATCCGCTAACGCTTAATACCTGCCGGCCTTCATGGATCCTGGGCCGCCCCGCGGGAGATGATCCTCATCTCTGCTGGCTTTTGAAGAAAAAACAGGTTTAATCTTCGGATAAAAAATAATAGCCGCTATCACCACGATTAAGATACAGTTATTATTCCTTTAAATCTCTTATTCATTGAAAATGTATATGTTTGTTGAGTGTCTTCGTTCTGTCATAACAAATTCATATTCTTTAATCATATGAAAATTATGCTGAAATTATGGAAAAGCAAATTTAGATATTTTGAATTTTCCAGAATGAATTATAATTGCTATTAATTTGTTAAATAATCATAAATTGCTCACTTAGTGATTACTTGATATCAAAATGAAGCATATTAGGACGATTCAGTAAAACACTTTATTTTTGTTCATTCATTCAAATATTTTATCATGATCCAGCGCATTCAGTCAGTTTATCTTTTATTGACAACAATTCTGGCAGGTTTATTCCTTACCGGGAATTTTTTTCAGATCAATACAGATGATAGTTCATGTTTGGTAATGAATATCAATGGTGTTTATGAAGCAATATCCGGTGATGATTTTTTGCTGACACAAACTGTTATGCCTGTTTTGGTGATCTCCCTAATCATTCCCGTGCTTTCGCTGATTTCAATTTTTCTTTACCGCAACAGGAAGCTTCAGATGAAAGCCATATTATTACTGTTAATACTCGATATACTGCTTATCGGAACTTGTGGGTACTATATCCATGCTTTTATCATACCTGAGAATGGTAATATGATCCCTGTTTTAAGAATGTTTATACCGGCAATTAATCTGGTGCTGGCTATTATGGCATATTTTGCGGTCAGGAAAGATGAAAAAATGGTCCGATCTTACGATCGGTTGCGGTAGGGGTGTTGCATGCAACACCCGTGCTACGGTAAATCATATGTCGGGTTCCAGGCGGGGCGTTTCAAATTATCTGTAAATTTTCCTGGCTGGTTATTTTTTCACAGTAATGGCATTTCAGGGCTGACATTTTTCTTTGAAACTACCCTGAACCTGGTGATGACATGTTCAAAATTGGTAATGCATTTAGGATTCATGCATTTGGCTATTCCTGTTATATTATCTGGAACCTCAACCACTTTCTTTTCGACTACCTCGTAGTCCCTTATAATATTAAGTTTTGCCTGAGGAGCTACGAGTGCGATCCTGTTAATATCATCATCTTCAAAGAACCTGTCCGATATTTTTATAATTGCCTTTCTGCCAAGCTTCTTGCTTTCAAGGTTTGTTCCGAAAGTTATCTGGTTTTCAATATGATCGAGTCCCAGTATCTGGATTACCTTGAACAGGTTCCGGGCAGGTACGTGGTCAATTACAGTGCCATTCTGTATTGCGCTTACCACCAGCTGTTTTGTTTCTTTCATTTTTATTCCGTTAAATCAATTCCCAACAAAGTACAAAGAATAGCCTGTCGTGGTAAAAACACCATTAAGTGCCTGTTCAAAATAGTAGGCTTTCGGATTGCTGTCCACATCGGTATGAATTTCGTTGACCCTGGGAAGCGGGTGGAGGATTCTCATGTTCGGTTTTGTATTCTTAAGCATTGAATTCTTCAGAACATAAACATTTTTGACTTTCTCATATTCAATAGGATCGGAAAATCTTTCTTTCTGAACCCTTGTCATATAAATTATATCGGCTTTTGAGATTATATCCGAAAAATCGAGGTGCTCATAATATTTCAATCCCGAGTTATCGAGATAAAGTTTAAATTCGTCGGGCATCCGGAGTTCTTCGGGAGAAATGAAATTGAATGTAGTATTCCATCTGGCCATCGCCATCAGGAGGGAATGAACAGTTCGTCCGTATTTGAGATCACCAACCATGAAAATGTTCAGATTGTCAAGAGTGCCCTGGGTTTTCCTTATAGAATAAAGATCGAGCAGTGTCTGGGTAGGGTGCTGGTTTGCTCCGTCACCTGCATTGATCACGGGAACTGATGCTATTTCACTGGCATACCTTGCACTGCCTTCGAAAGGATGTCGCATTACTATAAGATCGCAATAGCTGTTTACCATCTTAATTGTATCATGCAGGGTTTCACCCTTTGTAACACTTGAGCTTGATGAATCGGTGAATCCGACTATTTTTCCGCCCAGCCTGTTAATGGCGCTTTCAAAACTTAATCTTGTACGGGTTGATGGCTCAAAAAATAGTGTTGCTATTACTTTCCCTTCAAGAAGTTTCTGTACCGGCAGGGCTTCAAATTCAGCGGCATAGGTCAAGTATCCGGATTATCTCATCTTTGCTGAAATCGTCAATTGAAACTAAGCTTCTGTTTTTCATTAATTTGCAGTATTTTGAGATTTACATTCCATCTTATTTCAAAATTACTTAAGTTTACTGATTACAGGGCTGATGTTAATAATTAATTAACAACTTTCAACTTCTTGAAACAGGCTATTTTGAATCGATAAATCTGTAAACAAGTCCGCTTATCCTTGAAAACCGTCCAATTATTTTTTCACCGTATGATGACCTGAAATTCACTGTCATCCGGCAATTAAGATCAAATAAGTGTTCCGACTGGTTAACATCTTCTTCTTTGATGATCCTCATTACATCATTCATTGACAGATAAGGGAAAGATATCTCATAATTATCTCATATTACGTGATCAATGATTTCTGCATTGCCGAGGGCAGAAGTATGCTGCCGTCCTGTAGGCATTTATCAGTCCGCTTACACCCAGTAATGTTCCTCCGAAAAATCTTGAAACCACGATCAGTATATTTGTCAGACCGAATGATCTTATCTGCCCAAGTATAGGTCGTCCTGCAGTACCGGAAGGCTCCCCGTCGTCATTTGCTCTCCATCTATTCCTTCAGGTCCGAGAACCCAGGCGAAGCAGTGATGTCTGG
The DNA here is from genome assembly GCA_963700275.1 of uncultured Bacteroidales bacterium. Classification (GTDB taxonomy): domain Bacteria; phylum Bacteroidota; class Bacteroidia; order Bacteroidales; family VadinHA17; genus LD21. The sequence continues at coordinate 160,484 of CAVOWZ010000001.1, read as the reverse complement.
CTTCATGATGTTCCTTCCTTATAGCTTCAACATGCGATTTGATTTCACTCTCATTCTGAACCGGCATGGCAACTGAAACAAAACGGCTTCCCTTCTCACGTAAAGTCCGTCTGAAGCCTTCCTGATTGTTTTATATTCATCAGTATCCGCCATAAACTGAGAAATTCTTTTCAGCTGATTACTGAGTACAATATTACTAATTCCTGCCGACCGGTTTAAGGTTTACATAAAAATTGATACTTTTACACTCAATAAAAAAATAATGGGTGTATTGTTAGACGAAAAAGATCTGCAGAAGCTGATTGTTATTGGCGACAGGATTCTTATCAAACCAAAGACTCCGCAGTCAAAGACAAAAAGCGGACTTTATCTTCCTCCGGGAGTCAATGAGAATGAAAAGGTACAGATAGGGTATGTGCTTAAGGTTGGTCCGGGTTATCCGATCCCTTCTGTCAATGAGACCGATGAACCCTGGAAAAACAGGACGGAGGAGCCCAAATATGTTCCTCTGCAGCCGAAGGAGGGTGACCAGGCAGTTTATCTTCAGAACAGCGCAATTGAAATTGAATTCAATAAAGAAAAATATATTGTAGTGCCTCAGTCTGCAATTTTACTACTTTTACGCGATAACGGACTGTTTGTATAAAATGATGTGAAATGCAAGATTCTATCCTGAAAGGAAAGAAAATACTTATTGTTGAAGATGATCTGTCGAGCAGGCTATACCTGAATAAGATCCTGGAAAAGACAGAAGCTGTATTGCTGAATGCAGGTGATGGAAAGGAAGCCTTCGAACTGGTGGAGAAAGATCCCGATATTGAATTGATTCTGATGGATATCCAGCTTCCGGTTATGGACGGCTATACCTCAGCAAGAAAAATAAGGGAAATCCGTAAAGAGGTGAAACTTATTGCCCAGACAGCATATAGCTTTACAGGTGATATGGAAGATATGGCAGCATCAGGATTTGACGATTTCCTGATAAAACCCATTTATTCCGGCCAACTCATAGAAAAACTCTCTTCCTATTACGAAAAAGTATGACAGGAACAATTCTGATGACCTACTCAGGATAGGCTGAGAAATCTCTGAATTCCTTCCTGAATTCTTCTGTCTCCCCCTGCCATCTTTCTTTTTCCTGTTTTACCGGGTAACGGTTCATAAGGGATATCCTCATTAACGAATCACCTGAAAGAATATCAAATGGCATAAGGGTTCTCTCATATTCATAAGGAGGAAGATTAAACCTGAGAGCCCCTGGGAGGAGATGTTTTTATTACGGAGTCAATTAATTCAAGTGCTGTCGCGACAGGATAATAATCTTCATGACTGGTCACATGTATCTGAACTCCCTGGCACAATAACCCTGCATACTTGTTGAAGGTCGGGATGAAATTATGAATCCTGAAAACACAGCCGGGAATTCTTCTGCCGTCAAGCTCTTTTTTAAGCTTCTCTTCATCGATAAACGGCGCTCCGATCAGTTCGAATGGCAGCGTTGTACCTCTTCCTTCGGAAATATTCAGCGCTTCCGCCAGTACTGTACCGGGATATACAACAGCTGTCTGAAGGGTCGGCATATTCGGCGAAGGCAGCACCCAGGGAAGACCGGTTCCGCTGAAAAGGGAACTCCGCCGCCACTCTTTCATCCATACAATATTAAGATCTGGCTGACGGGTAATATTTTTCTTTTATCCATAAAGCCATTTCACCAATCGTCATTCTGTGGCACAAAGGAATTGAAGCGCCTCCTACAAAAGTAAAATATTCCTTCTTCAGAACAGGACCGTCGAAAGGTAGTATTCCGACGGATTCGGACGGTCGAGGATCCACATTGGGATCCCTGCCTCACTAGCAGGCTTCAATACATAATTTTACTGTCCAGATATATGTATATAATCGTGCCCCGACATCCTGAAGATCAATTAATAAGTACATCAATATCATCCAGCATGGCCGGTGTAGGTTTCCGGTGCTCACCGTAAAGACTGTACAAAGGTACCTTCAGCACAGGATCTGTTTCCCCTTCCCATTCTATCATATTATCCTGGGTCTGGCCATAAAGGCCGTGCTGAGGTCCGAAAACTGCTGAAAGTGTGCAATCTTTACGGTTCTGAAAGTGCCTGGTTATATGAGTGAAATCCCTCGATATACTTGCTGCATGACACAATATACCTATCGTTTTCCTTTAAGCTCAGAGGGTAGTTTCATTATGATTTGTTCCAGACCGGTAAGAACCATTATCGGCTATTTTTCACAAATATATTATTTTTACACCAGGTTTATTTTAACTTTCATAATTCATATACTTTGATGTACCCATCGTGAAATCCTTTGTACGCCTTTGTGCCTGCCTTATGTTTATGAATTAATCATTTTAAATCATTCCAATGCATATCGAAAATGATTTTTCTTTTTTAAGTTTACTGCCCCGGTACAGAAATAATTAATAAGTAAAAAATCATGAAATACCATCCTGTTAATACAGTTCTGATCTCACTGATCGTATTATCTGTAATAACATCGCTGCAAAAAAGAGGGGATACTGAATGTAAGTATTGTCGGAACAACAGATATTACACGGAGTTATTCTTCCGTATGACTTCATCGATCAGAAGCCTCTTGATGCATCTCTTGCCCATGTTTCCAAATACGTGAGAAAATTGAAGAATACCAGTGATGCCGTATTCCTTGTCGACAATGGAGATAATATTCAGGGTCAGCCTTCTGTATATTACTATAATTATATTGATACCGTTTCGCCACATTTCATGGCTGAAGTATTTAACTGGATGGGATATGATGCAAGTACTGCAGGCAATCATGATATTGAAGCAGGCCACTCTGTGTACGACAGGCTTGTGGAGAATATAATTTTCCTTTACTTGCGGCAAATGCAGTTAATAAAAGGACAGGAAAACCTTATTTCAAACCTTATATTATTGTTGAAAAAAGCGGAATTAAAATAGCAATACTTGGATTGATCACTCCTGCAGTTCCCACATGGCTTCCGAAGAACTTTATTCCGGAATCGAATTCAGGGATATGCAGGAAACGGCTGAATTATGGATGCCTGCGATACTTAAGGAAGATCCTGATCTTGTTGTTGGTCTGTTCCATTCCGGGTGGAACCGGGAAAACACTGGCTCCAGAGCCTCAGATGAAAATGGATCTGCAGCTGTGGCTTATAACGTTAAAGGATTTGATATAATTTTCACCGGCCATGATCATAGGGAAGTAAATGAAACATTCATAAACAGGAATGGTGATACAATTTTATTACTGAATGGCGGCAGCAGGTCGGAAAATATTGCCTGTGCGAATATTTCATTCTCACTTAAAGGTAACAGGGGAAAACAGATAAAGAACATTTCCGGAGAATTGACAGATATGAGTGACATGGACCCTGATCCTGAGTTTATTACGAAAATTCGGAAAACAGGAAAAGATAATAAAAGAATATGTAAGCAGGGTAATAGGGAGATCGCTGTGCCGAAATCTCTTCAGGAGATTCATTTTTCGGATCATCTGCCTTTGTTGATATGATCCATTCGATCCAGCTGGATCTGACAGGCGCTGACATTTCATTTGCAGCTCCCCTTTCGTTTGATGAAAAAATTAAGAAGGGACCAGTTACAGTGGGCGACATGTTTAAGCTCTACAGGTTTGAGAATATGCTTTATACGATGAGACTGACAGGGGAAGAGATACTTAAATATCTTGAATATTCATATTCTGAATGGCTTAATCCGATGAAGGGACCGGGAGACCTTCTCTTAAAATACAGGACTTGGTAAAGACGGTAAACCCATACTGTCAAACGGCAGGGCATGGCTTAAGAATCAGATCATATAATTTTGATTCTGCAGCGGGTATTGACTACCTTGTTGATGTCAGCCGGCCGGAAGGAAAATGGTAATTATCAAATCGTTCAGTGACGGACGGCCCTTTTATCAGGAATAATTACTATAATGTAGCTGTTAATTCATACCGGGGGAACGGAGGAGGCGGTCACTGACACGTGGAGCCGGGATAAGAGGAAATGATCTCCGTGACAGGATTGTCAGATCAACAGAACGCGACCTCAGATATTATATTCTTAAATCGGTCGAGGAAGAAAAGACTATTAATCCTGAACCATTGAATAATTGGAAAATTGTACCGGAAAAATGGGTTGAAAAGGCCAAAATGCGCGAGAAATTATTGCTGTTCGGAACAACAAAGTGATATTTCAACTGTTATGATAATTTTACCCTATAATAAAAACCATATTATGAATGAAATCACATCAAGCAATTATTTTATTTTTCTTTCGATTATTGTATTTATAAGCAGTAATTCTCTTGTGTTGCCAGAGAATCACCATCTTTTGCAGAAGAAGCAAAAAATATTATTCTGTTTATAGGAGATGGAATGGGCACTGCACATGTAACAGCCGGAATGACAATAAACGGCCAGCCCCTGAATCTGATGAAATTCCGCTATTCGGGATTCAGTACCACCCATTCAGCTGATAATTATATAACCGACTCTGCAGCAGGTGGAACTGCAATAGCCTGCGGCATAAAAACAAATAACGGAATGATAGGAGTGGCACCTGATAATACTACTGTAGCTTCTATAACCGAAATAGTCCATAGTAAAGGCCTGGCTACGGGAGTTGTAAGTACAAGCGCCATAACTCATGCCACACCGGCTTCATTTGTGGCGCATAATTCCAGCAGGGGCAGTTATGAGGATATTGCCTTACATTTCCTGAATGGTTCCGTTGATCTGTTCCTGGGAGGAGGAGAGATCATTTCCGTAAAAGAGAAGACGGCAGGGACCTTGCAGCTGAGCTTGAAAAGCTGGGATTTGACTTGTTATACCATTGATGAACTGAAAGACTTCAAAATCAGATAAAATAGCAGGATTATTTGCACCGGTACATATGCCACATGTAAATAAAGGACGGACCGGCAACCTTGAAGAAATGACAAGAAAAGCATTGAAACGCTCAATCGGGACAAGGATGGATTTTTTCTTGTGATTGAAGGATCAATGATCGACTGGGGCGCTCATGCAAATAATATTGATTATGTAACCTCCGAGACAGTGGATTTGGATAAGGCGATCGGTGTTGCAATTGATTTTGCAAATAACAACGGGAAGACACTGGTTGTGGTCACTGCCGATCATGAAACCGGAGGGCTGGTGCTTATTGACGGAAATATTGCCGAAAGGAAAGTAACTGCCAGTTTTGCAACAACAGATCATTCAGGGACAATGGTGCCAATATTTTCTCTTATGGCCCTGGAGCTGAGCGCTTTTCGGGTATTCACGATAATACATTCTTTATTGACGAATTTCTGAATCTCCTGAGAATCAGAAAATAGAATATATAAGTTATTTTCGTTATCTTTGTTCAGGCTCTGCAATAAGATGTCCAGGCCGGAAATAATGATAGGAATATCTAATCGGGCAATCAGAGGGCAAAAGTCTTCCGCTTGTGGAAGAGTTCTTCTCTATTCAGGGAGAAGGCTTTCATGCAGGCAAAGCAGCCTGGTTTATACGGCTTGGAGGATGTGATGTCGGATGCAACTGGTGTGACACAAAGTTCGCCTGGGATCCCGACCTTCATCCAATGATCAGCACAGATTCAATAATTAAAAATGCCGTAAGTTCAGGCGCTGATTCAGTGGTCGTTACCGGAGGGGAACCCCTTATGTGGAACCTTGACTATTTATGTTCCGGACTTAAGGAAAATCAAATCAGTACTTTTATCGAGACTTCAGGATCCCGCCAGCTCAGTGGTAAATGGGACTGGATTTGTCTTTCACCAAAAAAGAACATTCCACCGATTGAAGATATCTGCTACAGAGCTGATGAATTGAAGATCATTATTGAAAATCCCGAAGATTTCCTGTGGGCAGAAGAATACCGTCTGATGGTCAGCAATACCTGCCGGCTATTCCTGCAGCCGGAATGGAGCAGATTTAAGTCAATCATTCCAACTATTGTTGATTTTGTGCGTAAAAACCCTGAATGGAGAATTTCACTCCAGATTCATAAGTATATGCATATACCATGACCTGCCAATGAGACAAGTGTTATTGATAATGCTCTTACTCACATCCTGCACGGCAGGGCGGAATATATTTTCACAAACGCTTCACAGTAATTCAAACAAAGCCATCAAGACCTATAATGACGGTGTAACATACTATGAGTACCTCGATTATAAAAAGGCTGAAACACTTTTCAAAATATCGCTTTCCCACGATCCGGAGTTTTATGAAGCATATATGATGCTGGGAGAACTGTACTCACGGCAGAATAATCATGCAAAAGCGGTGGAAAATTACAGAAAAGCTGTAGAAATTGATTCAATGGCCTATCTGCCCGTATATTTCAGCCTTGCCAATTCTGAGATGATGACAGAGGATTATTCGGGTGCCCTTAAAAATTACAGGGCATATCTCCGCCATGGCGGAGGGATTGAAAAGAACAAACAAACAGCTCAAAAGAATATTAAGAACTGTGAATTTGCAATCGAAGCTAATAAAAAACCTGTGCCATTTAATCCGGTAAGCGTCGGAAGCACTATAAATACAAAAGAGGATGAGTACTGGCCATCGATAACAGTTGATGGACAAACACTGATGTTCACCCGCCAGTCATTCAGCTCAATGAATTCATTCAACAGGGGCATCTACCAGGAAGATTTTTATTTAAGCTTTCAGACTGACACCGGATGGATAACAGCATTCAATGCGGGAGAACCTCTGAATACCAAGCAGAACGAAGGCGCTCAGACCTTATCCTCAAGCGGAAACTATATGTATTTTACCGCATGTGACAGACCGGGCGGACTTGGCAGCTGTGATATTTATTTCTCGGCATTTAACGATGGGAAATGGTCAATCCCTTACAACCTTGGGGCTCCGGTTAATACAAATTCCTGGGAATCAACTCCCTCAATAAGCGCTGATGGCAGCATGCTGTTCTTTTCAAGCAGCCGAACAGGCAGCCTCGGTGGAAAAGATATCTGGTATTCAGTCCTTAATGACAAAGGTACATGGTCAGAACCCGTCAATCCGGGCATAGCAATTAATACTGAAGGCGATGAAATGTCGCCATTTATTCACTTTGACGGAAGATCACTCTATTATGCCTCAAATGGCAGACCGGGGATGGGAGGACTGGATATTTACCTTACCCGTATGAAAGACGACAGTACCTGGACTGAACCCCAAAATCTGGGATACCCGGTGAATACTTCCTCTGATGATATGGGCCTGGTGATTGAAGCCGGAGGCCAGAAAGCATATTTCTCATCAAAACGTGATAATGCTAACGGGAAAGACATCTTCTGCTTTAATCCTGACAAATCTTTCAGGCCAAATCCTGTCTCTTATCTTAAGGGAAGAGTCACCGACCGGGAAACAGGGAAAAGACTCAAAGCTGATTATGAATTAATAAATCTTACAACAGACAAGATCACACTGAGAAGCAAGACAGACGACAACGGGATCTTTCTTGTTTGCCTGCCACCAGGAAATAATTATGGGATTAATGTATCTAAGCCTGGTTATCTCTTTTATTCAGAGAATTTTATGTTTGAAGGAATTCATTCTGTGATGGAGCCCCTGTTGAAAAATATTTCTTTGAGTCCTGTTAAAGTGGGCGAAAAAATGCTTCTTGACAAATGTGTTTTATGAGATTGACAGGTGGGAGCTGAAAAAGGAATCAATGTCGGAGCTTGACAACCTTACGGATCTGCTCAAATACAATAAGGATTTTATTGTTGAGATAGGGGGGTATACTGATTCAACAGGGACTGATGAATATAATCTGATATTATCTGAAAAAAGAGCATTTTCAGTTGTAAATTATCTTGTCGGAAGCGGTATCCCCTCTGCACGTCTTCAATATAAAGGATATGGTAATACATCTCCTGTTGCAGATAATATTACCCTGGAAGGGAGAAGGCTTAACAGGAGGACTGAAGTGAAAATAGTTGCCCGTAAAAATGAAAAATAACCGCCATTCCGGGCGGTTATCTCTCAATGGTAAAACCTTCAGGTTACATTTCTCAACTTGAACATGTAACCAATTAATCTATTTTTCTCAGGATTTTTCGTGCATTCCTGCTGTAAATGCTTTCTGATTGTCTTGATGACTGAAAGCGAATTAACAGCTTTATCCTTTTCACCTGTCTTAAGGTAACATAATGCCAGGTACCATTGGGCATCTTCGAAGAAAAGGTTATCCTTGTTGTCAATGACTTTTGTAAAAGATACTTTAGCTTCAGGATAGTTTTCCTCCTCGAACTTTGATATACCGGTCATCATTACTGATTCCATATGACGCGGATCATTGCTGAGCACTTTGCTGAAAAAATATGCAGCGTTCCGGTAATCCCTGATATTGAAATATTCAAGAGCTGTGGAATAATCAGAATTGCCGGCATCTGCACAGATCGTGAGGGTGTTGTCACATCATAAGTTGTATAGTAACGCTCAAAGACCTCTTCTGTAGTCATATTTTTTGTGTTGAGCAAGGCAAGGCTGCCGCAGAGAATAAGTCCTGTAAATATTGCCGCCCGTGTAAGGGTCCTGTTTTTGCGGGGCTTTTTGGCTGCTTCTTCCTCAGCTTTCTTCTTAGCTATTGCTGATAGTTTACTTCTGAGCTGAATAACCTCATGGTTTCTGAGAGCCGAGTTTATGTTCTGCCTGAGAGTAATCTCCTCACGCAGCTTCTCATTCTTTCCAAGCTCATTGCGAAACCATTCTTTTTCAGCTTCATTCATCTCCCCGGCAAGGTATCGCTCAGAGAAGTATGAAAAATCAACTGTTTTCATGGATTTTGGTATATATTTTATATTCTTTCTATTATTCATCTTATATCATATAACAGGTTATTCATCTGCCCTATATTATATGTTAAATATCCGGGATGATCTTTTCCCGATCCGTGTCTGAAGACTCTTCCCTTCTTAAGGAAGAATTATATAAATGATTACACCAAAACCTGTTTTTCTGAACTGGAGAACACTCTTTCACTCATATTTTAATTGGTGGAGCGGAGGCAGCATAATCGGTTCACTGTGAATGTTATCTCCCCCTCTGACATTGAACATCTCCTCAATCGAAAGTTCATATCCGGCAAAAATGTCTCTCATTGTTTCGGAATTCAGGTTTTTCATTTTTTTTTGATTTTATTTGTTTTGTTATTTCTAGAGTAGTTTATTTAATCAGTCGACTTAACGTCTAATACATGTCATATTTGACTTGTTTGTGACATGAAAAAAATGAAAAAAAATAATAATAATTCTTATATTCTCAGTAAATGAATTATATACAAAATATAACATTATTCAGGGAAAGATTATCATTTTTAAAAATCCAGCTTATTTTGATGGATCAGTGTTATCTTATTTCTGTCAAACTATGAAATACCTGGTACAACAAACATACTTTGTTGATAAAGCTGACCTTTCTATCACGGCAATATTATGTTCTTGTAATATTTAGCCAGAGAGCTATCCTGCGCATACGGAAATACGAATGCATGACTGGGTTTTATTCCTCGTGACTGAACAGAATGTTTTACCGGGCAAGATCCGTATCGTCTGATGAAATAGGTAACCGGATCTTTTATCTGAGTTCAAAAGGTGATAAAACAGGACTGATCTCTTTTGCCGACAGCCTCCGGAAATCACTTTAACCGGAGGAACTATGACAGCGCCCATATCTCGGAAATATATTATTATATTGGTGTATGTTATTTATTTGCGGTCAGATACGAGGATGCAATTCATTATCTTTCACAGTCTGTTGCCATAAAGGACAAGCTGGATATCAGGAATGATGAGCTATATATTAAAGCATTCTATAACCTTGGTGTGGCATATAACCATCTTGGAGATTATTCACAATGTTAAAAGCAATTTGCTGAGGTATATTGATCTCTCAAGTAATTTTTACGGGGAAAACAGTTCTGAAGTGGCTTCAGCTTTTGCGATCCTGATTAGCGCGGCAATTGTGAATAATGACTACAAAAATTTTATAAATTATACTGATCGTGCACTTGGTATACTTAAGGCTTTTCAGGGAAGTGACCTGAGTGATTTATACACCAGTATTGGTACCGGTCATTCCAGAATGGGCGATTATGCAAAAGCCAGATTATATTTCGAGCAGGCTGAATCAGTTATAGAAAGTAACCATATTCCCCAGGATCAGAATTATATAACGCTGATCAACAGCATGGCCATTAATTACGGATACCTTGGGATGGATGTGAAAGAAGAAGAATATTTTAAAAAGGGTCTGGACCTTGCAGTTAAGGATAATTCATACCTGGCATTCAATATGGTCCATACTTATGCCATCACACTTGGAAATACCGGTAATATAAGAAAAGGAGAGATGCTCCTTGTATGATCTTCTTGAGCGATCGAAGAAATATTACGGGACCGATTCAAAGATATTATATTGAAGTGCTTAAGAATTATGCAACATATCTGCTGAATTACAAGAATGACTCAAAATCTGCTATAAAATATTTTTCGGAATGCAACGATTATCTGCTCCGGCACAGGGAGGATGCAAGTCTCCGGGATCAGGTTTTTGAAGGTTACGCCACGGGCTCTTCATCATAACGGACAAAGTAAGGAAGCTCTTGGAAAGATACAGGAACTGCTCTTTTACGGAGGGGAATTCCCTGTATCCGGACGGCAGTTTTGAGAATCCTTCATTGATTCTATCAGGGCTGACAGAAGATATATAAGGATACTCAGGTCCAAATATGAAATTCTCCGGGATATCTATTCACAGACAAATGATGAAGAGGTACTCAAAGCTGCAGCTAACCACATCTGAATTAATTATCGCTGTTATTGAAAAGATAAGGATCAATATAAGCGAGGAAGAGAGCAGGATAGTGCTCGGCGATCATTACCGGGACTCATACCTGATGGCTATACGCGATTTTGAATTGTGCTATAAAAAAACCGGGGAGCAGACTATCTGGAAAAAGCCTTTGAAATTGCTGAAAAAAGCAAAGTGGCCGGTCTGCTTGCTGCCACAAGGGAACTGAATGCCATTCAGTTCCATATCCCTCAGGATATAGCGGAGCTGGAAAAATCGCTTCAGCGCGATATAGGTATATTGAATTCGAAGATATCTTCTGAAAACGATAAGGAAAAGACCGGACAAAATGCTTCTTGCAGAGTTTAATAATGAAATACTTGCAGCGATAAGGGTTCGGGATTCCCTTGTTCTTACTTTTGAAAATGACTACCCGGGATATTATGCACTCAAATACGAAACCACAGCCCCGCAATTGGAATGATATTCCATCAATTGTGGGAAGGAACAACAATTATATAAATTATATAGTTTCCGATTCAATGCTCTATATTTTTATAGTTAACAGGAAACACAGGGAATTACTTACTTTCAGAACCGATTCACTTCTTATTAAAAATCTTAAGGAATTCAGGGTATTACTATCAAATCCTTCGTTGGTAAAGGATGCGAGGACCGCATTTATGAATTATCAGGAAGTTGGCAATGATCTTTACAAAATTCTTATAGAACCTGTCCGAAAGTATTTAATTTCCCGCAACTTATTGATCTCGCCTGATAATTATTTGTCATATCTGCCATTTGAAACGATTTTAACTTCAAAGTACAAGGGAGAAGGTATCCTTTACAGAAAACTTGATTATCTGATGAATGATTTCAATATTTCTTATGCATATTCTGCAACACTTATGAAAGAAGTTGTTTCGAGGGATATCAGGGGAAAAATAAATCTTGCGGCATTTTCACCATTCTATGGAAATGATATTAATCTTGATTCATTATTCTCAAACCGCCAGCAGGGGAGAGGATTTCTTTTTGATCTTCCTTATGCCCGGCAGGAGGCAGAATTTGTTGCCGGTATTTCGAATGGAAATCTTTACCTGAATGACAAGGCAAGAGAATCAGTTTTTAAAAGTGTTGCCGGCAATTTTAATATTATTCATCTGGCTATGCATACTTTCCTGAGTGATCAGCATCCTATGAATTCAGCAATGATCTTTTCCCAGGTCAACGACGATCCGGAAGACGGTCTCTTATATACCTATGAGGTTTACGGTATTCCATTGAAGGCAAGGATGGTCGTTCTGAGTTCCTGTAATACCGGGATCGGGATTTTATCAACAGGAGAGGGAATACTTAGTCTCGCAAGAGGCTTTCTCTATTCCGGATCCCAGTCAGTGGTTATGTCGATGTGGGAAATTGAAGATAAATCCGGGACAGAAATAATAAACAGGTTTTACAGGAATCTGAAAAAGGGGAACAATAAAAGCACGGCGTTGAGAAAGTCACGGAAAGACTTACCTGAAAAATGCAACCCAGCTCAAATCGCATCCTTATTTCTGGGCAACTCTGGTTGTTTATGGTGATAATTCACCGGTATATTTTCCCGGAAGAACGATATTTTTAATTATACTGTCAGCGCTGGCAGGATGTGTTGCCATTCTCTTTTACTGGCGGAAACGTAAATATTCCTGATATTCGGGATCCGCTTTTACAAGCTCAAGAAGCGACTCCTTGCACAGATATTTCTTCCGGCGCGCATACTCCTCATTTTTCAGGTGCATTCGTCGCTGCAATTTCCTTGTAAGAATGACCGTCGGCATAAAGTGTAAGTACCATCCGGCAATCTGGCTTAAGCTTCTGAAATAACCTGCTGATGATTCTTTCAAACATGGGATCCTCATGTTCCTCAAACGTTGACTCATCGGCTATATCAAACTCAGGCTTATTGTGCTTGTTCTGTTGTTCCTCCTCAGCTGGGCATTCCATAAATTCCGGGCTATTCCGAAAAAGTAACCTTTCAGATCAGTAGTGAGGCATATATGTGTCATCTGTTATCTGTTTGTATAAAATTATAATTGTATCCTGAAATATATCGGGCACATCATCCGGTGTTCCGCTGTTCTTGACAATATGATTTTTAACTATCTGAAAATAATTATCATATAGCCAGCCAAGGATATCCTCATCCTGAGCTCTGATACCTTCGATGATTTCTGTATCTGAGGTCCGCTTAAACAATTTTAGTATTCTAAAATAAGAAACAAATATAACATTTCCCTATAGGTAAAATATAAGTCATATTAATTACCCTGGATATTTATTTTACAGGTAATTTTTGCTTTAAAATAAATATATTTACCTGCTTATATTTTTCCTGAAAAGAATGTCATTTCCCTTTGTCAGACAACCTGATGCAATGGATTGTGGTCCGGCATGCCTTAAAATGGTTGCCGGATATTATAAAAAGAATTTTACCCTTGAAACGATCCGCAGGAAATGCTATATAACCAGGGAAGGTGTATCATTCCTGGGTTTGTCGGAAGCAGCTGATAGTCTTGGGATTCCGTACCATAGGAGTAAAGATCCCCTTTGATATGCTGGCTGAAAAGGTTCCACTGCCATGCATAATTCACTGGAAGCAAAAACATTTATTGTTGTCTACCGGATAAAGGATGACAGGATTTGGGCCGCCGACCCGGCGGTCGGACTTGTAACATTTTCCAGGGATGAATTCACCAAGAAACTGGGCATCCACGGTTGAGGACGGAAAACCTGCAGGACTGGTTCTGATCTACTGGAACCAACGCCTGCTTTGTCCGGGATTGAAAACGAAACTGAACCGGTTCATGGATTCAGGTTCCTTCTTAAATATTTCAACCTCTACAGGAAATACCTATCGGACAGCTTGTCCTCGGATTACTTATCGGAAGCATTATTCAGCTGATAGTGCCTTTCCTGACACAATCCATAATTGATACCGGACTGAATAATAATGATATTGGATTTATTTACCTCATCCTTTTGCCCAGCTGGCACTTGTGATCGGACGGATGTCGGTGGAATTCATAAGGGGATGGCTTCTTTTACATATAGGCACGCGTGTGAATGTCTCAATTATTTCCGGATTCCTTCAGAAATTGATGTCCCTTCCTGTTGCCTTTTTTGATACCAAACTAACAGGTGATATCCTGCAACGCATTGATGATAATAACAGGATTGAGAACTTTCTTACCTCAACAAGCCTGAGCATCTTATTTTCATTCTTTAACATTATAGTTTTCGGAATAGTTCTGGCAATTTACAGTTTAAAGATACTGGCTCTGTTTCTTGACCGGATCAATTCTTTATGTTCTCTGGGTTTCATTATTCATGAAATCGAGGGCAAGACTTGATCATCAGCGGTTCAGGGAAATGTCGGCTGCCAATACCAAACTAATCAATATTGTTAATGGCATGCAGGAAATAAAGCTCACCCAGAGCGAATCAGCAAACGGTGGGATTGGGAAAACATCCAGGCTTCACTGTTTAAACTTAAAGCCAAAGCATTAGGGCTGATACAATACCAGGCTGCAGGCGCAACTTTTATTAATGAGGTGACCAACCTGTCTGATAACTGTTAGTTTCTGCAACTGCTGTTTTAAAGGGAAATATGACACTCGGAATGATGCTCGCTGTACAATTCATAATCGGACAGCTGAATGTGCCTGTCAGTCAGATCATTGAATTCTTCAGGACATCCCAGGATGCAAAAATGAGCCTCGACAGGCTGGCTGAGGTACATGCCATGGATGATGAAGAACAGGATAGGAATCAAAAATCATGAGGCTCCCGGAAAGGAAAAGCATTTTATTAAAGGAATGTCTCATTCCAGTATGAAGGACCCCATTCACCATTTGTTCTTCAAAATATCAACCTTGAAATTGAGGAGAAAAAAATAACAGCAATTGTCGGAACAAGCGGCAGCGGAAAAACAACGCTACTGAAACTGATACTGGGATTTTACCAGCCGGTCAAAGGTGAAATATTTCTTGGATGATACAAAACTTTCAAATATCAGTCTGAAGCTCTGGAGAAAAAGACCGGTGCCGTAATGCAGGATGGATTCATATTCCCTGAATCAATTGCATCAAATATTTCCCCGGGCAATTCCGAAATTGATGAAGAAAAACTGCTAAATGCCGTCGATATGGCAAATATCAGGGAGTTTATCGAATCTCTCCCGCTTGGGTATAATACCAAAGTAGGGCCAACGGACATGGACTGAGTGAGGGACAGAAACAGCGGTTGCTTATTGCAAGGGTCGTTTATAAGGACCCTGAAATACTGATCTTCGATGAAGCGACAAATTCACTTGATGCAAATAATGAAAAAGCAATCGTTGAGAATCTGACCGGCTACTTCAGGAAAAAAACAGTGATTATTGTTGCACACAGGCTCAGTACTGTGAGGAATGCCGACAAAATATTGTCATGGACAACGGCAGAATAATTGAGTCCGGGACACATGATTCTCTTATTGAGAACAAAGGCGCTTATTTTAATCTGGTCAAGAACCAGCTTGAACTGGGCCGTTGATTTACAAATATGAAAAACAAAATGCCTCAGATATTACATTCAGATCCGGTGAAGGATATTATTTCAAATCCTCCGGCGAAATCTGGTAAGATGGGGAACAACTGCCATTGCCGGGGTTATTCTGATAATTCTGCTCTTTTCCTGGATCATTCGTTACCCAAATATTGTTCCGTCACCGGTTCAGATCACCACCGAAAATCCGCCTGTAACACTTGCATCAAAAATTACCGGACGTATTATGAACCTGGATGTAATTAAACGGACAGAATGTAAAAGCAGGCCAGTTACTTGCAGTGATGGAGACTGCTGCATCAATTGAGGAAATAAAAAAACTGAAACAAACAGTCGAAAGTATAAACAATCCTGAATCACTCACAATAACTGCACTGCCATCTTTTTCGGAACTTGGTGAAATACAGGAATATTGGGGAACCTTCCTGAAATGCCTTTCGGAATACAGGAATTATATCACGAATGATTTTTACGGATTTAAAATAAGTTCAGTCACTGAAGAAATTGCCGGGTCTGGAAGAGTATATACGCAGAGTCAGGGAGAAGGAACGTTTATATCAAGGAAAACCAGTTGATTGAAACAAGGAAATTCAGCAGGGATTCATCACTTTACGCGGGAGCCGTGTTTTCAGAGAGCGAACTTGAGGTCTCAAGGCAGGCTTTCAATAAAATAAATATCGAGCTTCAGGATGTGCGGCTCGATCATTCTGCAAAAATATTAGAACTTGCCCAGAAGAAACAGGAATTGCAGGATTATAAAATAAAAAGAGATTGAAGAGAAAACCAGGTTATATTCTCTTCTGAATGAATCACTGAATAATCTGAAAGCCCAGATAAGGATATGGGAGAACACTTATCTCCTGATCTCACCTGTTGATGGAGTTGTAACCTTTACAAGGTTCTGGAACCAGAATCAGATGGTTTCAAAAGATGAGCCGGTGCTGAGTGTTATACCATTTAATCCTGGTGACTATATCGGAAGGATTGATCTGAAAATGCAAAGATCAGGTAAAGTGAAAACAGGACAGAAAGTTAATATTAAACTTACCGGATATCCTTATCTTGAATATGGGATGGTGAGAGGAGTTGATAACATCAAAATCACTTGTACCATCAGGCGATGCATATATTATCGAAATAACTTTACCCGATGGCCTCAGAACATTATATGGCAACGAATCTCGGATTCACTCAGAATATGCAGGGAACAGCGGAAATTATGACCGATAGTCTCAGGTTACTGCAGAAAATCCTTAATCCGTTCCGGTACCTGGCAACAAAAAACAGGATCTGAATACTCATTTTTCAGAATAAGGTTCATAATCATCTTCTTTTTGTATGTATGGGAAGGAAGATCCTTTTTCAATATTGTTTGCCTTTATCTGTTTTACCTGCTTTATCAGCATCCTTTTTTACATATTTCTGGTACAGGCGGAACCCTAAAATGCAAACAATGCGGCAATTAATATAATATCAGTACTGCTCATGATGTTTAATTATAATTGCAAATTTATTGAAATTACAGTTAATCTCAGATTTTATTTCAACTCCTGCAAATTGCTGTCGCTCATATTAATTTCTCCAAAACTTTGAGTTTTAATAAATATTTCAATATTTTCGTACTCTGAAAAATCCATGATAACCGACATGGTGAAGTACGCCATTAAGAGATCTGAAATTAGAAAGGATTTGCTATGATAGAGAAAGATCCGGATAACTCTGTTCGTGATGAACAATCCGGGGCAATTGAAAATGCCTCAGGAAGTGAGAGTAACACACAAGCTGAAAAAGCGGAGGAAACAATTATTTCCGACAACCGGGAAGACAACAGTAAAACTGCAGACGAAGTTACTGTAAAGAGAAAGAGAAAAACTGTAAAAGAAACTGTTGCCGGTTCCGGAGCTGAAAATTATGAAATACCGGGAAACACGAACCTCGATGATGCTGAGCTGCCTCCTGTTGATTACTCAGGTTTTTCGAAGACTGATCTGGTTGATACGCTTGCACTTATAATTGAAAACCGGCCTCCCTCAGAAATCAGGAATGATGTTGACCGCATCAAAGTATTTTTTTACAAGAAACTGAAACAGGAGGCCGATGAGAGAAAAAATAAGTTCCTCGAAGGTGGAGGAACACTCGAAGAATACCGTTCATGGGTCGATCCCGCTGAAGCACGTGTAAAGCATCTGCTCGAGAAATACAGGGAAAAGAAAACTGATTTCAACAGGATACAGGAAGCTGAGAAGTATGAAAATCTCAAAAAGAAATATGATATAATTGACAAGATAAAAGAGCTTGTCAACCGCGAAGAATCGATCAATAAAACCTTCCACGAATTCAGGTCGCTCCAGAATGAATGGCATTCGATCGGAGTGGTCCCGCAAAATGCCCTGAAAGATCTGTGGGAAAATTATCATCACCACGTTGAGATCTTTTATGATTATATCAAAATCAACAAGGAATTACGTGACCTTGATCTTAAGAAAAACCTTGAATTAAAGGTACAACTGTGCGAAAAAGCTGAGGAACTCCTTCTGGAACCCAATGCGGTGAATGCTTTCCGGTTTTTACAGGACTTGCATAATCAATGGAGGGAAATAGGACCTGTCCCGCCGGAATCGAAAAATGAAATATGGGAACGCTTTAAGGAAGCAACATCACAGGTAAATAAACGTCACCACGAGTATTTCGAAAAACAAAAGGATGATCAGCGGAAAAACCTTGACGCAAAAATTGCGCTTTGCGAAGAGGTGGAAGCCATTAATCTGATGGAAATAAAAAATTTCAAAGATTTTGACGATAAAGCTGAAAAAGTGGTAGCCCTTCAGAAAATGTGGAGGACAATAGGCTTTGCCCCTAAGAAACAGAATAATAAAGTCTATCAGAGGTTCAGGGATGCATGTGACAGTTTTTTTGAAAAGAAAAGAAGTTTCTATGCCGATAACAGGGAAATACAACAGAACAACCTTCAACTGAAAATTGAATTATGCATTGCAGGCAGAATCCCTTCAGGAAAGTACCGACTGGAAAGGGACTTCAGATTCTCTTATAAAACTTGCAGAAAGAGTGGAAGAACATAGGTCCTGTTCCCAGAAAACAATCCGAAAAACTATGGAAAAGATTCCGGAATGCCTGTGATCACTTTTTTAACAAGAAAACAGATCTCTTTTATGAGCTCGATACCTCTTATGAGGATAACCTGAAAGCCAAACTTGCATTGATTGAAGAACTCGAAAAATTTGAACCAGGTTCTGATGTACAGGCTGCTTTTGACCGGCTTAAGGACCTTCAGAGAAAATGGACCGAAATAGGCTTCGTGCCATTTAACAAAAAGGACGAAATAACAAACAGGTACCGGCTTGCACTGAATAAGGAATTTGACAAGCTGAAAATCGGTGACGAAGATAAAAGCATTCTTAAATATAAGTCAAAGCTTGACAATCTTAAAGCCAATCCGAAAGCAACCAGAAAAATCCGCAATGAACGTGATAAGTTCTTCACAAAAATCAAGCAGATGGAAAGTGATATCGTTCTCTGGGAAAATAATATTGGCTTTTTCGCAAAATCTCCCAATGCCGATACTATGATACGGGAGGTAAGGGAAAAAATAGCTAATGCGAAAAAAATGATCAAAACCCTCGAGGAAAAAGTCAAAATGATTGACCAGTCAGGTATTGATGAATATAATCGGTAATTACAGAATAACCAGGAATTAAAGTCTTATTGCTTTGGCAGAGGTTAAATATGTATTTGTGACAGGCGGTGTTACTTCATCTTTGGGAAAAGGAACCCTTTCAGCATCTCTGGCAAAGTTGCTGCAGTCCAGGGGATATTCTGTGACAATACAGAAGCTTGATCCATATATCAACGTGGATCCCGGAACACTCAATCCATATGAGCACGGAGAATGTTATGTAACACTCGACGGGGCAGAGACAGATCTCGACCTGGGACATTATGAAAGATTCCTGAATGTCCCCACGAGCCAGGCAAATAATGTTACGACCGGAAGCATTTACAAATCGGTTATTGAAAAAGAAAGAAAAGGTGAATATCTGGGAAAAACAGTACAGGTCATTCCACATATTACCGATGAAATAAAACGCAGGATCAGGCTTGTCAGCTCAGGAAACAAATTTGATATTGTTCTTACCGAGATTGGCGGTACAGTAGGTGATATCGAATCGCTGCCATATATAGAAGCAGTACGCCAGATGAAATGGGAACTGGGACCTCATAACTGCATTGTCATACATCTTACCCTTGTGCCATACCTGTCTGCAACCGGTGAATCCAAAACAAAACCGACCCAGCATTCTGTAAAAACACTGCTGGAAGAAGGTATTCAACCTGATATCCTGGTACTCAGAACAGAAAGAACACTCAATGCCGGACTCAAGAGAAAAGTTGCCCTGTTCTGCAACGTTGAAGAAAGCGCAGTTGTGGAATCCGCAGATGTCTCGACAATCTATGAGGTGCCGCTGAAAATGCTTGAAGAAAAGCTCGATCAGACAGTTCTGAAAAAGCTTGAACTGCCGGTTATATGAAGAACCGGACCTTACACAGTGGAGAGAATTTCTCAGCAAACTGAAAAATCCTAAACACTCGGTTAAATATAGGATTGGTCGGAAAATATGTCGAACTTGCTGACTCTTACAAATCAATTTCAGAAGTCACTGATCCATGGCGGCGCATATAATGAATGCAAAGTTCATGTTGAATTCATTCATTCAGAAAAAATAACATGACATCAAATGTAAATCAGCTACTTGAGCACCTGAATGGAATTCTCGTTGCTCCCGGGATTTGGTTCAAGGGGTATTGACGGAAAAATCCTGGCAGCTAAATTTGCCAGGGAAAATTCAATTCCTTTCTTTGGGATTTGCCTTGGCATGCAATGTGCCGTTATTGAATTCGCAAGGAATGTCATTGGTATGGGCGGAGCTCATTCCACGGAAATCGATCACAAAACCATATATCCGGTTATCGATCTGATGGAGGAGCAAAAGAGTATAATTGAAAAAGGCGGTACAATGAGGCTGGGGGGATTTAAATGCATTATAGCCAAAGATTCAAAAACGTTTGAAGCATACAGGAAAGACAGAGGTGGTTGAACGACATCGTCACCGTTATGAATTCAATGATAAGTATATTGAAACTTTCAGGAACAAAGGCATGATACCTGCCGGAATCAATCCGGAATCGAACCTTGTGGAGATAATGGAAATTAGAGACCATCCCTGGTTCGTGGGAGTACAGTTCCATCCGGAGTACGCAAGCACGGTAATAAACCCTCATCCTCTCTTTGTTCAATTCATTAAAGCCTGCATCGATAAGAAGGGTTGAAATATAAATAAATCAGGGAAGTAAATATTCAAACTGGAAGGATGGACAAGAATACAATTATAGGACTTATACTGATCTTTCTGATCTTTATAGGCTTCAGTATATATAATAACACCCGGTTAACCAAAGAATTTGAAAATGCTGTGAATCACAGCTGAAACTGAATTGAGCAAGGGTAACCTTGAAAAAGCCAGGACTGAATACATTAATGCTCTCAGATTCAAACCAAATCAGCCGGATGTTCTTGAAAAGATCAATGAGTTGAATCTTAAGCTCGGAACAATTCCCGGAGCAACGGAACTGCCAGTTGATTCTGTTAAGGTAGTAACTGTACCCGTAACAGCTCCAGCTGACCTCATATCCGAACCTGTTTGCAAATGATCCGGACCAGTTTGGAGTATTCGCCGGAGCTGCAAACGGGTACGGATGAATTTATCACACTCGGAAACTGATAAGATCGATCTCAAAATATCTCTTAAAGGAGGCAGGATATATTCCGCTACCCTGAAAGATTATACTACACATGATTCTCTTCCGCTTATTCTTTTCTCAGGCGATTCCACAGTGTTTGGATTCAATTTCTTCACAGCCGATAATAAAGCAATCCAGACAAATAATCTCTATTTTACCCCGGTATCGGATGTCATGAAATATACTTGTAACAGGGGAACCCCAGAGTGTCATATTACGGCTTCTGGCAGGAAATGACAGGTATATTGAGTATAAATATACTCTGAACCCGGGAAGAACAGTGTTGACTTTGATGTTACATTTAAAAATATGAATGGGATACTGCCGGCTAATCAGAACAGTATTGAGCTGGATTGGCGTATGTATATACCGCAACAGGAAAAGGGCAGACAGAATGAAGAAATGTATACTACAATCAAATACAAGTATTATCAGGATGATGTGGATGGATTAAGATTAAGGTCGAATAAAGAGGTTGAGAAGGTCGATATAACTACAAAATTAAGCTGGATAGCATATGTAGACCAGTTCTTCTCATCAGTACTGATCACAGACAATTTCTTCCTTAACGGGTCTGTGACATCAACAAAAACGATCACTTCTAAAAAATATATCAGGTATTATACATCCGCTGTAGGTATCCCACTTGAAAATAGCACTGAAACCAACCTTGCATATGCGCTTATACTACGGACCAAACCACATATCCACACTCAGGAAAGAAGGCCAGGACCTGGATCAGATCATATTTCTTGGAAAAAACATTGTAGGATGGATTAACAGGTTTCTGATTATTCCTATTTTTAACTGTATGGAGAAATATCATTGGCAATTATGGAATCTGATCATTCTGATTCTTACAATTCTTCTGAAAATCATCCTCTTCCCGCTAACATTCAAATCCTATCAGTCGACTGCAAAAATGCAGATCCTGAAACCACTTGTTGATGAACTTGGGAAGAAATTTCCAAAACAGGAAGATGCGATGAAAAAGCAACAGGCAACGATGGACCTGTACAAAAGGGCAGGAGTCGAATCCGATGGGAGGCTGTCTGCCAATGCTTCTGCAGTTCCCGATCCTGTTTGCCATGTTCAGGTTTTTCCCGGTTTCAATTGAACTGAGACAGGAACCTTTTCTCTGGACAACTGATCTTTCAACATACGATTCAATAATTAACCTTCCGTTTACTATTCCCTGGTATGGAAATCATGTGAGTCTCTGGACACTTCTTATGACAATCTCATCAATACTTACAACAAAAATGTCAGGAACTTCGGCAGGTCAGGATCAGCCGGGAATGAAAGTAATGATGTACATGATGCCGGTTATGTTCATGTTCATGTTCAATAACTTCTCATCGGGACTGACATATTATTACTTCCTTGCAAATATGATAAGCTGGGTCCAGAATATTCTGTCAAAAAGATTCATAAATGCTGAAAAAGTACTTGCAACCCTTGAGGAAAATAAGAAAAAACCTCTTCCAAAATCAAAATGGCAGCAACGGCTTGAACAGGCAGCTAAACAGAGAGGTATTAATCCGCCTAAAAAATAAATTTTCCATAGAATACCCGTCAGAAGGGTAATTTTTAATTATATAATTCTTATCCTTTGTGCTCCTAGTGATATCCTTTGTGCTCCTTTGCCTGCCTGCCGTCAGGCAGGGCTAAGTAAAAGTTTTTTACGGAACATAATTGTTAAAAAATATTAATTATACTCACTGTTATCAAAAAATAACCTAAATTTATTTTTCACCCCATTCATGAAAAGGATGAAAAAATTTAAAAATAAGGACCTGGCTGCAAAATTAGGCGTCTCAGGAACACTCGTTTCGCTTGTGCTGAATAATAAAGCCGATCAGCATGGTATCAGGAAAGATACACAGGAAAAGGTGCTGGCTCTTGCCAGACAAATGGGATTTTTCAGCTCTCAGGAAGAAAAGGGAGTTGTTCCGCCTACTGATGAAAAACCAGGCATAATCGGAATGATTGTACCTTCCCTGAGCGATACTTTCGTTCAGGGTATAACACCCTACCTTCAGAAGGCATTTTTCAGCATCGGGCTTGGATTTTCGATAATAACAAAAGATCCGGATGATCAGAGATATGACAGGATGATCACTCTCCTTTAAAAAATTCTTCAGCGGACTGATCCTTGTTGGCGATGCAGCTGATGATCAGACAATAAGAGTATTACGGGCAACAGATTATCCATTCATCCTGCTTGAAAAACCCCTGAAGAGCGGCAAACTCAATGTGGTTAATACTGATCTTGTCAGCCGGTGTACAGCTTGTATCAGATCATATTAATAATCTTGGCTACAAGAATATCATTATTGCCAGCCGATCGGAAATCTGCCAAATCAGACTCACCTGCCATTGATAAGATTATCAGTACCCTCGGCAGAATGCAACAGATCAATAAACCTGTGGTCATTGAACTTGAACGATCTCTCACCGACAGTGAGATCGATTTCAGTCAGATTGAACATTTTCTCCGTCCGCCGTTCAGGGCAGACATCATCCTTGTTCTTCACTCTGATACTGGTGTATCCATTAATGTCCATCTTAAGAAAAAGAAACTACGTGTACCTCAGGATATTGCGTTAATTTCGATGGAAGACGGTGTCGGATTTGATCTGATGTTCACTCCTGTCACCTCCCTTAAAACACCCTTCCCGGGATTGTCTATTAAAGCCGCCAATATGATCTGGTCAGAGGTTAAAAATGCAGGAAAGGGAAAATTCAAGAGACAGGTTAATATTGCACCAAATCTTATTGTCAGGAATTCCTGCGGGACAATTTAACTGGCTTTTTAAATCATCTGTGAATCATTAGTGTAATCCTTTGTGCGACTTGTGGAGACTACGATTACTGATTGAAGTAATCTGAATAAATAATCTATATTTGTATTGTTTTGGTGTTGCAGTGAACATTGGTTCATTGCAATGAAAAGGGAATGCGGTAAGAATCCGCAACAGTACCCGCTGCTGTGATGCCCGATCACGCAAAACGTGATGATGGTTTTATGATAACCTGCCACTGTCCCGCTTTTTATTGAAAAAAAGCGGAATGGGAAGGCTTCATAAGACCGGGACAAGTCAGAAGACCTGCCGGACAAACCAATATTCATGGCTTTCGGGAAGAAAAGCTCAGAGAAATCTGCTGATCCTCTCTTATCCTCCTGCATATCACTGAATAATGGCCACCGGTTCCGTGGATATTTGTTCACTGTTCTGAGTATGTTCTGTTTTAATTGACCTGCTGACTTGAAATTTAAACTTTTATATTCCATTATTTTTTGTTGCCCTGCCTCTGCAGGGACAGCAGGATACAATTAAAATCAGTGAAATAATCATCAGGAGTAAACAGATCTCCTCAGAAATCCCTGGTTTTAAAAGAACAGAGATCGACTCAGTACTGCAAAAAAACTACAGCCACCTTTCATTTTCAGAATTGCTTTCTGAATGCTCTCCCATCTTCATAAAAAGCTATGGATACGGGGGTTCTGCAACATCATCATTCAGGGGAGCAGGCGCTTCACATACCCAGATTACATGGAACGGAATAAATATCAACAGTCCGATGCTCGGACAATCTGATTTCTCACTTCTTACTCCCGGGATAAGTGATAATATAACCCTAAGCTATGGCGGAGCTTCGATCTTTGAAGGATCAGGCGGATTCGGTGGTACTATCAATCTTGGAAACAAGCCCGTATGGTCAGAAACCTCTGATCTATATTTAAATACAGGAGCAGGAAGCTTCGGACGTTATCGCCGGCTCTCTGAAATTCCGAAGCGGAAATAACTCTTTTCAAACGGTTACCAGGTTATTCCTTAATTCTTCCGAAAACAATTTCCCTTATATCAATGACGTAATTGCAGCCGTTAACCTGTGGCCGAGACAAGAAAAAACAGCCAGATCGAGTCAAAGATCTTTTCTCCAGGAGATATACTACAGGAAAGCATCGGGTGTATTATCCGCCATGCTCTGGTACCAGTCAACATCACGGAATCTTCCCGGATCCATGCTTATTGTACAGTCGGGACCGGATGAGAAACAGTACGATGAATCTTTGAGAAGCTTCCTGGGATATGATTCCCGGAAAGGTAAAATTAACTTCTTTATCCGGGGTGCCTGGCTGGCAACAAAGCTTAATTATACAAGCAGCAAAGCATCAATAAATTGCAAAAACCTGGCAAATACAATTACTCTTAAAGGAGGTTTTGAAACAAAGTATAAAAAATACTTCAAAGATCAATGTGATGATATCTGATGAGCTCAATTTCATTGGATCAAATAATTATACTGAAAATATATCCCGCAATAATACATCACTTACAGTTTCTGCCAATCAGTAAAATAAATAACCGTATTGGAACAACTTTCCTTATACGAGAAATAATTGATGGAAATTCATTATTAATTCCTGACTTTTCCGCCGGCTTTGAATACCGGATTTTTGCAGGAGAAGAACACTTCCTGAAAACCGGACTGACAAGAAACTCAAGGATCCCCTCTCTGAATGACCGCTACTGGAACCCTGGTGGCAACCCCCGGCTTAAAATGAATATGCATGGCAATATGAAGCAGGTTATAAATTAAACCGGGCAATCTCTCCTTCGGTTTCTGCAGATGCTGAAATAACAGGTTTTACAAGCCTGATACGTGATATGATTCAGTGGAAGCCAGGGGAATCTTCCTACTGGAGTGCAGAAAATATCGGAAAGGTCAATTCCTCAGGCCTTGAATCTGTCTTTCTCGCTTGATTATAACGTGAACCGGCTCGATGTCAGACTCAATGCAGGCTATTCATATACCAGGTCAGTTTCCGGAATGAAAAGAAGATGATGTTAAACAACTGATGTACATTCCTGAAAACCAGGCTAACAGCTCCATTCATATCACATTCGGAGATTTGTATTTGTTCTGGATCACCGATTATACCGGCAAAAGATATATTACGGCCGATAATACCGACAGCTCTTCCGGGATATATGCTCAATAACATTGTGACCGGATTAAAACTCGATCTCAGGAAGTTATCTGCCGATATTAATTTCAGGATTGAGAATCTGTTCAACGAAAGTTATCAGACAATTGCCTGGCATCCCCAGCCGGGAAGATCATATTATATCTCATTATCAGTTCAGATCACTAAAATAGAAAAAAATGAAAAAATTTTCTATGTCTATCATAGCACTCTTTACAATGCTCGTTTCCTGTGTAAAACCGGATGATCCTGGTCATTGTGATCCTGTTGAATCACTAGTTTCGGCAAACGGGATTTTCATTCTCAATGAAGGAAATTTCGGCTGGGGAAATGGATCCCTTACATATTTTTCCTACGATTCTTCAAAGATCTATAATAATTTCTTCGAGATCTGTCAACAAAAGACCTCTTGGTGATGTACCATATTCAATGCTGATTCACGGGAATAATATTTATATCGTTGTCAATAATTCCGAAAAGATTGAAGTTATCGACCGGACGGAACCTTGAGTCTATAACCACAATAACCGGATTGTATCTCACCCAGGAATATTGTACTTGCAGGACAGAATAAAGCTTATGTAACAAGCATGTATTCCGACTCAGTGAGTATCCTGGACCTGAAGAAAAACAAAATTTCAGGTTTTATCAATATCCACCAGACCTCTGAATCTGCTGTGGTAATGGGACAAAAAGCTTTCATTGCAAACTGGTATGGGGGGAATGAGATATTTGTAGTAAATACCGGAACAGATGCGCTTATTGACTCGGTAGAAGTAGGAAAAGAACCGGAAAGTATGGCGATCGATAAAAACGGGATAATCTGGGTGCTTTGCAATGGCGGCTGGAAAAGGGATACTTATGCTGAACTGGTCGGGATAAATCCTCAAACCTTACCATTTTTAAAAGATATCGTTTTCCTAACTGCAAAACTCTCCCTTAAACCTTCAGGCTGACGGCGACGGGGATACTTTATTTTATATTGATAACGGAATTAAGCGCATGAGTATATTTTCACCCGAATTGCCTGCAGTTCCGACTTATCGCTGATGGACGACCATCTTTTTTACAAACTCGGGATAAATCCTTCAAATGGGGATATTGCTGCTACTGACGCTGTTGATTACCAGCAGAATGGATCCTGCTTATTTATAACAATAAAGGATTCCTCAAGAATTCACTATACCACCGGTATCATACCTGGTAATATAAGCTTTATGGTTGAATCTGAGCATGTTATAGAATAAATCACCGGAATGCAGAGATTCTATTCCATTTATAGAACCGGATATTTTCTTTTACATGTTTATCTTTACGACTTCTGCATGCATCAGTAATCCGAAAACCGTAAGCCGGCAAAAATCTTGACTTTCAATCCGGCAACAGTGTTCTTATGCCGAAAGATTTTCACTGCTTGAAACTGACAGCTGTACAATACTTAATATTATTGATCCATGGCAGGGAGCAGGAAATGTAGTTCATCAGTATTATCTTGTAAAAATAATCCTGATTTCACCCTCATATCGATCCGTCACGGATAATATATGTACCGGTAAAAGAATTATCTGCATGTCAACCACCCATCTGGCAATGATCAATGCATTGGGACAGGAATTCAGGATTGCTGGTGTTTCAGGATCAGATTTTGTTTATGATGACGATATTTCGAAGAGGATAAAAAGTGGTCTTATTAACGATATCGGGTATGATTCGGGTATCAACAGCGAACTTATAATAAAATCTTCACCCGACCTTGTAATGATATACGGAATTGGCAGTGAATCAGCAGGATATACAGCCAAAATATATGAGCTCGGGACAAAAGTAATGTACAATGCCGATTATCTTGAAACGGATCCGCTTGGTAAGGCGGAATGGATAAAGGTTTTTGGTGCTCTCTTTTGTAAGGAGAAGATGGCAGATTCTCTGTTTTCGGTGATCGAATCAGACTATAACCGGCTTAAAGAATACATCAGTTCACATGCCGGAGATAAACCTGCAGTGATGCTGGGACTGCCTTTCCGTGATACATGGTATATTTCACCCGGTAATTCTTATATAAGCAGGCTTATCGGGGATGCCGGAGGAAGATATCTTTGGGAAAATACTGAATCGGCAGTCTCTATGCCTTTTGGATTGGAAAATGTTTATATAAAATCACTTAATGCTGATTTCTGGCTTAATACCGGAAGTGTACTCTCAAAAGACGAAATAATATCGATCGATCCCAGACTTGGTTCTGTTCCTCCATTTGTTAACGGAAAGATTTTCAATAATAATAGAAGGCTTAATAGCATCAGGTGGAAATGACTATTGGGAAAGCGGCACTTTGAATCCGCACATTTAATCCTTAAAGACATCGCCTCAATTTTGCATCCGGAGCTATTTCCGGACCACGACTGGTTTATTACAGAAAAATTGAATAACTATTATGCAACCGGCACAAGTTGAATTACGGCAATATCCTGATGATTCATCAACTATTACAAGGAGATGGATGATTTTTGATCCTTGTCTTACTGCTATTTTATCCTCTTTATTCTCGATATTTTCCTGGGATCAGTAACAATCAAGTCCGGCTGATGTGATAAAAGCGCTTTCACGGAGAAGCAGATGGGAATGCAGAAACTCTGATTTTCAAATTCAGACTGCCAAAAGCATTTACTGCAATTCTTGCAGGTATAGCATTATCACTTGAGCGGATTGCAAATGCAGACAGTCTTCAGGAATCCCATGGCAGGGCCTTATGTCCTTGGCGTCAGTTCCGGAGCAGGATTGGGAGTAGCCCTTGGTCATTCTTGGCTTTTCATCCGGATTTGACCAGGGAACATCCATTCATCGGGAAGCTGGATGATTGTAACGGCAGCCTGGGTCGGAGCAGGAGCCGTAATGTTGCTGATAATGTTCATCTCGGCCAGAGTGAGGGATATAATGACGATACTGATAATCAGGTATGATGCTGGCAAGCGGTATTTCAGCCATTGTAAGCATAATGCAGTATTTCAGCAATGAAACAATGCTGAAGGCTTATGTTGTCTGGACCATGGGAAGTCTGGGAAATCTTACCTCCGGACAGCTGAATATTCTGGCATTATCTGTTGCCTCAGGTGTGTCACTCAGTATTTTTTCGGTTAAAATGCTGAATGCATTGCTCATAGGAGAGAACTATGCCTCCAGCATAGGTTTGAATGTCCGCTTTGCCAGAATAGTCGTCTTCGCATCCACAAGTATACTTGCAGGTAGTGTTACAGCATTTTGCGGTCCGATTGCATTCATCGGAATAGCAGTCCCGCATATTGTAAGAAATCTCCTCAGGACATCCGATCACAGATTGCTTGTTCCCGGCACTGTTTTCACAGGTGCCATAATCATGCTTATAAGCGATATACTTTCACAATTGCCGGGTTCGGAAAATGTTCTTCCTCTGAATTCAGTGACATCCCTTATCGGAATACCTGTTGTTATTATGGGTTATCCTCGGAAAGAACAGAAATTCGGAACTATTCTGATGAATCAGACATGCTTCCTGAAATATTAAAGATTCAATCCCTTCTTATTGGATTATGCCTCGAGGAAGCGGACAGCTACCCTTACTTCCGCCTCTTGATGCATCAGCATCTGCAGGAGAACTGGTTGCGATCCTTGGCAGGAACGGTATTGGAAAAAGCACACTGCTGAGGTCAGTTGCAGGATTGCAGAAACCCCTTGGCGGATCGGTTACTGATCAATAATGAAATGACGGAAGGATTCTCAAGATTGAAATTCGCAACAGAATGTCGGTTATATTTCAACTGATATTGTTAAGGTAAGTCACATGCGAGTATATGACCTTGTAGCACTTGGCAGGTTCCCTCATACAAACTGGATCGGGAATATTGACAGGCATACTGATATTAATAATAAGAGAATCAATTGCTAAGGCCGGACTTGCCGGCTTTGAAAACCGGCTTGTTTCAGAACTTTCGGATGGTGAGCGGCAGAGGACAATGATTGCAAGGGTTCTCGCTCAGGATACTGATATTATGATAATGGATGAACCGATGGCATTCCTTGATATTTCGGGAAAGTATGGGATCATTGGCCTGATGAAGGAACTGGCTTCAGAAGGACGACTATCATTTTTTCTACCCATGAATTTAATATTGCAGTCAATCAGGCTGATAAGATATGGCTTATAAGTGGCAGCGGGATAATACAAGGGGCTCCTGAAGATCTGAATCTGGCAAATGATTTTAATTGCCTTTTCGATCCGGCTCTCCCGGGTTTCAATCCGGAAAGCGGATCATTTGATCCGGAGCTCATCAACACTTCCGGAAAATA
This sequence comes from uncultured Bacteroidales bacterium, assembly GCA_963700275.1. Classification (GTDB taxonomy): domain Bacteria; phylum Bacteroidota; class Bacteroidia; order Bacteroidales; family VadinHA17; genus LD21. The sequence goes on along the minus strand of CAVOWZ010000001.1, from coordinate 129,909 downwards.
CATATCGAAGGTGATGAAAGCCGGATCATGCACTATACAATAAAAGCCCTCGGAAGGGCGGGGTTTAAAGTGACTGATGAAAAGATGATTCCCAGTGTTAAATTGCCTTCCGGGAATTCAGGATGGATACTATACTACTGACGGAACAAAAACTGATTGCAAAACGTTATATGATCTGGTAACACTTCTTAAAAGTTTCCCCTCCTTTTTTTAAGGAGTGGTGGCCGGGATTGCTGATTGTGAAATGTTTACAATTGTGCTTTCCCGGCCGGGGTGGTTGAAACGGATTGAGCAGAAGTTGCCGGCTATGTGCCGAAGAGTGGCAGGCTTTCCAATTTTGTTACCAAAATCACCGGAAATATTTCCTGTAATTTTCAATGAATGAAGGAATATCATCCACCGAAAGTTTCTTTGCAATTATTTTCTTATTCCGGTCAAGGATATATAATCATAGGTGTCGATTGCACATTATAATAATAATCAAAGCGGGTGCTCCGGTTCGGATCCCATCCATTGATCCATGAAAGGCCATTGTCTTCAATATATTTGGTCCATTCCTGTTTATTACCTGTGGTACATACCGCAAAAACCTCAACACCGTCATTCTTTGCCTTTTCGTAATAAGCTTTAAGCTTGGGAGTTGCTTCTTTGCAATGACCGCAATTGGGCTCCCAGAAGTAAATAATCGTGAACTCCTTTTCAATATCATAAAGTGCAACGAATATTCCTTTATATGAATCCATTACCAGATTCTGAGCTTTCATTCCTATCAGGTTATGTCTGAGAAGCTCAACCTGTTTGCGAAGATCATCCCTGAATTCCCTGGTTACCCAATCGGCTTTGCCCGACAGATAAATATCATCTGCAAGCTTTACCAGCACCGCATCATGGCCCATTATCTCACTTTCCCTGAAATGATTGAAGAGATAAACGGAAACGAACTGGAATATTTTGGGATTTCCTTCACACTTTTTTCATCAGCCTGTCAATTTCCTTATTTATTGAATCCGGGGATTGAATGACCACGTTTTTAAAGAAGGCATCAAGCCTGGCCTGAAGAATCGGGGTCCGGAGTATTCTTTCATCCGTAAGATCAATGTTATCAAAGAAATGATCCTTGTTATAATTATACTTCATTAGCCATTTGACGGAGTCGGGATTATGAGTTCCGGCAGGAATATTAAACTCCGGAACCTCAAGAGGCAGCATCGATCTGACAAGAACCGAGAGAAGATTTGGTTCATTCTTTTTTACTACATTTCTGAGATATGATTTCATTTTTTCCTCATAATCCCTTTGTTTGGCGTTAAGGATCCTCAGCGAATCGCTGTTTGCTTTATTTTCCCGGACCCTGTTCGCAATCGATGTACGCCTCCTTCTGCATTGATAACCAATGCTTCTGGTAGTCAATAAATGCAGTGTTGATATCCGATCCGGTAAATTTCAGGGTATTAAAGAAATCGTTATGGGAACATGATGCCGCAAAATATTGATTTTCAGTCATAAGGATCTCAAAATACTTACGTCCTGGTAAAACAACCATATAAATGCCCTGCGGTAAGAGATTCCTTTCCCGAAAATCCTCCCTGACCCCTGGCATCCAGCTTCGTGGTATCGGTAATATATTGTTTGTCGCCGAAATGATAAGCCAGGTAAATGGTCGGAATCCCTCAATCCGTAATTGAAACCCGTAATCTCATAACCGCTTTTCACCTGGCTGCAGGCTATCAAACGGAAAGAGTATCAGAATCATAAAGCGGAATAAGCTTTTTCATACGAAATCCCTTATCAGATATGATTACAAAAATAGTCATTGCAATTTCTTTGGCAAATTAGGGATACAAACTATATTCGGAAATTAATTGTAAATTTGACTCATTAATTCAAGGGTAGGTCAGATGACAATTTCCCTGCTCATTCCGGTGTGTGATTATGATATAATAGCTCTTGTTCACAGTATGAGGAGCTGCATTGGGAGAATTCCGGAGCTGGCAGAAATAATAATCGGGAACGATGGATCATCACCCGAATATAAGGCAAAATATAAATCACTCGAAGGAGATGGGGTCAGAGTACTCGACTCTCCTGTAAATATAGGCAGGGCGGCTATCCGCAACAGGCTTGCATTGGAGGCAAAGGGTGATTTCCTGCTGTTCATCGATGCCGACACAATGATACCGGGTACAGCCGAAGCATATATTCAGAAATGGCTGCCGTGTAATGTCTTATGCCAGGGTCGCATGCGGTGGAGTAATCTACCAGAAAAGTCCTCCCGGCGATCCGGATAAAATCCTGAGATGGAAATACGGACGTAAAAAAGACGAACTTAAAGCATCCGAAAGAAATAAACGTCCTTATCAGAGATTTTCAACTTTAATGTTCTGATTGACCGTACAATCTTCTCGAAATTGAGATTTAACGAGGACCTTAAGCAATACGGGCATGAAGATACCCTGATGAGCTACCAGCTGAAAAAAGCCGGAATAAAATTCACCATATCGATAACGGATTGCTTCACGAAGGTATTGAATCCAACAGGGAATTTCTTAATAAAACCAAGCTGGGAATTGAAAACCTCAGTATGCTTTATGACATGGTTACTGATAAAATTGGTTTCTCGGCAACGGTAAGACTCCTTCAGATATATAATATTCTGCAGATCTTCAGGCTGACACTTATCCTGGCAGGTATTTATATACGATATCGCGAGAGAATGGAAATAAAGATCGATTCATCAAATCCTCCTCTCTGGTTATTCAGGTTTTATAAGGTCTGTTTGTTCTGCACATACCGGGAGATCCACGGGAGACGAAAAATCCTTCCATCAATAAATATATAGCTCTACAATTGAACAGCTTACAATGTTTTTGTATATTTGAGGCTGTGAAATTATTTGAATTACTGTTCTGCAATTAAAAATTTATCAATGGCAAATCCTGAATTATCCTGGCCATTAAAACAAATTAAAAAGTGGAATAATTCCATCTGGCATACTCCGCTTTCGGAATTATCCCGAAGGAAAAGCTTCTTTATCAGACAGCTCAGGATAATTCGTCCTGGCTGCCCGCAACTCACTGAATGATAAGGTAAGCCTTCGTGCTTCAGCACTTACCTTCTATACACTGATCTCAATAATTCCTGTCGTTGCTATTGCACTGGCAATAGCAAAAGGATTCGGACTTGATCAGAATCTTGAGTCATTATCAGGAAGCAGTAAGGAATTCAGCATGTATGGCGATATTCTGAATCCCCTTCTTGAAAGTGCAAAAAATACAGTTCAACGCACCAAGGGAGGTTATCTGGCCGGAATTGGGGTAATAATCCTTTTATGGTCAGTAATATCATTGCTCGATCAGATTGAAACATCGTTCAATCATATCTGGCAAACTTCAGATCAGCCGGCCATGGTACAGGAAATTTACTGATTACCTGACAATCCTGCTCATCGGGCCCATCCTGATTATCCTTTCCAGCAGTATCACAATTTTTGTAATTACAAGCCTCTCTGAATTCATGGACCGGGCGCCGATACTTGCCTCGTTTAAATGGATAATCAGTTTTCTGATTCAATCAGCCCCATATATTCTTACATGGCTGATGCTTACACTGTTGTTTATTGTAATGCCAAATGTCAAGGTCAGATTCAGGCCGGCCCTGATTTCCGGAATCATTGCCGGAACATTTCTGAAAGATACTTCAGTGGCTTTATCTCGATCTCCAGTTTGGTATAACCAAACTTAGTGCAATCTACGGAGGACTGGCGGCAATCCCGTTATTCCTGTTATTTCTCGAGACCTGCTGGATTGTGATCCTGCTTGGTGCAGAACTGTCATTTGCCAACCAGAATGTTTCAAGGTATGAGTTTGAATCAGAAGCCCTTAATATAAGTCATCGTCAGAAACGTTCTATGATCCTGATGGTATTATACCTTATTGTCAGAAATTTTGATCTGGGTGAAAAAGCCTTTAAGCGATGAAGATATCAGCAGAAACTTAAAATCCCTGTTCGGTCTGGCAAGGGATATCCTTGAGGATCTGACCAATTCAGGACTTGTTTCAGTCGTCACGAACATGAGGATAAGATGAGGTTGTACCAGCCTGCAATGGATATTAATAAACTGACTGTCAGTTTTGTATTATCCCGTCTTGATAAGAAAGGAACTCACGAACGATATGATGTGAAGAGCAGGGAATTTGAAAAAGTGACTGAAATACTTGACAAATATGAGAGTCTGGCATCACAATCGGATGCAAATATCCTTCTCAAAGACCTTTGATACTTCCGGAATTGATCTTAGTCCCACGAGTTGCTTTGCTGCCGTGTTTTTCAACAAAACTTATAAAATCGGCGTAAGAATTCCATTTGTAAAACATATAATGGGGATATGGAACTATTATCTGTTTGGTAACCTTTTGCCTGTTCCAGTAACTGATCACATTTTCTGAAGGAAATATCCTGTCTGATTCGCTTGTTACTGCATAATCCCACCTGAAATCCGGGATCCTTCTGTTCCATTATTCTGTTATAAAGCCATCTCATCTCAACATGCACCGATTCAAGTGTTCTGTGGGGTATCTTGTCGGAATTCAGATTATATGTTCTCCTGTTGCCGAACATCCGGTAATAGAATTTATCCATACTCTCCTCAGTAATGTTATTGAGAGATTCCTCAAATGACCGGGCAGGAATTCCATAATGATCATCGAGAGGAACGGGAGTTCCGTTAACAGCAATTGTAACATCAGGGATAATACCGGTTGAAGGGGAGAGGTATTCTGCAGCCCATACACCAAGCGACCATCCGATTACAACTATCTTTCTGTAAGTCTTCATTTCGGGAAGTACCAGAGCCTGGTCGGCAGAATAATTATAAAACAAAATGAAATCAAATTCGTCGTTGCAGAATGGTACAAACACATTTTCGTCAGTCCCCCATGCTCCAAATAAAACGACAAGACTATCGTTCTTTTCCCTTCTTCTTATATATGTTTTCATTTACCCTTTAAAACACAAATCCTGCCTCAGATAAATTTTAAAGATAGTGTAATTTTTAAAGTACCGGGTTCCTGATTAATGAATACCGGAAGATTTATCCGGTTCGACAGGTGCAAAAAAAATAAGAGGAGGAAGGGTGGTTGTGAACATCAGGGAGCGGGTTTTATTTATGAGATAATTCCCGTGTCTACTGTCTGATAAAAGGATGGAACCATGGTAAGCTGGCGCTATTCCTCAGGTTCCAGATGTGAAAGTCAATGTCTGCAATACAATCCTGTTGATTTTCACTTCCAACCCTTGCTCATCTCCTCTTATACCAATAGCATGAGCTTGACAACAAATTAAGAAAGAATAATTGACTTGACAAAGTACCAAAAATGACATTATGACGAAGGGGTGAATTATATTGACTAAAGATTGATATATTTTGATGGAATATTCCAATATGGATGTTGCGGGAATTGCTACTTACGAAATATTAATGATTAAATACACTGTATTTCATATATTTCCTGTAATCAAGCATCTTTTTAATGTTTCTTTATCCGGGAAAATTATTGTTGAGTAGCGGTAAATTCGGTTATTCAGTATTCAAAATATGTCTTATGGTTGTTTATTCAAGTATTCCGAAATCCGGGACCGTTAACCAGTAACATTTTCCTATCCATTGCAACAATTCAAAAAAAATGTATTTTTGCACGCTGAACAAGGTTCCGTAGCTCAGTTGGATAGAGCAACAGCCTTCTAAGCTGTGGGTCGCGCGTTCGAGTCGCGCCGGAATCACTTCTATAGAGACGGTCAATTTGACCGTCTCTTTTTATTATTGTCCGATTACTGACTGCAATGTCTGAATGATAAGGATTCCAACTATTATTATGTGGGAATTATGTAACAGATAAATAAAATTCTGTAACAATCCATCAATTAATAACCAGGATCTTTACCGTTTAATTAAGTCTCTTGTCGAAGGGACCAACAAAACGTTATATTAACTTAAATAAAGCTATGAAGTATTTGATCGGATTATTGACGGCCATTTTGATTGCAGGTGCTGCAAGTGGACAACATGGAAATGTACCCTCAGGAAATGTATGCCTTGGAATTAAGGGTGGTGTAAATGTATACAACGTCCACAATGACAATGATAATGATTATGACTCAAAATCAGGGTTCCATTTTGGCCTGCTTGGCCATATCCATTTCGACAACCAGTTTGCAATTCAACCTGAAATACTATATTCCTCACAGGGCACAAAAAACGGGGATACCAAATACAATCTGGATTATGTTAATGTACCAGTACTTTTTCAATATATGTTCGACAATGGTTTCAGAATACAGGCCGGACCGCAGTTAGGTTTTCTGATCACTGCAAAATCGAAAACCAATAATACCACTGTAAACATTAAGGAGAATTATAAGCCCATTGACTTTGGCGCAAGCATTGGTGCAAGCTATGTAGTTCCGTCAACGGGTTTTGGCATAGATGCAAGATACAATATCGGATTAAGCAATATTAATAAAACCGGTACTGTAAATTCAACCAACAGGGGAGTCCAATTTGGGGTGTTCTATATTTTTGGCCATAACAGTAATGTAGTATTCTGATAATACGTCTCCTTAGCTAATGGGTCATGAATATTTTATTGGTTTATCCTCAGTATCCGGATACATACTGGAGCTTTAAGCATGCTTTGAAGTTTATTTCCAAAAAGGCATCAAATGTCCCTTTGGGATTAATTACAATAGCGCCATTATTGCCTGACAGCTGGAATAAAAAGCTTATTGACCTGAATGTTGACAGACTAAAAGATAAAGATATTATATGGGCTGATTATGTTTTTATAAGCGCTATGTCAATCCAGCTTGCTTCTGTGAAACAAGTTATAGAACGGTGCAGGCAGCTTGAAACAAAGATTGTCGCTGGGGGCCCTCTGTTTACTGAAGAATTTGAACAATTTGCAGAAGTTGATCATTTAGTGTTAAATGAAGCAGAAATAACCTTGCCCCTTTTCATTCAAGACCTTAAAAATGGCAAACAAGACAAAATTTATCAATCAGATAAATTTGCTGATATCACTAAATCGCCTTTACCAGATTATTCACTTCTGAAAACAGGCAAATATGCGACAGCAGGAATACAATACTCACGGGGATGCCCTTTTGATTGCGAGTTTTGCGACATTACAGCTTTGTTTGGGCGTCATGTCCGTACGAAAACCCCTGCACAGATAATTGCTGAACTGGACCAGTTATTACAAATCGGATGGAGAGGTAGTGTGTTCTTTGTAGATGATAATTTTATCGGACATAAAAAGAAATTAAAAGATGAATTGCTGCCTGCTGTCATTGACTGGATGAGATCAAATGACAATCCGTTCTTTTTCACTACAGAAGCTTCCATCAATCTGGCTGATGATGAAGACCTGATGGATATGATGGTCAAAGCGGGATTTACCAAAGTATTCGTAGGCATTGAAACTCCGGAAGAGAGTTGTTTAATGGAATGTAATAAACTGCAAAATAATAACCGCGATCTGATAGATTGTGTAAACATAATTCAGCGTTATGGAATAGAAGTATTTGCAGGATTTATTGTAGGATTCGATAATGATCCGCCTAACATCTTTCAACGGCAGATCGACTTTATTCAAAAGAGCGGAATCATAACAGCAATGGTCGGGCTGCTGAATGCTCCCAGATTATCGAAGCTTTACCGGCGGTTAAAGAATGAAGGCAGAATAATTGATGAATTTACAGGAGATAATACAGATTACTCAATAAACTTTGTGCCGGTTATGGACAAAGATGAATTGTTAAAGGGATATCAGAAAATCATTCAGAATATCTATTCGTGTAAGGCCTATTATGCCAGGGTATTATTGTTCCTGAAACGATATAATCCCCCATTTGGCGAACGATTGTCATTAAACAGAATTATGGCCTTAATAAAATCGATAGTATTCATTGGGATCTTAAAGAAGGACCGCATTTATTTCTGGAAAATCCTTTTCTGGAGCATATTTAACAAGCCAAGGGCGTTCCCGCTCGCAGTTACTTACTGTATTTACGGATATCATTTCAGGAAGGTATTCCGGGACGTTATCTGAACCTAATAACGTTTCGAAGACGTGTGAATCATGTAACTTTTTTATAAATTTATGTAACACTTTCATGTATTACACTGATTAACTTTGGAATTAACTAATAAATCAATAATATGCCAATATTAACCATCTTAATCGTGTTGATCGTTGCAGGAGTTCTTCTGTACCTTGTTAATAATTACATCCCTATGGATCGTAAAATTAAGAATATCCTGAATGTTGTAGTTGTTATTGTCGTTATCGTGTGGCTTCTTAATATATTTGGGGTTTTTACATACCTGAAGGATATTACAATTTAAATAAACCAATAACAATATGAATAATCTTTTCCGGGGACTGCTTTCAGGAATCGGAGCCTGGAAATTGGGTGGTGGCTGTTTGGGAACCATTGTAGTTTTTGTGGTTATATGGCTTTTGCTTGGGACCTGCAGCTAACTGCAAATATATGAAGATAAAAAGATAGTAGTTGTAAAATAAAAACCATAGGCTTTGGAATAATGCATTCTTAAATATCAGACCAGGCAAATGGAAGTCGCAGGTTTTTTGTCATGAGCCGAAAGAACGACAAGCTGAAAATCCGTGAAAGAGTATTTAAAATATGGTACCTTTCCGGTGACAGATACAAAACATTTGTTGGATGGTTCAAAGGATTTTGCCGCATTTGCTTTTCTGTAGCATTTTTCTTGTTTCTCATTGCTTTCCTTTTTTATATTGGTTTTAGCAATTCTGAAGAAAATTCGGGAATGCTGAGATCGATGTTCAGAACATTGTTTATTATCCTGTTCTTTTCAAAGTTCCTTCCCGAAATAATGCAAACAGGAAGAAAGACTGTTATTTCGATTATTCTCGGGATTATTGTTTTTCTATTCTCATTTGGAGTTTTCCTTTCTAATTTCCATATAGTTAATAATAATAAACCGTTATGGGGATTATTCAATGGAAATACCCGGATTGTTATAGCAATTTTTCTTATTGGCCTTTCAGAAATATCCAGTCTTGCCAGGGCTATAAGTTCAATGAAGATTCCACCCGCTTTACTTTTAGCCTCAAGTTTTCTTGTTATCATACTAATTGGTTCAGGGCTGTTAATGATGCCTAAGGCACATACTCTTCAATTATCCTTTCTTGATTCTTTTTTTACTTCAGTCAGTGCTGTATGCGTCACGGGTCTTTTGGTTGTTGACACTGCGACTGCGTTTACCACTCTCGGAAAGATAATTATCCTTTGTCTGATTCAGATTGGGGGGCTGGGTATAATGACATTTACGGGATTCTTTAGTTATATTTTTACTTCAGGTTCCTCTTTTCGCGACAGGTTACTTTTTAAAGAGATTTTTTCATCGCAGACAATGAATAATTTGTTCAGGGTATTGACCAAAATTGTTTTATTGACCTTTCTGACTGAGATAATCGGTGCATTGATTTTTTTTGGCAGTCTTGACCCGGATTATGCAGACAGAGTTCTTTTCTCAGTGTTTCATGCCGTATCTGCCTTCTGTAATGCAGGATTTTCAACATTATCCAATAATTTATTTTCAGGCGAGGTCAGGTATAATTATGGCATTCAGATATCTGTATCAGTTCTAATTATCCTTGGCGGGATAGGATTTCCGGTATTACTGAAGGTCTATTCATATCTCAGGCATTTAGTTATTGTTACAACAAGAAGGGTGCTGAGAAAACGGATACCTGTTATCCCTGAAATCAGAAATGTTTCTGGTGGCATTGTCCTTTTTATGACTGCCTTTTTAATACTTGCCGGAACAATACTGTATTATTATTTCGAAAATAAGAACAAGTCTGAGCGGAATGGATAATATCCGGAAGTTAATTATTTCATTTTTTGGGAGTGTCAGTGCCAGAACGGCAGGTTTTAATATAACTGATATTTCACTTTGGGGATATCCTACTGTTTTTATCATGATTATCCTGATGTGGATCGGGGCATCCCCCGGTTCTACAGGAGGAGGTATTAAAACCACCACATTTGCAATAGCATTTCGGTCGGTGTGGAATAATATCAGAGGCCGGCAGCAGCTTATTGTAGGCAACAGGGAGATTGGTAACACTACCGTAATCAAAGTCTTATCGATAATATTCCTTTCTCTTCTTGTAATTTCAACAGGCTTCTTTTGCCTTTTAGTATCCGAACCGGAGAAAAATCCGGTACATTTATTATTTGAAAGTGTTTCAGCATTCTGCACTGTCGGATTGAGCCTGGCCGATACTTCAACATTCAGTCAGGCAGGAAAAATCGTAGTTATACTTTTAATGTTCATCGGGAGAGTGGGACCTCTGACACTGCTGGCAGGAATTATGGCATCATATCATAAAAAATACTCAAGATACCCCGAAATAGATATAATCATTAATTAAGGATAAATATTCAATCAACAGCAAAATGAAATACATTGTAATCGGGTTGGGTTATTTCGGATCCAAACTGGCTTCAAACCTGACCAATATGGGACATGAGGTGATTGGAATCGATAATCTTTCGGAAAGAATAGATGAATTAAAAGATTCCATAACAACTGTCATGAAAATGGATTCAACTAATATTAACGCAATTAAGTCGCTTCCATTAAGTGATACTGATGCAGTAATTGTTGCTATTGGAGAAGATGTAGGAGCCTCTATACTTACCCTTTCAATACTGAAAAACCTCAATGTTAAAAGGATCATTGGGAGGGCGATACATCAGAGACATCAGGACATTTTATCCATGATAGGCATTAAGGAGGTTGTCCTCCCACTCGATGAATCAGCAGTACACGTTGCTTCCTTACTGCAAATAAAGAATACTCTCAGATTGACAGAAATAAACGAGGAGTATGCTGTTGCTGAGATACTTGTTCCGGCTAAATACATCGGACATTCTCTTGATACTTTAAATATTCAGAACAGGTTTCATCTTATATTGGTGGGTGTAAAAATTCCACCGAAAGAGGGTGTTTTAACCTCTCTCTTCAGGAGAAACTACAAAGTTCATCTGGCATACAATGTTGATTTACCGCTCGGGGAAAAAGATATCCTGATTCTTGCAGGGAAGATAAATGACATAAAAAGATTCAGTGAAAGTTAGAGCGGGATTCTCATATTGATTTCCCATATCCCGCACTCAGTCTCATTCTTGTGAAAAATTTAAAATGATAATTCAGATTGTTGCCTTCTTCTGCTTTAGATTTAACTGTCGCTTTAATGCTGCCTGGGACAGCTTATAACTGGTGATTTCCTTAACAAGTTTTTTATTTGTAATTTTCAACTTATTTATTTCTGCATTAAGATCAATCTTTTTATCAATAAGCTGCATGCGTAAGCGCTGTATTATATCCAATTTTTGTTCCAGTGAATTGTGTAATTCCAGAAGCTTTTTTTCTTTCTTTTTTATTTCTGATATGTCGGTTGCTACGAGTATATGAAAATCACCCTGCAGATAATCAGGCAGAAATTGAATGGATAGTTTCAAAACTAATGAGCTGATTAAGGATACAGTAAAAAAATTTTTTTTATTAATGTCCTTCCGGGCAAGCAGTTTGTTGAATTTTGATTTATCGCCCGATTTGATGAAATTATTAAAGTATGAACCAATCACGTGTTCAATTGGTTCGTTCACAAGTTCTGCAAATCTTTGATTACAATAGACTATTATACCTTTTTTGGAAAGAGTAACCGCTCCTTCGTTCATTGCTTCAATGAAAGTACGGTATGGTGTTTCAGCAGAACTCAGAGAATAGACCTGTTCTCCTTTGCTGCCCGATATTACAATTGCATCTACGTCTCCGAGTCTGATAGCCAGAAGCATCTCCTCAGCATCAGCCAGGCGGGAATGTAATTCTTCATTCTCAACTATTAATTGTTCATTTGTTTTAGTCATCTAATTCATTTTATAAAAGCAAATATGATAAAATTCCTGAGGAACCTACAGCTCTTTTATCCTCCTCAGGTCTAAACCCATAAGCACTTTTTCTTCGCTTGACATATCTCCGATAATACGACGGAATGGGAGCGGCAGTTTTTTAATTAATGTCGGGGCTGCGATAATTTGATCATCTTTTGCTAAACCTGGCATTTTATAAAGATCAATCACTTCCAGTTCGTATTGCCCTCCAAGATATTCCTCGCAGATCCTTTTCAGGTTCGTTATGGCCAGTACCGATCGATTCGTTGTACCTGTCACGTATAGACGTAATACATATTTGTTGTTTCCCGGCTCAGAAACTGACATATCCAACTTCGCTGCCGATCCTTTTACAGTGTCTTTTTTCTTTTGCATAAATTTAACTTATGAATACTTTCAATTCAAATCAGCCAATAGTTAATAAATTCAATCCGACAAGAACACGTTCAGTATTTGAGAGATCACCGATTATTTTACGAACAGGGACGGGTAATTTTCTTACTAATGTCGGTAAGGCAAAGATCTGGTCCTCCTTGCCCAACTGTGGATTTATCAAAAGATCAATCACTTCAATAGAGTATTTCCCCTTTAACTGTTCTTCACATATTTTCTTCAGATTTCCAAATGCAGTAAGAGCTTTTGGTGTTTGCCCGGCTACGTATAAACGAAGTATCCACTTATCCTCTGTTTTAATAACCGGTTTCTCTTTTTTATTTCTTTTTTCTGAACTTTTATTCTTTGGTTGCATCATTAAATGTATGTATTATTAAAGGTATGATATTCATATAATTATTTTTCCAATTTCCCGGGCTTACTATTTTCAATAACAGCTTTTCTGCTGACTGCCATTTTCAGTTTATCCTGTTCAAGTCGTTTAATCATATCCTGTTCAACTTCTATCATTTTAACAGCTTCGGACTCTTCCGCCTCAAAATCGGCATTCAAAGAATTAATCTGTGCCTCTATTGTCCTGCGTTTCCGCTCCAGGTCACGTTTTTTTCGCTCAATATCATTCTTACGTATCAATACTTCGCCATTTTCAAATGCTTCCTGTGCAACACGGGCTGATCCGGTCAAAACTCCACTTGTGCCAATGTAAACCTCACGTAATTCTACACCATTGTCAGTCAGAATGAATTCGCGGATCTGGTTAGAGTTAGCCATTCCGCGAGATTTAAGAACATACATTACTTTGTTTCGTTCACCGTTCAGTTCTATATCACGAAGTAGTAACCAGGTATCTATAAGGGATGATATTCCTACATCAGAGCTCTCTGATGGACTTTCGTTTGAAGTCAGGCTGGTAAATAATGCTGTTATCTGATTCGCCTTAAGAAAATCAACAATACGCATTAACATCCTTTTTACTTCGATCTCCTTATCACCGATAATGAAAGTATTAATGGGATCCAGAACAACAATATCAGGCTTGAATGCATTTACAGCTTTGTGGGTTGCAGCAAGATGCATTTCCAAACCGTATAATGTTGGCCGTGTTGCCTGAAATTTTAAAAGGCCTTTCTGCACCCAGGTATCTAATCTTATACCGATAGAAAGCATATTTCGCATTAACTGGTCCGGAGATTCTTCGAAACAGAAAAAAAGAACCTTCTCACCCCGTTTACATGCCGCTTCTGCAAAATGAGCTGCTATGCTTGTTTTTCCTACCCCGGCAGTACCGGAAATAAGTACAGTGCTCCCACGGTAATAACCTTTCCCTTCAAGCATTTTATCAAGTTCATTTATACCACTTGAGATTCTTTCGTTTGATACAGTATGCTCTAATCCCAGTGAGGTAACCGGTAATACTGAAAAACCATTCTCATCAATCAGGAATGGGTACTCATTGGTCCCATGTAATGAACCCCTGTACTTTACGACCCGTAAACGGCGTGTCGAAGATTGTTCGGTCACGCGATGATCCAGCAAAATAACGCAATCTGAGACATATTCTTCCAAACCCTGCCTGGTAAGAGTCTCATCTCCACGTTCGCCTGTAATGATTGAAGTAACACCTTTTTCTTTTAACCAGCGGAATAACCGGCGCAGTTCAGCCCTTAAGATCAGTTGATTTGGCAATCCCGCAAAAAGTGATTCAATAGTGTCCAGTACAACACGCTTTGCACCAATAGAATCAATAGCATAACCAAGACGGATAAATAATCCTTCCAGATCATATTCACCGGTTTCTTCTATTTCACTTCGCTCAATATGAACGTGGTCAAGTACAATTTTTTTATGTTTAACAAGGTCTTCCAGATCAAATCCGAGTGAAGCAACATTTTTGGTTAATTCTTCATTGGTTTCCTCAAATGACATGAAAACACCCGGTTCGTTAAACTGAATTGCACCGCGTACAAGAAACTCCATTCCAAAAAGTGTCTTACCGCAGCCTGCACCTCCACATACAAGGATTGGTCTGCCAGCTGGTAATCCGCCGTATGTTATTTCATCAAATCCCTGAATCCCAGTCGGAGACTTGATCAGATTCTTATTTAGAAATTTATTCCCTCCCTTTTTCATTGTTTTTTTACAGAAGTATAGTCTTACTGAGGTCAGAATTCAGGTTACTGACTTGTATGTTACTCAGGAAATCGCAACCTCTACATTAATCAGGATATTAATTTAATCTGAATAACAAAAATACAAAAAATCCCAATACCATAAACAAGCTCATGCAGAATCCGTAAGCCATCAGAATTGCAATTATAATCTTTGGCCTGGCTTCAGGGTTCCGGGAAATTAAATCATCATTTGTTTTCATCTTTCTGTAGATAAAGTGAGTTTCATGGAATCATGAATTTACCAGACAAAGTTTCAACACATTATTTTGAATACTGTTACATAATTTTATGATTAATTTATATAATTCATACTATCTGTCAGTTCTTAAATTTTAAGACGGTTTTTTTAAAATAGCGATGATGCAGTTAAAAAGAATTTACTATTTTTACCTTTTGGCCCTTTTGATTGGATTATGAAGAGCCCGCTAAACCCAACAATTTAAATTTTGTGAAAATTTACATCCAAAATATGGTTTGCACCAGGTGTAAAATGGTTGTGAAATCAGAACTGGAAAGATTTGGTTTCCATGACATCACTGTTAATTTGGGTGAAGCTGAAATAAAGGAAGAAATATCTGCAGAACAGCTGGCCGGTCTGCGGACAGCCCTTAGAAAAACCGGGCTTGAATTAATGGACGATAAAAGAAGCATTCTGGTTGAGAAAATAAAAACAATCATCATTGAAATGGTCCATTTTTCAGAGGATCAGATCAAAATAAACCTTTCGGATTACCTGACCGAAAAATTAAATTATAACTATACATACCTTGCAAATTTGTTCTCCGAAGTTAAAGGTATTACAATTGAACAATTTTTCCTTACTCATAAAATTGAAAAAGTAAAAGAGCTGCTGATTTATGATGATCTCAATCTGACCGAAATTGCTTGGAAACTTCATTACAGCAGTGTGGCCCACCTGTCAAACCAGTTTAAGAAAATGACAGGGATTACCCCTACCGCCTTTAAGAACCTTAAAAACAGAAACCGTCGCACTCTGGGAGAGATATGAATGATGTAACTTTTTCGCGGAATTATGTAACGGTTACCGGAGCAAAGGATTGCACCTTTGTTTTGTAAATTAATAAACTTTAAAAGGTATTATTTCCAAAAGCTGCTCAATAATACAGCTGCTGATCTTCATTACATATAACTAAACCTGTATATAAATACTAATGAAAAAACTATTGTTTGCAGTCTTTTCATCATTTCTGATCAGCAGCTGTGCAATCTTCAGAATTCACGAATTTGGAGAAACCCCCGGTAAACCCGGCCGCTATCCGCAGTTTGGCTTAAAGGATTATCTGACCGGACAACTTGATGAATTCCGGGCAGGTTATGATGTGATTTTTTATAATATGGACCTTTATCTTGATCCGTACAATAAAATGATAGGAGGGGAGGTAGCTATTCATTTCAGGGCTCTTGAAAAACTAAAAACTATCAGGATAGATCTGGATAAAAATCTTCATATCAATAGTCTGGAGCTTGCAGAAAAGGAGATCCCATTCTTTAGAAACAACAAAGCAGTAATTGCATCTCTTCAGGATTCACTGGTTATTGGCCGGGATTATATCATTAAAGTTAAGTATGAGGGTAAACCCGTAATTGCAAAAAATCCACCATGGAGCGGAGGTGTGGTCTGGAAATATGACAACGATGATAATCCTTGGATTGGGGTAACCTGCGAAACTGAAGGGGGAAGCATATGGTTTCCATGTAAAGACCATATTTCTGATGAACCAGACAGTGTAAAACTCCGCATGAGTGTTCCGGCAGGCTTGCAGGTTGTGTCAAATGGCATACAGGAGAGTCATACTTCAAAACCCGGCAGGGAAATTTTTACATGGAGCACACATTACCCCGTTAACATCTATAACATTACTTTTTATGCCGGTAAATATGAACATTTTAACGATACAATGGCAACTGAACAAGGCATCCTTAACCTTGACTATTATGTTCTGAAGGAAAATCTGAAAAAAGCAAAACAACACTTCGGACAGGTTAAAGATGTTATTAACTTTTACTCCCGGTCTTTCGGACCTTACCCATGGATAAGAGAGGGATTTAAGCTTGTGGAGGGGCCCTATGAGGGAATGGAACATCAGACGGCTATTGGATATGGAAGTGGTTACTCCAACTTATGCAGGCTTGGGGGCGACCACATTATCGTCCATGAGACTGCCCATGAGTGGTGGGGTAATGCAGTATCAGTAAGCGATTTCAGCGATATCTGGTTGCATGAGGGTTTCGCCACATATTCGGAAATGATCTTTGCAGAACATAAAAAGGGGTATGACAGCTCACTCTTATATGCCCGCCAATGGATATCCGGCTGGATTAACAATAAACTCCCGGTTATCGGCCCTCCCGATGTAAGCTACTGGGACAGCAAGGACAACGATGTTTATAATAAGGGAGCAATGATCCTGCACACTATCCGTAATGTATTGAACGACAGCACTCTCTTTTTTAATATCCTGCAAACTTTTTATGGTGAGCATGCAGCATCATCGCATGTAACCACTTCCGATTTCATCGAGGTCGTTGAACGGAAAACAGGAAAGGACTGGGACAAATTTTTTGAAGCGTACCTTTATAACCGGGAGGTCCCGGTTTTAAACTGGTATCCAGGCCCTTACGATAAAGTTCAGGATCCGGACTTAAATGTCCCAGGCGGGGCACCATTTGTAGTGGCAAAGTGGACAAATGTTCCTGCAGGTTTCAGCATGCCTGTAAGGCTGGATTTTAAAAATGGCAATCCTCCGGTAACTATAGAGGTTACAACAACGCCAACCCAATTTTACCTTAAGGATATGTCATCCAGTAATCAGTTGATTTGTAATAAGAGGCTTTCGTACTTCAGTACAGTAACAGATAAAAGTGTTCTGGAGGAAATTAGTTTGAATACAATAATTACAATCGGAGAGGATTAAATATTTCGAGTTTGAAAACAAACCGGATCCTGTCTTTGAATGATCCTGTTATTGATTCAATATTGTCAGAAAGAAGCAGAGGAAAATAGATTTCGAAAAAATTCCACATACCTGCTTTAAAACCAGCTTCAAAGAAAAGTGGTGATTTATAAATTGTTCCGGCGCCATGATCGTTCAATAAAATATTAACAAATGGTTTTACCGGAATCCGTGAAGCTATTCCCGGCAGTGTGCTGGTTAATGTGATTGAACATATCCAGCGGCTATATCCAAGACTACCACTGACAGGAGTTACTAATCCTCCTTCGTCGAGAGTCATCTGTCTCGACCAGAAAGTTTTCGGAGAATCACCAAAACGATCGGGGAATAAACCCTGAAAAAAATATAGTTCATAACCACTCCTTCCACCCGGAGAAAAAGAATAAAACGGATATGCAGAGGCATTTTGTAGCATAGTCCCTGCAAATGTTCTGACTTCCAGCCCATTGTTAAGACCATAATAACTATATTTATAGTTTAATTCCAATGAAATCTTCTGAAACGATTTACCTGATTCAACAGAAACCAACATATTGAATGGATTGATTATCCCGGTCCTTTCCAGCAGGTATCCTAAGTTAAGAAACGAACGCATTTCTGCATGTGTAAGGAGTTGAATCTGACGAAGATCTGATGCAGCAATATAGTATCCAAAGATTTTCTGCCGGACTGCATTAATCATTTTGCCGGATCTGAAATCAAGGTCTAATCCGATTTTCGCTTTCCGGTAATTCAGATTGCCTGGTGCACCGAATTGTTCTCCTTCCAGGGAAAATGTTGCAATCCTGATAATATTATTATAAGGAGTTATATTCAGTGAAATTTTCCCATAACCGGCAAGTCCGGGATCGCGGAAGTTATAAAAAGGAATTAACAAATATTCCACCGGTTTGGGCAGGAGCATACCGTTATGTAAAACCAGACCGGCCATAAAACCATTCTCACTGTTCCAGTCAATTGCAGGAGTAAATATCAAAGACCTTTTATCAGATTCCTCAACAGTAAATAAGAATCGCAATTGAAAAGGATCTGCACGGCGGAAAATGCCTGATTTACTTATGTTATTATTTAACCTGAATAATTCGGGCATTTTATGTCCCGGGTCTATTTTTATCTCTGTATAATGACCTGATTCCGGAGTGATCCATTTCTCCCCTTCAAAACCATCTTCCCATTTCTCTGAAAAGATCGAATCTCCGGTCACTCCGGCAATCAACAATGGTGCTTTAAAATCACCTTTATTTTTTATAAGGATCTCTTTGTTCTTAAGGCGTACTATTTTATAATCAATGCCGTCCGGTTGTACCAAGAAAATCATCAAAGAACCATGCGAGATCTTTTGTTGTATGAGTTCCAAAGACCGCCCGGAGATCTTCCGGACCGGGATGCCTGAATTTCCATGTCCGGTAATAATCATGCATAATGGAATCAAAGAGGGAATCTCCGAGGTAAGCGCGGAGATAGTTGAAACCATGCGCAGCTTTATTATAGATCAACAGGCTGTAATTCACCTGACTGTAATCCGGAGCCGGAAGATTAACAGGTTGTTCAAGGTTCCTGCGGGCTATATTAAGCCACTCAAGTTCCGTCAGCCGTTGTACCGGCATTTTATTTATGTGAAAGACCTTGCCAGGCTCATGTTTTTGAAATAAATTTCCCAAAGCTTCTTCCCAGGATATCTTTCATCCAGATATCTTGATTCATAAGCTGCTGTGATGCTTTCATCCATAAAGGGGAAACGGCGCTCGTCTGACCCGAGAGCGCTGTAAAACCAGCTATGACAAATTTCATGCGCTATTACCTTATCCAGCATGTAAGGATCTCCCGTATGACCTATTACTGTCAGACCGGGATATTCCATCCCCAATCCGGCACTAAGGGTACTCTGAACAGCAGTAAAGTTATCATAAGGATAATCCCCGATCCATAATGAATAATACCAGATTGCATTATTAATGTATGAGATAGCATCCTTCCAAAGTGGGGCTTCCTGATCAGTGAACATAGCCCATGTTGTTATTTCCCTTCCTGAATCAGGAAGCTTTACTTTCCCTTTCAGGACATTGAATCTCTTATCAGCAAACCATGCGAAATCATGTATCTGAATTCTCCGTATATCGCAAAGTCTTCAAATCATTTGATGACAGAGGAAAATCTGGCTCGTCAAAACCCGGTGTTCCCATCCGTGTGGTATCATTGGAAAGTATATCAAGCATTTTCTTTTCCTGTTCATTTTGCAGATTTCCTGTTGCAGCCACCAGGTAATTAGCAGGCAGAGTAATACTTACATCAAAATTGCCAAATTCCGAAAAGAACTCACCCTGATCCAGATATGGCATTTGATGCCAGCCGGATCTGTCATAAACAGCTGGTTTGGGGTACCATTGGGAGATATTATATGATTCCCCGATATGACCTAATAATGAAGTCACACCCTTTGGGATTTTTACATGAAAAGGTGTGCTTATGGTTACAGTGTCTCCATGTTTTACCGGCCTGTTAAGGATGATTCTACAAATATCGGGTGATCCTGGTAATAAGTACCATTGTACAGAATGATCATCTGCCTTAAAGTCGAGTGAATCAATGTATCCTCTTAACTCCGGATCATTAAACAACTTCCCTTTCCCCTTGAGATTGAATATCTGCCTGGCTAATCCGGTATTATTGTCTGAATATGCGTTCGGCCAGAGATGAAAATACAAAAACCTGAGAGTGTCAGGAGAATTGTTAATATACTCAACAGACTCGAATCCGTTCAACTCATGTTTCCGGTCATTAAGAGTTACATTAATCTTATAATTTACCTCCTGTTGAAAATAATCCTGAGGTGAGGCCTTCAGAAATGGCCAGGAAATTACAAGACAAAAGAGTATATATTGCCTTAAAACATATTTAAAAAACAGCTTCTCCAAACCAGGGTAAACTAAGATTTTAACAATTAATTTTACAAGAAATATTGTATCACAAAAAGACCTCCGGGTTAATTGTGTCATTTCATCCCTGTTATCAAAGTTACCTCCTATTTGGCAGATTTACAACTTTTACAGTTTCATTCAATGTTTATGCTGAGTCTTCAAATAGTATGAATTATGTAATTTATTCACAAAATTATGTAACGGTTCGTGCAATAGAGTGGCATAACTTTGAAAGATAATAATAACCTTAAAAATTGATTTCAGTGGAAATTATTTCCGGCAAGAAACAAAAATCAAACAAAGGTATAATTATAGTTATAAGGGATCTATTAAAAATTAAAATCAATTAACATGAAAAAAATCGTTTTTTGTTTAATGGTGGCATTTCTGTCATTTACATTCCTTCCGCTTCAATCGAATGCTGCAACGGTTACCGAGCCATCTTCTGCAGTTGATCCAAAACCTGCAGAATCACCAGAAGCTAAAGTCTTACTCTTAAGATTAGACGAGATAAACAAGATGGATAAATCAAAAATGGATCCGTCAGAAAAGAAAGATTTACGGAAAGAAGTAAAATCGATCAAGAAAAATCTCAGAGACATAGGTCCCGGGATTTATCTTTCAGGTGCAGCATTAGTTCTTATTGTAATTCTGTTAGTCGTTTTATTATAAATCATTTAAATCAAAAATCATGGGAAATCTACTTTACGTAGTTGCAGTCATACTTCTGATAGCCTGGGCAATCGGATTCGTAGGATTTCATGCCGGAGGCATTATACATGTTCTGCTTGTAATTGCGGTTATTGCAGTGATATTCAGAATTATTCAGGGAAAAAAAATCCTTTAAAGTCATTGTCTTAGTATCAACTATTGAGTCCACTCCGGAATGTCAGTGAGAAAGAGGTTTAGGGTTTCAGGGGTGGACTCATAATTTAAAAATTAAAATATGAGCTCAGGAAAAGTGTTATTAGGTGTACTGGCCGGCTTAGCAGCAGGTGCATTGGTTGGGATCTTGTTTGCCCCGGAAAAAGGTTCAGTTACCAGAAAAAAAATCTCTAAAAAGACCGAAGACTTAGCAGAGGGAGTAAAAGAAAAATTCAATGAATTTCTTGACGACATCTCCGAAAAGTTTGAAGAGGTTAAAGAACAAGTATCAGACTTTACCGAACAGAGTGATAAATCAGAAAAAACAAAAAAAGATGTAACCGCTGCCAAAGGCTGAAGCCATGGAAGACGACAATGAGAAATTGATAGAATCGCTGCTGGAAAGAGTTACTGATTATGGAAAAACAACCTATGAGTTAGTAAAACTTAAAGCTCTCGACAAAACAACGGATGCTGTTTCATCATTTATACCTCATTCTTTTGTCCTTGCCTTAATTGCCATATTTATGCTTTTTGCCAACCTGGGATTAGCCTTATATCTCGGCGAAATTTTTGGCAAAGTCTTTTACGGATTCCTGGTTGTAGCTGCTTTTTATGGTATAATGGGGATGATAATACATTTCTTTATGCATAAATGGATTAAAAAGCTTGTTTCCAATTATATAATTAAACAATTGCTTAAATAAAATCAGATGCACGAAATTACTTCAGCTACCGGTCTTAAAAATGCGATTCAATTATTAGAATCTGAGCAGGCTGATAAGGAACAGCAGTTGAAAGAACAATTCTTACTTACTGTAGAAAGTTTTAAACCTGTTAACCTGCTCAAAAGCACTTTAAATGATGTAAATTCATCTCCCTATCTGATCGATAACATCTTAAGTACTGCTATGAGCCTGACAACCGGTTTTATCTCAAGGAAAATATTTGTTGGAGCATCCGGCAATAAATTCAGAATGCTTATCGGCCATATTCTGCAATTTGGTGTTACAAACTTTGTTGCCCGGAACCATGGCACTATTTCATCGATAGGTCATACTGCCGTTAATTTTTTTCTCCGAAAAAAGCAACGAACACTGAAAGACCGTGCCAGGTGAAAAATTAGAATTACCCTCTTATGCAAAGTCAACAATTTTTATCTTAGGGTTATTTGCTTTGCTATCGATGCTGTATATTGCCAGGAGCATTATTGTTCCTGTTGTTTTTGCTATCATTTTTGCCATTGTACTACACCCGGTCGTGAATTTTTTTGTAGATAAAAAATTAAACAGGGTTCTGGCTATATCAATTACTTTATTCCTTACTATTTTAATTATTGCTGCGTTTGGCGCTCTTTTTATTTCTCAGGCAGTCCGTTTCAGCGAATCATTGCCTGAGCTGGCCGATAAGATTACCCTGATATTTAACCAGACCATCACCTGGGCTTCCGGCTATTTCGACATAAATGCGCAAAAGATCCATGAATGGTTTACAAATACCAAAGAGACACTTATAAGTACCGGCAACGCTTCAATGGGAAAAACACTTGTCAGTGCCGGGAACCTTGTTGTGGTTTTGTTTTTAGTTCCCGTTTACGTCTTTATGCTACTATATTATCACCCGATCTTAATTGAGTTCATTCACAGGTTCTTTAGCGCAAGCAATCAAAGTCAGGTAAGCAAAATAGTTACCCAGACCAAGACTGTCATTCAACGCTATCTTATAGGACTGGTTATCGAAGCTGCCATAATAGCAATACTTAATACAGTTGCGCTTTTAATACTTGGAATTCAGTATGCCCTTCTGCTTGGCGTTATGGGTGCATTGCTAAACGTAATTCCTTATATCGGAGGATTTATCGGAGTTTTATTATTCATATTAGTTGCATTAGTTACTAAATCCCCGATCTATATCCTCTATATTATAGCAATTTACTCAACGATCCAATTCGTAGACAATCACTACATCGTTCCCAAAATTGTCGCCTCAAAAGTAAAAATCAATGCACTGTTCGCAATAGTGGTTGTAATTGCAGGGAATGCTTTATGGGGCGTACCAGGTATGTTTCTTTCAATACCACTCCTGGCCATCGTAAAACTCATCTGCGACAATGTCGAACCATTAAATCCGTGGGGATTTTTATTAGGTGACACTATGCCACCATTATTTAAAATAAAACCGATACGGCTTAAGCGTACAAAAAATAAACCTGCATGACAGAGTTAAAAAAAACGGTAAGGGCAAATGTGGTTAAAAAATATTTTCGTACTTATTTTTGCTTCATTTTTAATAAGTGATCCTGCATTTGCACAGCAGGATTCTGTTAAAAGAGATTCAACACATCTGTATGAGAATATCGAATCCTATTCGAAGCGGAGCAAATTTACCAGGCTTATATACCGTTTAGTTTTTAAACCGGTTGCTCCAATCTCAAAAAAAAGAGCGCTTAAAAAAAATATCTATAATAAACTTATACAAAAACCATACAGCACTTTTAAAGGGAAAATTATCCGGAATATAGACATTATAACACTGGATCCTTTTGGTTACTCAACCACAGACACGTCTGTTACAGCACAGAATTTTATAAACAGGGCTGGAAATGGGATACATATTAAAACTCATAGTGCCACCATACGAAACCTGTTGCTCTTCCATAAGAATGAACCTTTCAATTCCCTACTTGTAAAAGAATCGGAGCGCTTAATCCGCAACCAGAAATATGTGCATGATGTTTCTTTCTATGTAGTGGCCGCAGAGGGGAAATCCGATTCAGTGGATATTTATATCCGTGAACTTGATAAATGGAGCATCATTCCTGCAGGATCCGCTTCAACTTCAAATATAAGGGTCGGTTTAACAGATAGAAATTTTTTAGGATCCGGCCATGAGTTTCAAAATGCCTATACAAGAAATTTTTCTAAAGGAATTAATTTTTTTAATACAAATTATACTATCCCAAATATCAGGAATACCTACATAAGTACAAATTTGCACCTGTCATCTGACGGATATAAAAATTTTACCAGGAGTATAGCTGTTGACCGGCCGTTTTATTCTCCGGTAACAAAATGGGCAGCAGGGGCTTTTGTCTCTTCCCAATTTAAGAAAGATACAATGAAGGTTATAAATGATGATGATATCCCGATAGATCTGAAATTCAGCACTCAGGATTACTGGGCAGGCAAGGCACAACAGATCTTTAAAGGAAACACGGAAGATGAATTTATTACAAATTTAATTCTGGCAGTTCGTTATCTCCGTACCCGGTATTCTGAAAAACCGCCTGAACTTATTGATCCTTTGCATATATATTCCAATGAAGATTTCTATTCAGCCTCGCTTGGGATCTCCACTCAGAAATATGTTCAGGATAAATATATCTTTAAATACGGTGTTACGGAAGATGTGCCGGTTGGAAAAGTTTATGGTCTGACAGGTGGTTATCAGGTGAAAAATAATGCCGGGCGGTTATATTTTGGCTTGCGGTTTTCATCTGGTAACTATAATACATGGGGATATCTGAGTTCAAGCTTTGAATACGGAACTTTCTTTAAAGCTTCGGTTGCGGAACAGGGTGTTATTAAAGCAGAAGTAAATTATTTTACGGAATTATTTGAAATCGGGAGATGGAAATTCAGGCAATTCGTGAAACCTCAGATGACTATCGGTATAAACCGGTTCTCTTATGATAGTCTGACTATAAATGATGGAAATGGACTGGATGGATTTAAAAGTCCTGAATTATCAGGTACCAACCGCATGTTATTAACATTGCAGACACAATCATACGCCCCGTGGAATTTATTAGGTTTCCGGTTCGGACCTTATCTGATTTGTTCATTTGGGATGCTTGGAGATGAAATAACAGGATTTAAAAACAGTGAAGTGTATTCACAGATCGGGCTGGGAGTCTTAATTAAAAATGAAAATCTGGTTTCTAACAGATTTCAGGTATCCATTTCATTTTATCCATTAATTCCAGGCATCGGACATAATGTTTTTAAAATGAACTCAATCAGGACAACTGATTTTGGCTTCAGAGATTTCGAAATCCGGAAACCGGCAACAATGATCTATCATTAATATAATTGCTGACGCAGGTTCAATTGAATTTCAAAACAGGATTATGGTTTGTGCACAGACATATAATCAATCCTTACTTTCTGGGAGTGGAAGTAAGTAAATCCGTTGATCAGAGTCATGTCCATTACCCTGAAACCAAAATCTTCAAGCAGAAAAGTAACACTGCTTTCAGATAAGTATACATTGGTTTTTGAGTCCATAATACTGAACAATCTGTTTATAAAAGGGACTGCTGAGACAATTCCGTTCTCAATGTCATCAGTACTTTTTTCCTTGTGTTGCGAAGATGAACTGTTTCTTAATACATATTGACTGATCTTCGTATTGTCAATGAAGCACCCGATAAAATTGCTTTTTTGCGGAAGAATATTGTAGATTGAATGCAGAAAATCCTTAATTTGTTTTATCTGGTTCAATTCCTTCATATTAATTACAGTTTTAACATTATTCAGTTCCTCAGCATCATAATAATAATGGCGCTGCGAAGAAAGAACTATCAGATCCGGATCTTTTGACAACCCAAGCCAGTCAACATAATTATAAAAGCTTTCACCCCCTTCAGCAATAAGGAGATCAACTGCCCCGCCGGAACCTGAATAGTCCATCCGGCTGTTATGCAAATTAAAGTTTATCGCTGTCCTTTGATCTGATATGTTATATGCCTTGTCAGTCACCATCTTGCCTGTTAATTTAAGGTTTTCTTTAAGAATATTGATCCCGGCGTTTGAAGCAGGAATTAATGAATAATCGCTTAAACAAAGGTGAGCCTCTTTCGCATAAGATATCTTATATAATTCAGGAAATAAGTTATATAATTCCCACATTTGAATTAAGCAGGTCTCTGTATCCTCATACCCGAAAAGTATGAATTATGTAAATCTGCCAAAGAATTATATAACATCTCATCAGAACTTTCAGCCTAAATTCGCATAATGTACTTGTAATACACTACCCCGGTAGTCACAAATCAACAATTGAGCCGGCTTTATAAACTGATTAATTCAAAGAAATAATAAATGGGAAATTCCACGCTTAAAATGGTGAAATCTGGTGGGAATCCTGCGCCTGACAAAAACGGGGATTTCAATTCGCCGGATCAGCACCGCACGTTAACAGTTGTCGGCAAAGTATCGGAAAATAGTTTAATGTTACGTCTGAAGGAAATGGAAAGGATCAATTCCTTTCTGGAAAAGCTTATTGAACAGCGAACGATGAGACTCAGGGAAGTTATCGCGACAAATACCAAATTTCTTTCCATTCTGGCACATGATTTAAGAAGTCCTTTCAATTCTATCTTATGCACCCTTGAAATAATAAAGGACAACCTGGATAATTGCAATAAATCTGAAGTTGTAAATTTTATCGACATTGCTTCAAATTCAGCAAACAACACATTAAATCTTCTTGATAACCTTTTAGCATGGACTATCAACCAGAATAACGGGAAAAGCTTTAATCCGGTCAAAATTAATTTACGGGGATTGATAAAAGATGAGATTATTAATATGAATACCCCGGCTAATCAAAAACAAATTAAGCTGAATCATTCAATCGCACCCAATCTGAAAATAGCCGCAGACATTCAAATGATAAGGACTGTACTCAGAAATATAATCAGCAATGCCATAAAATATACAAACAACGGCGGAGAAATAAATATAAGTGCACTGGAAAGGGAACAATATATCGAAATTGCCGTGAAAGATAACGGAATTGGAATTTCGCGCGCAGACCAGAGAAATCTCTTTAAGAGTGATGGATTTTATTCAAAACCAGGCACCAATAATGAAAAGGGTACCGGTTTAGGCTTATTACTTTGCAAAGAATTTATTGAATTACATGGTGGACATATCCGGGTACAAAGTACCGTGGGCAGGGGATGCATAGTTATATTTACAATACCTCAGTATATATGAAGAATTTATTTTGCTATTGTCGTACAGTAATGTGTGAATGTTAATGCTGATCATTTTGGTTCCTGAAAAGACCGTCTGTAATTGTTCCGGACGGTCTTTTACATTTAATCCTTCTTTGTGTACATCTGCACCTTCACTTGTGCCGAATGCTCATTACGGTCATCGACCAGACGGATAAACTTATCCTTACTTTCAGTTCCGTCAAGTATTATAGTCGGTTTTGTAGTGCCTTCATTTAATTGAGTTACTTCAATCCTATACATTGTTTCCCTGAATCTGTAATGAATTTTAAAAGAAATCCAATCGGAGGGTAGACAAGGATTTAGATATAATTTGTCTGTTTCAAGTCTTAATCCCAGTAAGGATTCGACCATAAGACGGTACATCCAACCAGCCGAACCTGTGTACCATGTCCATCCACCCCGTCCATGATGGGGCGAAAGAGCATATACGTCTGCGGCTACTACATATGGTTCCACTTTGTACCTTTCAACTTCTTCAGAAGATCTGGTATGGAAAACCGGATTGATCATTCTAAGGATTTCCCACGCATTTTTGCTGTCTCCAAGTTTTGAGAATGCCATTGCCACCCATATGGCTGCATGTGTATACTGTCCGCCGTTTTCCCTTACTCCCGGAACGTATCCCTTAATATAGCCGGGATTCAGATCTGATTTATCAAAAGGAGGGTCCAGTAATTGAACCAGGGAATATTCATGCCTGACAAGTCTATTATAAACAGATTCCATAGCCATCCTTGAACGGTCAGCGTTACCTGCTCCTGAGAGTACCGACCAGCTTTGAGAGATCGAATCAATCTGGCATTCATCGTTGCCTGCCGATCCAAGTGGCAAGCCGCTGTCAAAATAAGCACGACGGTACCATTCGCCGTCCCATGCATTTTTTTCAATTTGCCGTTGAACTTTTTTAGCTTCATTCCTGCAGAGCGTAACAAATTCAATGTCATTCCGTAACTGTGCAACTTTGGTAAATTGTTTAAGAACTTCATAAAGAAAAAAGCCAAGCCAGACGCTTTCACCTTTGCCGTGGTGCCCTACCATATTCATTCCATCATTCCAGTCGCATGTACCTATCAGCGGGAGACCATGATCGCCGAATCTGAGCCCATGAAGTATAGAACGTTTACAATGGTCATATAATGAACTTTTATCTTCCGAACGGTTTGGAAGATCGTAATATGAATCATCTTCAGGACTTACAGGGCGTCCTTCAAGAAAATGAATTGATTCATCCATTACTCCTGTATCACCTGTAGCTATCACATAGCGACAGGCTGCCAATGGTAACCAAAGGTAATCGTCAGAGCAGTGAGTACGCACTCCCCTTCCTGAAGGAGGATGCCACCAGTGCTGGACATCTCCTTCCCGGAATTGCCGGCTGGCAAAAAGAAGAAGAAGCTCGCGCAGAAGACCTGGTCTGGTATGAATTAATGCCATTGCATCCTGCAACTGATCGCGAAAACCGAATGCTCCACCCGATTGATAATAACCGGTTCGTGCCCAGATCCGGCATGTCAGGGTCTGATATATCAGCCATCCGTTAGCCAGGAAATTCATTGATTGGTCCGGTGTTTCTATCTGCACTGCACCCAGAGTATGGCTCCAATATTGCCAGACTGCTTCCAATGCAGCATATGCAGAGCCTGATCCATGAAAACGATGCACAAGATTATTTGCATCCTCCATATCCCGGCCTGAGCCAAGCCTGAATATTAATTGGTGTTCCTGGCCTGGAGCAATTTCAAAACAGACCTGAATTGCTGAACAGGGATCAAGAGCTGCTCCATTCTTCCCTGAAAGACGCGAACGCGACATGGCTGCAGGATTTTTCAATGTGCCGTTACGTCCGATAAATTCTGTACGGTCACAGGTTAATGAGTTTACAGGATCATCTGTCTGAAGAAAACCAACCCGGCCGGCAAACTCCGGATTATATGGATTTACTGCATATATCACATTGCCGTTCAGATCAACACTGGTATTCACATGCATTGAATATTTGTGCTTCAGGTCACCCAATACCCATTCCACATAACTCACTGCTGATAATTTGGCTGTTCGTCCTGACTCATTCTTCACTTTTAATACTGAAAACTTTACCGGGGCATCTATAGCAACATACACACTTAGTTCGGTGACAATGCCTCCTTCGTTGTGTTCGAATACACTATAGCCGAATCCGTGACGGCTCAGGTATAATTTGGATTCACTGTCCGTTAAAGGTGTTGGCGACCAGAAGTGACCTGTCTCTTCATCACGGATATACATTGCTTCTCCGCCCGGATCAGTTACCGGATCATTATACCATGGCGTAAGACGATACTCATGGGAATTTTCAGCCCAGGTATATGACATCCCATTCTCAGAGATCAGAGTCCCGAATCCCTGATTTGCCAGAACATTTACCCATGGTGCCGGTGTTTTCCTGTCCTTCGATGTTGTAATTACATATTCCCGTCCGTCTGATGTAAATCCTCCTATACCATTATAAAACATAAGGTCCAATCTGGGGAATACCTCATCTGATTGTGGATTGGGCTTGTATGAACGTGTCGGTTTGAAACGTGAAACAGTTAATCCTCCATAGCTGCGCCGGTTTATCTGATCTGCAAGCCCTCCACGGGTATCGCTGATTATGGCACGGGCAACAGTTTGAAAAAGGATCCTGTCCTCGTTTGATATCTGGTCTGCCGAACGTACAAATATTCCACCAGGCCGATCTGTTATATTGGCCTCAATTCCTGCAGCAATTAACCCGGAAATTTGTTCCTGGAGCAACTGACGATAACCGGCATGATCTTCATTCCAGATTACGAGATCGACGGCTAATCCTTTCAATTTCCAATATGCATGTGCCTGAACAAGCTGACGAACCAGATTAATATTGGCGGGATCTTCAATTTGCAGAAGCACAATCGGCAAATCGCCTGAAATGGAATACCCCCACAAACCAGATTGTCCACGACGGTTTTTCATAAGGATCGAAGGATCTGCGCGCAGTGTAGAATTGGCAAAAATGATAGAACTGGCAAGCCGGCAGTATAATTGAGCATCCGATTCGCTCGCATTGATCTGTCGCAATACCACCTGGCTGTGTGTCCAGGCAAGTTCAAAAACGCGGTTTGCAATTTGCCTGTCCTGGTACTTTTCTACAAGAGTTAACGCTCCTTCACGGGATTCACTTACTCCTGTAACTATATCAATAACAGCAGACCCTTCAGGTTCCAGAACTATCTGATATTGAATGGCAACAACAGGATCGAGCACTGATCCCTGACTTCCTCCGAGTGATTTGGAATTTGTCATCGCGTATGGTGATACAAGAGTATTCCCACGACCGATGAACTGCATACGGTCCGTTTCATAGGTAATATTTCTGATTTCAGCGCCATGAACTGCCATCAGGTGAAACATCCATGGTGAATGTTCGTCAACTGACCTGGGCCGGCGGGTGCAGAGAATTGCCTGTCGCTGGTGAATAATTTCTGTCTGGACAAAAAGATTACTGAATGCAGGATGTGACAGATCGGATCCTTGTGGGGCCAGCACAACTTCTGCATAGCTTGTAATATCTATAATTCTGTTTGTCCGGGTGAGGTTCGTCATCCGTACCCTCCGCAATTCAATGTCGTCCTCAGGGGAGACCAGGATTTCGGTGTGCGTGTCAATATCATTGTCGCGCCGGCGAAATTCTGCACGTCCTTCCGAAAATATAGCCTCATATTTTTCCGGTCGTTTAAGTGTAGGCTGATATGTAGCCGACCAGAAATTTCCATTTTCGGCATCACGTATATAACAAAAAGCTCCATAGTTGTCGCAGGTGCTGTCTTCCCGCCAGCGGGTCACGGCAATGCCTTTCCATTGACTGTATCCTCCGCCGGAGTTTGTAATTATTACCTGATACCTGCCCCCGTTTGATAATAATTTGACTTCCGGAAATGGTGTATCCGGTGTTTTAAACACTCGAAGAGGCATCTCATGATTATTGGCAGAAGGACGAACATTCGTAACGTTGGAAGTATGTGAAAAGATTGTTGTAGCCCTTGGGATCCTTTCCTGAAGCAATAATAATGTTGCCTGGAATAAAGGCTCCGACTCAAACCTTTTTTGCATCGGGCGATCAAGTAAAAAATATGCCAAAGAGAGAAAACTCATTCCTTCATGATGCGCCATGAAAGACCTTACAATAGCTTTAGGCTGCCCTCGTGGAACGCGTCCGGATGTATAATCAACAGCCTCATAGAATCCAAATTTCCCCATAATTCCTTCATCAGCAAGGCGCTCAAGATTAGCACATGCTTCCTCCGGCATGACCATTAAAGCTAGTGCTGTTGCATATGGAGCTACAACCAGATCTTCCGAGAGTCCTCTTTTGAATCCAAGGCCAGGCACTCCAAATGCACGATACTGATAGTTCAGCTGAACATCAAAACTATTGTATCCCGATTCCGAAATACCCCATGGTACTCCTCTTTGATTTCCATATTCTATTTGCCTCCCAACCGCGGCTTTACAGGTTTGATGAAGTAAACTGTTTTCATAAGTTGGCATTACCAAAAGAGGCATAAGATATTCGAACATTGAGCCACTCCATGAAAGAAGAACCGGCTCACCATTGAAAATTGTAAGAAGACGCCCAAGTGCAAACCAGCTCTCCTGTGGTACCTGGTCACGGGCAATAGCAACAAAACTCGAAAATCTTGCTTCTGATGCCAGGAGATCATAATAACTTGAATCGCGTCGCCGGTCCTCAATATTATAGCCTACAGTTTGCAAATGACGCGACTTATCGTAAAGAAAATCATATTCCATGTTCGCGAATTCAGCTGATTGCCGTGCAAGCGTCTCTATAAGTTCAATCCTTTCCTGTGCATGATTGATATGACCGGAAGAGATAAATTCTTCCGCGTTAATCATTGCAATCTCGCGTAAAGTCGGAATATATTTAATATCAGGATATTTGTCCTGTATTTGAGAAGAAACCGGATGTAATATCCAGGGAGCCAGAAAGGTTAATTCATTAAGAGCATCCTGACACTGACGTGAAAGATTATTGGCCCAGACTCCGGATTGTTCATTATCAGCAGCAGTAAATGAGTTTTCAATCTCAGCAGAGGATTTTGTCAGTTTTTCCAGGCAATTCCGCAAATAATCAATCGTAACCGGGTGTTCATTTAAAACTGTATCCAGATATTTCCTGAACTGATCAATCTGGTCGGGTATAGGTTTCCCTGCATTCTCAATAAGAATTTGTAATGTATCACTGATCCCTTCAAAAAGACGGGGCCCAAGTATCAATTGATCAGGCAGGGTGATGAGGCCCTGCTGAAGGGTTAACAGATGACCTGAAAGGTTTCCGCTGTCAACCGATGAAATATAAAGCGGCTTTAGTGGTTTCAATGATTGAGTATCGTACCAGTTAAAGAAATGGCCCTGGTATCGTTCCATTAAATTCATTGTGTTGAAAACATTCAAAGTTCGTTCAAGGAGTTTACCGGTAAAAATGTAACCAAAATCATATGCTGAAAGATTCGCCAGAAGAGAAAGCCCTATGTTCGTGGGCGATGTCCGGTGTGCTATCATTGAAACAGGATGTTCCTGATAGTTGTCGGGGGGTAACCAATTATCTTCGGGCCCGATAAAAGTTTCAAAAAAGGACCATGTTTTACGGGACAATTCCCTGAGAAAGCGATACTGTTTAACTGTCAGGCTTGCTGCATGCGGGACGAGTGGTCTGCTGATCCACCAGGCAATGACCGGAAAAACAAACCATAATATTATGACCGGCCATACCATTGCAAGAGTTTTCGGGAACAAAATAAAAAGACATATTGCAGACAGGGTTGCAATAAATGGAGATATCCACATGGTACGAAAGGAACTAATAAGTTGTATCCTGGGATTTTGATCTTCTCTTCCTGAAGAATTCCATTCGAGAAGCCGTTTTTTTGAGAAAAACAATCTCCAGCATGTCCGAATTATAGCATCCATACTATAAAATGCTTCATATGGAAGGCTAATAAGGAAAAATGCAGCCTGGTACAGTTGTCGGGCAACTGTTTGCCCGGCTGATTTTAAATGTTGCCTTAGACTAACATCCTCAGGCTTTCGAAAAATGTAAACTACTGAAATAAGCAATGGAGGAATCAAAATAATCCCGATCACTACCAAAGTCCAGAACCATGATGATTGTAAAATGATCCAACCTGATAATAAAAGTAGTGTAAATGCTAACGGGATCAGACTACGCCTGATATTATCCATGATTTTCCACCACGATAACAGGGACACCGGGTTTTTCCGGGATGCACCATTTCCACTGGGTAAAATTGGTAATAACCAGGGGATCAATTGCCAATCGCCTCTTATCCACCGTGACCGACGGTTCACATCTGTAGTGTAACTCGCAGGATACTCCTCAAATAAGAGAATATCGCTTAATAATCCCGACCGGGCATAACAGCCCTCCAGAAGATCATGACTCAGTATCCTGTTTTCCGGAAACCGGTTTTTAAGGGTTTGTTCAAACAAGTCAACATCATATATACCTTTGCCAATAAAGGATCCTTCTCCAAACAGATCCTGGTAGACGTCAGATATGGCACGCGTATAAGGATCAATGCCTGGTTCATTACCGAATAGTCTTGCATATCTCGATCGGTTAGTGCCCGGCAAACTAACAGCTACCCTGGGTTGAAGAATACAGTATCCATCTGTTACGCGCTGTTTTGCTTTATCGTATTTTGGTTTGTTCAGAGGATGTGCCATGGTCCCGATAAATTGTCTTGCTGAATCGCGCGGTAATTGTGTATCAGTGTCAAGCGTGATGACATACTTAATTTTTTTTAAAACTTCAGTATTGCCAATTATCAGCAAAAACTTGTTTTCAGGGCCTCCGCGAAGCAGGGAATTCAGATCTGACAGCTTTCCCCTCTTTCGCTCATAACCCATCCAGATCCGGTCTTTGGGATTCCATTTCCGGGGACGATGAAAAAGAAAAAATGTATCATTGTTTTCTCCCTGATATTTTTCGTTTAAGTCCTCGACTTTTTTCCTTACCAGTTGAATAAGCTGGTCATCTTCCTCCAACTTTTCCCGGGCTGCATCCTTAAAATCGGTCAATAACCCAAAATGTAAGTTTTTATCCTGATTTGCCAGAAATCGTACCTCCAAAGCTTCTGTCAGGTCCTCTATATTCTGAGGATTTATAATCATGGCAGGAACAATGACCAGCGAACGTGATTCCGGCGGGATCCCTTTTGAGTAATCCAGTCGTGGTAATGGAAATGGGTTGACAAAAAGTGTGGACAGCCAGTTCACAAGAGCTATTGACATATAACTGGTGCATAAAATCAGGAGAAAACCTAAGGCCCAGAGATGCCAGCCGCCAATTCCATCACTGCCGGCTTTTTCTAACAGGATCCAACTAAAGATTAAAGTCAATAATATTATTGAACCCAGATAGAAAAACAGAGGAAATCCGGAAATCGTTTTTCTTAATATCGCAGATAATGTCCATTTTATTTTTGTAAGGCGCTCCAGTTGAGGCAGCCCTTTGCCAATGAGATAAAATCCGACATGAGCCGTACGATCCTCAGGTCCATTCAATTCAGCTCCTTTTTTTGCAAGCTCTATTGATTTATGTGCTACTTCAATTTCAGAAAAGTTGCATTTTTTTGCAATTCTTTCTATAACATGCCGGTAATGATCACGCGTTTTAAAATCCATTGAGATGTATGCTTCTGAAGGGTCCTCGTGCAGAACCTGTTCTACATGGCTCATCGATTCAACAAAATCACGCCAATCCAAAGCGCTCAGGAAACGAAGGCTGCCTATGCTGTTACTGATAGAAACCTGATCAGCAGCCTGTTGCTGGTTCCCATACTGAATTAACCGGACTATAGTCTGATGTGATTCGGAAAGCCGCTGTTCAATCCAGGTCAATGGAAATGCCAGGGCCGGACTTTTTCCCTGTAAGCGCCGGACAAATTCGGAAACGAAAGGTGTTGACATGGGAGGATCAGACCTTGCCATATCAGCAATCACAAGGATCAGACTCTTGGGGTCCTTTTCTGCTACTTCTGTCATCTTGTCAGCCCACGAATCAGCCAGTTCTCTGTCGATTCTGCCAGAAGCTATCCTGACTGCAATGCGACGAAGGTTTTCGATAAGAGACAACCTCAACATTATGGGAATTGCCCATAATTCACCCAATTTCAGGGTTGCTACTGTTTGATATGCTGTTACAAAACGGTGCAGGCTTTCGGGATCAACATGTCCCTCTCCGTGAGATATGATTTCCTGTGCAATATCGTAAACACGGGGTAGTCCGGCAGAAGGGCCATTAAGTAAACGGGGTAATTCCTTACTATATCCCTTTGGCAAATGTCTTCTGCCTGTACGTATCTGCTCTTCAATTAAATAAAAATTATCAAGCAGCCATTCCCCGGCGGGTGTTATTTGACGATTGCCCTTCACTGCTTCTGAAACAAGATCGTGCACTTCCAGCAGTATAGCTTCATTTTCTGCAAGACGGGAAAGCAGGTCCTGGTCAGGTTCAACTTTTGGATCCAGGATATGTAAACCAGCAAGGGTTTTACCATGCTGCTCCATTTGTTCATTACTGAATAATTCCGAACGCAGGGGAGGTTCCCCATCGGCATATTTCTGCGAAAGGTCACTCTCCACCAGAAGGGATTTGAAACGGTGCAATGATTCTTTAATTATGGCAGGCCTTAACCTCATAGTATCTGCTTTTTATCTTCCTGGAATTTTAATTTATTCTATCAGTAATCATGAATAAACTAAATGTAATTTAGTTAAGTTGATTACCCTCTTCCTGACCTTCCCCCAGTGGGGGAAGGAGATCTTTTCCCCCACTGGGGGAAATAAGAAAGGGGGTATGAATATGAAATTGCGAATGTTGATGCTGTACATTTCACTTCCAAATAAAAAAAAGACCGTCAGTACATCTGAAGGACGGTCTTTCTTACATAATAGAAACCGGTGTTAAAATCTATATCCTAATGATAAACCGAAGCCAGTGTTCTTGTATGATCTTTTATCATCATTAATCCAGCTGTATTCCGGGTTTATCTTCAGCATTCCAAGCTGAGCATCCAACTGGAGGAAGATCCCATTTGATAATTCATATCCGAAGAAGATATTTGCACCGGCATCAAAAGGCCTGTAATAAGCATTTGTAATCAGATCAGTCATATCTGAGACACTGTTTTTGAATTTCACTGTCCGCTCAATAGAAGCAAGCGATCCGAAATCAGATTTCTCCTTGCCACCGATACCGTATGCAATGTAAGGTCCGAAACCGAGGAGAATATGGCCTTTACCCACCAATGGTCTGTACAAGAGGTTTAATGGCAGTTCAAGGTAGGATATTCTTGTGGTTGTTGCATAATCACCTGATGCTTTTGTGGGAGCTGAAAAGAAGTCATTCTTTGCACCCTTGACAGAGAAAAGCAGCCCGGGTTGAAAATAGAAGTCAGTTGCCACCGGGATATTAATATTAATTCCGGCATGGAACCCTGTTATAAGCTCGTTTTTAAGCTTTTCGCCATTGCCATCCTTCCCATTTATATTCTGAAAGTTGACGCCTCCCTGAATGCCAAAGCCCAATTGAGCCTGTATATTACATGTTGCAAGAATAAAAATTGCTGATAAAGCAAATAATTTCGTTTTTGTTTCCATTTTATAAGAGTTTATTTTTTTATTTCCAGTCTTTTAATTCTGTTCCCCAGCTTCTTTCTTAGCATCAGCAATCATCTTTTCATTTGCGGTGATCAGAAATTCAACCCTGCGGTTTTGAGCCCGGCCTTCTGCTGTCGTATTTTCATATTTTGCCGCAGTTTCGCCAAATCCTTTAATTGTAACCCGGCTTGTATTTATATTTTTATTGTCCAGATAATCTGATACTGCAGTAGCCCGTTTTTCAGATAACATCTGATTGTACGATGCACTTCCTTTACTGTCGGTATGTCCCTGCACTTCAATATTGGTGTCAGAATAACTGTTCAGGACTTTAACCAGTTTATCAAGGCTGGTCTTTGAATCATCCGATAAATTCGATCTGTCAAATGCAAACAAAACATTACTGTTAAATTCCACAACTATTCCTTCACCAACCCGTTCAACCTTTGCATCAGGAACGGTATTTTTGATTTCCTCGGCCTGTTTGTCCATCTTATTTCCAATTATAGCTCCTGCTCCGCCTCCCACAGCAGCTCCTATAATTGCACCCAGAGCGGTATTACCTGCTGCCCTGCCTATTACCGCACCCATTGCACCACCGGCAGCTGTTCCGATAACAGCTCCTTTCTGTGATTTGTTCCATGAAGCGCAGCCCGATAAAACAAGAACTGTACTTATAATGATGATTAAACTCATTTTTAACTTTTTCATTACAATTTGTATTTAAGTTTATAAAGATTACTGTGCTGGTATTACTGATAAATTTTATGCGAAAGGTAGACTCATTTAAACAGTTAAGTGTTACACAACTTTCGGTAAGAATTACATAATTCATACATTTTTAGTGTACAACAAGATAATTCATCAAATAGCACCGGAACAGATCAAACCGCCCGTTGACTTTATCTGGAATGTGTGAATGATGTAATTTATTCTCAAATTTATGTAACACATTAACCGGTATATGGCTATATTTTTACAACACAATTTAAACAAGATGAAGAAATATTTCTTTTTATTATTTATCGCATTACTTTTAACAGGATGTGTATTAAATCTGGTTACTGGTCGCAAACAACTGAGTTTAATAAACGATTCGGAGTTAAAGTTAATGGCCACAAACGAATACAGGACATTCTTATCCGAGAATAAAGTATTAAGTTCCGGTAACAGCAGAGATGCTGCAATGGTTGACCGTGTCGGAGAAAGAATTGCAAATTCAATTACAAAGTATTATGACAGCCAGGAGAAGAAATCAGTGCTGGAAGGATATAAATGGGAATTTAACACGATTGATGACAAAGAAGTTATAAATGCATGGTGCATGCCGGGTGGAAAGGTGGTTGTATACTCAGGCTTATTGCCTGTTACTCAAAACGAGACCGCACTGGCAATTGTTATGGGACATGAGATAGCCCATTCCATTGCAAAACACGGCAATGAAAGGATGAGCCAGGCAATGGTTCAGCAATTGGGAGGTATGGCATTAGAGGTTGCATTGGCCCAAAAACCTCAGGAGACTAAGAATCTGTTCATGATGACCTATGGCATCGGAAGCGAGGTGGGAGCTATGTTACCCTGGTCCCGTCAGCAGGAAACGGAAGCTGATCAGTATGGATTAATATTTTCCGCAATGGCTGGTTATGATCCCCGGGAAGCAATTCCTTTCTGGCAAAGAATGTCAGCGGCAGGAGGAGCGAAACCTCCGGAATTTCTGAGCACGCACCCTTCGGATGAAACAAGATTAAGAAAGATAAAACAATTTTTGCCGGAAGCTCTCAAATATTATACCTCTGGAAAGTAAGAGACGGTTTATGGTCTGCCTGACCAGACTCCGGCATTACATATGTTGATTGACCGTTCACAAGAATGCCTGACTTATTGTTTTGAATTTAATATTTTTTCATTTATTTTGTATTTGTATGTAACCGGCTGCTAACTATTTCCGGCATTTACATTCAAGAAAGTAGCCGCCATTGAAACATACATGATTCATTAATCATAGATAAAATCATCTATGTTTTATCCGACAGGTAATTTTTAAATTTTTTTTGAGTGAAACAAGGCAAGCTGAAATCAATAGTATCTTCAAAAGAAAAAATTTCTGATTCACATACCGATCAGTTACATATAGTAGGTATCGGCGCATCAGCAGGCGGATTGGAAGCTTTGGAGCAATTCTTAGGTAATGTGCCGGAAAACAGCGGATTGGCTTTTGTTGTTATTCAGCATCTTGATCCGACACAAAAAGGCATGTTACCGGAGTTACTTCAGCGGATCACCCGAATGAAAGTATTTCAGGTAAAAGACCGTATGCCCGTAAGGCCGGATTGCGTCTATGTAATTCCACCAAATAAAAGTATGTCAGTATTAAAGGGTATACTGCATCTGTTCGATCCGGTGGAAGCAAGAGGGCTGCGTCTTCCGGTTGATTTTTTCTTACGCTCGCTTGCCGACGACCGGCAGGAACGGGGTGTCGGTATTATTCTTTCAGGCATGGGCTCTGACGGAAGCACAGGACTCCGTGCAATAAAGGAGAAAAACGGTATTGTAATGGTACAGGAACCTTCCACGGCAAAATTCGACAGTATGCCCCGGAATGCAATCGATTCAGTCCTCGCAGATATTGTGGCCCCGGCCGGCGAGTTGCCCGGAAGACTCCTTGATTTTCTGAAACATATTCCTGCTTTCAAATCAGATCTGGATATTGAGATTAAAGATAAAAGCTCCCTCGAGAAAATTATTATCCTGCTGCGTACCTATACAGGTAATGACTTTTCATTGTATAAAAAGAATACTGTATATCGCCGGATTGAAAGGCGCATGGGGGTACATAAAATTGATAAGATTTCATCATATGTCCATTTTTTACAGGAAAATCCGAAGGAAGTGGATATTCTTTTTAAAGAACTGATGATTGGCGTAACTAATTTCTTTCGCGATCCCCTGGTATGGGAAAAGCTGAAAAAGACTGTTATTCCGGATATTATAACCAACCAGCAGGCCGGTTCAGTATTTCGGGCTTGGGTACCAGGGTGTTCTACCGGCGAAGAAGCATATTCATTAGCCATTGTTTTTAAAGAAGCCATTGAAAAAGTAAATCCTCCCGGAGGTTTTTCATTGCAGATATTTGCCACAGACCTCGACAATGAAGCTATTGAGACAGCCAGAAAAGGCATATTCCCTTCAAATATTTCTGCCGATGTTTCAACATACCGTCTGAACCGCTTTTTCATTACAATGGATGAAGGTTACCGCGTTAATTCTGAAATAAGGGAAATGGTCGTATTTGCCCAGCACAACATTATAATGCATCCGCCATTTACCAGGATTGATATCCTTTCATGCCGTAATCTTCTGATTTACATGGATGCCGAACTTCAGCAAAAATTACTTAGACTTTTCTATTATAGTGTTAATCCTGAGGGCATTATACTCCTGGGTGGCTCCGAAACGCTTGGAACACAAAGTCATCTTTTTACAACCGTGGATTCCAAGCTGAAAATTTATAAGCGCTCCGTAACTACACTGATACCTGAGGTATTCGATTTCCCATCTTCATTTGTCCGGTCCAAATCAGCTAATATTGAAAAACAATCGCCTTCCGGGCCAATACTTAATATTCAGACACTTGCAGATCAACTTGTGTTGCAGAATTTCTCACCTGCAGGTGTTCTGGTGAACGAAAATGGCGACATCATTTATATCAGCGGACATACCGGAAAATACCTCGAACCGGCGGTCGGTAAAGCTAACCTGAATATATTTGCAATGTTAAGGGAAGGTTTGCGTCACGAATTTTCTGCAGGTTTCCGTAAAGCCATAATGAATAAAGAATCTTTGGTTTTGCATAACCTCAAAGTAGGTACAAACGGAAGTACGGGAACCGTAAACATAAACATCCAATGGATAACCAAACCCGAACCTTTGTATGGCACATTAATGATAATTTTTATTGATGTGCCGGAGATCCATGAATCAGAACCAGGGATAAAAAAAGGCAGGAAAACTATTGCCAGAATCAGGCAATCAGAGATGGAAAATGAGCTGCAACATACACGTGAAGAGTTGCAGAGCATTCTTGAAGAAATGCAGACTTCACAGGAAGAATTGAAATCTACAAACGAGGAACTCCAGTCTACCAATGAAGAGCTGCAATCTACTAATGAGGAACTTACAACATCGAAAGAAGAAATGCAAAGCCTGAATGAGGAACTTCAGACAGTGAACGCAGAATTACAGGCGAAGGTCGATGATTTTTTACGGGTGAACAATGATATGAAAAACCTGCTAAACAGTACCGATATTGCCACTTTATTTCTTGATAAGGAATTGAACATCCGTCGTTATACCATACAGGCTACCACAATTTTTAAACTGATAAAAAGCGACATCGGGAGACCTTTTACAGATCTGGTTTCAGACCTTATATACCCCGAATTGTCTGAAGATGCATCCGAAGTATTAAGGACACTTATTTTTATCCAAAAACAAATTGCCACCAGGGACGGAAGATGGTTTTCTGTCCGGATTATGCCATATCGCACCTTCGACGACAGAATAGATGGCCTGGTTATCACTTTTTTCAACATCTCTGATCACAAGCAGCTTGAAATTAAACACCAGGAAAAAGAACAGTTGAATCGTTTGCTTTTGGATTCATCCTCAGATGTAATTATTAAATTATCGACCGATCTGAAAATACTTGAATTTAATAGTGAAGCTGAGACATTCTTTGGTAAAAAAAGCTCTGAAACTTTAAACCAATATTTCATTAAATTGTTCGTCCCTGAACCGGTGCAAAAAAAGACAGAAAAAGATTTGAATGGGATTCTGAAAAGACTGGCGGATGGCAAATTCAATATGCAGGTAATAGCAGTTGGTAGCAATGTCCGGGATATGGAATGGTCTGCAAATGTGTTGGAAGACCACCTGAAAATGGCAACCGGAATTATTATTATGACAAAAAAATAACTTAGCTATGACTAACGGTGACACGAATTTTACAAATCCTGAAATGCTGCGTAAAAAAGCTGAAGAACTACTCAGGAATAAGCAAAATAAAGCTAACAAGCCGGTTATAGAGACTGATGTAAAAAAGCTCATGCATGAACTGCAGGTACACCAGATAGAATTGGAAATGCAGAACGAAGAGTTGCACCAGGCTTATGAAACTGCGGAA
Source organism: uncultured Bacteroidales bacterium (assembly GCA_963700275.1). Taxonomy (GTDB): domain Bacteria; phylum Bacteroidota; class Bacteroidia; order Bacteroidales; family VadinHA17; genus LD21. Next base: position 87,676 of record CAVOWZ010000001.1, on the reverse strand, counting down.
ACGGCTTTGAAGAAATATACAATGTTGTACGATTTTGCCCCGATGGGCTATTTTACACTAGAAAGTGACGGCAGTATCTGCGATCTGAACTTCACTGGTGCCGAAATTCTTGGTGATAAACGCTTTAGTCTGGTAAACAGCAACTTTAAGCTGTTCATTTCTAAAGATTCGCAGTCTGTATTTAACGATTTTTTCAGTAAAGTTTATAACAGTAATGCCAAAGAATCATGCAAAGTGAACCTTGGTTATGACAATAAGCCCTTATGCCAGGTGTATATGGAAGGTATAGTTACAGGCGATGAACAAAAATGCCTTTTATCGGTGGTTGATATTTCAGGTTTCATAAAAGAGGACAATCCTTAAACATTCTTCTCCCTCCCTCAAAATTTTTGTTTCGATCAGTTCACCGTTTTTTTAATGTGTGAATGATGTAACTATTTATAGTAGTTGTGTAATGCTTTAACTCTAACCTGTTCTTATCTTTCACAGGTTTTATTTTTAAAATGCCCGTATGAGACAAATCATACTAACAGTACATGAAAAGGATATCTTTCATAGTATTCATTTTATTCAAAACTTTAATTTCAGGTGCCGGCGACCTTACAGAATCCATCAGACAATTTATTGATAACAAGTCAGTAAACTCATATTATGAAATTAACAATGAGCGTCTTCTTTCAGATAAGGTATTGCCACTTTTTTATATGAACAGAATTTATGCTCCGGCATGGTTTAAACACGATACTCTTAACAATGACGGATATGTTCTGCTGACTTATATCCGTAATGTCGACCAGCAAGGTTTGCAGCCGGAGGACTACCATTTATATCTTATCGAAAAATACATTTGGAAAATGCTTTGTCCTTTTACCAGGGATACAACAGATATGATGAGACTCGATCTCCTGCTGACCGATGCTTTTATGCTGTTGGGCTCACATCTTTATTATGGTAAAGTTGATCCTGAAAAGGAAGGTGCCAGCTGGAAAATGCAGCGCAAGGATACGGAATTACGGATTAGATCTGAAACTGGAAGACGCACTGGCCGGAAACGATGTCGATAACGAGCTTAATATGCTGGCTCCAAAATATCGCTCTTATTGGATGATGAAAGAAGAGCTTGCTTTTTTTCTTGGACTGAATGATCAATTATGGCCTGAAATAGTGTCTGATACAGCTATTATGCCAGGAGAATCGAACCAATTAATTCCGGAAATCAGGAAGAGACTGATAAAACTGAGATATCAATTATCCGACAGCAGTTCCCATCTTATTTAATGAGGAACTGGTACAACAGTTGAAAATGTTTCAGGAAGACTGGGGCTTAAACTCCGACGGAGTGATTGGCAAATCAACACTTGAAGACTTAAACAACGTGCCATATAAACTTATCAGCCAGTTGAAAGTCAATATGGAAAGGTACAGATGGCTTCCATTACAGGTAACTGAAAAATACATTATTGTAAATATTGCCAATTTCAAGCTCGATCTTATAGCAGGAGCAGATACCCTTATTTCAATGAGAGTAATAGTGGGTAAGGAACCCCGGATAACTCCTGTTTTTAATGAGAGATTATCCTATATCGTTTTTAGCCCCACATGGACTGTTCCACGTACTATATTGAATGATGATGTAATACCTGAATTACTTAAGGGACCTGAATATCTTGAGAAAAGGAATATGAAACTGCTTAGACATGATGGTTCTGAGTTGGCTTATAATGACATTGACTGGTCAACTATATCAAAAACCAATTTTCCCTACAGGGTCCGGCAAAATTCCGGATCCGGAAATTCACTCGGGAGGGTTAAGTTTATGTTCCCGAACACATATAATGTATATATCCATGATACTCCTTCAAAAGGATCTTTTGCCACCGACAACAGAGATATCAGTTCGGGTTGTGTAAGAGTGGAAAAACCATTTGACCTTGCGGTAATATTGTTATCTGATACACCGGAATGGTCACCGGAAAACATTCTGAAAGCCATGCAACAGGATAAGGAACAGACAGTACATCTGAAAGTGCCGGTAGATGTGGTATTGATTTACCTTACAGCCTGGACTGATGGCAGAGACCGCATACAATTCCGAAAGGATATTTATCAGAGAGATGAACCAGTTTTTGAAGCTTTAAATCAAAAACTATATACCAAAGCTAAACCTTTGTGATTGAAGTAATTTTGTTGATTACAGGTGAATTAGAGATATAACTTGTTTTTGGTACATAGATAAACAAACATGAACCGCCTTTGATTGTCTGGATAATATCCTTGCTAAGTTCTGCCGGGACAGCCGGACAACCCTGACTACGGCCAAGCCTCCCATAGTTCCTGATAAAATCGGATGATACATAATCAGCGCCATGAATGACAATAGCACGTTCCCTTGCCTTATCGTTGATACCCATTTCAAGTCCGTCCAGGGTAAGGGATAAACCATGTTTACCTATATAGGTTTCACCGGTAGTATAAAAGCCGGGACTGCTGGCACAGGAACCAGGAGTATTGGAAAAATTCTCAGCCATAAGCTCACCCGAATTGCGGCCATGAGAAACCAGACAGCGAAACAACACTTTCTTCTGATTGAGATCGAGTACCCATAGCCTTTTCTGGTCGGATGGAAGACTGAAATCAATGATTGTGATCACATCAGACCTGCGTACAGATCGTTCTTCAAGCAGCAATTTATAACCGGCAAGAGCTGTTTGAAGCAACGGTAATGGTGGAAATTCAGAACTGTCTGCTCCATGGGAAAACATGTCAGCAGCGCCTGGAGAAATGCTGTCAATATCACCAGCATCCGCCCACACACTTATACCGGATACAGATAATAACAGCAGTAATTCGAGCAAGAATCTCTTCATAATCAAGAGTAAAACTAAATATTATTTGGATTATTATACTATCTGCATTATAAAAACAACGCGATGATGTGAAGAAAATGTGTGAATAATATAACTCTTTTGAATAATTGTGTAACGGTCTTTCTTAAAGCTTAACCTACCTTCGTTAAGATTATTAATAAAAAAACGCCATGAAAAAAGTTGGAATTGCCCTCATTCTGATTGGTTTGGTATTAACCATTTTTACAACCGTTACCTTTTTCTCAAGAGAAAGAGTAGCGAAAATCGGTGATATTAATATAACTGCAAATAAAAGACACAAACTCGCATGGTCTCCACTGGTTGGTATTGCAGTTATGGCTGTAGGCGGATTGGTTGTATGGCAAGGTCCTAAAAAATAATTCCTGCAAATAAGCTCCGGATTATTTCAGTATTCCCAAAGCTGTAATAATACATTCCCTATTTTAAGGAATTCACCATTGTATTAATAAAAGCACTGAAACCTGCATATTTTCAAAACCTCAAAATGAAAAAAGTACTGATTGCTCTGGATTATGATCCAACTGCCCAAAGAGTGGCTGAAATAGGTTTTTCTATGGCAACAGCCATGAAAGCCGAAATTATTTTACTGCATGTTATTGCTGATCCGACCTTCTATTCTTCTCTTGAGTACTCCCCGATAACAGGATTTGTCGGTTATATGGATTTGAGCAATCTTCAGTCAAATGGTGTTGATGGTTTGAATAATGCATCTCTTCAATATCTTGAAAAAATTAAGCAGCATCTGGGGCTTAAGACAATTAAGACAATTATAAAAGAAGGAGATTCTGCCGAATCAATTTTAGCCTCTGCAAAAGAGTTGCATGTTGATATGATTGTTATGGGTTCTCATAGCCGGAGATGGCTGGAAAAAATCCTGGTTGGAAGTGTAACTCAAAAAGTTTTAAACCAGACCATAGTACCCATTTTAATAATTCCTACAAAACAAAAAGAATAGTAACAGATCAGTGCCCGGAGTGCCTAAAGTGAATTTGCTCACTTTAAGTACTGATAAGTTGTTCATTCTATTATTACTTTGGATTTCTAAGCAAGCTCGATTTCATTCCTGACAGGATTGACCTGAAGCAGTAATGAATAAGAAATCTTTCAGGATCTCTTTCATTATCAATAATTCCCACTCTCACTTCTTTACCCGGGACCGGATTTGAATCTAACACTCTTCTGTTAGCAATAAATGAAATAAATCTCTCTCTGAAGGCTGTTGTATCATCCGTGCGTTTATTCTTAACGGTAACAAACAATCCATGATAAAGCATTGTCATTTTCCCGGTTGCTTTAGTGTTATTTGCAGTAAAGCTGAAATTCATTGCATCTATTTTGCCGGATGTGACATAAACAAAAGCAGATTTCTCCAGAATAGGGTTCAGTTCATTTGCCTCCATATCCACAAGAGTTCCATCCAGTGAAAAAGTATTTTGACTGTCAAATATTCTCCCTTTTAATAAAATTGTCATCTTCCCTTTTCCCATAAGCAAGGCATTACCTTTGAGTTCTAAATAAGCGCTGTTTGTTTTGTAAATAGTATCATTAGATAACTTGTAGATTTTAGCATTGATCTCATTAAAGCTGACAATTCCCGACTCGTTTGCCTCCTCAGCATGTTCAGAATAAGTGACATCCCCGTCTAAAAGGCTGATTGAATCAATCTGAATAATGCCGGGATAATTGTAAATCAAATTCTGGAATACCGGCTTGTTTGTATGCCGGAATTCTTTTCGCTTATCCCGGAAGACTTTCATGTCCATATTACCTATTTCAATCCGGGAGCTTATGAGATTGCCGGAACCTAGATAATCTGCAGGACTAAAATCGTAAAAGGAAATATTGCTGAAGACGGATTCAATACGGCTCGTTTGATATTCGTACCGTGATGTGAAATCATAATCTGTATAATTCGGATGAACGAAAAAGCTGTCTATTGCTAATATGTTTGAAGTCGAGGAATAGACAATACCTCTGGCTGTTAACGAATGCATGCCGTCAGACGAAACCGAAACAAGCTTTTCAGACCCGAAATCAAATTGCTTAACGAATCCATGGGATAAGGTATCCAGTTTCTCAACCTGTAAGCCGTTCACTTTCAAAACGCCTTGTCTGATCGAATAAAACCGGGCGTCAGAAGTGTTTTGCAAATCAAGATCTATTGTATCAAAAAGTATCCTGTCAATACGGAGGTTCTGAGGTGTGACTATCGGAGGGACTGCTTCACTTAAAAACGGGATTTTACCCTTAATACTGCTATTGGTTATGATTAATTCCCTGATGTGAATATCTTTTTTGAATATGACTTTTGCAAGTTTGATCCCTTTTAATTTTACAGACCCGATAACCCCGTTTAAATCCCACTCACCTTTTTGCCCTTCCTGTGAGTGTATTCTGATGTTTTCAAGTTCTACACCTGATCTGATAATCAGAATATGAACCCTTTCTATTTCAACCTGGTAACCTCTGTTCCCTACATTCAATTCAGCATTTAATCTTTCCCTTATCCCTGGCTCAATAATAAATATTGCCAGGAATTTAATCAAGAGCACAAGGGTGACAATCACCACAACTATTTTTATAAGAATAGATCTTCCCATAATAGCAAAGATGGTTCAGTCTGCTCAAATAACCATTACACAATTCCCTCCGGGAGTTACAACATTCATACATTGGCACATTCCGATGAGTGAAGTTGTCTGCATCCCGATAATAACTCATTTGCGAACGTGTGAATCATGTAAACTTTTATCAGCATATTGTAATATATTTTAAAATCAAAAGGTTTAATTTTCCTGAGTGAAATTCCATTTTTAATCGTTACAAATTATCAATGAAACTTTTCAAATTTCCTTTCTCAATTTCGGTAAATTCACAAAGAAGATGGTTAACAGTAAAATTGTACAAAAAGCACTGAGGCGAACCCTGGCTCAGGAAAACAATCACGGTTTAAAAAACTATAAACCTGCAGATGATCAGAGTGGAATAATCTCACGGTTGATTTATGATACTTTTGGCGGTGAGATCCTGAAGACCCGCATGGGAAAGAGTTGGTATTTTTATAACCTGATTGAGGGCAAGCGGGTTGATTTTACACGATCAAAAATTATCAGTGTCTCCGGTGATACTGATTTCGCAGATATACATTCAACTCCGGATGAGACTTATAATTATTTTGAGAAGGAGGATTATATAACTTTTTCCATGAGGTTTATAAGTGCATTTGAAGAAACTGTCGGCCTTAAAAAAAACCGAATGAACCTTACAGCATGAAAATTTTATATAATGCAAATTCCGTAACAAACATCCATAAATAATACCGATCTTGTACGCCGCTTGTTTTCTTGATGAAATATTAATTAAAAAAGAAAGGAAATTGAAATGGATTATTTGTACCTGTATATTATAATTCCTGTAGTATTGATCTTCCTTGCAGGAATAAGAATCGTAAGGCCAACTGAACGGGGCTTGATTGAGCGGCTTGGGAAGTACCATAATTTTGCCAACCCTGGATTTCACTGGATTATTCCAATCATAGACAGAATATTTGTGATAAATGTAACTGAACAGATGGTAGATGCCCAGCCACAGGAAATAATCACAAATGATAATCTGAATGCCAGCGTTGATGCGCAGGTTTATTTCAGGGTAAAATCAGATGAAGCTAGCGTAAAAGGATCGACTTATGATGTAAATAACTATAAATGGCAGATCGTTCAACTTGCACGGACAACTCTTCGTAATATAATCGGCACTCTTACTTTAAAATCTGCCAACAGCGAACGGGGGAAAATCAACACCGAGCTTCTTGCAACCCTTGATAAAGAAACCAAAGGCTGGGGAATTGAAATTATACGTACCGAATTAAAACAGATTGATCCTCCGCCAGATGTTCAGGAAACCATGAATAAAGTGGTAAAAGCAGAAAATGAAAAAATTGCAGCAATAGATTCGGCTACTGCTGCCGAAACAGTTGCAGACGGGATAAAGAGGGGAAAGATAAAAGAAGCAGAAGGGTATAAACAGGCAAAAATATTACACGCTGAAGGCGAAGCCGAAGCCATTAAACTTGTAAATGAAGCAGCAGATAAATATTTTATCGGGAATGCCCAGCTATTGAGAAAGCTGGAGGCCCTTGAAGCATCACTCGGGAATAATGCCAAAATTGTTATTCCGGCAGGAACCGAACTGGTAAATATCATCGGAGAGATGGCAGGAATAATTCCGTTGGATAAAAAACGAAAAGCGGATTAATAATCTGATAATAATTCGTCAATTAATATTATCTGCAAATTGCAGTAACGGTCATATCAGAAATCGGCTCACGGATAATATAAACCTCCATTAATCTTACAGGGTTTTCATGCTTCGGATGATACAGCATGGATCAATGCTTTGATATATCCGTATGCAAAGGCAAAACCCTGAAGAGAGCTTGCAGGATCGGGATGATGGGGAACATGATCGGGACAAACCATCCCGGAATAACCGACATCCCTCAGTGACCTTATTATTTCGAGGAAATCCATATCGCCGTTATCCGGATATACTTCCATGAAGTTGTTCCAGCCGCCCTTAATATTCCGAAGATGAACATTATAGATCTGATCCCGTTCACCAACCCATTTGATTATCGGGAGTATCTCTGTTTTTGGATCCTTTAGGCCTTCGGCCACTGACCCCAGACAAAGCAGAAAGCCATGGTGTGAACTGTCATAAAGCTGTGCGAATCTTTTTATGCCTTCAAACACATCCGGACTGTTCCAGCGTGTTATTCCACGAAAACCCGCCGGCAGGGGAGGATCTGCAATGTGATTTCCCAGCTTTACATTGTATTCCTTTGCCACCGGCATTAAACGGTCAAGCAGGTAGGTTATCCTTTCGTAAATTTCATCAACAGAAACATCCCCGGCAATTGTTTTTGGTTCATTTCTCTTTAATGCCTCTTCATAATTCCAGGTGCTGTATGAGGAATTTCCTCTGTCAGGATCAATAACTCTTCCTGTCCGCACAATGGGAAGAATCGTGGTATTATATGTTAAGAGTCCGACACCGGTTTTACCTGCAACACGTATGCAGTTCTGAAGTATCTCAATTTCGCGGTCGCGGTCGGGACTTTTACCAAGCATAATATTTGGCATCGGTGATCTGTCAATTCCGCTTGAATCGAGGGGCAGATGGTATGCTTCCAGGGTGATGCCGTATTTTTCGCAGGCTTCCCGTTTTGCCAGGGAATCATCCAGATCCCAGCCGACACCTTCGATCATTTTCGGGGAACCGCCGTCAATATGAAATACTCCGCAGCGGGCTTTGAACTCAAGGTTTTCTCTTGATGTACCACCTGACTGGCAACCGACTTTCATCAAAACTTTCTTTTTTGTACCGGCGGAATCTGATTTATCCGGTCCGCTCTTACATGGAAAGGAGCCAATCATTGCCGGAAGCAGTAGCGGCTCCTACAGATCCTGCTCCGAATAATCTTAAAAATTTCTTGCGCTCCATCTATTGGAAATCATTGGTACATGTCAATTACCTTCTTTATTCTTACCTTAACCTCAACCTCAGCCTTAGTCTTCTCCTTTTCATCTCTTCTCTCCGAAGCCACCTTCAGCAGCTTAAGAAGGTCATTGATATCAATCATGAGGAGAATTAATACATGCCAGTCCCGATACCCAGACGAGTGAATCTTTTACCAGCACTTCGGTGATTAAAATTGCCGAAATGATTATCCTGACCTCGGTTGGACCGAGTAATCCTGAATCAATCGTGTATTCTCCGGTGATCTTATACCTCAGAACTGCGGTTATCATTGCCCAGCCGTAAAGCACCACGAATCCATAGCCAAGCAATTCCCCGACACCTTCTGTATAAATAACAAATCCCAGTCCTACCACGATGGTTGTTATCCAGTCAACGGAAAGATCGAGAGAAAAGCCGTACCATCTCCTGGATTTGTTCCGGTAGATCGCCAGCCTTCCGTCAAGTGAGTCTCCAAACCAGTTTATTAAGAATCCTGCCAGACTTAACAAAAGGAAGTACCGGTTGAAATATTTAGCTAAAAAAAAACTTAATAAAACGGTAAGGCTGCCTAAGAATCCAATGAAAGTAAGGAGATCAGGAAATACCCAGGATGGAATACGCTGAACAAGAATTGAAAGAGCCTTCTGCTCGGAATTTCTGAGCAGATTAGTCCTGATCCTGTCTTTGGAAATTATTTTCAGGATATCCTGAGTTACCAGGGAAGTATTGGGCTTCATATACTTATACCGGTTGTTCTATGTATTTTCTGAATATTGCGGTTCCAAAATCGAATTATAATCTTTTAAACGGTACAAATCTAACGTAAGTCAGTCGCTTTTCAATCGTTTTACAATTCTTTTTTGTTATCAGAATAAGCTCCTGAACGGCTGCAGGTGGACCTACAGGGATTATCAGCCTGCCGTTTTCGGCAAGCTGACTGATAAGCGGTTGTGGTATCTTTTCTGCCGCTGCTGTTATAATTATAATATCAAATGGTGCCTGCTCCGGCCAGCCCTGGTAACCGTCACCGAACCTGCAGGTGACATTATCATATCCCAACTTTTTTAAGTCTTTCAGCCGACTCCGCTGCCAGTTCGGGAACGATCTCGATTGTAAAAACCTTGTCAACTATTTCGGCAAGCACTGCTGCCTGGTAACCCGACCCTGTACCAATTTCCAAAGCTTTCATTTTCTTTCCAGGCTTTAGCGCTTCTGTCATATATGCAACTATGAAAGGCTGCGAAATAGTCTGCCCGTAACCGATTGGAAGGGGATAATCATTATATGCCTGATCCTGATATTCTTCCGGCATGAAAAGATGACGGGGCACTTTTCTCATTGCATCAAGAACCGCCGTACTGGTCACTCCGCGATCCTGTATTTGTGTCCTGACCATACTGTTCCTTGCAGCCTCATATTTATCAGCCTGAGGTTCGCAGCATCCTGCCATAATCAATAATGTATTAATAGAAGTATTTTCACATCAGGTTTTTCCTGAAAAATACACAATCTTAGAAATATTTTCAAAATTAATGAACATTTTCAGAGTGCAGGATGCAGGATGCAAGGGGCAGGGTTATAACCACACCCCCCCCATGCCCCCCTCAAGGGACGACAGACTGTACCCTGCACCCTACACCGGAAACTGATTTACTGGAAACTGAACCCCAGCAACGAAAGGAACCCATTACCCAGAAACTGAACCAGCGGCCATATCGGTAACAGATTAATACTGGAAACCAACGAAAGGATTATTACTCCGATAAATATATAGCTGCCATATTTATACAGTCCCTCATATAAAGCGGGATATTTTTTAAAATAAGCCAGTAACAGATGAGAACCGTCAAGCGGAGGAACGGGGATCAGATTGAAGATAAAAAGTCCCCAGTTGATATAGATGCCATAAATAAAAATCTCGGATGCTACTGAATAATAAGGAAGGTCAACGAAATTATAAAGTAATGGCAAAGATGACTGAAAGGACCATCGCCAGAATTGCATTTGATATAGGCCCTGCTACCGCTATTTTAAGTGGATCGGTTTTTGGATTCCTCAGGTTTAGTTCATTGAATTCAACGGGCTTTGCCCATCCGAAGCCGGCGAACAATAACATTACAAATCCCAGCGGATCGATATGCTTAAGCGGATTTAAGGTCACCCTTCCCTGATCTCTTGATGTGGAATCACCGCACCTGTGGGCAATAAATGCATGACTGAATTCGTGAACGGTAAGACCCAGGATGATCCCCGGCAGAAACTTGAGTGTCCTGAGAATGTCAAAGTTGTCCATTCAGCCTTTTATTAACCGGCATGAAGAAATCATCCTGTGAAAGACCGCAGTTCTTAATCATTTCGAGGGCATATTCAGCTCCTGAAAAGTTCTCATCGGCATTATTCGTACCGACGATGAATTTAACACCTGCCTTTTTTGCCCTTTTTATAAAGGTTTCTGACGGGATCTTATACCTGTTGTTTATCTCAATCGCTATATTATTTGCTTTTGCAGCATTTATTACTTTGTCCATCCTCTCAGCTGTCCAGAATGAAATCATAACGGGCCGCCATCTGTGCCGGCAGAAATGTTGAATTCACATAAACATCGATAGGTTCTTCATTCATGATCTTCACGATAGTATTTACCAGATGATCCATAAATTGCTCTTCATCATCAATCCAGGTTTCGTCTTTGATCCAGATCCTGTTCCTCCGGCCTTTCTCATCGGTAAAAGTCATTGCATCGGTAAACACATAATCAAATTTGTTCATCGATTCCCTTGAGAAAATATTTACCCATTCGCGTCCTTCTGCCTGCATGGCCGAAAAAAACTGCGGATAGTTCTTCATTATATTTATAACCGAATCGATCTGGCTGTCACTGTGTATCGGGAATATTCAGACCACAGTTGAAGGCAATGCCATAATTGATATTCTCAGCTTTTGATTTCGCAATTGCAGCTTCCATATTCAGATTGCCCTTAAGATGGATATGAAGATCGGTAATGGGAAACGGTACATTTTTTGTACAATATGTTGAAATTAAAAATATTGCAATAACAACCGGAAATAGTTTCCTCTTCATGATTTAATGGGATTTAATATTCCCGGCAATTTAATAAAATTTAAAAAAATGCCATTATAAATACTGCTATTTCGGTAGTTATTCGCACTTTCGTATTCTGAAGAAATATTCATGAACCTATTAAGGGATGAGCCATGGAAAAATTATTATCATGTTCTTGCAGCTGTTATTCTGACATTCTGCACAAATCTTTACTCCCGGCGAAGCGAATGTCCCGGACATATACCTTCTGACCTGCGGCCCGGGAACTGAAACATATTCGAGGTGGGGACACAGCGCCCTGAGGATAGTTGACCATGCAGCCGGTACCGACCGAGTCTATAACTGGGGTATTTTGATTTCAGCACACCGGCTTTTGCCTGGAAGTTTGCCAGGGGCAGACTTGAATATATGCTGGGTGTTTCCACTTATGAACGCTTTATTCAGGAATATTTTATGGAGGGAAGATGGGTTCAGTCACAAAAGATTAACCTGGAATCACATGAGATAGTAAAAATGCTTCAGCTGATCGAAGAGAACCTGAAGACCGGAAAATATGAAAATACCGCTACGATTTTTTCTACGATGACTGTTCCACCCGCATCAGGGATCTTCTTGAGAATTCAACAGGGAGTGGTAGTATGGTTTATCCTCCCGATCTTGACGGGGATCCTCCCTCGTTCAGGTTCATGGTAAATAAGTACCTGCGGAATGGCTCCCTGGCTGAAAGCAGGCGTCGATCTGCTGATGGGAGTTCCGGGTAATAAAAAAGCTTCTGTGCGCGAGAGGATGTTCCTGCCGGTCGATATGAAGGAGGGATTATCGGATATTGTTATAAACCGGAGCGGTAAAATGATCCCTCTGCTGAGTAATCCCGAAACCGTGCTTGAAAGTACCAATAAAGGTGAAAGCTCAAAATTCTTTACTTCACCCATCTTTGTTTTTTCAATCTTGCTGATCCTTATAATACTGGCTTCTGCATTGATAAGAGGAAAAAGACAAAACAAAGTATTTGACATTATAATCTTTTCAATTTTCTCAGTGCTTGCACTGCTGATGATATTCTTCAATTTCTTTACCGGTCACCAGCAGATGAGAATGAACCCGAATATTATCTGGCTCAGTCCTTTTATAATTGTATGTCTGATTTCAATTTTATTCAGCAAAAACTGGTTTATCTGGTTCAGGATAGTTTTTGTTCTGAATATAATCTGGTTCTTTGTGCTTCTGATATTCCCCCATTCATCCAATAGCGCTTTTTTACCGGTGTTGCTGATACTTGCTGTCAGAAGCTCGGTACGATCGGAGTTCAAATGGAATCCTCTGTCAATCGGGGAAGGGGATTAATTGTTATTTAACAGAACTTTAACAGTCCTTAACACCATTTTATCATTTGCCCGGCTTTTTTTGTGTACCCGTTTAAAAAACAGGTAACGGGATCAATTTCATTTATGTTTAGTTAAATTTGCGGACTAAAATTCAAGATATGGATCAGACCACAGACATAAAAATACTGAATGAAAAGATCGAAAAGGAGAGTGCCTTTACCGATATAATCCGGATGGAGATGAATAAGGTAATCGTTGGCCAGAAGCATCTGGTAGAGAGCCTGATGATAGGCCTCCTCGGCAACGGTCATATTCTGCTTGAAGGTGTTCCCGGACTGGCAAAAACTCTTGCGATCAAATCGCTGGCAGCAATAATTGACGCAAAATTCAGCAGGATCCAGTTTACACCCGACCTCCTGCCGGCCGACCTGATCGGAACAATGATCTACAGTCAGAAGAAGGAAGAGTTCCTTGTCAAAAAAGGACCTGTCTTTGCCAATTTCATTCTTGCTGATGAAATTAACCGCTCACCTGCAAAAGTGCAGAGCGCTCTTCTGGAAGCCATGCAGGAAAGACAGGTAACCATCGGAGAATCAACTTTCAGGCTTGAGGAACCTTTCCTGGTCCTGGCTACTCAGAATCCGATAGAGCAGGAGGGGACCTATCCGCTTCCCGAGGCACAGGTCGACAGGTTCATGCTGAAAGTCCTTATCGACTACCCTTCCATGGAAGAGGAAAGGCTTATTATAAGGGAAAACCTTGCAAAGGAATTCCCCAAAACAAGCTCCGTTCTTAAAACGGATGATATTGTCAGAGCTCGCGATATTGTGAGGGAAGTATATATGGATGAAAAGATCGAGAACTATATACTTAATATTGTCTTTGCAAGCAGAAACCCGGAGAAATATGGTCTGCCGGCATTCAAAAACATGATTTCCTATGGCGCTTCGCCAAGAGCATCAATATACCTTTCAGTGGCTGCAAAAGCATACGCCTTTATAAGAAGACGGGGATATGTGATCCCTGAAGATGTGAGAGCTGTCTGCCTCGATGTCATGCGTCATCGGATCGGCCTTACATACGAAGCTGAAGCCGAAAACATGAACCAGGATAAAATCATTGCAGAAATACTTAATGTTGTTGAAGTTCCATAAAAAAATAGAAATCTTTAAGACAATCACTCCTTTCGTATCAGGCTTAAACTGATGATTCTTACTCCTTCCCCCTTGGGGGAAGGTCGGGAAGGGGGTATATTCGAGATAACATTGATTGATATATGGAAGCCACAGACCTCTTAAAAAAGGTAAGGAAGATTGAAATAAAAGCCCGCGGACTCACGAAACACATTTTCGCCGGTGAGTATCATAGCGCTTTTAAGGGAAGAGGTATTGCTTTCAGTGAAGTACGGGAATATCAGTATGGCGATGACATCAGGACCATCGACTGGAATGTCACCGCAAGGTTCAATCATCCTTATGTGAAAATATATGAGGAAGAAAGAGAACTTACCGTCATGCTGCTTATTGATGTAAGCGGTTCCGGAAGCTTTGGAACAACATTGAACTTTAAACAGGATGTGATGACAGAGATTGCTGCAATTCTCTCATTTTCAGCAATATTTAATAAAGATAAGATCGGGGTGATTTTCTTTTCCGATAAGATCGGTAAATTCATTCCCCCGCAGAAGAGCAGAAAGCATATTCTCAGGATAATAAGGGAATTGCTCGATTTCAGGCCCGATAGCAATAAAACAAATCTCGATGTTCCTCTGAGATTCCTTACAAATGCCATAAAAAAGCGATGTACGGCTTTCATCCTTTCAGATTTCATTGCACCCGATTTTGAGGAAGCGCTGAGAATTGCATCAAATAAGCATGATATAGCAGCAATAAAAGTATATGATACGGCGGAAACAACTCTGCCCGATATCGGACTTGTTAAAATAACCGATTCCGAAACCGGAGCGGAGAAATGGATCGACACCTCCTCAAAAACGCAACCGGAATGCATATTACAATGGTGGAACGATCATCTCACACGTATTAACAGTGTATTCAGAAGGTGCGGTGTGGATTCAGCTTTTATAAATACAGGGCAGGATTATGTTCAACCATTAATTAAACTCTTTGAAAGCAGGTGAGAACCAGGGTATACATATTATTATTTTTGCTTTCAACTAGCTTATCCGCTACTGTTGCCCAGGAAGTAACGGTCAAAGCAGTATTTGACACTTCAAGGATCTATATCGGCGACCAGATAAATTACACGGTTACAATGGATCAGCCAACAGATATAAGCCTTATTTTAGCCACTCACAAAGGATTCCCTGCTTAAAAACATTGAAATTCTTTCGGGACCGGTAACCGATACCCTCACTCTCGATGGCAGCCGGGTGAGAATTGTTAACAGGTACCTGGTAACATCCTTTGATTCGGGATATTACGAGATTCCTCCGACCTTTGCCGAATTATCAACCGAAACAGGTTTAAAGAGGTTTTATTCAGAATATTCACCGCTCGAGGTAATGAGGGTGAGAATCGCCCCGTCCGATACCACGGCTCAGATCTATGATATTGTAGGGCCTTACAAAGCGCCACTGACAGCAGGGGAAGTTCTTCCCTGGGTGCTTCTTGCAGCGCTGGCTGCCTCACTTGTCTGGGTAATAATCAGGCTGATGCGGAGATTCAGGAAAACAAAACCAGGCCAAGAACCCATCGTGGTAAAGGAACCGGCTCATGTCATAGCATTCCGCCATCTTGAAAAGCTGAAAGAGGAAAAACTCTGGCAGAAAGGTGAGGTTAAACAGTATTATTCACGGCTCACTGAAATATTACGGCAATATCTCGAGGACAGGTACGGGGTATATTCCCTCGAGCTTACAACTTCTGAAACTCTTCATGAACTGCTTAAAACCGGGTTTAAAAAAGATGATACTTCATACATACTTAAGAATATACTGAATGGTTCTGATCTTGTAAAATTTGCCAAATATAAACCCGATCCTTCCGAAAATGATCTTCATTATGAAAACGCATGGCAGTTCGTCGATATTACAAAGCTGAAGGAAGAGGTGAAAGAACAGGTTGAAGGAAACAGCATAAAGGAGAAAAAAGAATGAAAGGAATAACATTTGCAGATCCCGCTTTTCTCTGGTTGCTGGTACTTGTCCCGGCAATTATAGCTTATTATATTTTCAGGCAGCAGAAGACTGTCTCATCTATCAGAATGCCTGATGCAAACGCTTTCAGTAATGCCGGGAAGACTTTCCGGAACTGGCTCCGTCATGTCTTATTTGCATTACGCGCTGCTGCCATCGCATTTCTGATTATTGTATCGGCCCGCCCGCAGAAAACAGACAAATTCCAGGATATCACAACCGAAGGGATCGATATCATTCTTACCCTTGATATTTCGGGAAGCATGCTTGCCCGCGATTTTAAACCCGACAGGCTTGAAGCATCAAAGAATGTGGCCACCGAATTTATTTCCGGACGACCGTATGACAGGCTTGGACTGGTGGTCTTCAGCGGAGAAAGCTTTACCCAGTGCCCTCTCACAACCGACCATGCTGTGCTGATAAACCTTATGAGAGAACTTCAGAGCGGTATGATCGAAGATGGAACAGCCATAGGGAACGGACTTGCAACAGCAGTAAACAGGATAAAAGACTCCGAAGCGAAAAGCAAGGTTATAATTCTGCTTACCGACGGAGTGAATAACCGGGGAGAAATAGCTCCTGCAACTGCCGCCGACATTGCAAAAACATACGGGATAAGGGTCTATACAATTGGTGTCGGATCGATGGGTACTGCTCCTTACCCTGTACAGACACCTTATGGGGTTCAGTACCAGAATATGCCGGTAGAGATAGATGAAGCGATACTGAAGGAAATTTCAGAGAAAACAGGCGGAAGATATTTCAGGGCTACGGATAATAACAAGCTTGTGCAGGTATACGCCGAGATCGATAAAATGGAAAAATCGAAGATCGATGTGAGACAGTTTACAAGGAGAGAAGAGAAATTTATGATACCGGCAGCTATTGCCTTCTACTCCTGTTAGCGCTGGAAATACTTGTTACGCTTAACACTCTATAAAAACATTACCTAACGATAAAGAAATGCAACTATTCCGATTTGCAAATCCCGGCTTCCTGTACCTGTTGCTTCTGCTTCCGGTAATTGTTGGTTTATGGATTTTATACCAGTGGCGAAAGAAGAGAGCCCTTGCAAAGATTTGGTGATCCCGGCCTTGTTAAAAAACTGATGCCGGAATACTCCACAATACAGACCCAACCTCAAGCTTATTCTTCCGGATTTTGGCCCTTGCATTTATAATTATCGTACTTGCACGTCCACAGTTCGGATCAAAGCTGGAAGAAGTCAGGAAACAGGGAGTTGAAGTTATTATCGCTCTCGATGTAAGTAATTCGATGCTTGCACGAGGATATTCAGCCCGACCGGCTGACAAGGGCAAAGCAGGCTCTCACCAGGCTTATCGATAATCTTGATAATGACAAAATAGGATTGATCGTCTTCGCCGGTGATGCATATACCCAGATCCCGATCACAACCGATTATATTTCGGCAAAAATGTTCCTGTCCACAATTAATCCCGAAATGGTACCAAAGCAGGGAACAGCAATAGGTTCGGCAATAGAACTTGGCATGAGATCGTTTCAGCCCCGGGAGAGGATAAAAGCAGGGCAATGATAATTATTACCGACGGAGAAAATCATGAGGATGATCCGGTTGCAGCTGCATCGGAAGCTGCAAAAGCAGGAATTGTTATACATACAATTGGTATAGGATCAGCTGAAGGTGTCCCTGTTCCGGTTAACAGCGGCGGTAAGACGGATTTTCTTAAAGATGCTGAAGGCAATACAGTTATCACAAAGCTTGATGAAGAGATCCTTAAGAAAATTGCCATCAGCGCTTCCGGAAATTATGTGAGAGCCAGCAATACAAATATCGGTCTTGATGAGATCTTTAATGAGATCCGAAATATGAAGAAACAGGAACTGGAAAGTAAAATGTTCACTGAATACAATGATCAGTTCAGGATATTTGCAATTATTGCTCTTATATTCCTTGTTGACCGAATTCATGATCATGGACAGGAAGAACAGAAAACTGTCTCATATCAAGTTGTTCAGATACAAATTATGATCTTTGCAAAGAAAATGTTCATAATGAATAAATACGGATATACGGGGAAACAGCCAGATGATTTTGTAGCTTTTTCATTCTTCTGTTCCCGTTAGTCTCTTTTCCCAGGGAGATAAGAAAGTATATCAGACAAGGGAACAGGGAGTATGAGAAGGAGAAATATTCCGATTCCGAAATTTCATACAGGAAGGCTCTGGATAAGAATAATGCATCGGCTGATGCCGTTTTTAACACCGGTGATGCTCTTTACAGGCAGAAGAAATATGAGGAAGCCGGAAAACAATTCTCACAAAATTATGACATGAACGACAACAGGCAGAAGAAATCAACAAGTCTTTATAACCTTGGCAATTCTCTGCTGATGGCAAATAAGGTTGCTGAAAGTATAGATGCTTATAAAGCTTCACTGAAGCTTGATCCGGATAACATGGAAGCAAAATATAATCTTGGCTATGCACAGGATCTTCTGAAACAGCAGCAGCAGCAACAGCAACAGCAAAACCAGGATCAGAATAATAAGGATAACCAGGATAATAAGGATCAGACAGCGGAACAGGATCAGCAGCAAAACAAGATCAGGATCAAGACGCAGCAGCAGCAACAGTCTAGCAGGAGCAGGCTGTTTCAAAAGAGGATGCTGAAAGGATCCTTAATGCCCTGGCTAATGAGGAAAAAGATGTTCAGGAAAAAGTTAAACTTGCAAAGCAAAGAAAGAACAGGTGCGGACATCAGGAACTGGTAATATGACAGGTAAACAATGAAAAATCATTTAGTATATTATCTTATTTTCCTCTTACCTTTTTCACTGAAGGCTCAGGATATTACAGTACAGGCTGAATATCCATCTGTTGTTCAGGCCGGAGAGCAGTTCACTGTCCGCTGGATCAGTAAATTCAAGAGAAGGTGAGTTTACCGCTCCCTCATTTGAAGGATTTTATAAGCTTATGGGCCCCCAGACTTCATACAGTTCAAGTACACAATGGATCAACGGCCGGATGACTAGTGAGACATCATATTCCTATATTTATTACCTCCAGGCTATTAACCGAAGGCAAATTTGTCATTCCGCCTGCAGCAGTTACAATAAAGAATAAAACATATTACTCCGATTCACTGCGTATTGAGGTAACCGGTGGGAATACACAGCAACCTGCCGCACAACCAGGGGCAAACGTAAGGCAACCGGATGCACACCTCAATCAACACCGGCCGGAGGCCAGATATCACTTGACCTGGCTGTCAGCAGGAAAGAAGTCTACATAGGAGAACCTCTGTCGGCAATCGTCAAGCTCTATACAAGAGTCAATCTTTCAGGGATCAACGAAATAAAATATCCGTCATTCACCGGATTCCTGAAAACTGACCTGGAAACCCCGCCGCTTAATTCCCTGCAGCAGGAAAATATTAACGGAACTGTTTACGGAACAGGTGTTCTTCAACAATTTCTCCTTTATCCTCAGGTGACAGGTGAAATTACAATCGATCCGGTACAGATCACTGTTCTTGTCCAACAGAAAACAGGACGTTCCGATCCTTTCTTCGGTGATTTCTTCTCATCATATACAACTGTCCCACAGGCAGTGATCAGCAAACCTGTAAAAATCAACGTAAAACCTCTTCCCGGAACAAAACCAGAAGATTTCTCGGGCATTGTCGGAAAAATAAACATCCGGTCGGGAATAAGCAAGGATACCGTAAGCGTAAACGATGCAGTAACATTTAAAATAACTGTATCCGGCAGCGGAAACCTTAAACTGGCTGAAGCCCCGGCCCTCAACCTTCCTCCCGATATAGAGATTTACGATCCTAAAATTGCCGACGAGATAAAGAACTCAATCAGCGGAACAACGGGACAAAGAACTTTTGAATATCTTCTTATTCCCCGTCATTTTGGTGATTTTACAATACCTCCCGTCAGATATTCATTTTTTAATACTTCAACAGGAAAATATGAAAGACTGGAAACTCCCGGATTCAGGTTCCATGCAAGAAAAGGCAATGAGCAGAATTCGGAAATAACTGTATACGGCGGTATTTCCAGGGAAGATGTAAAATATGTCGGGAAAGATATACGCTTTATTAAAAATAATACCGGTAAGCTGCTGAAATCGGCTGATCTGGTCATCAGAAAGCAAGCATTTTATCTGGGATATGCTATTACCCTGCTTCTTTTCCTTGTTATTCTGTTTGCAAGGAGGGAACATATCCGGAGAAACGCTGATATAACGGCAGTCAGGAACCGTAAAGCCGGAAAAGTTGCTGCCGGAAGACTGAAAGAAGCTTCTGTCTGTCTGAAAAAGGGCGAAACAGACAGGTTTTATGAAGAGATACTTAAAGCATTATGGGGTTATCTGAGCGACAAGCTTAATATTCCTGTTTCAGATCTTACAAGAAACAGCGCGCTTGATTGCATTGGCTGAAAAAGGTATAGATGAAGAAAAGATCAGAACCCTGACCGGTCTGCTTGATAAATGCGAATATGCAAGGTATGCACCAGCTTCATCGGGTACAGAAGTTACTGCAATCTATGAAGAAGCTTCCGGATTTATAAGGTCAGTCGAAAACTCAATGTGACAGAAAATGTATCTGAAAACTCTTAAAATACCTGTACTTCTTTTCCTGCTGCTGCTTCCTGGTAAGACATCAGCCCAGGATTCGCCGGATGAAAGATTCGCCAGCGGGACATCGTACTTTTCGGCCGGCGATTATTCAAAAGCGCTCGAAGAATGGACTGGATTATATTCCGCCGGATACCGTTCGGCAGAGCTTGAATATAATATAGGTAACGCTTATTTCAAGCTGAACAACACTCCGGGTGCCATACTCTTTTTTGAAAGGGCAAACCTCAGAAAACCAGCAGATGAAGATATTAATTATAACCTTCAGATAGCCAGAACACTTGTTGTTGACCGCCTTGACGAGATACCGGAGCTCTTTTTCGTCAAATGGTATAACTTCATGTCTCTTCTTCTTTCTTCAAACAGCTGGGCAGGAATAAGCCTGACAACATTTGTCTTGTGTCTGGTTTTTCTTTCTGTCTACTTCTATACTTCAAAGTATAAGCTGAAAGTTGCAGGGTTCTGGCTGGCAGTAACATTGCTTGTTATCTCCCTTGCTTCACTTGCCTTTACATTAAGGAATAAAAACCTGTTATATGAAAGCAATAAGGCGATAATCTTCAGTCCGGTGGTTAACGGAAAAAGCTCACCCGATGACAGCGGAACCGATCTCTTTGTGATTCATGAGGGACTGAAAGTGACTGTTGAAGATGAAGTTGGTGACTGGCGCGAGATAAGACTGCCTGACGGCAACAAGGGATGGGTTCCGGCAAATTCCCTTGAAATTATTTAGCCGGTGCAACTTATCAGGTATATTTCGGGTCTCATTAATGTGGTCTGAAATACATCCTGGCAATGAAGAAATATCTGTTTGTTCTTTTTATTTTATTTGCATCATTTGCATGCAAAAAGGCAGAATGGGAACCTGAAGGTCCTACTGATATAAGGGTAAGGAATTCACAGGGAACCGAAATATTCCGCGATGTGATTATAAATACTGCAGGAATACGGGATACTGCCGGAAATGTAAAAAAGCTCGGAACAATAAACCCCGGAAAGGAATCCGGGTATCAGCGGGTTTCAATTGCATTTCCCAAGGCTGAGATTAAAGCGGTAATTAATGGCGAAACGTTCTCAACCGGAACGGTAAACAGCACATATTTGCAGTATATCGGACTTATGAGAATTACCTATGAAGTGTACATTTCAGATATGACCAATAAAGTACTTACTATCAGGGATGTCATTCTTGATGAAGCCCTTGTTCCATGATAATAAACTACAATTTCTATGAATAAGAAAACGGTAAACAGTGCACGTATGCCCATTTACAGGGATTCCGGATTTGAATTATACTCTGCGGAAACCACTGCTGAAGCATACCGGGGCGAATCTGATCCTCAAAGGATACCTGATTATTATCTGTACTCACGTTACCGCAATCCCACAGTCGAAGCTGCCGAACTTGAAATTCAGAAACTGGAATGTACAAAATGGGCTGTACTCGTTCAATCGGGTATGGCAGCAATCGACCTTGCCGTTTCATTGTTCCAGAAAGCCGGTGATAACAGGCCGTGGCTTTTTTTCAGTGAAATATACGGTGGAACAATTTCATTTGCCGATGAAATATTGAAAAAGCGGAGAGGAATTGATATCCGGGAATTCAATCCCGTAAACGGAAAGTACAACCTTGCTGAATTTGAATCCCTTGTAAAAGATCTGAGACCCAAGCTTGTTTATGTTGAGATCATTTCAAATCCATTACTTGTAATACCCGATGCAAAAGGCATTTTCAGGATTGCCAGAAAATATGGCGTTAAGATCATTGTCGATAATACCTTTGCGACGCCATATCTTTTCAAACCGGCAGATCACGGAGCCGATATTGTGATACACAGCGTTACGAAATATTTTTCAGGTCACGGAAATCTTACAGCCGGCGCTGTCTGCGGCAACGATACTGAAGCTGATGAAATCAGCAATCAAATACAGGCGTTATACGGGTCACATGCTGTCAGCTGATGATGCTTACAGACTCTCAACCCAGATACTCACATTTAACCTGAGGTTTAAACAGCAATGCCGGAATGCTGAAGCTATCGCCCGATTACTGAACGGATCAGATGTTATTGCAAGGGTCTGGTATCCGGGATTAAAGGATCATCCTGCACACGACGAGGCAAAAAGCCTTTTCGGGAATAAGGGATTCGGAGGGATGGTTACTTTCGATTTTGCAGGAAAATCTTCTGCAGAAAAAAGAAGACGACGGGATAAATTCATTAAAACAGTTTCGGATAAAATAAAACTTATCCCGACACTCGGAGATCCCCGTACCATACTGATGCCTGTCGAATCAGTATGGGGCGAAAAATACCCGGAACCCGGAATGTTGAGGATGTCTCTTGGTTTTGAGGAGACTGAAGAGATTACTGCAACAATTGCAGGTGCCCTGAAAACAATAAAATAATCCTTATCGCTTCTATTTCCAGTCAACCGGACCGATGCCGTGTTCGCTAAGGTAGTCATTGCACCTGCTGAAATGCTTATTGCCGAAAAATCCGCGTGATGCAGAAAGGGGAGAAGGATGAACGGATTCCAGCACAAGGTGCCTTGCCCTATCGATTGATTCTCCCTTTTTCTGAGCATAAGCTCCCCACAGGAAAAAAACAAGGTTATTCTTTTCACGGTTCAGAATTCTGATAGCTGCATCTGTAAACTCTTCCCAGCCTTTTCTCTGGTGAGATCCTGCACTATGCTCCCTTACAGTCAGTGTTGCATTTAACAGCAGCACTCCCTGTGCCGCCCATCTTTCCAGGTTTCCTGAGGGAAGGGTCTTATAACCGAGATCCGATTCGATCTCTTTGAATATGTTTATAAGGCTTGGAGGAAAATCGATGCCTTCCCTCACCGAAAAACATAAACCATGAGCCTGCCCGGGACCATGATAAGGATCCTGCCCGATTATAACGGCTTTTACCCGATCAAAAGGACATAAATTGAATGCATTGAATATCAGCGATCCGGGAGGAAAAATACGCGTCGTCAGATATTCCTTCTTTACAAATTCAGAAAGATTAATAAAATAATCTTTATCAAATTCATCCTTCAGCTTCTCCTTCCAGCCGAATTCAATTTTAACGTCCATTTTTTTATCTGTAAATATTTTCTATAATTAAAAATATGGTAGTATTTTTTAAAGGGAAGGACATAAGGAGACTAAGATGTCACTAAGGATTTTGAATTAATCTGTAGAAGTGAAATTATTATTTTTATGAGATATTGCAGTAGTATTGTTTGAAAGGTGAAGAGGAGAATGAGGGAAAGGAGAAGGGGAAGAGGAGAGATGGTAAGCAATAATATTTAAAACAATGGGAAAGGAAATTGAAAGGAAATTTCTGGTTAAGGGGCCATTCAGGCATCTGGCGGTTAGGGAGATAAAGGTCATACAGACTTATTTATCAATCGACGAACATAAAACAATCCGGCTGAGGATTGCCGATGATAAAGCATACCTTACTGTAAAAGACAGAGCGGTGGAAAATTCGATAACCCGAGTGAATGGGAATATCCGATACCTGTACAGGATTGTCTGGAAATGATGAAGTTATGCCTTCCGGGGAAAATTGTAAAGACAAGATACCTGGTCCCGGAGGGACAACATACCTGGGAGGTTGATGTGTTTCACGATAAAAATGAAGGACTGATCATTGCTGAACTGGAGATTCAGTCAGAGACCGAACAGTTCGAAAGACCTTCATGGCTGGGAGAGGAAGTCACCGGTCAGCCCGGATACTACAATGCCAACCTTATAAAATGATTATTGCCCAGAAACATTAAAAAAAATTATAAAGTACGGGCATATATCTGCTTGGGATCACCGGGTCCGTAGAAATCTTTCAGGCTTGCCTGAAGCTCGTAACCGTTTCTCTTATAAAACTCTTCGGTTGGTGCATATAATGGCCGGCCGGATGTTTCAATCCACAGTATCTTGCCTCCGGCCTGTTTTACTTTTTCCTCAATTGCCTTTAAAAGCGCCTTGCCGATCTTCCTGTTCCTGAAATCCTGGTGCACTGCAATCCAGTAAAGCTCCCAGGAATGGGTCGAAAACTCATTCTTCCCGTAATTTGCGAATGCAAGGACTTCATTCTCCTTCAGTGGCCCTAAACCAGTAATAACCACTCTTTTCCATACCGCTGGAAATTGTTTCATCGGCAAGTTCAAGGGCGGTCCTTATTTCAAAATCATAAAAATAACCGGTTGAAATAAGAATTTCTTCAAGACGTTTCTTGTCTTCCCGCCTTATTCCTTCAGATAATTCCATAAAAAGCTAATTATTCAGATCATTTATTATGCGGCGGAGGACATCAGTAAAAGCCATTCCTGCAGCCCTTGTAGCCGCAACAAGTCCGCTGTCGGGCGACATGCACGGATTTGCATTTACTTCTATAACGTAGGGTATTTCATTTTTATCAACACGCAGATCAACCCTTGCATAGCCTTTGAGATCAAAAAGCTTCCAGCATTTCATTGCAATTTCATCGATTCGTTTTTTTCAGTACCGGATTTAATTCATCTCCCGGGAAATCCCTTATTGTATTTTCATATTCAAAAGTGCCCTCTTCCCATTTAGCCCTGAAATCAACGATCCTTGGGTTTATCATCCCATGAATTGTGAAAGACCATTTCTGCAGGAGGCATCACCTCGGGTCCGTTCTCCCCGGCCAGTATGCTGATGTTAAATTCCCTTCCGTCGATATAATCCTGGATAAACCAGTGAGTATCATCATATTTCTTAAGCTTTTCAGCCATCTCAGGTTCAAAAGTAAATACTGACTCTCCGGTTATTCCCAGTGATCCGTCCTCCCATACAGGTTTAATAATGTACCTGTTCCCGCTTAATCAGCTGCCTGCATTGTGAGGGTGAGAATGCTCCGGGATTATTTACTCCGGCCTGCTTTAAAATTTTTACCGTAAATGCCTTGCTTGTCGTCACAAACATTGCTTCCACAGTATTGCCGGTATAGGGGATTGAATGGACATTAAGAAGGGCCGGGACGAAATAGCACAACTCACCCTTGTTTGTTATTGATTCAACCAGGTTGAAAACGAAATCAGGCCTGTCAGCAGCAAGTTCAGCTACTTCGTTCATGAAATCAGCAGTAATACCTTTTCTGTAAGTTTCAATACCGATCTTATTAAGGTTGGTTTCAACATACTTCACCTGATCAAGTACATCCATCTCGTCGGCAAGTGCATTTGCGTGAGGCTGATTATATAAAATACAGCATCTCTTTTTGCTCATAATTCCAGGTTATGACGTTTTAGTGATGATCTGACGATCATTTCCATCAGTGGCTGATAATCAATTCCTGCCATCCGCGAAAGGATCGGAAGATCGGAATGTATCGGGATGCAATCCTGCAAGGGGATTTACTTCCATGAAACATATCCTTCCGTTCCTGTCAGCTTTCAAGTCCACTCTTCCTGCATCAACAGCGCCCAGAGCTTTCCAGACGTCCAGATGCAACTTTTTTACACTCATCCTGAAAACTCATCTGCAATCGGGTTATACTTGCAGAACTCCTGGTAATTCTCTTTAATTTCAACTGAATACGGAGAATTATTCAGGCATTCTATTTCCATTCCTCCGATTGCAAAAGCGTCGTCACCTGAACCTATCATGCCGATTGTAAATTCCCTGCCAGGAAGATACTCTTCCACAAGAGCAGGCTGGCTGAACCTGGCCAGAAGATATTCAGCCATCTCTTTCAATTCGGCAGGAGAATTCAGAAGATTCTTCCCTGTAATCCCCTTTCCTGTACCTTCCGACACAGGCTTAATGAAAAGGGGATATTCCAGGTTACACTTTATTTATATCGTCCGGCGCTGAAATCAACATGCCCGGACTTACCGGAACGCCTGCTGCAGCGACAATAAGCCTTGTAAGGTATTTGTTTAGCGAAACACCCATAATTACCGGTCCGCTGAAGACATAAGGTATTTTATACTGGTCGAGGATTGCAGGAACCACTGATTCCCTTCCGTCACCATAAAGACCTTCGGCAATATTAAAAACAAGATCCCATTTTTTTCCGGAACCAAGAGCTTCGATAAGCTGGAAACAGTTACCGATAATTCTGTTTCAAATCCCATCTTCCTGAGAGCTGTATCGATTGCATCAACAGTATCCTGCTTGTCAAATTCGGCAGTATCCTCCATGGAATAGCCACGGTCGAGATACCACGACCGCAGGTCAAACGTTATACCAACTTTCATTAACAGCCTATTTTTCAGGATATTCGCACAATACACCCTTGTAATTGCGCAGTACTATCTTTTCGTCGTTGTGTTCAACCACGTAATTGGGAAGCAGAGGGATCTTTCCTCCACCGCCGGGGGCATCAACAACAAACGTGGGAATGGCATATCCGCTTGTGAAGCCTCTCAGACCTTTTATAATTTCAAGTCCCTTCCTGACTGTTGTCCTGAAATGACTTGAACCGGGTATGAGATCACACTGGTAAAGATAATATGGCCGTACCCTTATCTTCAGAAGCTTATGCATGAGCTCCTTCATCACGGGTACATTATCATTGATTCCTTTAAGAAGAACGGTCTGACTTCCGAGAGGGAATCCGTTATCGGCCAGCTTGTTACATGCCTCTGCACATTCTCCGGTTATCTCAGCCGGATGCGAGAAATGAAGGCTTAGGAACAGGGGATGATATTTCCTGAGAATGTTTACCAGGTTATCGGTTATTCTCTGAGGTAACACCACAGGTACCCTTGTGCCGATCCGGATTATCTCAACATGTTCTATTTTCCTAATATTATACAATATGTAATCGAGGATCTCATCACTAAGTGTCAGAGGATCGCCTCCGCTTATGAGAACGTCCCTGACTTCCTTATGAGCAGCGATATAGCTGAATGCTTTCTCGAAATCCTGCCTTCCCAGCTTATCAAGCTTCCCTACCGAATGTGAGCGCGTGCAGTATCTGCAGTAATTTGAACAAACCTGGGTTACTGTAAACAGTACCCTGTCGGGGTATCTGTGTACAATGCCCTTTACAGGTGAATATGACTTCTCATGTAAAGGATCAGATTGTTCAGTAGTGGTATGCAGTAACTCCTCAACAACCGGTATGACATTACGGCGAAGCGGATTCGAATAACCTGTATTATAGATCAGAGAAGCAAAATACGGAGTTATCCGCATCGGAAGACGGCCTTTCAGATTATTAATAGCCATAATCTCCTTTTCGGATAATTTCATGATTTTCTTTAGCTCATCAATACTTGTTATTGAATTTCTGAGCTGCCATTTCCAATCATTCCAGGATTCTGAAGTTGTTAGGGGGAAGAAGCGGGTTCTGAAGTCCGCGCTTCGGTTGCTAACTAACTGATTTGGGATCTCTTTTTGCGAAAAAATCATGGTTTTCGCGCCAGGCTCTTCATCAGAAGAACGACCCACGAGGCGGCTCTCTCCACCGAGCGCCGTAGCCTCATTATTGTTAGCATTCATGGTTGGTGATGAAATAATTCATCGTTTTCTTTTAAAAGGATAATTTGGTTTTAAATTAATACTATTATTTTTTAATTGGTGCGAAAATATGTAATCTGATAATACATTGTATCACCTGAGCATCAGAAATATTAACACCGAAATTATTTTATTAACATGTCTTTTATTTTCAAAACAAGCCTGATGCGATATATTACTATTAGCCAGCGTATTGCAGCTATCTGAAATATTTTGCTTCCCGATACGGCAATATGCTGTTACTCGAATTGTATTCTTTTCACTTCTTTGTTTTCTTACTCTCTTTTAAATCGTTTTTAAAATTCCGTTATACGGATTTTTTGTAAAAAGGTTGATAGACAATAATGATGCCAAAGTCATGATCACCTTGCCGGTGTGAACAAAATTGCAAATAAGGATGAGTGGATTGAACAATAATCTATGTATTATCATACGTCTTATAATACGTATTATAAAACGTATTTAAAAACGTAAATCAGCTCATTCATCCATCAGATCGGAGTCTCTGCGGAGTTTCTTAACAGAACTTCTGATCTTCTTTTTTTCAAGACGTTCTCTTTTTGAGGATGATGTCGGAGCCGTTGATTTTCGTCTGGGTTTTTCTGTCAGGGCTGAAGCAAGCAGACTGAAGAATTTTTCTTCTGCTTTTTTCTTGTTCATGAACTGGGTTCTTTCCGATTGAGATGTAACAATCATTTCTCCCTCCGAGTTGATTCTGTTTTTCAGACGAAGTAAAACCTTTTCGCTTCTCAGTTTCCGTAAGATGAAATGTGTTTCTCACATCGAATCTCAGTTCCACCCTGTATTCACTTTATTTACATTCTGACCTCCCGGACCGCCTGATCGGGAAGTCTGAAAAAATTATTTCATTCAGAGGTATTCTCTCTCTTAATTCTTCAGGTTGTCATTTCAGTGATTTATATAAAGAACAAAGCAACACCGCATACACTTATAACAGCACCGGCAAATTCAGGGAAGGTCACTTTCTGCTTATAAAATAAGATTGCAGGTATCAGAATGAACACGGGCGTAAGAGCCATAATTGTCGATGCTATACCTGCTTTTGTAAATTTAACTGAGATAAGAGAAAATGAGACTCCCAGAAAAGGTCCGAAGAAAGCCCCGATTGTAAGTGATTTCATCCCCGGTCTGTCTTTGACAGCTGCTGTAATATGCCTCCACCTTTTCATAATCGTGACAAGCACCGCAAATCCGGCCATACCTGCTATTATTCTGATCTGGGTTGCTGAAAAAGGATCATAATCTTTAAGCCCGAGCTTACTTAAAACCAGTCCCAATGCCTGCCCAGCCGCACCTCCGAGTGCATATAGTATCCCGACAGGAGCAAGCTTCATTACCAGCCTTCCGTTATTATCTCCTCCACGTGTAAGGATCGCCATTGCAATTCCAGCAAAGGTGAGTGTCATTCCGAGAAAATTAAGCGCAGTAAGATGTTCGCCTATGATGATCCATCCGAAAAGAGCCGCCATAGGTGGGACGAGTGTCATTAAAAGCATCGAAAATCTGGATCCGATAAGTGCATATGACTTAAAAAGGAAAAGATCACCGAAAACAAATCCTACAAGTCCTGACAGCGTCAGCCATAACCAGTTTTCAATCCCGGCATCAGTAGGGAGGATCAGACCACGCCTGAGATAAATAAGTATGGTAAGGAAAACGAATCCCGCCGCCAGCTTAAGAATATTTACGGCAACAGAACCAAGCCTCAGAGTAGCCGATTCAAACGCAAGAGCGCTTACTGTCCAGAAGAGAGCTGTAAGCAGGGCGGCAAACTCACCGGGGTGACCATTAATGATTTCCATCCGGAGAGCCTGCCATGTTGTTATTTATTTTCAGCGAATTCGAAAGTGTATTCACCCGATCCTGTTTCAATTATTAGTATTTACGTCCTTCTTTCCTGACTCTGAAAATTTTATTACCGCTTATAGCTTTCCGGGCCATGTAACTTCCAGCACTTTTGCCATGTCATCAACTGGCAGAATAACAGTTGCTTTCGAATTGGCCGGGATTTTTATGCTGACAAAAATCCTTCCATCCTTTCTTTCCCATCCTGAAGCAACTGTTCCATAAGGGCTTTCATATGTTGCCTTTGAAAAAGCAAGCTTTTCCGAAGGGTGAGGCTGAATAATAAGATGTCTGTATCCCGGAGTTCTGGTCTCAAGACCTGCAGACACTCTGTACATCCAGTCGCCTATTGCACCGTAAGCATAATGATTGAATGAATTCATACCTGCATCCTGGAATGTACTGTCGGGTTTCTGGCCATCCCATCTTTCCCATATTGTTGTTGCACCCATCTTTACCGGATAAAGCCATGAAGGATATGATTCCTGAAGAAGAAGATCATAGGCAACATCGTGTATGACCGGTACGGGTTAATTCATGACATATATAAATAGTACCCAGAAAACCTGTTGAAAGATGATTTCTTCTTCCCCTGATATCATCCACAAGGAATCTTGCAGCTTTTTCCCTCAGTTCATCCGGAAGAAGGTTGAATTTAAGCGCAAGAATATATGATGTTTGTGAGCATGTTCCGACCCTGCCTGCAGGTGTGACATATTCCCTGATAAATACTGTCTTTATATTATTGAACAGGTCATTATATGTCTTTTCATCATCCGTTTTCCCGAGTTCCTTTGCTGCCTGTGCCAGAAGACTGGCAGAATATGCAAAATATGCCGTTGCAATGAAATCGGGTTCGGTATATCCGTCGGCTGCAGTATGACTGTTTACCGGCGGATGATAAAACAACCAGTCACCATATTTACTTCCGCCTTTCCACTGGTAGGAGTCTCCTGCTTTTTTCCTGATATACTCAACCCACTTCTTCATGCTGGGGTATTGTGTCTCAAGCAATTTCTTATCTCCATAGACAAGATACATTGTCCATGGTGTAATTACTGCCACATCGCCCCATCCTGCAGATGGCTGTGCAGTTACGGCATCCTGTCGGTTCAGGACATCCGGGACAACATCAGGAACTTCTCCTCCGGGCTTCTGGTCAAGAGCAACATCCTTAAGCCATTTGGTGAAGAAGGGAGCCACATTGTAATTAAATGCAGCAGTTCTGCAGAATGCCTGCGCATCACCGGTCCAGCCAAGACGTTCGTCCCTTTGCGGACAATCTGTAGGCACATCAAGAAAATTACCTTTCTGGCCCCATACAATGTTATGTTGAAGCTGATTAAGCAAGGGATTTGAGCTTTCGTATGTACCTGATTTCTGCATATCGGAGTGAACTACAACTCCTGTAATATTATCTGTCGTAAGTGTTCCGGGGAAGCCTGTAATTTCGAGGAATCTGAAGCCCATGAATGTAAAACGGGGTTCAAAGATCTCATCCTCACCCGTACCTGCAAGAGTCAATGTAAGCTGAACCTTTGCAGCTCTGAGGTTTTCTGTATAGAATTCACCGTATTTATCAAGTACTTCAGCATGCTTTACATTAATAACCGTCCCTTTCGGTCCTTTAACTTTCAATCTTATCCACCCCACCATGTTCTGACCCATATCTACAAGCAAACTTCCTTTAGGTGAACGGAAGACCTTCAGAGGTTTTATCTCTTCAATTTTTCTTATCGGCGATCCTTCGGAAGCAACGAGATTGTCTTTGTAGTTTCCGATTATCACTTTCTTCCATTTGCTGTCATTGTAATCCGGCTGACTCCAACCAATCAGTCTTTTGGTTGCATCATAGGTATATCCGTTGTAAATGTCATTCATCCTGATGGCAGGATCATTGTGTCCTTTCCATGTATCGTCTGTAACTATCAGAGTCTCGCTTCCATCGGTATGAACACTTTCAGCTGGAGAAGAAGGCCGAGCCTTTTGCCATAAATTGCCCAGTTATTTCCCCAGGCAAGTGTACCCCTGTACCAGCCGTCGCCAAGGAAAGCGCCGATTGCATTTTTCCCCTTTGCAACCTGTCCGGTAACATCATAAACCTGGTATTGCAGCCTTTTCCCGTAGGAAGTCCAGCCGGGTGTCATCACCTCATCACCGACTCTTTTGCCATTAAGGTTCAGGTCATATAAGCCGTGTGATGTTACATATACAGTAGCTTTTATTACCGGCTTGGTGATTGTGAACTCCTTCCGGAAATGCGGTGAAGGCGAATAGCGGTTAGTATCATCCGCCAGTTCAATCCATTTTGCTTTCCAGTCCGACGGGGAAAGCAATCCCATTTCCCAGTATGCAGCCGGACTCCATTTTGTCGACCGGCCTTTATTATCCCATACCCTTACCTGCCAGAAATACCTCTGACCCGATTTAAGGGCGGAACCTTTATATGTCTGCAGATGGGATTCATCTGATGCTATCTTCCCTGATTCCCATACAATCTTTGAGGATGAAAATTTCGGATCAGAAGCCACCCGTATCATACAGGCAGTCTGCATGATATTATTACCCGGACCCGTAATCTTCCACGATAGACGGGGTTGGTGAGAATCAATACCGACAGGATTGATTTTATATTCACAGGTCAGATCCTTAACAGACAGATTCTGCGCAATTAGTGATCCTGAGATGATGAAAAGAAGGATGGATAATTTGAACTGCTTCATGATAAAATAATTTGTTTAATAAAATCCAAGGTTATAAAAAATGTATGAATAAAAAAATAGATTTATTATCATTTTCCTGACCGAAAGTTTTTAAATTGCGAAACATTAAAAATAAATTGTCTAAAAATGGACCCGATTGCTGGTATATTGCTTATTGCACTTGGCAGTATTGGCGCTGCAAGTTTTTATGTTCCTTTTAAAAAAGTAAAATCCTGGGCATGGGAATCATACTGGATCAGCCAGGGATTCTTTGCATGGATAATAATTCCCTGGATCTTCGCTTTGATCTTTATACCAAAGGGGGAACTAATGCCGATAATAAGGGAATCCCCTGCATCTGCAAAGCTAATGGCAGCATTTTTCGGTGTTGCTCTGGGGATTCGGCGGACTTACATTCGGTCTTGCCCTGCGCTATCTTGGTGTTGCTCTGGGACAAAGCATTGCACTGGGACTCTGTGCAGCATTTGGAACATTACTGCCACCAATAATTGCCGGGGATAATCTTTTTGCCACCAGAGGCGGTATACTGACATTGATTGGTGTGGCAATTACAATTGCAGGCATCATCATCATCGGCTATGCAGGATCCCTTAAGAGTAAGGAGATGTCGGAGGAAGAAAAAAGGGCAGCTGTGAAGGAATTTGCACTTAAAAAAGGTATCCTTATTGCAATATTTGCCGGGATAATGAGCGCCTGCTTCAACTTCGGGTACGAAGCTGGAAAACCTATTGAAACTGTAGCGCTAGCCCATGGCACAAATCCACTTTACCAGAAAAATACGTCGCTGATATTTATTCTTCTCGGCGGATTCATTAACAAATCTTGTCTACTGTGTTTTCCTTAACATTAAGAACAAAACTTATAAAGACTATTATACAGTATCGGGGAACATACTGGCAAACAACCTCTTCTTCACATTTCTTGCAGGTTTGTTATGGTTTCTCCAGTTCCACTTCTTCGGTATGGGATCAAGCAGGCTTCCGGCAGGCATGGCAATTTTCGGATGGAGCATATTAATGGCCCTCAATATCGCAATAAGCAATATATGGGGGATAATACTCAGTGAATGGAAAGGTGTTTCCTCAAAAACCATTTTTATACTGGTGGCTGGAATTGTTGTGCTCATTCTTTCAGCATTTATTGTTAAACTCGGATAAATATCATAATAAATGGCAAAGAGATTCGGTTTTAAAATGAAATTATTTCCAGGCTTTAAGGAAGAATACAGAAAAAGACATAATGAGATATGGCCGGAACTTGCAAAACTGCTTAAGGATGCAGGGGTTGGCAACTATTCTATCTGGCTCGACGCAGAAACGAATACCCTGTTCGCATACCAGGAACAATCAGGTGAAAGTTCATCTCAGGATCTTGGCGCTACTGAAATTGTTAAGAAATGGTGGAAATATATGGCTGATATCATGGAAACAAATCCTGATAATTCACCGGTCAGTATCCCTCTCGAAGAGGTCTTTTATATGGAATAAATTATGCACTTACCCCTTCGTGCTCTTAGTTCTTACCTTAGTGTCCTTTGTGTTTAAATAACAATTCTTGCGTTTAACCACAAAGAGCACTAAGTACACACGAGGACACAAAGGAAGAGATGATACAAATCCGGAATATTATCTAATAAATAAATAATTAAAACAATTAAAGAATGAAAAAAGAAGCAATCGAAAAAGCATACAAGCTGGCAAAAGATCAATATGCTGAACTCGGAGTCGATACCGAAAAAGGTTCTTGCCGATCTGGCAGAAATTGTGATCAGTCTGCATTGCTGGCAGACAGATGATGTTGGCGGTTTTGAAAAGGAAGGAGCCGAACTTGGAGGAGGCGGGATTCAGGCAACCGGAAATTTTCCCGGTAAGGCAAAGACAATTGAACAGATGAGAGCCGACCTCGACAAGGTACTTGTCCCTTCTTCCGGGCAGACAAAGGCTTAACCTTCATGCAAGCTATGGGGAATTCGGCGGCAAATTCGTTGACCGCGATAAGATCGAAGTCAATCATTACCAGGGATGGATGAACTGGGCAAAAAAGAGAAAAATGGGAATCGATTTCAACTGCACCTGCTTCTCCCATCCTCTGGCTGATGACGGATTTACCCTTTCAAGCAAAAACGAGAAGACCAGGAAATTCTGGGTAGAGCATGTAAAAAGATGCCGGGCCATAGGTGCCGAAATGGGAAAACAGCTTGGTACTCCGACTGTTCATAATATCTGGATACCCGACGGATCAAAAGATACACCCTGTCGACAGGTTGGTCTCCGCAAGACTCCTTAAAAAATCGCTCGATGAAATTTTTGCAGTCAAATATCCAAAAAAATATCTGAAGGACTCAGTTGAAAGCAAACTCTTCGGAATCGGATCGGAATCAATGGTAGTCGGTTCACACGATTTCTACCTGGGTTATGCAATAAAGAATAACACAATGATAACTCTTGATAATGGCCATTTTCATCCGACTGAGCAGGTAGGTGATAAGATATCATCAATACTGCTTTTTGCAGATGAACTGCTCCTTCACCTGACCCGGGGATTAAGATGGGACAGCGACCATGTCGCAACATTTAATGATGAAATAGTGCTTATTGCACAGGAAATTGTACGTGCCAAAGCATTAAACGGGTAAATATCGGACTTGACTATTTCGATGCAAGCCTTAACAGGATAGGGGCTTATGTCATTGGTGCAAGAGCTGTGCAACAGGCTTTCCTGTTATGCTCTTCTGGAGCCTGGATAAAACTCTTGTAAAAATGGAGGAGCAGGGAAAAACATTCGAAAGGCTTGCAATGCTTGAGCTTCTGAAAATAAAACCATTCGGGGCTGTTTAGGATTATTATTGCATTAAAAACAATGTTCCTGTCAGGACACGATTATATTGATGAAATTGTGAAATACGAAAAAGACGTTCTCTGAAAACGATAATATTTTTATAAGTTATATGACTGTACGGACATAGCATGCTTTATGCAACGCCTGCAAATTAACAAGCACGCTCATCAATGTTATGAAAGAAAAAGTTATTGCAGTATTTGATGTGGGCAAGACAAATAAGAAGGTTATTTTGTTCAATTACAATCTGAAACCTCTTTCGGAAATAGAGGAGAAATTTGCAGAAATAACGGATGATGATGGATTTCCATGTGATGATATTGAACATATCGAAAGCTGGATCAAGGAATCGGTCGGCAAACTGATCCGTTCCGATAAATATGATCTTGCTGCTGTAAACTTCACAACTTACGGGGCGACACTTGTTTATCTTGATGCTGATGGTAAAAGGCTTACTCCCGTATACAATTACCTTAAACCCGTCGATGACCGGATACCTGAAAGGATCTATAAGAAATTCGGAGGACAGGATGAATTCTGCAGGAGAACCGCATCACCTGCTCTGGGCATGCTGAACTCGGGGATGCAGGCCGTATGGCTTAAATATGAAAAACCGGAGATCTTCCAGAGGGTTAGGTATATTCTTCATTTCCCGCAATATCTTTCATACCTGCTGACAGGAAAAATATATTCGGAACATACTTCAATCGGCTGTCATACCGCACTCTGGGATTTTGATGAAATGAAGTATCACCGCTGGGTCAGGATGAAGGATTATCTTTACCGGAGCCTGCCGGTGTGGGCACACTTGATGAAATTGAAATCGAAGGGAAGAAAATAAAAACAGGGATTGGAATTCACGACAGCTCATCCTCCCTTGCTCCGTATTTTTCAAGCAGCGTGGGAAAATTCCTTCTCATTTCAACCGGCACATGGTGCATAAACATGAACCCGTTTAACACTGAAATACTGACGGCCGAACAGCTCGATCATGATTGCCTGTGCTATATGAGTATTACAAAAAAGCCTGTAAAATCATCACGGTTATTTCTTGGCCATCTTCATGAAACTGCCGTAAACAGGCTTAATGATCATTTCAGAACACAGCCAGGCTATTATAAATCAGTAAAACCCGATAACCGGCTTCTTGAAATATGCAAAATAAAATGCGGCGATCAGAAGTTCTTCTTCGAAATGCAGCCATATTCAAGAGAGCTCAAGGAGAAAATGGATTTCTTCGTGTTCAAATCCTTCGAAGAAGGGTATCATCAGCTGATGGTCGAACTTGCTGAACTTACCGTGGAAGCTATCAACCTTATAATTCCTGCTGATGATGATATCGAAAATATTTATATCACAGGGGGATTTTCGAATAATCAGCTTTTCATTAAGCTTATTTCTGACTTCTATCCCATTGAAGTCCGTATATACCTCCGAAATATTTAATGCCACTGCCTTGGGTGCACGCTTGTTGTTCTCGGATCACTTGATCCTTCAGGAAACCTTCCCTGAATCTGGGACTGGAAAAGTGCTGAAATAATAACTGAATCTTGAATCCTATGAATGATGACCACATATGCTGTTTATACACTGCAATGTACTTGTCTGCTATTGAACTCTGGTTTTAATGTTCAGTTCAGGTCAGGTGATCCCTGAACGCCAGTGGCCGGGATATCGCGGTTACTATGCATCGGGTGTCCTTGATAACGCCAATCTTCCCGATCAATTTGATCCTGAGAAAATGATCAATATACGATGGAAGATCCCAATTCCGGGTTTGGGTATATCCAGTCCCTCAATCTGGGGGGACAAATTGTTCATAACAACTGCAATCAGCGCGGAAGACAAGGCAGGATTTAAACCTGGACTTTACGGAGATGTTACTCCTGTTAATGATGAATCGGTTCATTCCTGGAAAGTTTACTGTATTGATAAGAACACCGGAAAGATCATCTGGGAGAAGAACTCCATATACCGGAGTACCGGCAATCAAAAGACATCCCAAATCAACACATGCCAACACTTCTGTTGCGGTGGATGGGAAATATGCCGTAGCCTTCTTCGGCTCCGAAGGGCTTTACTGCTACGACTTCGACGGGAATCTGCAATGGCAGAAAAACTTCGGAGTTCTCAGCTCAGCTTTCTTTATTATGAAAAACGCTGAGTGGGAATTTGCCAGCTCACCCATAATACATGACGGAAAAGTGATCATCCAGTGCGATGTTCTTGAAAATTCATTTCTGGCAGCTTATGACGTTAAGACAGGCAAGGAATTATGGAAAGCGGAAAGAGATGAATATCCGGGCTGGTGCACTCCAAATATCTATTACAATAACGGCAAACCATTTGTTGCCGTGAACGGATTTAAACACAGGGGAGGTTATGATGCCTTGAAACAGGAAAGGAAATCTGGAGAATGTCGGGAGGTGGCGATATCCAGATCCCGACACCAATAATCGGCAAAGACCTGATTTACTTTAACAGCGCTCATGGCAAAATCTCTCCGATAATGGCTGTAAAAACAAACGCCACCGGCGATATAACACTGAAAGATGATGAGACATCCAATCCTGGGTTCTCTGGTATAAACCAAGAGGCGGATCATATATGCATACGATGCTTCTTTACAGGGACAGGCTTTATAATGTGAACTGGAACGGATCGATCAATTGTCTCGATCCTTTAACCGGAAAGGAGATTTATGATGCAAAGCTTGGACAGACAAGAAGCTTTATCGCATCACCTGTTGCTTCCGATGGTAAAATTTATATTGTCGACGAGGAAGGAATGATCTACATTATTCAGGACGGCGATACATTTAAATTACTTGCAGAGATTCCGCTGAATGAAATTTGCATGACAGCTCCGGCAATCACCGATGGTATGATATTTTTCAGAACCCAGAAACATCTTATTGCTGCAGGAAAGAAATAAGTCTATTCTCTTCCGAGCTGCGATATAAGTGTTTTGCTGCTTATACTTCTCACTGTCAGATAAAGAACTGCCGATCCTGCTACAAATTATTGACAGGATCATTATCATTATAATTCCCCATGGCATTTCATTCCCGCTAATCATGGATGGCACTGTGGCAGTCAGCCCTGAAACTGTCCCCGTAATAACTCCCCAGAAGAGGATTATCATCTGGTCCTTAAGTATCAGCCCTCTGATCCGCGACTCTGAAAATCCGGTCGCGGAAAGAAATGCAAATTCCCGTCTTCGTGATATTATAATTTCGTAAAAGAACAAATCCCAGGCCGGCAATTCCCAGTATCATGCCGAAAGCTCCGAGAACAGCAAATACATTCAGATATGTATTTGATGACCTGAAAGAATGACGCCAGTTTTTCTCCTGCATTCTGAGAAGAAAATCCATATCCTGAAAGCCTCTCGATTGAGGGTATTACTGTAAAGTTCAGAGTAATTCAGATTTCCCGTCAATAAGAAAAACAGACCCCCCTTCAACTGAAGGGAAGAACATCGATAAATTCTCCCTGCTGATCAGCAGATATCCCTGAAAAACAGATGATTTAAGTCCTGCACCATATGATTATATTGAGAGTTTGCCCGTTTTCAGCACGGAAAATAAGCGTATCGCCTGTTCTGATCTTTAATCCCCATTGCAACACTGTCTGATCGGCTATTCCGTAAATTGTATTTTGTCCCGGATTCTTTTCAAGGAGTTCCCAGGGATTTATATTCCCTGACTTTTTTATCTGTGAGGCAAATGAAAAAGATCCTCTGTTGGTGAAAGCCGATGCATCGACACCGAGAAGAGGAGGGGAGCTTACCTTGTTCAGATTAAGGCAGCTGGCATCATCTCCCGACACTCTGCCGGATTGCATTATTTCCAGATCCTTCAGTTCATCTTCATCAAGACCAAACTCTTTCCTTCCCTCAGGGGAGTTCAGATCAATTTTAACAGGGACGGCTGACTCGGCCCAGAGTAAATATCCTCCGGTTCCTCCGGGCGGAAGAAGCATTTTGTCAGTAAGAACCATCCTGTTGGCTCCGGTTATAATAACTGCAAATATGCCTGCCGCAATAAATATTACAGGAGTGACAATATGTGAAGGATGAAAAGCATAATACTTCCTTCTGATGCTGTTCCTTAAATCCTTAAAAGCACTGCTTCTCCGGACTTCTTTTACATATGAATACCTTATAAGTAATACAAGTGCTGCAAAAAGGAGTGATCCGGAAACAAAGAATAACGGTGTTGAATTCTGAGGTAAAATAAAAGCCGATATCAGCAAAAAGATTGAGATAGTCCAGAAAATAAGAAATGCCAGAAGATTTTTTACGTGGTGAGTGCTTCTTTAATTCTCCGGATGCCGGCCTGGTAAGGTTCTTCAGGAAATCTTCCTGATTTAAAAAAGATGAGCACTGCAGCTAATACCAGGACTATCAGAAAGCCATAAACCAGCGGAATAACACTGAAATCAGAAGTGAGTGAACTTGTCTGAACAGCTCCGGTCCAGACCGAATTCAGCGCCCGTATGATCATCATATTGACGAGGTATCCCAGAAAGAGCCCGGGGATTGCACCGGCTACTGACAGTAATATTGTTTCTGTGAAGAGAAGTTTTCTGATATATTTATTTCTGAAGCCCAGAGCGAACAATGTTCCGGCCTGGTTCTTCCTCGAATCAAAATACATGGACAGGGCCAGAGAGAACAGGATAATGCACGACAGGATCATAAAAAAGCTGAGGCTGAGAAAAAGAGAACTGAAATCAACACTTTCTTCAGCCCCTTTATTTGCCGATTGCCTGACATCTGTCACAGTGAATCCAACAGTTTCCGGATTTAGTGACCCGGCCAGTGCTTCAGTTATTTCTGATTCTGCCATTGAAGCGGGAAACCTTATTGCTGTTGCAGTACCGAAATTATTACCCCAGAGCATTTTCCCCGCTTCATAACTTATGAATGCCTTCGGCGTACCCCTGAATGTGTTCCAATATGCTTCATCTTTGTCCCTTATCTGATCCATCAGGATCGGGACTCCGGCATCCCATCCCGAACATGTTGCACTTCCCGATATCCCGGGAAAATCAGGCATCAGGGCAGGATCGGAGTATAAACTATTGTTTTCGGTTATTGCTGCAATGTAAAAATCTTTCTGCTTTTCCTCAAGCTTCATGTTAAAGGAAGGATCATACCATGTCAGTGTCATTGTCTCTCCGGTTCTCGCATCAAGATCTTCGGCAAGCCATTTATTTATAACTATCGCATCAATATCAATACCAGGATATAAGCCTGAAGGAAGAGCGGTAACAAATGAGTATGGGGTTGATCTGTCATTTACACTGAAATTATTGACAAGGTATGTAAGTACAGGTTTGCCCGAAGGGATCTTTTTTAAAATATCAGATACAAGCAGGTTATCAAGGAAGATCCTGTCGGATATCAGCTCCGGTTCACCAGTTTTTGTGACCTTCTGACAGTCAGACCGATATCCCCGGGTGTGAGTGCTCTGGCCAGAACATCAGAATAAGTAGCGTCACTCTCCCTTTTTACTATTATCCTGTTAGCTTTTTGAATACTGTCTCCCGCAGATCCGAGATCGGCAATATTGAGAAAAATGGTCATTGGAATATGCTGACTGACACCCGGTGAGAAATTTCCGGCCTGTAAAGAGTTAAGTACATGGGTGACCTTCATGACCTTTGATCCGTCTTCATCTTTCGAAGGGGCAAACGGAGCATTTGCCGGCAGAGGATCAGCCTCCCTGAAACGGATTATTATTTCTTCACCTTCATTTATCCCAAGATGTTATGCAAGAGCCGAATTAATGGCAACCTCCCCGGAATTTATAAGTACAGGATCGACTGCATGAAACGGGAAGAAGCCTTCTGTTATTCCGTAGATCTTTACATTCAGAGCTGTAACACCCGTGACGAAATTACTGCAATATCCGTCTGTTTCAAGTAGTGATGTACTCTTGTCGCCTGTTGATTCTGAAACTCTTTCTGAAAGTGAAGCATCAAAATATCTCAGACCCGAACTCAGGATAATATCTGTATTCCCCAGCTTCTCATCAGCAGTTTTCTTAAGGCTGCTCCTTACTGAATGACCTGTAAACAGAGATCCGGTAATAATTGCGGAGAGCAGGATAGTTATAATAATTTGGTAAACAGCATCTTTCCTGTAAAAAAGCAGGGATTTGAAAATCATTTTCAACATGCCGGATTTATGAAAATCCTGTTTTCCCATCAGTTTATCAGCTTGCCGTCTTTAAGGTTCAGGTGAATCTTCATCATTGAAGCCAGATCAGAGGAATGGGTAACAACGAACAGTGTAATTCCAAGTTCTTCATTAAGCTCTTTCAGCAGTCTTCCGAGTATCCCGGCATTTGTTGCATCCAGGGAACCGGTCGGCTCATCAGCGATCAGTAAGGATGGATTGTTTATCAAGGCTCTGACTAATGCCACGCTCTGGGCCTCACCCCCGGATATCTGGAAGGGATACTTGTTCTTTCAGTTCTCCGATCCCTATTCTTTCCATTAATATTCCCGCATTTCCTTCTTTAGAGGCATAATCCTTACCGCTTATGGAGGATGCAAGCA
This sequence comes from uncultured Bacteroidales bacterium, assembly GCA_963700275.1. Taxonomy (GTDB): domain Bacteria; phylum Bacteroidota; class Bacteroidia; order Bacteroidales; family VadinHA17; genus LD21. Next base: position 45,614 of record CAVOWZ010000001.1, on the reverse strand, counting down.
GGGGAAGCATAATATTTTCATGCACCGTAAGGTGCGGAAGAAGCAGATGATCCTGAAAAACAAATCCGATATTCCTGTTCCTGTAATCAGCAGACTCATCAGAATTCAGTGAAGTTACAGATCTTGCCCCTGAAAATTATTTCACCGGAATCGGGCTGATCAAGAGATCCGATTATATTCATCAGGGTTGTCTTTCCTGAACCCGATGGTCCGGTAACGGCAATGGAATCACCCTCTTTTACCTCCAGATTCAGATTATCAAGAACAATTCCTCTTTGAGTATACGATTTCGAAATATTTATCAGTTTAAGCATTTTTTATTTTGTTACTTCTTACCGTTGTGCCTTTGTGTCCCTGTACCCCATGCCGTCAACTTGAGGAATATTTTAATATCGAAAACTATCTTAATTATCTGGTTTATAAACAAATAAGTTTCCCCTCCTTTTAAAGGAGGGGTGGCCGGGATTGCTGATTTTGTAATGTTTACAATTCTGCTCTCCCGGCCGGGGTGGTTGATTTTGATCTGAGAGGTTTGAGACTATTTCGGTTTAAGTGGTTTTTGTTATCCATTAGAATAAAAGTAATAAAAAATTAAATCAACCACCCCGGCCAGACCAGTTAAATTTCTGCAAGTCAGCTGATTTTATTGTCTGGCCACCCCTCCTTAAAAAAAGGAGGGGAAACTTTTGTCCCCAAAACTCCTTTAGTTGACAACCATGAACTGTACCCTTGCACTGCTAAGCATTTGCGCCATTTAGCCTTCTTCTACGCTTTTCTATACACTTCGGATAAACCTCCGGACATCTTCTCAAGCGAAAGTTCCGATCGCACCCTTTCTTACCGGTCTCACCAAGTTTTTCTGCAAGCTCTTTATCTGTAAGCAGTTTCGTCAATGCTGATGACAGTTCATCTACTGTATCGGGCATAGTAGGTAATTCCGCCTCCTGTTCTTTCAATAATTTCCGGGAAAGCCCCTGTAGCAGGCTGAACAACGGGTATTCCTGCACTGTTTGCTTCAAGGACATATAATCCGTAACCGTCATATTTCCTGACAGGAACACTGATCACATCCACATCATTGAAAAATTGCATTTTTTTATTTCCCTGGAATTCGGGATAGATCTTTATGCTTTTCTGGAATCCGTGTTCGCGTATCTTCTTAATCTGTTCAGAAATAAACGGTTTATCAATTCCTGTGAACCCACCGCAAACATTGAGAGTGAGATCGGGGATTATTTTCCCCGACTTAAGCTGGATAAATGCGTCAACCAGTTTGTCAAATCCGTTATAGTTGCTTATACTGCAGAAATATCCAAGTGCAGGGGGCCGGGATGTGGTTTTCTCCTCCGCCGGAGGTTCCGGATCGAAGCCAAGAGGTATCACGTGAATATTATCACCTTTTACTCCCGTCTTTGAAATGAAGAGCTGCTTGTAATAATTACTTGGAGTTATGAAACTGTCAACATGAACAGCCTCTTTTGCTATCATCTCCCATGCTCTGCTTCTCCATGGTTCAGCCATATCCTCTATCCAGTCATCCTCGTTCAGGAGAGAGCATACCACTTTGACTTTCATCCGGTTCTTCATCTGCCTGGCCAATCCCAGAATAAGTGCATTTGAAAGGTGGATGACATCCGGCTTACCATCCTTTGAGAGATATTTTACAAGTCTGTCGACTTCACTTTTACGGAAAGCATTATCGCCTTCAATCATATTGAGAGTAAGTTCCTCGAAACCTTCGGTGCTGGTGGTGCCGGTTTGCTTTGCCGCAAGCTTGAGAAATGGTTTCAGATCGAAGAATTTTTCGAGAAACGACCGGCATATTCTTGAATATGCCGACCTTTTCCCTTAAGAACATTGAAATTGCCCCGAAAAAGACATGGTCGTCAAAACCTGTTTCTGTATTGCTTTTTATCAGGAGGCAGATACAGCGGAATAGCGTTTGCAGTGATCCCGGGTACTTTTCGTATTGCCCTGAAATACAGCATGTCGCGGTAACAATTCGCACAATAGAACGACCCGCCAGACCCGGTTATTAGATAAACTATTTTCATTCTCTGTTATTATGTAACAACTCTTTACCCTCTGTGCCTCTCTGTGAACCCTCTGTGGAACTCTGTGTAAGTTCTTCAATTTTATTTTATTACACAGAGCTCCACAGAGGACACACAGAGTTCCACAGAGATATGTGGAGTTAAAATTTATTTTGTTCCAAATGCCAGTAATCTTCCGTCTTCCGTCAGGAAAAAGAACCTCCCGGGTATGACAGCCGGTGAGCTGCTCACAGGGGCTCCGGCATTAAAGCTCCATTGTTTTTTGCCGTCTTTCAGCCCAAGAACATATATGTTCCCATCCATGCTGCCAAATAAAACTTTCGCTGGTGTAATGACTGCAGAACCGGTTATACGTCCGTTAGTCCTGTATTTCCATAAAGGTTTTCCTGTTTCAGCATCATAGCAGTACAAGTATTTATCCTCATTGCCGACAACAACCATGTTGCCTCCTGTTGCCGGGATCCCCATTATCGCTCCCGACTCTTCGTTAGCCGGAACTTCCCATTTCATCTTGCCTGTTATCATATCAAGGCAGTAAAGATTGCCGTCATAATCGCCGAACCAGGCTTTCTCTCCGGAAAGGGCAGGTGAAGCAGCTATATAACCACCCGTTTCAAATTTGTTCCTCTCTTTTCCTGTCAGAGGGTCTGTAATCCTCATCATTCCGTCGCAACCCCCGAAAACTATTTTGTTATTTATGAAAGCCGGTGTTCCGTTTACATAGTTTTCAGTTTCAGTCTTCCACAGGGGCTTGCCTGTCGCAGGATCAACACAGTGAAGAAAATAATCATAGCTTCCGAAGATAAGACCTGTTCTTTTCCCGGAGATCCAAACATTTGCAGATCCGGAAATCTGGTTATCGGTTGAATATGACCAATTTAACTTACCGGTAGATTTATCGTAGGCACGCATAATACCATCTGATGACCCGATGTAAACCCTGCCGTCATAAACAAGGGGAGGAGCCTCCGCGCTGCTGCCGGTTTCCTGTTTCCATCTTATCTTGCCATCAGCTGACACTGCAAACAATGTTCCTTTATTGCTGGTGAAATAGATGGTACCATCACTGACCACAGGAGATGACTTTGATCCCTGACCGGTGGGCAAACTCCATATTAATACTGGTTCGGATGGAATTTCATTTGTTGATACTCCGGTCAGGCTATTGGTACCCCTGAACACAGACCAGTCAGAATTTGACTTTTGTGAAAATGCAGTTATACTGATTGATACAAAAAAAAGTATTAAACCCTTATATTTCATTAATCATTTCATTTAAAGCGACTCAGCGCTCCGGTAGGACAGATGTCGATACATTTTTCTGTCGTTGAAGTTTTTATATTAACAAAATCCTCCGTAAGTGGTTCAGAGATTATTGAAATAAATCCCCTGTTGATGAAACATAACGCAGGTTCTTCATTGCTGTCCTCACAAACCCTCACACATAATCCGCATTTAATACATTTTGCATTCTCAAAAATCAGGCCGGTTTGAGGATTTATCTTTTTAACTGCAGGAGAATTAACCACTTTCCCTCCTTTATCTTTAATTGATAACATCTGCGCCAGTTCCCTGAGCCGGCAATCCTCAGCAGCCCTGCAGTCGCAGTGCATACAGTTTTTTGCTTCCTCACCGGCTGAAGGGAAATCATTGGGTTCAGTGAACCGTTTATCTGCGCCATCGCACTCCTTAAGCCATTCCTGCAGTTCTGTATCTTCAAGTCTGCCAAGGCGTGATGAAAATCTTTTTTTGAGATCCTGATATTCCGAAAGGGGAACAAAATGATCCGGACCTCCTTCAAAATCAAGGTTCCTTGAAATGAATATCCTTATATTCTTTATTGATATCGGTTTGTCGACTTTTTTTCTTCTGCATGCATTTTCGCAATATCCCTGGCAGTTGTGACACCTGATATCCTCTGCATCGAGTTCCGACAGGATCAGTGCAATTGTTTTCCTGTAATCACCCGAAGCCAGAAGCCTGTTCATCAGGGGGATATTATATCCGGCAGGACAAACGATCCTGCATGGGGCTTCACATTCAGCCCGGTGCTCGGAAAGTAAAAGCTCAACAGCTTTTTTCCTGATGGCTGTTACTTCCTCTCCCGATGCATCTATGTCCTGTCCATCCTGCACCAGTGCGGTGCATGACGGTATAAAACTACCTGTTCTGTTATCTTTGACCATGCAAACCATGCAGGAGGTATAATGTTCCACTCCGTCCTTATGGCATAAAACCGGAATTGCAATTCCTGACCTGCCTGCCACTGAATGGATGGTTTCTCCATCTTCAGCTTCCAGCTCAATATTATTTATCCTGATCTTAAGCATTTATATTCACTATTTCAACGGCGTTCTCAGGGCAGACAACCCTGCAGTTATCGCATTTTGTGCACAGAACCTGGTCAATTTCATGCTTCTCATATGGTTTAAAGCCGATAGCATTTACCGGACATTCCTGGAAGCATTTCGTACAGCCTGTACATTTATCACTTATCACATATTTCACGAGGTCCCTGCATTTCTTTGCAGGACAGATCCCTTTTGTATGGGCTTCATATTCTTCGCGGAAATATTTCAGTCCTGTGATAACGGGATTCGGAGCTGTTTTCCCAAGGCCGCAAAGACTTCCGTTACGGACTGAATAACACAGTTTTTCAAGTTCATCTATTTCAGCGAGCGCAGCTTTCCCTTCACTGAGCCGTGTAAGAATATTAAGCATGTGCTTTGTCCCGACTCTGCAGAAGGTACATTTTCCGCATGACTGTTTATGGGTGAAGGTAAGGAAGTACTTTGCTACATCCACCATGCAGTCTGTATCATCAAGGACAACCAGTCCTCCTGATCCCATCATGGCGCCCATTCTTGTCAGCTCTTCATAATCAACAGGAGTGTCAGACTCTGAAGCCGGAATGCAACCGCCTGATGGTCCGCCTATCTGAACTGCCTTAAAAATCCTGCCTTCAGTAACACCCTCTCCAATCTGTTCTACGATCTGCCGGATCGTTGTTCCCATGGGAACTTCAATCAATCCACCTCTCGCAATTTTCCCGGCGAGTGCAAATACCTTGGTACCCTTACTTTTTTCAGTACCGATAGAACTGAAAGCTTCTGATCCGTTATTTATTATCCAGGGGACCAGTGCAAGGGTCTCAACATTATTTACAAGTGTTGGCTTACCCATGAATCCCTTTACAGCAGGGTAGGGGGGTCTGAGATGAGGAGTGCCACGCTTACCCTCGAGTGAAGCGATCAATGCTGATTCCTCTCCGCAAACGAAAGCTCCGGCTCCTTCAAATATCTTTGCATTGAATGAAAAATCCGAACCCAGGATATTCTTTCCGAGGTAACCCTTTTCAAAACAATGTTCCAGAGCATGACTGACTCTTGTAACAGCCAGCGGGTATTCGGCCCTGATATAGAAAATACCTTCTGTAGCTCCGGTGGCATATGCGGCAATCAGCATCCCTTCAATTATGCGGTAGGGAAATGATTCCAGCAGCATTCTGTCCATGAATGCACCCGGATCGCCTTCATCTCCGTTGCAAACCATGTACTTCGGGCTCCCTGCTCGATCTGGCAGAAATACTCCATTTCCTGCCGGTAAGAAATCCCGCTCCTCCACGGCCTCTTAGTCCGCTTTTTGTAATTGTATCAATAATCCCATCCGGATCACCCGACCTGACAGCTCTCTTTAAAGCATCAAAACCTCCCAGGAGCAGATATTCATCAAGTGAATCAGGTTTCAGTATTCCACTATTGAGAGTAGCCAGATGAACCTGGTTTCTGGTGAAATTGTTCAGATATTTTTCCCTGAGTTCAACAGGAATATTGACCGGGCTTTTCAACATTTGATCAGTAAGAAAAGTATCTGCCAGGTCATTGATCCTGTGTTTGATCTTTTTGCGGACAGATCCCGGAGCAACATGTTTCAGAAGGATGTCTTCTACCTGGTCTTTTCTTACATTAGTGTACCTTGAATGGACATTATTCTTTGCAATAATCTCCAGCAGGGGTGTCTGATTGCAGACACCTACGCATCCGACCGGTTTCAGACTGATATTCAGATCATAATCATCCCTGATCTCCATCAGTCTGGAAAGAACTTCCTTGCTTCCTCCTGCAACACAGCATGATCCAAGCCCGACCCTTACCTCAGCATCAAAATCATCAGGTACCACTTCTTCACTGACAGACGTGGTTTTTCCCTGTGTCAGCAGGAAGTCTTTCAGAATTTCGTCTGCCTGGGTAGGCTTAACATGTCCGTATGTCTTCCCGTCTATCTGTACCACAGGCGCCAGTGTGCAGCAGCCCAGGCAGGCAACTTCCTCTATCGAAAACAGATTATCGGGAGAAGTATTCCTCGTATCATCAATTTGTAAAACCCTTCTGAAGGAGTCGGAAATGAGCTGTGAGCCTTTTACATGGCATGCCGTACCTGAACAGATCTTTACGGTATGTTTGCCTGCAGGCAGATGACGGAACTGCGAATAAAATGTTGAAACACCCGAAATCTGGCCCGGTGTAATGTCAGTTATCCTGCATATATGCTTAAGGGCTTCAGAGGGAATATAATTAAGCCGCTTCTGGACTTCCTGAAGTATAAGTATCACCTTATCCTTTTCCCGGCCGGTCGATCTGACGATTTCTTCAACAACCGAATCGACATCATCAACATTCACCGGCTGGCAATTGCAGGATTTTTCCACTGTTATATTTTCCTTTTTATTCAATTTTCAGAGATACAATAAAGATTTTGTTTCCCTCGGATATAAATGTTCTTGTCTGAGAAGGCAGGTGTGCAATCTGCAGCTTCTCCAAGAGGTGATTCGGCAATCAGTTCAAATTTTGAAGCGGCATTGACAATATGCATAATGCCGCTTCTGTTAAGGATCCAAACCTTATCATCGGCAATGATAGGTGATGCATAGAACTGGTCCATGAAATAATGTGTCCACAGGGTATCTCCCTCCATGGCATTATAACACGCAACATCACCATTCCCCGTTGCAAGGAATCAGCAACTCCTCGTTTGCTGCCGGACTGGATACATCGGGAGTATACATGTTGTCAGACCATACTATTGATGCTCCGCTTCCCGGCTTTATTGCTGCAAGCTGTGCATAATCGGTTACGGCATAGGCCAGTTTACTGTTAACAGCCACGGAAGGCGCCACATCGCCAGTCATACATTCAACAGCCCATAATTCTCCTCCTGTTTCCGGATTAAAACCGGTTACATATGGATTGCCATTGATTATCACCTGTGGTTCCCCGTTAAAATTACCGATCACAGGTGATGACCAGGCAGCCCTTCCCCGGCGCATTGTCTCCCATTTCAGCTGCCCGGTGGCCATTTCATATCCCATCAGAGAAACCTTTTCGTTTGAGTCATACTGAACGAGAAGAAGGTTATCGAAAATTATAAGTGAGCATGAATAACCATAGACGTTTTCCGGAGTACCCAGATTAGTTACCCATTTCTGGTTTCCATCATGATCGAGGCAAATAAGGTTGCCATTGGCAAATATTGCACAGACAAAATCTCCATTTACTGCTGCTGACGAAACAGCCATTCCTGATTCCTGGTCCGTTTCAGGCAACTGATCCGGTTCTCCAGGTACCCCCGAGGCTGATGCACTCCATAAAATTTCACCTGAATTCTTGTTTAAACAATAGACCTCACACGCTTTTCCTTCAGCGCCTGTTACAAATAATTTATCACCCCATATCACCGGAGAGCTTTTTCCGTTTTTGGGAATTGTAACCTTCCATTTTATATTGGTCCCGTCTTCACCGTTCCATTGTGTGGGATATCCTGATCCTCCGGCTATGCCACGGCTGTCCTGTCCCCGGAAAAAAGGAAAATTAGTCGGATCAGGATTAAAACTGCTTTCAGATCGAGATCTTGATCTCCTTTCTTCTTTTTTACCGGGGTCTTTTCCTGACAGATCGGGAAGATTGCTTCTCAGCATGAACGATGATATGACTGCAATAAATGTTATTACAGTGACAGAAGCAAGCAAATAATTTATCCTTTTCTTCCTCCCTGCGGATTCATCGGGTTTAAGTCCCGGGATAGCGGGCATGATCTTTTCATTACCGGAAATAAGCTGGCGGCAAAGAATAAAAATTATTGCACCTGCAAGTAACAGGTATGATCCGGTCTCTACCTGCCGGCGGGATGCAAAATATGCTTTCCGGGCCATCAGATCCATCGCTCTTACCTGTTCAGCTTTCGCGGCATTTTCAGGATCGTTATCATATTGCTCCTTAACTTCTGCCAGTACAGGATTATCCAGAGGATTTATTGTTTTAAGCTGAATAAGGCTGAATATCATAGTAAAAGCAACTATTACCGTGAATATCCCGGCTATCTGGCTTATACTTTTTAGAATACTGATATCTTTTTCTGTAAGCTTCATTATTAAATTGTTTTTCTTACTTCAACCGGACAATATTTAAAGCACCTTCCGCAGCTGTAACATTTTCCCTGGTGAGGTTTATACTCAGTTCTTGTTTTTCGGATTGTTAATGCGACAAGGGCTATCCCAAGGGATAATCCCAGAAAAGCGCCGGCCAGAGGGGAAGCTTTCCTGAACCGTCCGATGATCAGCAGTTCCTCAGTAAAAAGCTCATCCTCAGTTTTTCCAGCCTCTTTAAATGCAACCGCATCTTTTGATATAGCTTCAATTCCTGTTTCTTTTTCAATCCGAATTTCCCTTGCCAGACGAACCTCCTGTCTGATACCTGCAAGTGCCGGCGCCAGATTGTAGAATAACAGGGCCCCTGCAGCAGTAAACACAGGAATAAGAATAAGGTAGAGGAAAAATTTCTTTCTGTTCCTCTCTGGTCCGTCTCCCATGACAACCGGATCAGACGGCAGAATAGCATCATATGGACATGAATCCTCACATAACCTGCAATTTATACACTCTGCCGGTGTTATTGTAAGATGTCGGCGGGAGAATCTTGAAAAAATATTCAGAAGAACTCCATAGGGACAAAGATATCTGCAATAGGGTCTGTTTATGAATATTCCGGCTAAGAGCAGCAAAACTCCAAATACTATCATGGTATAAGGTGCATCAAGTCTGAAAATTCCTACAAACGGATCATACCGGCAGATTATAAACTGGCTTTCCAATGCAGCGAATAACACGGCAACAGCAAGATATATGAATGGTACGGCAGCCATAACCGATTCAACTGCTTTCGGAAGCTTAACCGGACTGAAGCCCGTTAGTTCCTGGATGGCTCCAAGGGGGCATACACCGGCGCAAAATACCCTGCCATAAAGTAGTGCAAATACGAGGGGTATGATAAAGAACAGAAGGGCTGTGAGAGGGATGGAATAGCTGCTGTTGAACAATGCAAGTGACACATTCTGCACAGAACCCACGGAACAAATGCATCCTTCCCTGTAAAAGCCGAAATATGCAAGAGAGAATACCGACATCCATATTAATCCCTGTCTTGACCTTTTCTTTATTGCAAGCCAGGATGTCAGAGAAAGTGCTGCAATAAGAACAACCACATCAATATATTCCCATATATGTGATCGCTGTAATGGCATCTGATGTTCAGGATATTCATAACCGGATTCAAACTCCGGTCTGGGAAACCTGTCCTGGGCAAACAGTACTAAATGCCAGCTTAACAGGATCAGTATGATTAAATATGGCAACAGTTTCTTTTTCACTATTATAATATGTTTCATATATATCATTTTTAGGGCATTGCATGCAATGCCCCTACAGTTTTGTTATTGTCATTTATGTAATACACCAGCCTTTTCCTTTGGAATATACTGTTGGTCTGCAGGAACCCTGCTGATTGCATTAGACGGACATTTTTTGGCAATCAGGCAATCATTACAGTCATCACACAAGTCCTGGTTTATCTGCAGATATAATGATCCGTTGCCGAAATCAATGCATCCCTTAATACATTTTCCGCATGCGTCGCACAGATCATTATCAATTATATATTCAAAATATGGTTCTTCAACAAATCGTCTGGTTATAGCGCTTGTGGGGCAAAGCTGATTTTCTGCAGCAGTGCTGATTGTCTTGACACCCTGACGAAGGTAACCTCCGCACAGGTCGCAATACCCGCACATCACATAAGCATGATGGCATTTGACAGCAGAAGGAGTTTTTACACAATTCGTCTTGCATTGACCGCATTGTGTGCACTTAAACGGATCTATCTGCCAGACATACCCCGAGGCATTTGTCTTTTTTGCAAGTGCAAGGGGAAGAGCTACCAGAGGTGCCACAACCAGCACCATTCCAGCCCGTCTCACAAAATCCCTTCTGGATTGATATTTATTTTTTTCTTCTTCCATAATTACTTCTTAATTCTTCATTCGTTGATCTTTATTCTTACTTCTTCCTGTATGAAGAACAGTCGGCCTCCCCGCCGCATACTCCTTTCCCCGGGCATCCGGAGCATTCCTGTTCCCCGGTCACAGCCCTGGCCCCAAGCGCAACAGCAATTAAGGCCAGGACAGATACCATGAGGATCCTGATCAATCCCCTGACAAATTCCCCTCTCGTGACCTTTTTTTTCATTTTTCTATACCTTTATATATATATACTGCAATTATACTTTTTAATTATTCCTTTTAGCTACCTTTTCTGCCCTTTTATTTTCCAGCCTCCCTTATTTCCGTTTTCCCCCTTCTCCCCTAAAGGGGGGTAAGATCCGGTTTTTAGAGCCGGCATACTGGAACTTAGCCCCCCTTTAAGGGGGGTTGGGGGGTTGTTTTGAAATGAAGGTGGAGGATTGTTTTGCAGAGAAGTTGGAGTATCCTTCCGGGTAAACACGTATAGTTTCGAATCCGCCGGATTTGCGGCATATATTGTTTTCCCATCATCTGAAGCCACATCAAGAGGGATCGAAGCGGTAAAATTATTGTTCGATGAAACAAACTCAATAAATTCTCCATTCGTTCCGAGGATCTTGATCCGGTTTATTCCCTTTTCGGCAGTTACAAAACCCAGGGGAATAACTGCAAAATGAGCCGGGTTACAACATCCGCAGAATGCACCGGGCGCTGTACCGGGCTCACCAAACTGACTTTTTTTTATCCCGTCAACAGACCATGTTTCAATTCTCCGGTGTCCTGTATTAGCTGCAAAAACAACATCTTCACCTGTTAATGCAACATCGAAATAAGCGCTTGGTATTATAAATTCATCATTTCCCTGACCCAACATTGAAGTTACTTCGCCATCCTTCCTGAGGATGAAGATTCTTTTTGCTCCGGCATCAGCAAAGACAACATATTTTCTCCCTGCCGACACGGATGTGATAATACTGTTTGCTTCATATGGTCCCCATTCAGCTATCATTTTGCCATCACCACTTACAAGAAATAATAATTCAACTGATGCAGCATATACCGTATCACCATAATACCGACAAAGCATTTATCTTTCCCGGCATTTTTATTTTCCATTTTGCCGACAGGGATTCATCATAGCACGCAAGAAAAGAATCGCCGCCAAGAAATACAGTGCCATTTTCCGATACTGCCACAGAAAGTAACTGTCCGTCTGTTATCTGCAGATCCTTTTCTATCCTCCATAGATCGGGCGGATCAGCAGCTTTTACTGTTACCTCCACCGGATTGTCCCTGCCTCCCGCAGAAATGGAATCATATATTATATATCCAATAAATGAGAGGATTATAACTAATGATATAATTGCATAAACTTTCTTTTTCATTCCTTAATGCTCTTACCTATAAAAAGACATAAAAGATTTCTTGAATCCCTTAAAATAAGGTAATTACCTGCAATGGCCATAGGGCCCCATGCCTCAATACCGTCGATTGGTTTATATCTTGCCAATAAGGTCGCAGAAGGACCGTCAATTTTAAAGAAATAGAGATTTGCATCATCATCAAGAAGAAACATTTTATCCCCTTTGACAATATATGGCCCCAGTCCGCGCCCGTATCTGTTATCTTTCCCGCTGGTCCACACAGTCTGGCGGAGATCTGATACATTGTAACATACAAGCTGCTTCTTCAGCGGGCCTGCATTTTCAGGCATCATCGACCAGATATGATCTCCCAGAATTACCGGTGTCTGCTGATCGCTTGATATACCTTCCATAGCTTTATGGCTTTCAATTACGGAAACAGAATATTCTGATCCGTTAAAGCTGATTTTGATCCTTGCCCCACCGGCTCCATAACTTCCAAATACCGCAATTTCATTATTTCCCAGCAGGAGAGGAGATGCAGCCACCGTGGCAGGACTCCATTTTGTTGTCTGCCACAATAATCTTCCGGTATCTTCACCCTCAGCAGATACACCGCAAACGCCTCCGACCGCATTATATACATACATTTTCCTGCCATGTATAGTCATAGGCATTATGGAACTGTGAGACATCCTTAGCGTATCAGGATTGGGAGTCTTCCATAAGATATTCCCGGTTTCGCAATCAACGCCTATCATCAGAGCCTTTCCTCCCGGCGCCAGTATAGCTACATTATTATCAATGAGAGGACACTGTCCCGAGTAAAAATCAGGAGTTATCCTTCCTTTTGATTTTCCGGGTATCTCATACTCCTTTTCCATATCAATGGTCCACTTGAGATCCCCTGTAATGGGGTCGAGGCACATCACATGTGAACGGGGACCAACTGTAACAAGATATTTTTCAGTTACTGCCGGGATGGTTCTCGAATATCCGTGATTTCTCTTGATGTCGACATAGTACCATCTCCTCCAGAGCTCAGTACCTGATTTAAGCGAAAAACAGCGTAGCTGATCAGCTTTGCGTCTTTCGTTATAATCCATTAAATAAACTCTTCCATTTAATACTGCCGGTCCGGCATAACCTTCACCAAGGGTTGCTTTCCATATTACCGGAGGTCCTGAAGTATCCCATGATTCTGCAAGAGGAAAAGTGTCACTGCAGATATTATCAAAATCTTTTCCCCGGAACCTTGGCCAGCTGCCGGGAACAATTTCATCAAAAGTATTCAGGGTGTCAAAAAATTCCCCGATTATTATTGAGTCTGACCTTGGTTCAATCTTAGGCCTGTTATCCATGCCGGGTAAACGGACGATCACATCTGAGGGAAAATGATCGTCAACCAGCCACCAGACCAGTAAGATCGCCATCAGTACTGCAGTAATTCCTGTAATAAAAATTTTATTTCTCCCTGATATCATATGCTAATAGGGCTTCGCCATGTCTGAGGTAAAGGATACCGTTATGAATGACCGGATGAGCCCAGTATGGGCCGCTGCCGGCTTTTACCCTGAAATTACTGACCAGGTCAAATTTCCCGGGATCCGGTCTGACAAGTCCTGCAAATCCGGACTTTTCATCATAAATGTATAACAGACCATCGGCAAAGATTATAGAACCTTTACACTTCCAGTGCTCTTCCCACATTGTTTTTCCGGTATTCCAGTCGACACAGCACCAGTTCCCGTTTCCGTTATTGAGCCAGTTGGCGCCATAAATAAAGCCGTCTATAAGCACCACACCACCATGATGAACATCAAAATCAGTGTTCGTCCATTTTACCGACGCCTGTCTTCCGTTTTCGGAAAGTTCAATCAAAAGGCCACCATGATTATATCCTCCTGTAACAAATATCGCATTATTATGAAAAACCGGTGTGACGCAAAGTATCTGGCCATCATCGCCCTCGTTGGATTTTCCCAGTGCCTGATGATGGTTGATTTTCCAGACTATGGTTCCGTCGGTCACATCAACACCATAAACAAAAATCGGAGAAACGTTAACAAGCAGTTTGTAATCAGTGTAATCTATTAAAACGGGAGAGGAATATGAAGCAGGTACATTCAGACTCTCCGTTTTCCAGATAAGTTCACCCGTAGCTTTATTAAGAGCTAATGTCATAGTTTCCGGGCCGCCTGAAGTGTAATAAATCTTCTCGCCGTCAATTATCAGAGATTCGGCAATACCCCATGAACCATAAGTTCCCTTATTGATCTCGCTGGCTTTGACCGACCAGATTATTGTACCGGTGATACCATCTATACAGGCCAGATCACCGAATCCGCTGGAAACATAAACTTTGTCACCTTCGACAGTCGGTGAACACCGGCTCTCAGGATGTGAATCCTTCCACATCCTTCCGTAGGGTGTCTGCCATTTTATTTTACCATAAGGATCAAGAGCTATCAGGATATCATTACTATCATCATTCCCTGTAATATATATCAGATTATTTCCAAATGTGACTGATGAATGTCCTTTGGGTAGTTCAATGTTGGACCATATAAGACGGGGTCCTTCGGCAGGCCATGATTTAAGTAATCCTTTTTCTGCTGAAATGCCTGTTCTGTCCTCTTCTCTCCACTCACTTATCTTTTCATTCCCTGATGACAGATCCACAGCCTCTCCTGAGGAAGAATTACCGGTTGACTTATCTGAAAATAACAGCAGAAATATAACATAACCGATTACGCCGACAACCAAAAGCGTCAGGATTATCATCAAAATTCGTTTCATAATATATTTAAAATTAACCTTTTATAAATTACTTTTTCTGCATGAAGTCAAAGTTTTGTGAATATCTCCAAAACCTCATATACGGCTGACAAAAATACTTCAAAAAAATGCTTATCCTGTAAAGTTGCAAGATAAAAAATACAGTCACACTAAGCTGCGATTAGTGTCAACTGTCATATTTATCGGGTATAATTTAAACATTTTTAACAATGTTGCTGTTGTGGCGGGAATTCATTGATTGGGCATGTATTAAAACGAAATGCCATGGAATGAATTTTAATTTATGAGAAATTTTTCCGAAATTATCCTAATTTTATTGCTGATGAATTTGTGATAATCACTTCCAATACTGATAACATGGATATAGATGAATTTGACGACTATAAGATACTTCTCTGGCTGATATTGTTCCTGCTGTTCGGAATTATTATTATCACCTGCAAACGAGATCCGGGTGATTACATTATGACCGTTAACGGGCCCGTTCCATCCTCACAGACAGGTATTACGCTTGAACATGAGCACATTCTGGTTGATTTCATCGGTGCCGACAGTACGGGATATTCCAGGTGGGACAAGAAAGAAGTCATTATAAAAGCTTTACCTTATATTGACGACATTAAGAAAAATGGAGTCAATACTTTTATCGAATGCACTCCGTCATACCTGGGAAGAGATCCCTGGCTCCTGAAGGAGCTTTCAAAACAGACAGGTATCAATTTCATAACCAATACTGGATATTACGGAGCCAGGAACAATCTATATGTACCTGAGAGCTTCTATTCGTCCGGTCCGGCAGAAATTTCAGCCCTGTGGATCAACGAATTTGAAAACGGGATTGAAGGGAGCGGAGTTAAACCGGGCTTTATTAAGATAGCTGTCGATCCTGCAGATACACTCTCCCCAGAACACAGGAAAATAATTACAGCTGCAGCTCTTGGCCCATCTTAAGACAGGACTTGTGATTGCCTCACATACCGGCCCTGAAAAACCTGCCTTTGAACAGATTAATATTTTAAAAGAACAACATGTCCACCCCTCAGCTTTTATTTGGGTTCATGCTCAACGAGGATCAATTGAAAGCAATATTCTGGCTGCAGAGGAAGGTGCGTGGGTATCACTTGATAATGTCCGGGAACGACCTGATCTGGAGCCCGGAGCTCCAAACAGTATAAAATGGTATGCCAACAGTATCTCGGATTAAAGAAGAAAAACCTGCTTAATAAAGTCCTTATTTCGCATGATTCCGGATGGTACGATCCTGCAAAACCCAAGGGGGTATATTCAATGGCTTTACTGATATTTTTGATTTTTTGATCCCGGCCTTAAAAGAAGAAGGATTGACTGATACCGATATCGATCTGCTCCTTGTTAAAAATCCTCAGGAAGCCTTCACAATAAAAATCCGCACCCTCAACCCTAAACCTGAACTAACCATAACTCCAAACTAAATCCCTGCCCTTTATGACCGCAAAACTCCCACTGACCCTTCTTGCTTCTCTCGCAGCAATTTCCTGCTCCCAGAAAGAAAATAAACTTCCCAATATCATCTTTATTCTGGCCGATGATCTTGGATATGGTGATCTGAGCTGTTACGGTCAGCAGAAATTCTCCACACCAAATATCGACAGAATTGCCCGTGATGGCATGTTGTTCACGCAACACTATACCGGATGCACTGTATCAGCTCCCTCAAGATCATCACTGATGACCGGCCAGCATACAGGCCATACTCCCATACGTGGGAACAGGGGCTGGGAGCCGGAAGGGCAATGGCCGTTACCTGCTGATTCTTATACCATTGCAGAATTACTCAAAACAAAAGGATATATGACAGGCGCCTTTGGTAAATGGGGTCTGGGATATATCGATACGGAAGGGGACCCGAACAAACAGGGCATTGATGAGTTCTTTGGATATAACTGCCAGAGCCTTGCACATAATTATTATCCTGATCATCTCTGGAAAAATCATGAAAAGATAAATCTTCATGAAAATGACAGTGGAAAAACAGGATCTTACAGTGCTGAAATGATACATGAAGCAGCAATTAACTTCATGGAGAAATAATAGGGATAAACCGTTTTTCATGTTTTATCCGACAACTATTCCCTCATGCCGAGCTATTCGCCAAAGAGGAGTATATGAAGATGTTCAGGGGAAAATTTGAACCCGAGAAATCCTTTAAGGGAACAGATGACGGACCTGACTTCAGACTTGGACCTTACGGGTCACAGCCGGAAGCTCATGCTGCATTTGCTGCAATGATCAAACAGCTTGATGATTACGTAGGTGAGATCCTGGCCAAACTTTCCGAACTTGGTATTGAAGAAAATACTATCGTGTTCTTTGCATCAGATAACGGCCCTCATCTTGAAGGTGGGGCGGATCCGGACTATTTTAACAGTAATGGGGACCTAAGGGTTATAAACGCGATATGTATGATGGCGGAATCACGAACTCCATTGCTTGTCAAATGGCCCGGGAGGATTAAGGAAGGATCACAGTTCAGATCATGTTTCGGCATTCTGGGACCTCATGCCGACACTTGCTGAAATTACAGGTGCTGAATATACCGGAAAATATTGACGGAATATCATTTCTGCCGACACTTACCGGAAAGGGAAAACAGAAAGAACATGACTATCTTTTCTGGGAATTCCATGAACAGGGCGGAAAGATGGCAGTAAGAATGGGTAACTGGAAAGCTGTAAGGCTTAATATTAATAAATCACCTCAGGGCGGAATTGAACTTTATGATCTTTCAACTGACATTGGCGAGACAAGGAATGTAGCCTCATCAAATCCGGAAATCGTGAGTAAGATGGAAGAGATTATGAAAGAGGCTCATTACCGGTCAAATGATTTTGCATTTGAATTTGAGAGGTAGCCTATCCCTAAATCCCTCTCCCAGGGGAGAGGGACTTTAAGAGCTTACTGAAATTGGAAAATGTAATGAATAAACAAAGATGACAATATGAAAGTTCTTCAAAAAAACATCAGATTCATTCCGGGAGCGCTCGGATTGGCTGCTTTGGCATCTTCACATTTAGCTTGTAACCAGGCAGGTGAAAAACCTAACATCATTAGTTATCTATGCAGATGATCTGGGCTACGGTGATATCAGTTGTTACGGCGCTTCAAACTATCTCTACTCCGAATATCGATATGGTTGCAAAACAGGGGCTCAGGTTTACGAATGCCCATTGTACTTCAGCAACCAGTACCCCTTCGCGCTATTCAATGCTCACCGGCGAATATGCCTGGAGGAGAAAAGGGACGGGAATTGCGACCGGTGATGCTCCTGCTATTAATAACCCCGGGCAGGACAACCATTGCAACAGTTATGAAGAATGCCGGATATGCAACCGGGGTTGTCGGAAAATGGCATCTCGGACTTGGACCAGCCGGCGGTGCGGACTGGAATGGTGAAATTAAATCAGGTCCGATGGATATCGGCTTCGATTATAACTTCCTTATCCCTGCTACGGGCGACAGGGTTCCCTGCGTTTTTGTCGAAAACAGAAGGGTGGTCGGACTTGATCCTACATGATCCAATTAAAGTGAGCTTTAAAGAACCTATTCTGGTTGAACCTACGGGGAAAGATCACCCTGAACTGCTTAAAATGCATCCCAGTCATGGACATGATATGACTATTGTTAACGGAATAAGCAGGATTGGCTATATGAGCGGAGGCAAATCGGCTTTATGGGTAGATGAAGATATTGCAGATGTAATAACCGGTAAAGCGGTTGAATTTATCAGGAAAAATAAAGATAATCCTTTCTTCCTCTATTTTGCGACACATGATATCCATGTGCCACGTGTACCTCACCCGAGGTTTGCAGGAAAAAGCACGATGGGACCAAGGGGAGATGCAATACTGGAATTTGACTGGTCGGTAGGCGAGATACTAAAAGTTATTGATGATCTGGATCTTACGCGCAAGACTATGATAATCGTTACCAGCGATAACGGCCCGGTTGTGGACGACGGATATAAGGATGACGCTGTTGAAAAACTTGGTGATCATAAACCTGCCGGTCCGCTCAGGGGAGGCAAATACAGTGCTTTTGACGGTGGTACAAGAGTTGCCTTTATTGCAAGGTGGCCGGGAAAAATCAAACCGGGAACTTCCCACGCTCTTTTCAGCCAGATCGACCTGATGGCATCATTTGCAATACTTACCGGTCAGACACTCCCCTCTGACGCGGCTCCGGACAGCTTTGATAATCTGAAAACACTGCTGGGCAAATCAAAAACCGGCCGTGAATGGCTGGTTGAACATTCCGCAAACGGAAGGCTATCACTGATAAGGGGTGACTGGAAATATATTGAACCCGGCCCGGGTCCAAAAATCAATGTAAATACCAATACCGAAACCGGAAATGATACTGTTCCACAGCTTTATGACCTGAAAACCGATCTTGGAGAAAAAATTAATGTAGCTCGCTGATAATTGAGGTAATGTTATAGAATTAACAGATCTTCTTCGAAAAATTAAAAACAAGTGCTTATAGAAACTAAAAAAAATACACAGAGTTACACAGAGGACACACAGAGTTACACAGAGGTCTTCAATTCTTAACTCTGTGGCCCTCTGTGTCTTCTCTGTGTCTCTCTGTGTAAGGAAAAAAAATAAAACTAACCATGATCGACTTAAAACCTTTGCTTGGTATTGGTGTTGCTTCACTTTCGTCATTTCAGGGAAATGCACAGCAATCTGAATCTTTCAAAGCCTCTACCCCAAATATCATTCTGATCCTCATGGATGATATGGGTTATGGCGATATCGGCAGGACAGGTGCAAACCAGTACGATACACCGAATCTTAACAGGCTGGCAAGCCAGGGCATGCAGTTTACCTGGTATTATTGTCCCCAGGCAGTCAGCAGTGCATCAAGGGCGGGATTGATGACAGGTTGTTATCCAAACCGTATTGGTTTTTCGGGTGCCCTCATGCCATGGGCACAGAATGGGATCAACCCTGAGGAGACAACCATTGCTGAGATGCTCAAAACAAAAGGCTATCATACCGGAGCTATCGGCAAATGGCATCTGGGACATCACAGGGAATTTCTGCCTCTGCAGCATGGATTTGATTATTACTACGGAATACCTTATTCGAATGACATGTGGCCCGTCGATTTTGATGGGGTTCCGATTCATCTGAAAGATACTACCCACAGACTGATGAAATATCCTGTCCTTCCTCTTATTGAGGGAAATGAAAAAGTCGCTGAGGTAAGGAACCTTGATGGCCAGGATAAACTGACAACAACTTATACTGAAAAAGCCGTGGCTTTCATCGAAGAACACAGGAACCAGCCTTTCTTCCTTTATATGCCCCATTCAATGGTCCATATACCGCTTGGAGTATCTGAGAAATTCCGGGGAAAAAGCAAACAGGGGATGTATGGTGATGTTATGATGGAAGTTGACTGGTCAGTGGGAGAAATATTAAAAGCTCTCAGAAAAATAATCTTGAGAAAAACACCCTTGTGATCTTTACAAGTGATAACGGACCGTGGCTCAATTTCGGAAATCATGCCGGATCAACAGGCGGTCTTCGTGAAGGTAAAGGTACAAGCTGGGAAGGAGGACAGAGGGTTCCATGCATTATGAAATGGCCCGGAGTGATCCCTGAAGGAGAGATATGCAATAAACTGGCCATCTGCAATGGATATCCTTCCAACACTTGCTGAAATAACAGGGGCTCGATTCCTGAAAAGAAAATTGATGGTATAAGCATACTGCCCTTATTATGGGAGATAAAACAGCTACACCACGTCATGAATTTTATTATTATTACCAGGTTAACAGCCTGGAAGCAGTACAGAAAGATTACTGGAAACTTGTTCTGCCTCACAGCGGAAGAACATACAGGGGATTTAAACCGGGGAGTGACGGATGGCCGGGAAATACAGGAACAGAAAAAATTGAATCAGCTAGCTGTATGATCTGCGTCGCGATCCGGGTGAATGGTATGATGTTGCTGAATTTTATCCCGAAAAGGTTAAAGAGCTTGAAGCACTTGCTGAAAAAGCACGGCAGGACCTGGGAGATGACATTACCAAAGCTCCGGGAGCTAACAGGCGTAAAGCAGGATTTATTAAAAGTAATAAATCATAAATAGTTTCAAGATGGTAATCTGAAAACAAACTTTCACGCAGTAGAGGGAATGAGGGTGAGCTAGACATTAGGCATCTTATTAAGACTTTCCGAATGATGCAGCTGCACTTTATGCCAGCTGCGGCCAGAAACCTCAGAAACGTCCAAATATTCTCTGGATCTCCACTGAGGACATGAGTCCCCATCTCGGTTGTTATGGTGACGAAGCCGCACGGACACCTAATATCGATAAACTGGCATCACAGGGTGTCCGGTATACAAATGTTTTTACAACTGCTGCAATAAGCGCCCCTGCAGAGCCGGAATAATTACCGGAATGTACCAGACTTCAATAGGATGCATGCATATGAGGACGACATCATACAGGCGCTCAGCAGATAATCCGATACAGTTTACAGCCGTTCCTCCTCATTATGTTAAAGCATTTACCGAATACATGAGGGCCGCAGGATATTACTGCACAAATAACGCTAAAACCGATTACCAGTTTGCAGGAAATAACTGTGCCGGCAAGTATATGGGATGAATGCAGCAATAAGGCTCATTATAAGAACCGGCCTGATAAAAGCCAGCCGTTCTTTGCAGTATTTAACTGGACTGGAACACATGAGAGCCAGAACTGGGATATTTCAAATGTAAAAACAGATCCGAAAAAAGTAAAAGTGCCACCATATTATCCCGATAATGAGATCATCAGAAAGAACCTGGCAAAAATGTATGATAATATTGCCCGGCTCGATTCGGTTGTTGGTGCTCTGCTGACTGAACTTGAAAGGGAAGGAGAGCTCAATAATACAATCATTTTCTTCTGGGGTGATCATGGTGACGGATTGCCAAGAGGCAAGAGATGGCTTTATGATTCGGGACTGAATATCCCACTGATAATCAAATGGCCTGATAAAGTGAATGCAGGTACAGTTGACGATCGGCTTATCAGTTCAATCGATTTTGGGCCGACAGTTCTGTCACTT
This sequence comes from uncultured Bacteroidales bacterium, assembly GCA_963700275.1. Classification (GTDB taxonomy): domain Bacteria; phylum Bacteroidota; class Bacteroidia; order Bacteroidales; family VadinHA17; genus LD21. The sequence continues at coordinate 23,944 of CAVOWZ010000001.1, read as the reverse complement.
GCCGGAATCCCCGTCCCTGCCCATATGCAGGGAATCCCTTTCCTCGGTGGTCAGAAAGGAGAACCGCAGGGATGCTGTTTTTGCTGCACGCGACAGGGTAGATGAATCTTATGATATGATAAGATCTGTACGAACAAGAGATTATCTTGTATATACGTAATTACTATCCGAATGAACCATTCCCGATCTGGGTACCGTATCTGAGCAATATGCCCATTTATAAGGAGATGTTAAGGCTTGATGCTGAAGGTAAACTTACCGGGCCTCAAAAAGCATGGATGGCATATTCACGGCCTCCCGAAGAGCTATATGATGTAAAGGCAGATCCTTTCCAGATAAATAACCTTGTAAATGATCCGAAGCTTAAACCTGTACTGGATGACCTGAGAAAACGTCACAATAAATGGACCCTTGAAACAGGCGACATGGGACACATGAATGAAACCGAAATGATTGAACAGATGTGGCCGGGATTGAAACAACCGGTGACGGATATTCCATATTTCATCATCAACTCACCAGAAGACCGTGCCTCAAAGAATTACCGAACAGGAGGAACATATTCATCTCCGATGACACTTGGCTTCTATTGCCCGACACATGGAGCATCGATAGTATATACCTTCGAAGAGAAAGAAAATCCCAGGTGGTTGCTCTATTCGGGTCCTTTACATCTCAAACCAGGCAATTACAATATCCGCACCAAAGCAGTACGCTACGGTTACAAAGACAGTGAGGAACTGAAAGAGAATTTTATTATTAATTGATATTTAGGTATTTAAAGAGCAAGGTGCAAGGTGCAAGGTGCAGGGTCTAAAATCAATTAATTAGCCTCTTGTAAATTTAACTTTTGGAAGAGAATATTATAGGGACATAAGTAATAGATCTATGAAAGATATCAGTTACATTTTTGCCCTGATCGTAATATTAGGAGGATCATGTGCATCCCTTGATATTGCTGAGATTAGAAATCATAGGAAAACCGAATTCGAATCACTCAGGCTTGTACCAGGCAGAGAAATAAATGACCTAAGGATTGATTTAGTCCGACAAACTTATTCGGAACATGTTAATGATTCGACAGTAAATACTGAAGACACTCCTTATCTGCCACTTGGATTCGATTTAGGGAATGGATTATTTTATGACCTGGATGGAAATCTTTCCTTACGGATTGACTATTTACTGGGCTTTTCTCCTGATAATAACTTCGAAATACATGAAATAAACAGACCTGAGAAAAACAAAGGTATTATTACATATAGGTTCAATAATGATTCTTTAACCATTAGTTCTCAACTTATAAAAAGACCCCATTATTATTATCATCTGGTCAGAAGCGCTGATAAACTGTCAGTTATGCATAAAAAACAGTTGAGATATTCAATAATTGAAACAGATACCTCAGCGATATTATCCGGGAAAAGGTGGAAATGGGCCGTCATTAACCAACTTGATGAAAATCAATATTATCTTAATAAAAGAAAAAAGAGAGTAAATTATAAGCTTATCGGGAACGAGATATTTTTAAACAAGAATTACATAGTCAGCCTGACAAATGATAACTTAACCCTTAAAATAATAAGACAGGGAATATTAAAGAACAGAGTTTTATATACTATCGAAAACATCAATGATAAAATATTCATTTACAATAAGAAATATCATGGATTAAAGATAGAAAGGGATAGCAGTAATATCCGGATTTATAGAGACAATAAGCTATTGGTAAAATATGAAATGAAATAATAAGATCTGGCGGTGAAATCATAAATAAATAATCCCTCAGGAATAAGACCGACATCCATTTTATTAAACGTCCTCAACCATGAAAAGAATTTATACTTTATTTCTGCTGATGTTAAGCATGCATTTTATTAATGCCCAGCCAGACAAATTCAAAACTATTCTGTATGGCGCTGCATACTATCACGAATATATGCCTTACGAAAGGCTCGAAAAAGATGTTCAGATGATGCAGGATGCAGGTCTGAGCGTTGTGCGGGTGGGTGAATCCACATGGAGTCTTTTTGAACCGGAAGAGGGCAGATTTGAATTTGCATGGATGGACAGGATAATTGACCGGTTACATAAAGCCGGGATAAAAGTTATCCTTGGAACTCCGACATATTCGATACCCGCGTGGATGGCTCTCAAACATCCCGAACTTTTCGTCGAAAGACTGAACGGAACAAAAAGCAGCTATGGTATCAGGCAAAATTTCGATATTACAAATCCCACCTACCTGTTTTACAGTGAACGGATTATCAGGAAAATGATGGAGCATTATGCTAAACATCCGGCAATAATCGGTTTCCAGGTCGATAACGAAACAGGTACATACGGAGCCGCCAATTTTGATTATTTCAGGGGATTTGTTGATTATATGAAAACAAAATACAAAACAACCGATACACTTAATAAGCTCTGGGGACTGAATTACTGGGGAATGACTCTGAATGACTGGGATGAATTCCCTCCAAGACAAAATATAACAAATCCATCGTACAAGCTTGAATGGGATATGTACGGCCAGAAGGTTGTTGCCGACTACCTGACCTGGCAGGCAGAAATTGTTTCAGAATATAAAAGGCCTGATCAATTCATCACCCATTGTTTTATGCCGTCTCTTACAACTCTCGACCAGCTGGCTGCCTCACAAAAGCTCGACATGCCATCACTTAACATCTATCATGGGAGCCAGAATAATGCAAGGGGAGAAGATGTTATGTGGGCTGACGACTTCTACAGGAGTGTGAAAAAAAACAATCATCTCATTACTGAGACTAATGCACAAACGACCGGATGGGATCCAAGAGGACAATACCCTCCGTTTGACGGCCAGGCAAGGCTCTTTGTGTATTCACACCTGGCCGGAGGTGCAAATATGGTCGAATACTGGCACTGGCATTCAATACACTACGGACAGGAGACCTACTGGAAAGGTGTTATTGGCCATGACCTGGAACCTAACAGATTTTATAATGAGTTCAGCCGTACTGCCCATGAATTGCAGAAGATCGGTCCAAAACTTGTTAATCTGAAGATAAAGAACAGGGCAGCAATACTTTACAGCAGAGCATCCGATTTTGGTCTCAGTTATATGCCAATTAAAGACGGAAATGCATATATGGAAGTGCTCCGGCAGATGCACAGGGCAGCATTCAGACAAAATATCGGAGTTGATTTTGTACTTGGCAGAGAATGCTGATTTCACAGGATACGATCTGCTTTTCGTTCCGCCTTTATATGTAGCCAGTGATGAACTGCTTCAACAAGATCTCGGATTTCGTAAAAAATGGAGGACATGTTATCATGTCAGTAAAAAGCGGCTTCTGTGATGAAAATAATGTAGTCCGCCATGTAAGAGCACCCGGACCACTGCGGGAAGCATGCGGATTCTCATATCAGGAATTTTCAAGCGCCGCAACACTCTCTCTGAAAAACGATCCTTTTAAGACAGGTCAGAATAATCTTGTAAAAACATGGATCGAGTTTCTGATACCGGAAACAGCGAAACCTCTTGCTTTTTACGATGATCCTTTCTTTGGCAGATTTCCTGCTGTTACTGAAAACAAATTTGGTAAGGGAAGCCTGATTTATGAAGGCTGTCTTGTTTCTGATGAAATTCAGTCATCAATAGTTTCACAAAAAGCACGTGAAGCAGGATTGATCCCCAAAGAGAACCATATAACTTATCCTGTTGTCATAAGACAGGGAAATAACGATCAGGGAAAAACAATAAGGTATTACCTGAACTATTCGGATAAAACTGTCCCGGTCTTGTATAATTACAACAGGGGGACCAGTCTGCTTACTGATGCCACTTTAAGGAAAGGAGATAAGATCATACTTGATCCATGGGGCGTTGTAATAGTTGAGGAATAGGTATCACCATTCTGGTAATTCATTCAGTCTTTAATTGAATTTGCAGGATTCAGGATTGCTGCCTGATATGCTTTATAACTGATTGTAATAAAAGTTATTATAATTGTGAGCAAGGCTGCCAGCAAAACGAGTACCAGTCCTATATTTGTCCGGTATACATAGTTCTTCAGCCAATTGTTCATAAGGTACCAGGCGACCGGAACTGCAATAATAATTCCAATTGCTATCAGTATAAGGAAATCTTTTGAGATCAGCCTGACTATAACCTTTTCATTTGCCCCGAAAACTTTTCTGATTCCTATTTCCCTGGTCCGCTGTTCGACCATATATGAGGCAAGTCCGAATAATCCAAGGCAGGCTATCAGAATTGCCAGAATAGTGAACAGGGTAAAGATAAAACCACGTTTTTCATCGGCCTCAAATTGCTCGTTAAGCCTCTCTTTAAGAAATGTATATGAATACGGCTGATCGGGATAAACCTCTTTCCATCTGTTTTCAATGAAATTAAGTGTTTGTTCCATATTCTTTCCGTTCAGCTTGATATACACAACATTGTTCCTTTCGCGGTAGGCAAGAAGAAGTGATTCAATCTCATTATACATTCCCGTCTGGTGATAATCTGCCATTACACCGACAACTCTTGCCCGGAGCTGACTGCCATCTCCCAGATCAATCTTCTTGTCTATCGCATCACTCCAGCCCATCCGGTTGACAAAAGTCTCGTTTACAACAACAGCCGTAAGTGTATCTGATGGCATATCTTTCTGAAAATCACGACCTTTAACCATCTTAATACCCAGAGCTTCAATGAAATCGTGGTCAACAATAGTGAAGTTAATTCCTTTCTGCACCATGCCCTGATCGGTTTCAACACCAAACAGAAGTTTGCCGGAGCCAACCCCCATGGGAGTACTTGTGGAGGTAACATAGCTTATGTCCTCATTTTCGAGCAGAATTTGTTTCAGTACCGGGTATTTCAGATTCATATCCCGGTTAAGTTCCAGGGAAATTACATTTTCAGGATCAAATCCCTGGTCCTTGTTTTTAAGATAATTCAGCTGCTTGAAAACGACCATGGTACAGATGATCATTAAAACGGAAATCGCGAACTGAATGACTACAAGAATCTTACGGAACAGGCTGCCTGCTAAACCCTGTGTTATTTCACCCTTCAGTACAGTTGTGGGACTGAATCGGGAAAGGAAAAAGGCCGGGTAACTTCCTCCGATAATTCCGACAACCAGTATGATGCCAATCACTGTAAGCAGTACTACAGGACTATACAGAATACTCAGATTGAATGATTTACCGGCAAGAAGATTGAATTTTGGTAAAATAATTATAAATAAAATAATAGCGGTCACCAGAGAAATAATTGTAAGGACAACAGATTCGGACAGAAACTGAGCGATCAAAGTGCCCCTGCGTGACCCGACAACCTTTCGCAATCCGACTTCACGTGCCCTGCCTGCCGACCTTGCTGTGGCAAGGTTCATATAGTTCATGGCTGCTATGAGGATCAGAAACAATGCAACAATTCCGAAGATATAAACATAGGTTATGCTCCCTGTAGGTTCAGGTTCACCGGCATTTGTAGAATAGAGGTGTATTTTAGTAATCGGCTCAAGGATATATTCAATCGTTATATGAACAGGTTCGAATATTGTTTTCATATGGGCATCATACATGCCCTGCATTTTTGCTTCAAATGCTTTTACATCAAAATCGCGGGGAAGAAGAAGATAGGTGAAAACCCCGAAATTACCCCAGGTGCCAAGCTGCTTTGGCAGGTTGTTCCTTGCAGTCACCCCTTCAAACCTGAAATGTGAATTGAAAGGTACATCTGCAATAACACCGGTCACTTCAAAGGTTGAAGTACCTGTTGTAATGGTTTTTCCAATAGGGTCATTTTCACCGAAATATCTCCCTGCAGCAGTTTCTGTAAGTACGATCTTACCGGGATCTTTAACAGCCGACCGCACTTCACCTTTTAAAATCTTATAAGTGAAAATGTCGAACAGCGTGGAGTCCACATAGTAGAAATCCTCTTCGATATATTCTTTATCTTCAAACTTATACAAGCCCGGGCATATTGATGAACCTTACAAAGGACTGCACTTCAGGATAATCCTGAACTACCTGCGGCCCCATCGGGATCTGGGCAACGTTCCAGGTAAACTGGTCATCGGGTTCGGTAATTTTTGAAGAAACGCGATATATCCTGTCAGCATTTTCATGGTACCTGTCATAGCTTAATTCATCAGATACATAAATAATAAGCAGCAGGGCGCTAAGTATGCCAAGTGTTAATCCCAGGATATTTAAAAGACTGTATCCTATATGTTTACGGATGTGTCTTAAAGCAGTTTTAAGCAGATTCTTTATCATGATTTTCTATTAGGGATGGTATTTGGTTAAATTTATAATTAATTCTTTCGAAAATCCTCACCGTATTTGAACATTAACAGTAAATTAACATTGTTATGGTCATCTTTTGCCGGTTTCCCCGGATTTTATTTATAAAAGACGAATAATATTTTGAAATGCAACAAAGACAAATAATTAATCGTCCTTAAGAAAATCTTCAAACCGGTACATGATTAAGAATTTTTTCATTATAGCTTTAAGAAATTTATTAAAGAATAAGAGCTTTGCTTTTATCAATATTTTTGGACTGGCAATCGGGCTGCAGTATCTTTACTGATCCTCCTTTGGGTTCAGGATGAATTCAGTTATGACCGGTTTCATACTAATTATGAGAATGTTTACAGGGTAGAGGAGGATCAGTTCTATTCCGGGGAACGTTATCATGTGACCGTAACACCGCATCCCTGCGGACCTGTCTGGAAAGAAAAGATCCCTGAGATCCGTTATCAGACACGAATTAACCGGATGCCACGGCTGCTTTTCCGGCAGGAAGAAAAAGTATTCTTCGAATCATCAATTGTTGCTGCCGATTCCGGCATTTTTGAAATATTTACTTTACCTTTTATAAGCGGTGATCCTGAAACTGCACTTCGTCAACCCCAATCCATGGTACTGACAGAAAAACTGGCAAAGAAATATTTCGGAAATGCCAACCCGATGGGCAGGACACTTACTATTGAAAATAAACTTCAGTTCACGGTTACCGGAGTAATTAAGGACCTTCCAAAGAATTCCATGTTCACTTTTGAGGGCATTTTTCCGTATTCATTTCTATATCAAATTGGTGCAGCTGATAATTATTGGGGTAATAATTCAATTCTTACTTTTGTTTTGCTGGAAAATGGTTCAGATGTTGACGCAATCAATAAAAAACTCACTGATGTCGTACTTGAGTATCTTCCTGAAACAACAACCAAATATCTTCTGTTTCCCCTTCCCGACATACATCTGCACTCTCAGTTCGGATTTGAGATAAGCAAAGGTCCTGTAATTGTGGTTTATATCTTCACACTTATTGCTGTATTTGTGCTTTTGATCGCCTGTATCAATTTTATCAACCTCTCCACGGCTAAAGCATCCGGAAGAACGAAAGAAATCGGAATTAAGAAGGTCTCAGGTGCTGATCAGAAAACTCTGATCATCCAGTTTATGCTTGAATCAGTTTTTCTTGTCATAATTGCCCTGGCACTGGCAATTTTACTGGTTGGATTAGCCCTTCCCTTATTTAATAATGTTTCAGGAAAGACTTTCATTCTGAAAGACCTGCTGAGTGCCAGGTTTATTTTAAGTGTAATAGCGATCGGATTTCTTGCAGGTATCATTTCCGGAATTTATCCGGCTCTCTATCTGGCTTCATTTAACCCTGTAGCAGTATTAAAAGGGGAACCGTCGGCAGGTGGAAAAGGTAATGGAAGACTAAGGCAGATTCTTGTAATTGTGCAGTTTACCCTTTCAATCTTAATTGCAATCGCAGCTGTTTTTATGTACATGCAATTAAAGCATTTACAGAATATAGATCTGGGATTCGATAAGGAAAACCTTATCTGCATTCCAATGATCAACGATATGCGGCCAAAATACTACCCTCTTAAGGGTGAGCTTCAGAAAGAGACCCTCATTGAAGGAATTACCGCAGCAAGAAGCAATCCGGTAAGGATTGGAAGCAATTCAGGAGGAGCCAGCTGGGAAGGTAAAGATCCTGAGAGACGCGTTCTTATAGGAACAAATGCTGTTGATTATGATTACCTTGAAACTATGAAAATGGAGCTTAAATCAGGCAGAGGATTTTCAAAAGAGTATATCTCCGATCTGGCAAAAGATACGACCGGTAATTTCCTGGTGAATGAGGAAGTAGCAAAGATAATTGGAGTGGATGATCCGGTGGGTATGAGTTTCAGATTTATGGGACTGAATGGCAGAATAATCGGAGTATTGAAGAATTTCCATTTCAAGGGTGCTGATCAACCTATAGAACCTATTGCTTTTGCCCTTACTGAACCCACCTGGCTGAGTTTTATCCTTATAAGGCTATCACCCGCCAATATTCCTGAATCACTTAAAGCAGTTGAGAAGGTATGGGAAAGGACAATTCCCGAATACCCCTTTGATTACTTCTTTATAGATGAGGATTATAATAATATTTTCAGAACACAGCTTCGTCTGACCAAATTGTTAAAATATTTTACGATACTTGCTGTAATAATAGCCTGTCTCGGACTTTATGGGTTGTCAGCTTATTCGGCAGAAAGAAGAACAAACGAAATCGGTATCAGAAAGGTTATGGGTGCAGGCTGGATGACAATACAATATCTCATGATCAAAGAGTTTCTTATCCTTGTTGTAATTTCACTGGTAATTGCAATTCCCGCCGGATGGATAATTGTCCGAAATCTCCTGGAGCAATTTGCCAGCAGTATCGATATTAAAGTTCATGGTATTCTTAATAATTGCTGTCTGCGCTCTGATCATTGCATTGATCACAGTGAGTTTTCAGGCATTTATGGCATCAAGGATAAATCCTGCAGAAGCACTGAAAATTATGCTAGGGCTCGCAAGGTTAAGGCAATAGATATTAGACTTAACACTATGACATAATAATAAAATATGCTTACCAATCTGATCAAACACAGTTTGAGATCGTTCAAAAGACAACGGTCTTATATATTAATCAATATTTTTGGTCTCTCGATAGGGATCGCATGCAGTCTGCTGATTGCTCTTTTCGTGTTAAACGAAGCGAGTTATGATAAATATAATGTAAAGAAAGACAGAATTTACCGGCTGGTCCTTAATGGTAAGATAGGCGGACAGGAGATTATCGGATCCTATACCTGTGCGGCCATTGGTCCGACAATGCTGAGAGAGTTTCCGGAAGTTGAAGACTATCTCAGGATGAATGGCCGGGGACCAACTGTTGTGGAATATAAAGATCAGACATTCACTGAGGATCATGTGGTTGAAGCAGATTCCACATTTTTTAACTTTTTCTCAATACAGGTCTATAAAGGGAGATCCGAAAAATCGTTCTGAACCAGCCACGAAGGGCAGTATTATCTGAATCCACCGCGAAAAGAATTTTCGGGGATGAAGATCCTATTGATAAAGCAATAAAAATCGGAAATGATACGGCAAGGTTTTTTATTTCGGGTATTATGTCGGATATCCCGGGAAACTCTCATTTTGAAGCGAATATCCTGACATCATTCATGACCAATCCCAGGTCTCAGGACCCGATCTGGCTGAGCAATAGTTTCGCCACATATCTTCTTTTTAAACCGAATACTTTCTATAAAACTGCTGAGGCAAAAATCCCTGCACTGCTTAGAGAAATATGTAGGACCTGAAATTCAGCGATTTATGGGGATATCTATTGAAGATTTCCTGGCTCAGGGTAATAAGTATATGTTCTTCCTTCAGAATCTGGCGGATATTCACCTTGATCCTTCTGTTCAGCAGCAATTCAAGGAAGCCAGCGATCCCAAATACCTGAGGATATTCGGAGTTATTTCAATTCTGATAGTACTGATTGCAGCCATCAATTTCATGAACCTGGCAACCGCTCAGGCTTCAAGAAGAGGAAAAGAGGTTGGAATAAAAAAAGTGGCCGGTTCAACACGCGGAATGCTCATTTCCCAGTTCCTTTCAGAATCATTTATCCTCTCTTTTGTCTCGCTCATCATTGCACTGATTATTATAAAACTTACTCTGCCATATTTCAACAACCTGCTCGGGGTGAATCTCAAACTGGGGCTTTTGGCAAAATGGTACACTATCCCCGGTCTGCTTGTCTTTACATTATTTGTGGGATTCCTTTCGGGAAGTTATCCTGCACTCTTCCTGTCTTCGTTCAATCCTTACGAGGTTCTCAAGGGAAGCGTTCGCGGAAGTATGCAGAACGGATCAATAAGGAGAATTCTGGTTGTGTTCCAGTTTGCAGTATCAATACTTCTTATAACCGGGACATTGATAATGTACCGCCAGATATCTTTCATGCTGAACAAAGATGTCGGATTTAATAAAAATAATATGCTGGTCATAAACAGGGCCGGGGCTCTCGAATCGAGGGTTGAAGCATTCAAGGAAGCTGTAAAGAAGATCCCCGGTGTTGCTAATATCGCCAGTTCAACTGCAGTGCCCGGACGTAATAACAATAATAACGGCTACGGTATGGAGGGCAGAAGAGAAGAATCATTCTTAATGACCACAAACTGGATTGACTATGATTACATCGATACTTATGGGATGGCACTTACGAAAGGACGCAGTTTTGATAAATCATTCAGCACCGACAGAAATGCATGTATTATCAATGAAGCTGCTGCAAAAAACTTCAATATTACAGATATTGACAATGCGAGATTTCTTCAACCAAGAGATTCCGGCAGATTTAACTCTTTACAGGTGATAGGCATAGTTCAGAACTTTAATTTTGAATCGCTCAGGAATCCAATTCAGCCTTATGTCTTTTGTTTTAAGGATGAAACTAATCTCTGGGGATATGTAACCGTCAGACTATCACAGCAATATAATCAGCAAACCATTACAGAAATTGAAAATACCTGGAAACAATTCACATCCAACGATCCGCTGCAGTATTATTTCGTGGATGCAGACTTTGAAAATATGTATTTACAGGAAAAACAGAATGCACAAATGGCTGTAATATTTTCACTGCTCGCAATAATTATTGCAGGAATGGGACTTTTTGGCCTTACATCCTATACGGTTGAACAAAGAACAAAAGAGATAGGGGTGAGAAAAGCCATGGGTTCGTCAATATCTGGAATCTATCTGGTTATTTCCAGGGAAATTATTGTTCTCGTTTCTATATCAGCCATTATCGCCTGGCCACTTATTTATTTCATAGCACAGCAAATGGCTTGAAAATTTCTATTTCAGAATTAATCCCGGGGTTTTCAGCTTTGTTTCAGGACTTGGCATTGCTTTAATAATTGCACTTTCTACCATAAGCTTCAGGATAATTAAAGCCGCAAGGATCAATCCTGCCCAATCGCTTAAATATGAATAACCGCTGATATCAGAATCCATAAATAAAGAGGATATTCCTGCTGTGCTTGAATCGCTGGAACGGAAATGGAAAAACCTCTCCACGAATCTCATTTTTGAAGGAAGGACACAGGAAGATCTGATGCAGGAAAAAAAGGATATTAACGGAAGTATACTTAAAGTGAATGTATTCCTGGCTGTTGTTGCCACGATATTGTCTCTGATAGGAATGTTCAATATGATTTCGCTTGATATAATCCGTAAAACAAAAGAAGTCGGAATAAGGAAGATCCAGGGTGCTTCAATACCTGTTATAATGTATATTATCAGCAGGAAATTCATCATTGTGCTCCTAATAGCTTCATTACTGGGTTGTGCAGGAGGTTATTACATATCATTTATGTTGATGGATAGTATCTGGGATTATTTTGCAGGTATCGGACGGGGATTCTGATATCAGCGGTTTTGATTATTGTCGCCGCAACAACTCTTACCTTAATTGTCAAAATCAGTATGGCAGCAATGAAGAATCCGGTGGATTCGCTGAGGTATGAATAATCCTGAGTTTCGGCTCGCATCCCCCCTTGAGGAGGCCGTAGCGACATTAGTCCCCCTTTGAGGGAAGCAGGGGGGTGTAAATCGGAGTCCAATCAATACATCCTGTTTATCAGTTGTCCTATCTCATCCCTTTTCTTCAGCGGAAAACTAAGACTCTTTACCATCCCTTGTAACAACATTTATTCCTTTTGCCGCAAACAGTCCCTTCTGATAAAAAATAACCTCAAGGATATTTTCAAAAAGGATCTCCAGGTTGAATTTATGCAAGTTCCTCTTTCAGGGTTCTGAAATAGATCCTCTGGTTTGTTACTATAAGTTTGCCTTCAATTGTCTTATTGTCAAATACCTGGTTGGTATCTCCGGCTTTCAGAACAACCTCGTTGGGATTTAATTTAACAGTCATGGCTCATTTTTTTTTGATCAACACCAGATTTTTATCAGCTGAATTACTCAAGCTTTTACAAATGACGTAATTATTCATAAAATGATGCATGTAAACTCTTTTCCAATGTACTTTTTACTTATTTTTATTAATTAAAATGGTCCTGTCTGGGGTAAAATCGACAGCAGGGCAGTAGCTTACGGATTATGATACCATACCCCTTTAAGATTGCCCTGAGAAACATCTTCAATAACAGGTTATTTTCATTGATCAGTATTACAGGCTTGTCTGCCGGAATGACCGCTTTCCTTTTTATTATGTTATATATAAGGTATGAAAGAAGTTATGATACTTACAATAAAGACTATGAAAATATTTACAGGCTGCGTTATGAGCGTTCCAGCGCTGAGGGTGAATCAGTGAAATTTGCTTCATGCTGTCCTCCTGCAGCTATAAGGATCAGGGAACTCTATCCTGAAGCTGAAAAAGTTGCAAGGATATTCAGATACCGTGCAACCGTTATTTTCGGAGAAAAGAAATTCTATGAGGAAAGAATGTATTTTGCAGAACCTCAGTTATTTGAGATTTTTAATATAAAATTCATCACGGGAAATCCACTAACAGGCATCTCCTCTGCAAACTGTGCCTTTATTTCTGAATCTTATTCCCGGAAGTACTTCGGTGAAAATGATGCGATGGGACAGACAATAAGTGTCGATAAGGAAATGAACTTTGTAATAACCGGCATATTCCGCGATATTCCTGATAACTCACATCTTAAAATCGATATACTCCTATCGTGGCCAAATCTTTTAACCCATTACGGTCCGGATATTGAAAGTTCATGGGGTGATACCGGTTTTTTTACTTATTTTCTCCTGAAACCGCCTGCCTCACCTGAGTTATTTGAACACAAGCTTAAGGACCTGGTTGAAAGTGATTTCGGAGAGGTTCTGAGATCATACAAACTGACCTGTGATCTTAAAGTGCAGCCTCTCAGTGATATTCACCTGAGATCGAATTATATGCAGGAGATGGAAGTTAACGGGAATAATGACACAGTCGTTTTCCTGAATATCATCGCCTTTATTATTATGATTATCGCCTGGGTTAATTATATCAATATTACTACTGCCAGGGCACTTACCCGGGCTGCCCAGGTAGGCTTGAGCAAGATTGCCGGAGCATCAGTAAGACAGCTTGCGCTGCATTTCTTTATTGAAACATTTGTAATAAATATTGCATCAGCCGCAGTTTCATTGGGTTTACTGGTTCTTTTAAGACCTCTGTTCCATAACCTGACAGGAATATCCCATGAGTTCATTTTCCTGAAGGAGGGCTGGTTCTGGATAATCTTTTTAATTCTTATTATTTCCGGAGTTTTACTCTCAGGAATGTACCCTGTTTATGTGATAACTTCACTCAAGGCTTCCGAGGTTATAAAAGGAAAGTATACTCACTCCGGGAAAGGTATTCTTATACGTAAAGCTCTTGTAACTTTTCAATTGCTCATGTCTGTCACACTCATAACCTGCACGATCTTTATCTACAGGCAGAATAGTTTTATCCGGAAACAGGATAAAGGCATATCTATAGAAGACATACTGGCAGTGAGAGCTCCAAGGGTAAGAGATAATTCATTCGGGACAAGACTCATGACATTTAAGGAGGAGCTGATTAAAAACAAACTTATCACAAAATTCAGTGTGGGCACAGAAGTACCCGGACGTCAGATTCTCTGGGATGCGGGAGGGATATTCAGGGTCGGATCTGATCAGAGCAAGAACTATCAGATCATAGGCATCGATTACGATTACCTCGATCTTCTGGGTGCTGATATAATCGCAGGAAGAAATTTCGACAGGAGCTTTTCCACAGATTCATCTTCCCTTATTCTCAATGAAAAAGCAACCAGGTGGATGGAGTTCAGTTCGCCGGAGGAAGCTGTAAACAGAGAGGTAAATTACTGGGATAAGATATACACAATTGTTGGTGTCGTAAAGGACTACTGCCAGCAATCCCCGAAAGAAGCATTCGAACCTCATATTTTCAGATTCATGCCACATGGACGGGACGTGAGGGGATTCTTTATGATGAAGTATATGGCCGGAAATGAAGATAAAGTTCTGAAGCTTATAGAGAATGAATACAACAGGTTTTTTCCGGATAATCCTTTTGATCATTTCTTCCTTGAAGATTATTATGATCAGCAGTACAGGGATGAAAAGCTGCTGGGAAAAATCCTGGCAATTTTCTCCGTACTTTCAATAATCATAACCTGTCTTGGTATTTTTGGATTGACTGCATATCTTCTTGTACAGAAATCCAAAGAGATAAGTATGAGACAGGTTTTGGGATCGGATCCCTGGAATATCATAATGCTGTTCTCGAAAGATTTTATCATTTTCACTTCTGTCTCATTCTATATTCGCTGTACCTTTAAGCTATTACTGGATAACCGGTTGGCTTAATTCATTTGAAGTAAAGGTTACAATAACTGTATGGAATTTCATTCTCCCTTACATTGCAGCACTTTTAATGACAGTGATAACTATCATTATAATTGTGAGGCGGACCGCTTCCATAAATCCTTCGGACAATCTGAGAACTGAATGAAATGGAGGATCCGGTTTCCGGGAATCCGCCAGGATCAGATTTTTTTCTGGTATTGTGTCTAATTATTAGACATGAATATGTATTTTTGATTTCATGTACGAAGATGATATGAGTAAATTAATTCCAAAACTTGTCCAGGGTGTATCACCAACGATGATCAATGTTATGAACATTGTTCAGAAAGTCGCTGCCACCGAAGCAAATGTCCTGATAACGGGTGAAAATGGAACCGGAAAGGAACTGATAGCACAGGAGATCCATAACCGGTCGGAGAGGGCAGGGGAGTTGATGATCAGTGTTGATATGGGATCGGTGCCTGAAACATTGTTTGAAAGTGAATTGTTTGGTCATGTAAAAGGTGCATTCACGGATGCCAGGGAGAACAGAAAGGGAAAATTCGAACTTGCAAATGGAGGAACCCTTTTTCTTGATGAGATAAGTAATCTGTCACTCCATTCCCAATCCAGGCTGCTCAAAGCCATTCAGAGCCGGAAGATTGTTCGGGTTGGTTCAAATATTGAGGTACCGGTGGATATAAGGCTGATCTCCGCCACCAACTGTGATCTGGTAAACATGGTAAGTGAAGGCAGGTTCCGCGAAGACCTTCTTTACAGGATCAATACAATAATGATTGAAGTACCCCCGCTGCGCGACCGTGTCGATGATATTCCGATACTGGCAAACTATTTCTTAAGATTCTATTGTGAGAAATATGACAGACAGCCTATGAAAATCAACACCCATGCCATGGAGAAGCTTTCAAATTACAGCTGGCCCGGGAATGTAAGAGAGCTTCAGCATTCAATTGAGAAAGCAGTTATCATGACTGATTCGTTCGGTCCTTCTGCCTTCCGATTTCGAGTTTAAATCCTCCGCAAAGATTCCTTCTCACGATGAACTGACCCTTGAAGAGATGGAGAAGAAAATGATACTCGAGAGCCTCAGGAGGCATGGCAACAATATCAGCATTGTCGCTTCTAAGCTTGGTATTACGCGTCAGACTCTTTACAACAAGATGAAGAAGCTCGACAGCGGATCGCTTTAGCTCACAATCTGTCCGTCAAACAGGTTTACGATCCGGTGTGCATATCCGGCATCTCTGTCATTATGGGTCACCATGATTATAGTCGTTCCCTCCTTGTTGAGTTCTGTAAGCAGATTGATTACCTCAATACCATTCTTTGAATCGAGGTTACCGGTCGGCTCGTCTGCCAGGATCAGCCGGGGATTTGCTACAACTGCACGGGCAATTGCCACCCTCTGTTGTTGTCCGCCTGAAAGTTGCTGGGGGAAATGCTTGGCACGGTGAGTGATCTTCATTCTGCCCAGAGCTTCTTCAACTTTCTGTTTTCTTTCCCCCGACTTCATTTTCAAGATAGATAAGAGGAAGTTCAACATTCTCATAAACATTCAGTTCATCAATGAGATTGAAACTCTGAAAGACAAAACCGATATTTCCCTTACGGAAAATGGTCCTGTCGCGCTCCTTAAGGTTGGCTACTTCAGTTCCATTGAAAAGATAACTTCCCGAAGTGGGATTGTCAAGCAGATCCTAGAATATTAAGAAGCGTCGATTTACCACAGCCGGAGGGTCCCATAACAGCTACATATTCGCCTTCTTTTACATTCAGGTTCACTTTATTGAGAGCAGTGGTCTCAACTTCCTCAGTCCTGAAGATCTTGGTTAAATCATTGGTTTTGATCATGACTATTAATATTAATTATTAATGGATATTTTAAGAATCAATTGTTGCCGGATTTTTTAAAAATAAGCTTTTCATTTTTTCCGAAAGTCTCATATCCTGAGATTATAACTTTTTCACCAGGCTGAAGGCCTTCAAGCACTTCATAGTATTTCGGATTTTTTCGTCCTATTGAAATATTTCTCCTGATTGCGAATGTTTCCTCAGGATCAAGTATAAATATCCACTGTCCGCCTGTCTCCTGAAAAAATCCGCCGATAGGAACAAGTACCGATTCTTTTGGCTGCCCCAGCTGAAGACTGATATAATATGTCTGGCCTGTCCTTATATTATCAGGCATCGTGTCCTGAAAAACCATATCAATCTCGAACGTGCCATTTCTTACTTCAGGATAAACTCTCCTCACAACAAGGTTGAATTCGCCACCCTGCCTGTCGAGTCTTGCAGTGAGCTGTGTCCTTACCCTGTCGATATAATGTTCATCGATCTGGGCCGTTACTTTATATGATGTCAGAACGTTTATCTGCCCCATGTTTGCTCCTCTGGAAATCGATTGTCCGATCTCCGGAACAAGCAATCCCAGTTGTCCGTCAACAGTAGCCCTGACATTCAGGTTCTCAACCCTTTGTCTGACCAGTTCCAGGTTGCGTCTCATATTATTAAGGTTATTTATCATGATATCAACCTGCACGGAACGGTAGATTGAATCCTGCTTCTGACGCTCAATAAAAAGATCTCTCGATTGAATTGCCATTTCCAGATCCTCCTTTGAGCGGATGAACTCTTCCTTTGATATCAGGTTATCTTTCATCAGTGATCTCATTCTGCCTGAAATTCCGATCCTTCCTTTCTATATCATACCTAAGATTCAGCAATTCCCTCTTGATCTGAAGCCTGTCCTGTTCCATGGCGATCTGAGTATTCCTGAGAAAATTATCCTTTTCCGCAAGCTGGGCTTCACTGTCCAGAATAGCCAGATGAAGGTCAGGATTTGAAAGCTTCAGGATGATATCGCCTTTCTTTACCATCGATCCCTCTTCTATAAGTATCTCTTCCACGCGCCCACCTTCCTGGGCATCAAGGAATATTGTGCTTATTGGTTCAACGGTTCCGGTTACTGTAATATAGTCATTGAACTGGTCACGGATCACCGTTTCGATTATAAGTTTATCCCTATCAACCTTATAGGTGGAAGTCCTGTCGGTAAAGAAAGCCATATATATAAGGACGATCATTGCCAGACCGATTGCAATATAAATCCGATATGTTTCTTCTGAAGGCCTGTTTTCTTAGGTAATATCCGGTCCATTGTTTCTTTTGGAGTATCCATTTGTTTTATAATTATTTCTGTTTCTTTAGTTTACGGTGCAAGGTTTCAAGGTTTGAATACACGGTCCATTCAGGGTTCAAGGGTGGTGCATAGGTTCAGGTGAACTTCGTCCCCCTTGATGGGGGCAGGGGTGTGTAACCTTGCACCCTGCATCCTGCATCTTTTATATAAACGATATACTTTCATAGTTCCCCGTAATGTAAAACTGTATAATGATCTCCCTTATCCTCAGCTGGAGTTTCGTACGAGAGCCTCAGTTTCAGCCCTCGACAGATGTCGTTTTTGCAGCTGAATAGTCCGTCACATCAACCAGTCCTGATTCAAATTTCTTTTCAACCACATTAAATGATTTCTTATTGAATTCGAAATTAGATTGAGCGGCAACGAATTCATCTCTTCCCCTGTTGTAATTAAGGCATGCATTCTCTATTTCAGTATAAAGGGCGTTTTTCTCAAGCTCAAGCCTTAGCGCAGCATCGCTCTTCCTTATTTTTGCCGTTTTAATATTCCGGCCGATAGTGTAATTATTGAATAATGGGATATCGAGAGATACATATATGCCTGGCTGTTATTATTTTTCAGCTGGCTTGAAAATGCCGCCTGTTCACCGGCATCATCGCTCAGTACCTTATAATAGCCGGTATATACAGCACCTCCAACTGTTATACTTGGAGAAACAGATCCTCTTGCTGCGGATATCTGCTTTTCAGCAGCCCGCAGCTCATATTCGATCGATCTCAGTCTTGGCAATGTCTGAGCGGCTATTCTGAAAACACTGTCGGTTTTAAAATTGTTTTCCATCAACAGGATATTGTCAAGATCGGGCAGGGCATATCTCGAAAGCAGTTCCGGGATCAAGCTGAAGCATCTGCCTCAGGGTTGTAAGAGCCTGGTTTGCAGAATTTTTAGCGATTGTAAAATCGAGCTTGTCAGCAGAGACCTGGCTCTCTATTTCCATCTGCCGCGACATTGCTTCTTTTCCCGTCTCAACCATCCTCACTATCCTGAAATGCTGTCTTTCAGATAGCTCAAGCTGCTGCCGGGCGACATCCTCAAGGCCCTTTGCATACAGAACCTGGTAATATTGCCCGAGTATCTCCACAACAAGGGTATTCCTTGCAACTTTCTCCGCTTCAATTCCGGCCCTTAGCATGAATTTATTTGCAGCTATTGTATTAAGGGCATTAAACCCGGTAAAGAGCTGAAAATTTGAATTTAAAGAATAAGAATTACTGATATTCTGCTTAAAGGTTATAAGGTTCGTCACAGGGTCGATCGATCGGCCGAAACCAAGATTTGCATCGGATCCGAAATTGAGAGAAGGTAAAATATCCATCTTCGATTTAAGGAAATTCATTTCTGCATTCTCCGTCTGAAGCATCTGCCGCTTAAGATCCAGATTATTTGTTACGGCATAAGTAATGCAATCCTCAAGTGTCCATTGCTTCTCCTGGCCACCCGCCTTCATTAAAACATAAAATAAATAACAATGCAATTATCAGAGGGATTCTCATCATTTGTTTTTACTTTTTTAATATATAAGCCAAAAACATGCCATAATTATATACATCTTATTATCAATATTATAGCTAATCTTAATTAATTATTATTGTCTAATATTCTATACAGTATTGTGTATGTTTTATTGACATTGATATTCACTCCTGTTTAGCGCTTCTCAAACAGCTTTACCGATAATTCATTATATTTATCAGATTAATCTGATACAATTGAAAAAGAGATACCTGTTACTTCCTCTGATCGTTTTCCTGTTTAGTTCGTGCAACACGAACAAGGAAAACAATCTGACTCCCCGGCTTAAAGTCTCGGAGAATCACCGGTTCCTTGCCACAGAAAGTAATGATCCCTTTTTCTGGCTGGGAGATACAGGCTGGCTCCTTTTCATGAAGCTCACCCGTGAGGAGACTGAGAACTATCTGGAGACAAGGCGTCTTCAGGGATTCAATGTGATCCAGGTGATGGTATTGCATGATGTCAGAAATGCTGTGAATGCCTATGGGGACTCCGCAATTTTGACCCATCAGGTGGATAAGCCGCTCATCACACCGGGCAGCTCATTTGATGATCCGCTGCAGTATGATTTCTGGGATCATGCCGATTGGGTAATAGATGTTGCATCATCCAAAGGCATTTATATGGCGCTTGTACCTGTATGGGGTTCAAACGTCCGGGCAGGGAATGTTACAACCGAACAGGCAGAAAGATATGGTGAATGGATTGCAGCCAGGTATAAGAACAAACCCAACATTATCTGGCTCAATGGCGGCGATGTAAGAGGAGATGATTCAACTGCTGTCTGGAATGCCCTTGGTTCGGCTATCAGAAAAATAAGTCCCGGCCAGCTTATTACATTTCATCCGTTTGGAAGAACACAATCTTCTGCATGGTTCCATAATGAACCGTGGCTCGACTTTAACATGTTCCAGTCGGGTCACAGGAGATACGATCAGGATACAACGGGCCTGGCATATGGTGAAGATAACTGGAGATATGCTTCTCATGATTATTCGAAGAAACCGGTAAAGCCGACACTTGATGGTGAACCCTCATATGAGGGCATTCCCCAGGGCCTTCACGACACCACGCAGCCTTACTGGACCGATATGGATATAAGGAGATATGCGTACTGGTCAGTTTTTGCAGGATGTTGCGGTTTTACATACGGGCACAGCTCCATTATGCAATTTTACGAAACCACTGACAATAACCCGGGTTACGGGGCAAAGCAATACTGGAATACCGCAATTAATGCCCATGGTGCTATCCAGATGAAGCATCTCAGAAACCTGATGGTTTCAAAGTCCTACTTCGACAGAGTACCCTCAAACGATTTGCTTGCAGAACCTCAGGGTGAAAAATATGACTATGTTGCGATCACCCGTGGGGCGGATTATCTGTTTGCATACACCTGGACAGGACGGAACTTCTCCCTTGACATGGAAAAACTGCCTGAAGGAAAATATAATTCTTCCTGGTATGATCCGCGTACAGGCCTTTCGACTCCCGGAGATACATATAATAATAAGGGTATAGCTACTTTTAATCCCCCCGGGGAAGCTGAACCGGGTAACGATTGGGTGCTTATACTCTCAATCCCGGGTAACAACCCGGATCATATAAGATCATAGATTGTTAAGGCTGGCTGGAAAGTCAGTTGAGTACTGTCCATGGGGGTTTGTTTGCACAGCAATTTTTGAATTTCTTCCCGCTTCCGCAGGGGCAGGGATCATTCCTTTCCGGCCTGACCTGTCTTACAACCTGGTTTTCCTTGTTCCTTATCCAGTTCATCACGTTTGCCGGCGCTCGCTTCGCTTTCAGCTCTTTAGCCATGAAATCCATGTACGGCTCAACATGTTTGAAAAATAATTTATATCCCTCGCAAAGATAATTCAATCCCGGCTGTCCGTCAGGAGTGCTCAGAAACCTGTGCTTTGGACATTCGCCATGACAGGCATATCTGACTTCACACCTGAGACAGTATCCCGGTAATTTATTTCTCTTGTCGATCCCGAAATCAAACTGACTGCTGTGACTTTACCAGATCTATCAGAGGTGTTTTAAAAATATTTCCCACGATGATATTCCGGATATACAAAATGATCGCAGGATAAACATCTCCATTATGTTCCATGGCCAGAGCATCTCCGCATGTCTCGTTAAACACACAGATACCGGGATTTTCACCAACATAATTTGCCAGGGTTGCATCAAAAATCTGGACATAATACCTGGCAACATCGTTCCTGACCCATTCGTTAAAAATTGTGATCAGGAACTTTCCGTAGTCTTTTGATTCAACTGTCCATGGGGCCAGTTTAGCTTCGCCATGGACCGGGGCCACCAGCTTCAGTTCATGCTCACTCTGGCTCTCCGAGATCCTCTCAACAACCGGAAGAAACTGTATGAAACCGCTTCCGATCTGTTTCAGGAACCTGTATGTTTCAGTTGCCATCGACACATTAAAATCATTAACAACGCTAAGAGTATTAAATTCGACTTTATGCTTCTGCAACAACTCTATTCCCTTCATAACCCTTTTAAAGGTTGGCGCTCCGGATTTTGAGCGGCGGTAATGATCATGAACCTGTTCCGGTCCGTCAATTGAAATGCCAACAAGCATATTATTCTCCCGTAAAAACGCACACCATTCATCATTAAGCAAGGTACCGTTTGTCTGAAAGGCATTTTCTATTTGTTTACCTCCTGAATATTTTTTCTGAAGTGCAACAGTTTTTCTGAAAAAGTCGAGCCCCATCAAAGTAGGTTCACCTCCCTGCCAGGTAAACATCACTACAGGAACATCATGTGCTTCAATGAACTGTTTTGTGAATTCTTCAAGAAGCTCATCTGACATTCTTGTACTACCACCTCCAAAAAGCTTGCTTTTTTCCAGATAATAGCAATAGTTGCAGTCCAGGTTGCATGCCGGACCTGCTGGCTTCAGCATAACCTGAAATGCATTCGGGCGCTTCAGCTTAAGAGCATCGGTGAAAAGCAGTGTTGTCTTTTTCATTCCTGAAAGTATGCCGTAAAAATACAAATATTGGATTGAAGAACAAGCCGGGAGACGATCCTCCTTCGCTAAAGCTTCGGAGGACAATGGAGGGAGAGATGGGGAGAGTGGGTGATGGGGAGATTTTGTGAACCAAACTCCAAATTGATTCTGTGAAATAACTCCGTGGTTAAAAAATCTCAAAAAAAGCATAATTTAGCAGAATGGTATTTAACCGGTAATCTTTTAAACATCATACTCATGAAAAGAAGAAACTTTATTAAAGTCACTGCAACCGGTACGGCCGGAATTGCATCGTCATTCTACATCCCTCATATGCAGGAAAGCAGAAAACTTAAGATTGGCCTGATCGGAGCAGGGTGGTATGGAATGGTTATCACTACAGCTGCTCTCAAATCAGGAGGGGTTGAGGTAATTGGTATCTGCGATGTGGACAGTGAGCATCTCAAAACTAGCGCCGATGAGATTGCAAAGCTCCAGGGAACACGACCAAAAACATTTAAATATTATCAGGATCTTATTGATCTTAAAGGACTTGAAGCCTTGTTCATAGGTACAATCCCTCATTGGCATGCACTTCAGTTTATAGCAGGGTGTAAAAAAGGCCTTGATATCTATTGCGAGAAACCACTTTCATACGATGTGATGGAAGGATTAGCTATGATAAATGCCTGGAAAAATGCAGGAAATATTGTTCAGATAGGTTTTCAGCGGAGGGAGAGCCAGGCATTCATGAAAACAAAAGAACTTATCGAAAACGGCAGGATCGGGGATGTTCACCAGATAGTTGCGCAGATACATTACAATCCTGCTCCTCAGGATTCAAAGATCCAGCCACCGCCTGCATCACTCGACTGGGAAGAATGGTGCGGCCCGGCTCCAAAACTCGATTATCGCCCAAGTATAGGACACAAGGCGTGGAGACTCGAAAAGGAATATGGAAACGGTCACCTGACAGACTGGGGAATTCATCATATTGATATAATAAGAAAAATTATGAGTGAAAGCATGCCTGTAAAATTCAACACATCCGGCGGGCTTTTTATACTGAAGGACCAGATGACGACACCGGATACTCTTACGGCAAACATGACTTTCAGGAAAGCGCCGGTCATGTGGCAGCACAGGATGTGGGGCAATGGAGATGTTAACAGGGAATTCAATAACGGTATCTTCTTTTATGGAGAAAAAGGAACTCTCTTCGCGGAAGAATCAAAAGTTGTGATATTCCCGACCGGTAAAGATGCAAAAAGGGAAGATATTTCGATCCCGACTCCAACCATGCAGGAAAACCATGTCGGGAATTTCCTGAATGCAGTCAGGACAAAAGACAAAAACCTTATAACATGCAATCCTGAAGATGCTTTCAGGTCAACTGCAACAGTCCAGCTGGCAATGATATCATACTATACCGGATCAGAAGTTGGATGGGATGAGGAGAAGAAGGAAATAATCGGAAATCCCGAGGCTTCAAAATTGCTCAGGAGAGATTACAGGGG